>NZ_CP145263.1:1221896-2443792 GCF_040739495.1 Staphylococcus capitis subsp. capitis | reverse complement strand
AAAAACTCCATCTTTCTTAAAATTTTTGACTTATACACATAAATAACATTAGTGGATAAAAATAATCACAGCATGTTAATAATTATCCACAAGTTAATCACATATAGTGGATAACTATCACAATACTATGATTTATTCACAGTAATTATGTATAAAAGTTCAATAAATAAATCCTTATAAAATCATTGATTGAACGACTTATCCACATAATTATACTTTTTAACTTAGACAGATGTCAAATGACTGTGAATATGTTCTTAAATTTGGCATAACTATGTGTATGAACTCTATTTTATCCACAGAAATAAGCAATAGTTTTGTGAATAAGTGGATAACTTTATATAATCTTCATTATTTCTTAATAATCATTTGGGAAATAATTTATAACACATGTATGAAAAATGTATAACTAATATAAAGTTCTTGAGCTGCAAGAATCGTAATGATTTAAAACTGAAAATTTAATTGAAAGATATGCTATACATCATAAAATCATCTTGCTTTATAAAAGGGATTTTGTTATATTGTAGTAGTTGCTTGAATTATGACTAGATAATAATGAGCTAAATAAGAAATTTCTTAATAGCAGACACAATAAGAGAGCAATTGCTCAAATGAAGTATGTTAGTACTATAGGCTGCAACATACTTTGATAATTTATCTATGTATATGAGCCAGTTTCAAGGTATGAAATTGGAAATATTAGATAATTGAATACAGATGGAGGTGTTTTGCATGGTAAAACGTACTTATCAACCAAATAAACGTAAACATAGTAAAGTTCATGGTTTCAGAAAACGCATGAGCACTAAAAATGGCCGTAAAGTTTTAGCGCGTCGTCGTCGTAAAGGCCGTAAAGTTTTATCAGCATAAGATCACTGACTCATCAGTGGTCTTTTTTTTCGTTTTAATTAGGAAAAAAGATTCATTTGAAATAAAAACATTCATATAATGGATAATTGAATAAGCGAGTGATGTTATGTGGAAAAAGCATATCGTATAAAGAAAAATTCAGATTTCCAAACTATTTATAAAAAAGGTAAATCTGTAGCGAATAGACAATTTGTGGTTTATACCTATAATAATAGTGAAAATAAACATTTTCGCTTAGGTATAAGTGTTTCTAAGAAATTGGGTAATGCTGTAACTAGAAATAGAATTAAAAGAGCTATTAGAGAAAATTTTAAAGTTCACAAAGAAGATATTATAGCTAAAGATATTGTTGTTATTGCGAGACATCCAGCTAGAGATATGACAACTTTAGAAATTCAAGGTAGTTTAGAACATGTACTTAAAATAGCTAAGGTATTTAATAAAAAGATAAAGTAGGGTAGGGGATGTGCTCTAAATAAGACTAACCGAAGTCTTACCTCAGACAAACGTAAGCCTAACTCGAACACTTTAAAAACACTATATTCGCTTTTTATAGAGAAACAATTTACAATGTTATAATGAAATTTTACTTGAATAAGGAGGCGAGACTCTTATGGATTTTGATACGATTACTAGTATTTCAACACCTATGGGCGAAGGAGCTATCGGTATTGTCCGTTTATCAGGCCCACAAGCCATTGAAATAGGAGATGCCCTTTATAAAGGAAAGAAAAAATTATCTGAAGTAGATACACATACAATTAACTACGGTCATATTATTGATCCAGAAACTAATGAAACTGTCGAAGAAGTGATGATATCTGTGCTACGTGCACCAAAAACATTTACTAGAGAAGATATCATTGAAATTAATTGTCACGGTGGAATTTTAACAATTAATCGCATACTGGAATTAACTATGACGTATGGTGCACGTATGGCTGAACCAGGTGAATATACGAAGCGTGCTTTCTTAAATGGTCGTATTGATTTATCTCAAGCAGAGGCAGTTATGGATTTCATACGCTCTAAAACTGATCGCGCCTCTAAAGTAGCAATGAATCAAATTGAAGGTCGTTTAAGTGACCTTATTAAAAAACAACGTCAATCCATATTGGAGATTCTCGCTCAAGTAGAAGTTAATATTGATTACCCTGAATATGATGACGTTGAAGATGCCACAACTGAGTTTTTACTTGAACAGTCTAAGAATATTAAAGAAGAAATTAATCGACTGCTTGAAACAGGTACTCAAGGTAAGATAATGCGTGAAGGATTATCAACCGTTATCGTTGGTCGTCCTAATGTAGGTAAATCTTCAATGTTAAATAATCTTATTCAAGATAATAAAGCGATCGTTACTGAAGTAGCTGGTACGACTAGAGACGTTTTAGAAGAATATGTCAATGTACGAGGGGTACCATTACGATTAGTTGATACAGCAGGTATACGTGATACAGAAGATATTGTAGAAAAGATTGGTGTCGAACGTTCACGTAAAGCATTAAGTGAAGCGGATCTAATCTTATTTGTTCTTAACAATAATGAACCTCTAACAGAAGACGATCAAACATTATATGAAGTTGTGAAGAACGAAGACATTATTGTAATTATTAATAAAACAGATTTGGAACCACGTTTAGATATAGATGAAGTTAAAGAAATGATTGGTGACATGCCATTAATCCAAACTTCTATGTTAAAACAAGAAGGTATAGATGAATTAGAAATTCAAATTAGAGATTTATTCTTCGGTGGAGAAGTTCAAAATCAGGATATGACATATGTATCTAACTCACGTCATATTTCTTTATTAAAACAAGCTAGACATTCAATTCAAGATGCGATAGATGCTGCTGAATCTGGTGTGCCTATGGATATGGTTCAAATTGATTTAACGCGTACTTGGGAAATACTTGGTGAAATCATTGGAGAATCAGCGAGCGATGAGTTAATTGATCAACTGTTTAGTCAATTCTGTTTAGGTAAATAATGATACTTAATATTTAAGGAATAAGACGGTAGGGTGTCTTCATTTTCCGGAAAAGTTTTTAAGAATATAAGGAGGTAAAAAAGTGGTTCAAGAGTATGATGTAATTGTCATTGGAGCTGGTCATGCAGGAATTGAAGCGGGCTTAGCTTCAGCAAGACGTGGTGCGAAAACGTTAATGTTAACAATTAATTTAGATAATATTGCCTTTATGCCATGTAATCCATCCGTTGGTGGCCCTGCAAAAGGTATTGTAGTGCGTGAAATCGATGCGTTAGGTGGACAAATGGCTAAAACAATTGATAAAACACATATCCAAATGCGTATGTTGAACACTGGTAAAGGACCGGCTGTAAGAGCATTGCGTGCACAAGCAGATAAAGTGTTATATCAACAAGAAATGAAACGTGTAATCGAGGACGAAGATAACTTAGATATTATGCAAGGCATGGTGGATGAGTTAATTATTGAAGATAATGAAGTGAAAGGCGTACGTACGAATATTGGAACAGAATACCGCTCTAAAGCAGTAGTTGTTACAACAGGTACGTTCTTACGTGGTGAAATCATCTTAGGTAACATGAAATACTCTAGTGGTCCAAACCATCAATTACCTTCTATCACTTTAGCTGACAACTTGAGACAACTTGGATTTGATGTAGTTCGATTCAAGACAGGTACGCCTCCACGTGTGAATGCTAAAACAATCGACTATTCTAAAACTGATATTCAATCCGGTGATGATGTAGGTCGTGCATTTAGTTATGAAACGACTGAATATATTTTAGATCAATTACCTTGTTGGTTAACATATACAAATGGCGAAACACACAAAGTGATTGATGATAATCTTCATTTATCTGCGATGTATTCAGGTATGATTAAAGGTACTGGTCCTAGATATTGTCCATCAATTGAAGATAAATTTGTTCGTTTTAACGATAAACCTAGACACCAACTTTTCTTAGAGCCTGAAGGTCGTAATACGAATGAAGTGTATGTACAAGGTTTATCTACAAGTCTTCCTGAACATGTTCAACGTCAAATGTTAGAGACAATTCCTGGTCTTGAAAAGGCAGACATGATGCGCGCAGGTTATGCAATCGAATATGATGCGATTGTGCCTACACAGTTATGGCCAACCCTTGAAACAAAATCAATTAAGAACTTATATACTGCAGGTCAAATTAATGGTACGTCAGGGTACGAAGAAGCGGCAGGACAAGGTATCATGGCAGGTATTAACGCAGCAGGTAAAGTGTTAGGTACTGGAGAGAAAATCTTAAGTCGTTCTGATGCATATATCGGTGTATTAATTGATGACTTAGTGACTAAAGGAACTAATGAACCATACAGATTATTAACTTCTCGTGCTGAATACCGTTTATTACTACGTCATGATAATGCAGATTTACGTTTAACTGATGTAGGTTATGAGTTAGGCATGATTTCTGAAGAACGCTACGCACGCTTTAATGAGAAACGTCAACAAATTCAAAATGAAATTCAACGCTTAACTGACATTCGTATTAAACCAAACGATCATACTCAATCTGTTATCGAGTCAAAAGGTGGCTCACGCTTGAAAGATGGTATCTTAGCAATTGATTTATTACGTCGTCCTGAGATGACTTATGATACGATTTTAGAGATTCTAGAAGAAGACCACCAACTACCTGATGCAGTTGAAGAACAAGTTGAAATACAAACTAAATATGAAGGTTATATCAATAAATCTTTACAACAAGTTGAAAAAGTAAAACGTATGGAAGAGAAGAAAATTCCTGAAGACTTGGATTATAGTAAAGTAGATAGTTTAGCTTCTGAAGCTAGAGAAAAATTAGCAGAAGTAAAACCATTAAATATTGCACAAGCTTCACGTATATCTGGTGTAAATCCAGCAGATATCTCAATTTTACTTGTCTATTTAGAACAAGGGAAACTTCAAAGGGTGAATCAATAATGAGTGTAGAATGGCTATCTAAGAAATTAAGTGAACATGGCATTGAATTGTCTGAAACGCAAAAAGAACAATTCCAAACGTACTATCAATTACTTGTTGAGTGGAATAAAAAGATGAACTTAACAAGTATTACGGAAGAACATGTTGTATACTTAAAACACTTCTATGATTCAATTACACCTAGCTTCTATTATGACTTCGATGGAGAATTAAGCATTTGCGATGTTGGAGCTGGTGCAGGATTTCCAAGTATTCCTTTGAAAATAGTTTTTCCTGAATTGAAGGTAACGATTGTGGATTCACTTAATAAACGAATTCAATTTCTCAATCACTTAGCTGCAGAGTTAGGCCTCCAAGATGTCAGTTTTGTGCATGATCGTGCGGAATCTTATGGTAAGGGAGCCTACAGGGAGTCTTATGATATCGTTACAGCACGTGCTGTTGCACGTCTTACTGTATTGAGTGAATTGTGCTTACCTTTAGTAAAAAAAGGTGGCCAATTTATCGCACTTAAGTCATCTAAAGGCGAAGAGGAATTGCAAGAAGCGAACTTTGCTATTAATATTTTAGGTGGAAACGTGAAAGAAACATTTTCATTTGAATTGCCTGAGGATGCTGGTGAAAGACAAATGATAGTGATTGATAAACGTAGACAGACTTCTAAGAAATACCCAAGGAAACCAGGTACGCCAAACAAATCTCCACTACTTGAGAGCTAAGAAGAGACATACTATATAACAAATAATTGAGAGGGAGAGAATGGATAATGAAGAAACCTTTTTCAAAATTATTTGGTTTAAAAAATAAAGATGACATCGTTGGTTATACTGAAGAAGAGCGCAATAATAATGTTGAATCCATTCATATTGAACGTATCGTACCCAATCGTTATCAACCAAGACAAGTATTTGAGCCAAATAAGATAAGAGAATTAGCTGAATCGATTGAAGAACATGGGTTATTGCAACCTATCGTTGTACGTCCGATAGAAGAGGATATGTTTGAAATTATTGCTGGTGAGCGTCGATTCAGAGCATTACAATCATTGCATAAACCACAAGCTGACGTCATTATTCGTCACATGAATGATGAAGAAACGGCAGTAGTTGCGTTAATTGAGAATATTCAACGTGAGAATTTATCTGTGGTTGAAGAAGCGGAAGCTTATAAAAAATTGCTTGAAATAGGAGATACGACGCAAAGTGAATTAGCGAAGAGTCTAGGTAAAAGTCAAAGTTTCATCGCTAATAAATTACGCTTATTAAAACTTGCTCCTAACGTGATTAAACGACTTCGTGAAGGAAAGATAACTGAAAGACACGCCCGTGCTGTCTTAGTTTTACCCGAAGATGAGCAAGAAGAATTAATTGAGCAAGTCATTAATCAGAAATTAAACGTTAAACAAACTGAAGATAAAGTACGTCAAAAGACAGGTCCTGAAAAAGTTAAAGCTCAGACTTTCCAATTTTCACAAGATGTGACTCAAGCGAGAGATGAAGTGGGTAAAAGTATTGAAGCCATCGAGCAGTCTGGCTTACGTGTTGAACATAAAGACAAAGACCATGATGACTATTATGAAATAAAAATTAGAATATATAAGAAATAGTAAGAAAAGAACGAGTTAATGCAGTATATTGTTGCACTAACTCGTTTTTTTATTGAAAGTATTTACTTTTTAAATAGTTTAAAAGGCGTGACTCTAAGTAAGATTTTACCATTGTGATTACGGTTGTCTGTGACCACTTTTACAATGGATTGGGCAGCTTCACTGACGGTACGCATGAGTAGACCTTTTTGATGATTGTTTAAATCAGTCGTCACTCCACCTGGCATAATACCGAAAATTTCGACTGGTATTTTACTTTTCTTGAATTGTCTTGCAAAGAGCTTAATCATTGAGTTAAGTGGTGCTTTCGTTGCAATGTAACTAAATGGTTCGAAGAAACTTGATGGTTTCAAAGGGATGGTTAAATTCACTATTCTACCTTTATTACGGGCTAAGATTGATGTGAAAGATTTAATCATTTGGAAATTACCGAAGAAATTAACCTCTGTTAAAGATCTTAACTCATCAACATCCACATCTAATGGCTTAGCCTGCATATTTCCTGAAACACCTGCATTATTAATCAAGACGTTAATATCACTGTGATGTGCTCTAATGTATTGTGCAGCTGAATCTATTGTTTCAGCGTGATTTAAATCTATTCTAACCCATTCTACGTTAATTCCTTCTCGTTGAAGCGTATTAACTGCTTCCATTCCTCTTTGCTCATTTCTAGCTCCGAGTAAAATATACCAACCTTGCTGTCCGAGTTGTCTTGCTGTTTCGAAGCCTATACCTTTATTTGCACCTGTAATTAAAACTTTTTTACTCAAAGTGATATACTCCTTTATATGTTTGATGAAGGGACGTTAATTGAATTTTCGAGAATTTAAAAAAGATTAGAAATTTAATTCAGTTACCTCATGAATGATATATGTTGGATTCTCAGATTTTAACTCCTCAATACTGTGTGTACCCCAAGTGACTGCACATGATGCCACTTTTGCGCTATTTGCCATTTGCATATCAAATATAGCGTCCCCGATATAAATAGTTTCTTCATTTTCTAATTGGTATTTATTCAAGATATAGTTGATGCCATCAGGTGAAGGTTTATAGTGATTAACTTTGTCTGACCCTATTACTTCTGTAAATAAGTGATCTATGTCTAAGATCTCTAAGTTACGAATGAGCACATCTGTTTTCTTACTTGATACTACAAATAACTGTTTATCTTTTGAGAGTGATTGGAGTTGTTCAGTCATATGTTTATAAAGTTTTAAATAAGATGATTCAACCTCTTTATAATTTTGCCTAAAGGTTTTGATAAGCGCTTCTAACTGATGGTCATCTAAATCAACGGAACTCATTAAACTGAATGACTTTTCTATTGGTATTCCCATATAATACTCAATCAGATTTACTGTCGGTTCTTCTAGCCCTCTTTCTTTAAAAGATTTTTGAGTAGCAACTATACTACATTCTTTAGAATCTGCAATTGTACCATCGAAATCAAAGATTAAATTTTTGTACATGAATGTCTAACCTCACTTAATTAGAAAATGATTTTATAAAAACTTTAACATAAAATTATCAAGCGACAAACTAAACTATAAATAAGTTATTTTAGATAATGTAAAAACTTTAATAATTGTTTTACGTGAAACACATACTATTGGTATTTTTAGAAAATTAGGTATTTTAGTGGAAATGTTTACAACGCACTATAATCGATTTACACTAAAAGTAAACGAAACGTTTCGTTTAATAATTAAAATTGATAAGAAGGGTTATTGTGTTTGGTATATCGATTTCAAGTGCTATTCTCCATTTTGTAATAGGTGGTCTTGCAGTTGCGCTCGCATCAGTTATGGCAGATAAAGTCGGTGGTAAGTTAGGTGGTATTATAGCCACTATGCCGGCAGTCTACCTTGCTGCAGTGATTGCTTTAGCTATAGATCATCGAGGTCAACAATTGATTCAAATGTCTATACATCTTAGTACAGGTGCGATTGTAGGAATTATATCTTGTATAGTTACTGTATTCTTTACCTCACTATTTATAGGTAAAAGAAATTACAAGAGTGGGACTATATTTTCAATTGTATGTTGGCTTGTCATTTCTATAGCAATATTTGTAGTTAGACACATTTAATGATGGAGGCATTGTAATAATGAAATTAGTATTAATAAAATTTCTCGTTGGTGGATTAGCAGTATTAGTGAGTTACATTGTTTCAATGGTATTACCTTGGAAAGAGTTCGGAGGTATCTTTGCAACTTTTCCAGCAGTGTTCTTAGTTTCAATGTTTATCACAGGCATGCAATTTGGTGATAAGATGGCAATGCATGTGAGTAGAGGCGCAGTCTTTGGTATGATAGGCGTATTATTTAGTATTTTAGCTACTTGGGGACTTTTACAATCAACACAAATGTGGTTAGTTAGTATTATTGGTGGATTTATTGTATGGTTTGTAAGTGCAGTAGTTATATTTGAAATTGTTGAATTTATTACGCATAAAAGAAGGGTTAAACATGGCTGGAAGACCGAAAGATCCAACAATAAATAAGAAAATTTATGAAGAAATTAACCGTTTATTAGAAACAATACATTTTAGAGACATAACAATTGATCAGATTTCGGAAAATACTGGTATCTCTAAAGCGACGATTTATCGCAGATGGAAAGATAAATCGTCAATTATTATGGATATGTTTGTTGAACAATCACAAAAGATATTTATCCATGAGAGCGACAATTTATATGAAGATTTGTATCATTTTTTAGTGAAAATCAAAGATATTTATAAGACGAAATTAGGTAGTGCAGTGATTGAAATTTTAATCAGTCATCAACAGATCGAAGCACGAGAAACGTTTATGACAGATTATTTTAATAGTAATCGAAGAACATTAAAAAAGATTATCAGCAAGCATATTAAAGATGAAGAGCAAGACTTATTTATAGATCTTATCTTCTCGCCTATTTACTTCAATATATTAATCAAACCCGACTCATTAGATGAAAATTACATTGAAAAGATGTTGAAAAGAATTATCGAAGCGTATGAACCAGAAACGAAAGAGTAAACGTTCCTTAAATAAGGAACGTTTTTTATGTAGAGGGTAGACTGAACGAAGTGTTAATTTCTTATTTGTATGCAGTTTATTAATATCTAATGATCAGACAACTTTTTATTTAATAAAATATAGTAATAACATTAATAATACTGAAATTGGAATAATGATACTTTCTGCTCTCATCATTGATTTAGAAAGATTTTTAAATTCTTTATCTGAGGCTTTTTTATTCTTCAATTTAAAGTATTTTATTCCAAAATATATAGCAGGTAACAAATTAAGTAGTAAATATATAATCAGTATAGTAATCATCTCAATCCTCCTTCATAAAATAATAACATCTAATGAAAGCAAGCTTTAAATAAAAAATAATTAATTAATATACTATGCATTTCTACATATTTTAGTGTGATAATTTAATTAACAAGAGTTTCGTAAATAATATGCACCAATCCCCTCACTACTCGAGATAGTGAGGGGATTTTTTAGGTTATGGTTGATATCGCCTATTTTTTCTTTTTCTCATTCAAGCTAATAATAATTGGTAACATACCACAACAAATGATTATCAATAATATTAATCCTGAATTCATTTTTGTACCTCTTGTGATTATTTAGTGTTCATATTTGGCATTGATTGACCAGAAGCTCCACTTATTAAACCAAATCCAACTAATAAAACTAGAGCAACGATACCTAATATAATAGATGTTTTCTTAGATAAGCGACTCGTTGAGTAATAAACTACGCCTGTTAAAAATGCTTTTAATAAGTTAGTTAAGTTTAATGCCATTAAAAATTTGTTGCCTTTAGCGAAGATGTTTAAACTGTCTAATTTATATTCAAGAATACTTAATCCAAATAATAGTTGGATAATAATGATAATAAGAGAGAAAGCATTAATTATAATTGAGTATGAAAGTGCAGCAGAAAAGATACTGCTACCTTTAGCATCAGATTTAAATATTTTAGAAATAACTAAGAAAATCACAAAAACTATTCCTGCATTAAAAAGCATGCCAAAGAAACCAGTTATTATTGTTATTATCAAGTAAACTCCAGAATTCATCTGACCATTAGTTTGTGATAATACAGAATCTTTTGTAGCAAAGTAACTTACGAATGCAGTTATTATGGCTAAAACTATTAAAATTAACAACTTCACTAACCATTTTGGATTTTCTCTTAACTTACTAAAATGATTTACAAATGGAATGCTAGTAAACGTGAACAATTAGCGAATAAAGTTAACCAAGCACAAAGTCAAGTGAATGATGATTATCAAAAGATTAATCAAAGCCCTAATAATAGCCAATTGCAATCTAAACTTACTCAAGATCAAAGCTCATTAAACGAAGCACAACAGTCATTAACACAACACGACAGACAAGTGAATGACAGTATGTATGCTTCATTTGATGGTAAAGTAAATATCAAAAATGATTCAGATGTTGGTGATGGACAACCGATATTACAGTTAATTTCAGATAACCCTCAAATCAATGCGACTGTTACAGAATTTGATATTAATAAGATTAAAGAGGGAGATAAGGTCGACGTTACTGTAAATAGTACAGGTAAAAAAGGTGAAGGTAAGATTATCAAAATTGATGAGCTTCCTACTAGTTATGATTCCGGTAGTGAGGGTGAAGCAGCTGGTGGTGCTCAAGCAGGCGGTGAAGAAGGTGAAGGTTCAGGCGCTCAAGCTTCTAATCCAACTGTGAATAATCCTTCTGGAGGTAAAGAAGGCGACACATCTAAATACAGAGTAGTTATTGGAGATTTAGATATCCCAGTTAGATCAGGTTTCTCTATGGATGCGAAGATTCCTTTAAAAACTAAAAAACTACCTGATAATGTATTAACTAAAGATAACGATGTGTTCGTGGTTGATGAAAATCATAAAGTTCATAAACGAGATATCAAAATTGAACGAAACAATGGTCAAATTATCGTTAAAAAAGGTCTTAAATCAGGTGATAAAGTCATTAAAAATCCTAAAGGTAATTTAAATGATGGAGAAAAAGTTGAGGTGTCATCATGATTGAGTTGAAAAAAATCAATCGACACTTTAAAAATGGTAATGAATATAATCATATTTTAAAGGATATTGATATTCATATTGATGAAGGAGAGTTTATCGCTATCATGGGTCCTTCAGGCTCAGGAAAGAGTACGCTCATCAATATTTTAGGATTTATCGATCGCGGATATGAAGGGGAATACCTTTTTAATAATGAAAATTATCAAAAAAGTTCAGACAACAAGCTTGCTGAAATTCGAAATCATACTGTAGGGTTTGTCTTTCAAAACTTTAAATTGATTCAAAATAATACCATTCTTGAGAATGTTAGTATCCCTCTTATTTATAACGGAATAGGGAGTAAAGAGCGTAAAAATAAAGTTTTAGACGGTCTTCAAGACGTCGGTCTTAAAGGTAAAGAAGATTTATTGCCGAATAAATTATCAGGTGGTCAACAACAACGGGTGGCCATTGCTAGAGCGATTATTAACAATCCAAAGTTTATAATCGCTGATGAACCTACAGGTGCGCTTGATTCTAAGACGTCTCAAGATATTATGGAACTCTTTGTTAAACTGAATAAAGAAAAAAGAACAACGATGATTATGGTTACACATGACCGTGATGTAGCGGATAAAGCTGATCGTATTATTCATATTTTAGACGGTCGTGTGCGAGAGGAAGAGGTGTTGACGCATGAATAACTTTTCTAATGTTATTGCTGTCGCCTTTCGCTCAATTTTAAAGAATAAACGTCGAAACATCTTTACGATGATTGGGATTATCATCGGTATCGCAGCTGTCATTACTATTATGTCTTTAGGTAATGGATTTAAGAAATCAACAAATGAACAATTTGATGAAGCGGGTGTGGGTAAAGATCAAGCTTCTATTTCATTTATGACTGAGAATATGGAGGCACCTAAGAATAATCCGTTTAAACAAGAAGATATAAGTGTAGTAGAACAAATTAAAGGTGTTAAGAATGCCAAAATAAAAGAAGACGATGATAGCACGTATTCAGCTAAAATCACCAATTCACATGGTGGTGGTGATGTCAGTCTTAAAAAACAAAACGAGCTTACCGATGTAGGCAAAGGCAAAGGATTTACTGAAGATGATAATGACACTGAAGAGAAAGTTGCTGTCATTGATAGTAAACTTGCGAAAAAAGTGTTTAACAATAATGCGATAGGTAAGTCTATCTATGTGAATGGCGAAGGATTTAAAGTTGTTGGTGTATCTGAAGATTCAGGAATGGACGCTGGCGGTATGGGTATGCCTGAAGAATCAACAGTACAACTCCCTACAAAGACATTCAATAAATATATGGGTAACTTGTCTCAGGGTATGCCTCAATTATTAGTTACTGTGGATAAGAGTTCTGCTAAAAAAGATGTCGGTAAAAAAGTTGAAAAAGAACTGAATAAAAAAGGTACTGGCACATCTGAAGGGCAATATAGTTATCAAGACAATGAAGAAATGATGAAAGGTATCGGAAAAGTATTAGATACCATTACTTACTTTGTTGCAGCAGTTGCAGGTATTTCACTCTTTATTGCTGGTATTGGTGTGATGAATGTGATGTACATTTCAGTTACTGAGCGTACAGAAGAAATTGCGATTCGACGTGCATTTGGTGCCAAAGGTCGAGATATCGAAATACAATTCTTAGTCGAGAGTGTGGTCCTATGTCTTATTGGTGGTATTATCGGATTAATACTCGGTATTATCATAGCAACATTAATTGATCTCGTTACACCAGAGATGGTTAAGAGTTCCGTCAGTCTAGGCTCCGTAATCTTAGCTGTTGGTGTATCTACTCTTATCGGTATTGTGTTCGGTTGGATACCAGCACGTGCCGCATCTAAGAAAGAATTAATTGATATTATTAAATAACGATTGCTTCTATATAATTATCTCAAAAGCGTGAGTAGTTACTTTAATGTTGACTACTCACGCTTAAATTTTAATAATTGTTATTTTTATATACTGAATTCTGATATAAATTCTACGAGTAAAATAAATTATTTAACTTTTATCTCGTGGGGTTAATATAAAATTCAACATTACAATTATAATAAATATCACTAAAAAGATAATTATTGGTATTGGCGTTTCTTTTAAAAATGTTACACATAAGCACATGGTTATAGCTTGCAGTATAGTCGTTAAAGTCGACAAAATAGTTTCTAATTGCTTGTGTGCTTTAGGCGTACTTGAAAATAAACCATCTTTATCCAAAAACAAACCATACGTTTGTATTAATCCGTTACTTGAAATCAAAGTGCCAATAGTAAGACTAATATTAGTAATATTTTTGTTAGTTCCAGTAAATGAAAAATCTTTCCATAGTAACAACCAAGCAATACCAAAACTAAAAATTATAACTAAATAGTTTAAACTAGTTATGATTACTACTTTTTTGCTTACTTTTATACTGTCAACTCCAAAGTGTCGAATTAGTTATACGCATTTTAATACCCTGTATATTTGCTCTTTGTCTACCCACTTAAAAAACACATAATATAACAATGGTAATTCCTAAATTATGAATCCTTCACATTTAAGCTCTTTAATTAAGTATTAAAAAAAGAGCCAAATTAATCTAAAAAAACAATTCAGAAGACTTATTGATTTAATTTTATTGTTTTAACCTCGGGACTTTCTGGAAGAAATGCGTGTTTGATTTTTATAGTTAATGTAGCTGTCTTTCCATTGATATCAACATTATAATAACCTATATGACCACTTCCTTGATTGTCAGACTTTCTTTCAATAGAAATAGTATCTTGTTCTTTTAAAAAATGATATGTCTTATTATCTTTAGTAATATTGTTTAATTTCTTGGTTTCCTTCTTTTGAACGTATTCATTAATTTGTTTCTCGCTGGAGTGACATACCCATGTATCAAATAGAAAAAAATTTACAAAAATATAACAAATCGCTAAAACAATGATTATACCAATAATATAAAATGCTTTTTTCATTTAAATTCACCTTATATTCTAAAAAATTTTATAATTTATGATAACTTAAAAATGTAGTCTTTTCTACATAATTTAATTAATTTTAAAGGATATGTAAAAATTGAAAAATTTTTTAAAATTAATTTTAATTGGTGTTTTAGTTTCCGGTACAGGTATAGCAAGTTTGCAAACCAATGCAACTCACGCAGAAGAAAATCACGACTCGAATCCTAAAAATGTTAAATTAGTTGGAACTTATGATGCTTCGCAAGTTGATTCGAAAACGATGAAACAATTCAAAGAAATTGAAAAAGAAGATAATAATTTTCATATTACTAAAAATGGAAATAAAGTCGTTGTAGAAGATATGTTACCTAATCCAGAAAAGAAAACCTCAAGTTACTCAGCCGATGGAAGTAGTGGAAATAATACAAAAGTAATTAATTTTACAGATTTTGTTGGTAACATGGATGGTAAAGACGATGGTAAAATACCAAATGGAATAGCTCTCTATAGTAAAACCTATAAAGGACAAAAAAGTGGAAAAAGAGTTAAAAAGGGAACTCATGTGCATTGTAATAGATTTAATGGAACAAAATCTGATCATAAATACTGGTCAAAAGTACATCCGAGAGCTTATGTAGATTTTTATAAAAGTGACTGTTGGTATCACGCTAAAGCTTATAAATGCTCATCTATAGGAAAAATGACTAAATGTGATGGTTTGAATGTTCGTAAAAAAGGAGTTAAAGATTGCTCGTCATGGAAAGGTAAACCTAAACATAAGAATTGGCCTAAAACAGCTTGGTATAGAAATTAAATAATGTATATTGTACTACAACAGAGAACACCGCGTAACACAGCATTATATTAACTGATTTAAAAGGCATAGACATTGGTAGAATGGTGTTTGTGCCTTTCTCTATACAATAAAGTAAAACTGGAAAGTAGATTTTTAATAGTCACTTTCCAGTTCTTTATTTAGAGACGATGCAATAAGTAAGTGTAGTCAACGTAAGTGTTAAAACGATACTTAAAACAAAGGTAGTAATGATTCTTTCTTTAAGAGACACATGACGTAAACCTACGAAAACTGTGACACTAAAAAAGACTAAACTACTAATTAAATATAAAATAAAAGCTATCCATATAAATGTATTAGGGCTGTTTAGAAATTGTTGGTAACTCTCCATTAAAAATAACCTCATAAATATTATTTAGTACTTAATATATCAAATTACAGGTAATTTATCGAATTATAATAATTATTTGTTAAATTGAAAATATAGAAGAAAGCAAAATATAAAAATACAAATTTTAACAAAACTTTAATAAAAAAAGTTAAAAAAATTAAACGTTTGTATGTTAATTTAAAGATAGCAGTTATATTTTCAATCTTTATAAGGGAAAAAACTTATAGAGGTGATTATTTTGAAAAATTATAATGAAAAGAAAAGATTTAGTATTAGAAAGTACGCTGTAGGAGTCGTGTCTATTGTCACAGGTATAACGATTTTTATTGGGGGACAACAAGCACATGCCGCAGAAGAGACAAACCAACAAATTAATACACCTTCACATTCAAATGAAACAACTCAAACTGCTCAAAAGAATTTAAAAGAAAATGAATCACGGCCAAGTGAGTCTGAGTTATCATCTTCAAAAACTTCTCAACCACAGCAATCGGAATCAACGCAACATTCTCAACCTCAACAAACCGAATCAACTCAATCTACTCAAGCACAACAAACGAATCCAACTCAACGTCCTCAAGATAAAGAAAACTCTCAAAATCAATCATTAGAAAGCACGAAAGAAGCAATTAATCATAACGATACTTCAGACACATCAGAAGCGATTGATACTGAGAAGGAAGAATCAGATAATCAAGACGTCCTTCCGTCTAAAAAAACACAAGATAGTGAAAAAACATCTGATAGTACATCTACGCAAGATAGAGTAGCATCAACTGATAACAAGCAATATAAATCAGAAACTCAATCAACAGAAACAATTCAAGAAAATGATAAAGTAACTCAAAGCAAATCAAGCGATAATCCTTCTGAATCTCAAGAATCAACTAAGTCGCAAGATCAACAAGGCCCTCAAGATAAACCAGATTCACAAGACCCGCAAGAATCTAAAGATAAATCATCAACTCATGACACTACATACTCTAAAGAATCTAAACAAAATTCCTCATCTTCACAACCTCAAGAAACAACGCAAGAGTCTCGAAACAACAAAGACGAAACTGACAATGATAATCCTCAGTCTAAGGGTGCCCATCAATCATCACAAAATACTCAACTTCGATCTACTGAAAACAATGATGACCCGAAAGACTCAACTCAATTAAAATCTTCAAATAAAGAACAAGATACTCGGGAACAAAATAATGAAAAAGAAGTAGACCAACCAACTAAGAAAACTCCATCCATGAAACAAGAAAATAAAAATACTACGAAACAATCAGTTAAAACAGATAAAACAGAAAGACCGACTTCCACAGAACCAAAAACACTACAATCTCATCAACCGAACAAACTTTCTAAACAAACGCTACAAGCTCAATATAAAAATCAATATCCTGTCGTGTTCGTTCATGGTTTTGCTGGTTTAGTCGGTGAAGATGCGTTTACACTTTACCCAAATTATTGGGGTGGAGGTAAATATAATATTAAAAGTGAATTGACTAAACAAGGTTACCGTGTACATGAAGCAAATATTGGAGCATTTAGCAGTAACTATGATCGTGCGGTTGACTTGTACTACTACATTAAAGGCGGTCGCGTAGACTACGGTGCAGCTCATGCGGCTAAATATGGTCATCATCGTTATGGTAGAACATATGAAGGTATTATGCCGGATTGGGCACCTGGTAAAAAAATTCATTTAGTTGGTCATAGTATGGGTGGTCAAACGATTCGTTTGATGGAGCATTTCTTAAGAAATGGAAATCAAGAAGAAATAGACTATCAACGTCAACATGGCGGTACGGTATCAGATCTCTTCAAAGGTGGAAAAGATAATATGATATCAACTATCACTACTGTAGGAACACCTCATAATGGTACGCCTGCTGCCGATAAATTAGGTACACGTAAAATTGTTAAAGATGCAATGAATCGTATAGGACGTCTAAGTGGTAGTAGATTGCTAGATTTAAATTTAGGCTTTTCTCAATGGGGCTTTAAACAAAAACCAAATGAAAGCTATATAGAATATGCTGAACGCGTTGCAAATAGTAGAATTTGGGATACTGAAGACCAAGCAATTAATGATTTAACAACTGCTGGTGCTGAAAAGTTAAATAAAATGACAAACTTAAACCCTAATATTGTATACACAACTTATACAGGTACAGCTACGCATACTGGCCCTCTAGGATTTCAAATACCAGACGTAAGACAGTTATTCGCAATGGATATAACGAGTCGTATCATTGGTAGAGATAAAAATAAAAATGTAAGAGTGAATGACGGTCTAGTACCTGTATCATCGTCAATATATCCTACTGCTCAAGCATTCAAAAAAGTAGGCTTCTTGAACCCAGCTACAAGTAAAGGGGTTTGGCAAGTCAGACCTGTACAAAACGGTTGGGATCATGCAGATTTAATCGGCCTTGATCTCCCTGATTTCAAACGTACTGGTGCTGAATTAGGAAAATATTATTTAGGTATGATAAATAATATGATGAGAGTTGAGGAATTAGATGGTCTAACTAAAAAATAATAACTTCACATAGTAAAAACACCCTCAAAGGATGTGTCGAACTGTACTGACATCTCCAATGAGGGTGTTATTTTTTTATGATTAAGTTATTGAGCTTCTTTTTCTTCACGACGTTTTAAGAAGTATGCGCCTCCTAATAGTCCAACAGGAATACCTGCGATAGGCGTAATAATATTACTTAAAACGAATACGATGACAACTAACATTAAGATATTGAACCAGTTAATAGTTAAATTTTTTAAATCCTCATATGATTGTTTGATTAAATCTTTAATTTTCATAATAAATACCATCCTTTTTTAATTAATTATTTGAAAAATACTTTTTAAATTGAGCGCTTAATGACACGATTTGAGTGTATAAATGCTATAAGGGCAAAGATAAGGTAGATGACTGTGTAAACAATCATTACTAGGAATACAGGTGCCATCGTTACATTGCCCATAACATGCATAAAGGCTAGTGCCGCAAATAACGCATGTAGTAGAGCTATAATTAAAGGTAATCCAAAGTTGAATAAAATCTTTAATAATAACCCTTTAGACATATCAGAATTAGTAAATCCGATTCGTCGTAAGACTTTAAAGTTATCGATTTCATCTTCAGTTTCATCCATTTGTTTAATGTAAATAATACATCCAGCTGCGATTAAGAACGCTAGTCCTAAGAATGATGTAACAAATATGAAAATACCATTTGTTGCGTCCACCACTTTTTTCAATTCATCTTTAGAAGTTACATTTGGATCAACTTTCGACGCGATGCGTTCAGCTTTTTTCATATCGCTATGATGTTTAATATTAAATCCATAAACGTGCGCAGTATTTTTATCTGTTTTTAATGAGTTGTATACTTTAGGACTTACTTCTACTATAGGAGCTGCATATGATAATTCAGATGGATAAACTTTGGAATCGTCTTTATCTGTTACTTTTACAGTTGTTTTAGACTTACCTTTAACTGTGATACTTTGATTCATATTAAATTTCATCATTCCGATAGCGGTTTTAGTGTTTGTTAATCGAGCGTTATTACCTTTAAGATCTTTATTAACAATCATTGACGTATTCTGTGAGAAACCTTCAGAATCATCTTGTAATGTCATAACGTTATCTTTAACTGTTTTAGGATTAATTGACTCATAAGTATGTTTATCGTGTTTAATATTATTTTTATCTAATTGCTGTTCAAATTTATGCGCTTGCTTACCTTTTGAGAAGTCAAAGTCTTGTGGTGTTGATGATTCAATATTATAATCCGAATTTGCTTTAGTAATAGCTGTAAAACAAAGAATTGTAACAGTTAACGCTGAAATGATGGCGATGACTGTTAATGACATCGCATTTTTCTTCATTCTATGCATGATAGAAGATGTACACACCACATCTGTGATTGAAACACGACCATTCTTTGAACGTTTAATCGTTTTAAAAATGAGTGACACTGAACTTCTAAAGAATAAGTAAGCACCGACAATTGTTAAGAATAAAATAATGAATGGTGTAACTAATGCCATAGTAAGTGATTTAAATACACCAAACATTTCAGTTGCCATATAATACCCTAAAGCTATCATTAAGATACCTAGGATACCACCAATAATTTCAGGAACTGTAATACGTGCTTTAGTTGCTTCAGATTGAGAACTATCTTTCATCATTGTTAAGATGCTTCTTCTTTTTAGGAAAAGGTAATTCTGAACAAGTATTAAAACAAAAGCAATGACTAACATTATGATAGTAATGATTAGTGCTTGGGGTTCAAATCCTATTGAAAGATGAACTTTTAACTTCATCAATTTAGAAGCAATGGCAAGTAAAAGTTGTGAACTGAAAATTCCAATGAGCACGCCTAAGATACCTGTAATTACAAATATCGCGAATTGCTCAATACTTAACATTCTAAGAATATTTCCTCTTGTGAGTCCGATAAGTTGGAATAATGCAAACTCTTTTGTACGTCTTTTAACGAATAAGTGGTTCGCGTACATTAAGAATATAATAATAATAATGAATAAAATTGATGCTCCGAAACTAGATCCTTTTTGAATTATTGCCATAGAAGTTGAATTATTAATGCTATGTGAATACTTCAAAGTTGAGAAACTAAAATAAAGTACGATACTTAATAATAAAGAAAATAAGAACATGCCATAGTGTTTGATGTTCTGTCTTAAATTTTTAAGCGTAATTTGATTAAACGTCATGAGTGACACCACCTAATGCCGATTGCAATTTGATGATTTCTTGATAGAAGTCTTGTTTAGAGTCGTCTCCTTGATAAATTTCAGAATGAATATTACCATCCTTCAACATAATTACTCTCTCAGCAAAACTTGCTGCTGATGGGTCATGTGTCACCATGATAATCGTTGAATTAAATTGTTTATTCATATCTTCTAATCGATTAAGTAAATCTTGAGCACTTTTCGAATCTAGAGCACCCGTAGGCTCATCGGCAAAGATAATATTTGGTTTATGAACGAAAGCTCGAGCCGCTGCCGTACGTTGTTGTTGACCACCAGAAATTTCACTAGGATATTTATTTCCCAGGTCATTAATACCGAGAGCTTCAGTCACTTCTTTATAATTCTGTTCCATTTCTGATTTTTGGATTTTTTGGACTGAAAGTGGAAGCATAATATTTTCTTTAACGGTTAAAGTAGGCAGTACACTATAATCTTGGAAAATGAATCCAAGTTGTTTTTTACGGAAATTTGCGAGCTTTTTATTACTTAGTTTGTTTATTTCATTACCATCGACTTCTACAGAACCTCCTGAGATATTATCAATAGAACTAAGAACATTTAATAATGTAGTTTTACCTGAACCAGAAGGTCCCATGATTGCTACGAATTCTCCTTTTTCAACTGAAAAACTGATATCTTTAAGTGCTTGGTATTTTTGTTTGTCTCCATATACTTTTGATAATTTGTTAACTTTTAATATCGTCATCTTCTCACTCCTCAATGTGTTTATACTTAAATTGTAGAGAGAATCTATGGCTGTTGCCTTTATCTAACCTTACAAATTGCTTGTTGTAACTTACAGGTATGTAAGATTTAATTATTTTTATAAAAATAAAACCACGACCTTTTAAAAGATCGTGGAAATAAATTAATTTAAATTTTTATTTGCGTCTTCAGGAATCTCTCTTTTTTTAACTTCTGAATAACTTAAAACTTGATCCTGTTTTGTTGTTAGCTTGAGATAATGATTTGTTTTTAATTTCTTAGTTGCGGTATAGGTGATTTTCTTGCCATCACCTTTTTTATCATAACCAACAGTTTTATAAGTATAATTATAGAAGTCTGTTCCGAATTTTTCTTTTTTAACAGGTTTATCAGTTTTAACAAAATAATCTTCTTTAGGTATCATAAAATTATATTTATTTAAATCTCGTACTGTGGGGTCGTTTGGATGATGTTCACTATAAATTTTACCCACTAGCATGAGCGCACCAATTAGAAGAATAAAAACGCCTAGTGTAATTGATAGTTTCTTTAACGTTTTCATAATCTTTCACCATTTATTTCTCTAATTTACTCATTGCTTTTTTAGGAATTTCATCTTTTTTAACTTCTTCATAGCTTCTCACTGTATTTAATTTTTCTTTAATTTTTAAATAATGATTTGGTTTAAGTTTTTTCATTCCTGTGTATAAGATTTTTTTACTGTTGCCTTTATCATCATAACCAGTAGTCTTATAAACGTTATCAACATCTTCATATTGCTTAGGTTTATGTTTCATTGGTTTAGTCGTTTTCACATAATATTCTTTTGTTGGTTCTAAGGGGTTAGCCATATTAAAACTTTTAACATCTTCGTTATTTGGATGATGATCACCATAAACTTTTAATCCGAAAAGTAATCCTACTAGTAATAAGATAATAACTACTACAGTAGTTAATGAAATTTTTAATGCTTTCATGAATAAACACTCCTTTGATTTGATTACAATTTCATTGTAGGAGGTCTATTGTAACGTTGCCTTTATCTAATCTTACAAATCAACGATTGAAACTTACACGGTTGAAAGGTTTATAAAATTAGATACTTCTATGAGTAATTAAGAACGTTTTTAACCTTTAGAACTGTTTGATTTGATTACATCAATTTAAAAGTTGAAACACCAGACATGCTTAATATATTTCTTAACTATAAATGAGGTAAAAGTATGAAAATTTCATAGATTTGATGGTGGGTGGCGACAATTTTTTTGGATAGTGGTGGCACTTATTTTACTAGTATTAGTTTTAATGAATGGCTTAAACAATGAAATGGAAGGATATAAATTTGCCTTACTATTTATAGGAATATTTCTTGCGCCTATGATTTGCCAATTGATTTGGCTAATTATCAATATTATAGTCAGCAAAGGTTTTAAAGAAAGTAAATAGATGTAATCAACTAGTGTTGGGAATTTTTAATGTTCATTCTCAACATTTTTTAATTATTTGGGATATTAAAAAACAATTTGTATTACATAATTAATTTATGAGATGATGCAGTTAAATAACATTGTAAATCATTGAGTTTGGTTAAATCTTAATATGAATTTAAAAAACAATTGTTATAATTTTTATGAAACTTTAAAGACAATAAAGGAGTATGTTTATGAAAAGGTTAATACTATTAATTAGTTTGTTAAGTTTAGCATTTACCCTAACAGCTTGTGGGGGAACTGGAAAGCAGGAAGAACCCTCGAAGGAAAGTCAAAAATCAGATAAATATGAATATGTATATTATGAAGTACTAAACGATGGTGGAGAAGATACGCCTAATGTAGAGATTAAATATAAAGACAATAAAGGAAAATCACATTTAGAGAAAACAGATTTAAAACATGTTTATGAACATATTTTAAGTGATGGAAATAAAAAACCATACATAGTTAAAGATGGTAGTAAAATTCATGTCTATCGCCCACCTTACATGACATACGGCGATGATGATGTTGAAGGTAAAGCAGTTTCTAAAGATGAAGTATCTAAATAAGAAAAGGTGAGTTGATGAAAGGTAAAATATTAAAATTTATAAGTTTAATGATTATTATCACTACAGCCTCACTTGGTATGTTATCAACGGAATTAGACGCTGCAACATCAGGAGGGTCTAGTAGTTCTAGCTCAAGTAGTTCAAGTAGTAGTTCGTCATCAAGTGCTTCCTCGTCAGCTGCAAGAGGCTCAACATCATCTAGTTCATCAATGAGTCGCTCAAGTGCAGCTAATGCGTCACGAGCTGCCCAACAATCAAGCCAACGTGCTGCGCAACAAGCAACTAGAACAAGTAGTATAGCTTCTAGTAGAAATGCTTCGAAGTATAAACAAGGTGCATATCACACTAAATCTCAACAAGCACGTTCAATGATGGCACCAAGACGACGATACAGCTCAGGTGCGCCATATACTTCACAATATATGGCGACGTCATACTATAATAATTGGTTGTATTTCTATATCATTGCCTCTCATGAAAATCAGAGTAAGACAAGTAGTGTGAAGTACCAAATGAATATGTTAAAAAATCAAATGAAACCTCATGAAAAATTATACACTGTTACTATACAAACGAATAAAGGTAAACGCGTCATTGTTGTACCAAAGAAACAATACGATAAAATTAAAACCGGTAAGAATGTGAAAATTAAAAATGGTATAGTACAATAGTGAGCATTAAAGGAGAATTAAATCTTTGATAAAAAAATTTATTGAGAATGAACAAAAAAGTGGATATTTAGGTATCTTATGTACCTTAGTATTTGGTTTATTATTTAGTTCAATGTTCACACCATTTATTGGTATACCTGCAGCGTTAGGAGTGGGTTACCTTATCCACACAACTGAAGAAGAATAATTTAAAGAATCAAGGAGCCTAAACCATGAAAAAAGAGATATTAGAATGGATTATTGCAATTGCAGTAGCGCTTATCATTGTTGGATTAGTAACGAAATTCTTGTTTACTTCCTATACCGTCTCAGGTGAGTCTATGCATCCTACTTTTGAAGACAGGGATAAAGTGATGGTCAGCCGAATTTCTAAAACATTGAATCATATTAATTCTGGCGACGTCGTTATTTTCCATGCAACTAAAAAAGATGACTATATTAAACGTTTAATAGGTAAACCTGGAGATACTGTAGAGTACAAGAAAGACCAATTATATTTAAATAATAAGAAAGTGTCGGAACCATATTTAAATTATAATAAGAAACATAAAGTCGTAAAGTATTTAACTGAGAATTTTAAATCTAAAACAGTTAGAGGCGCTAATGGACATATGAAAATCCCTAAAAATAAATACTTAGTATTAGGGGATAATCGTCAAAATAGTGTTGATAGTCGTTACGATGTAGGATTAGTCGATAAAGATCAACTTGTTGGTAAAGTATTATTTAGATATTGGCCGTTAAATAAATGGAAAGGCGGATTCAATCCAGGTACTTTCCCTAATTAATAAAAAATTGCCTCTTAGCAATTTAGACTACCCTCAATTAAGGGAGGTCTAGCTAAGAGGCTTTCTTTATATAATATTTACTCGTCCTCTACATTCTTTCCAACAGCTTCCCATCTCAATGCAGTCGTGATAATTAAACCAACTAAAGGAACGATGGCTAAGATAAGCATCGTATTTGTTAATCCTACAGCTGCAAGTATAATCGGAAATACAAATGTACCGATAATACTTCCCGTACGACTTACTGATTCTACGAAACCAGTGGCTTGTGAGCGTAAATATGTTGGGAATGATAAAGCCGCAATCGTCTTACCTTGTGTACCAGGTCCACCAGAATGTCCAAATAAGAACAATGCGATTAAAAATGTATTGATAATCATTGGTAAACTATGATAGAACAAGCCAGTCATGACCATCGCAATCAAGACAAGACTGAAACCGATCATTGTTAGTCGTCGTGTACCTACCTTATATGTCAGTTGTGATCCTACATAAGCACCAATAATACCTGCTATATTCACGATAGCTGTACCTAATAGCACGCCTAATTTATCTTTACTAATTATGTAAGTTGCAATTATTGGGATATATAATCCTACTCCATAGTACTGCATTCCCTGTAATGTTGAAATGGCTGTTGCTAGTACAATCCTTTTCAAATATTTAGGTTTAAATATTTCAGTGCCAGAAGGCTTTGAAGATTTACTCTCTGAAAATGACTCCCCAGTACCTTCAAGTTTTAAATCCACATCATAATTATTTCGTACATACTCGGTAGCTTCTTTAAGAGAGTGGTGATTAATCATCCAAGTTGGGCTCTCTTTTAAATAATTAATACGTAAAATGTAGAGTACTAAAGCAATCAAAGCACCAAAGCCAACTGCGAATCTCCATAAGTGTTCACCTGTACCCATTAAAAAGAAGGAGATAACTACTAAAGCTGAGGCAACGATTGCTACATACCATACAACCTGCCAATAGTTAACATTACGACCTTTCTGCCATTTATTACTAATTTCAGCAATGAAAGTGAATGCAACAGGACTATCCATACCGATAGCGAAGCCCATAATGAAGCGGCAGATAAGTAAAATAGCTAAATGAGGAGCAAGTGCTGCGCCTAAAGAAGTGATTACAAGGATAAGTAATGAGACAGATAATATACGCTTACGCCCGAATTTATGTGCAAGTGAACCCCCTAGAATGGCTCCAAAAAGTGCTCCAATAGGTAAGGAAGTCATAACAACCGAAAGCATTGTTGGAGATAGGTGGAATTCTTTCGTTAGCTGGTCTGTCATTGTACCTAAAATGGTAATGTCATACGCATCTAAAAAAATCGTGCCTAATATCATAAAAAGAAGAATTTTAGATGTATGTTTCTGGTCTGCATGGTCGATAATTCTAAATAAATCATTTTTATTTTTTACGATTTCCATATTATCATTCCCTTAAATTATTTGTCTTTTTAAGCGTAATTGAGTGTCATTAAGTAACAATTAACTTGAGGTTAAAATTTTATTAATATTACTAACATATTTATTTAATAATTGTGGATAACTTTATGGATAACTAATCCCAAACACCTGTATAGCAACATTTAGAGGTAAACTTCAAGTTATCCACATCATATAATAACTTGTTGATAATATCCAGAATTGTGCGAAAAATCATTTTTACAAACAACTAATTGTTTCATATTTCAAGATATTAAAAATTCTAAATCAACTATTTGAAATGCTACGAAAGTCAAAGTGTGATCACTATAAAAAAATGGAGGTTTCTATCTAAGATTAAATAGAAACCTCCATGTATTGAATCGTTATTTATTGTGTGATTTTATAAATTTATGAATTTCAGTCCAAGCTTGGTGAGATTCTGGTAGCCATGGTGTTAAGATGTAAAAAGTATGGAACATTCCAGGATAAGTGATTAATTTTGCATCTCCATTATTATCTTTCGACTTATCAATAATTGTTGTACTATCGCTTAAGAGCATTTCATCTTGTCCAGTTTGTACTAACATAGGGGGCATATCATTGTAATTACCGTATGCAGGAGATACATATTGATCTTTTAACTGAGATTTTCTAGCATATGGTATGTCTATATTAGTTGTTTCTTTTGAAGGTTTCTTATTAGACCCAAAAATAACATCTTTATGGTAGTTTTTATAATAAGATTTTCCATTTGCTGCTAAATCTGTCCAAGGAGAAGATAAAATTAGCATTTTAGGTGTTGGCTGATGTTCGTTTTTTAGTTTAAGTGTTAAAGCTAAAGATAACCCTCCGCCAGCAGAATCTCCTGCAATAATAATATCTTTAGGACTGTAACCTTGTTTAAGTAACCATCGATAACCCTTTTCCACGTCATTGAGCGCAGTAGGATATTTATATTTAGGTGCAATTCTATAATCTATTGAAAATACTGGTAAATTTCCACTATATTTTGAATAGTTAATAGCAGCCTTATTATACGTATTTGAGTAACCATTAACATAGCCACCGCCATGAATTTGATAGATAATTTGATGATGTTTCGGTTCAGCTTTTTTCTTTTTTAATAAATATCCTTTGGTATTATTTAATTGAACTAGACAATTATGGTAACCATGAGGTGGATTCCAGTCCTTCCAATTATAAGTCTCATGTTTTGGTTGGTTATTTGCTTGATCATTAGCTAAATCTCTAGTTAATATTTTAAGTACACCTGCGGCTAAATTTCCTCTAAACGAAACATCTTGTCTCACTCTTCCCAAATTAATGACCAATAGGATTGTTAACATTAACATCATCCATATAATCCAATACTTCCAGCCAAATGAGAAGGGCCGATGAAAATGTAGAACCATGGTGATGAGTACTAAACTTGTAATAATATAAGCCCAATAATGAGAGCTTAAAATAAATAAAAGTGTGAAAATTAATGAAAAAATAACTAGAATGGAAATGTAAAAGCTAATAATTCCTATCACTTTCTTCATTAACTAACTCCCTCTTTATAACATGTAATATAACTCAAATTATATTACTAATGCCTATGTTATCAAATTAATTCTATAATTTTTATGAAAACATTTGAGCAAGAAATCCTGAGATAATGAGAATTATAGCGCCTCCAAGTCGATTTCCCATTTGAGCGAATGCTATTAATTCCATTCTTTTAGCTGAAGATAGCACAGCAACATTTCCTGTACCACCCATACTGTTATTACACATACCTGCAGTTACCACTGATTCAACCGGATATAATCCAAATAGCTTACCGAAGATACCGGCTGCAATAGAGATAGTAATGACACTTGTAATGCATAATGTAACAAACTGCCAAGTGAACGCATGGCTAAGTACATTAAGATTGAGCAATGCTATTCCGATACCGGCTAGAACTGCTGGTGTTAAATTTTTGACAACAACTTGATTGAACATAATAGCACTTTCTTCATAATATTTAGGAAGCATTTTAGTAACCTTAGCAATAACTACAAAAATAATCATAAATGCATATGCGTGTACTTTAGGCACAAAGTAATTTCCAATGATACCAACCATGAAGAATGAAAAAGAAATTAATAAACCCACACCTATTTGTGTAATATTAAAATTTGGACTATCCTTTT
Source organism: Staphylococcus capitis subsp. capitis (assembly GCF_040739495.1). Classification (NCBI taxonomy): domain Bacteria; kingdom Bacillati; phylum Bacillota; class Bacilli; order Caryophanales; family Staphylococcaceae; genus Staphylococcus; species Staphylococcus capitis. Next base: position 2,415,540 of record NZ_CP145263.1, on the reverse strand, counting down.
TAACTTTTTCATCATTAGTACCATTTCTATTTTTAGTTTTTTCATTTTTAATTAATTTTCCATGTCCGTTAGATTTTGGTAAATTTTCTCCTAATTTCACTAAAAGTGCTGCTCCAATGATGGCTAGAACATTACTCATTGCCGAAGCGGGAATTAATTGAGAAATAATACCTCCTGATGAAGCACCCATACTATGGGCGTAAATACTTGATAATGGTACAACTCCAGCACCTATTCCACCTGCCATAGAAGGAAAGGCTATATATAAAATTGAATTACCAAAACCATTGCCAATCAGTGCTCCAATAGTTCCTACCATTAAAAAGCAGCATAACATTGATAGTAATGCGACTGGGATAAATCTAATAGATGCTTTGATTAGTAATGATCGGTTCATGCCTAGAATACTGCCAGTTATTAGAGCAGCAATATAAAAATCTAGAAATCCCATATTGTTAACAAAATCTTTTGTTGTAGATACGACACTTGATGGTAAGACTCCAAAGGTAGCTAAGAACGCTGAAACAAATATACAAAATACGGAACCGCCGCCTAAATAAGATCTGATAATTGGGATTTTATTTCCCAGGTAATGTAAGAAATTACCTAAGATAACTAGTACTGAAATGGCTCCGACAATTGTGTGAGGGAGTTTACCTATCGCCATGATACAAATGAGTATCAGAATAATACCTATATAGATTGGTAAAGCAATGCCTTTAACATCTACATTCCAAATATAGCTTGAAAATCCATTTTTATTTGTTGTTTGAGAAGGATTATTTATTTTTGACATATCTAAAATCTCCTGACTTTTATCCCAAAATATTTAATCTAATAAAGATTGATAGATAGGTTTCCATTTATGTTCTGTGACAAGAGCTTTAACATTAGTTGTAGTAATTGGCCCATGAATTTTTTGATCAATAACATTTTGAGCTACGTTTTCAGCAATTTTTTGTGAGAAATTTTCTATATCTGAAACTGGTGGTAAAATTGCAGCTCCTGGTTGATTAACGTCTACAAGATTTCCTAATGCGTGGCTAGCTTGAGATAGAATTTCTTTGTTTACTTTCTGAGATTTAGAAGCAATTAAACCTAATCCTAAACCTGGATACATCAACGCATTGTTTGCTTGTCCTATTTGATAATTCACACCGTTAAACTGGATATCGTCTACAGGAATACCTGTTCCAATAAGTGCTTCACCATTTGTCCATTTCAGTATGTTTTCTGCTTTGGCTTCAGCTAATTTTGTTGGGTTAGATAGCGGTAAAATAATAGGTCTTTTAGTATAAAAATGCATTGTTTTAATCACTTGTTCATTAAATGCACCAGGTTGAGTAGATGTACCAATTAAAATAGTTGGTTTTACTTCTGAAACGATATCAGCTAAATCATTAAACGAAGTATGCGACACGTTAGTGGTATCTTTTAAAAACGCACTTTGTTCACTTGTTAAATCGTGCGTAGAGCTACTTAATAAACCTTGTTTGTCGACTAAGTAGAATAAATTCTTAGCGTCTTTTTCGCTTAGGCCTTGTTCTTTCATTTCATCTAATATAATATTGGCAATTCCCATACCAGCTGTTCCCGCGCCATAAATCAGTATCTTTTGATTTGTTAATTTCTCTTTTGAAATATTTAGCGCCCCAAGGATACCAGCTAAAACTACGATGCCAGTCCCTTGTACATCATCGTTAAATGTAGCTAACTCATTTTCATATTTTTTTAATATTTTAGTTGCATTATTACGACCAAAATCTTCCCAATGTAATAATGCATTAGGAAATTGACGTTGTACTGCTTTAACGAAAGAATCAATAAAACTATCATATTTTTCTCCAGTTACACGTTTATGACGATTGCCTAAGTAAAGTTCATCGTTTAATAAACTTTCATTATTTGTACCTACATCTAGTGAAACTGGCAACACTTTGCTAGGATCAATACCCGCAGCGGCTGTATAGACCATAAGTTTACCTATAGCGATATCTACGCCATTTACTCCCCAATCGCCTATACCGAGTATACCTTCACCATCAGTAACTACTATCAGTTCTATATCTCTACCTTTTGTAGAATTTATGAGTTGTTCTTCTATTTTATCTGGCTGATTTATAGATAAGAAAGCGGCTTCTTGAGGTCTTGAAAATATCTCATTATATTTTTCTATAGATTCAGCTACAACCGGATCATAAATAATTGGCATAAATTCAACTAAATGATCTGATAACAATTTGTAAAATAGAGTTCTGTTGCGATTAAAAATCGCCATTAAATATAAACGTTTTTCTAAATTTGTTTGTTTTTGTTTAAATTCATCATATGTCTGCTGTTCTTGTTCTTCTAAAGTTCTCACTTTGGTTGGCAATAATCCATTCAGATTAAGTTTTTCTCTTTCATCATTTGTAAATGCACTCCCTTTATTTAAAAATGGATTATTAAGTAATTCTAAACCTTTCATTTTTAGGCCCTCCTTTTTAATTGCAAATAAACAGTAATCCTTTAAAATGTGTATAGTCAAAACTTCATATTTCTATAAATATTATTTATGAGCGGAGGATAAACGTTGAAACTACAAGATTTAGTGTACTTTAGAAAATTAGCAGAATTAGGTAGTTTTACGGAGACTTCAAATTTTTTTAATGTCAGTCAGCCTACCATTTCATATGCGGTCAAACGCATTGAGGAAGAATTTAATGTAGAGGTTATGGTTAGAGACCATAAACATCATTCTATTGAAATTACTAAAATGGGAGAGGTAATAGTTAGTCATATTGCTAATATCGAGAAAGAATTAAATGATATGTCTTCTGATATTGAAAAACTAAAAGCAGGTTATATTAAATGCGGTGTGCCACCAATTATAGGTAATTCATATTTTCACAAAATATCATTAAATTTAATTAAAAATAATCTAATGGATAGAGTAGCTATCATTAATAAAGGCTCAAAAGACTTAATAAATGAACTTAAAGACGGCAATATTGAGATTGGTTTAATTGGTTCTTTAAAACCAATTGAAGAAAATAACTTAATTAGTAAAGTAATAAAAAAAGATAGCTACAAAATTATAGTAAGTAAAAATCATCCATTGTCTCATCTTAAGGAAATTTCTTTTAAGCAACTTAAGAATGAACAGTTTATATCATTAAATGACCATTTCACTCACGCACAAGCGCTCAATCAATTATGTAAAAAATATCATTACACGCCTGACGTTATCTATAAAAATGGAGATTTGAATTTGTATAAAAAAATGATATCAGAGGGAATCGGTATCGGCATTCTAGCTGAAACTGCAGTAGAGCCTTCAGGTGACGTTGTAGCCATTTCAATAAAAGATGACGAACAGCCTCAGTTTTTAATCTCCAAAGTTTATAGAAAATTCACTTTTAATTTAGAAATTTATAATAATATCATTGAGGTTTTTGAGAATTCTCTATCGGAAGTTTAGATTTCTCAAAGCCTCTTTTTATTGTTTTGTTTTAATAATAAACATCTTTGAACCAAGAGTATTTCGATATGTAGGGTCATTCTGGTAATTAATATGATTATATTCTTGATGTTTAACATAGCTAAATTATTATCATTTTCATAAAAAGTTGAAAATCAACTTTTACATTGAGCTAAATTCAATAAATATACACATTATTATTTGTTAGTAAAAAGTTTGTAAAAACATTAGTTCAAAAGTAAAAATATTGTTTAATTTATGATGTATGCGTTTTCTCTAATTGACTAAATTATATAATTAAAATTAATCTAGCATTTTTAAAAGATTTATTTCTTTTGACAAAAAATTTTTAAGGATGTGTTTTGTTTATGAAAGATTTTAAAAAAGGCTCAGTAAGAAAAATTGTATTAGGCACTAGTTCAGCATTATTAGCGACACTTATCGCAGCAAATGGAACAGGTTTAGCTAATGCAGCAGAAAATCAGAATCATGATAATCATCAAAAGATGACACAACAAAAATCTAGTAAGAACAAATCAAACACACAAAACAAAGCGACATTAAATCCGAATAACTATATGGATAAAAATTTTGATTTAAGAAAACGTTGCTTCGCATTAGTAGGTGCAGCTGAAGACTCAGAATTAAATTATTCAAAGAACTATAGATCAGTATCTGGAGATTTAGAAGATGGTCGAGGAATAACTGCTGGTATTATTGGCTTCACTTCAGGTACTGGTGATATGAAAGAAATGCTAGACTATTATCATAAAATTTCTCCTGGTAATCCACTAGATGGTGATAGAAATAATATGGAGAATCTCAAAAAAACTAAATTAAGTAAAGATTGGCATAAAGCTTTTGATACTGACCATGATAATTTTGTAAAAGCACAAAATTACGAAGTAAAAAAAGAAGATATGGATAAAGCAGTAAAATATGCTAAAAAAGATGGGTTATCACAGTTAGGGCAATATATCTACTTTGATGCATTAGTTAAACATGGTTTAGACAAAGACGGAGATAATGGACCGAGTCAATGGGGTTTCCTACAAATAAGAAAATATGCGCATGAAAATACCAAAACACCAGCTCAAGGTGGCAATAAAAATGATGAAATTAAGTATCTTAAAAATTTTGTTGGAAAGAACTATGATTCAACTATAGACGAAAAAAATAAAAACAATGAAGATAAAAACGTAACAGATCGTTTAGATTTCCAAATGCAACAATTAAATAAAAGAAACTTAGATTTAGCACTTCCTTTGAAATTTAAAATGAATGACACACCTTTCTATTTAGATCAAGAAAAATTAAACAATTATAGCGATAAAGATTTAGCTTCATTAAATGATTAAAAAGGAGTAATTATAAAAAAATGAAAAAATCAATTATCAGTTCTGTATTGGTTGCAACTACTTTAGCATCAAGTATTCCAGTTTTTAATTCAAGTTATGTGGCTCGCGCTGACGATATGAGTCCATTAACAACAAAAGGGAAAGAGATTCAAAAAGATGGACAAAATTATCAATTAAAAGGTGTAAATGCTGGTAATGTGTTTACTACTGAAAATTGGATGGGAGGACTAAGCGACTACAAAGGCGCTAGAGACTATAGAGACTTATTCGATAAAATTCAATCTGAAGGCCATAGCCCTAAAGAAACTCATGACATTTTAGATAAATTTGCTCATAATCGATGGAATGATGAAGATTTTCAAAATGTAAAGGATATGGGTGGAAATACTATTCGACTGCCACTCAATTATATTAATCTAACTAACTATAAAAAGGGTATGAATCCTAAAGATGTAAAAATAAGAAAAGATGCTTTCAAAGAAGTTGATAATTTTATACAAAAAGCTAATAATCATGGTTTGTATGTCATTATAGATATGCATGGTGCTCCGGGATCTCAAAATAACCAAGATAATTCTGCTGATGAATCTGCCAAAGATAAAAATAAAAATGGTGATTTCTGGGAAGACGAAAACTTAAAAGGAAAAACAAAAGAATTATGGTGGCATATTTCAAATAGATATAAAAATAATCCTGGCGTAGCTGGTTATGACATTTTAAATGAACCTAAAGCTAAAGAACAAACAGGTAATATTCATAAAGATATAGCTAAATTTTATGATGAGTCAATTCAAACTATTAGAAACAATGGAGATAATCATATAGTATTTTTAGAAGCTACATGGGATCCACAAAATATGCCTAATCCTAGTAAATATCCTGAAAAAGGTAAAAAATGGAATCAAAATAATGTGGTTTATGAATATCACAATTACCCTGTCAATAAACAAGGTCAAAGTCATAATGGTATAAAGAAAAGCTTTGATAACAAAATAAACGGTATTGAAGAAAAAAATTACAATGTCCCTACTTATATGGGTGAATTTAATGGAACTAGTGTGTCTCAAGGAAAACATGTCGAGCCAAATAAAGATGATTACAATTATATATTTAACAGAATGAACAAAGATAACATGTCATGGACATTATGGAATTATGATACCCAAGAACGTGGTAATTGGTCTCCAATCATTTATAGTGGATTAAAAGTTAATGATGAGAATTCTAAAGACTTCGGAACTAAAGAAAATGTTAAACATAATGATACTGTATATAATGCCCTTAAAGATAATAAATAAAGGTATTATCTACAATTTTAGTAGATCCCCAATTTATATAATAGATTGGGGATTCTTCTGTCTATTAGACAGGCGTTCCTATATTTATTTTTTATAGAAATAGTTATATAGAGTGTTTATGTTAAGTAGAATGGTATACTTATTTTTAATTAAACACTTTTAAAATGTAACTATTAATTTAGGAGTAGTGAATTCATGAAAAACAAAAAAGTATGGTTTTCAATAATTGTCATAGCTGTATTAATCATCATTATAGTTTTGGTCATTTTAAAAAAGACGAATCATATAAACTTTAATAACTATGATACTTATAAAGTTGATACAGTTGAAGATGAAAAACCAATTACTGGTAAGGGAGCAGTATTTCCTGATGAGATAAAAACATATAGAAGTAATAAAAATATTGGGGAATATATTCGTTCTCAAATTAAAGATGGTCAAGAAGTGAAAAAGGGCACGCCATTGATTTATTATAATACGAATAGTAGCAATAGACCTGACCTCGTCAATGATATTAATAATGTTAAAGAAGATTTAAATCACGATTACCAAAATTTAGCAAAGCATAATAGTGTTACTAATCAAAGACAACTATCTGATGATCAACAAAGACTTTTTAAAGCTCAACAGCAATTAAATCAGCATGATGACCAATCTAGTAAAGATATTTATGCAACTTTTGATGGCAAAGTAAAACTTAGTCATTCAAATAGTAGTAAAAACGGTGCTGAAATTTTAAAGTTAGTCTCATCTGAACCAGTTATCAAGATGACAGTTTCACAGTATGTAGTTGATAAGTTAAAAGATGGTGATGAAGTTAACTTTAAATTAGATAGCAATAATAAAAATATCAAAGGTAAAATACAATCCATTGATGATTTACCAACTAATTTGGAAGATGAAAAACGTAGTAAAAATATTGAAAAAATAACTGAAAATAAAGATCAACCAAAATATATAGTTACAATTTCAAAGTTAAATCATAAAGTGAGAGCAGGTTATACTGGTCAGGTCAATATTCCATTGAATATGATTGAAATCCCAGAAAATAGTATAGTTGATAAAACCTATGTATTTATTGTTAATAAAGATGGTAATGTTCAAAAAAGAAAAGTAAAATTAGTGAAAAATGGTAACAAAATTATCGCTAAACATGGCCTGAAATCTGGTGATCGAGTAATGGAAAAACCAAAAAGATCTTTACAAGACGGAGAACAAGTTAATATTAGTAATAGTTAAAATAGACAGGGTGATATGCCCTGTCTTTTTAGTAGGTAAAACTTATTATAGTTCTTTTTTATTAAAAGTTTTTATAGATAAAATATAAGTTAAGGCAAAAGTCACTAATCCTAAAATTCCAAAGACAATAAACACAAGTAAACTATTTGTACTACTTAACATATTGGTCATTGAACTATTATGATGTGCACCTAAAGCAATTGCTAAAATATAGAATACGAAATATATAATAATCATAAAGAAAACGGTAATCATGATGATTGTGTTTGAATTTTCAGGGCCGAATTTAAATGTAAATGGGAATAAGGCGGAATATAGTCCTGTACAACCAATACAAACTAAAAAGGCAATCAACGCCATATTTAAGCTGTGAGTAATTATTAATACAATTGGAAAACTAATCACAAAAGAAATGACTGTGATAGCGCCAAAAAGTAAATAGTAACTCTTTACATAATCAGCACGTTTTACAGGCAATGTAGAGACGTAATACATCCATTTAGAATCTTTTTCGCGTTTAAAATTATCTGCAATAGATGAAACCAATAATACTACTACCATGAAACCGCTCATAGTTGGGTTTAAAAAAGTCATAATTATAGCTGCTATGATTCCAACAATGAAATATATAATTAATGGTTTTTTAGTTGCATATAAAGTACTCAATACTAAACCTTTCATTATTTATCACCTCTCATAATAATTTTAGTTGCATCATCAATGTTGTTAATTTGTTTGGCTTCGGGAACCTCATGATGATTGTTCACAAGACTAATTCTATTATGATTTCTTTGACGTGACGCGACCAAATAGTCGTTAGAAATATTAAATGATTCAACAGGTTGGTCAACAATGCCATAATTTTTGAGTAGTTCTTCTTTACTTTCCTTTAAAATGATTTCGCCGTCTCTCATAAATACTAATTGATTAGCGAGTTGTTCTATATCTTCTGAAATATGAGAAGAAATTAGAATGCTGTTACCTTGTGCCACAAAATCTTCAAGAATTTCAATCACTTGTTCTCGGCCTGATACATCCATCCCAGCAGTTGCTTCGTCAAGAATGAGTAACTTTGAGTCATGTGCCATTGAAATGGATAATGCTGTTTTCATTCTCATACCTCTTGAGAAGGTAGTGATTTGATTATGTGTTGGTAATTCAAATTCCTTTACCAATGAAAAGAATTTATCACTATTCCAAGTGTTATAAATATTAGTAAATACTTTGTCTATAGATGTTAAAGTCAATTTATTAGGTACTCTTAAATCATCAAACACTACACCAATATGCTCTTTATATTGAACGTCTTCTTCGCTCACTTCTTCATCGAAAAAGCGAATTGAACCACTATCTTTATGTCTATTTCCTACAATTGTATTAATGAGGGTAGACTTCCCTGATCCGTTCTTACCGATTAAGCCAATCACTTCACCCTGTCCAATTGAAAAAGAAATATTTGAAAGTCGAAATTCTGAATTTGTATATGACTTATTAAGATTGTGAATATCTAAAAGCTTTTCCATAAGACTATCCTCCTGAAAAATTAAACATGTTTAGTATTATTTATAAAATTTATTGATTTTAGTTAAATAACCAAAAGTGTTATAAACAAAAAGAATAATTAATACGATTAAGCTCAATGTTTGGTTAATGCCTGTAGAAATTGAGAATAGACCAACGATTAAACACCCTCCAATTATCAATGAGATGTTAACTCTATACAATTTATACATAGCAATTAAAGTGATATGACGTTCACCCTCATCGAATAAATTTAATGTTTTTTCGATATAGTTTTTCTCTCCTAGTTTAGGATATCTAGGATCAAATTTTCGGATGAAAAATCCTATCATCAAAGCTGGAATAATTGTAATAACGTAAGGTATTATCACAAACATTATATTTTTTGCTGACGCATTACCTAAAACAACGATTAAAATAGTTAGTAGACTGATTAGTATTTGTATTGAATAGATAAAGTCACTTTTCATCGATTTTAGATATGCCTTTTTCTCATATAAATCTGCAGACTCATCATCAATGTGATTCCTAGTTTTAACTTTTAAATTGAGTGCATCTTTGTGTACTTTAAATAAATATAAAGTTAGAAGTATATTGATTATTGAAGATATAGTTGCAATTATGATAACTACGTTAGTTTTGGCAAAATGAGTGAATGGTGTCAGACTTAAAATTTTTATTCCGCCGAAAGAAAGACCCAACAATCCCCCAATTATTCCTCCGATAAGTGTTAATAATATGTATCTTCCTACTTTCATAAATCTCCCTCCTCGATGATAAAAATGTTTTCTACTGGTTCATTAAAAATTCTAGCTATTTTGATTGATGTCAAAATAGAAGGTGTGAAATCATTACGTTCAATTAAAGAAACGGTTTGTCTTGAAATCCCTGCTTTCTTAGCAAGTTGCGTTTGGTTATATCCGTCTCTTGCACGTAATTCTTTAAGTCGATTTCGCAATTTCTATCAACTCCTTACATCAATAACATATATTACTTTAGTCAATTTGACAAGTATATTAGTCAAATTGACGCGCATTAAAGTCAAAACATTTAAGTTAATTCAAATGTCTGCTAAAGGTTTAAGAGGGAAAGGGATTGTCTTTACTCGAACTAAACGAGCGATTGTTAAAGGAATATTGTCGTTACATTTAATTTAAAAAATGTATTCAATTAATTGTAATGTTTATTTACATTTTTTCGCTAATAAATTAAAACAAATGTATTTTGGAAATGTATATATTTTGTTAATATATATCTATTGTTATGAAATGCAGGAGGTGCAAGTGGTGAGTTTTTATAACTTCATGAAAAACTATGAAGGTGAGAAAAGTCATTTTGGCGATTTATTTGAAGGTATGAAAGATATTGATTTTCCTGAAGATATCTCTACCCCTAGAGACATCATTGAAAGATTTCATCATTGGCTTGAAGAACCAAGTTTACATGATACAATTCATCAGGCTATTGAAACGTATCAACAGAAGTAATTAGTTTTATCATCACTATTATCATTTATTGAAAATGAATTCTCTAAAAGTAAAGAGACTTAACAAAGTATTTAAGTGATGTGTATAAAAGACTTTCAGGGAGTGTTGAGTATGAATAATTTACACAATATTCGAGAAAAAAATAATTTAGAAATTAAAGAGCTTGTAGAAGACTTAAACAAGAAATTTGGTACTAAATATGAAGTTCATCATATTTAGGAATAGGAAAATGGTAAGAACGAACCCAAAATGGAAGATGCACTTGTTTTAAGTAAGTATTTCGATGTACCTCATCAAGAGTTTTTAGATAGTGAAATGAAAAAGCTAAAAGATTCAGTTGATGATGTTTCAATTAATAAGTAATACGGCAAATGTAAAGGAAAGTAAGTATACATTTCTCAATTCATAATAATCAACAATAGTTCTCGCCTTATATTCATAACATGATATTAAAAATCGAGAAGAAATAGCTATATGGGTTTTAATCATGCGGGCAGTCTACCCGACCGTATTAAATCCAGCTATATCTTCTTATTTTTTATTTAATTTTCAATAATTTGAATTAAATTACCACAAGTATCATCAAAAATAGCCATTCTAACGCTACCCATCGTTGTAGGTGTAACTTTAAAGTTAACATTTGATTCTAATAACGCTTCATACGTCTGTTGTACATCTTTAACACCAAACATTGTAATTGGGATTCCAGCTTCATATAAGCGCTCTTGATAGTCTTTAGAAATGGGGTTGCCGTTTGGTTCTAGAATTAATTCTGTACCATCTTGATGTGTTGGAGAGACGAGTGTTAACCAGCGAAATCCCTCTCCGACAGGTTCATCGCGTTTTTTCTTAAAGCCTAACACGTTTGTATAAAATTGTAATGCTTCTTCTTGATTTTCAACGAATATACTATTTGCAATAATATCCATATATTTCTCCCCCTTTATCTACTTTTTAAATAATTCCCTTATATTTTTTGTGTTATACATAATATTAGATGATTAATTAAGGTAATATTTCATGAAAGGTCAGTCTTAAAATGACAAGTTAAACGTTTTAATCATGCAATACAATTTTTATCTATTGAGACATGTATTGTTTCTGGAAAATTAAAGCTAAATTTTGGTACTATTGTCAGTAATGAGTGGGAACGCGCGATGTATGAATACATACTTAAATCGTACCTTAAAGAACAGTAATTCGGGTAAAATTCATATTTAATATATAGACGTTTTACTGTTTTATAGATTAGGGAAAATTACATGAGACTGACATGTGGTTCGACCCCCATTTTCAGAATAAAAAGATAAATAATAAGGAGATGAAAAATACATGACACGAGTAGTACTAGCAGAAGCATATCGTACACCTATTGGCGTATTTGGAGGCGCATTCAAAGATGTACCTGCATATGATTTAGGTGCAACAGTCATCAAGCACATCGTTAAAAATACAGGTATAGATTCAAATGAAATCAATGAAGTGATTATGGGCAATGTCTTACAAGCAGGCCAAGGACAAAACCCTGCACGTATTGCTTCTATTAAAGGAGGATTATCTGAAGCTACGCCGGCATTTACATTGAATAAAGTATGTGGTTCTGGATTGAAAGCAATTCAACTTGCATATCAATCTATCGTAGCAGGTGATAATGAGGTCGTTATTGCAGGTGGCATGGAGAGTATGTCGCAATCACCAATGTTATTAAAAAATGGTCGCTTTTGCTTTAAAATGGGCAATCAAACATTAGAAGATAGTATGGTAAGTGATGGTTTAACGGATAAATTCAACGATTACCATATGGGAATTACTGCGGAGAATTTAGTTGAAAAATATGGAATCAGTAGAGAGGAACAAGACCAATTCGCAGCTCAATCTCAACAAAAGGCGGCGCATGCACAAGAAACTGGTGGGTTTGACGCTGAAATTGTGCCGGTTGAGGTACCTCAGCGTAAAGGTGATCCTATCGTTGTTTCACAAGATGAAGGTATTCGCCAAGGCACAACAGCAGATAAGTTAGGCAAGTTACGTCCTGCCTTTAAAAAGGATGGTTCAGTAACAGCTGGTAATGCGTCCGGTATTAACGATGGTGCGGCTGCGATGTTAGTGATGACTGAAGAGAAAGCAAAAGCCTTAGGTGTTAAGCCGATTGCAATTCTTGATAGTTTCGGTACGAGTGGCGTGGATCCATCAATCATGGGTATTGGTCCTGTTGAAGCGGTTCGTCAAGCATTGAAGCGCTCGAATAAATCAGTTTCAGATATTGATGTTTTCGAATTAAATGAAGCCTTTGCGTCTCAATCATTGGCAGTTGATCGCGAACTTCAACTACCACAAGATAAGGTAAATGTGAAAGGTGGCGCAATTGCGCTAGGTCATCCTATCGGTGCATCAGGTGCGCGTATACTTGTAACGTTATTACATCAATTGAACGAAACCACAAAAACGGGTATCGCTTCATTATGTATTGGTGGAGGACAAGGTATCGCTACTGTTGTCTCTCACTATGAGGAGGGATAATGCATGGGTAAAGTCATTACGAATATTGAATCTGCCTTTGAACATTTAGAGGATGGCATGACTATACTTGCTGGTGGGTTTGGTCTATGTGGCATTCCCGAACACAGTATTGCAGCTATTCAAGCACGTGGTACAAAGAGACTTACTGTTGTTAGTAACAATTGTGGTGTAGACGACTTTGGCCTTGGTGTGTTACTTCAGGATAAACAAGTGGACAAGATGATTAGTTCCTATGTAGGAGAAAATAAATTATTCGAAGAGCAATTTATCTCAGGTGAGTTAGACGTAGAGCTTACGCCTCAAGGGACATTAGCAGAAAAATTACGTGCAGGAGGGGCGGGGATTCCCGCATTTTACACTGCCACAGGTGTAGGTACTGAGATTGCTGAAGGCAAAGAAACACGCGTATTTAATGGCCGTGAGTATGTCATGGAAGAAGCGATTCAAGGAGACTTTGCCATCGTAAAAGCTGATATAGCGGATACAGCTGGAAATTTAATATTTAATAAAACGGCACGTAATTTTAATCCATTATGTGCGATGGCTGCAAAAACTACCGTGGTTGAAGTAGAGAAGATTGTTGACGTTGGTGAAATTGATCCTAATCAGGTACATCTCCCAGGTATCTATGTAGATTATATTTTCGAAGGTGAAAATTTTGAAAAACGCATCGAAAAAAGAACACTAAGGGAGGGTTAGACGCATGGCTGAATTAACACCTAAAGAGAAAATCTTGCTACGTGCAGGACGTGAAATTAAAAGTGATATGTACATTAATTTAGGTATTGGTATGCCAACATTGGTAGCGAATGCGATGCCTGAAAGTGTAGAGAATGTTTATTTTCAATCGGAAAATGGTTTACTTGGTATAGGCCCTTATCCGACTGAAGACGAGCTAGATCCAGACTTGATCAATGCAGGCAAAGAAACAGTGACAGTCGCAAAAGGGGCGAGTTATTTCGATAATGCAGAATCTTTTGCGATGATTCGAGGTGGACATATAGATTTAGCAATTCTAGGCGGAATGGAAGTATCTGAAACAGGCGATTTAGCGAATTATATGATTCCTGGCAAACTCGTCAAAGGTATGGGAGGCGCAATGGATTTAGTTGTTGGTGCTAAAAAGGTTGTGGTGATTATGTTCCATACCAATAAACATGGTGCGTCAAAGGTGAAAAAGCAATGTGATTTACCATTAACTGGTGCGGGTGTTGTATCTAGATTAATTACCGATTTAGCCGTATTTGATTTTATTGATGGTCAGATGCGTTTGGTTGAGTTACAAGATGGTGTGACACTTGAAGAAGTTGAAGACAAAACAGAAGCACACTTTTTGAATTGTTTGAAGTAAATGCGACTGTGAAGGGGAAGTTGAATTAAGTCGCCTCTCTTTCTGGTTTTCATCATTTTAATACTGATTTAAAAATTAATAGCTACATTATAAAAGCTTTAAGTGATACTCTACTACGATATCACTTAAAGCTTTATTATATTTATTAAAATAGGAAGGTTAGATTGGGCGATGACGTAACGAATGGCTCTTTCATTACGATTCGCGCATGTAACTCATGGCAAAAGAGATGTATGACCTTAATTTTTGTTAAGGCTGTGTTGCACCTTGAGTTATGAATCTTTGGCAAGCCGGCTCAAAGCCCACCAAAGTGTTTGAGTATGTTACTTTAGATGATTGATATACTCGATAGTTGATTGTTTTAAATAGAATCGCTCAAATCTTTTTACTTTTATGGTTTGATTGCGAATGCTCTGACAGGGAAGCCGGGTGCATTTTTAGGTTTAGGACTTATTGCATAAATAATGGCCCCTCTTGTAGGAAGTTGATCTAAGTTTGTTAATAATTCAAGTTGGAATGTATCTTTACCTAGAATATAACGTTCTCCTACGATATCCCCATTTTTAGCAGTATCAACTGAGGCATCGGTATCAAACGTTTCATGGCCTATAGATTTTACGCCACGTTCTTCTATAAGAAATTTTAACGCATCTAAACCCCAACCAGGTAAATGTTGGTTGCCGTCGGAGTCCTTATTTTCAAACTGATCTATATCTGGCCAACGTTTAGACCAATCTGTACGGAGTGCGACGAAGGTACCGGCTTCAATTTTGCCGTGCTGACTTTCCCATTCTTCAAGGTGTTGTCGTGTCACGATGAAATCTGCATTCTCTGCAACCTCTTTAGAGTAATCTAAGACAATGAGTGGTAATACTAGTTCTTTCAAGTCTAACTCTTCTAAATATCTCTTATTTTCCACAAAATGAATAGGCGCATCGATATGTGTACCATATTGAGTAACGATATTCCATCGTTGAACGTAAAAACCATGATCTTTGACGTTAAAGAGTGTTGAAACTTCGCCTTTTTCAAACTCACTAAAGCGAGGAATGTCTGGATCGAACGTATGAGTTAAGTCGACCCATTGGGCCTCTTTAAGTTGATTGAGTTGCTCCCATAAAGGATAGTTTGTCATAAGCATCACCTCTGAATGATATTAAGCTGTTGTTGCATTGTTGTCTTGGCGTTTCTTCTTAACGGCATTAACTAAAACTGTTAAGGCATCTTTCACTTCGTCTTCTTTACGCGTTTTAAGACCACAATCTGGATTTACCCAGAATAATGAACGATCGATTTGCTGTAAAGAACGATTAATTGCTGTTGTAATTTCTTCTTCAGTCGGAATACGTGGACTATGAATATCATAAACACCTAATCCGATACCTAAATTATAATTGATATCTTCAAAGTCTTTGATCAAATCACCATGACTACGTGATGTTTCAATTGATATAACATCAGCATCTAAGTCGTGAATAGCATGAATGATTTGTCCGAATTGAGAATAGCACATATGTGTATGAATTTGTGTTTCATCATGAACGGACGATGTTGCTAACTTGAATGAGTTGACGGCATCTTTCAAGTATTGATTATGATATTCAGAACGTAATGGTAAGCCTTCACGTAATGCTGGTTCGTCTACTTGAATAACTTTAATGCCTGCTTCTTCAAGCGCTAAGACTTCTTCATCAATAGCTAATGCAATTTGATCTTGAACAACTTTACGTGGTACATCTACACGTTCAAATGACCAGTTAAGAATTGTTACTGGTCCAGTTAACATACCTTTGACTGGCTTATCAGTTAAGCTTTGTGCATAGACTGTTTCTTTAACAGTTAAAGGTTCAGTCCATTTTACATCCCCGTAAATCACAGGTGGTTTAACTGCACGAGAGCCATAGGATTGAACCCAACCAAACTTAGTTACTAAGAAGCCTTGAAGTTTTTCACCGAAGAATTCAACCATGTCATTACGTTCGAATTCACCATGCACGAGGACGTCTAAACCGATGTCTTCTTGGATTTTAATCCAACGTGCAATTTCATTTTGTAGGAACTCTTGATATTCAGCATCTGTAATGCGATGATTCTTCCAATCTTCACGATATTTACGTACTTCACGTGTTTGAGGGAATGACCCGATTGTTGTAGTTGGTAAATCCGGTAAATTTAGACGTGCATATTGTTTTTGTTTACGTTCTGAGAATGGTGATTTACGAGTTGTAGGAACGCTATTAAAGTCATACTCAAGGTTTTTAAATGATTGGCTTTGGAAACGTTCATAACGTAATTTGAGCTCTTCATATTTTGCGCTATCATTATTGTTGAATAAACGTCGTAATGCATCTAATTCGTCTAACTTTTCAGTAGCAAAACTCAAACCTTCGGCAATAGATTCATCTAACGTTTCGTCATCTAATGAGACTGGCACATGTAGGAGAGAGGACGATGGTTGAATTACTAATTGATTAGTATATTGTTGCAACGTTTCGATTAATTGCTTTTTAGCTTCAATATCGGCAGCCCACACGTTACGACCATCAATAATACCAGCATAAAGTGACTTGCTTGAGTCGAAATCTCCTGCTTCAATTTGTTTTAAGTTATAACCATTGTCATGAACAAAGTCTAAACCTAATCCGCCAACTGGTAATGAACTTAAGAATTTTAAATGCACACGTTCGAAGTAAGTTTGGATGACTAACTTTTCACCTAAGTCCGCTTGAGCAAAATATTCATAAGCTTCTTTTGTAATATCCTCATAGCTCTCGCTATCGTCAGTTACTAAAATAGGTTCATCAATTTGAATATATTCAGCACCAGCTTGAATCAATGATGATAAAACTTCTTTATAAAGTGGAAGCAATGTTTGAACTTTTTCTTCAAATGATTGGTTGTCACCTTTAGAGAGTTTGACGAATGTGATAGGTCCAACAATCACAGGGTGAGCATTCACATTAATAGATTGAGCATATTTGAATCGTTCTAATAATGTATTTTTCTCAACTTTTGGTTCTACATTGTCCCATTCCGGTACGATGTAATGATAGTTTGTATTAAACCATTTAATTAGTGCACTCGCTACATGTTCCTTATTACCGCGGGCGATATCAAACAATAGATCGTCATCAACTTCGCGACCTTGGAAACGTTTAGGAATAATATTGAATAGTAAAGATGTATCAAGAATATGGTCATATAATGAGAAGTCTCCAACTGGAATACTATCTAAATGATAATTCTTTTGAAGTAATAGATTTTCTTTGTGTAAATCAGTAAGTGTTTGATCTAATTTAGCTTTATTAATTTTTTTAGCCCAGTAACTTTCGATAGCTTTTTTCCATTCTCTTTTTCTACCTAATCTTGGGAATCCTAAGTTTGAAGTTTTAATTGTTGTCATAATATTGCCTCCTTATTAGCAGTAATTGATTTAGAGTATGCTGCGAGTTCTAGTGAGTAATCCACCTTCTGGAATGGTGTAATAATGTATAAACCATTAAAATATTCATGCACTGTATCGATTAATTCTTTTGAAAGTCGTAAACTTAACTCTTTCGTTTTTTCTTTATCATCTTTAACAGCTTTGAATTGGTTCAATACATCTTCTGACATCTTTATGCCTGGCACTTCGTTATGTAAGAAAAGTGCATTATTATAACTAGCGATAGGCATAATGCCAATGAAGAAAGGTGTATTTAAATGTTTCGTTTCTTCATAAACTTGTTTAATTTTTTCTTTGCTGTAGACGGGTTGTGTAATGAAATAGCTCATGCCGCTTGCGACTTTTTTCTCAAGACGCTTTACAGCGCCGTCTAGTTTACGTACGTTTGGATCGAACGCACCTGCGATGTTGAAGTTTGTATGTTTCTTCAGCGCATCACCATCTGTATTAATACCTTGGTTAAATCTCAATGCGAGTTCCGTTAAACCTTTTGAATTTACATCGTAGACATTGGTTGCTCCTGGTAAGTGACCTACTTTAGAAGGATCTCCTGTAATTGCTAGAATTTCGTTTACTCCAATGAGTGATAATCCTAGAAGGTGAGATTGCAGGCCGATAAGGTTTCGGTCGCGACATGTCACGTGAACGAGTGGTTCGATATCATATTGTTGTTTAATAAGACTTGCGGCTGCAATATTGCTTACTCGAACCGTTGCAAGCGAATTGTCAGCTAATGTGACGGCATCGATACCTGCTTCATCGAGTTTGCCTACATTTTCAAAGAAGGTATCTGTATCTAAGTGCTTAGGAGTATCAAGTTCCACAATGACCGTTGGACCATTCTTAACTTTAGAAGTCAGATTCTGTTTGACCACTTTCGTGGGTTTGTGATTAGATTTCTTCGTGATTGGAACGACCTTCTTGTCTTTTATAGGTGTTAAACCCTGAACAGCAGTCTTAATGTAATGAATGTGCTCAGGTGTCGTGCCGCAACATCCGCCAATTAATCTCACACCTTCATTAATTAATTCTTGTGCTACATCTCCGAAATATTGGGCATTATCACTATATTTAAATTCACTGTTTTCAATATCTAAGAGACTCGCGTTTGGATAACACGATAAATAGGCATTATCCGGAAGTTCTATATGTGAAAATGAACGCTGCATATGGTGTGGACCATGGTGACAATTGAGACCTACGACATTAGCCCCACATGCTACCAGTTGTTTAAGAGCGTCATTGATTTCAGTACCATCAACAAGATAGTTCGTATTTGAAGCGGTCAACTGTGCGATGATAGGAATCTCATACTTTCGACGTGTGGCGACAACAATACTTTTTAATTCGTCTAAATCGTAGTAGGTTTCAAATAGTAGCGCATCTACGCCCTCGTCAATCAAAGTATCAATTTGTAATTCGGTGTGATATTGAATCGTAGACAAACTGATGTCATCTTGTCTGACACCTCTAAAGCCACCTACAGTTCCTAAGATGAACGTGTCATGATGCGCTGTACGTTTTGCAATTTGAACTGCTGCTTTATGAATTTCTTTGACACGATGTTCTAAGCCGAAAGTTTTTAACTTTTCAAAGTTAGCACCATACGTATTGGTTTGAATGACGTTTGCACCTGCTTCAATATAAGAGCGATGAATACGTTCTACATTATCAGGGTGGGTTAAGTTATATGCTTCAGGGCAAGTGTCGAGCCCTTCTGAATAAAATATTGTTCCGATAGCTCCATCAGCTACCAAAACGTTGTTCTGCAATTGGTTCAGAAATTGACTCATTGAAAGCCTCCTTTAAAGCGTAGTTAATATCTGCAATGATTTCTTCTGGGTCCTCTAGTCCTACACTTAAGCGAAATAAACTGAAAGTAATACCTCTCTTATTTCTTATTGCCTCAGGAACAGCTGCGTGAGACATTGTGGCTGGGTGGGAAAGGATTGTTTCAACTCCGCCAAGACTGACAGACACAAGTGGTAAAGTTAGAGACTCTACAAAGGTTTGTGCCTTTGATTCGTCTTTAAGTCTGAAGCCAATGACAGCACCACCGGTTGAAGCCTGTCTTAAATGTGTTGGATTATTTCCTGGGTAATATACTTCAGCAATTGCGTTACTTTGACTTAAGAACTTAACTAAACGTTCGGCATTTTCTACAGATTGTTTAAATCTTACAGGTAATGTTTTAAGATGCTTTGCTAACGTCCAACTATCATGAGCTGAAAGCGCCGTTCCAGTACCGTTTTGTAAGAGGTAAAGGGCATCTGCAATATCTTTACGATTAGTGATCGCTGCTCCAGCAATAAGATCACTATGGCCACCTAAAAATTTAGTAGCACTATGTACTACAATATCTGCTCCTAGAGCTAAAGGAGATTGACCAAGGGGTGTCATAAAGGTATTATCTACCGCTAAGAGTAAGTTGTTTTGTTTGGCTATTCTGGCTACTGCACGAATATCCGTAATTTTGAAAAGTGGATTCGATGGCGTTTCCACATATATGAGTTTTGTATTTGATTGAATTGCATTTTTAATTTCTAGAATGTTTGTCGCATTTACCGTCGTAAATTTAATGTTAAAACGATTTAATATTTGTTCAGTAAGACGTAATGTGCCACCATAAATGTCATCAGGAAGAATTACATGATCGTCTGATTTGAGTGTAAGTAAGACAGCAGTAATGGCTGCTATACCTGAGGCATAAGCGAAAGCATATTTTCCACCTTCTAAACGTGCTAATTTTTCTTCCAGAAGCGTACGGTTTGGGTTTCCACTTCTTGCGTAGTCGTATTGTGCATTCCCACCAAGTACTGTTTGGTGAAATGTTGAAGAGTCATATAAGGGTGGATTTGCTGAGTGATAATCCTGTCCTCTACGTGAATCAAAGATTACTTCTGTCTCTCTAGATAAACTCATGAAATCACTCCTACTTTAGAATTTTCTAATGCTTGAATAATATCTGCTTCAATATCGTGATAATCTTCAATACCAACTGATAGTCGAATCAGGTGTTCGTCTATTCCTCGTTTATCTTTTTCAGCATCAGGCATATCTACATGTGTTTGTGTATATGGGAAGGTGATAAATGTTTCTGTTCCTCCTAAACTTTCTGCGAATATGCAGATGTCTAAATTTTCCAAAAATTTAGCGACGCTAAAAGCCTTATTGAGTCTTAAACTAAGCATTCCTGTACGGCCACTATAGAGGACTTCGTCTATGGATTCTGAATGACGACAACGTTCAGCGAGTCGTTGTGCATTCTCTTGAGAGCGATCGATACGAAGATGTAATGTCTTAAGACCTCTTTGAAGTAGATAACTGTCTAAAGGTGATAACGTTGCGCCAATCATATTATGGAATTGTCCAAGTTGTTCAGCCAGGTGTTCATCTTTCACAGTTACGACGCCGGCTAATACATCGTTATGTCCGCCAATATATTTCGTTGCAGAATGTAAAACGATATCTGCACCTTCTTCAAAAGGTGTTGATAGATAGGGCGTTAAGAACGTATTATCAATGATTGTTAATAAATTGTGTTTTTTACTTAGAACATAATATGGTTCGACATCAATTTCTATCATTTGTGGATTGGAAATCGGTTCAATAAATAAAGCTTTTGTTTGTGGAGTTATATTTTTTTCAACATCTTCATAATCTAAGAAATCAACGTATTTAAATTTCACGCCATATTGTTGTTCGTAGAAATCGAATAAACGGAAAGTGCCTCCGTATAAATCAAATGCTACGAGCACTTCATCCCCAGGTTTGAAGATGTTACAAATGAGTTGGATTGCTGCCATTCCACTAGAAGTGGCAAAAGATGCAATGCCTTTTTCAAGTTTGGCAAATGATTCTTCGAACGCTGTGCGAGTTGGGTTCTTAGTGCGTGTATAATCATATCCTGTTGATTGACCTAGATGAGGATGTTGATATGCAGTAGATAAATAAATTGGATTGGCAATAGCGCCGGTATGATCCTTTGTTAGAGCAATTTGAGCTAATTCAGTATCCTTCATTTCTAGACCCTCCTAATTAAATAAAAAAAAGCTTCCGTCCTTTAAACCCGATTCATTCGGATGTAAAGGACGAAAGCTTAAGTTTCGCGGTACCACCTTTGTTTGTCACTTTATTGCTAAAGTGACCTCTACCAGTACGCCATTATGTTTGAACAACGTCTATTTATGGAAGTGTTAACTTTAATCACAAGCATTATCGTTATGTTAAATCATTGAGCCAAATAAAAAACTCATTTAGTCTTAGGAAGAATAAATGAGTATTAACGATATGTTGTGACGATGGTAATGAATTCCAGTACGCCATTCAACTACAATGTTAATACTGTATCGCTATAACGGGCGAACCCGTTGATACCTCATATTGGCATCAACACTCCAAGGCCATTTTCAAACTTTCTTTCAATACCTTCTCTCAGCTAATGAAGACTCTCTGTAAAAGCAGTGTAAGTCCTACTTTCCTTTTTATAGTGTGTAAAATGTTTCGTTTTGTAATTGTTAATACTTAGATTACAGAGTAGGAAATGATTTGTCAACAACTTTTCTGAAAATTTAGATTAAACAGTTTACTTAGAAGTGCGACGAATACTTTTAACATAGAGTTTCGTGTTATTGAAAAAATTTCATTTGAGTTAGTATAATCATTTACTAAAGCTTGTACTACAAGAGTGAAATTTTTAAAATAATAAGTGTTAAGAAATGATGTGTTGCAAAAAATTGTTAATCATTTATAGAAAGATGTGAAAAGATGACACAGAATGATGATCAGCGCTTGCAACTCGAGAGAGATGAGCAAGTTCAACATGTAGCTATAGGTTTAATCAAGCCTAATCCTTACCAACCGCGTAAGGCCTTTGATGAGGATAAATTGCAAGATTTAGCTAAATCCATTCAACAACATGGAATCCTTCAACCTATTGTAATAAGAGAAACCATACAAGGATATTATATTGTAGTGGGCGAGCGACGCTTTAGAGCTTCACAAATCGTTGGGTTAGAAAGTATTCCTGCGATAGTTAAAAAGTTATCTGATGAAGATATGATGGAGCTCGCAATTATTGAAAATTTACAACGTGAAGATTTAAATGCGATTGAAGAGGCTGAAAGTTATAAAAAATTAATGTCGGATTTAAAGATTACGCAGCAAGAAGTTGCTCGTAGATTAGGTAAATCACGTCCTTATATTGCGAATATGCTTAGATTACTCCATCTTCCATCCGCCATTATGAAGATGGTTAGAGAGGGAGAGCTCTCTGGTGCACATGGCCGCACCTTATTATCCTTAAAGGACGAAGCTTTAATGAAAAAGGTAGGTAAAGAAGCCGTCCGGGAGTCTTGGAGCGTACGACAACTTGAGCAATATGTAAATACATATTTACAAGAAGGCGAGTCGAATGCAAAACCAAAGCAAGCGAATAATAAAAAACCAAAATTTATTCAACAACAGGAAAGGTTACTTAAAGAGCAGTATGGTTCTAAAGTTGAAATTTCCACGTCTAAAAATATTGGAAAAATCACGTTCGAATTTAAATCAGAAGACGAGTTTAAAAGAATTATTCAGCAATTGAATAGAAAGTAGTAAAGTTATAAAGTTATTTTTAAAACTGTAGACTGATTAAATCTGTATTTCTTTAAGTTATAATATGGGAATTATGGAAAATTTGAAAAGGAGGTAATACATTTATGAACCAAGTAAAGCATATTTTATCTTCTTTATTTGAACCTTTAACTAAAGTAGAGACTTATGAAAATCTTGTCATAAAAATTATTATGATTTTGATTTATATCATTGTCGCACTCATCGTTATAGCGATTTTAAATAAAGTCATTGAACAAGCTTTTAAAATACAAAATAAAAGTAAAAAAGGAAACAAGAAACGTTCTAAGACACTCGTGTCACTAGTACAAAACGTAGTAAAATATATCGTATGGTTTATTGTGATTACTACCATTTTAAGTAAATTTGGTATAAGTGTTGAAGGAATTATCGCCAGTGCTGGTGTGGTCGGTGTTGCAGTAGGTTTCGGTGCTCAAACGATTGTCAAAGACATCATTACAGGTTTCTTTATTATATTTGAGAATCAATTTGATGTTGGAGATTATGTTAAAATCAATAGCGGTGGAACAACTGTAGCAGAAGGTACAGTTAAGTCTATTGGTTTGAGATCTACGCGTATCAACACTATTTCTGGTGAATTGACGATTTTGCCAAATGGTAGCATGGGAGAGATAACTAATTTCTCAATTACTAACGGCACATCTATTGTGGAACTTCCAGTCTCAGTTGATGAGAATTTAGACCAAGTTGAGAAGAAATTAAATAAATTATTTACTTCATTACGTAGTAAGTATTATTTATTTGTTAGTGATCCAGTGGTTGAAGGTATTGATGCATTAGAGAATAATAAAGCAACGATTCGTATTTCTGCCGAGACAATTCCTGGCGAAGGTGCCTCAGGTGCACGTATTATTAGAAAAGAAGCACAAAAAATGTTTATTCAAGAAGGCATACGCATGCCACAACCTCTCTTCACTCAGTACAGTGAAGAGCAAAGTAAAAGCTAATTATCATTGGAGGTCATTTTATGACGTCAAATTACGGAATAAATGATATAGTAGAAATGAAAAAACAACATGCATGTGGAACAAATCGCTTTAAAATTATAAGAATGGGTGCTGATATAAGAATTAAATGTGAAAATTGTCAGCGTAGCATTATGATTCCACGTCAGACGTTTAATAAAAAATTGAAAAAAGTTCTTGAATCTCATCAAGACGAAGAAAGTTAGGAGAATGATTAATGGCTTTAACAGCAGGTATCGTAGGCTTACCTAACGTAGGTAAATCTACCCTATTTAATGCAATTACTAAAGCTGGTGCATTAGCAGCAAACTATCCATTTGCTACGATTGATCCGAACGTGGGAATCGTAGAAGTACCAGATTCACGTTTATTTAAATTAGAAGAAATGGTACAACCTAAAAAAACAATTCCTACTACATTTGAATTTACAGATATTGCAGGTATCGTGAAAGGTGCCTCTAAAGGCGAAGGGTTAGGAAATAAATTCTTATCCCATATCCGTGAAGTAGATGCGATATGCCAGGTTGTTCGTGCATTTGACGATGAAAATGTAACACATGTATCTGGTCGAGTGAATCCTCTAGATGACATTGAAGTAATCAATATGGAATTGGTATTAGCAGATTTAGAATCTGTTGATAAACGCTTACCTAAAATTGAAAAAATGGCTCGTCAAAAAGATAAAACAGCTGAGATGGAGTTACGCATCTTGACTAGAATTAAAGAAGCGTTAGAAGATGGTAAACCGGTTAGAAGTATTGATTTCAATGAAGATGACCAAAAATGGGTAAATCAAGCACAATTATTAACTTCTAAGAAAATGTTATATATCGCTAATGTTGGTGAAGATGAAATTGGCGATGAAGATAACGATAAAGTTAAAGCAATTCGCGAATATGCTGAAAAAGAAGATTCTGAAGTCATTGTGATTAGTGCCAAAATTGAAGAAGAAATCGCAACATTAGATGATGAAGATAAAAAAATGTTCTTAGAAGATTTAGGTATTGAAGAACCTGGTTTAGATCGTTTAATTCGAACTACTTATGACTTATTAGGCTTATCTACTTACTTTACAGCTGGTGTCCAAGAAGTTCGTGCATGGACATTTAGACAAGGTATGACAGCACCACAATGTGCTGGCATTATTCATACTGACTTTGAGCGTGGATTTATACGTGCCGAAGTTACTAGTTATGAAGATTATGTTGAACACGGTGGCGAAAATGGCGCTAAAGAAGCGGGTAAACAACGCTTAGAAGGTAAAGAGTACATTATGAAGGATGGAGACATCGTACACTTCCGCTTTAATGTATAATTGAATAAATATTATGGAGCTATCTCATTAGGAGATGGCTCTTTTTTATAAAAAAGAAGCAATGTAGTTTAGTATGCTCAAAGTGACTAAGTGACTCAACTACATTGCTTTTATATTTGAATTTCCAAATTCTTAAAAAAAGGAATTACTTCACTTGCTTCGATTATATCTTGAGTGCTAAAGAATTGCTTTCCTTCGCCAGTGTATGCAGGTTCAAGGACCATATTTGCCTTAGCACAATAAAGCCATTCAGGGTGAATACCACAATTTAAGATATCTTGAAATTCTTGGAAATCTTTATTCCAATCTAAATTTAATTTCATGCTAAACACCTCACCTATATTATAGAACGAATGTTCGTAAAAGTGAAGTGTTTTTGTTCGATTATGTTCGTATTAATTTTAAGATGTGAACCAAGAAGCATCAACATTGCTATCAAGGTAATTGGCATCTACATTTTGGTCTAACTCAGGTGAATAATAACTATCAGTATATTGCCATAAAACTTTTTCACGTGTAGGTTCTTCAGCTTGATAAGATGCTAACCAGTAGCCATCATACGAACTCACTGCATTTGCAACGTGATTTACCATAAAGTTTTCATAAGAATAGAAGAGTATTTTTTTGTTTCCTGCAAGTTGTCTCATTTGATTTGCCCAAGCTTGAGTAGCTGTATTCTCATCGCCACTCGTTACTGAAGATTGTTCGTAGTCATTAATATAGAATGAAGCTTTTGGAGCACGATTGTATAAAGTTCTTGCTTCATAACGCGCGTCATCAGCATTCTCATACATACTATAAGAATAAACACCGAATTTCATATTATTTTTGTCTAGTAAAGCTGAATTGTGCTTTAAACATTGATCTACATATTCTGAACCACACTGGCCGCGTATAATAATGAAGTCATAATTCTTCTTGAGTTTTTTAACTTGAGCGTCAGTTAAATTACCTTGCCATTCTGAAATATCTAATACTCTCTCTCCAGAGTTAGTTACAGCTGATCTAGATTTAGTTGAGAATGTTGAACGATTTTGTGTTGCGTTACTTTTTTGATTAGGATGTTTCTTTAAATATTGTTGGTAGCCATAACCCATTGTTCCTTTTTCACTTGTTGACTGACTTTTAGAAGATTCCTCTGCATTTGCGTTAACCATGCCCAAACTTGTCGCTAACATTGAAAATGAAATTATCGAGTATGTAACCTTCTTTAACATAAATGTGCTCCTTTTTTATTGAGAATTTAGAAATTACGTACAATTATATGTAAAATGTAATTTTTATGCTATAACAATTAAACTCAATTCGCAACAACGCATTTAGTACGATTTGTAATGTTTAAATATTAAGTTATACGGAACATAAAAAGTTCTTAATTTTATAAAAATTTATTATTCGAAATGAGCAGGGATATAAAGGAGATGTACTGAAATATTCATTCTTAATATCTTCATCTGTATTTATTCGATACTTATTACTTCTTGCTTTATCTATGAGACCTGTAACCCCATCGCTATTGTATCTATTAATCCAATTATAAAGCGCACGAATAGGGACTTTAGTTGACTCACTAATTTCTTTCACTGATTCTAATCTTTTAAAATAAGGTTCAATTTTATAATATCTATGCATAGCTTTTTTACATACCTCTTCACTAAAATTAGATAAATTCTTACTCATTTCAGTATCTTCATAAATTAATTTTTTATACTTAAAAGTTAATAATGCGATAAATGAGTAAAATAACAAATAAATTTCTTACATACATCGATTTACCATATTAATGTTTCTAATACTTGTTGACATAAAAGTGAACACAAAAGGAACTATTTCTAGAAAATGTGTAAAATATTTCTTTTTGTGTTATTATTTATTTTAAAAGGAGGAAATTTTATAAAAAATAATCTTTATTTTAATACAGTTGAATTATATATATAGTAATTAAAGAATTAAAATGTAAAATGATAAAAGAAATAAAAAATGAATTTTATTACGGACGATCAAGAAAAGGATCAAGAAAAAAGTTTAATGTACAATTATCTCATTTACGAGAACAGATAGCCGATTTAATTGGTGCTTATAGTGAGGAAATAACCATTACTGATAATACTACGTTTGGCCTTAATATAGTTCTTAATGGTATGAAATTTAATACTGGAGATGAAATAATAACAACTTCTATGGAACATCTTGCAAGTATATCTCCTTTAATAAATTTGAAAAACAAAAAAAGCGTAGTAATCAAAGAGTATAAAGTAAAACAAAGATTTAATATCAAGGAACTAGAAGACCTAATTACCTATAAAACTAAAATGATAGTTATATCTCACATATTTTGGAAGACAGGAGAAGTAGTACCTATTAAAGAAGTTATAGATATTGCACATCGTAGAGGGATAAAAGTACTAGTAGATGGTGCTCAAGCTGCAGGATCATATCCTGTAAATCTACATAATATTAATGCAGATTTTTATTGTTTTCCTGCTCATAAATGGCTTTATGGGCCTGAAGGATTAGGTTTTTTATTTGTTCGGAAAAATATCCAAAAAGGTTTAGATATTATATTTTCTGGAATTTCAACCTTTGAACACTTTAATGATTATAACGATTATAGCATTCAAGACAATGGACAAAGATGGGAACTAGGAACTATGTTTAGACCTAGTGTTTATGGTATGAATAATGTTTTAAAATATTTAACTGGTTCGAGAAAAATTGAAAGCGTTTACATTAAAACGCAAAGTTTAAATAATTATATGAAATGTTTAGTTTCCGATATTGCTAATATAAGTATTGTTACAGACAACAATTATAATATTTGTACTTTAACTTTCCCAGAAAACATTAACTGTAAGGCATTGAAAGAGCATTTAGAGTTTTTTTCTATTTTCACTAAAGATATCGTAGATATTAATGCCATAAGGGTATCTTTAAGTTTTATAAATAATGAAGAGGACATTCAATTTTTACTAAAAAAATTAAAGAATATATGGAGGAATGAATAATGGAAAGAGAAAAAGTTGCTATTTTATTTACTGGTGGAAGAGATTCTTCTTTAGTTGCTTGTTTGGAATCCCTACAAGATAAAGAAGTACATTTAATAACTTGTAATAGTGGTATTGGCATAAAAAGTGAACTTTCAGAAATGAGGGTTAAAGAATTGATTGAAAGATTTCCAAATAATATTGTAGGGAGAACAATTTTACCTACATATGGACTGTTTAGAAGTATTGCAATAAAAAATTTAGAAGCCGATTTCAAAAGATGGGGTATAAATCTAGTGCTTTTAGGCGATAAATTAGCTATACATGCAGCTGCGACAGTATATTGTTTAGAACACGGTATTAAAAAAATAGTTGATGGTTGTGTAGGTTATCAAGAAGATTTAGCTGAGCAAAAGAATGTTGCAATAGAATTATTTAGAGAATTTGAAGCTAAATATGGTATTGATTACGAGTGTCCTATTTATAACTTTGGAGATCAAGACGATGTTAAATATGCTCTTATGACATTTGGATTATCTTCTAAATCTTTAGAAGGTGTTTCTATATTTGGTGATGCTTTCAGTGAACCAACGGAAGAAGTAGTAGGAGAGTACATTAAAGATAAATTAGACATATGTGAAGAACACGTGAATTTTATGACAAAAACAAAAGATTTAATGCAAAATTACCAATATTAAGGAGTCTTTTTTATGATTAAAAAAGTTGCTGCTGTCATTATAAAAAATGATTGTATTTTATCCGTTAGTAAAAAGAAAGCACCCAATTTTTATATGTTACCTGGCGGTAAATATGAAGGGACAGAAAATGACATTGAAGCGTTATCAAGGGAATTGAGAGAAGAGCTAAATGTAACTATTTCAAAAATGGAATTTTTTGGTGATTATGAAGATATTTCTATGTTAGAAAATGAAAAGTTATTTTTAAGAACATATATCACTGAAATAAACGGCGAACCACATCCAGATAATGAGATTCATAATGTGAAATGGATACCTATTCATGCAAACTGTAACACTGAAATAGGTAGTGGCATTGCTAAATTTGTAAATTTGTAATTCCAAAATTAAGAGGCGAGTTTTAATGTCTAAAAAACCTTCTGTTATCGGTGGAATAGCTGCTTTGTTCGTTGGAATTTCATTTGGTTTTAATTCTAATATAGTCAAAATGGCTAATGTAAATGGTGTAGAAACTATCAATATAATACTATATCAATTAGTAATAGGTTTAGTATATTTTATAATCCGATATTTAGTTTCTAATCCAACTTATAAAAGTTTTACACCTAATATTTTAAAAAATCCATTTAACTATATTGCTGGTATTACTACAGAGCTAACAGGTATTTGCTATTATTCATCGATCAAATTAACTAATCCAAGCATAGCATCACTAGGTTTATTCCAATTTCCATGGATATTATTTTTGTTAGGTGTGATCTTTAACAAAGAAAGATTTAATTATAAACACATTCTTTCTATTATAATGCTTTGGATTGGCTCGTTTATTTTAATTGGTGCTAATATTACACAAATAAGTTTCCTAGGGTGCTTATGGGGTTTGTTTGCAGGAGTATCATTTGCAACAAATATGTTTACATTACCTAAAACAACCAATCATGGATTTATAAAGGTATATATATATTTGCAATAGCAGTAATTACAGCTTTATTTTGTAGTATTTTTTATATTCAGGAGCTCTCTCTTTTAAAAACCAACGTCATTTTTTATGGTACTACAATAGCTATATTAGGTCAGATTATAACATTTGAATTACTTATGTTTTCAACAAAAAGAGTCAGTTCAATTAGTATGGCAACTTTAACTACTATAGAGTTACCTGTAGCTATGATAATTTCATGGATTCTCTGGGGACCACTTCCAAATTTCATGAAAATTTTAGGCCTTATCATTACTCTAGTATCAATCATTTGGTTAGTATATGAAGAATATTCAATTAATAAAAAGGATGGATGATATTGCAAAAGACCAATCTAATTCCAATTTTTGATAGAAACTTCAAAAATATCTTAATGTGTAAAAGAATTAATCCACCTTTTAAAAATATGTATAATTTGATAGGCGGAAAGGTTGAAGAAAGTGAAAGTATTAAGTCTAGTGTATATAGGGAAATGTTAGAAGAGACACCCCTAACATGCGATGATGTGATACTGCATCCAATAATGGATATAACATATTATCAAAACAAACAGCAGATATATGTTTATTCTGGTATACTAAACAAAAACTATATACCACCTGCAAATTATGAACAACCACTTTATTGGATAGGCCTTCAAAGCAACTTTAATGATCTTGATATTTTTGCAGGCAATGGTAATTTATACCATATTTTAAAACAATCTTCATACATTTTAAAAGGCGTGTGAGTAATGGCTAGAAAAGTGAAATTGGTTATTTTTGATTTAGATAATACGCTATTTTCTTTTAATAATTTATGGATAAAAGCTAATAAAGATACTTTTGAAGAATATACGTTATTTAAAGACATAGAGTATAGTGATTTTATGAAATTATATAAGAAATATGATTTATATTTTTGGGAACAGCATGATGAAGGGATTATTACCTTAGATGAATTGCGAGAGTTAAGATTAATTAAAACTTTAAAACATTTTGATATAGATATTTCTCATGCAGAAGCTAATAAGTATTTCCAATCCTTTTTTACTAAATTGCTGTCTAGTATAACTGTTAATAGAAAAATAAATGATTTGCTTTTGTCCTTGAAAGAAAATGTAAACATCGCCATCCTTACCAATGGTAAGCTTAAAGAACAGAACACTAAAATTGATAACCTCGATATTAGATCAATATTCGAAAAGAATATTTTTATATCTCAGAATATAGGTTATGAAAAGCCGGACCCTAAAGCATTTTTAAATGTCACGTCTAATCTAAACGTCAATCCTGAAGAGTGCTTGTTTATAGGAGATTCTTTTAAAAATGACATCTTGGGAGCATTAGATGTTAATATGGCTGCCATTTGGTTAACTAATTCTGATAAAGATACAGAATTATATAAAAAGAATGGTCTTTGTGGTTGCGAAGATAATATAGAAGTTCTACTAAAAAAGCTCCTTAATGATGAATATAAAGATTTTACAATTAATAACTAGTATCATATAAAAAAGGAGTGTACTGAAAATAACCATTTTCTATACACTCTCTTTCTATATCGAAATAAGTAAGAATTATATATATTTGTGTGTTCAAAAACTCAACAAAAAATCTATGTTCACAAAAAAACTTGTGAGTGGTTCAAAAAGTAAAAGACCTAGTTTAGATAAAGCAATTGAAATTGCGAGATCAAGAGATACTATTATTTTTTGGAGATTAGATAGACTAGGATGTAATATGGAGGATTTAATCACATTAGTTAAAGAACTTAACGAGAGAATCATTATAAAATGAATTGTAAAAAGTAATACTCTGTGCTATAATTCTGGATTGTGAGTAATGAAAATTATTCCTTGCTTATCACATAAATGTTGATAAGCCGCATAGACCATAAGGAGGTGCAAATAAACTATGAGAACATATGAAATTATGTATATCGTACGTCCTAACATTGAAGAAGATGCTAAAAAAGCTGTAGTTGAGCGTTTTAACGGTATCTTAGATTCAGAAGGATCAGAAGTTTTAGAAGAAAAAGACTGGGGTAAACGTCGCCTAGCTTATGAAATCAATGATTTCAAAGAAGGTTTCTATAACATCGTACGTATTAAAACAGATAACAATAAAGCTACAGACGAATTCCAACGTCTAGCTAAAATCAATGACGATATCATCCGTTACATCGTTATCCGCGAAGACCAAGATAAGTAATAATTAGACGGGGGCGTTTAAATGTTAAATAGAGTTGTATTAGTAGGTCGTTTAACGAAAGATCCAGAATACAGAACCACTCCCTCAGGCGTAAGTGTAGCGACATTTACTCTAGCAGTTAATCGTACTTTCACGAATGCTCAAGGGGAACGCGAAGCTGATTTCATTAACTGTGTTGTCTTTAGAAGACAAGCTGAAAATGTTAATAACTACTTATCTAAAGGTAGTTTAGCTGGCGTTGATGGTCGCATACAATCGCGTAGTTATGAAAATCAAGAAGGTCGTCGTATTTTTGTTACTGAAGTTGTGTGTGATAGTGTTCAATTCCTTGAACCTAAGAATTCACAACAAGGTGGCCAACGTTCACAAAACAACGATTTCCAAGACTATGGTCAAGGATTCGGTGGTCAACAATCAGGACAAAATACGTCTTACAATAACAATAATTCATCAAACTCTAATCAATCAGACAACCCATTTGCAAATGCTAATGGCCCAATCGATATTAGTGATGATGATTTACCATTCTAAAATGAACGTATAAAAACGAAAAATAAGTCAAAGGAGGCAGTTAACCATGGCAGGTGGACCAAGAAGAGGCGGACGTCGTCGTAAAAAAGTTTGCTATTTCACAGCAAATGGAATTACACACATCGACTATAAAGACACTGAATTATTAAAACGTTTTATCTCTGAACGCGGTAAAATCTTACCACGTCGTGTAACAGGCACTTCAGCTAAATATCAACGTATGTTGACTACAGCTATTAAACGTGCTCGTCATATGGCTTTATTACCATATGTAAAAGAAGAACAATAATATATCATTTATTGTTAAACCCCGTAGGCTTAGGCTTACGGGGTATTTTTGTGCTTTGAATTTTAGAAAAAGGGCAGTTAAAGGGCATAATTTAAGAGTTTTTGAAATTTTAAGCATAAAAAAGAGGCAACCGTCGCAACAGTTAACCTCAAGTACACTCCGCAGATGCGCCCCACTATTTAGTAATAAGTATATCTTTTCATTAAATATATAACTAGATTAGTAATTTATATTAGTATAGGCAATTTTTTGATTTTTTATATCAATTTACTTTGTTTATGATAAGTTGAGTATTGACGGTATTAAATAAACAAAGGAGTCTTACGATGGAATATAATTTAAAGGAAGTTCTTAAAAATTTATTTATCAATTTAGTGGTCACGTTTGTTGTGGCTTTTGTCTTTGATTATTTTAATATAAATAATGATAGACATGGATGGTTTTTTAATATAATAAGTAAAATTGATTTTATACATATTTTTGATAATAAAACTGCTAACGCTATAGTAATTGTAGGGTTGGTTATAACGATTATTGAACTTATTTATGATGTATTCTTCGATGATGACGATGAGGAATAGAGAAATAAAATAATGAATTGATTTTGGTGAGCTGAAGTAAGAATTTAAATTTTCTTCCTAAGCAAATACCTGCCTATACCAAATGAAGTAAAATATTATAGTATAATATAATTATTAATTTTTATGGGTGAGTGTATTGAAAAGAATTCTTGCTACTATCTTAATATTATGTCTGTTTGGTGTTTCTTGCGATAAGAGTAAAGCTCAAAAAGATGAGGTTAAAAGTGAAAATAAATTAGTACATAAGATGTTAAATAATAATATTGTGCAATTTAAGAATAATAAATTGGTTCTCGATAAACAGATAATTAAAATCAAAAGAATTTACATACTAAGGGATCCTCGTAATAATGCCACTGATTTAGCTATTCAATACAAAGTGAAGAGTAAATCTGATAAATACAATGTAACTGTAAAAACTCTTGGGAGAAAGGTTTTAGAGTTTTACAAAACGATAAACCCTTAGAGATGAGAAAGAATATAAAGCATTTGTATCATTATAGAAAATGGCTTACTAAGAATGATGAAAAAATAGAAAAAGGTGAGACGCGTAAAGGAATGGTAATTTATCACCTTAATAATGCCCAAAAGGTTGTTTTGCAAGCGAAACGAGGTTATGAAGGTAAGATATTAGCTGAACAAGATTACCCTATTTCAGAACTTAAAACAGTTGATTTAAATCAACTTTCCAATCGATAAACTTACACTACTGAAAGATATCGCTATGAAGGTTATTAAAGGCAATTGTTTGTGTTTTAATAAGTTTTGTAGAGGTGATTGAAATGAACAATATTGAAATGACTAAAAATCAAAAATTACTTGCGGCTTTAAGTTATTTTAGTATCTTATTCGCGCCGTTGCTATTTCCATTTTGCATATGGATATTCGCTGATAAACCAATCTCAAAATATGGTAAAAATTCATTAATTAATCATATTACATGGACTATATTTGTTTGGATAATGAAAAGTGCTTTTAATAATGCTAAATACGCACATAATGGTGCTCATGCGCATCCTGATGCAGTTTTCATTATTAGTTTAATTGTTGGAATTATCTTTGGTATTTTAGCTTTAATCTGTTTGATTATAAGCATTGTTACTGGGGTTAAAATATTAAATCAAGGAAAGAAATGATAAAAAAACTAAGGTAATACGTTTATTATACTGAAACGTACTATCTTAGCTTTTCTTTTTGTATCGCGTGCTACATTCTAATATCCACATCATCTAAATGCTTTTGGTACTCTTTCACTTTACTTTCAAGAAACATTTGATATGGAGCGTTGAAGAAATCAGCTAAATGCAATGCATCTTTAAATTTAGGTTCGTGGTAGTGATTTTCCCACTCCCAAATTTGATGAGCTTCGTAGTGCGTTCCGTATTTCTCATTTAACTGTTGGGCTAATTCCTCAATTTCTAAATGGCGTTTAGTTCTTAAATTATATAGAATATGTAAATTCATATGAAACAACTCCAATTCTTGCTGATATCATCTTGGTGTATTTTTATTCTATAATTATAAAAATGAGCTTTCAATGTGATATTAAATCTAAATGTGTCGTTATATTTAATTTTTGTGGTAATAAATTAATAAAATAAAAAATTAGGGGGTGCTAGAATGAAAATTTTTGATTCACATTTTCATATTATTAATTTTGATTATCCTGTAAAAGAAAATAATGGTTATATGCCTTCAGAATTTAAAGAAGAAGATTATGAAATATGGCAAAAAGAACTAGGAATCGATGGTGGTGTAATTGTCTCTGGCTCATTCCAAGGATTCGATCAAGATTATTTAATACATGCACTTAAAAGTTTAAAAGGACACTTTGTAGGTACAACACAACTACCTGTAGAAACGTCTGATGAA
This sequence comes from Staphylococcus capitis subsp. capitis, assembly GCF_040739495.1. NCBI lineage: Bacteria > Bacillati > Bacillota > Bacilli > Caryophanales > Staphylococcaceae > Staphylococcus > Staphylococcus capitis. The sequence continues at coordinate 2,379,821 of NZ_CP145263.1, read as the reverse complement.
AAAATCATAAAATTAAACGAATTAGGAGTACGAGGAGTAAGGTTTAATGTAAAAAGAGGAGGTTCGGAAGATTTAAGACATCTTAAATCTTTTGCACAGCGTGTCTATGATTTAGTGGGATGGCATACTGAGCTCTATATTGAATCAAAAAAATTGGGTGAAATTAAAGATATTATTTTAGAATTGCCTCAAGTTTCAATAGACCATCTTGGGCTTACTAAAGAAGGCTTTGAAGATTTAAAAGATTTAGTTCGTAATGGGGTTTATGTAAAAGCGACAGGTTTCGGTCGAATAGAGGTTGATCCTTTACAAATTCTTAAAGCACTGATGGAAATTAATTCTAACGCGATTATGTTTGGCACAGACTTACCATCTACTCGAGCAAAACGTCCATATGAGAAGTCAGACATTGAACTGATTGAGAAAAACTTCTCTAAAGAAGAACAAGAAAAGATCTTTTACAAAAATGCGATGCATTTTTATAGGATTACAAAGTAGTAATCATTGATTTTTTCTTTTTTATATTCAATTTTTCTAATGATTAGAGAAGCAATAGTACAAACTATAATTAAGATAATTAACGTAGTCATAATATAGATTTGTTTACTTTTAATGTTAAATCCTATTTCAAAATTACCTTCCAGATGGCCATAGATGAAAAAATTAAATGTAATGATTAATAAAATTGTAATGACTGATAAGAAACCTATAATTTTGAAAAATTTATTTAAAAATTTGAGTATGTTCAATTTACTATTCAAATGACGTAAACCTCCTAAAATAAGAGTTTTATGAGCGCTAAGCAAATATTACTCAAATATTTTAACATACAAATTATTGTTGTCATGAAGGCAATTTTACAATGTTACTATTAAAATATACTTAGTATTTTTACGATGCATAAATACTTTAAAAGTAAGTGTTTTTTTCTATTGAAAGTAGATAATAAATGTTACTTTTTTAAATTAAAATAAATTTTTTTCGTAAATTTGTTTAATAAATCTGTCGAAGGGTATCAATTACTATTGGATAAATAATTATTAAGTAAAGGAGACAATCATTATGTTTGGATTAATAGGTATGATCATTGTCGGTGGTATCATTGGTTGGATTGCCGGCTTAATTATGGGTAAAGATATCCCAGGCGGAATCTTAGGTAATATTATCGCAGGTATCGTAGGTTCATGGGTAGGTACTGCAATTCTTGGACATTGGGGTCCACAATTAGGTAAAATTCACATCTTCCCAGCATTACTTGGTTCAATTATTTTAATCTTTTTAATTTCATTAGTTTTACGTTTATTCAAAAAGAAATAAACAATAAAGATAAGTTACATGAGATGACCTCATTAAGGGGTCATCTTTTTTATTGCTAAAATTTATATATCTTGCATACCTAACATCATTACCAATTATTCGAATGACAGGATGTGTCCTAGGGTAAAATATACTATAAGATCAAATAAGGAGGTTGCTCAAATGTCTGAACAAATCACTTTAGTATTAGGTGGCGGTGGCCAATATGGTATTGCCTGGGAAATTGGTTTACTTAAAGGATTAGCTGATCAAGGAATTGAGCTAAGACTTTCTGAACAAATTATTGGAACTTCAGCGGGTTCACAAGTTGGTGCTGTAATCGCATCAAATAAAACTTGGGAAGAGATTTGGAATGAACAAATTGATGAAGAAATTAATGAAGTTAATCCTAACCCTAATATGGGAGAAGTATTCGATGAATATGAACGTATAACTAAAGAAGCTACTAATGGAGATGACTGGGTTGAGAAATTGTGTGAATTTGCGAAAACATACCAAGTAGCTGTAAAAGAAGATGAACATATTAAAAGAATAAAAGAACGTATAGGTGATATCCAATGGGGAGATAACTTAATAATTACTGGTACTGATATTGAAACTGTACGTAGAAAGACTTGGAAGCAAGAAGATAATATAAATATCCATCAAGCTTTAAGTGCAAGTTCTTCACTTCCAGGAGTATGGCCTCCTACTACGATTGACGGTAAACAATATTCAGATGGCGGATCCTATTCAATGGAAAATGCAGATTTAGCTACTGAGACTGAGAAAGTAATTATTCTTTCACCTAATGTCCAAGTAGATACGCCTATAAGTTTAAAGCAGCAAGTTGATCAATTAATACAAGAAGGAAAACAAGTATTATCATTAATACCGAATGCTAGTGTGGTAGCTAAGTTTAATGAAATGGGTAATAATCCGGTTGACCCAAGTATTAGAAAAGTAATTGCAGCTGCATCCAGAGAACAAGGACTTGCAGATTCAAATAAAGTGAAAGAGTTTCTAAAAAATTTATAATAATGATTTATTAGATTTCAGACAAAAAAAGAGGATGGCGCTGGGTTACGCCATCCAGGAATATTATGTTCATGAATATAAAAGACTTTGTAGTTACTACTAACTACACTCTAATAGTATCATGATTCACATTTATCTGACAATAATATTTTTTTAAATTCTTTTAAAACTATAAATCAAATTCGCAAAATAGCTATTTGAGATAAGATATTGAAAATGGAGTTTTTTCTAAAATTTCACAATTATAGAACTTCAGGGATGTCTTAGGGAGGTCTTACATTATGATTTTTTGTATGTAATAATTGTTAATGTAAAAAACGACATCAAGGAGGGTACGCGTATGGAAGGACTATTTTCATTCATTATTATTACGTTACTGATTATCATTGTGCCAGGTCCTGATTTTTTAATTGTGATGAAAAATACAATTAATTCTAGTAAAATGAATGGGATTGTAGCAGCATTAGGAATTACTACAGGACATATTCTTTATTCTTCTTTAGCAATTTTCGGCATTATATACATATTGACTAGTTTATATTACGTCTTTTTAATTATTAAAATATTAGGTGCTTGTTATCTTATTTATTTAGGAATTCAAAGTATTAGAAGCACGCATAGTACAATGAATTTTAGTAAGGAAGCGTTGGCAGATGTAAGAAATGTAAGTTATTTAACATCTTATCGACAAGGTTTTCTTAGTACAAGTTTAAATCCTAAAGCATTATTATTTTACGTGAGTATTTTACCTCAATTTCTCTCAAATGGAGGTATTCAAGTAAAATCAGAAGTAGCTGTTTTATCTTTATCAGTAGTACTTGTTACATGTTTATGGTTTTTATTCTGTGTTTTTATTTTCCAATATATTAAACTATTATTTAGTAAACCTAAGTTCAAAGTGGTTTTTGACTATATAGTTGGAATCGTATTAATTGGTTTATCAATTAATTTACTACTAAGTAAAAGTAGTTAATCGTACAATTTTAAGGAGTATTATAATATGAATATCTATCTTGTAAGACATGGTGAATCTCAGTCCAATTATGATAATAAACATGGTAAACCATATTTTTGTGGCCAATTAGACGTTCCTTTAACTGAAAAAGGTATGCAAAGTGCGCAAGATTTAGTCACTTATTTTACTAATAAGAAGATTGGACATGTTTATGTCTCTGATTTGTTGAGAACACAACAAACATATGAGGGTATCTTTCCATATAATATACCTACAACGTTCACTAAATCGTTGAGAGAACGTTCATTAGGTGTATTTGAAGGGAAAAATAAACAAGAGGTTAGAGAAGATGTAGAATACGAAAGATACTTCAATGACCCAGAGTTTAAAGACTTTCGACATAGCTTTAGTCAAAAAGCACCTGAGGGTGAAAGCTATCAAGATGTTTATGAACGTATTGAGCATTTCTTTAATGAGGAGTTAAATCATAACGATGAAAATATAGTTATAATTGCTCATCAAGTAGTTATAAGATGTATATTAGTTTATTTAGGTGAACTCAATAAAGAAGATGCTTTAGATGCCGAGATTAAGAACTGTTATCCATATTTAGTTCATAAATAAAAATAGTGAATGGATATGAGTAGGCTAAATCCTCTTATATCCATTCACTATTTTTTTAGGAAATAAGACTGATGGGTGTCTTAATAATCAATATTTAATGTTTATAATTATGCATAAGACTGTGTCTTTTTGTAGCCCACAGAAAGTGTGATAATAGTACTTACTAGTATCAAAACGACTGTTAAACCACTCATTAAACCGTCTTGTATATATCCTGTTGAAAAAGTAACTACGGCAAAGATGAACCAAAGCAATAATGCAAAAATTTGTATTATTGCCGATACAATTCTACATACTAAATTATTGAAGAATCCTAATATTAAAGCTGGTAAAGCACTCACTAATAGAGTAACGATAGCAGTGAATATTTGCCAAGGGTCGTCATAACTAATAGTATGTGGACTGCTCGGATACTTAGCAATCGTTAAAATCGCGCCAATTGATCCTAGTATCGCTAGAATTATAAAACTTACACGTAGTTTCATCGAGTCACTCCTAATAAAATTTGTAAAATTTTTAGTTTCTATATAATAAATACATTAGACACTATTAGTGTGAAGTAAATTGTTAGCGCTGTCAAAGGTTAAAAAACAATACCTCTATTTGATGTTAAATCTCATCAAATAGAGGTATTTTTAATTGATTACTTATTAAATACTTCAGTGTTAATTCCTTTTTTATCGAGGAATTTAGTGATTTTATCTTGTTGTTTTTTATTGACGTCACCTGCATATTTAGTAGGTACGTCAACGACATTGATTGAATTTTGAGGTTGGTAATTTAATTCTTCAATATCTTCATCAACATTTGCAATTGTACTATTTAAAGCGTTGAAATAGTTGATAATACGTTGTGTTGGATCTTTATATTCTTGTGGAATGTGATTGTTTTTAACAAATTTTTTGAAACGTAAATCATTTTTAACAGCTAAATTAGATAATTCGCTTAATTTGTTTGCCTGAGATTTAGTGATTTTAGGGCTACTATCACTTTGTTTATCTAACTTATGTTGCATTACGTATTTATTATCAAGAATATCGCTATTAGCTTGTAAATATGTTTTAAGAGCACTTTTCATTTCAGACTCACTTATTTTTTGTCCCTTTTTATTAGAGGAGAAAATGTCTTTTTCTTTCATATTTTTAGCTTTTTTAGGTGCATGAGTACTACTATGACTATTTTGGTCATTATCATCCTCGCTTTGATTTGAACAAGCTGAAAGTGCCAAGGCGAGCACAATTAGTAAACTTAAAATTACTCTTTTTTTCATAATATGATGGAACTCCTTTAACATCTCTATAATTAAGTATTATTTTTAGTTATTACACACATTATAGAGTATCATTTATGAAAAAATATTTGAATGTTTAAGAACTACAATTCATAGTGATGTATGACTATTTTGTGTCGTGTATAAAATCATTTTCACTATTCTGATCCAATGATATAAAACTACATCGTTACAATATTAATTGAATATAAATAAACTGCCGACAAAGTCTGATACTTTGCCAACAGTTTGAATCAAAAAGCCTTAACAATTAAGGCTCTTTTAGTGTGAAGATATTATGATAGGTAAATAATTATCATTTAGTTTCTGATAATATAGTCGAATGCATTTAACGCAGCGTTAGCGCCAGCACCCATTGAAATAATAATTTGTTTATTCTTCTGATCTGTCACGTCACCTGCTGCGAATACACCAGGAAGGTTTGTCGCGTTATCACGATCGATGACTATTTCGCCACGTCCGTTTAGTTCAATAGCATCTTGTAGCCATGCAGTGTTAGGAACTAAACCAATTTGAACGAAAATACCATCAAGATTTACTACTTGAGTTTCACCGCTATATAAATCTTCATAACTAATACCGGTAACATGGTCTTCACCAAGAACTTCAGTAGTTCTAGCGTTCGTTTTAATATCAACATTTGATAAAGAACGTAAACGATCTTGTAAGACATTATCTGCTTTTAATTCAGATGAATATTCAAATACAGTAACATGCTTAACAATCCCTGCTAAATCGATAGCTGCTTCAACGCCAGAGTTACCGCCACCGATAACAGCGACATCTTTATTTTCAAATAGAGGGCCGTCACAGTGAGGGCAGAATGCTACACCTTTATTAATAAGGCGATCTTCACCAGGAATATTAAGTTTTCGCCAACTTGCACCTGTAGAAATAATCACAGTTTTACTTTCTAGTACAGCATCATTTTCTAAAGTAACTTTAATTGCTGAATCAGTTTTCTCGATATTAGTAGCACGGATACCTGTCATCGTATCAATGTCATATTGTGAGATATGATCTTCAAGGTTAGAAGAAAACTCAGAACCTGTTGTTTCTTTAACAGTAATAAAGTTTTCAATTCCAGCAGTATCATTAACTTGACCACCAATACGGTCAGCAACAATACCTGTACGTAGTCCTTTACGTGCAGTATAGATAGCAGCACTACCGCTTGCAGGACCACCACCTACGATTAGAATATCATAAGGGTCTTTATCATTAAATTCAGAAGCATCTTGAGTGCTTCCCAATTTAGTTAAAATATCTTGAATAGTCATACGGCCATTACCGAACTCTTGACCATCTAAGAAGACAGCTGGTACAGCCATGATGTCTTCAGACTCCTCACGGAAAACTGCGCCATCAATCATAGTATGCGTAATGTTAGGATTAATAACACTCATCAAATTCAATGCTTGAACAACGTCAGGGCATTTTTGACAAGTTAAACTAACGAAAGTTTCGAAATGAAATGGCCCCTCAAGACCTTTAATTTGGTCAATCACAGATTGCTTTTCTTTAGGAGCACGGCCACTTACTTGTAATATCGCTAATACAAGTGAGTTAAACTCATGACCTAATGGAATACCTGCAAATGTAACACCTGTTTCTTCACCTGGGCGATTTACAGAGAAACTTGGTGTACGTTTTAAATCTTTTTCAGTTACAGTGATGCGTGCTGACATATCAGCAATTTCATCTAGTAACTCTTTAAGTTCTTTAGATTTATCATCTGAGCCAAGGCTAGCGACGAACTCAACGTCGCTCTCCATTAGCTCTAATAATTGTTTTAATTGTTGCTTTAAATCAGCATTAAGCATTTTTTAATGCCTCCTTAGATTTTACCTACTAAGTCTAAACCAGGTTGTAATGATTCAGAACCTTCTTCCCATTTAGCTGGGCAAACTTCGCCTGGATGTTGACGTACATATTGAGCGGCTTTAATTTTGTTAACTAATGTACTAGCGTCACGACCGATACCGTCAGCGTTGATTTCAGCTGCTTGAACCACACCATCAGGATCGATGATGAATGTACCACGTTGAGCTAAACCAACTTCTTCATCTAATACATCGAAGTTACGAGTGATTGTTTGAGATGGGTCACCAATCATTTGATATTGGATTTTGCTGATTGCATCTGAATGATCATGCCAAGCTTTGTGTACAAAGTGAGTATCAGTTGATACTGAGAATACGTTGACACCTAATTCTTGTAATTTATCATATTGGTTTTGTAAATCTTCTAATTCTGTAGGACATACGAAAGAGAAGTCAGCAGGATAGAAGCATACTACACTCCAAGAACCTTTAAAATCTTCTTGAGAAATTTCTTTAAATTCATCATTTTTTGGATCATAAGCTTGCGCTGTGAAAGGTAAGATTTCTTTGTTAATTAAAGACATAGGTAAATACCTCCTGAAATTTTTAAGTATAAATTAGAATTAGTTAACAATAATTATTTGTTTATAATAATTCTAATCTCTTGATAAGTATTATCACATCTACAATCTAAATAGTCAACTTTAGAAACTTTTTAATTGAGAAAATGAATAACAATAGCCTTTATATAGCGTCATTTTAGAGATGAACAATGCGAACTATAAAGTGATAAGAAGCTTAATTTATCGAATGTAATATTCTTTTTCAACCACTTCTTATACCATAAATAACACATATCATTCTCAACTAAACATGTTTCATTGATAATAGAGTGTAATTTTATTACATCTATACATCAATGATAACATCTGTACCCTCAATTTTCTTTTATGACAGTTTATATAAATAAAATAGAGCTAAATTCAAAATAACTGTTACTATTTTGAATTTAACTCTATTTGGTTTAGTTTTATTTAGAAACCTTAAACTCTACGGTACCTATTCCACTATATTCTGCACGATACGTACCATACTCTAATTTAAGCGGAGAGATGAATGTTCCTGAAGAAATGACTTGTCCCTTTTTTATTTGTTTACCGTGGGAATGTAACTTTTTAATAAGCCAAAGTACAGCATTGAGAGGGTTACCTAATACTTCCGATGAGTCACCTGTAGCAATTAATTCTTCATCTTTATATAAATTCAATTGTACATGCGCAAATGCGTCTATATCTAAAGGATCTACTTTATTCCCTACAACAATCAATCCTGTTGCAGTATCATCGCAAATTAAATCACCAAGAGTGAAATTCGGGAACCAATCTTTATATCTTGCTTCTGGTATCTCAATGCCGGCAGCGATTTCAGTATTAAGAATAATTGTTTGTAAATCTGCATCATAAGGTAAGTCTTCATTTGCAATAAACATAATTTCTGGTTCTAATAATGGGGAAAATAATGAAGAAAGTGAGACAGCGTCACCATTATTTACTATTCTATCTGATAAAATCGTGCCATAAGCAGGCTCATTAGTATGAGCAATTGCTTGTGTTGTAGCGCTCGTCATACTCACTTTGTATCCAGCAACATGTGTACGATCTTTAAATTTTAGCTGTTCAATTAAATAATTTTGAGTTAAATAAGCTTCTTCCTCAGTGATATTGTAATTTTCGCTTACAAAATCAATAGGTTTTTTATTTTTAAAAGAATTGAAAAGGGCATTTGAAATATTTTTAATAGCTTAAGTCATGATATCTCTCCTTAAAATATCTGAAAATTAATACTATTATGATAACTTTTAAATAAGCTGTGTGCAAATAAATTTAAAAGTCCTTTGTTCAGGGTATAGAATATTTAAAGACAAATTAGGATTTATTATATGTGTATAAATTTATTAGGAGTGATTAGTGTGTCAGATTATGTATACGACTTAATGCGTAAGCATCATTCAGTAAGAAAGTTCAAAGATAGCCCTCTTAGTGATGATACTGTGAAGAAATTAGTTGAGGCTGGACAAGGCGCATCAACTTCTAGTTATCTTCAGACTTACTCAATTATAGGTGTTGATGATCCTGAAATTAAAGAAAATTTAAAAGAAGTTTCAGGGCAACCTTATGTGTTAGATAATGGTTATTTATTCGTCTTCGTTCTAGATTATTACCGTCATAGTTTAGTAAATGAAAAAGTGGATTCAGATATGGAAGTCTCATACGGTTCAGCTGAAGGCTTATTAGTAGGCACGATTGATGTGGCTCTTGTATCTGAGAATATGGCTGTAGCAGCTGAAGATATGGGTTACGGTATCGTTTATTTAGGTTCCCTACGTAATGATGTAGGTCGTGTTCGTGAAATTTTAGACTTACCTGACTATACGTTCCCTCTATTTGGTATGGCTGTAGGAGAACCCGCTGAGGATGAAGGTGGTGAGCCTAAACCACGTTTACCATTTGAACACATTTTCCATAAAAATAGTTATGATGCAAGTAATGATAAACAACGTCGTGAATTAGATGAATATGACCAAGTGGTTAGTGATTATTATAAAGAACGTACAAATGGCGAAAGAACTGAAACTTGGACCGAACAAATTGAATCTTTCTTAGGAAGAAAAACTAGGCTAGATATGCTAGACCAACTTAATAAAGCTGGATTTATAAAACGTTAATGCAAATAAAAAAAGACGCACCCACTTAGTTGTGAGTGCGTCTTACTTATTGTTCAAATCAGTTTGAAGATAATTCCCCATCATTATTAGATTCAAATGTTTGTTTATCCCAATTTTTTGTTAAGCGTGCAGTACCTGTACCAGCTAAGATTGAATCATTCACATTCAATGCAGTACGCCCCATGTCTATGAGCGGTTCAATAGAAATGAGTACACCTGCAAGTGCCACAGGTAAGTTTAACGTAGATAGTACTAAGATGGAAGCGAATGTAGCACCGCCACCAACACCTGCAACACCAAATGAACTAATGATAACAACAGCTATTAGCGTAATGACAAATTGAAAATCAATGTGTACATGTGCCACAGGCGCAACCATGATTGCTAGCATAGCAGGGTAAATTCCCGCGCAACCGTTTTGTCCTATTGATAAACCAAATGTAGCTGAGAAGTTTGCGATACCTTCAGGTACACCTAGACGTTGTGTTTGGGTTTGGATATTTAATGGCAGAGAACCCGCGCTTGAGCGAGAAGTAAAAGCAAAGATTAGTACTTCTAAAGTTTTCTTAACATATCTTACTGGATTAATACCTAATACTCCTAAAATGATTAAATGTATGAGATACATTGTGATTAAAGCAGTATAAGATGCGAGTAAGAATTTTCCTAAAGTCCAGATTGCCGCAAAGTCACTGGTTGCTAATGTAGAAGCCATAATTGCTAGTATACCGTATGGCGTTAATCTTAAAACGAAAGTTACAATGGCCATAACGATTGAGTATACAGCTTCAATGCCACGTTTTAACAGATTTCCATACTCTGGTTCTTTGCGTGCAACACGTAAATATGCAAAACCGACGAAAGTTGCAAAAATGACAACCGCGATAGTTGATGTCGTACGTTGACCTGTAAAGTCCAAGAATGGATTACTTGGCAGTAATTCAAGAACTTGTTGAGGTAACGTGTTTGCAGTTAAATCTTTAGCTTGCTTACTAATTTCAGTACCGCGAGAATGTTCTGCACTACCTAAATCGATTGAAGAAGCATCAAGTCCAAAGATTAAAGCGTAAATGATGCCGACAATAGCTGCAATGGCTACAGTGCCAATTAAAAACATAAAAATGAATGTCCCAATCTTAGCAAATTTATCTCCAATCTGAATTTTACTGAAAGCTGCCACAATTGAAACGAAGATCAGTGGCATTACAATCATTTGAAGTAAGGCAACATAGCCATCGCCCACGATACTAAACCAATCTGTGGATTGTTTTAATACCTTCGATTCTGCTCCGAATATAAGATGTAAAGCTATTCCTAATACAATCCCTATACCTAAAGCGGTAAATACACGTTTAGGAAATGAAACATGTTTTCTAGCCATTATGTTTAACATAATAATTAAAATAATTAACACTACTACGTTAATAATAGTGAAGAATGCTTCCATAATGTATATACTCCTTTGTTCTAAAATATAGTATTCCGACATATATAATAAGGATATTACTCGCGATTATAGAATTCAAGGTAGTTGAATTCATTTTTTATGAAAATAATATAGAAATAATTTTCTGAATAATTAAATAAAAGAGAATGTGTAGAGTAGGGTGTGGGTAGTTGCGATGAAACACGGTGATTTAAAAAACACTTACCTAAATATGTGTATTTAAAACATACTCAGATAAGTGTTTAGAAGTTGTATGCTCATTTATAAATTAAATAAACGCGCAAAGAATCCTTTTTTCTCTTCTCTAGGTTGAGTGTTCATTTCGTTAGGTGAATGAGACGATGTTGTTGAGTTAGAGTTAATAGTAGATTCACTATGAGTTGACTCTGGTTGTTCTGAAGTACTTACAGTGGTACTTGGTGATTGAGAATTTGATGCACTACCGTTTGATGAATTACTACTTTCTGATTGAGATGTAGAGAGAGAGTCAGATGTGCTTGCGCTTTCACTTTTAGTAGATGATGCACTTTCAGAAATAACTTTCTCCTTATTCTCACTTGATGATGGTGAGGATACAGTTTCACTAGATTGCGTATTCGCCTTCTTGATTTCTTTTGCTTGTTTCTCTTGAGAAGATTGAATAGTTTTTAAAGATTCAGTGTTCGCATCAATTTTGTTTGTGATTTCAGTTTGTAAATCTTTAAGTTCTTGTTGTTGTTGATGAACTTGATTGATCATTTGGCCAAGCATTTGGCGTTCTTCGCGCATTTTTTGAATTTCGCTACGTAAATCTTCAACTAACTGCGCAACATTTTGGTCAGTAGGTAATTGGCTATCTTCATCTTTTACAATTACTTGTAAGAAATCTTTTTCTTTTTCAAGTTCATCAAATGCTAAATCATAGCTATTAGTTTGCTTTACTTTATCAGCGATATCTCTAAATAATTCAATATCTTCTTCTTTAAAATCTGTAGCTTCACGTCCACGATATTCAGTTTTACTAAGTTGATATCCACGTTCTTCTAAGTGTTGTACGATTTTACGGACTTGTTTTTCACTTAGTTCGACACGTTGTGCAAATTCTTTGGTTAACATTGAAAAAGTCCCTTCATATTTGGTTTATGTATAGTGACGTTTGTCTTCGGTCAGTGAAACGTTAGTCTTACCTCATATGATAGTTTACTCTTTCTCGCTTGTGATTTCAAGTTGTTCTATAGAGGGGTTCTTAAATTCATTTCTTCTAAAAGGGGATAAATAATATCGCGTGAAATTCCATTAGCGAAGACATATTTAAGAATGTAATTGGATTTAACACTCGTACCGTATATGTCTTTCGTGAGTTTAATATTGGCTTTAATAAATAAGTCAACTTTTTTAGATTCTTCATTTAAGGCGTAATTTGGGTGAATGTAGTCAATTTCTTCTTGCTTTTCAAATTCATGTTCATAAAGAAATTGTCTTCGATGTTCAAGAATTTTATCAGTTTTATCATCAACAGACTTTGGTTCTTTTGGAACTTCGAGCATAATAAAATTAATGTCTCTATCATGAACTTCGTTGGATAAAAGATTAAGTTGTTTTTCGACTTCCTCTAACGTTAAAGTAATGAGCTCGTCATGATTAGGTCCATCTTGGGCGATTAAATAGATTAGAAACGCGGCATTGGTTGTCGCTTCATAGTGAGCTGTAGCAAGGCTAACCACTTGGTCATGTTCTATACCTACAACGAATGCATAGTCATTTTCAGTTTTGTTATTTTCAAGTGAACGTTTAAATATAGAACTATCTTCACTTAAACTTATATCTAATTTTGCATCATATAATTGGAGTGCTTTTTCAAATAAAGGATCTTTAGCGGTTTGAATCGTTTTAAACTCCATAACACTGCCCCCATCAAATTTTATTTATTCTATTATAGGATAATTATAAGCTCTATTCACTGCCTGTGAGTGATTTATTTATAAAAAAGCACCACAAGGTCTACGATTTTTAACGTAAACATTGTGGTGACGTAAATTGAAACGTTCTAATTATAAGAACTTATGATTTAGGACCTTTTGATTCAGCAGCATAATGCGTAATATCTATCTCTTCATAAGCTGAATTATTCTCTTCAACTTCATCGTGAGAAGAACGATCACGATTTGCTACAAGTAATAATTTGTCATTTAGAATATCGTTTTTATGTGATTCTAATTCATCTTCAGTTAAATTGTAACGAGAAAGAACAGCCTCTTCACCATCTTCGCCAGTTAATAAACGAGACATGCGATCACTAAATGAACCACTTGTGGCAATCATAGAGATTTGAGAATTGTGTAGGTCATCTAAGTGTAATTTACTTTTACTAATAACTGCTAATTCAGTTTCTAAATAGCCTTCAGATTTCTTTTGGTTAATGACATTATATAATTCACTTTTGTCATTTACTACAGTAATTTCTGCCATGGTTATCGCCCCTTCATCTTAAAACTTGCTTTACAAAGTTATACCCTTGCCCTTTTATATAAAACTTTTACATATATAATTATATAATTTTGATTTAGGTTTTTCCAATATGAATTAATAGTTGAAAATTAAAGCGATTTCACAATAAATTGTTGATATTGCAATCATTAACTTACCTCTAACCATATTGAAAATACACAAAAAGTTTGCTATTATCATTAAATAATTTATATGACTCATATAATCTAGAGAATATGGCTTTAGAAGTTTCTACCGTGTCGCCTCAAACGACATGACTATGAGTAACAATACAATACATTAAGAGCAGTTTAGATCGTAAAACAACACAAAGTAAAACGTTTTTGATATGTCTTATAGCTATGAAGTGAGTATTTGTACATAAATACCTTTAGCGCAATTGTAATTAAGCTTTATCAAATTTTAATAAACGTTTTTAGGACTAATTTTGCGTAACTTCTTCTTATTTTTGCTTTAATGCAAAGTATTGCATGTTCACTCGTAGATCCTGAAACTATTAAATTTTAGTTTGAGGATTTTTTTATATCTAATTTATCCAAATTATTAATTATTTGAGGAGGTTTTTTGAGTGGAGTCGTTAGGACGTAAAGTCAAAGAAGACGGTGTAGTCATCGATGAGAAGATTTTAAAGGTGGATGGATTTCTAAACCACCAAATTGATGCAACGCTAATGAATGAAGTAGGTCAGACATTTTATGACGCGTATAAAGACGCAGGAATAACAAAGATTTTAACTATTGAAGCGTCCGGTATAGCCCCTGCTATTATGGCGGCATTCCATTTTGATGTTCCATGTCTATTCGCTAAAAAAGCTAAACCTAGTACTTTGAAAGATGGATTTTATAGCACAGAGATTCATTCATTTACTAAAAACAAGACAAGCACAGTTATTGTCTCTGAAGAATTTCTTGGAGAGGGCGACAAAGTTCTTATTATTGATGACTTCCTTGCGAATGGAGACGCATCATTAGGTCTTAATGATATCGTGCAACAAGCTAAAGCAACAACTGTAGGTATTGGTATTGTGGTTGAAAAAAGTTTCCAAGACGGACGTCAACGACTTGAGAACGAAGGTCTAAATGTAACGTCACTATGTAAAGTAGCTTCTTTAAAAGGTAATAAAGTGACGCTCTTAGGTGAGCAATAATGAAGAATTTCATTTTAAGTCTTCAACATCTCTTAGCTATGTACGCTGGAGCAATCTTAGTACCTATTATAGTAGGTACGAGTTTAAAGTTCTCCTCTGAACAGATTGCTTATTTAGTAACAGTTGATATTTTCATGTGTGGTGTAGCAACATTTTTACAAGCTAATAAAATAACAGGTACAGGATTACCTATTGTTTTAGGCTGTACATTTACAGCAGTCGCTCCGATGATTTTAATTGGGCAGACAAAAGGTTTAGGAGTACTTTATGGTTCATTATTTGTATCAGGAATTTTAGTTGTTATTATTGCACCATTCTTTTCCTATTTAGTTAAATTCTTTCCACCTGTAGTAACAGGAAGTGTAGTTACAATAATTGGAATTAATCTTATGCCTGTCGCAATGAATTATCTAGCAGGTGGAGAAGGCGCTAAAAATTATGGGAATCCTAAAAATCTAATTTTAGGTGGCGTGACGTTAATTATCATCTTGGTATTACAAAGATTTACTAAAGGTTTCTTAAAATCGATAGCTATTTTAATAGGTCTAGTTCTAGGTACAGCTTTGGCAGCAGTGTTTGGCCTTGTGGATATTAAACAAGTGGGAGATGCCCACTGGGTAGGCTTACCTTTACCATTTAGATTCTCAGGTTTTGGCTTTGATCTAAGTTCGACACTTGTCTTCTTTATTGTAGCAATCGTAAGTTTAATTGAATCCACAGGTGTCTATCACGCACTTAGTGAGATAACTGGTAAAAAACTTGAGAGAAAAGATTTTCGTAAGGGTTACACTGCGGAAGGTCTAGCCATCATCTTAGGATCTGTATTTAATTCATTCCCATATACTGCTTATTCACAAAATGTTGGTCTCGTGTCATTATCAGGTGCGAAAAAGAACAATGTTATTTATGGGATGGTTATTTTACTACTCATTTGTGGTTGTATTCCTAAGTTAGGTGCATTAGCGAATATTATCCCACTCCCTGTATTAGGGGGAGCTATGATTGCCATGTTTGGAATGGTAATGGCGTATGGGGTAAGTATTTTAGGAAATATTAACTTTAATAATCAAAACAATCTATTAATCATTGCTGTATCTGTTGGTTTAGGAACAGGTATTAGTGCCGTTCCCCAAGCATTCAAGAGCTTAGGAGATCAATTCGCTTGGTTAACTCAAAATGGAATTGTATTGGGTGCTATTTCGGCAATTATCTTAAATTTCTTTTTTAATGGTATAAACTATAAACAAAGTGATGAAAATGTGAAATAATGTAACTAATTATAAATAAAAAATGGAGGCGGTTTTTAAATGTGGGAAAATAAGTTTGCTAAAGAATCTTTAACATTCGACGATGTATTACTCATTCCAGCTGAGTCAAATGTTTTACCAAGTGACGTAGATTTAAGCGTTGAATTATCAGATAAAATTAAATTAAACATTCCAGTAATTTCTGCAGGTATGGATACAGTAACAGAATCAAAAATGGCAATTGCAATGGCACGCCAAGGTGGATTAGGTGTTATTCATAAAAATATGGGCATTGAAGAACAAGCTGATGAAGTACAAAAAGTAAAACGTTCTGAAAATGGTGTCATCTCTAATCCTTTCTTCCTAACTCCTGATGAAAGTGTTTACGAAGCAGAAGCTTTAATGGGTAAATATCGCATTTCAGGTGTTCCAATTGTTGATAACGACTCTGACGGAAATTTAGTAGGCATCATTACTAACCGTGATCTACGTTTTATTGAAGATTTCTCAATTAAAATTTCAGATGTGATGACGAAAGAAGGTTTAATCACAGCTCCAGTAGGTACAACTTTAGATGAAGCAGAAGCAGTTTTACAAGAACACAAAATTGAAAAGCTACCTTTAGTAGAAAATGGTAAATTGAAAGGTTTAATTACAATTAAAGATATTGAAAAAGTACTTGAATTCCCACATGCTTCTAAGGATGAATACGGTAGATTATTAGCAGCAGCTGCTATCGGTACGTCTAAAGATACTGAAATCCGCGCTCAAAAACTTGTTGAAGCGGGTGTCGATGCATTAATCATTGATACAGCTCACGGTCATTCGAAAGGTGTTATCGATCAAGTTAAACACATTAAAGACACGTATCCTGAGGTAACTGTTGTAGCTGGTAACGTTGCCACTGCTGAAGCTACACGTGCGTTATTTGAAGCAGGCGCTGACGTTGTTAAAGTAGGTATTGGACCTGGTTCTATTTGTACGACACGTGTTGTAGCAGGTGTTGGTGTTCCTCAAATTACTGCTGTATATGATTGCGCGACTGAAGCACGTAAACATGGCAAAGCTATTATTGCCGATGGTGGTATTAAATTCTCAGGAGATATTATCAAAGCATTAGCAGCAGGTGGACATGCCGTTATGTTAGGTAGCTTATTAGCTGGTACTGAAGAAAGCCCAGGTGCTACTGAAGTATTCCAAGGAAGACAATATAAAGTTTATCGTGGTATGGGCTCATTAGGTGCTATGGAAAAAGGTTCAAACGACCGTTACTTCCAAGAAGATAAAGCTCCTAGAAAATTTGTTCCAGAAGGTATTGAAGGACGTACAGCATACAAAGGTCCTTTACAAGACACTGTTTATCAACTTATGGGCGGTGTAAGAGCAGGTATGGGTTATACTGGTTCGAAAGACCTTAAAGCTCTACGTGAAGAAGCCCAATTTACTCGCATGGGACCTGCTGGTTTAGCGGAAAGTCACCCTCATAACGTTCAAATTACTAAAGAATCACCAAATTATTCTTTCTAATTAGGAATTGAAATACATTCATTATTTTAGAGATCGCTCTTCATGACTATGTTATATGTTAGCTTGAAATTCTTTTTCGTATAATCGGATGAAAAATGATAGCGAAGTATAGCAATGGGAGGAGCGTTTCTCTAAGTTTTATACATAAAAATCACAATAATAAAGGAGATTCGCAATTATGGAGATGGTGAAAGAGCAAGAATTAATTCTTGTCTTAGACTTTGGTAGCCAATACAATCAATTAATTACACGACGTATTCGTGAAATGGGCGTCTACAGTGAATTACATGATCATGAAATTTCAATTGAAGAAATCAAACGAATGAATCCTAAAGGAATTATACTCTCGGGTGGTCCTAATTCTGTATATGAAGAAGGTTCATTTACAATTGATCCTGAAATATATAATTTAGGTATCCCTGTATTAGGTATTTGCTACGGAATGCAATTAACGACAAAACTTCTAGGTGGTAAGGTAGAGCGTGCAAACGAGCGTGAATATGGTAAAGCTATTATCAACGCTAAATCTGATGAGTTATTCTTTGGACTACCTTCAGAACAAACTGTATGGATGAGCCACTCTGATAAAGTCATTGAGATTCCTGAAGGGTTTGAAGTGATTGCAGACAGTCCTAGTACAAATTATGCTGCGATTGAAGATAAGTCACGTCGTATTTATGGTGTTCAGTTCCACCCAGAAGTACGTCATACTGAATATGGTAATGACTTATTAAGAAACTTCGTACGTCGCGTTTGTAATTGTACAGGCGAGTGGACAATGGAGAATTTCATTGAAATTGAAATAGAGAAGATTCGTGAACAAGTTGGCGACCGTAAAGTTTTATGTGCTATGAGTGGTGGCGTAGATTCATCAGTTGTAGCAGTGTTGTTACATAAAGCAATCGGCGATCAATTAACTTGTATATTTGTTGACCATGGTTTACTTCGAAAAGGTGAAGGCGATATGGTCATGGAGCAATTCGGTGAAGGCTTTGATATGAATATTATTCGTGTTAATGCGCAAGACCGTTTCATGGACAAGTTAAAAGGCGTGTCTGATCCAGAACAAAAACGTAAAATTATAGGTAATGAGTTTGTTTATGTTTTCGACGATGAAGCGGCTAAATTAACGGATGTAGATTTCTTAGCTCAAGGTACGCTTTATACTGATGTGATTGAGTCTGGTACTAAAACAGCTCAAACAATCAAATCTCACCATAACGTAGGTGGGTTACCTGAAGATATGGAATTTGAGCTTATCGAACCGATTAACACGTTATTTAAAGACGAAGTACGTGCTTTAGGTATTGAATTAGGCATTCCAGAGCACTTAGTTTGGAGACAGCCATTCCCAGGTCCCGGTTTAGGTATTCGTGTACTTGGTGAAATTACTGAAGATAAATTAGAAATTGTACGCGAATCTGAAGCAATTTTACGTGAAGTTGTGCGAGAAGAAGGTCTTGAAAGAGATATCTGGCAATATTTCACAGTTTTACCTGGCATTCAATCGGTAGGTGTGATGGGTGACTATCGTACGTACGATCACACTGTAGGTATTCGTGCAGTGACATCCATAGACGGAATGACAAGTGACTTTGCTCGTATTGATTGGGAAGTCTTACAAAAGATTTCAAGTCGTATTGTAAATGAAGTTGACCACGTAAACCGCGTCGTCTATGACATTACTTCTAAGCCCCCAAGTACAATTGAATGGGAGTAATGAAATAATCACAATAAATAGGTTAGAGACATCATAACAATAGGGTCTCTAGCCTATTTATTTTTATATTGAATACGTTATGATTACGCATTTCTAAACCTTTAGCCATTGTGGTTAAAGGTTTTTTGGTGTGTTATTCACTTGAATAAATAGAAGGAAAGAAATGATGATTTATTTAGTTATAACTATTAGCCTACCGTTTTAACAATTTAACTTAATCTCACTCTGAAGTTTATTACCACTATTTATTTGCGTTGTATTATGAAATATAAAAAAATAAAAACTTTGTTGCATAAATATTTAAAGTATATGTATTTATTTCTATATTTTTGTTTAATGAAGATATCTTCTATTATTTTATTAATTTATATTTTCATCTTTATTGCAAAATTGCACTCAAAAAGTTAAAATTATTTTGGGATTGTGGGAAAAGGGGATTTATATAAAATTAAAATAATATGATTTTAGAGAAATTATCTTTTGTATAAGTAATGTATTTCTAACTATCATTCTTTTAGAAAATCATGATTAATATATCAATATTTCCACTTGCACATTGAGAATTGAATATAAGGGGGATTCTATATGAACTATTATACTTATGTAGATAGAGAAAATTGTATTTCATGTGCTGCCTGTGGAGTAGCTGCTCTTAATTTATTTAAATATGATGTAGAAGATATTGCATATGCGTGCTTAGATAATAACCGCGGATGTGAATCGGTGCCATCTAATGAAATTGAACATTTGAAAAATGCACTTGAGGGATGTCCAACAGAATCAATTAAAATATCGCAACATCCTTTTAATGAAAAGGGTGAGTGATGAATATGAATAAAAATGGTTTTGGCAAGTTATTGTTAGAAGTTCAAAATAAAGTTAAGCGTTTAAAGAATCCATCTACAATTATTCGTACGCTTTTTACGTTAGATGGGAAAATAGATGAGTCTGTTGAAGTGAAAAGTCTCAATATAGAACAAAATGCTATTTATCAATGTTTAAACAAACATAATTCTAGAATCGTTTTTACCTCTGAGTTAGAGAATGTTGATGAAAATAGAATTTATTTCGGTATAACTGAATATGGAAGAATACTCTTGGGTGCGGATAACTTTTTTGATGATTATGCATTTGTATTAGGTTACTTCGTTGTAAATGAACAAGTAATAAAAATTATAAATGAAAAGATCAGAAAAGCGTTAGAGATAGAAGAAGAAATATACAATAAAGAAGTAAAGAACTTTTTCAAAGGTAAAAGCAAAGATGAGATTAACGAAATAATAAAATTTATTAAGTTTAATATCTATCACATGGCACCCATATTGCTTTATGTCAAAGATAAAACTTTTAGTACATTTTATAATTATAATAATTTGATAAAAGAATTCGATGGAGATACAGAGGACTTTTTATTAAATGATTTGCCCTATAAAAGTGTTAAAGAATGGGATAAAGCAGAAAAAATTTTTGTTTTTAATATGTATCTATTACTTAAATCTGGACCTCCCTCACGTGGAGAGGAAGTAAATGGTATACATTTCTCGCTGTCATTTTTAAAAGATTATTTTAATGAAAAAATCAAAGAATATAGTCATATTTTGAAAAGAGAGACGAATAGTAGTCTTAGCCTAGAAAAACAAGCGGCACGTATATATTCGTTGAGAAAAGAAATTGAAAATAGCTATTTAATCTACAGGTATATCAATGGTCTGAATTTACATAAAGAGGAAAGATATATCGATAAAAGCGAACTAGCTAAACTAAATGACGGTAGCTTAAAAACTGATTTAGAAAAATTCACTTCTATTAAATTCAAAAAAGATTATTATCATTATTTTTGCCAAATTATAGAGAAAAATATTGATAAAGAGCCATGTAAAATAATTGAAAAAATTATGGATATGATTATAAATAAAGCAATTGACCGAACTTCATCCGATATAGGTATGGCTAGAGGATTTAGAGCGCCACTCAAATTTTATGAAGCCCATCAAAAAGATAAGTTAGAAGAAATTTTTAACTGGGGACAAAATCATTATTTTTGTTGTGTTATCGCAAGTTCACTCATGAAAGATGCATTTCAAGATAATTCTAAAGTATTAGCAGGAATACTTATCGCTATAAGTAAAAGAATGGAATATAACAGTTGGCATTATACCCCGGGGAATTTTTTGAATAATCAAACAAGGATCACTCGTCATTTTTATTTTCCACCCGTTATGGCTGACATAACTATGTGGAGTGATCAGCATCAT
Source organism: Staphylococcus capitis subsp. capitis (assembly GCF_040739495.1). Taxonomy (NCBI): domain Bacteria; kingdom Bacillati; phylum Bacillota; class Bacilli; order Caryophanales; family Staphylococcaceae; genus Staphylococcus; species Staphylococcus capitis. The sequence continues at coordinate 2,358,239 of NZ_CP145263.1, read as the reverse complement.
AAAGGACATGTGTTCGCTAAAGTTAGACATGCCATTCGTTGTCCGGGATTTATTGAAAATGAGGCAACAATATATAACGCATTTTTTGATTTAAGATTAATGAAGCAAAGCGGAAGTGATTATAGTAAGAATGACCTAGTCATCGCTATATATTATAAGGAAATATTGAAGTCATTATTTCAATCTTGGTTTGATATATGTAAAAAAATCAAGAAAGAAATAAGTATCAATATTTATAGTAGAGAATGGTACCAAAATAAATATACTAAAGATAAAGTGGGTGGTTAGGATATGGAAACCTTATTGTTTATAAATATAAGAAGCCATAAGGTAGAAAGAGTTCAACCTATTATAGAAGCTAAAAATTTAGGGTATCGTGTTGTCTTAATGGCAGATAAAAATCCTAAGTTAATCGGAAAATTAGTAGATGAATTAATTATTATAGATTCTTATGATATTCAAAAAACGATTAATACAGTTATTGAATACAACAAAAATATAAAAATTAGTGGTGTTTTTACTTGGTCAGATAAAGATGTAGAGCTTGTGTCATTTTTAAACAAAGAATTGGGTTTGCCTGGTATCAATCTAGAAATAGTACAAAATGTGAGAAATAAATATTTTATGAGACAAGCTATGTCGAGCGTTAAGGGGCTTTGCCCAAATTTTCAAGAGGTTAAAAGCTTGAATGATTTAAAAGAGGCAGTAGCTAATATTGGAATGCCAGGTATATTAAAACCAGTTGGTGCCTCTGGTAGCAAAGGTATTTTTAAAATTGAAAGTAAAGCACATTTGGAAGATACTTTTAATTTATTATTGGATTCTACCTCCCCAAATAAAGATAAGGTTTATAGTTACTACCCTAATCAATATATTTATGAAGAATACATTGAAGGAGAAGAGTTCTCAGTCGAAGGTGTTGTGCAAAATAAAGAAGTATTTATTGCCGGAATTACTGATAAAAGGGTAACACCTAAATTTTCTTTAGAATATATTGCATTTTTCCCTTCTGATAAGCCTGAAAAGGTGAAAGATGAAATTAAAAAGAAAACGAAATTAGCGATTCAAAGTTTAAAAATTGATCACTGTGCATTTCATTTAGAAGGTCGGTTGACGAAATCTGGTTTTAAAGTGATAGAGATTGCAGCGAGACCAGCTGGTGGCTTCATAACGTCGCATCTTATTAGACTCTCTTCGGGTCACTCATTTATCGAAAAAATCATTGATGTTGCTGTTGGAAATAATGTTAAACATAGCTGGCCAGATTATGAAAATGGTAATAAAAAATTATGCTTTTATAGTATACGTGCACCTCAAAGTGGACTGTTCAAAAAATTGCAGGTCTAGATTTTATTATGGAAATTCCCGGAGTCATTGCCGTCATACCTTTGAAAGAAGAAGGCGATGAAGTCATTATGCCACCGCAACATTTCTCTAGTTGCTTCATTGCAAATATTATTTTAGAAGGAGAAAGCACTGAAGATATTGAAAATATTATCGATGAAATCGAATCGTTTATAAAGGTTGAGATACAATGACTGTAATTATATTGTCTAGTACCGATGGAAACAAAACGCCTTACGATTTATGGTTTCCGAATGCTAAAGAAAATATTATTCTTTTTTGTCCAGTAGAAAAAGAACATACATTCATTTCACAGCATTTTTTATTAATTGAAGCATTTGAAAATTACATGGATAACGTGGAGGTTGAAACTAAAGCGATACAGCTAAGCAAAAAGTACAATATCACAAATGTATTATCCATATCGGAATTTGACGTTGTACGGAGTGCGCGGTTAAGAGAGATACTAAATTGTCCCGGTCAGTTATTGATGAGTGCGGAATCATATAGAAATAAAATATTGATGAAACAATTACTATATGATTCATCTGTAAATATTCCTAAATTTGAAAAAGTAATTTCTAAAACAAAAGTTGAAAAGTTTATTCAACAAACGAGCTATCCTGTGGTTTTAAAACCAATCTATGGTTCAGGATCCATGGATGTATATATTATTAAGAATCAACAAGATATAGACGCCTTTTTTGAAAAAATTCGAAATATAAATAATTATGAAGTCGAATAATTTATCAATGGAGAAATGTATCATGTTGATGGATTAATTCAAAATCATGAAGTCATCGTTTCTTATGTTTCTAAATACTATAAAGGCTGTTTAGAATTTCAAGAAAATCAACCTTTATCGAGTTTTATGATTGAAGAAAAAAATTCGATCAATAAAATTTTAAAAGCACAAGCTGAAAAAGTCATAGATATATTACCTAGCTTTCCAAACGGCTCATTTCATGCTGAATTTTTCGTGACTAACAGTGGCGAAGTTTATTTTTGTGAAATAGGCAGTAGAACTGGAGGCGCAGAAATAGGAAAAGTGATTCAAAATTCGACGTATATACACTTAAATAAAGAAAGTTTATATTTGCAAATGTTTGAGGAACATACAATTTCAATTCCACAAGAACCAGTTGAACGATACTCTGGTTTTGTTTTAATTCCACCTCAACGTGGCGTCTATAAAGGAATTAAGAAAAATTTAGATTTTGACTGGGTAGTAGCGACTAAAATTTTTGCTAAAAAAAATAAAACATATAACGATGCGCAATTAAGTGTTGATCATATCATATCTGTTGTGATAGAAGGCAACAGTGAAAAAGAACTTATTTCTAGAATTAATATTGTCAATGAATGGTATGAAAAAAATGTTATATGGGAACATCATCAATAGAATAAAGGAGTTTTTATTGAAAAATTTACCTGAAATCACATATATATTATTTTTAGCTACATTTCTTGAAAGATTTAGTTATTTTCTGATTATACCTTTTTTATCTATTTATTTAGCTCAAAATTATCATTTAAGTGGTTTGGAAATAGGTTTGGTAGTTTCGACATTTGCGATTACATCTCTGTTTATAAGTTTTATAGCGGCGCCTTTTATAGACAAAATCGATAAAAAAGTCATTATTTTTGTTGGTTTATTTCTATCGGCAATGAGTTTCCTATGTTTTCCTCTAATCAGTAAATGCCTATTTTTCGTTATATTTGCTTTAGTTAATAGTATTGGAAGTAGTCTTCTTTCGCCGACATATAAAACAATTTTGGCGTTATCCACTGATAAAATGTATAAGGAATTTGTATTTAATATACGCTATTATCTTGTTAACATTTCAGCTACATTAGCTCCATTGGTGTCAGTACAATTACAATTCTTAGGTGTACATATTATTTGTTACATCATTTTTATGGCTTATTGTATTAATTTCAATGCGTTTATATATGCATTTTACGTACTTAAAATAGATTTACAAAATAAAAATAATACTTTGAAAGTTGATATTAGTCGTATGTATACTACATTTCGTGATGATAGAGCATATTCATATTTAATCATTGGATTGATCCTGTTCGTGTTTGGTTATACCGTTATGACTAGCATATTACCCCAATATTTTGCTATATATTATAAAAATCTTAATGCCTCAAAGTTATTTGCGTTGTTACTTTCAGTAAATGGAATTACTGTTATCACATGTCAATTCTTCGTTTATGTCTTTAGCAAACGCGCATCCATTAAAACAGCAATGATTACGGGGGCCTTCTTATTACCTGTGAGTTTATTTGCTCTAGGGATAATTGATGATGTTATCTTAAAATGTATATCCATGGTCGTGTTTACTTTAGGCGAAATGTTGGTTTTTACAATGATGGATATACGTATTGATGCATTATCTAATGATAATTTTAAAGGGACATATTATTCGTTAGCTGGTTTGCAAAACCTGGGAGCTTTGTTAGCGCCAATCATAGGTGGTGTGTGTTTAGACATTATTCAACAAGGTTGGATAATATTCGGATTGTTATCAATCATAACCTCTTTCAGTATATTATTTTTCTATAAAAGTAATAAAATTGCATAATCATCAAAATCGGCATTGTATATTTAAATTCATAAGTGTATAAATATAGATTTTAAATGTTATATATTGTGATGATTTCAACGTCTAAGTATTCAAGTCTGTCAGTTAAGCAAAATTTATTCATTATATCTTAAAGGTTTTATAATAATAATGTAAAGAAATAATTGAGAGGAGATGAATTTCATGAGTGATTTAATTCAATTCGCGAAAAAAGTCTTCGACTTCTTAAGAAGTATTCTAGTACATGGTGGACCTAAGTTTTAAATAAATTGCCACTCCATTAAGGAGTGGCTTTGTTGTATTGAATTGTAGTATAACGTAAAAAATTAAACATTAAGATTTTTGAAATTTTCGAAAGTTTAATATATATTTGTTAAACAAACTTTAAGACTAAAATTATGGAGGGGTATATGAAGACTGTCAGTCCATTTATTTATGTAAAAGACGTAGATAAATCATTAAGTTATTATAAAGATGTATTTCAGGCAAATACTGAAATTCTGATGGGTAAAGATGGTAAAACGTATCATGCCCAATTGATTATTGGAGAGAGTACTTTTGTTCATTTCGCAGATACTTTCCATAAACATCCGATTTCTAAAAATCCTCACCTCATTATCGAATGTGATTCGCAAGAAGAATTGGAACGTGTGTATCAACGATTAGTAGATGACGGTGGTCAAATTAAAGTGAAATTAGAGAAGACGTTCTTTAATGCGTATCATGCTGAAGTTAAAGACCGCCTAAATGGTATTACATGGGTATTAAATTACTTCATTAATGGCACATTTTAAAAATTAAACAATTCGTTATAGGTTAGTTAAAAACGAGAAACGTTTTTAACTAACTTTTTTTATTTGTGCTATTGCTAAACTCATTTTCAAAAGAATAGGTTGATTCTTAAACCAACTTTCTATAAAATGTAAAACGTAATAATTACTATTTACATAAAGAGAGGTTCTATGAATGGCTAAGATACCAGTGACAGTGCTAAGTGGATATTTAGGTGCTGGAAAGACAACATTGCTTAATCATATTCTTAAAAATAGAGAGGGGCGTCGAATTGCTGTCATAGTCAATGATATGAGTGAGGTCAATATTGATAAAGACTTAATCGCTCAAGGCGGAGGGTTGTCTAGAACGGATGAAAAACTTGTTGAATTATCAAATGGGTGTATCTGTTGTACTTTAAGAGATGATTTACTTAAAGAAGTTGAACGTTTAGTTAGAAAGGGTGGTATTGACCAAATTGTCATTGAGTCTACAGGAATTTCAGAACCTGTACCGGTTGCGCAAACATTTTCCTATATAGATGAAGAATTGGGGATTGATTTAACCGCTTTATGTAGGTTAGATACTATGGTAACTGTAGTGGATGCGAATCGTTTTGTTAACGATATACAATCTGAAGATTTATTAGCTGATAGAGATGAAAGTATAGGGGATGCTGATGAACGCACAATTGCAGATTTACTGATTGACCAGGTTGAATTCTGTGATGTGATGATTATCAATAAAACTGATTTAGTAAGTAAAGAGGCATTAGGTCGTTTGGAACAGACTCTTAGAGCGTTACAACCTGAAGCAAAGATGATTAAAACAGTAAATTCAGAAGTTGATTTATCAGAAGTATTAAATACACAGTTATTTGACTTTGAGAAGGCAAGTGAGTCTGCGGGATGGATCAAAGAGCTTACAGAAGGTGGTCATGAACATCATACGCCTGAAACAGAGGAGTATGGAATTTCATCATTTGTTTATCGCAGAAAACTCCCATTTAACGCAGAACGTTTTAAAGATTGGTTCGATCATTTACCTAGCAATATCGTGAGAGCAAAGGGAATCGTTTGGTTTGCACAACATAATAGTGTAGCTTGTTTATTGTCGCAAGCAGGCTCGTCATGTGATGTTCATCCTGTAACATATTGGGTTGCTACCATGCCTGAACAAAAGCAGAAAGAAATACTTCAAGCACGTGCGGAAGTAGCTGCTGAATGGGATTTAGAATATGGGGATCGTCATACGCAATTTGTTGTTATAGGAACTGACTTAGACCAAGAGGAAATAACTAGACAGCTAGATGCTTGTTTAATAAATACTTCAGAAATTAATCAAGATTGGCGATTACTTTACGATCCTTATCAATGGAAATATGATAAAAGAATGTAGCGAGGAATTGATGCGTATCATTTACTATTCTGGGTGAACTTAGAGTCTTGAGTTTCAAGAAAATAAGTGATTGTTCCACGTGAAAAATACATTAAAAATACAGGTTATTGTAAAAGTGAATGTAATTAAGCACTCCTGCAATAACCTGTTTTAATTTATTTAATATTCTTTCTAACAAATTGACCTGCCGAACCTTTAAATGATTCGCCACCAGCCATTTCTTGTTTCGCATATTGGTCTGTTGATTTTCCATCTAAATTATATCCATATGTTCTCAAACCATAAATTTTGCTGAATTTGGAATCTAACATCGGTGAACCTGAAGCGCCTGATCTAAAAATATCTTTTGTTAGTATTTCTGAACCATTTCCAGAAAATTGTACAAAGCGTAAACGATTAAAATATGCCTTAGTATTATCATTATGTTGCCATGGATAACCTAATGAGTAAATCGTGGAGTTGAACTTCAAACTTTTAATTTCTTTGTCTGTGGCGATTCGTATAGGTTTAACATGCTTGCCCATATTTTCTTTAGTATGTACTACCGCAATATCGCTTTGAGGTACTTTAATCACCTTTGAGGCATGAAAATGATATGGGACAGACTTACCATCTCGATTCATATCGAATGAAATGTATTTAGCAGCTGCAGCTTTACCATATCTGTCATCAATGACATGGGCATTCGTAATAAATGTATGCGAACCTATCACTGTTCCTGTTCCCATTGAATCTTGTTTTCTTACTTTTGGGTCGTTGCTTCCTTTTTTCCAGCCATTCTTATTAGATACTCTACCAATTGCTTTTAATTTACTTTGTTTAGTAGTTGTGTAATGCGAGATACTAAGGTTTTTATTACTGATTTTTTTAGCTTTATTCAAAGCTGTAACATATGTTGGATACTGAAACCCGTCTCGATAATAATGATCAACTTCAGCTTTAGCTTTCTCACTGTGGTACAAACTATACGTAATAGTGGATGTTGAAATCAGTGTACCAGCAATAACAGTTTTAATGATTTGAGATATTTTCATAATTAGCTCTCCCTTTGTTAATGAAAATAATTGATCTAATTAGACGATTGCGAATAGCGTAGTGAAAATGAGTAACACAAAAAAGTTAACGAAGAATAGAGAAATATTAAGTGATTTATTATTTCTAAACATTCCTATAATGTTAACAATGATGGATATAACGAAAAATGTTGCACCTGGGAAATACCAAAAACTAAATCCACTTTCGTTATATAGATTAGTGAACATTGTTGTATAGCAAATAAACACACTAATTAGTGTGAATAAGATTGATAAGATATCTAAAATTGATAGATTTTTCATGTATGTCGTTCCTTTCGATGTCGTAGTAATAATTAAATTTTTAGCATTGAAATCATAGTTAAGAGTTAGCAAATTTCATTCTATATATTCTATTATATGTATAAATATGTTTATTACAATAGTTATTTTAATTTTTAATATAAATAAAAAAAGAAAGGGCGTTTAGATAGTGGGGAGATCTATTATTCAAGTGGTAAGTGATTCGCACATAAAAAACCACTACCTTATTAGGTAGTGGTTTGGATAAAAATTATAGACTATTTTTTGAATTTTTTAACTAAGTCTACGATAGTTTTAACGATTTCGATGATAGTTGTAACGATACCCATGTTTGTTGCCTCCCTTCACAACATTGTATGTTAGAGAATTTTTATTGAATATTCATAAGCTATGAGTAATAGCTAAATGAATCAATAAACTTATTTGTTAGTGAATTTTTCAATTAAGCCTTTGACAACTTTAACGATTTGATTGATGATATCACTCATTAAAATTACCTCCTTTGCTTAGTTGATATGTATAGTTTAACGAGAAAGTGATGTTTTGGGTGTGATATTCCCTAACTCGTTTATTAAATAGCCTAAGTGAAATTTTTAAGTCATTAAGTTACACACAATTATTCCTAGATGTAGTTAAGTAGTGTAAACCCTTACAAAACCTTTACATTCATATTTAGAGCTTGTTCTTCAGTTCACAATTTAACCTTATTTTAGGTAGATAAATTGGTGTGACAAGCCAATTTAAATTGACATTAGTATTAAAATGAATTACATTTATACTAATGTGCGCAAAAGTAACAGCTAAGTCTTACTTTAGCGATTATGGATTTCGACATCCGAATTGATGAAGAAGAAAGAGTTTTTACTTTGCTATAAATGATATATACATAGGCAGCTTATTTAAATAAAGTTAATAATAGTACATGTTTAATTGATTAACATGTTTACTCTATACATACTTGAGTTGAATTGAAGCCTACAGTAGTTATAAATTCTTTTAAACCATCATTGTATTCAATGGTGGTGAAGGGATTAACTATTGTAGGCTTTTTTATTATGGAAATTAAGTGAAATAGAAGTCATTTTTGAAAAGTGGGGGGACGTGCAATGTTAAGTATGAGCATCATTTTAATAGTATTTTTTATAACACTTGTCATTGCTATACTGAGTGGATTAGTATTTCTCATTCCATCAGTACCAATTAAATACATTAAAATACACCTTTATCTCATTGTTCTACCAATTATTGTTAGTGTTATAGGACTATTGAATGTTAGTGATAGAGAACAAATTGGGCCTTTTACAATGGATCATCTCGCGTGGTTAATGGGAAGTTTCATACTTATTTTAGATTTTATTATTCAAAAGTTCTCAGTTCGTTATTTAATAGGTGATCGTAATTATCGTAAGTATTTTCCTCTATTTACGTTAATCACATCTTTTGCATCTATTGCATGGTTGAGTGGAGATTTAAGGTTGATGGTTTTATTTTGGGGAGCGACGTTACTTTCTTTAACACTACTTATAAGAGTAAATCGTTCTTGGAAGATACCTTACGAGGCGGCTAAAGTATCTGGAAAGTCATTTGCTTTGGGATGGCTCTCATTACTTGTTGCTGTCATCTTATTATATGTGGCTACAGGAAACTGGCATATTAATGTCACTTTAGCAAACGATGACGTAATAACTAGTGGTATGAGATTCATCATTGATATGCTCATCGTTTTAGCAGTAGTCGTACCTGCTGCTCAATTTCCATTCCAAAGTTGGTTAATTGAATCAGTAGCTGCACCTACGCCTGTTTCTGCAATTATGCACGCGGGCATTGTGAATGCGGGAGGCATAATACTAACACGGTTTTCACCTGTCTTTAATGACCCATTAGCAATTACTATCTTGTTAATTATCGCAAGTATTTCTGTATTACTAGGGTCTGGCATCAGCTTGGTACATGTGGATTATAAAAGACAATTAGTTGGTTCTACGATGAGCCAAATGGGCTTTATGCTTGTTCAATGTGCCTTAGGAGTTTACTCAGCAGCGATTATTCATTTAATTTTACATGGTGTATTTAAAGCAACGCTATTCTTACAATCAGGTTCGGTTGTGAAACGATTTAATATACCAACACCACCTAGCGCTAAGCGTTCTTATAGTTGGGTAGTATTAGGTCGTTGCTTAGCAATTATTATTGCTATTTTATTTTGGTTAGGTAGTGACCGCAGTGCATATGAAATTTTAAGTGCTTTAATATTGGCGTGGTCGCTAATGGTATCATGGAATCAAATGGTGGCATTTAGTAGAGGACTAATCGGTAGAGTGATAGGTATTATAATGATTGTTATTGTTGCTCTTGTTTATATTGTTACACATCATTATTTCTACAATACATTAAGTCATGTTTATATGAATGTTGCTCATCCACCATTAATGAGTGTGATCATTGGTATTTTAATTTTAGTGTTTGGAAGCGTTCTTAGTATTTGGGTTGCACGTCAGAGAGATTCAAAAGCGTTTGCTGTTTTGTATTTGTGGCTGGTTAAATTAGGTGAAGCCAAGACGAAATCAATCGAAAGTCACCCAACTTATCTGAAGAAATACTTATAAAAGAGGAGAGAAAGGTTATGACTCAATATCAACAAGATATGAATGAATTGGTATCACGTGCAAAACGTGTCATTACACCCTTATCACCTATTTCTATATTTGCTGCACGCAATCCATGGGAAAGTTTAGAAGATCGTACCTTTGATCAAGTTGCAAAGTGGATTAGAGAGGTAAGAGATATTGATATGTATCCTAACCATGCTTCTATTCATGCAGGAATTAAAAATGGAGAGATTGATAAGAAGGTGTTTGAAGACGTTCTTCAAGAAGATATAAACGCTTTTGATACGCCTCTCTCTGAAAATGAAGTTCACGCATATATGGATAATGCTAAACATTTATCTCACATTGATGAGGAATATTTTAATGAAAATGATCAAACAAAATTAGAAGAATGGGTGAAAGATCATTTTAAAGATTCTGTGAGTCAAACACGTGTTAGAGCTAAGAGTGCTGACCGTCTTAGTTCAAAAGGTGAAAAACTTATCGATATTTTAGACGCACACATGATTAAATGGTCAAAATTATATTTAGACGATTTTCAATCAAGTTGGACAATGCCACAACGTGATAAAGGTTTTTATACAGCATGGTTACATTTGGCGCAACACGATCCAATGTTACAGAAAGAACAACGTCAAAAAATTAAAATGCTATCTCATGACGTCAATGAAGCGATTTATCAAGCTTTTAAATATTTGAACATTAAGGAAGAAAACCAGCAAGCATATGTAGAAAGTCATTTATTATCATTACCTGGTTGGGCTGGAATGATGTATTACCGTGCAGAAAAAAATGAATTTGAAAAAGACTTACTTACTGAATATGTAGCTATACGCTTGTCTATGGAAGCATTGCTGATTAATAGTCAATTTGATACCTCTAATGGACTGCCTTTTCATATAAAAAAAGGTTTGGAGCAAATTCATACGTTACTTTATCACAGCAACATGTCTGTAAGTGAATGGTTAGAGTTACCGGAGTCTAAACAGAGTGATTATTTAAAATTAGTAGAAACTTTTAGTCCGGCATATTTCCAGAAACTGTGGCTTTATGCGTGGGAAGAAACGCATGAAAATGAATTAGTTGAAAAAATATATGATTCACCACGTAAGATACATGATAAACAAAGAACACAAGTACAACTAGCATTCTGTATTGATGTACGTTCTGAACCGTTTAGACGTCATTTAGAGAGTGAAGGTCCTTTTGAAACGATAGGTATAGCAGGATTCTTTGGTTTACCTATTCAAAAAGAAGTGCTAGATGAGCAATTTACGCATAATTCATTACCGGTCATGGTAGAACCTGCATATAAAATTAAAGAATATGCTGATCGACAAGAGTTAAATATGTATAATCAACAACAACGTTCTGTAACTTCGATGTTTTATACATTTAAACTAATGAAGCATAATGTATTACCTAGTCTATTATTACCCGAACTAAGTGGGCCATTTCTCAGTATTAATACTATTGCTAATACCATTTTACCGAAGAAAGCACATCAATTTGTGAATCGTCTTACTAAAAAATGGCTTCGTAAACCTGATGCCAAATTAACAATTGAAAGAGAACACGGTCAATACTCTGAATTACCGATAGGGTTTACTGAGGAAGAGCAAGTTCAATTTTCTAAAAATGCTTTACAATTAATGGATTTAACAAAAGACTTTGCACCACTTGTAGTTTTAGGCGGTCATGGTAGTGAGTCTCATAATAATCCTTATCATGCCACATTAGAGTGTGGCGCTTGTGGGGGGGCATCGAGCGGATTTAACGCTAAATTATTAGCTACCATGTGTAATATGCCATCTGTAAGAGAAGGGTTAGCCCAAGAAGGAATTCACATTCCTGAGGACACTGTTTTTATAGCTGCAGAACATAAAACATCAGTAGATCATTTAGAGTACATTTACATGCCACACTTAAGTGAAGCCGCACAACATGCTTTTGATCAATTAGAAGCAGCAATGCCTGAGGTAAGCTATAAAGCTAATTTAGAACGTCTAGGTGAATTACCGACGAGTATTGATGAACATCACAAGGATCCTATTGGTGAAGCGCATCGTTATGCAAGTGATTGGAGTGAAGTTCGACCTGAATGGGGATTAGCTAAAAATGCAGAATTTATAATTGGCAAACGTGAAATTACTGAGAATAGTGATCTAGAGGGGCGAGCATTCTTACACAATTACGATTGGGCGAAAGATAAAGATGGCCAAATTTTAAACACGATTATCTCGGGCCCTGCCCTTGTTGCTCAATGGATTAACTTACAATATTATGCGTCTACAGTGGCACCACACTTTTATGGTAGTGGTAATAAAACGACACAATCTGTGACTTCAGGTGTAGGTGTGATGCAAGGGAACTCAAGTGATTTAATGTACGGTCTGCCGTGGCAATCAGTAATGGCAGGAGATAATGAAATGTATCATTCGCCAATACGCCTCCTTGTAGTTATCCAAGCGCCTGATGCGCATATTCAACGCCTGCTAAATGAAAATGATCATTTTCGTCGTAAAGTTGATCATCGTTGGGTCAGACTTGCTAGTATTGATGAAAATAATAGCTGGAAAGATTGGTAATTGTTAATTAGTGTGATAAAGAATTGTGATCTAAATTAACGCGATTTCGGAAATATCTAGATTAATGTTAAACTATAGTTAATCAAGATATAGGAGTAGTCTAGTTATGAAAAAGACTAAAGGTATTTATGAATCCGAAATTAGTAAAGCTATTACGCAATGGGAAAAGGACTTTCTAGGTAGAGGGTCATTATCTGTAAAAACTGACATATTACGCGATATGATAATTGTTAATTTACAAGGTATATTAACACCTGCTGAATACCGTGTATGTAAGACGAACGAAGGCTTATTAAATATTAAGCGTACACGTTCAGAACTTGTCGAATCAGGAGAAGATGATTTAAATGCGATTATTTATGATTTGACAGGCGTAAAAGTTGTGACATTTCATAGTGATTTAAGCACAGTTACTGGTGAGCGCGTGATTGTTTTTAAATTAGAAGATAATTTTGAAAAAAGAATAAATCAATAAACGGAATGAAGACAGTACTATCGAAGAGATAGTGCTGTTTTTTATTTTAGATGAAATAAATCATTGACGTATACAACTAAACGATAGATGATTCCCATTAAATTAGGAATAATAACCATTGTGGCGATTAACTTTTCAGATTTAAATGCAATTAAACATAAAATAATAGGGATTATATAAAGTATAAATAACCATAATAATAACGTGTCAAAGTTGGGATGGAATGGTATAAAAAAGCGTATAAGTGTAATAATGAGAGCAATGTAAATGAGTATTCGCTTATCCTTCAAAATATTCCTTCCTAACATATATAAAATAGATAAAACTTATTATACATTAATATTCATGTAATAAGTATAAAATCTTAATGATAAATGATAGCTTAGTGCATAAATTAATACAAGAGATTGTTTAAAAAAGTAATTGATTAGAATTTGAGGTAGAATGAGAAATAATAAATCATTTAGCAAGTGAATTTGTGGTTAAAGTGAGGCGTATTCAATGAGAGTAAATCAATTTAATCAGCCTATAGGGGATGAAGTATCTCATAATTATCAATTCCAATTTCCTAAAAAAGAACAATTAGACGGAAGGTATAGTTCATTAGTTAAATTAAATGAATCTCATATTGACGATTTGTTTCAAGTTTTAGGTAAGGAAGATAGTCGGCCTAGTTGGACATATTTATTTGAGAATCCAATTCTACACAAAGAGGAATTTAATAAGTACATCCAACGTTTAATACACAAGGAGTACTCAGTATTTTACGCAATTATCGATCGCAACCAGCAACGTGCATTAGGCTATGTCTCACTAATGAGGATAAATCAAAATCATGGCTCAATTGAGATAGGTAATGTACATTATTCTAATCAGTTAAAACGTACAAGAGTTGCTACTGAAATCCAATTTTTATTAGCACAATATGTCTTTGAAGATTTAGGTTATCGGAGATATGAATGGAAATGTGATCATTTGAATGAGCCTTCTAAAAAAGCTGCACAACGCTTAGGATTTACCTTTGAAGGTGTGTTTAGACAGGCAGTTATTTATAAAAATAGAAATCGTGATACTGCATGGTTTTCTATGGTAGATAAAGAGTGGCCTCAAATAAAAAAGAGATATGAAATTTGGCTAAAACCTCAAAATTTTGATGAAAAAGGCAATCAAGTTAATAAGTTATAAAAAGTTAGTTTTAAGAAGAACAAGAATATGATTTATCTTCTATCACAACTAAGAGAAATAGGTGTTTAAATGAAGATTGAAAGGTTGAATTTAATAAAAGTAACAATTCCTTTGCTTATCATGTTGCTTATTATTTTTAGTTTTATGATGTATGGTGTAATGACAAACTGTCACTTACTCAAAGTTATAGATAAATCATCTTTAGAGTGGTTTACACAATGCTTTGGTCATCCATCAAGAGTATATGAAGGTGATATTTTAAATTTATATATGACTTTTTGTGCTACAGTTGGCGATGTAAGTACCGTTCTTAAATTAGCATCAATAGTCGTTATATGTTTGTTTATTTTCAAAAATAAACATCAAGCGATATGGGTATTATTATTAATGACTACAGGTACATGGATTAATTATCTTATTAAGCAAACTGTGGAAAGACAGCGTCCATATAGTCATTTAGCTATTGTTTCTGGATGGTCCTTTCCTAGTGGTCACTCTAATGCGAGTACCTTACTCTTTTTAGTGATTATGCTTACAATTGTACCTGTTATAAAAGTAAAAGTGATTCGAATCATTATTATTATTGTGACAAGCATAATCTGGATAAGCATTTTGTTTTGCAGATTATATTTTCATGCACACTATCTCACTGATGTTATTGGCGGTGGAACATTAGCAGTTGTATGGGTATTACTATTTATAATGGCTTACCCTTTGTTTACTTTACGGAATAATAAGAAAAACTAGAGTGATATAAGGAGTTTAGATAATATGGGAAATGATAAAGCACTTGTACTAGGCGGTGGTGGAATCACAGGAATGGCATGGGAAGCAGGTGTTCTAGCAGGATTAATTGAAAATGATATAAATGTATCTAGTGCCGATGCGATTATTGGGACATCAGCTGGTTCATTTATTGGTGCTATATTAGCAAATCAAGTGGATATGAAATCCTATTATTTAGAATTACCATCTCAAATTAGTTCGAATGATAGAGGTTCATTAAATTCGGATTTATATCGTCTTTGGCAAAATGCATTTGTTGTAGGCAAAGATGATCCAATTAAAGTAGGTCAAATGCTTGGAGATATTGTTTATACGCATCCATCTAAAATGCCATTAAACCAACGTATGCATGCAGTCCGTCAGCGCTTAGGTAATGTGGATTGGACAGGTAATCTTTTTATAACCGCTATTAATGCCAAATCTGGACAGCTAGCCACTTTCAATAAAGAGAGCAACATACCGTTAGAAGAAGCGGTAGCAGCAAGTGGTGCTGTACCAGGTTTATGGCCTCATATACGCCTATTAAATCAAGATTGGATTGATGGAG
This sequence comes from Staphylococcus capitis subsp. capitis, assembly GCF_040739495.1. Lineage (NCBI taxonomy): Bacteria > Bacillati > Bacillota > Bacilli > Caryophanales > Staphylococcaceae > Staphylococcus > Staphylococcus capitis. The sequence goes on along the minus strand of NZ_CP145263.1, from coordinate 2,342,605 downwards.
GAATGACTTCTCCAGCAAATGCAATGGTAGCTAAAGATTTTAAAAATATCATTATCATAGCCCCGCTAGCTGATGGTTATGGAAATCTACCTAGTGTAAACGATGATGCAAATAAATTAAATAAAAATAGTAATGTAATTACTGTCACACCAAATAATGATAGTCAAAAAGCTATTGGTGAGAACATTTATAGTCCTGATAATTTAATTAATATTGGACATGCTGGTTATGAGCAGGGCATATCAATAGCTGAAGAAATCAAACAACATCATCATGTATGGATGTCATAGATAATCATCATCCATTTGTTAAAATAAATAGAATAGCTCAGTAATAATGTATTTTTAAATGATACAGTCTATCTGTATCATGCGAGCCGTCTAAAATTGAGAAAACGTAATTATATTAGGAGTGACATTAAGAAATGAAGATTAAAGCACCTCAACCAATTTATTTAAAGGGAAATCGTGACCAAGCGATTCTCTTATTACACTCTTTTACAGGTACAGTGCGCGACGTCAAGCACTTAGCGACAACTTTAAATGACCAAGGTTTTACCTGTTATGTGCCAAACTATCCAGGTCATGGTTTACCATTAGATCAATTTACACAATTTAATATTAATGATTGGTGGAATGAAGTTAAAGATGCCTATCACTTCTTAGAGGACGAAGGTTATCAACATATCTATGCTACAGGTGTTTCTTTAGGAGGATTGTTTACGCTTAAGCTAGCTGAGCAATTTGATTTAGAGCGAATAGCTGTCATGTCAGCACCTCATAAAAAAGGTGAGAGTGGTATTGCTAAAAGACTTGAAACTTACGGGCGAAGAATGAATCAAATTTTAAACTTCGATGACGCAGAAAGCTTTGATCAATTGGAAAATATTCAAAAGTATAATAAACAAATTGAGGTTTTTCAAAATGCCATTGATGATATCATGTCTCATCTTGATAGAATTACAATTCCAGCTAAGGTAATGTATGGCGAGCAAGATGATAAGGCGTATTCCCATAGTGCGCAATTTATTTTTGACCATATTGCTAGTGAGGATAAAGAATTGAATTCTTTTGAAAGAAGCGGTCATTTAATGACATATGGAGAGGGCCGAGAAGCATTAGAGCAAGCTATTGTTGAATTTTTTAACGATAACGAGTAAGAGCTATAAAATATTAAAGGAGACTAATAGTTTATGAAACGCACATTCTTACTTACTTATACAACTATTTCAGGTAAAACTTATACAGAATTTAAAACTTTTGAAAATGGTCCCGACTATGACACTTGTGTGAGACGTATTATAGATGAGTTTGATGAACTCCCGTATCTATATATTAAAAAAGATATTATTCATTACATTAATGTAAATCATATCGAGAGTTTAGATATTGAGGAAGTATCTGAGGGGCAAAATATTGTTTATGGATTAGATGAAGAGTAAAAGTTAAAATTCAAAAATGTTAAATCTAATTATTCTGACAATATATAGGTACATTGCACTTAAAATCAACTCGTGATACAGTGGTATTTAAGCACAAAAACACTTTAGCGCTTTAAAGGGAGTTGGTAAAATGAGCAACCAATCGCAGTGGAAGACATCTACCGGTTTTATCCTAGCTAGCGCAGGTTCTGCAATTGGCTTAGGCGCAATGTGGAAATTCCCATACATGGCCGGAATATACGGTGGTGGCGCATTCTTATTAATGTTTTTGATTTTCACTATTTTTGTAGGACTTCCGTTACTCATAATGGAATTTACTGTAGGCAAGATGGGGCGTACATATACGACTCAAATTTATAGTAAATTAACTGGTAAGAAATGGTTAAATCTCATTGGATGGAACGGGAATTTAGCCGTATTAATATTATTTGGATTTTATAGTGTTATAGGTGGTTGGATCATCATCTATATGGGCAATGTTATTGTACAAGCACTATCATTCAAGCCCATTTCTCTAACTAGTATCAAATTTGAAGAAGTTATTAGTAATCCTTGGCTAACAGTACTCGGACAAGGGATATTTATTTTTCTAACGATGATTATTGTTATGCTCGGTGTTGAAAAAGGTTTGGAAAAAGCATCTAAAATTATGATGCCATTATTATTTATCTTTTTATTAATTATTGTAGTAAAATCTTTAACTTTAGACGGTGCGCTAGAGGGCGTGCGCTATATTTTACAACCAAGACTTCATGATGTCTCTATGGAAGGTGTGCTCTTTGCATTAGGACAATCTTTCTTTACTTTATCACTTGGTACAACAGGAATGATTACTTATGCCAGCTACGCACCAAAAGAAATGACTATTAAATCTTCAGCAATTTCAATAGTAGTTATGAATATTCTAGTGTCTATCTTAGCAGGTTTAGCCATTTTCCCAGCTTTAAAAGCATTTGGTTACCAACCTCAAGAAGGTCCTGGTTTATTATTTAAAGTTTTACCTTTAGTATTTAATCAAATGCACTTTGGAGCGATTTTCTACTTTATCTTTTTAGTATTGTTTTTATTTGCAGCATTGACATCTTCTATTTCATTATTAGAGTTAAATGTTTCTAACTTTACTAAAAATGATAATCGCAAACGTAAACCAGTAGCATTCATCGGCAGTATATTAGTATTTGTGATTAGCATTCCGGCTACCCTTTCATTTAGTAGTTTAAGTGGTGTGAAAATAGGTGCGGGCACCATCTTCGATAACATGGATTTTATTGTTTCAAACATTCTAATGCCAATAGGTGCTTTAGGTACTACATTAGTTGTAGGTCAATTATTAGATAAAAAGTTATTACAAGAGAGCTTTGGTAAAGACAAGTTCAAATTATTCTTACCTTGGTATTATTTAATTAAATTTGTAATGCCAGTGGTGATTATATTAGTCTTTATCGTTCAATTAGTATAAAAGGGATCGTTACCAGAAAAATAATTCATTGGTAACGATCCCTTATTTTTTAGTTAAAGTATGCTTCAAGATATGCTTTATCTAGTTTAAGTAACTCTACAAAATCATCAGACATAATTTCTTCGCTTAATTCAATATTTTTATCTAAAATAAAATGTGCTAATTTTTCATTTTCTTCATTAGACTCGAAGAACGTTTTAGCATTTTCTACAATGCTACTATCGCTATAAATGATGAGCGCTCTACCATAAGGTAAGTCACGTTTACTACGTTGATAAGCAGGTTCTAATAAACTCATTACTTTAGCGCCATTTTTATAATTAAAAGCTGCATCTAAATCGCTTTTAACCTTATCATTAATATTGGATAAACGTTCTTTTTCTGGTTCGTTATCAGGTCTAAACTCATCTTTTAAATATTCTTTCCAATCATTTAAATCTTTTTGGATTTGTTGTTCAAGCTTTTTACTATCTTCCGAGTTTAAATCATTAAGTTGTTTAATCTTCTCTATATTTTGCTTAATTTTATCAAAAGATGTTAAATCTTCTTTATTTAAATTACTTTTATCAAATTCTTCATAATGGCCAGTGACATTCATATAAAGGCCTCCTCAAAAAGTCTTAATTTAGGTTTAATTTACCTAGCTTAGACCTATCTTAAACATAATTATATTAAATCTACTTTGAAGGTTGAACATTCTCTAATTCGACGTGTTGCTTTTGTAATTCATTTATAAGTTTTTGAGACATTGTAGCATTTTTAATGACTACATTATCGAACGCACAATTTTTGAATTTAACATTTTCAAATGAAGCATTATCAACTTCAACATTTTTAAAGTTAACGTTTTTGAATGTAGTATCCGTCATTTTAACATTACGAGCGAGATTTTCGTCGAACAAGATATCTTGGAAGACCATGTTATTAAGAACAGTTTCATCAAATGATGTATTCACAAACGTTGTGTCTTTATATTGATTCTTATAAAAATGGACACTCTCAAAGATGCAATTATTAAAACCACATGTAGTGAACTTACTATTAGAAATGGCTTTTATATTTTTAAAAATACCTTCATTAAAGTTGCAGTTTTTAAAACGACTTTTATTAACTTCTAATTCATCATACATTGAATTTCTAAAATTAGACGATGTATAACGTAGATTTTTAAAATTTTCTTTCGTAAATACTGATAAGGACAAGTCACGTTTCGTCATAATTTGTTATCTCCTTTAGTTTATAATTTCTCTCAATTTTGGATTCATATATTTAGATGTGTATATATATCTTTAACTTAGCTCTATTCACTTTAATGATAACATGTTGCACATATAATCACATATGATTGACTTTTAATTAATTTCTAAGGATTTTATATTTCGCAAAAGTATTTTGATTTCTTCGCTTAGTATGTGTTCTTCATTTTCGAAAATTGCAAAAAGGGAAGGTTTCGTTTATAATTCATACCTGATAAGTAAGAATTTAAAAAACATAAATTAGAAAGTAGGTTACGTTCGTGAGACGTGTAGAGCGTTAATCGGACAAGATGGAATATGATAGCTTATGATTTAATTGGGCAGACACCACTGGTGTTATTGGAAAGTTTTAGTGATGAAAATGTAAAAATATATGCGAAACTAGAGCAATTCAACCCTGGAGGCAGTGTAAAGGATCGTCTAGGAAAATATTTAGTTGAAACGGCAATTGAGGATGGGCGTCTCAAAGAAGGTGGCACAATTGTTGAGGCGACAGCTGGAAACACTGGTATAGGACTTGCCATAGCTGCGAACCGTTTCAGAGTCAAATGCGTTATTTTTGCACCGGAGGGCTTTTCAGAGGAGAAGATCTCAATTATGAAAGCGTTAGGTGCAGATGTTAGGCGAACACCAAAAGTTGACGGTATGATCGGGGCGCAAGAAGAAGCGAAGTCTTATGCTAAAAAATACAATGCGTTGTATATGAATCAATTTGGTACTGAAGACAATCCTGGTGCATATACGAATACCTTAGCCAAACAGATCACTCATCAATTAGACCATATTGATTATTTCGTAGCAGGTGTAGGTTCAGGCGGTACATTTACTGATGTTGCGAAACATATGACAACACTGGGAGTTAAGAATTATATAGTTGAGCCTCAAGGATCTATTTTGAATGGAGGTCCAATACACGCGCATGCGACAGAGGGCATAGGTTCTGAAAAGTGGCCTACATTCTTAGATAGAGATTTAGTGGATGGCATATTTACTATTTCAGATAAGGATGCCTTTAATAACGTCAAACTCATCGCTAATAAAGAGGGATTACTAGTAGGAAGTTCATCTGGTGCTGCATTGCAAGGTGCCTTAGAATTAAAAAAACACATAAAAAAAGGCGTAATCGTAACGATATTCCCTGATGGTAGTGACCGTTATATGTCGAAACAAATTTTCAATTATAAGGAGAGTAATGACAATGAATAAAAAAACGCAAATGATTCATGGTGGACATACAACTGACGATTATACTGGAGCAGTAACAACGCCAATTTATCAAACGAGTACGTATTTACAAGATGATATCGGTGATTTAAGACAAGGGTATGAATATTCACGTACAGCTAATCCAACACGTGCGTCACTAGAGAGTATTATTGCGGATTTAGAACATGGTAAGCATGGGTTCGCGTTTGGTTCAGGCATGGCTGCGATTAGTGCAGTTATAATGTTGTTAGATAAAGGTGATCATTTAATTTTAAACTCTGATGTCTATGGAGGAACATATCGTGCATTAACTAAAGTATTTACACGATTTGGTGTAGAAGTTGATTTTGTAGATACAACGCATATTGAAAATGTTGAAAAATACATTAAGCCAGAAACTAAAATGTTATACATTGAAACACCATCAAATCCATTATTACGTGTAACTGATATAAAAGCATCAGCTGAAATTGCTAAAAAACACAATCTTATTTCAGTGGTTGATAATACATTTATGACACCTTATTATCAAAATCCTCTAGATTTCGGAATTGATATCGTTTTACACTCGGCAACTAAATATATTGGTGGACATAGTGATGTGGTCGCTGGTTTAGTAGCAACTGCTGATGATGAATTGGGTGAGCGTTTAGGTTTTATTTCTAATTCAACAGGTGGCGTTCTTGGACCTCAAGATAGTTATTTATTAGTAAGAGTTATTAAAACACTTGGTTTACGTATGGAACAAATCAATCGCAATGTTGAAGGTATTGTTAAAATGTTGCAAGACCACTCGTCAGTTCAACAAGTTTTCCATCCAAGTATAGAAGGTCATTTGAATCATGATATTCACCAATCTCAAGCAAGTGGACACACTGGTGTTATTGCATTTGAAGTGAAAGACACTGAAGCGGCTAAACAAGTGATTCATGCTACAAAATATTTCACTTTAGCTGAAAGTTTAGGTGCAGTTGAAAGTCTTATTTCAGTACCAGCATTAATGACACATGCTTCTATACCAGCGGATGTCCGCGCAAAAGAAGGTATTACTGATGGCTTAATTCGATTATCAATTGGTATTGAAGATACAGATGATCTTGTGAATGATTTAAATCATGCATTAGACACATTAAATTAGTTAATCATTAAAGAAACGGCAATGTTTATTTAGACGAATAAACATTACCGTTTTTTTATTTTTATAAAACAATTTTTTAGAGTAGTGTAGTTGTAATTTTAATGCATTTTAGATTGAATGATTCCCATTGCATTTTTATCATCTAAAACGGATTGAGCATGATTCCAACTATCGTGTTCAATATCCAATAATGAACGTAAATATGCCCAAGTAATATACTGTACTAATGATACTCGTTCTGGATTTTCATCTGTGGTTTCTTTCACTTCATATCCAGCTATGCCGCCAAGAGAATGTTCGGCATCATATAATTTAAGCAATGATTTTTTACCGGGACTTAAATAGTAAGGTTCTTCCATCCATTCAGGCCCTAACTGTGTTAATGGAGAATCATCCTTATCCCCAGCAATAATAAGAGCAGGTTTGGACATGTGTTTAAATGTCGGATTAAGGAATGGGAAGTTATCTTTGGCGAATTGAGTTAATTTATCTCCCCCTTCACCTGCAGTTGCTAACAGTACACCGCCTTTCACTCTTGAATCTAGGTAATCGGTATAAGAATTTGTTAATGGATCAAAGACTTGTAGACCAAGTAGATTGCCGGCAGTCTGACCTCCGAATGAATGACCCACTACTGCAATATTATCTTTATCAATTCGTTGATGTAATGTTGGAATTTCTATAGTGATTTGGTCTAAATGATCGATGATATTTTTCATATCTTGCACTCTATATCTCCAGAGTTCTGATTGTCTTTTATCATCTTTATCTAAATTTATCGTTCTTGAATCTAGAAAAGTTGGTTGAATAACTATGAAACCATGGCTCGCGTAAAAATCAGCTAAGGGTCCGTAGCCCTCCATAGAAGAACCAAACCCATGTGCTAACAATATAATAGGAAGGTGATGACCTTTATTAGGGAAAGAGACCTTTAGCTGTATATCTATTCCTCTGTAAGAAGCGGGTAGTACAATAGGCTTCATTGACAATATTGACGTTGAAGTTGGTATTTTAAATTCACTTAAACTCATAATCTCTTCCTTCCTTTCTTTATAGAAATGAGGTGATTCTGAGTATATTAAAAAGCATAAGTATGATGAATTAATCTGCTTAAAATTCAAGATATTTAAGAGGGCGAAAAGAATGATTACTAACACTGGCGACAAAATATCATTTTGTCGGCAGTATATTCTTACTTTAGGCATTATGAAAGTTATGTAAATATCTTTGTTTTTATTGAATGTTCTACTTAATTCGTTTATCTTTTGATATTACTTTTTAAATAGAATGAAAATTGTATTCAGTTGTGAGGGTAATACTGTGTAGTTGTCATTAGTGAATTCGTAATAAAATTGTCATTGTAATTTATGATAAATTGTATTAGTTTAGATAGGCAAAATGATATTTGTCTGGAGTACTATTTTTTAAATGAAATAATATTTTGTAATCATAATGTCATCTAAAACACACATCCTATACATAATTAAAGAGTATAATGTGCTTGTATTAAAAAATTCGGGGATAAAAAAAGACAAGTAGAGGAGGATTTCAAGTGCAAAAAAAATATATTACTGCCCTTATCGGAACAACAGCAATTAGTGCTTTAGCAACTACGCAAGCACATGCAGCAACGACACATACAGTAAAAAGTGGAGAATCAGTTTGGTCAATTTCTCATAAATACGGTATTTCAATTGCTAAATTAAAATCACTTAATGGCCTAACTTCAAACTTAATTTTCCCTAATCAAGTACTTAAAGTATCAGGATCATCATCTAGCGCGTCAAAATCTAAGACATCATCTAATAGTGGTTCAGTGTACACTGTAAAAGCGGGAGACTCATTATCATCTATTGCAGCTAAATACGGAACTACTTATAAAAATATTATGAAGTTAAATGGTTTAAATAACTTCTTAATTGTACCTGGTCAGAAGTTAAAGGTTTCTGGATCAGTATCAACGTCTAAATCTACAAGTGGCTCTAAAAAAGCGACTTCAAGTAGCTCAGGTCGTACATCTACGTACACTGTTCAATATGGTGACTCTTTATCATTAATTGCAAGTAAGTACGGTACTTCATATCAAAAAATCATGCAATTAAATGGACTTTCTAATTTCTTTATCTATCCAGGTCAAAAATTAAAAGTGCCAGGTGGAGGTTCAAGTAGTTCATCTACTAGTAAATCAACTTCAAGTGGTGGCTATTATACGCCAGTTTTCTACCACCAAAACTTATATACATGGGGTCAATGTACTTGGCACGTGTTTAACCGTCGTTCTGAAATCGGAAAAGGTATCAGCACATATTGGTGGAATGCAAATAATTGGGACAACGCAGCAGCTGCAGATGGTTATTCTATTGATTATAATCCGACAGTAGGTTCAATTGCTCAAACTGACGCTGGTTACTACGGTCATGTAGCCTTTGTTGAACGCGTGAATAGTGATGGTAGTATTTTAGTCTCTGAAATGAACTGGAGTGCAGCACCAGGTTACATGACTTATAGAACTATCCCTTCATATCAAGTTAGAAATTATAAATTTATTCACTAAGTGATATATCATTTAAACAATAAATTAAGCTGACGAGGTCACTCATCTTGATATGCACCCCTAAAGTTGGACTAAAAAATCTAACTTTATGGGGTGCATTTTTTATGGGTGAACATTACAAATATGAAATCAAATTAAAAATAGTTCAAGAATATTTACAAGGTAAGATAGGTTATTTAAGGTTAGCAGAAAATATAATCTGTCTAGTGAATCAATGGTAAGAAGATGGGTTAATCAATATAAGGAACAATTGGCAAAGTATCAAACAATTTATTAAACCGTCGTTTTAATACAGATCGACCATTTCAAAAAATAATAACTGATATCACAGAACTTAAATTATCTGATGGCACTAAATTATATTTATCGCCTTTTATGGATTTATATAATAGTTTATTCGCTTTGCCGAAAAATCCACTCACTAAACAACGAGGAGAAAAACATTTGCAAAAAGCAACATGCAAGATATACTGATACTAACAAATATTAAGTGCATCAAAGCACCGAACCCCTGATTTACTGCAATACATTGGGGGTTCTTTTAATGTTGGCTATGTCGCCTTATTTTTTGTTACGTTGTTCGAGCCATTGCATAAAATTAAAAAATGCGTCTTCATGAAAATTTATGAAAACGAGTGGTTAAGGGACTGTATAAAATCTGCATAAATGATAAGAACGAAGAAAAGGCACAAACGCTGTTATAACGGCGTTTGTGCCTTTTGTATTTTATACATTTAATATCTTGAACATTTTAACTTCTTGTATATATCCGAACTGGTTTTGATTTGATATAACGATGTTTAGCATGTCCTTTTTTCTTTTTTAAGGTCGTTTTTTCCAGGTAGAAAATTTTCTTTCTCTTACTGATTTTGTATATCCAGGTGCTTCCTTAATTTTTCCCTTAACTTGACTATGTTTCATTAAAAAACATATCATAAAATTGTATTATTTCTTTAAATTTTACAAAATATTAATGAAATAAAAATACTTAGTTAAGGAGATTAAATATGAAAAAAGAATATACAGTGAATTATATTATTCCAATAATTATTCTTATTGCTTTAATTGTTGTACCTATATTAATTTTTATTTTAGGTAAGCATATTTATTTTAATTACCAAAATCATGAAGAAGCTAAAACCAAAGCAAAAGTTCACCGTGTCTTTAAGAAAAAAGGATGGGAAGACAAAATAAAAACAGAGGAAGCTGTTTTTACATTGAATACTGGAGATAACTATTTAGAAGTTACTTTTAAAGATGAGCCGTATAATACATATCAATATGATATTGATGATAATGGTAAAATAACTGGAGACGCCTTTTTAAAGGAAAAATATGCTAAATATAGCAACGATAAAAAACACTTTGAGGAAAAATATGATTTAAAATAAGAAAGAATTGAAAACTTTATCGGTAGTTTAAGAAAAAGGATACTCTATGAGTATCCTTTTTTTATTGCTATATCATTCATTATCAATTTGATGCTTAGCTTTTTGGGAATGCGTTAAATCTTTTCCAGTCTTTTCATCTTCAACCAATGTTTTAACATTATTTGTTTTGTATTCATAATTAGGATTAATAAAGTCTTTAAATCCAGGTCGCTTTATTGTTTGATAAGTATATTTATAGTGAGGCTCATCTTTATATTTCACTTCTTTAAAATAACCGTATTGCTTAATATCATAATGCTTTTCTTCATTTTGGATTTTATTTTGAAAATGATGTTGTTGAATAGCTAAATCAATTTCTTTGTATGATATATAACTGAATCTTAAAAAATAAAATACGACAATTAATATAATAACTAAGAAAACACCTAGTATTATTATTTTTCTCATTTTTAATCTCTCCTATTTTCTGTAAGGTTCTTCGTCTAAAAGATATTTATAATAGGAGTCTTTCTTTTGTAAATCTGTTTCCCCCCACACCTTATATTCTTTGTCATCTGTCCATGGTGCTGGTGATGGCGTCACGTTATACTCATATTCATTATGAGGTTGATCTTTAAAAACAATATCTTTTTCAGCATAACCCATTATAATATTAAAACTCATTTTTTCATTTTTTATTTTTTTATCCCAACCCTTACGTTCTATAACGTAATCTATAATTTCCTCACTCTTATGTTTCTGATAAGTAATCACACTAAAAGTCCAAACTGTTAAGGCAATAATTATAACAATAATAGAAGTTATTAATATTTTTAAGATTTTCTTCATTTTTGTATAATTCCTCTTTTTAATAATTTTTTATGATAATGTCTATATGTAAAATATTTTATCATAAAGGAGTTAAATAAATTTGTTTAATTGCATCAGTAATAATTATTATGTTACCTATGCAATCTCACGCACAAGAGAATAAAAATCAACCACATGACTTTCGACAACAATATGATAATTTAAGAAAGAATAATTTAATTGATGGATCTACTACTTATAATCAGTGGAAAAAGTTCCAAGAAGAAAACTATCGTGCTAAACATCAAATGGAGCAAGAAGCTCAACAAGAAATGAAAACAGAACGATATCAAATATTTTCAAAAAAGAAAAAGTTTAAGTCAAGACGTGGAGATATTTTAATAACCAATAATGCTTCTTATGCAAAACTAGGTATTCCAGGTCATGCAGCATTATATACTGGAAAAGGTCATATTGTAGAAATTAGAGGGTATGGTCATCATCCAGCGAGAAACTCTTATAAAAAATTTATACATAAAAAAAGAGCTAAACGTCATGATAAATTTTGGGTGAAAGTTTATCGAACTAGTAAGAAAAAAAGAAATAAAGCTGTTAATTGGGCATTAAAACAAGCAGGTAAGAAAAGAAAAAGTATTAAATATTCTTTAAATTCTAATATAAATGATACACATCACACATATTGCTCAAAGCTTGTTTGGCAATCTTATTATTTCGGTGCAGGTAAAAAATCTGTAAATTCAACAGGTGTTTATCACTACTTTAACCCATATAATCTTCCTAAAAATATTAAAGGAACTAAAAAGGTTAAAACATTTTTCTAAAATTAAGCAATCATATAATCTAAAATAAAAAAAGCAAGCGACTATGATGTGCACCCTATTAAGTTAGATTTTTAGTCCAACTTTTGGGGTGCACATCATCCTCGTCAGCTTTACTGTGTTTAGATGTTTAAATTAAATTGAGATTTCTTAGTAAGTGATGATAATTCTTTACTGCTGAAGAATATGTTAATTTCTCTTGATTTCTTACATTTCTTAATGGATGTTCCACAATGTCTATCATTCGTAGAGCTAATTGCTCTATGTGATTTTCCTCTATTAAATAACCATTTTCTCCATGATTGATAATTTCGTTAGGTCCATATCGAACGTCATATGATAGAACAGGGCAACCCATTTCAATACTCTCCATAATAGTCAATCCAAAACCTTCATACTTACTTGTTAATATAGAAGCTTTCGATTTTTCAAATTCTACTAAAGGCTTTTTTGTATATTTTGAAATTTTAACCATATCTTCAAGATGGTACTCAGCAATCAAGCTTCTCATCATAGGTAATTGATTATCTTCATCCCTACCAAATAAATGTAATTTTGTTTGATGACCACTTTTAACAAACTTATCATAAGCCTTAATTAAATGATCCATTTGTTTTTCACTACTAAATCTACCGATATAAATGAAACGATCTTCTTGTATAACTTCATTTTCACCTTTTCTATGATTGAGTTCTATAAAATGAGGTATGAGTTCAAAGCGTTCATTTTCAATAGGATACATCTCTTGAATATCTTTCATTTGTTGATGCGTAAGTACTATATATTTATCCACGTTATTGCTATGTTCTAAAGCATATTTATAAGATTTTTTAGTTTTACCCTCTTTTAAATGCGAACTATGAAAGACTAAGATATTTTTAGTCTGATGTGTTTGTTTAATTAATGGTGCATCTAAAAATCTTGCATCACTAAACACCACATCGTTGTCTTTAAAACGCGATTGAAAGTAATATTGCGCAAGTACTTTATCATTTTTAAAAGTTTTAATAACTTTGCCATTTTCGTATAACTCGACGCAGTTAATTTTATTTTTCGCATTATTATTAAAATATCTTTTACAATACATGGTACCTTCAGCATCTATTAATTCATCACTGTGTCTTATTGATGAGTTATTTACATAGAAAATTTTTCTGTGAAGTAAGCCATATAAATTATATTCATGTCGCTCATACTTTAAACCAGTTGAAGGCGAGATATAGTCTTCATATTGAAGAACATCAGATTGGCCATAATATTTGCGAAAACGTACATATGACTTCTTATTATAGTAATGAACCTCGCTTTGGTCTTTGCCTAATTCATATTTTAGACCTTTAATTTTATGTTTAGTTTTAACGTATTTAGGATTTTTAGTAATAAAAGTTTTGGGAACCTTATAAAGTTTGAAATTAGACAACCATTCATACATATTTTCAAACTCTATACTTTTAGTAATTTTATTTTCTTTTAAAAAACGTTTGTAGACACTTGGGTAGTTGCCATAATAGTTCGTGGTAAGAATTTTAGTAGGTAAGTTAAATTCTTCATCTATAAGTTTGATACGTCTTAAAAGAGCTTGGGTTCTTCCACCGTGAGAAATAGGAAGTGTTGTTGTGACAGTGTAAAGCATGTAAATGTCTCCTTTAGTAGTTACCTTCATACTGTTGCATTAGAATACTATCAAAAATTAATTATCACACATGTTAAAGATTTTTATAAAAATTACAAGAAAATCGAATAAAAAAAGACGAAACAATTAGTACATTCTTTAAGAATGAATAACGTTTCGTCTTCCTTTCTCAATCATAATCTTTAATATTCATTTTTAACTTTACGGAAACTAGTAAATAAGCGTAAACCGTTTATCGCGAATGAAGTAAGCGCACCTAATTTACGTAATTTTGATGGTGACTTAATAGATACATAAAAATCGATGATTGTACCAATAGCACTTAGACCTAATGATAAATATACCATTTGTTTATTTTTAGCATCGTGACGTATTCCATTATAACCGTCGACGATGAAACCTGCCATGTTAAATAAGTTAGATAAACGTACAGCGCCAGTTTGTTTTGCCATAAAAAATTCCCTCCGAATGATATCTTTGCATGAAAAGCATACGCTCATAAATGATTGATATATTATTATGCTCAAAATTATTCATTTTGAACTCAATCACTTCATCATTTAATTTATGATAACATAATACTAAATATAAAAAGCTTTTTGAAGTAATAAAGAATAGGGTAGGGTGTTTATTCTAATGATTAAATGTGTTTGTTTAGTTGAAGAGAAAGAAAATCAAATTTTACTCGTTCAAGTTCGTAATAGAGACAAATATTATTTCCCGGGTGGTAAAATCGATGAAGGTGAAAGCTATGTTGAGGCGTTACAACGAGAACTTAAAGAAGAGTTACGCCTCGATTTGGCTGAAACTGATTTAGAATTTATAGGTACCGTTGTTGGAAAGGCATATCCTCAACCAGATACGCTTACTGAATTAAACGGATTTAAAACGACAAAAGCTATTGATTGGTCCAGTATAACTACTGACAATGAAATTACTGATATTAGATGGTTTAATATCAATGATTCAGAGAACATAGCACCTGCCGTATTGACTTGGATAGACCAATTTTCTAAAAAAGCTAAAGGCTAGGTGAAAAATGTGTATTTAAAAGCATATGAACCGGAATTATTTGAGTAAGTCGAAAACTTAGAAATTCTAGAAAGTGACTATAAATTTACGAAATCACCAGTTGAAAACATCAAATCGGCTAATCAAGATAGTGATAGACATCCTACGTTAGTTATGAATAATGAGTCGTGTATCGCGTTTTTCACTTTACACGAAGGAAATGGGCCTAAACCATTTACTGATAATCCAAAGGCTATTTTCTTTAGATCATTTAGTGTTGATCAACGTTATAGAGGACAAGGCATAGGCAAGAGGACCCTTGAAATATTGCCTGCATATATTAAACAACATTATCCACGCATTAATGAAATTACATTAGCAGTAAATACAGATAATGAGAAAGCAATCAATTTATATGAGCAAGCTGGTTATTGCCACACACATGATAGTGAATTAATAGGGCGACCTGTTTACGTGATGTCGCTAAAAATTTAATCATAATAATAAGACCCCAATGCTAAGAGGATAAGGCAATGGGGTCTTTAAATATATTAATCATTCTTAAGCTGTTGTGATTGAGTAGAATTTTTACGTTTTTTATTTTTAATCATCAAAGCAGTTACCCATGCAGTTATTGGAATACTAAGTGCAACTGCAATGCCTCCCAGTAATATCGACACAAATTCTTGAGCGAAAATTTTAGAATTAATAATATGTCCAAAAGAATAATGTAATTTAAAGAACCAGAAAAATAAAGTTAATTGACCCCCAAAATATGCTAAATAAATAGTATTGGCAGAAGTAGCTAAAATTTCTCTACCTACTCGCATGCCAGAAGTGAATAGTTGTCTTTGATTTAGTTCCGGATTGGTCTCGCTTAATTCATACATTGGTGAGCTAATTGTAATGGCTAAATCTATTACAGCGGCTATAACAGCCAAAACGATTGTAAAAACCATAAACTGTATCATATCAATACCAATATTCATTGAATACACATATGTTTCATCTTGTTGTTCTGTCGCAAACCCTTGAAGATGACCTACCTTAACCGATAGGAAAATAACTAGTATCAATATGAGTGTCGTAATTATTGTACCGATAAATGCTGCTTGTGTTTTAACGTTATAACTATTTAACACGAATAAGTTCACAGCAGCAATAACTATGCAGAAGATAAAAGTTACTAAGTAAATCGGTACACCAAAAATTATTAAAATGATACTAATAATAAGTATGATGAAGTTTAAAAATAGTGTGAAGAAAGAGATGAGACCTTTTTTTCTTCCGAAAATTATCATTAGCACCAAGAGTAATAAGCCTAAAATTGTTATCGCACTCATTGTTTAGCACCTCTCAATTTTAGCAATACTTCCATTAATGCAATGGTAATGGGAATTGTTAACACAATGCCTATGCCACCTGTCATGGCTCTAGCAACTTCTAATGACCAATTCATTGAAATGGTGTAAGTGATTGTATTAGCATTTTTCAAATAAATTAGAAACATTGGTAAACTTCCAGACAGGT
This sequence comes from Staphylococcus capitis subsp. capitis, assembly GCF_040739495.1. Taxonomy (NCBI): domain Bacteria; kingdom Bacillati; phylum Bacillota; class Bacilli; order Caryophanales; family Staphylococcaceae; genus Staphylococcus; species Staphylococcus capitis. The sequence goes on along the minus strand of NZ_CP145263.1, from coordinate 2,326,358 downwards.
AAGAAAAAAGTAAAATATTGGTCATTGTACCCATAATGTCTTGGCCGATGTGACGTCCCGCAAGCGCCCAACGCCTCATTGTTATATTTGGAGTACGTTGAAGAATTTCATACATTCCACTTGAAATCGTAATGGCTACGTCCATAATAGCTCCGAGCGTTCCAATTAAGACGGAAGCGAGAAAGACGTCTTTAGGAGGTAGTGTAAGGAAGGTCATTGTTTCATACTTAATCCCGTTACCACCTGTCATTTTAATCACTAATTCTGTAATTCCCACGCAAAGAAATGTACCAATGAGTGTACTTACTATTGTGACGAGTGTACGCATGTGCCACCCAGTTACAAGTAATAGGGTTAACGTTGTCGAGACAATAATCGCGATTGTCATTAATAGGAATAAGTTGATTTGCCCATTTTGATTGTGTATATAGATTGCCCCTATGACGGCAATCGTATTGATGATTAGAGATAATATTGATTGTAAGCCAACTTTTTTACCAACGATGAGTACTGTGAGTAGGAAGATTCCTGTTATTGCCACAACCAAACCATCACGTTTTTTCTCTATAATATTGGCATCACTAGGTTTCTTAGAAATATGTAATAACACTTTGTCATTTTTGGAAAATGACTCCGAGTCCGCTTGAGATTTTACATATTGGTGGTCAATCGTTGCTGTTTGACCTTTAAATTTACCATTCAAAATTTCTAAAGTGAGTTTTTCTTTATATTTAATATCTTTATTGTGTTGTTCATCCGTAATTTTTTCAGTGTGAATAGGATGTACATTTGTAATTTTCCCTATCGGCATATTGTAAAATTTATCGTTAAAAAACGTAAATATAAATAAGCCAAGAAAGATGCAACAAAAAATTATAATCATCCAACTGAAAGGCTGTTTAAAAAAAGATTTGAACTGCATATTTGAACCTCAATTCTCAATTTAGTGTATTAAATTGACATAGTGATTATACGCCCATTAATCAATGATTACAAAAATTTACAAAATGAGTTAATTGAATGATTCGTCGGATTTTATAAATAAAGCGAGTGTGATTAACGATGTATTCAACTAAAATTGAGCCGTTTGATTAATCATAGTATGAATATAATGCCATACTAAATCTATATCTTTTTTCTTATTATCATATTTTGTGATGGCGCATATTGTTCTTTTTAATTCAGTATGTGAAAGAGGGATTTGGACCCAATCTTCGCTTTCGTTAAGATGAATATTTTCATTGCTAATAATAAATCCTTTATTTTGACGCACGAGATACTGAGCAAGTTGTTTGTTCGATAATGAATACACATTTGCTTTAATTAATTGTTCGAGTTTCTTTTTTATTGAGTTGGCGAAAGGCATGAGACAGTATAGTGATTCATTTTCAAGTTGAGTTAAAAGGGGTTGAGTTGTCAAAGTAATGGGATGGTCTTTAGGCGTATACATATGATATTTCTCTTCGAATAAAGGTGTGACATGAAGTTCTGTCTGTGTTGTTATATCCTTAGTCATTTCAATAAGCCCTATATCGAGTTGGCCCGAATTTACTCGATCTACAATGTGATTATGTTTCAAGAGTTGCGGCGTTATAATACTCTCACTTTGTTGTTCAAAGGATTGCACTAGTGGCAACATCATTTGTGAAATGTCGCCTTCTTCATAACCAATATAAATCGTCCGTTGATCTGTAGAAGCTTGCTGTTTAAATAATTGAATCGTGTGGTCCATTTGTTTGAGAATTTGAGTAGCTTGAGACATGAGTTTCTTTCCCTCGGAGGTGAGGATGATATTCCTACCACTTCTTTTAAAAAGGGTTACGTTCAACTCTTTCTCAAGTTGTGTGATTTGACGACTTACCGCTGACTGCGCAATGTTTAATTCTAAAGCTGCATCTGATATATGCTCACGACGTGCCACTTCTACAAAGTATTTAAGTTGTTTAATCTCCACAATAGCCACTCCTTATTAATTGACGAAAAATTCTAAAATTTAAAATAGTGTAAGTGTATTATAGCAATAATTTGAGTAATTGTTCTATTTTTTAGATGAGTTATATCTAATTTATATATTGAACAGATAAATATATTATATTATAGTAATTATTATCAAACTAAAATTGTCAGAAAATTCTAATAAGAGGAGTGTGCATCATGTACAATGAGAAATTAAAAAAAGGTTTATATGATTATCGTGAAGAGCATGATGCGTGTGGTATTGGATTTTATGCCAATATGGATAATAAGAGGTCTCATGATATTATTGAAAAATCTTTAGAAATGTTACGTCGGTTAGATCATCGAGGTGGCGTTGGTGCTGACGGTATCACTGGTGATGGTGCGGGCATAATGACTGAAATTCCATTTAAGTTTTTTGATCAATTAGATGAAATTAATATTCTCGGCGAAGGTAACTATGCTGTGGGATTATTTTTTTCTAAAGAAAAAATTAAAGATTCAATTCATGAACCCATTTTTAACTCATATTTCGAAAATGAAGGTTTCAAAGTTATTGGTTATCGAGATGTCCCTGTAAATACTAATGCAATTGCTAAACATGTTGCTGATACAATGCCTTACATTCAACAAGTCTTTGTAGATATTAGAGGCGTTGAACATGTTGAAAAACAATTATTTTTAGCGAGAAAACAGATTGAGAGATATGGAGAAGAGCAATCACTGGAGTTATATTTCACAAGTTTATCCAAGAGGACAATTGTTTATAAAGGTTGGTTACGCTCTGATCAAATCAAAGAATTATATTTAGATCTTCAGAATGAAACGTTTCAATCTAAATTAGGATTAGTGCATTCAAGATTTAGCACAAATACTTTTCCCAGCTGGAAACGTGCACATCCTAACCGGATGCTCATGCATAATGGTGAGATTAATACAATTAAAGGTAATGTGAATTGGATGAGAGCACGCCAAAATAAATTGGTTGAGACGTTATTTGGAGATGAAAAAGATAAAGTTCATTTCATTGTAGATGAAGATGGAAGTGATTCAGCTATTGTGGATAATGCGCTTGAGTTTCTTTCATTGGCTATGGAACCTGAAAAAGCAGCAATGTTATTGATTCCAGAACCTTGGTTATATAACAAAGCTAATGACAAAAATGTGCGTGCTTTTTATGAATATTATAGCTATCTAATGGAACCATGGGATGGCCCAACAATGATTTCATTTTGTAACGGCGATAAAATTGGTGCGCTTACAGATAGAAATGGTTTACGTCCAGGCCGCTATACGATTACTAAAGATAACTTTATTGTATTTTCTTCTGAAGTTGGTGTAGTTGATGTGCCGGAAGAGAATGTCGCTTTTAAAGGACAACTTAATCCAGGCAAATTGTTACTCGTCGACTTTTTACAAAATAAAGTAGTCGAAAACAATGACTTAAAGGCAGATATAGCTAGCGAATTACCTTATCAACAATGGTTAGAAACATTTAAAATTGATGATCGCTTTGATCGAATAGATTATGAGCCGTCTGATTGGGATGAACATACGTTATTTCGTTTGCAAAAGCAATTTGCCTATACTAAAGAAGATATAAATAAATACATGGTTGATTTAGTTAGTAGTAAAAAGGATCCTATTGGAGCGATGGGGTATGACGCACCAATTGCTGTTCTTAATGATAAGCCAGAATCATTATTTAATTATTTTAAACAATTATTTGCGCAAGTCACTAACCCTCCTATCGACGCTTATCGAGAGAAGATTGTAACGAGTGAAATGTCATATTTAGGTGGAGAAGGTAATTTACTTCATCCTGATGAGACAGCGCTACAACGTATTCAATTGAAGAAACCTGTTATTACTGAGGCACAACTTGCTTCCATAGACTCAAGTTGCTTCAATGTAACCCATCTATCAACGATGTATACAGGGGAGCTTGAAAGTGCATTAAACTCACTTGGAGAACAAGCAGTTGAAGCAGTAAAATCAGGTGCTAAGATCATTGTGCTAGATGATCAAACACTTGTCTCACAGGAAGGTTATGCGATGCCAATGTTACTTGCTCTTAGTCATGTTCATCAGTTACTGATACGTGAAGGATTGCGAATGGAGACAAGTCTTGTAACTCTAACAGGTGAAACTAGAGAGGTACATCATGTGGCATGTCTACTTGGATATGGTGCTAATGCAATCGTACCTTATCTTGCGCAACGTACGATTGAACAATTGACACTTCAAGGACAGTTATCTGGTTCAGTAATTGAGAACGTAGAAACGTATACACGCGTATTATCAGAAGGTGTCATAAAAGTTATGGCGAAAATGGGAATTTCAACTGTGCAAAGTTATCAAGGGGCGCAGATTTTTGAAGCAGTTGGATTATCTCAAGATGTTATAGATCGTTATTTTACTGGAACACAGTCAAAAATATCTGGAATAAGTATTAAACAAATCGACAATGAGAATAAAGCGCGACAAAGTAATGCAACAGATTACTTAGAATCAGGTAGTACATTTCAATGGAGACAACAAGGTCAACATCATGCATTTAACCCTCGTACAATCTTTTTACTACAACATGCTTGTAGAGAAAATGATTATGAACTGTTTAAAGAATTTTCAGAGGCAGTCAATGATAAACGTACAGATCACATACGTCATCTGTTAGAGTTTAAAAAACAAAAAGCCATTGATATTAGTCGTGTGGAGCCGGCAAGTGAAATTGTGAAAAGGTTTAATACTGGTGCTATGAGTTATGGTTCAATTTCAGCTGAAGCGCATGAAACTTTGGCACAGGCGATGAATCAAATTGGTGGTAAAAGCAATAGTGGAGAGGGCGGAGAAGATCCGTCTCGATATGAATTGCAAAAGGATGGAAGTAATAAGACGAGCGCAATTAAACAAGTTGCGTCCGGACGATTTGGTGTAACGAGTGATTATCTCCAACATGCAAGAGAGATTCAAATCAAAGTAGCACAAGGCGCTAAACCAGGGGAAGGTGGACAATTACCAGGGTCAAAGGTCTATCCGTGGATAGCTGAAACAAGAGGTTCAACACCGGGTATAGGATTGATTTCTCCTCCACCACATCACGATATTTATTCTATAGAAGATTTAGCTCAACTTATTCACGATTTAAAAAATGCGAATAAAGAAGCGGATATTGCAGTTAAATTAGTTTCTAAAACAGGCGTAGGAACCATCGCTTCAGGGGTAGCTAAAGCATTCGCCGATAAGATAGTCATTAGTGGTTATGACGGAGGTACTGGGGCTTCACCAAAGACCAGTATTCAACATGCTGGAGTTCCTTGGGAAATAGGACTAGCGGAAACACATCAAACATTGAAATTAAATCATTTACGTAGTCGAGTGAAGTTAGAAACAGATGGTAAGTTACTCACTGGAGTAGATGTAGCGTACGCTTGTGCGCTTGGAGCGGAAGAGTTTGGATTTGCGACAGCCCCACTTGTTGTATTGGGATGTATCATGATGCGTGTATGTCACAACGATACATGTCCAGTAGGAGTTGCTACGCAAAACAAAGATTTACGTGCGCTATTTACAGGTAAGGCGCAACATGTAGTCAACTTTATGTATTTCATTGCTGAAGAACTACGAGAAATTTTAGCTTCTCTAGGTCTAGAGGCAGTAGAGGAGTTAGTAGGTAGAACAGATTTACTACAGCGTTCTTCTAAGTTAACTTCTGGAAGCAAAGCTGCAGCAATTCAAATAGAGAATCTTATCGAACAGTCTGAAGGACCTAATACGAAACAAATAATGCAAGATCATCACTTAGATATCGGCTTTGATTTGAATTATCTATATCCAGATGCTAAGCACAGTATTCAAAATGGACATTCATTCACAGGAAGTTATGTGATCAACAATGAACAAAGAGATGTAGGCGTTATCACAGGTAGTGCCATTGCACGTCAATACGGAGAAAAAGGCCTCCCTGAGGATACAATATTCGCTTATACAGAAGGACATGCCGGCCAAAGTCTTGCTGCTTATGCGCCACACGGTTTGACGATTCATCATACTGGTGATGCGAATGACTATGTAGGTAAAGGTTTATCAGGTGGAACAGTTATTGTTAATGCGCCAAATGAAGAGCGAGAACAAGAAATTATCGCAGGTAATGTAAGTTTTTATGGAGCATCAAGAGGAAAAGCTTATATAAATGGTAAGGCGGGAGAACGTTTTTGTATTAGAAATAGTGGCGCTGATGTTGTGGTAGAAGGTATTGGAGACCACGGACTAGAGTACATGACTGGTGGACATGTCATTATTTTAGGAGATGTTGGTAAAAACTTTGGCCAAGGTATGAGTGGCGGCGTAAGTTATATCTTCCCATCAAGTATTGAAGAATTTAAAAAGGTCAATGCACTAGAAACTCTTGAATTTAGTGAGGTTCGCTATGATGAGGAAAAAGCATTAATTAAAGAGATGCTTGAAGCGCATTATAAACATACACGTAGTACGAAAGCACGACAAATTTTGAATCAATTTGAAAATGTAAGCCAATATGTAGTGAAAGTCATACCGAAAGATTACAAATTGATGATGCAAAAATTGATTTACAAAAACGACGAATAGAACAAGTAGATGAAGCGACACTCGCAGCATTTTATGATGATAGGAAAAGTATTGAAGAAGAATTACAACCAGCAGTAGTTTATTAAAAAAGTGGGGGATAATCATGGGCGAATTTAAAGGATTTATGAAATATAATAAACAGTCTTTATCAGAATTGTCTTTGGTAGATCGTCTTTCTGGTCATGATGCGTTTCAACAACGCTTTACTAAGGAAGATGCCTCCGTTCAAGGTGCACGCTGTATGGATTGTGGCACACCATTTTGTCAAACAGGACAGTTATATGGAAGAGAGACTATCGGCTGTCCTATTGGAAATTATATACCAGAGTGGAACGATTTAGTATATCATCAAGACTTTAAAACGGCTTATGAAAGATTGAGTGAGACAAATAATTTTCCGGAATTTACTGGACGTGTATGCCCCGCGCCATGTGAGAATTCTTGTGTCATGAAAATCAATAGAGAATCCGTTGCAATTAAAGGTATTGAGCGTACTATTATAGATGAAGCTTATGATAATGGTTGGGTTAAACCAAAGTATCCTGAAGAACTTAAAGAGCAAAAAGTTGCAATAGTAGGAAGTGGACCTGCAGGGCTTACAGCTGCTGAAGAACTCAACGTTAAAGGGTACCAAGTGACCGTGTTTGAAAAAGCACATGAACCAGGTGGCTTATTAATGTACGGTATCCCAAATATGAAATTAGATAAAGATGTAGTACGTCGTCGTATAGCGTTAATGAAAGAGGCAGGTATAGAGTTTAAAACAAGTGTTGAGATTGGTGTTGATATCAGTAAAGAAGAGCTTGAAGATGCATTTGATGCAATTGTTTTATGTACGGGTTCACAAAATGCGAGAGATTTACCTTTAGAAGGACGTATGGGCTTTGGTATTCATTTTGCAATGGATTACCTAACTGAACAAACACAATATCTCAATGGAGAAATTGATGAAGTTTCTATTACTGCTAAAGATAAAAACGTTATTATCATAGGTGCAGGTGATACAGGCGCCGACTGTGTAGCGACTGCATTGCGTGAAAACTGTAAATCAATCGTACAATTTAACAAGTATACTAAGCAGCCTGAAGAAATTACCTTTGAAAGTAATACATCTTGGCCTCTAGCCATGCCTGTATTTAAAATGGATTATGCGCATAAAGAATATGAAGCAAAATTTGGTAAAGAACCAAGAGCTTATGGGGTACAAACAATGCGCTATGATGTAGATGGTCTTGGTCGTGTGAGAGGATTGTACACTCAAGTGCTGCAAGAGACATCTGAAGGCATGGTAATGTCAGATGGTCCAGAACGTTTTTGGCCAGCTGATTTAGTCTTATTATCAATTGGTTTTATAGGAACAGAAACAACTATTCCTCATGCGTTTGGTATTAAAACTGAACGTAATAAAATAGTTGCTAATGACATTGACTTCCGAACTAATCATCCTAAATTTTTTGCAGCTGGAGATGCTCGTAGAGGTCAAAGTTTAGTCGTATGGGCAATCAAAGAAGGTCGTGCTGTAGCACGATCTGTTGATCAATATTTAAATAAAAAAATTCTAGTGTAGACACAAAATAATTATATTGACTTTTAATGAACGCTATTATATGATTGTTATTGTGTTCATTGGAGGAATACCCAAGTCCGGCTGAAGGGATCGGTCTTGAAAACCGACAGGGCCTTAACGGGCCGCGGGGGTTCGAATCCCTCTTCCTCCGCCATTAGAATTAAAATCCAAGACTAATAGATATAAAAGGCAAGTACTTATTTTAATGAGTATTTGCCTTTTTTATTTCGCTTTTACCCTCCTCTAACTGAATTGCTCATACATACAAATAGAATTTTTTTAAATTTATCGATTTTTATATATTAGCAATGTGCCTATCATTTCGAAATTTTGAGTTCATTAAAAGAGTAATCTAAACTTACACATAAGTTATTGATGAAATTTTTACGCTTGCAAAGGGATATGAAATTATAGTATTATAAATCTTACCGTGCTAGGTGGGGAGGTAGCGGTTCCCTGTACTCGAAATCCGCTTTATGCGAGACTTAATTCCTTTGTTGAGGGCGCATTTTTGTGAAGTCTGCCCGAAGCACGTAGTGTTTGAAGATTTCGGTCCTATGCAATATGAACCCATGAACCATGTCAGGTCCTGACGGAAGCAGCATTAAGTGGATCCTCATATGTGCCGTAGGGTAGCCGAGATTTAGCTGTCGACTTCGGTAACGTTTATGATATGCGTTCGATACAAAGGTGCACGGTATTATTATGAGATTTAAGCAAATATCACATAGATAAGAGGCTAGGACATATCAGATTGTCGTAGCCTTTTTTATTTTGGCAGTAGTTAACTGATTTGGAAATATGTTTGAACCAAGCTTCTCATACTTCTAAACAACTATGTCAGCAAGCCCCTACTAGTGATGAATTATAAAAAATTTTATATACAAACCAAGTTGGAGTGGGATAGTGAAATTAATTTTTTACAAATTTAAATTTCTATCCCACACTTCTTACATTAAATAGATTAATTTTCAATAATTTGTTAAGGTTATAACGAACTAAGCAAATAATATATAACGTGTATTGATATATCATTAAAAAGTTGATAGAAAAATTGGAGGATACATGCAAATATTTTTAAGTACTTTAACTGAAGTTGATTATGAACGATCACTTGATAGCATTGAACAAAATTATGATCAAGACCCAGAGATGAGTTGGAAAGAACGTTCCAGAGTTAAGAATCTCAGAAAATCCGAGAATTATAATTCTGAATTAGAAGTTATTGCTAAAAATGATACGAACGATGTCATTGGCCATGTCTTATTAGGAGAAATTTTATTAGTTTCTAATAATCATCAAACTACTGCACTAGCAGTTGGAGCTTTATCAGTACAACCAGATGTGCGTGAACAAGGACTAGGAAAAGCTTTAATGCAAGCAGTAGAAGAGCGTGCCAAAGCTGAAGGGTATCCAGCAATTTTTGTTCATTGCTATACTGAATTTTTCAATCACATAGGATACGTTGATGCGAAACAATACGATATTGTTATGGAAGAATTAGGTAACGATGACACCTTAAGTGTGAAATTTTTAACTTCAGACATAGCATCACTTCATGGTATGACTGTTATGTTACCTGAAGTATTTGATTAATTTTTTCATTGAAAAGAATTGTTACGAACATGATATAATGATGAGTAATTGTTAATGGAGGTGTTACAGTGGATTACCAAGCTTTGTATCGAATGTATAGACCGCAAAGTTTCGATGATGTTGTTGGACAAACACACGTCACGAAAACGTTACGTAATGCCATCTCTAAAGGTAAACAATCACATGCTTACATTTTCAGTGGACCCAGAGGAACTGGGAAGACAAGTATCGCAAAAGTGTTTGCCAAGGCGATTAATTGCCTTAATAGCGATGATGGAGAACCTTGTAATGAGTGTGCGATTTGTAAAGGTATTACTCAAGGTACAAATTCTGATGTGATTGAAATTGACGCGGCGAGTAATAACGGTGTGGATGAGATTAGAAATATAAGAGATAAAGTTAAATACGCACCAAGTGAATCCAAATATAAAGTATATATTATAGATGAGGTACATATGTTAACGACGGGGGCGTTCAACGCCTTACTTAAAACTTTGGAAGAGCCTCCTAGTCACGCGATATTTATTCTAGCGACTACAGAACCACATAAAATTCCTCCTACTATTATCTCTCGAGCACAACGTTTTGATTTTAAAGCGATTAGTATGGATCAAATTGTAGACCGCCTAAAGTTCGTAGCTGAATCACAGTCACTAGAGTATGACAATGCAGCATTAGAATTTATTGCTAAAACTTCAGAAGGTGGTATGCGTGATGCTTTAAGTATCATGGATCAAGCGATTGCTTTTGGGGACGAGCGTTTGACACTACAAGATGCGTTAAACGTGACTGGTAGCGTTGATGAAGCGGCATTAAATGATTTGTTCAAAGATGTTGTTGAGGGGAATGTTAAAGAAGCTTTTGGTAGATATCATCACTTTATTTCAGAAGGAAAAGAAGTGAATCGACTTATTAACGACATGATTTACTTCGTTAGAGATACGATAATGATAAAAACATCAAATGAATCAAATGAATCAATTGAATATGATGCTTTAGTTAGTTTTGAATTAGACACACTATATCGTATGATTGATATCATTAATGATACACTTGTTTCAATTCGTTTTAGCGTTAACCAAAACGTTCATTTTGAAGTGTTACTAGTTAAACTTGCGGAAATGATTAAAGCGCAACCACAGACTGTTCAGAATATGGCTACAACAGCTGTAGCTACTGAACCTGATAATGATGTACTGCTTCAACGTATGGAGCAACTTGAAAATGAATTAAAAACACTGAAAGCGCAAGGAGTTTCAAATAGTGGTCAAACACAACAACCGAAGAAACCTACACGTACAGTTCAACGCTCTAAAAATGCATTTTCAATGCAACAAATAGCTAAAGTATTAGATAAAGCTAATAAAGAAGACATAAAATTATTAAAAGACCACTGGCAAGAAGTGATTGATCATGCTAAAAGTAATGACAAAAAATCATTAGTAAGTTTACTCCAAAACTCAGAACCAGCGGCAGCGAGTGAAGATCATGTGTTAGTTAAGTTTGAAGAAGAGATTCATTGCGAAATTGTAAATAAAGATGATGAAAAGCGTAACAATATAGAGAGTGTAGTTTGTAATATAGTAAATAAAACAGTGAAAGTTGTTGGTGTACCTTCGGATCAATGGTTAAGAGTTAGATCTGAATATATTCAAAATCGTAACGCTAATGGTGAAAATAACAGCGAGTCAGGAGAGGCACAACAGCCAGCACAAGTTGATGTGGCCCAAAAGGCTAAAGATTTATTTGGTGAAGAAACAGTACATATGATAGACGAAGACTGATACATGACAAGCAATATATTCGTATGTATAATATAATAAAAGCTAATTTTTAATAGAGACTGTTTAATTTCAAGGAGGAAATGATATTATGCGCGGTGGCGGAAATATGCAACAAATGATGAAACAAATGCAAAAAATGCAAAAGAAAATGGCTCAAGAACAAGAAAAATTAAAAGAAGAACGCGTTGCTGGAACAGCTGGCGGCGGTATGGTTACTGTAACAGTTACTGGCCATAAAGAAGTTGTAGATGTAGAAATTAAAGAAGAAGCAGTAGATCCAGATGACGTTGAAATGCTTCAAGATTTAGTATTAGCTGCTACTAATGAAGCGATGAATAAAGCTGACGAGTTAACTCAAGAACGTTTAGGTAAACATACTCAAGGCTTAAACATCCCTGGAATGTGATAACACATGCAATATCCAGAACCAATTTCTAAACTTATAGACAGTTTTATGAAACTGCCAGGCATTGGACCTAAGACGGCTCAACGTCTGGCTTTTCATACTTTAGATATGAAGGAAGACGATGTTGTTCAATTTGCTAAAGCATTGGTAGATGTTAAAAGAGAACTTACTTATTGTAGTGTTTGTGGTCATATCACTGAAAATGACCCTTGCTACATTTGCCAAGATAAGCAACGTGATCGTTCGGTCATTTGTGTTGTTGAAGATGATAAAGACGTTATAGCGATGGAAAAAATGCGCGAGTATAAAGGTTTATATCATGTTCTACATGGTTCAATATCACCAATGGATGGTATAGGTCCAGAAGATATTAACATCCCAGCATTAGTTGAGCGACTAAAAAGTGATGAAGTTAAAGAACTTATTTTAGCAATGAATCCCAACTTAGAGGGAGAATCTACAGCAATGTATATTTCGAGATTAGTGAAGCCAATTGGTATTAAAGTAACACGTTTAGCACAAGGACTATCAGTTGGTGGAGATTTAGAATACGCAGATGAAGTTACGTTATCTAAAGCGATTGCTGGTAGAACTGAAATGTAGATTTAAAATTAATAAGAACGGGCTATAAATACCCAAAGGAGTATTAGCGCAAAGATGTTGTGAATTAGAAATCATCTTTGTGCTTTTTATTTTAATAATAGGGATTCTATAGATTCATGTTTTTGCTGTAAATTCTTAGCTAAGTTTTTCAAGAGTTGCTTATATGTGATTTTTAAATAGTATACGTAATTGGTTAGTAAATAAGGGGGGGGGAATTTTAGATATATTATAAGTTTAAATTTTATGTCCTTGAGTTTTTCCTGAGTAAGAGGGAATTCTTCATAAAAAATAGCGTAGAGAGGATAATGAATTTATGTTTTATAACTAAAACGGCTGACATTATTAAAGTAGTTGAGACTATGAAACAATAATGAAGTAACTAACTTCAAAAAAATTAAAATTTCTTTAAAGTTTGTGAAATGGCTATAGTAAGATTGTATAATTTATCGCAAAGTTCATTTTTGTCTCTAAAAACGACAGTTATTTCGATATAAAATCATAAAGTTCGGTTATTAGAGATATAGTGTAGTGATTTTGTTAAGCTAGTGTAAATTTTACTGTTGTTAAAACTCTCTAAAGCCTGTATAGTATTTATTTGTTGAGCGAAACAAATCAACTTAATTCTAAAAAAAGACAATAAAATTAATTATAAAAAGTTATTGACTTCATTATCAATAAAGCGTATAATTAATTCTTGTCGGTAAGAAAAATGAACATTGAAAACTGAATGACAATATGTCAACGTTAATTCCAATAAACGTAACGAAACGTTACAAACTATTTAGTATTTATGAGCTAATCAAACATCATAATTTTTTATGGAGAGTTTGATCCTGGCTCAGGATGAACGCTGGCGGCGTGCCTAATACATGCAAGTCGAGCGAACAGACGAGGAGCTTGCTCCTCTGATGTTAGCGGCGGACGGGTGAGTAACACGTGGATAACCTACCTATAAGACTGGGATAACTTCGGGAAACCGGAGCTAATACCGGATAACATGTTGAACCGCATGGTTCAACAGTGAAAGACGGTCTTGCTGTCACTTATAGATGGATCCGCGCCGCATTAGCTAGTTGGTAAGGTAACGGCTTACCAAGGCAACGATGCGTAGCCGACCTGAGAGGGTGATCGGCCACACTGGAACTGAGACACGGTCCAGACTCCTACGGGAGGCAGCAGTAGGGAATCTTCCGCAATGGGCGAAAGCCTGACGGAGCAACGCCGCGTGAGTGAAGAAGGTCTTCGGATCGTAAAACTCTGTTATTAGGGAAGAACAAATGTGTAAGTAACTATGCACGTCTTGACGGTACCTAATCAGAAAGCCACGGCTAACTACGTGCCAGCAGCCGCGGTAATACGTAGGTGGCAAGCGTTATCCGGAATTATTGGGCGTAAAGCGCGCGTAGGCGGTTTTTTAAGTCTGATGTGAAAGCCCACGGCTCAACCGTGGAGGGTCATTGGAAACTGGAAAACTTGAGTGCAGAAGAGGAAAGTGGAATTCCATGTGTAGCGGTGAAATGCGCAGAGATATGGAGGAACACCAGTGGCGAAGGCGACTTTCTGGTCTGTAACTGACGCTGATGTGCGAAAGCGTGGGGATCAAACAGGATTAGATACCCTGGTAGTCCACGCCGTAAACGATGAGTGCTAAGTGTTAGGGGGTTTCCGCCCCTTAGTGCTGCAGCTAACGCATTAAGCACTCCGCCTGGGGAGTACGACCGCAAGGTTGAAACTCAAAGGAATTGACGGGGACCCGCACAAGCGGTGGAGCATGTGGTTTAATTCGAAGCAACGCGAAGAACCTTACCAAATCTTGACATCCTCTGATCCCTCTAGAGATAGAGTTTTCCCCTTCGGGGGACAGAGTGACAGGTGGTGCATGGTTGTCGTCAGCTCGTGTCGTGAGATGTTGGGTTAAGTCCCGCAACGAGCGCAACCCTTAAGCTTAGTTGCCATCATTAAGTTGGGCACTCTAAGTTGACTGCCGGTGACAAACCGGAGGAAGGCGGGGATGACGTCAAATCATCATGCCCCTTATGATTTGGGCTACACACGTGCTACAATGGACAATACAAAGGGTAGCGAAACCGCGAGGTCAAGCAAATCCCATAAAGTTGTTCTCAGTTCGGATTGTAGTCTGCAACTCGACTACATGAAGCTGGAATCGCTAGTAATCGTAGATCAGCATGCTACGGTGAATACGTTCCCGGGTCTTGTACACACCGCCCGTCACACCACGAGAGTTTGTAACACCCGAAGCCGGTGGAGTAACCTTTTGGAGCTAGCCGTCGAAGGTGGGACAAATGATTGGGGTGAAGTCGTAACAAGGTAGCCGTATCGGAAGGTGCGGCTGGATCACCTCCTTTCTAAGGATATATTCGGAACATCTTCTTCGAAGATGAAAGGGATAACGTGACATATTGTATTCAGTTTTGAATGTTTATTAACATTCAAATTTGTACATTGAAAACTAGATAAGTAAGTAAATAGATTTTACCAAGCAAAACCGAGTGAATAGAGTTTTAAATAAGCTTGAATTCATAAAAATAATCGCTAGTGTTCGAAAGAACACTCACAAGATTAATAACGCGTTTCCTGGTGGAAACATAGATTAAGTTATTAAGGGCGCATGGTGGATGCCTTGGCACTAGAAGCCGAAGAAGGACGTTACTAACGACGATACGCTTTGGGTAGCTGTAAGTAAGCGTTGATCCAGAGATTTCCGAATGGGGGAACCCAACATGAGTTATGTCATGTTATCGACATGTGAATTCATAGCATGTCAGAAGGCAGACCCGGAGAACTGAAACATCTTAGTACCCGGAGGAAGAGAAAGAAAAATCGATTCCCTGAGTAGCGGCGAGCGAAACGGGAAGAGCCCAAACCAACAAGCTTGCTTGTTGGGGTTGTAGGACACTCTATACGGAGTTACAAAAGAACATGTTAGACGAATCATCTGGAAAGATGAATCAAAGAAGGTAATAATCCTGTAGTCGAAAACATATTCTCTCTTGAGTGGATCCTGAGTACGACGGAGCACGTGAAATTCCGTCGGAATCTAGGAGGACCATCTCCTAAGGCTAAATACTCTCTAGTGACCGATAGTGAACCAGTACCGTGAGGGAAAGGTGAAAAGTACCCCGGAAGGGGAGTGAAAGAGAACTTGAAACCGTGTGCTTACAAGTAGTCAGAGCCCGTTTATGGGTGATGGCGTGCCTTTTGTAGAATGAACCGGCGAGTTACGATCTGATGCAAGGTTAAGCAGCGAATGTGGAGCCGTAGCGAAAGCGAGTCTGAATAGGGCGTTGAGTATTTGGTCGTAGACCCGAAACCAGGTGATCTACCCTTGGTCAGGTTGAAGTTCAGGTAACACTGAATGGAGGACCGAACCGACTTACGTTGAAAAGTGAGCGGATGAACTGAGGGTAGCGGAGAAATTCCAATCGAACTTGGAGATAGCTGGTTCTCTCCGAAATAGCTTTAGGGCTAGCCTCAAGTGATGATTATTGGAGGTAGAGCACTGTTTGGACGAGGGGCCCCTCTCGGGTTACCGAATTCAGACAAACTCCGAATGCCAATCAATTTAACTTGGGAGTCAGAACATGGGTGATAAGGTCCGTGTTCGAAAGGGAAACAGCCCAGACCACCAGCTAAGGTCCCAAAATATATGTTAAGTGGAAAAGGATGTGGCGTTGCCCAGACAACTAGGATGTTGGCTTAGAAGCAGCCATCATTTAAAGAGTGCGTAATAGCTCACTAGTCGAGTGACACTGCGCCGAAAATGTACCGGGGCTAAACATATTACCGAAGCTGTGGATTGTCCTTCGGACAATGGTAGGAGAGCGTTCTAAGGGCGTTGAAGCATGATCGCAAGGACATGTGGAGCGCTTAGAAGTGAGAATGCCGGTGTGAGTAGCGAAAGACGGGTGAGAATCCCGTCCACCGATTGACTAAGGTTTCCAGAGGAAGGCTCGTCCGCTCTGGGTTAGTCGGGTCCTAAGCTGAGGCCGACAGGCGTAGGCGATGGATAACAGGTTGATATTCCTGTACCACCTAGTATCGTTTTAATCGATGGGGGGACGCAGTAGGATAGGCGAAGCGTGCTGTTGGAGTGCACGTCCAAGCAGTAAGGCTGAGTGTTAGGCAAATCCGGCACTCGTTAGGCTGAGCTGTGATGGGGAGAGGAAATTGTTTCCTCGAGTCGTTGATTTCACACTGCCGAGAAAAGCCTCTAGATAGATAACAGGTGCCCGTACCGCAAACCGACACAGGTAGTCAAGATGAGAATTCTAAGGTGAGCGAGCGAACTCTCGTTAAGGAACTCGGCAAAATGACCCCGTAACTTCGGGAGAAGGGGTGCTCTTTAGGGTTCACGCCCAGAAGAGCCGCAGTGAATAGGCCCAAGCGACTGTTTATCAAAAACACAGGTCTCTGCTAAACCGTAAGGTGATGTATAGGGGCTGACGCCTGCCCGGTGCTGGAAGGTTAAGAGGAGTGGTTAGCTTCTGCGAAGCCACGAATCGAAGCCCCAGTAAACGGCGGCCGTAACTATAACGGTCCTAAGGTAGCGAAATTCCTTGTCGGGTAAGTTCCGACCCGCACGAAAGGCGTAACGATTTGGGCACTGTCTCAACGAGAGACTCGGTGAAATCATAGTACCTGTGAAGATGCAGGTTACCCGCGACAGGACGGAAAGACCCCGTGGAGCTTTACTGTAGCCTGATATTGAAATTCGGCACAGCTTGTACAGGATAGGTAGGAGCCATTGAAACGTGAGCGCTAGCTTACGTGGAGGCGTTGGTGGGATACTACCCTAGCTGTGTTGGCTTTCTAACCCGCACCACTTATCGTGGTGGGAGACAGTGTCAGGCGGGCAGTTTGACTGGGGCGGTCGCCTCCTAAAAGGTAACGGAGGCGCTCAAAGGTTCCCTCAGAATGGTTGGAAATCATTCACAGAGTGTAAAGGCATAAGGGAGCTTGACTGCGAGACCTACAAGTCGAGCAGGGTCGAAAGACGGACTTAGTGATCCGGTGGTTCCGCATGGAAGGGCCATCGCTCAACGGATAAAAGCTACCCCGGGGATAACAGGCTTATCTCCCCCAAGAGTTCACATCGACGGGGAGGTTTGGCACCTCGATGTCGGCTCATCGCATCCTGGGGCTGTAGTCGGTCCCAAGGGTTGGGCTGTTCGCCCATTAAAGCGGTACGCGAGCTGGGTTCAGAACGTCGTGAGACAGTTCGGTCCCTATCCGTCGTGGGCGTAGGAAATTTGAGAGGAGCTGTCCTTAGTACGAGAGGACCGGGATGGACATACCTCTGGTGTACCAGTTGTCGTGCCAACGGCATAGCTGGGTAGCTATGTATGGACGGGATAAGTGCTGAAAGCATCTAAGCATGAAGCCCCCCTCAAGATGAGATTTCCCAACTTCGGTTATAAGATCCCTCGAAGATGACGAGGTTAATAGGTTCGAGGTGGAAGCGTGGTGACACGTGGAGCTGACGAATACTAATCGATCGAAGACTTAATCAATATTAAAATGTTTTGCGACGCAAAATCATTACTTACTATCTAGTTTTGAATGTATAACACATTCATTTGTCTGGTGACAATGGCAAGGAGGTCACACCTGTTCCCATGCCGAACACAGAAGTTAAGCTCCTTAGCGCCGATGGTAGTCGGGCTTACGTCCCGCTAGAGTAGGACGTTGCCAGGCAAAACGAGAGACCGTAAGGTCTCTTTTTTTATGCGAAAGATAAAAGGTGAGAAGTTACCAAGAATCATAGCTATAGAGGAGAACTATTCTCTGCGAAGAGAAAGCGTTTGAAGCTGATGAATTGCGAAAATAAAGAGGTTTAAAAAAATAAAGATCAATTATTTCAAAGAAAGAACGAGCATAAATTTTTCTAGTATTAGTGAAGTATTAGAGAAATTTATGCTTTTTTAATACACTAGTAGTAAATGAGTAAATTTTTGAGGAGCATTAATATGATTATAAGAGCTTTAGAGGAAACGGATTTACCTTTCGTACATCATTTAAATAATGAATATTCAATTATGTCATATTGGTTTGAAGAACCTTATCAATCACTTAGTGAATTAGAAAATCTTTATAAAAAGCATATTTTAGATGAATCTGAGCGACGATTTATCATTGAAGAAGATGAAGTATCTATCGGTGTAGTAGAGTTATTAGAAATCAATTTTATACATCGTACTTGTGAAGTTTTAATTATTATAGATCCTCAATTTGCGAATCGTGGTTATGCTAAAAAAGCTTTCAAAATGGCAATTGATTATGCATTTTTAGTATTAAATATGAATAAAGTATATTTATATGTAGACATTAAAAATGAAAAAGCTGTTCACATTTATAAAAGTAATAATTTCGAGATTGAAGGTACATTAAAGGAACATTTCTATACACGTGGAGAGTATAGAGATTGTTATGTGATGGGATTATTAAAGAGAAATTGGGTTAATCAACATGATGATGATTTATCTCATATTAGGTAGAAGTGTTGCATTGGGAGAATAGAAAAGAGTGGATAAGATGGAAAAACCTATAACAAATAAACTTGAAGAGTTAATTGATAATAAAGTTATTTCAATGCATGTTCCAGGACATAAGAACATGACTATAGGAAATTTAAATCAACTAAAAATTAATATGGATATGACAGAAATTACGGGACTTGATGATATGCATCAACCAGAAGATATCATTTTAGAAAGTATGACTCATTTTAAAAAACACGATGATTATGATGCATTTTTGCTTATTAATGGGACTACTTCAGGGATACTCTCTGTGATACAGGCATTTTCAGAGGAAAAGGGACGATATCTTATTAGTAGAAATGTTCATAAATCAGTTTTCTATGGTTTAGACTTAGCAAAAGCACAAGCTACTTTTACAGCTATGCATCAAAGCAACCTAACATGTCAATATGTAGAACCGATACTAGAAGATGTGATTGAGGATTATAAGCTAGGTATTTGTACATATCCAAATTATTACGGAGAAACATTTAATATTGGAAATTTCATTAATAAATTACATGATAATGGCATTCCAGTATTAGTAGATGAAGCGCATGGCGCACATTTCGATCTCGAAGGTTTTCCAACTTCGTCTATGAATTATGGTGCGGATTATGTGGTTCAGTCTTATCATAAAACGTTACCAGCTTTAACCATGGGCTCAGTTTTATTTATACATAAAGATGCGCCTTTACGTTCACAAGTAATAGAGTATTTATCTTATTTTCAAACTTCAAGTCCCTCATATTTAGTTATGTCTAGTTTAGAATATGCTCAAGAATTCTATAATGAATTTAAAAGTGAGTTATTCTTTGAAAAGAGAAAACATTTTATAAAAGTATTAAAAAAGAAAGGATTCAACATTGGTGAACCCGACGATGCTGTTAAATTAGTCGTTAGTTATGATGGTTTTGAAGGGTATGATATACAACGTTGGTTCGAAGATCATAATATTTTTGTTGAATTAGTTGATGAGCATCAAATTTTGCTAGTATTACCACTTTGGCATGAAAATGACGTATTTCCGTTTCAATTATTAATTAAAACAATAAATGAAATGGAGATTCCTGAACGAGCTGAACATGCTCCTAAAAAATTGAATTTGATGTTAGCATCGAGTGAGTATTGGGCAGTTCATTTTCCAAAAGTAAAAGAGATAGCAATTCATCAAGCGGAAGGTGAAGTTTTAGCACAGCATATTGTGCCATATCCTCCGGGAATCCCAGTAATGTTTAGAGGAGAAGTTATCACGACACATATGATAAAATTATTACAACATTATTCAAACCTCGGAATAAAAGTTGAAGGTTTGAAAGATCAAAATATTTTAGTTAAGGATGAATAAAATGTCAGCTTTTATAACGTTTGAAGGGCCTGAAGGAGCAGGAAAAACCTCTGTAATATCGAAAGTAAGTCAAAAATTAGCTACAGATATGGATGTTATTACAACTCGTGAACCTGGTGGAGTTCCTACAGGAGAAGAAATACGTAGAGTTGTATTAGAGGGAAATAACATGGATATTCGTACTGAGGCGATGTTGTTTGCAGCCTCAAGACGTGAGCACCTTGTTGAAAAAGTTATCCCGGCATTAAAAAAAGATAAAATTGTACTATGTGATAGATATATTGATAGTTCTTTAGCTTATCAAGGATATGCAAGGGGTATAGGTATTGAAGAAGTGAAAACTTTAAATGAATTTGCAATAAATGGATTGTATCCTGACTTAACTATTTATTTAGATGTAAGTGCTGAAGTAGGACATCAACGTATCCTTAAAAATCAACGTAATCAAAACCGTTTAGATCAGGAAGATAAGGCGTTTCATGAGAAAGTGATTGAAGGTTATCAGAGAATTATCGATAGCGATCCTGAACGTTTTGTTAAAGTAAATGCGGATCAGGATTTGGAAAATGTTGTTGAAGAAGCTTACCAATCTATCATCAAATATTTAAAAAATATGTGATATAATATTAATAAGAGGTGTTATAAAATGAAGATGATTATAGCGATCGTCCAAGATCAAGATAGTCAAGAACTTTCAGACCAACTCGTAAAAAATAATTTTAGAGCAACTAAATTGGCTACTACAGGCGGATTTTTAAGAGCCGGTAATACTACATTCTTATGTGGTGTTAATGATGAACGTGTTGAAGAACTATTAACGGTTATTGATAACACTTGTGGTAATAGAGAACAACTTGTTTCTCCAATTACTCCAATGGGTGGTAGTGCTGATTCATATATTCCATATCCAGTTGAAGTTGAAGTAGGTGGAGCAACAGTATTTGTTATGCCAATCGAGGCCTTTCACCAATTTTAAATAGAAATAAATGGTCGTTAAATCAAGTGTATGTAGTTTTAAGAGCTGATTAATAGCGACTATACTGGAATCAATTCAGTTATGAAATAGTAATTATTTTAATTACAATGTTGGGCTGCTTTGAAATGTAGCTTAGGATTGAGGTCATATTCATTCAAAACATGGTTTATCCTTTGAGTTATAGCATTGAAATTCGTTATTATATGAATTAATGTAAAGGATTACTGTTCGCATTGTTAAATTTGATTGAAGTAAGATGTCTACAATCTCAAGCTAATTTTTGAGTAGTCTTTTTTTATATAAGAAATTAAGAAGGAGTCGTAAATCATGGATGAACAACAACAGTTAGCTCATGCATATCATTCGAATAAGTTATCACACGCTTATTTATTTGAGGGTGACGATGCTCAAACTATGAAACATGTAGCTATTAACTTTGCTAAGTTGATTTTGTGTGCAGAGGATAGCCAGTGCGAACTGAAAGTTGATACATTTAATCATCCTGATTTTATGTATGTTTCTTCTGATGAGAACACGATTAAGAAAGAACAAATAGAAAGACTCGTACACTATATGAATCAATTGCCGATTGAAGGACGCTATAAAGTGTATATTATCGAAGATTTTGAAAAATTAACTGTTCAAGGTGAAAATAGTATACTAAAATTTTTAGAAGAACCACCAGAGAATACAATCGCGATTTTATTATCGACTAAACCAGAACAAATCTTGGATACGATACATTCTAGGTGTCAACATGTTTATTTTAAGCCAATTGATAGAAAACAGTTTATTGAGCGATTGGTTGAAGCATCACTAACTAAACCTGTTGCTGAAATGATAAGTACATACACAACTCAAGTTGAGACAGCAATAGCATTGAATGAAGAATATGATTTAACTGCTTTAAGAAAGTCAGTTATCCGTTGGTGTGAACTTATTTTATCTAATAAACCAATGGCGATGATTGGTATTATTGATTTGCTTAAACAGGCTAAGAATCGCAAATTACAATTGTTAACATTAGCAGCAGTAAATGGTTTTTTTGAAGACATGATGCATGCAAAAGTAAATATAGATAATCATTTTATATATAGTGATTTGAGTGTGGAAATGAAAAAATACGCGGAAAGTTTAACGTTTAATCAAATGACTCTGATGTATGACCAACTGACTGAAGCTCATAAGAAATTAAATCAAAACGTTAATCCAACACTCGTATTTGAACAAATAGTAATAAGAGGTGTGAGATGAGATGCCAAATGTTGTAGGTGTTCAGTTTCAAAAAGCAGGGAAATTGGAATATTATGCGCCTAACCAACTAAATGTGAACGTTGGCGATTGGGTGGTCGTTGAGTCTAAACGAGGCATTGAAATAGGTATTGTAAAATTCCCGCCGAAAGATGTCGCTAATGAAGATGTTACTTTACCTTTAAAGGAGATTATTCGAGTAGTCAATGAAGAAGATGAAGAACAATATTATAATAATGAGCGCGACGCAAAACAGGCTTTAGAACTTTGTAAGAGAGTGGTAAAGGAACAAAATTTGGATATGCGTTTAGTAAATTGTGAATACACACTAGATAAGTCGAAGGTTATTTTCAATTTTACTGCAGATGACCGTATTGATTTTCGAAAATTAGTTAAGGTATTGGCACAAAATTTAAAAACAAGAATTGAATTACGACAAATTGGCGTAAGAGATGAAGCGAAGTTATTAGGTGGTATTGGGCCATGCGGTCGTTCGCTTTGTTGTTCAACATTTTTAGGCGACTTTGAACCTGTATCTATTAAAATGGCTAAGGATCAAAACCTATCATTGAATCCAACTAAAATT
Source organism: Staphylococcus capitis subsp. capitis (assembly GCF_040739495.1). NCBI lineage: Bacteria > Bacillati > Bacillota > Bacilli > Caryophanales > Staphylococcaceae > Staphylococcus > Staphylococcus capitis. The sequence goes on along the minus strand of NZ_CP145263.1, from coordinate 2,303,138 downwards.
TCAGGAGCATGTGGGCGGTTAATGTGTTGTTTGAAATATGAAAATGATTATTACGAAGAAGCAAGAGCACAGTTGCCCGATGTTGGTGAGTTAGTTCAAACTCCTGATGGAAGTGGAAAAGTTATAGGTTTAAATATTTTAGATATTTCAATGCAAGTAAAAATAGAAGGACTTGAACAACCATTAGAGTACAAAATGGAAGAAATTGAAGCGTTTAACTAAGGAGGTTTAGCGACCTTTGAATAGAAATGAATTATTCGAGAGATTAATGCGACTTGAACGAAATGTAGGACAATTAACGAACGATATGACTGAACTCAAAGATTTAGCTGTTGAACTTGTTGAAGAGAATGTGGCGTTGCAAGTTGAAAATGATAATCTAAAAAGATTGATGGAGAAAGACGAGCAGTCAGAATCTAACAATGAAGAAAGAAGTCATTCAAAGCACGTTAAAACGCCTTCTCCAAGTAAAGATAATTTAGCTATGTTATATCGAGAAGGATTTCATATATGTAAAGGCGAATTGTTTGGAAAACACAGACACGGAGAAGATTGCCTACTGTGTTTAAATGTATTAAGTGATTAATGTTTTGAAAGGTCGATATGATTAAATTTAAGGGTGTATTATATGTATGAAAAGAAAATCATGCTATAATGACATCCTTTTTTTAGGAGTAAAAGTATGCTTAAAGAAAATGAGAGATTAGATTGTTTAATTAAAGAGGGGTATGAGATTATTCAAAATGATGATGTGTTTTCTTTTTCAACAGATGCACTGTTATTAGGACATTTGATTGAAGTTAGAAAAAACGATCGAATCATGGACTTATGTTCTGGAAACGGTGTTATACCTTTGCTATTAGCCGCAAAGTGCAATCAAAAGATAGAAGCCATTGAAATTCAAGACCAATTAGTAGAAATGGCTCGTCGCAGTTTTGTACACAATAGCTTAGATGAGAGACTTACAATGTATCTGATGGATTTGAACAATGTATATGACACCTTCAAACCTTCTCAATATACTTTAGTCACATGTAACCCACCTTATTTTAAAGTGAATCAACTGAATCAACATCAAAAAGAAGCGCATAAAATAGCACGTCATGAGGTAATGTGTGATTTCACTGATTGCGTTAAAGCTGCACGGCATTTGCTTAAGGAAGGTGGACGATTTATCGTCGTACATCGTGCGGATAGGCTTATGGATGTCTTAACTGAAATGAGAAATGGTAAAATTGAACCTAAGAAACTCACTTTTGTATACAGTAAAGCTAATAAATCAGCACAAACGATTGTAGTTGAGGGACGAAAAGGTGGGAAACAAGGACTAGATATACAGCAACCTTTTTATATTTACAATCAAGATGGTACATATAGTGATGAAATGAAAGGCATATATTATGGATAGACATTTTGTTTATATAGTTAAATGTATGGATGGCAGTTTGTATACTGGTTATGCGAAAGACGTGAATGCGCGTGTTGCAAAACATAATGAAGGTAAAGGTGCTAAATATACTAAAATAAGACGTCCGGTAGAGTTAGTTTATCAAGAAATGTATGGGACAAAATCTGAAGCGTTAAAAAGAGAGTATGAAATTAAAACATTTTCTAGAAAGAAAAAATTAAAAATGATTGAGGAGGGGTAACATGGCAACTTTATTTTTAGTAGGAACGCCTATAGGAAATCTAGCTGATATAACGTTTCGTGCGGTAGACACATTAAAAAATGTAGATATGATTGCATGTGAAGATACTAGAGTGACACGAAAGTTATGTAACCATTACGAGATTGAAACGCCTTTAAAATCGTACCATGAACATAACAAAGAACAACAAACAGAGTATTTAATTGAGCAACTCATTTCTGGTTTAAATATAGCTTTAGTTTCAGATGCGGGGTTACCGCTTATAAGTGATCCAGGATATGAGTTAGTTGTTGAAGCACGTAACCAGAATATAAATGTTGAAACAATCCCTGGACCTAATGCAGGTTTAACAGCACTAATGGCAAGTGGTCTTCCTTCTTTTACATATACATTTTTAGGCTTTTTACCTAGAAAAGAGAAAGAAAAATTAGACGTATTGCAAGAGAGAATGTATCAATGTAGTACTTTGATTTTATATGAATCTCCACATCGTGTTACTGACACACTCAAAGCAATAGCTAAAGTTGATAATATAAGAAAAATAGCTATAGGCAGAGAACTGACTAAAAGATTTGAGCAACTTATGACTTTACCAGTTGAGCACATGCTAGAAATGATTCAAAGTGGTGACATTCCACTAAAAGGTGAATTTGTGATTCTAATTGAAGGCGCACGTCCTTTAGTCAATCACTCATGGTTTGAGGAATTAAGTATTAAAGAACATGTTGAATATTATATTGAAAGAGATCAATTAAAACCGAAGAAAGCAATTAAATCAGTAGCACTAGATCGTGGAATGAAAACTGGAGAAGTATACAATATATATCATGATGTAGAATAAAAATTATTAAGTTCTACATGTATTTAATTAGTGATGAATTCACGTGAAAGCCACCATAAAACACCGATTTTATGGTATTGTAGTAAAGATGATGACAATTCGTTTTCAAATGATGAGAGAATGTGAAAGTTGATACATAGTAGTGCGCTACTTCATTGAAAAGAAAAATAAATTTAGATATCATTTATTATGTAATTAATGAGGAGGACCAGTGATGGCTAAAGATACATTTTATATAACTACCCCAATTTATTATCCAAGTGGGAACTTACACATCGGTCATGCATACTCTACTGTCGCAGGCGACGTTATTGCGCGCTATAAAAGAATGCAAGGGTATGATGTTCGTTATTTAACAGGTACAGATGAACATGGCCAAAAAATTCAAGAAAAAGCTCAAAAAGCTGGTAAAACTGAATTAGAATATTTAGATGAAATGATTGCCGGAATTAAAAGTTTATGGGATAAACTCGAAATTTCAAATGATGATTTTATTCGTACAACTGAAGAACGTCATAAGCAAGTTGTTGAAAAAGTGTTTGAACGCCTACTTAAACAAGGTGATATTTATTTAGGAGAATACGAAGGTTGGTATTCAGTTCCTGATGAAACTTATTATACAGAATCACAACTTGTTGACCCAGTTTATGAAAATGGGGAAATTATAGGGGGTAAAAGTCCAGATTCCGGACATGAAGTTGAACTTGTTAAAGAAGAAAGTTATTTCTTTAATATTAATAAATATACAGATCGTTTATTAGAGTTTTATGATGAAAATCCAGATTTCATCCAACCTCCATCTAGAAAAAATGAAATGATTAATAACTTTATCAAACCTGGATTAGAAGATTTAGCTGTATCTCGTACATCATTTGACTGGGGAGTTCGTGTACCATCAAATCCTAAACATGTTGTATACGTTTGGATTGATGCGCTTGTAAACTATATTTCTTCTTTAGGCTATTTATCAGATGATGAAGAACTTTTCAATAAATATTGGCCTGCAGATATCCATTTAATGGCTAAGGAAATCGTACGTTTCCACTCTATTATTTGGCCGATATTATTAATGGCTTTAGACTTACCGCTACCTAAGAAAGTCTTCGCGCATGGTTGGATTTTAATGAAAGACGGTAAAATGAGTAAATCTAAAGGTAATGTTGTTGATCCTAATGTATTAATTGACCGCTATGGTCTAGATGCTACGCGTTATTACTTAATGCGTGAGTTACCGTTTGGTTCAGATGGAGTATTCACTCCAGAAGCTTTCGTTGAACGCACGAATTATGATTTAGCGAATGACCTAGGTAACTTGGTTAATCGTACAATTTCAATGATTAATAAATATTTCCAAGGTGAGTTACCAGCATATCAAGGTCCTAAACATGAACTTGATGAAGATATGGAAGCGATGGCACTTGAAACAGTTAAAAACTTTAATGAAAATATGGAAAGTTTACAATTCTCTGTAGCATTATCAACGGTTTGGAAATTTATTAGCCGTACGAATAAATATATTGATGAAACTCAACCATGGGTATTAGCTAAAGATGAGAATCAACGTGACATGCTTGGTAATGTAATGGCACATCTAGTTGAGAACATTCGTTTTGCAGCTGTTTTACTGCAACCATTCTTAACACATGCACCAAGAGAAGTTTTCAAACAACTTAACATGAATGACCCTAAATTATCGCAATTCGAAAGTCTTGAAAGCTACGGTGCACTTACTGAACCAATCTTAGTTACTGAAAAGCCAACACCTATTTTCCCAAGATTAGATACGGAAGCGGAAATAGCTTATATTAAAGAATCTATGCAACCACCTAAATCTGAAGAAAAAGAGGAAGTGCCAAGTAAAGAACAAATTGATATTAAAGACTTTGATAAAGTTGAAATTAAAGCTGCAACAATTACTGATGCTGAAAATGTTAAAAAATCAGATAAATTATTGAAAATTCAAATTGATTTAGACAACGAACAACGTCAAATCGTATCTGGAATAGCAAAATTCTATAAACCTGAAGATATTATTGGTAAAAAAGTTGCTGTAGTTACCAATTTAAAACCTGCTAAATTAATGGGACAAAAATCTGAAGGTATGATTTTATCAGCAGAGAAAGATGGGGTACTGACATTAGTAAGTTTACCAAGTGCAATTCCAAACGGTGCAGTCATTAAATAATATTGTTTAAAGATAGGAGAGATAATGATGTTAATCGATACACATGTACATTTAAATGATGAACAATATGATGAAGATTTAAATGAAGTGATATCTCGCGCGCAAGAAGCAGGCGTAGATAGAATGTTCGTAGTAGGATTTGATACACCTACTATAGAACGCACTATGGAACTCATAGATAAATATGAATTTATTTATGGAATTATCGGTTGGCATCCTGTCGATGCTATAGATTGTACAGACGAACGATTAGAGTGGATTGAAAGCCTGTCTAAGCATCCCAAGATTATTGGTATCGGAGAAATGGGCTTAGACTATCATTGGGATAAATCTCCTGCTGATGTTCAAAAAGAAGTATTTAGAAAGCAAATTGCCCTAGCTAAACGTGTGAAATTACCTATAATTATTCACAATCGTGAAGCAACTCAAGACTGTGTTGACATTTTAATGGAGGAACATGCCGAAGAAGTCGGTGGCATCATGCACAGTTTTAGCGCTTCGCCTGAAATTGCGGATGTTGTCATAAACAAGTTGAATTTCTATGTTTCTCTTGGTGGTCCAGTTACTTTCAAAAATGCCAAACAGCCTAAAGAAGTGGCACAACATGTACCTATGGATCGTTTGTTATGTGAAACTGATGCACCATATTTATCTCCACATCCTTTTAGAGGTAAACGAAATGAACCAGAACGTGTGACTTTAGTTGCACAACAAATTGCTGATTTACGAGACATGTCCTATGAGGAAGTTTGTCGACAAACGACTGAAAATGCAGAACGTTTATTTAAATTGAACTAATAATAATTATAGTGGGAAAGGTGTCCGACTTTGAAAGGATGAATATCATCACACTTTTAAAAGTATGAGACATCTTTCTCATTTTTTATAAATTTAAGAGTGCCGGTATAGTAATATTAAAGATTCAAGTAGCTCATATTTTAATAATTAGAATTATTTATATAAAATAAAGTTAAATGTCATAGACTTGGAAGGTATAAATATGAAGATTAATGAATTTATCGTTGTAGAAGGTAGGGATGATACTGAACGTGTTAAAACTGCTGTAGAATGCGATACAATTGAAACGAATGGTAGTGCAATCAATCAGGATACACTAAATGTTATACGTCACGCTCAAGAAACTAGAGGTGTTATTGTACTGACTGACCCTGATTTCCCAGGTGATAAAATTCGGCATACAATACGTGATTATGTACCAGGTGTGAAACATGCTTACTTAGATAGAGAAAAAGCTAAAAACAAAAGAGGTAAAATTGGCATTGAGCATGCAAACGTTAAAGATATTCGTGAAGCTTTAATGCATGTGAGCTCTCCATTAGAAGAAGCAGAAGAAACTATTGATAAGAGTGTACTTATTGATTTAGGGCTTATTATTGGTAAGGATGCAAGACGTCGTAGAGAGATATTAGGACAAAAACTACATATTGGTCACTCAAATGGCAAACAATTGCTAAAGAAACTTAACGCATTTGGTTATACAGAACAGGATGTAAGAGAGGCATTACTTGATGATGAAAGAAGGGAGAAATAAATGGAACATAAAGATATAGCTACACCATCTCGTACGCGAGCTTTATTAGACCAATACGGTTTTAACTTTAAAAAAAGTTTGGGCCAAAACTTCTTAGTTGATGTAAATATAATTAATAAAATTATTGATGAGAGTCAAATAGATGATACTACGGGCGTAATTGAAGTTGGTCCTGGTATGGGATCATTGACTGAACAGCTTGCTAAAAATGCTAAAAAAGTGATGTCTTTTGAAATAGACCAAAGATTAATTCCAGTTCTTAAGGATACCCTTGCTCCATATGATAATGTGACAATTATTAATGAAGATATATTAAAAGCTAATATTAGTAAAGCAGTTCATACACACCTAAGTGATTGTGAAAAAATCATGGTTGTGGCAAATTTACCTTATTATATTACTACGCCTATATTATTAAATTTAATGCAACAAGATATACCTATAGATGGTTATGTGGTAATGATGCAAAAAGAAGTTGGTGAACGTCTTAATGCAACTGTAGGTACTAAAGCATATGGTTCACTTTCAATAGTTGCTCAATATTATACAGAGACAAGTAAAGTTCTGACAGTGCCTAAATCGGTGTTTATGCCACCTCCAAATGTTGATTCTATTGTAGTAAAACTGATGCAACGTGAAGAACATTTAGTACAAGTTGATAATGAAGAAGCGTTTTTTAAATTAGCTAAAGCTGCATTTGCACAACGACGTAAAACAATTAATAATAACTACCAAAACTTTTTTAAAGATGGTAAAAAGCATAAAGCGTCAATATTAGATTGGTTGGAAAGTGCAGAAATTGATCCAAAACGACGTGGTGAAACGCTTACAATACATGATTTTGCTAATTTATATGAGGAAAAGAAAAAATTCCCAGAATTAGAAAATTAATATGTTGACAAAGGTCATTTACCTTGATAAAATTTAAATTTTATTTGACGAAAACGCTCTAAATATGGTATTATGTAACTTGTAGCGAGGTGGGGCAATATGCCAAAATCAATTTTGGACATCAAAAATTCTATTGATTGTCATTTAGGAAATCGTATTGTACTTAAAGCCAATGGTGGACGCAAAAAGACAATTGAACGCTCAGGTGTTTTAAAAGAAACATATCCTTCAGTATTCATTGTCGAGTTAGATCAAGATAAACACAACTTTGAACGCGTATCTTATACATACACTGATGTGCTTACAGAGAACGTACAAGTTTCATTTGAAGAAGATAATCATCAAGAAGCAGTAGCACACTAATTATAAACACATAAGAGTGATTGATTACTCTAAACTTCACAGTTTTATATTATATTTATTAAGGTGAGTATTGGGCGAAAAGTTCAATACTCTTTTTTGGTATAAGGTCCTCGTAAAGTTTGAGTCATAGTTACTCAGGACTTTTCAAATACGGCTCATATAAAAATTTATATTTTAAAAAATCAAAAAACGTATATTATTACTTTTTAAAATGTATTTCATTAAGATTTTACGAAAAATTGAAGGTAATCTATCAAATATTTAAGACCTTTATGTTAAAATCATCTTATTAACAATTCGAAGAGAGGGCGGAAAAATGATATATGAAACGGCACCTGCCAAAATAAATTTTACGCTCGATACCCTTTTCAAAAGAGATGATGGTTATCATGAAATAGAAATGATTATGACTACGATTGATTTAAACGATCGATTATCTTTTCAAAAACGCAAAGATAAAAAGATTGTTGTAGATATTGAACATAATTATGTGCCTAATGATCACAAGAACCTTGCTTACAGAGCGGCGCAATTGATGGTTGATACGTATAATATTAAAGAGGGCGTTACAATTACCATTGATAAAGATATACCAGTTTCGGCTGGATTAGCTGGTGGTTCTGCGGATGCGGCAGCAACGATGAGAGGTATGAATCGTTTGTTTGAGTTAGGTAAATCATTAGATGAATTATCGGCACTAGGTATACAAATTGGGACGGATATCCCGTTTTGTATTTATAATAAGACTGCAGTATGTACTGGTCGAGGTGAATGTGTGACATTTTTAGATAAACCACCTTCTGCATGGGTAGTTTTGGCTAAACCAGATTTAGGAATATCCTCTCCAGATGTATTTAAAGCACTAAATTTAAACGAAAAGCATGTCGTAAATAACGATATGTGCAAACAGGCTTTAAAAACAAACAATTACTATCAATTATGTGAGAGCTTATCTAACCGTTTAGAGCCTATTTCGATATCAATGCATCCAGAAATAAAAAAGCTGAAAGATAACATGTTACAATGCGGTGCTGATGGTGCATTAATGAGCGGGAGTGGTCCAACGGTATATGGTTTAGCTCAAAAAGAGCGACAGGCTAAAAACATTTATAATTCAGTTAACGGATGTTGCAACGAAGTATATTTAGTAAGATTATTAGGATAGAAGGGTTTGAAAAAATGAGATATAAAAGAAGCGAACGTATTGTGTTTATGACTCAATACATTATGAATCATCCGAATAAATTAATACCCCTCACTTTTTTCGTTAAAAAATTTAAACAAGCGAAATCTTCTATAAGTGAAGATGTTCAAATCATTAAAAACACTTTTCAAAAAGAACAGTTGGGTACGGTTATCACAACTGCTGGTGCAAGTGGTGGTGTGACTTATAAGCCAATGATGAGTAAGGCTGAAGCGACTGAGGTTGTTAACGAAGTCATTACGCATTTACAAGAAAAAGAACGGTTGTTGCCTGGAGGCTATTTATTCTTATCAGATTTAGTTGGCAACCCAACTTTATTGAATAAAGTAGGTAAGTTGATTGCAAGTATTTATATGGAAGAGCAACTAGATGCTGTCGTGACAATTGCCACTAAAGGTATATCGCTTGCTAATGCAGTAGCAAACATATTAAATTTACCTGTAGTGGTTATTAGAAAAGACAATAAGGTAACTGAAGGTTCTACTGTTTCCATTAACTATGTTTCTGGATCATCAAGAAAGATAGAAACTATGGTGTTATCAAAACGTACTTTAGCTGAGAATTCCAATGTCCTCGTAGTAGACGATTTTATGAGAGCTGGAGGCTCTATAAATGGAGTTATGAATTTAATGAACGAGTTTAAAGCTCACGTAAAAGGGGTATCAGTACTTGTAGAATCAAAAGAAGTTAAACAAAGATTGATTGAAGATTATACTTCCTTAGTCAGATTATCAGATGTCGATGAATATAATCAGGAATTTAAAGTAGAGCCAGGCAACAGCTTGTCTAAATTTTCTTAGAAAAGGAGCATTTATACAACATGAAAACAGTAGACACAAACAAAGTACCAGAAGCATTAGGACCATATTCACATGCTACAGTAGTTAATGACTTAGTCTTTACATCAGGTCAAATTCCATTAACACTTGATGGAAATATCGTTAGCGATGATGTACAAGAACAAACGAAGCAAGTTTTAGAAAATTTAACTGTAGTACTTCAAGAAGCTGGTTCTGATTTAGATTCAGTTGTGAAAGCAACAATTTTTATTTCTGATATGAATAATTTCCAAAAAATTAATGAAATCTATGGAGATTATTTCGGCAAATACCAACCTGCACGTAGCTGTGTTGAGGTAGCACGTTTACCTAAAGACGTGAAGGTGGAAATTGAATTGATAGGTAAAGTTAAGGAATAATAATTTTCTTTTAAAAAATATTGTCAAGCTTCTAATTAATATAAAGATATACTAGGGGGCTCACTACATGAAAGTGACAGATGTAAGACTTAGAAAAATACAAACTGATGGCAGAATGAAAGCTCTTGTTTCCATTACACTTGATGAAGCATTTGTAATCCATGACTTACGTGTAATTGAAGGAAACTCAGGTTTATTCGTTGCTATGCCAAGTAAACGTACACCAGATGGTGAATTCCGCGACATTGCGCATCCAATCAACTCTGATATGCGTCAAGAAATTCAAGATGCTGTAATGAAAGTATATGATGAAACTGATGAAGCCATTCCGGATAAAAATGCGACTTCAGATAATGAAGAATCAGACGAAGCTTAATTAAAAAATATAAAATTAAAGTATAAAAAATGGTCAACGTTTCAAATGTCGGAGCGTTGACCATTTTTTATGACAACAACTCATTGTCGCCCGATATTTACATAATTTAAGTTGTTTATAAAAAATTAACGATTAGTTAACAAAAACTTTTAAAAGTTGAAAGTCTATTAGTTGTTAAATTATAATAATTATGAAGTGTAAATTTTAATGGAGGGTTAGCATTCATGCAAAGACATGCGATTATTTTGGCAGCAGGTAAAGGCACAAGAATGAAATCTAAAAAATATAAAGTGCTTCATGAAGTTGCTGGCAAGTCAATGATTGAACATGTTCTCAACAATGTTAAACAATCTGGAGTTAATCAAATTGTAACTATCGTTGGACACGGCGCAGAAAGTGTCAAAGAAACTTTAGGCGATCAATCATTATACAGTTTTCAAGAGGAACAACTTGGAACAGCACATGCTGTAAAGATGGCATATGAACATTTGGAAGATAAAGAGGGGACAACTTTAGTTGTATGTGGTGATACACCGTTAATCACATCTAAGACGTTAGAATCACTTATCAACCAACACGAAAGTACAGAAGCACAAGTAACTGTATTATCTGCATCAACTCAACAACCACACGGATATGGTCGAATTGTAAGAGATTCCAACCATCAATTAGAACGAATTGTTGAAGAAAAAGACGCAAATGAAAACGAGCGTGCGATTAAGGAAATTAGTTCTGGTATTTTTGCTTTTGATAATAAAGAGCTATTTGATAAATTAGCACAAGTCAAAAATGATAACGTTCAAGGTGAATATTATTTACCTGATGTTTTATCGCTTATTTTAGACGATGGTGGTAAGGCAGAAGTGTACCATACAGATGATTTTGACGAAATCATGGGTGTCAACGATAGAGTTATGTTAAGTCAGGCTGAAAAAGCTCTACAAAAACGTATTAATCATTACCATATGAGAAATGGCGTAACTATTATTGACCCAGATTCAACATTTATTGGTCCTGATGTAGAAATAGGTGCTGACACAACAATAGAACCAGGTGTACGTATTGGTGGCCGTACGATTATCGGTGAAGACGTATTAGTTGGTCAATATTCTGAAATTAATAATAGTACAATTCGTTCGAATGCTAACATCAAACAATCTGTCATTAACGATTCAGTTGTAGGAGAAAAAACAAAAGTTGGGCCATTTGCTCAGTTAAGACCAGGCTCAAATCTTGGCGCAGATGTAAAAGTTGGCAACTTTGTTGAAGTTAAGAAGTCAGATCTCAAAGATGGCGCAAAAGTTTCACATCTTAGCTATATTGGTGATGCTGAAATTGGTGAAAGAACAAACATTGGCTGTGGTTCTATAACTGTTAATTACGATGGGGTAAATAAATTTAAAACGATTGTAGGTAACGATGCGTTTATTGGTTGTAATACTAACCTCATAGCCCCTGTAACAGTAAATGATCACACCCTTATTGCAGCTGGTTCAACAATTACAGATGATATACCTGAAGATAGCTTAGCCATCGCGCGCGCTAGACAGGTGAATAAAGAAGGCTATTTGAAAAAATAGTTAATTAAAAGAGCAACATGTTGTTAGATTAAAGTGGAAATGAATTAGCAATAGAAATTATTTTGATTTAACTTGTAACATAGTAAAAAAGTTCTATTTTCTATATAATAAACAGTGTAAGTAAATAATTGGAGGACTATAAATGTTAAATAATGAATATAAGAATTCATCATTAAAGATCTTTTCGCTCAAAGGTAATGAACCTTTAGCACAAGAAGTAGCAGATCATGTAGGGATTGAACTAGGGAAATGTTCAGTAAAACGTTTTAGTGACGGAGAAATTCAAATTAACATCGAAGAAAGTATCCGTGGTTGTGATGTATTTATTATTCAACCAACTTCATATCCTGTAAACCTTCATTTAATGGAGTTACTTATTATGATTGACGCATGTAAACGTGCTTCGGCAGCTAATATTAACATCGTAGTTCCTTACTATGGTTATGCACGTCAAGATAGAAAAGCGCGAAGCCGTGAACCGATTACAGCTAAATTAGTTGCAAATCTTATTGAAACAGCAGGTGCCAATCGTATGATTGCTCTTGATTTACATGCACCTCAAATTCAAGGATTCTTCGATATTCCAATCGACCACTTAATGGGTGTACCTATCCTTGCTCAACATTTTGAAAATGACCCTAATATCAATCCAGAAGAATGTGTTGTTGTTTCACCAGACCATGGTGGTGTAACACGCGCACGTAAATTAGCAGACATTTTAAAAACTCCAATTGCAATTATCGATAAACGTCGTCCAAAACCAAATGTAGCAGAAGTCATGAATATTGTTGGTGAGATTGAAGGACGCACAGCAATTATTATTGATGATATTATCGATACTGCTGGAACAATTACATTAGCCGCGCAAGCACTTAAAGATAAAGGTGCTAAAGAGGTTTATGCTTGTTGTACGCACCCTGTATTATCAGGTCCAGCTAAAGAACGTATTGAAAACTCTGCAATTAAAGAATTAATCGTTTCAAATTCTATTCAATTAGAGGACAGCAGAAAACCATCTAATACTAAAGAACTTTCTGTAGCAGGATTAATCGGTAAAGCGATTATCCGTGTTTATGAACGAGAATCTGTAAGTGTATTATTTGACTAAAGGTTACAAATGCGTTTGACGAATTAACTAACAACGTGTATAATACATTCGTTCGTGAATTTACGGACAAATAAACACTTGCAAGCAACTATAGAGTTGATGGGCAAGTGAGGAGCAGATGAGAACAGTCGATAGATTGTTAATACTGCAAAATTTGAAAGGTGGAAATTTGAATGGCTTCATTAAAGTCAATCATCCGTCAAGGTAAACAAACTCGTTCTGACCTTAAACAATTAAGAAACTCAGGTAAAGTACCTGCAGTTGTATACGGTTACGGTACTAAAAATACTTCAGTTAAAGTTGATGAAGTTGAATTCATTAAAGTAATCCGTGAAGTAGGACGTAATGGTGTTATTGATTTAGGCGTAGGTTCTAAAACAATTAAAGTAATGGTTTCAGATTATCAATTTGACCCATTAAAAAACCAAATTACTCATATCGACTTCTTAGCAATCAACATGAGTGAAGAACGTACTGTAGAAGTACCAGTTCACTTAGTTGGTGAAGCTGTAGGCGCTAAAGAAGGTGGCGTAGTTGAACAACCATTATTCGACTTAGAAGTTTCAGCTACTCCAGAAAATATCCCTGAATCAATCGAAGTGGATATCTCTGAATTACAAATCAACGACAGCTTCTCTGTTGCTGATGTTAAGATTACTGGTGACTTCACTATCGAAAATGACCCAGAGGATTCAATCGTAACAGTCGTTCCTCCAACAGACGAACCTTCTGAAGAAGAAGTGGAAGCTATGGAAGGTGAATCAGCTACTGAAGAACCTGAAGTTGTTGGTGACGACAAAGAATCTGAAGAAGAAAACAAAGAAGAAGAGTAATTTCTTTTTGCTTTCTAACTGTCATTCATATGATGGCTTTAGATGATTAATGACATACAAGCACTGTGCTTATACTAATAAGCATGGTGCTTTTTGTGTTATTATAGGGAATGATTAATTATTTGAAGTGATATGAAGATATGGACGGATGATATGACGATAACGTGTATGATTTCGTCCCTTCATTTTCAATAAAAAATAAAACCGGTCCAAATTGATACGGCTGATAGATAAATTAAGAATAATGACGGAGGTAACATAAGATGAAGTGTATTGTCGGTCTCGGCAACATAGGTAAACGTTTCGAACTTACAAGACATAATATTGGTTTTGAAGTTATCGATTATATATTAGAACGTAATCAATTTACACTCGATAAACAAAAGTTTAAAGGTGCTTACACGATTGAACGTTTAAATGGGGACAAAGTATTATTTATAGAACCAATGACAATGATGAATCTTTCAGGCGAAGCGGTAGCACCGTTAATGAATTATTATAATGTTGAACCTGAAGATTTAATCGTTTTGTATGATGATTTAGATTTAGAGCAGGGACAAGTGCGTCTGCGTCAAAAGGGGAGCGCGGGTGGACACAATGGAATGAAATCTATAATTAAAATGCTTGGTACTGATCAATTTAAACGTATTCGAATTGGAGTAGGGAGACCAACGAATGGTATGTCAGTTCCTGACTACGTATTACAACGCTTTTCTAAAGAAGAAATGGTAACTATGGACAAAGTGATTGAACATGCTGCTAGAGCTGTCGAAGCTTTCATAGAATCATCAAGATTTGATCATGTAATGAATGAATATAATGGTGAAGTCAATTGAAATCAATAATTACTGATTATATTAGTGAAGATAAGCGTTTTCAGGAATTAGACGACGTTTTTGGACAGGAGAATATATTAGTTACAGGTCTCTCCCCTTCTGCTAAAGCAACGATTATTGCTGAGAAATATTTAAAAGATCAGAAACAATTGCTACTTGTAACTAACAATTTGTATCAAGCAGATAAAATTGAAACAGATTTATTACAATATGTTGATGGCTCAGAAGTTTATAAATATCCCGTTCAAGATATTATGACTGAAGAGTTTTCTACACAAAGTCCTCAGTTGATGAGTGAACGTGTACGAACATTGACGGCGTTAGCCCAAGGCCAACGAGGGTTATTTATCGTGCCTTTAAATGGCTTTAAGAAATGGCTAACTCCGGTCGATATGTGGAAAAATCATCAAATGACATTGAAAGTAGGCGAAGACATTGATGTCGAGGCGTTTCTTAACAAACTAGTTAATATGGGATATCGTCGAGAAAGTGTAGTATCTCATATTGGTGAATTCTCACTACGTGGGGGCATTATCGATATATATCCATTGATAGGATCGCCGGTAAGAATAGAGTTATTTGATACAGAAGTCGACTCCATTAGAGATTTCGATGTTGAAACACAACGTTCTAATGAGAACTTAGATGAGGTAGATATTACTACTGCAAGCGACTATATCATCACTGATGAGGTTATTCAGTATCTACAAACACATTTGAAAGAAGCATATGAACACACACGTCCTAAAATTGAAAAATCTGTACGCAATGATTTAAAAGAGACGTATGAAAGTTTTAAATTATTTGAGTCTACTTTCTTTGATCATCAATTATTACGTCGCTTAGTCGCATTTATGTATGAACAACCCTCTACTATTATAGATTACTTTAGAGATGATGCGGTTATCGCTGTAGATGAATTTAATCGTGTCAAAGAGACCGAAGAAACGTTAACTACTGAAGTTGACGATTTTATTAGTAATTTAATTGAGAGTGGAAATGGATTCATCGGTCAAAGTTTCATGAAATATGATGGGTTTGAAACTTTACTTGAGAAGAAACCAGTTGCATACTTCACGTTATTTACATCTTCAATGCAAGTACCATTGCAACATATCATTAAATTCTCATGTAAACCTGTTCAACAATTTTACGGTCAATACGATATCATGCGCTCTGAATTTCAAAGATATGTTCATAATGACTATACCATCATGGTGCTTATGGAGACCGAAACTAAAGTAGAGCGTATTCAGTCTATGTTGAATGAAATGCACATCCCTACTGTTTCTCATATCCATGAAAAGGTAGATAGCGGACAAGCTATCGTAACGGAAGGTAGTTTGTCAGAAGGCTTTGAACTACCATACATGCAATTAGTGGTCATTACGGAGAGAGAACTTTTCAAGACTAAGCAAAAGAAACAGCGAAAACGCACTAAAACGATATCCAACGCTGAAAAGATCAAGTCTTATCAAGACTTGAATGTTGGCGACTACATTGTTCACGTGCATCATGGTGTGGGTCGTTATTTAGGTGTTGAAACACTTGAAGTAGGCGATACGCATCGAGATTATATTAAATTACAATACAAAGGAACAGATCAATTATTCGTACCAGTGGATCAAATGGATCAAGTTCAGAAGTATGTTGCTTCAGAGGATAAATCGCCAAGACTGAATAAATTAGGCGGTACAGAATGGAAAAAAACAAAAGCTAAAGTTCAACAAAGCGTTGAAGATATTGCTGATGAACTGATTGATCTGTATAAAGAACGAGAGATGTCTGTGGGTTACCAATATGGGGAAGACACCGCAGAACAATCAGCCTTTGAGCATGATTTCCCTTATGAATTAACGCCAGACCAAGGTAAATCAATCGAAGAAATAAAAGGTGATATGGAACGTGAAAGACCTATGGATCGCTTATTATGTGGCGACGTAGGTTATGGTAAGACTGAAGTAGCTGTACGTGCTGCATTTAAAGCGGTTATGGAAGGGAAGCAAGTCGCATTCCTAGTTCCAACCACAATTTTGGCGCAACAGCACTATGAAACGTTAATTGAACGTATGCAAGATTATCCTGTAGAAATTCAACTTGTCAGTCGTTTCCGTACGACGAAAGAGGTTCGTGAAACTAAAGAAGGCTTAAAATCTGGCTACGTTGATATTGTAGTAGGAACACACAAACTACTTGGTAAAGATATTCAATATAAGGATTTAGGCTTACTCATAGTCGATGAAGAACAACGCTTTGGTGTGCGCCATAAAGAGCGTATTAAAACACTTAAGAAGAACGTTGACGTGCTTACATTAACTGCAACCCCAATTCCAAGAACGTTGCATATGAGTATGTTAGGTGTTCGTGATTTATCCGTAATTGAAACACCACCTGAGAATCGTTTCCCAGTGCAAACCTATGTATTAGAGCAGAATACGAATTTTATTAAAGAAGCATTAGAACGTGAGTTATCTCGTGACGGCCAAGTATTCTATCTTTATAACAAAGTTCAATCAATTTATGAAAAGCGTGAACAGCTTCAAATGTTAATGCCAGAAGCTAATATTGCCGTTGCACATGGACAAATGACAGAACGTGATTTAGAGGAAACAATGCTTAGCTTTATTAACCATGAATACGATATCCTCGTGACCACAACGATTATAGAAACAGGCGTAGATGTACCTAACGCGAATACATTGATTATCGAAGAAGCGGACCGGTTTGGTCTTAGTCAGCTGTATCAATTAAGAGGTCGTGTAGGACGTTCGAGTCGTATAGGTTATGCTTATTTCTTACATCCGGCGAATAAAGTTCTAAATGAAACTGCTGAAGAACGTTTACAAGCAATTAAAGAATTTACTGAATTAGGTTCAGGATTTAAAATTGCTATGCGAGATCTTAATATTCGTGGCGCGGGTAACTTACTTGGTAAACAACAACACGGCTTTATTGATTCTGTCGGTTTCGACCTATATTCACAAATGCTTGAAGAAGCCGTTAATGAGAAACGTGGTATTAAAGAAGAGACGCCAGATGCACCAGAAGTGGAAGTTGAACTTAACCTTGATGCGTACTTACCGGCTGAATATATTCAAAATGAACAAGCTAAAATTGAAATATATAAAAAGCTGCGTAAGGTTGAGACAGAAGATCAATTATTTGATGTGAAAGATGAATTAATCGATAGATTTAATGATTATCCTGTCGAAGTAGAACGTCTCTTAGACATCGTTGAAATCAAAGTACACGCTTTACATGCTGGTATTACTTTAATTAAAGATAAAGGTAAAACAGTTGAAATTTCACTCTCTAATAAAGCTACCGAAAATATTAATGGTGAAGAATTGTTTAAACAGACGCAACCTCTAGGTAGAGCGATGAAAGTAGGCGTACAAGAAAATGCGATGCGCGTTACTTTAACTAAATCCAAGCAATGGCTAGATAGTTTGAAATTCTTAGTTAAATGTATTGAAGAAAGTATGGCGATTGAAGATGAAGCATAAGCCTAAGCCTAAAAGGGCATTCAATGGTGTTGTGATACTGACGCTAGCGCTTGTCATTGTTAAAATCTTAAGCGCTATTTATCGCGTACCTTACCAAAATGTTTTGGGCGATCAGGGTCTGTATGCTTATCAACAAATTTATCCTATTGTCGCTTTAGGAATGATTCTATCTATGAACGCAATACCTAGTGCAGTCACTCAAGTATTAGGTGTGCATAGTCCAATTGCATCATACTCGAAGGTTATGTTGAGATTACAGTATGTTGGCTTGGCCATATTTACAATCATATTCATTGGTGCGTATCCTTTAGCGCTATGGATGGGCGATTCAAGACTGACACCTATGTTAAGAATGGCAAGTTTTAGTTTTGTACTTATTGGCATACTAGGTGTCTTACGCGGTTTTTATCAGACAAAACAAGCTATGAATATTCCAGCTATTTCCCAGGTAATAGAACAATTGATTCGAGTAAGTTTAATCATCGTAGCGATTGTTTTATTTTCTTTACACAGTTGGTCTATTTATCAGGCTGGTACACTCGCGATTTTAGCATCTTCTATTGGATTTTTAGGTTCCATGCTATATCTAGTGCTGACGCGTCCATTTTCCTTAAAATTAAAGCACAATACCGCTCATGTTGATTGGCGCCGGCTTTTCATGTCGATACTCATCTATGCATTAAGCCAATTAATTGTCATTTTATGGCAGGTGGTTGATAGCTTCACTGTTATACACACGCTTCAAGTGAGTGGTCTGTCATTCGATACAGCTATCCGATATAAAGGTATTTATGATAGAGGGGCATCTTTTATTCAAATGGGGTTAATTGTTACCACAACATTTAGTTTCGTACTTATACCTTTATTGACTGAAGCTATTCATCAACGCACTCAAGTTCTTATGAACCGATATGCGAATGCTTCAATTAAAATTACGGTATTGATAAGTTCTGCAGCAGGAATTGGCTTAATTAATCTCTTGCCACTCATGAATCGTGTTTTCTTTAAGAACGATAGTCTAACGGGAACACTCAGTATTTACATGATTACAGTCGTTTGTGTTTCACTCATTATGATGAATATAGCATTATTACAAGTATTGAATCGCATTAGACCTATTTTAGTGGGTATCGTACTTGGAATACTCTCAAAAGCTATTTTGAATATTATGTGTATCAGTCAGCTAAGTATCTTTGGTGCGAGTTTAAGTACCGTACTTTCATTAATTTTATTTGTAACTGTGCTACAAGTGGCAGTACTGAAACACTATCATTTTAGACGTATGTCGTTATTTATCATTAAACTCATAGGCGGTTTAGTGGTGATGAGTATAAGTGTGCAAATCATCATGCTCATCATTCCTGCCCATGGACGTGTAATGGGACTTATTGAATTAGTTATGAGTGCCTTCATTGGTGTTGGTGTTTTACTCATATATGTTGTAATGTTTAATGTATTAAGCTATAAAGAACTCAAATATTTACCTTTTGGATATAAACTCTATCATTTTAAGAAAGGGCGACGTTCATGACTCACACGATTACAGTTGTAGGTTTAGGTAATTATAATATCGATGATTTGCCACTAGGGGTATATCGTTTTCTGGAAAATAAAACCAAAATTTATGCGAGAACGCTAAATCATCCTGTCATAGAAGAGCTTAAAGAAACGCTTCAATTCGAAAGTTTCGATCATATATATGAAAAGAACTCGAGTTTTGAAGAGGTCTATCAAACGATAGTGAATGAATTAATTCAACACGCGCAAACTGAAGATATCGTGTATGCTGTGCCAGGACATCCTCGTGTAGCAGAAACGACTACTGCCCAATTATTAGAATATAGTCAATCACATAATGATATTCAGGTAGAAATTTTAGGTGGTAAAAGCTTTATTGACGACATTTTTGAAGCGGTTGATTTAGATCCTAATGATGGATTTACGCTATTAGATGGTACTGCGATTCAAGAATCAATGCTTAATGTACGCACACATACATTGATTACTCAAGTCTACAGTGCAATGGTGGCTGCTGACTTAAAGTTAGTTTTAATGGAACGTTACCCAGATGATTTTGAAGTGAAAATTGTTACTGGTGCACATAGTGGAGGTTCACATGTAATTGAATGTCCACTTTATGAAATTGATCACCATGAAAATGAATTTAATAATCTTACTAGTATCTTTGTGCCAAAAGTAGAAGATGAGAAAGCACTATATCAAGACTTTGATTATGCCGTACAAACTATAGATGTTCTTGTAGATGACGAGAAAGGTTGTCCGTGGGATAAAGTTCAAACTCATGAAACGCTTAAACGATATTTATTAGAGGAAACATTTGAGTTGTTTGAAGCTATTGACAATGAAGATGATTGGGATATGATAGAAGAGCTTGGCGACATCTTATTACAAGTATTACTGCATACAAGCATTGGTAAAAAAGATGGCTATATGGATATTAAAGAAGTGATTGAAAGCCTCAATGCTAAAATGATACGTCGACACCCACATATATTTGGAGAGGCACAAGCTGACTCTATGGACGACTTAAAAGATATTTGGTCAGCAGCGAAAGATAAAGAAGGAAAGAAACCTCGCGTCAAATTCGAGAAAGTATTTGCAGACCATTTCTTGAAGTTGTATGATGAAACCAAAAATAAACACTTTGACGAAGATGCTCTCAGAAACTTTTTACAACAAGGGGAGAATAATCAATCATGAGATTAGATAAATATTTAAAGGTATCACGACTCGTTAAACGTCGTACGTTAGCTAAAGAAATTAGTGATCAAGGTCGTGTTACTGTTAACGGAAACGTAGCGAAGGCGGGGACGGACGTTAAAGAAAACGATGAACTCGTCATACGCTTCGGACAAAAACTAGTAACTGTTAAAGTTACAGGTTTAAATGAACATGCTACAAAAGAAAATGCAAAAGGCATGTATGAGTTGATAAAAGAAGAACGCATTGATGAAGCGTGAGATGTATAGGGAGGTGACAAGCAATGAGCAAAAAAGTGGAGAATATAGGTAATCAGTATACATCGCAAGAAAATAAGAAAAAGCAACGTCAAAAAATGAAGATGCGTGTTGTTCGAAGAAGAATTACCGTTTTTGGCGGTATACTTTTGGCAATTATACTGATTTTATTAGTATTGCTTGTCATTCAAAGACATAGTAACGATCAAGATGCGGTGGAACGAAAACACAAAGAAGCACAATTTCAAAAGCAACAAGATGAGGAAATTGCATTAAAAGAAAAATTAAACAACCTTAACGATAAAGATTACATCGAAAAAGTTGCTAGAGATGATTATTATTTAAGTAATAAAGGCGAAGTTATTTTTAGATTACCAGGTGATAATAAATCCTCTAAATCTAAATCATCCGACGATGACGATAATTAGAGCAATAAAATAATCTGATTATAGCATTGTTAAATTACGCGAACAGGAATATAATAAGGATAAAATCGAATCTAACCAGGAGGATTTATTTAGAATATGTCAATCGAAGTAGGAAACAAACTTAAAGGTAAAGTTACAGGTATCAAGAAATTTGGTGCATTTGTAGAATTACCTGAAGGAAAAAGTGGTTTAGTTCATATCAGTGAAGTGGCTGATAATTATGTTGAGAATGTCGAAGACCACTTATCAGTTGGTGACGAAGTTGAAGTAAAAGTATTATCAATTGCTGATGACGGTAAAATTAGTCTATCGATTAAAAAAGCTAAAGATCGTCCTCGTAAACCTCACCACAATAATAAATCTAATCATGGGAGACCAGCTCAAAAAACTGAAGACTTTGAGAAGAAATTAAGTAACTTCTTAAAAGACAGTGAAGATAAATTAACTTCTATTAAACGTCAAACAGAGTCTCGTCGTGGCGGTAAAGGCTCAAGACGTTAAGATATAAATAGATTGAACAACCATCAATGTTACATCTTCTGTGAGATGTCGAATTAAGAACAATGTGCGATGGCAATGATATAGAAAATAATCGATGGTTAAACATGTAGCACTCTTACGGGGTGGGATGATGAATTCAAATATAACACTTTTGAATTCTCTCCTACTCCTATTTTATTTTTAGAAAAGAGAGGTGAGACGATGAAGTTAAATACGCAAGGATGGAACAACGATGCACATATCATTGTCGCAGTTTCAACTGGCATTGATAGCATGACCTTATTACATAGTTTATTAAACCAGTACCGTGATACCTATAAAACATTGACCTGTGTACATGTTAATCATGGATTACGAGCGCAATCAGTTGAAGAAGAAATATTTTTAAACGAGTATTGTCAAAAAAATCAAATTAAATTATATGTTAAACATCTCGACTTATCTAAAATAGTTGATAAAGGAAATAGTATTCAAAATGAAGCGCGTCGATTGCGGTATCAGTGGTTTGGAGAAGTCATTCGTGATTTAAATGCAGATGTATTACTTACAGCGCATCATCTTGATGACCAACTTGAAACGATTCTTTATAGGGTGCTGAGTGGTCGTTCAACTAGAAGCTCATTAGGAATGTCTGATATCTCGAACTATGAAGATTACCTTGTGTGTCGTCCTTTGCTGAACATTTACAAAAAAGACATCATCAATTATCAAGAAAAGTATCAGGTTCCATATTTTGAAGATAGTTCTAATCAAGATACGAAATATGTTAGAAATGATATACGACAACGGATTATCCCAAGTATTGATAACAATCCGTTTCTTGATTCCCATCACTTGTTAAAGTTAAAGGAATGGCACGACAATGAACTACAATTGTTAAAAGAACATGCGCGTTACTTTGTCGCTCACTTTGTTTCTAAAAATGATAGCGTCGCGGGGTATACATTTTCAAGGGAAGCATTTAACCGACTTAATCCTAATGTTAAAACAACTGTGATGGATCAATTATTAGAGGATATAGTGACCCATTCAACTATTTCACAAAAAACGTATGACGAGTGGTTCCAACAAATCCAAAATGAAAAATCTCAATTTCATATCGATATTACAGATAAATGGATAATTCAAATTGCATATGATACATTAATAATAATGGCTAAATTAGAAGACAATATAAATATAAAGCAAAATATTATGATAGACTGGCCAGGACTATATCAATTTAACGACTATGATATATGTATTAAGGAACACTTACCTCAGACGTCTTACCCTCTTAAAGTTCGTGCGAGACGTAATGGAGATATGTTCAAATTAAACGGGAGAAATGGACATAAAAAAGTGAGTCGTTTATTCATAGATCAAAAAATTCCTGCAATTGAACGGGAACAAATGCCAATAGTACTAACCCATTTAAATGAAATAGTAGCAATAGGCGAATTATATGTTCATGAGCAGTTTAAAGATTTAATTACGATTAAAAAATGATGGAGATGAATGATAATGCATAATGATTTAAAGAATGTTTTGTTAACTGAAGAAGACATTCAAAACATTTGTAAAGAATTAGGAGCGAAAATTACTGAGGACTATAAAGACCGTCCTCTAGTGTGTGTAGGTATTCTTAAAGGTTCAGTTATGTTTATGGCGGACCTTATCAAACGAATTGATACACACTTATCAATCGACTTTATGGATGTTTCAAGCTACCATGGTGGTACAGAATCAACAGGAGAAGTTCAAATTTTAAAGGATTTAGGTTCCTCTATAGAAAATAAAGATGTACTCATTATTGAAGATATTTTAGAAACAGGAACAACTTTAAAATCAATTACTGAATTGCTACAATCTCGTAAAGTAAGTTCTTTAGAAATTGTGACTTTATTGGATAAACCTAATCGACGTAAAGCTGACATTGAAGCAAAATATGTTGGTAAGAAAATTCCTGATGAATTTGTTATAGGTTATGGTTTAGATTATGGGGAATTATATAGAAATCTACCATACATTGGTACTTTAAAACCTGAGGTTTACTCTAAATAGATTTCATTTAAATATATGACTTATTTATGAAGCGTATGTTACAACTATCCGTACGAGTTAATGTAGTGAAGACTCGATTTATATGTGATAAGCTTTTTTATCAAATTAACTAACGATAAACATGACGATAAATGAATGATTTAGATAGCATAATTAAAGAAATATATAGTTGAAATTGACTAAAATTGAACAATCAATACGAAAGTTGAAATACTAGCCTGTGTAAGAAGTATTGTGTTACAATTTTTGTTAGTTTTATTATTGGAAGTAGGAGGAAATGACGCATGCAGAAAGCTTTTCGCAATGTGCTAGTTATCGCAATTATAGGCGTTATTATATTTGGTCTATTTTCGTTCTTAAATGGTAACGGAAAAACACCAAAACAGCTTACATACACTCAATTTGTTAATAAGTTGGATAAAGGCGACTTAAAATCATTAGAAATCCAACCTGAACAAAATGTCTATATGGTAAGTGGTAAAACTAAAAATGATGAAGACTATTCATCAACAATTTTATATAACAATGAAAAAGACTTACAAAAGATCACTGATACAGCTAAGAAACAAGATGATCTAAAATTTAAAGTTAAAGAAGAAGAAAAACAAAGTGTCTTTGTTAGTATTTTATCAACACTGATTCCAGTATTAATCATTGCATTATTATTTATTTTCTTCCTTAGTCAAGCCCAAGGTGGTGGCGGCGGAGGTCGTATGATGAACTTTGGTAAATCCAAAGCAAAAATGTACGATAGTAACAAACGTCGCGTTCGTTTCTCAGATGTTGCAGGTGCTGACGAAGAGAAACAAGAATTAATCGAAATTGTAGATTTCTTAAAAGATAATAAGAAATTTAAGCAAATGGGATCTCGAATTCCTAAAGGTGTTTTACTTGTAGGACCTCCAGGTACCGGTAAAACTTTATTAGCACGTGCAGTTGCAGGGGAAGCTGGCGCACCATTCTTCTCTATTAGTGGTTCTGACTTCGTAGAGATGTTTGTCGGTGTCGGTGCAAGCCGTGTTCGTGATTTATTCGAAAATGCTAAGAAAAATGCACCATGTATTATTTTCATTGACGAAATTGATGCAGTAGGACGTCAACGTGGTGCTGGTGTTGGTGGCGGTCATGACGAACGTGAACAAACACTTAACCAATTATTAGTTGAAATGGATGGTTTCGGTGAAAATGAAGGTATTATCATGATTGCTGCAACTAACCGTCCAGATATCTTGGACCCAGCGTTATTACGTCCAGGTCGTTTCGACAGACAAATTCAAGTTGGTCGTCCGGACGTTAAAGGCCGTGAAGCCATTCTTCATGTACACTCTAAAAATAAACCACTTGATGAAACAGTAGACTTAAAAGCCATTTCACAAAGAACGCCAGGTTTTTCAGGTGCGGATTTAGAAAACTTACTTAACGAGGCTTCATTAATTGCTGCACGTGAAGGTAAAAATAAAATCGATATGCGTGATATAGAAGAGGCAACTGACCGAGTTATAGCCGGTCCAGCTAAGAAATCTCGAGTTATTTCTGAAAAAGAACGTAATATCGTTGCGCATCACGAAGCAGGACATACTATTATTGGTATGGTTCTTGATGAAGCTGAGGTCGTGCACAAAGTAACCATAGTCCCTCGTGGACAAGCTGGTGGTTACGCGATGATGTTACCTAAACAAGATCGTTTCTTAATGACTGAGCCAGAGTTACTTGATAAAATTTGTGGTTTACTTGGTGGACGTGTTTCTGAAGATATTAACTTCGGTGAAGTATCGACAGGTGCTTCCAATGACTTTGAACGTGCAACTCAAATTGCAAGATCAATGGTTACTGAATATGGTATGAGTAAGAAACTTGGACCGTTACAATTCTCTAGTAGCGGTGGTGGCCAAGTATTCCTTGGTAAAGATATGCAAGGAGAGCCTAACTATTCTGGACAAATTGCATACGAAATTGATAAAGAAGTGCAACGTATTGTTAAAGAACAATATGAACGTTGTAAACAAATCTTGTTAGAACATCAAGAACAACTTAAACTTATCGCTAAGACATTGCTTACTGAAGAAACGTTAGTTGCAGAACAAATACGTGCATTGTTCTATGACGGTGAATTACCTGAAGTAGATTATGATGCAGCTAAAGTTGTTAAAGATGAAGACACAGATTATAGTGACGGAAAATATGGTAAATCTTACGATGATATTCGTAAAGAACAGCTAGATGAAGGCGACGAGAAAGAAAAAGAAGATCGTAAAGAAAATCGTGATATCGAGCACGAAAGACGTCGACAACATAATGAAGACCACGATTATAAAGGTCAAGAGTCTGATCAAGACTCTGATTCTGATGTAACTGGTCATGAGCAGTCACCAAACATCGATAAACCATATGATCCAAATAATCCAGATAATAGACATTAATTAAGTTAAATGAAGTCTCTTTCTACTCGTTCTTTGAAGAAGTAGGAAGAGACTTTTTTAGTTTGATACGTAGTTTATTGTAGAAATATATTAATATCAGTTTATGAGTTTATTATTTCAATAAGTTGCGAATGTCTGCTTTTCATATTATTAAATGTGTATTGAATTGATGTGCATTTTCAAAATTGAGCAACACATTTCATATTACTAACCAACATATGTATAATAGCTACTCAGTAACGAATTAAAATGATTAAAATGAATGAGAATAGATTAAAAAATTAAAAGGAGAATGACTGATGACACATGATTATATCGTAAGAGGATTGGCTTATGACGGTGAAATTAGAGCTTATGCTGCAACTACTACTGAATCTGTACAAGAAGCCCAAACAAGACACTATACATGGCCAACTGCTTCAGCAGCAATGGGACGTACGATGACTGCTACGGTAATGATGGGAGCAATGTTAAAAGGAGACCAAAAATTAACTGTAACGGTTGATGGTCAAGGACCAATTGGAAGAATCATAGCTGATGCCGATGCAAAAGGTAATGTACGTGCATATGTAGACCATCCACAGACGCATTTCCCTTTAAACGGACAAGGCAAATTAGATGTTAGACGTGCAGTAGGTACTAATGGATCAATCCAAGTAGTTAAAGATGTAGGTATGAAAGATTATTTCTCTGGGGCAAGTCCAATTGTTTCTGGTGAACTAGGAGATGACTTTACGTACTACTATGCAACAAGTGAACAAACACCATCTTCAGTAGGTTTAGGTGTATTAGTGAACCCTGATAACTCAGTTAAAGCTGCAGGTGGATTTATTATACAAGTTATGCCTGGTGCTAAAGATGAAACTGTTACAAAATTAGAAAATGCTATTAATGAAATGGAACCTGTATCTAAATTAATCGAACAAGGTTTAACTCCGGAAGGTATACTTAATGAGATTTTAGGAGAAGATAACGTTCAAATTTTAGATACGACAACAGCACAATTTGAATGTAACTGTAGTCATGAGAAATTCTTAAACGCTATTAAAGGTCTAGGTGAAGCAGAAGTACAAAGTATGATTGATGAGGATCACGGAGCTGAAGCTGTGTGTCATTTCTGTGGAAATAAATACCAATATACTGAAAGTGAATTAGAAGATTTGTTAACAGCGATGAAATAATTCTGTATTGAATAAGTATGATTAAGTATTCAAAATTAAATAAAATTAGGCGAGGAGATAGTTAAACTGTAAAGATTGTTCATGAATGTGTCGTTTTTAAACATATATTAAGGTGGCGCGTATTGTACGATTTGGTGCAACTGTCTCCTAACGTTTAATTTGATTTCTTCAGGGAAAAATTCTAATGTATATGTTGAATATAGTTTTTTATTGAGAATAAGACAATTTTGTTTCTCTTTTTAGAAAATTCTGATAGAATATATCTATATCCGATAGGAAAACTAAGTTTTAATATTTAAATAACAAAAAGGAGTGTTCTTAATGGCACAAAAACCCGTAGATAACGTTACACAAATTATTGGTAACACACCTGTAGTTAAATTAAGAAACGTAGTTGATGAAGATGCGGCAGATATTTATGTAAAATTAGAATATCAAAACCCGGGCGGTTCAGTAAAAGACCGTATTGCACTAGCAATGATTGAAAAAGCTGAACGTGAGGGCAAAATTCAACCTGGCGATACTATTGTAGAACCAACAAGTGGTAACACTGGAATTGGTTTAGCTTTCGTATGTGCAGCTAAAGGTTACAATGCTGTTTTCACAATGCCTGAAACTATGAGCCAAGAACGTCGTAACTTATTAAAAGCTTATGGTGCAGAACTTGTATTAACACCAGGGTCTGAAGCGATGAAAGGTGCTATTAAAAAAGCTAAAGAGCTTAAAGAAGAACACGGTTATTTCGAACCACAACAATTCGAAAACCTTGCAAACCCTGAAATTCATGAACTTACAACTGGTCCTGAACTTGTAGATCAATTCGAAGGTAAACAAATTGATGCATTCTTAGCAGGTGTAGGTACTGGTGGTACTTTATCTGGTGTTGGTAAAGTCTTAAGAAAAGAATACCCTAATGTTGAAATCGTTGCGATTGAACCAGAAGCTTCACCAGTATTAAGTGGTGGAGAACCAGGTCCACATAAATTACAAGGTTTAGGTGCTGGTTTCGTACCTGACACATTAAATACAGATATTTACGATAGCATTATTAAAGTTGGAAATGATACTGCGATGGATATGGCACGTCGTGTTGCTAAAGAAGAAGGTATCTTAGCAGGTATTTCTTCAGGAGCTGCAATTTACGCCGCAATCCAAAAAGCAAAAGAACTAGGTAAAGGTAAAACAGTTGTAACAGTCTTACCAAGTAATGGTGAGCGTTACCTATCTACGCCTTTATACTCATTTGATGACTAAGATTTAATATTTGAATATATAGTAAGCTTTGCAAACGAAGATGTTGGTAAAGGTACTTTAAAGTCGATGTGTATAAAACTTTGGCTTTTAAGTCCCCTCTGATCCACATCTTCGTTTTTTATATTGTTAATTTTGTTGTTCTATAACACTGTTTTATCTTTCTAAATAAAAAATGTGCTCAAAATGTATGATAATGAATGATATGATTAATAGTAAATTGTGTAGTAGTTTGATTTGAATTTTCAAGAATAATAAGTTTTTATACATAACTTTGAAAAGAATTTCAATATAGAAAAGGTGAAACACATGACTAAAACAAAAATTATGGGCATACTTAACGTCACGCCTGATTCTTTCTCAGATGGAGGTAAATTTAATTCAGTAGACAAAGCTACTAAACGAGTAAAAGAAATGATTGATGAGGGTGTTGATATCATTGATATTGGTGGCGTGTCGACACGACCTGGTTATGAAGAAGTATCTTTGGAAGAAGAAATGGAAAGAGTTATTCCAGTTGTTAATGCACTAGTACAATATGATATACAACTTTCAATTGATACATTTCGTAGCGAGGTTGCTGAAGCATGTCTCAAACTAGGTGCTACAATGATTAATGATCAATGGGCAGGTTTGTATGATCCCAAAATTTTTAAAGTTGTAGCTGAATATGGTGCTGAAATCGTTTTAATGCATAATGGGGACGGTCGAAGAGAAGACCCCGTCGTAGATGAAATGCTTACGTCACTTCTCGCTCAAGCTAATAAAGCTGAAATGGCAGGTATCCCACAAGAAAAAATTTGGTTGGATCCAGGAATTGGTTTTGCTAAAACACGCGATGAAGAAAATGAAGTGATGGCTCGTTTAGATGAACTGGTAGCAACTGAATATCCCATTTTATTGGCAACAAGCCGTAAAAGGTTTATTAAAGAAATGATTGGAACAGATACAACGCCATTAGAAAGAGATGAGGCCACAGGAGCAACAACTGCCTATGGTATAATGAAAGGTGTTAAAGCTGTTCGAGTTCATAACGTTCAGTTGAATGCGCGGTTAGCTCATAGTATGGATTTTTTAAAGGAGAATGAACATGAACGACATTATCTTTCTTAATGGTATGCGTTTTTATGGATATCATGGGGTGTTACCATCAGAAAATGAAATTGGTCAAATATTTATAGTAGATGTTACGTTGAAGGTCGACTTAAAAGATGCTGGTCAATCAGATGATGTTGCAGATACTGTAAATTATGGCGAAGTGTTTGAAGAAGTTAAATCAATTGTTGAAGGTAGGCCATCTAGATTGATTGAACATCTAGCTGAACGTATTGCAAAACGTATAAATTCACACTATAATCGTGTAATGGAAACGAAAGTTAAAATCACTAAAGAAAGTCCACCCATTCCTGGACATTATGATGGTGTAGGAATTGAAATAGTGAGGGAGAATTGCTAAATGGTTAAAGCGTTTTTAGGTTTAGGAAGTAATATTGGAGAACGTGAAACGCAACTTAAAGAAGCTATAAGGATTTTAAATCGTTTTGATAATATTAAAGTGACTCAAATCTCTGATATTTATGAAACTGAACCAGTGGGATACACTAATCAACCGAACTTTTTAAATTTATGTGTTGAAATAGATACAACATTAGATCCTCAATCTTTACTATCATGTTGCTTAAAAACAGAACAACAACTCCATCGAGTAAGAGTTAAACGTTGGGGGCCAAGAACTTTAGATGTAGATATATTATTATATGAAGATCAAATTATCGAAGAAGATAATTTATCGGTACCACATCCGAGGATGAATGAACGTTCGTTTGTGCTTATTCCTTTAAATGATATTGCTTCGAATCAAATAGAACCTCGTACCCATCTAACTATTGGCAATTTAGTAACCGCAGACGATACTGTTAAAAAGTATAATAAGTGAGTAGCAATAAAAACAAATATTTAATTTTTAGAGAAGTTGAAATAAAAGCATAAATTGCTTTATTACATTTACAACGTCTTGTAGAATTAAAAAGTGAGAAGATTGGCGTTGTGGAAATGATAAACCAAGATTGATGATATCTTATTGGTTTTAAAGATAAAGTTCATATAGCTTTAGATGAATCTAAAACCGAATAAGTATTTTATATGACTAACAAAATTTCTATCAAGAACGCATGGAACAATCCATAATTTAAACAATAAGCTTAAAGGAGAGAAAGTTATGTCAGAAGAAATGAATGACCAAATGCAGGTCCGTCGTCAAAAACTACAAGAATTAATAGATTTAGGAATAGATCCGTTCGGTCATCGTTTTGATCGTAGTGCTACTTCTAACGAGTTAAAAGAGCAATGGGATCAATTTTCAAAAGAAGAATTACATGAAAAAGAGGACGAAAGTCACGTTGCAATTGCAGGTCGTTTAATGACAAAACGCGGTAAAGGTAAAGCAGGATTTGCACATATCCAAGATTTAGAAGGTCAAATTCAAATTTACGTAAGAAAAGACCAAGTTGGAGAAGAACAATTTGATATTTGGAAAATTGCTGACTTAGGTGACATTGTTGGAATCGAAGGTGTTATGTTTAAAACTAATACTGGTGAAATTTCAGTTAAGGCTAAGTCGTTTACATTATTATCTAAATCATTACGTCCTTTACCAGATAAGTTCCATGGACTACAAGATATTGAACAAAGATATCGTCAACGTTATTTAGATTTAATAACAAACGAAGATAGTACACGTACATTTATTAATCGCAGTAAAATTATTCAAGAAATGCGTAATTATTTAAATAAACAAGGTTTCTTAGAAGTAGAAACACCTATGATGCATCAAATTGCTGGAGGTGCGGCTGCACGTCCATTTGTTACCCACCATAACGCATTAGATGCTACGTTATATATGCGTATAGCTATTGAATTACACCTAAAACGCTTAATCGTCGGTGGTCTTGAAAAAGTATACGAAATTGGCCGTGTATTCCGTAATGAAGGCGTATCTACACGTCATAATGCAGAATTCACAATGATAGAATTATATGAAGCCTACGCTGATTATCATGATATTATGGATTTAACTGAGAGCATGGTTAGACATATTGCTCAAGAGGTCTTTGGTTCAGCTAAAGTTTCTTATAATGATGAAGAAATAGATTTAGAGTCTTCTTGGAGAAGACTTCACATTGTTGATGCAGTTAAAGAAGCCACTGGCGTGAATTTCTATGATGTTAAAACTGATGAGGAAGCGGTAAGCTTAGCTAAAGAACATGGTATTGAGATTACTGAAAATATGAAATATGGTCATATTTTAAATGAATTCTTCGAACAAAAAGTTGAGGAAACGTTAATTCAACCTACATTCATTTATGGCCATCCAATTGAAATCTCTCCATTAGCTAAAAAGAATCCAGAAGATCCTAGGTTTACTGATCGATTTGAACTATTTATAGTGGGAAGAGAACATGCGAATGCTTTCACAGAATTAAATGACCCAATCGATCAACGTGAACGTTTCGAAGCACAACTTGTTGAGAAAGAACAAGGTAACGATGAAGCGCATGAGATGGATGAAGATTATATTGAAGCGTTGGAATATGGTATGCCTCCTACAGGTGGATTAGGTATCGGTATCGATCGTTTGGTAATGTTACTAACAGATTCACCTTCTATCAGAGATGTACTATTATTCCCTTATATGAGACAGAAATAATTTTCTAGTCTAGTACTAGTTGCATCAATCATCTATATGGTGGTTGATGCTTTTTTGTATTTAAAATGCTTTATTATTAAGGGTGAAAAGTCTATCAATTTGATAAATCTATAATGTGTGTAAGGCGTGCTATATAAAAAATTTCCATTACTAAGAAATATAATTATCATTTTTTAGGGGAAAGTAGTGATTTTTCACAATAAAATATACAAATTGATTTTAAAAATGCAAATATTATCATAGATTTAGCCTTTAGCTTATGGTAGAATATTACGAGTGAAATAAGTCAGGTGCATTTAAGAAATATAGATTAAAAACGATTGAAAAAAGTTCTATAAAAGTGTTGACTTGTTTATTTAAATGAAGTAACATATAAAAGTCGTCAAAAACGAGGACGCATGTTATGAAATTGTAAATGAAATTTTAACAAAGTGTAAAATTAACCGTTGCAAAGTCATTTACAAGTGTGTATTATATATAAAGTAAGTTAATTTTGTCTGGTGACAATGGCAAGGAGGTCACACCTGTTCCCATGCCGAACACAGAAGTTAAGCTCCTTAGCGCCGATGGTAGTCGGGCTTACGTCCCGCTAGAGTAGGACGTTGCCAGGCAATATTTGAAATAGGAGAATTAGCTCAGCTGGGAGAGCATCTGCCTTACAAGCAGAGGGTCGGCGGTTCGAACCCGTCATTCTCCACCATGATAGCCGGCCTAGCTCAATTGGTAGAGCAACTGACTTGTAATCAGTAGGTTGGGGGTTCAAGTCCTCTGGCCGGCACCATCTTTTGAGCCATTAGCTCAGTTGGTAGAGCATCTGACTTTTAATCAGAGGGTCAGAGGTTCGAATCCTCTATGGCTCATTACGATTTTATTTATATGCGGAAGTAGTTCAGTGGTAGAACACCACCTTGCCAAGGTGGGGGTCGCGGGTTCGAATCCCGTCTTCCGCTCCATTATTTTGCCGGGGTGGCGGAACTGGCAGACGCACAGGACTTAAAATCCTGCGGTGAGAGATCACCGTACCGGTTCGATTCCGGTCCTCGGCACCATCTTAATAAAGCGCCCGTAGCTCAACTGGATAGAGCGTTTGACTACGGATCAAGAGGTTATGGGTTCGACTCCTATCGGGCGCGTCATTTTATTATGATTATTAACTACATACGGGAAGTAGCTCAGCTTGGTAGAGCACTTGGTTTGGGACCAAGGGGTCGCAGGTTCGAATCCTGTCTTCCCGACTTCTTTCTAAAATTATGGGGGCTTAGCTCAGCTGGGAGAGCGCCTGCTTTGCACGCAGGAGGTCAGCGGTTCGATCCCGCTAGTCTCCACCATTTATAATTATTCATTATAATAAATGAACATTGAAAACTGAATGACAATATGTCAACGTTAATTCCAATAAACGTAACGAAACGTTACAAACTATTTAGTATTTATGAGCTAATCAAACATCATAATTTTTTATGGAGAGTTTGATCCTGGCTCAGGATGAACGCTGGCGGCGTGCCTAATACATGCAAGTCGAGCGAACAGACGAGGAGCTTGCTCCTCTGACGTTAGCGGCGGACGGGTGAGTAACACGTGGATAACCTACCTATAAGACTGGGATAACTTCGGGAAACCGGAGCTAATACCGGATAACATGTTGAACCGCATGGTTCAACAGTGAAAGACGGTCTTGCTGTCACTTATAGATGGATCCGCGCCGCATTAGCTAGTTGGTAAGGTAACGGCTTACCAAGGCAACGATGCGTAGCCGACCTGAGAGGGTGATCGGCCACACTGGAACTGAGACACGGTCCAGACTCCTACGGGAGGCAGCAGTAGGGAATCTTCCGCAATGGGCGAAAGCCTGACGGAGCAACGCCGCGTGAGTGAAGAAGGTCTTCGGATCGTAAAACTCTGTTATTAGGGAAGAACAAATGTGTAAGTAACTATGCACGTCTTGACGGTACCTAATCAGAAAGCCACGGCTAACTACGTGCCAGCAGCCGCGGTAATACGTAGGTGGCAAGCGTTATCCGGAATTATTGGGCGTAAAGCGCGCGTAGGCGGTTTTTTAAGTCTGATGTGAAAGCCCACGGCTCAACCGTGGAGGGTCATTGGAAACTGGAAAACTTGAGTGCAGAAGAGGAAAGTGGAATTCCATGTGTAGCGGTGAAATGCGCAGAGATATGGAGGAACACCAGTGGCGAAGGCGACTTTCTGGTCTGTAACTGACGCTGATGTGCGAAAGCGTGGGGATCAAACAGGATTAGATACCCTGGTAGTCCACGCCGTAAACGATGAGTGCTAAGTGTTAGGGGGTTTCCGCCCCTTAGTGCTGCAGCTAACGCATTAAGCACTCCGCCTGGGGAGTACGACCGCAAGGTTGAAACTCAAAGGAATTGACGGGGACCCGCACAAGCGGTGGAGCATGTGGTTTAATTCGAAGCAACGCGAAGAACCTTACCAAATCTTGACATCCTCTGATCCCTCTAGAGATAGAGTTTTCCCCTTCGGGGGACAGAGTGACAGGTGGTGCATGGTTGTCGTCAGCTCGTGTCGTGAGATGTTGGGTTAAGTCCCGCAACGAGCGCAACCCTTAAGCTTAGTTGCCATCATTAAGTTGGGCACTCTAAGTTGACTGCCGGTGACAAACCGGAGGAAGGTGGGGATGACGTCAAATCATCATGCCCCTTATGATTTGGGCTACACACGTGCTACAATGGACAATACAAAGGGTAGCAAAACCGCGAGGTCAAGCAAATCCCATAAAGTTGTTCTCAGTTCGGATTGTAGTCTGCAACTCGACTACATGAAGCTGGAATCGCTAGTAATCGTAGATCAGCATGCTACGGTGAATACGTTCCCGGGTCTTGTACACACCGCCCGTCACACCACGAGAGTTTGTAACACCCGAAGCCGGTGGAGTAACCTTTTGGAGCTAGCCGTCGAAGGTGGGACAAATGATTGGGGTGAAGTCGTAACAAGGTAGCCGTATCGGAAGGTGCGGCTGGATCACCTCCTTTCTAAGGATATATTCGGAACATCTTCTTCGAAGATGAAAGGGATAACGTGACATATTGTATTCAGTTTTGAATGTTTATTAACATTCAAATTTGTACATTGAAAACTAGATAAGTAAGTAAATAGATTTTACCAAGCAAAACCGAGTGAATAGAGTTTTAAATAAGCTTGAATTCATAAAAATAATCGCTAGTGTTCGAAAGAACACTCACAAGATTAATAACAGGTTTTCGACTTTAACTTTTAAAGAAATCGTTGTGATATGAAAGCGATTGACTAAAAGTATGGTGGAAACATAGATTAAGTTATTAAGGGCGCACGGTGGATGCCTTGGCACTAGAAGCCGAAGAAGGACGTTACTAACGACGATATGCTTTGGGTAGCTGTAAGTAAGCGTTGATCCAGAGATTTCCGAATGGGGGAACCCAACATGAGTTATGTCATGTTATCGACATGTGAATTCATAGCATGTCAGAAGGCAGACCCGGAGAACTGAAACATCTTAGTACCCGGAGGAAGAGAAAGAAAAATCGATTCCCTGAGTAGCGGCGAGCGAAACGGGAAGAGCCCAAACCAACAAGCTTGCTTGTTGGGGTTGTAGGACACTCTATACGGAGTTACAAAAGAACATGTTAGACGAATCATCTGGAAAGATGAATCAAAGAAGGTAATAATCCTGTAGTCGAAAACATATTCTCTCTTGAGTGGATCCTGAGTACGACGGAGCACGTGAAATTCCGTCGGAATCTAGGAGGACCATCTCCTAAGGCTAAATACTCTCTAGTGACCGATAGTGAACCAGTACCGTGAGGGAAAGGTGAAAAGTACCCCGGAAGGGGAGTGAAAGAGAACTTGAAACCGTGTGCTTACAAGTAGTCAGAGCCCGTTTATGGGTGATGGCGTGCCTTTTGTAGAATGAACCGGCGAGTTACGATCTGATGCAAGGTTAAGCAGCGAATGTGGAGCCGTAGCGAAAGCGAGTCTGAATAGGGCGTTGAGTATTTGGTCGTAGACCCGAAACCAGGTGATCTACCCTTGGTCAGGTTGAAGTTCAGGTAACACTGAATGGAGGACCGAACCGACTTACGTTGAAAAGTGAGCGGATGAACTGAGGGTAGCGGAGAAATTCCAATCGAACTTGGAGATAGCTGGTTCTCTCCGAAATAGCTTTAGGGCTAGCCTCAAGTGATGATTATTGGAGGTAGAGCACTGTTTGGACGAGGGGCCCCTCTCGGGTTACCGAATTCAGACAAACTCCGAATGCCAATCAATTTAACTTGGGAGTCAGAACATGGGTGATAAGGTCCGTGTTCGAAAGGGAAACAGCCCAGACCACCAGCTAAGGTCCCAAAATATATGTTAAGTGGAAAAGGATGTGGCGTTGCCCAGACAACTAGGATGTTGGCTTAGAAGCAGCCATCATTTAAAGAGTGCGTAATAGCTCACTAGTCGAGTGACACTGCGCCGAAAATGTACCGGGGCTAAACATATTACCGAAGCTGTGGATTGTCCTTCGGACAATGGTAGGAGAGCGTTCTAAGGGCGTTGAAGCATGATCGCAAGGACATGTGGAGCGCTTAGAAGTGAGAATGCCGGTGTGAGTAGCGAAAGACGGGTGAGAATCCCGTCCACCGATTGACTAAGGTTTCCAGAGGAAGGCTCGTCCGCTCTGGGTTAGTCGGGTCCTAAGCTGAGGCCGACAGGCGTAGGCGATGGATAACAGGTTGATATTCCTGTACCACCTAGTATCGTTTTAATCGATGGGGGGACGCAGTAGGATAGGCGAAGCGTGCTGTTGGAGTGCACGTCCAAGCAGTAAGGCTGAGTGTTAGGCAAATCCGGCACTCGTTAGGCTGAGCTGTGATGGGGAGAGGAAATTGTTTCCTCGAGTCGTTGATTTCACACTGCCGAGAAAAGCCTCTAGATAGATAACAGGTGCCCGTACCGCAAACCGACACAGGTAGTCAAGATGAGAATTCTAAGGTGAGCGAGCGAACTCTCGTTAAGGAACTCGGCAAAATGACCCCGTAACTTCGGGAGAAGGGGTGCTCTTTAGGGTTCACGCCCAGAAGAGCCGCAGTGAATAGGCCCAAGCGACTGTTTATCAAAAACACAGGTCTCTGCTAAACCGTAAGGTGATGTATAGGGGCTGACGCCTGCCCGGTGCTGGAAGGTTAAGAGGAGTGGTTAGCTTCTGCGAAGCCACGAATCGAAGCCCCAGTAAACGGCGGCCGTAACTATAACGGTCCTAAGGTAGCGAAATTCCTTGTCGGGTAAGTTCCGACCCGCACGAAAGGCGTAACGATTTGGGCACTGTCTCAACGAGAGACTCGGTGAAATCATAGTACCTGTGAAGATGCAGGTTACCCGCGACAGGACGGAAAGACCCCGTGGAGCTTTACTGTAGCCTGATATTGAAATTCGGCACAGCTTGTACAGGATAGGTAGGAGCCATTGAAACGTGAGCGCTAGCTTACGTGGAGGCGTTGGTGGGATACTACCCTAGCTGTGTTGG
Organism: Staphylococcus capitis subsp. capitis; assembly: GCF_040739495.1. Lineage (NCBI taxonomy): Bacteria > Bacillati > Bacillota > Bacilli > Caryophanales > Staphylococcaceae > Staphylococcus > Staphylococcus capitis. The sequence goes on along the minus strand of NZ_CP145263.1, from coordinate 2,264,987 downwards.
CTTTCTAACCCGCACCACTTATCGTGGTGGGAGACAGTGTCAGGCGGGCAGTTTGACTGGGGCGGTCGCCTCCTAAAAGGTAACGGAGGCGCTCAAAGGTTCCCTCAGAATGGTTGGAAATCATTCACAGAGTGTAAAGGCATAAGGGAGCTTGACTGCGAGACCTACAAGTCGAGCAGGGTCGAAAGACGGACTTAGTGATCCGGTGGTTCCGCATGGAAGGGCCATCGCTCAACGGATAAAAGCTACCCCGGGGATAACAGGCTTATCTCCCCCAAGAGTTCACATCGACGGGGAGGTTTGGCACCTCGATGTCGGCTCATCGCATCCTGGGGCTGTAGTCGGTCCCAAGGGTTGGGCTGTTCGCCCATTAAAGCGGTACGCGAGCTGGGTTCAGAACGTCGTGAGACAGTTCGGTCCCTATCCGTCGTGGGCGTAGGAAATTTGAGAGGAGCTGTCCTTAGTACGAGAGGACCGGGATGGACATACCTCTGGTGTACCAGTTGTCGTGCCAACGGCATAGCTGGGTAGCTATGTATGGACGGGATAAGTGCTGAAAGCATCTAAGCATGAAGCCCCCCTCAAGATGAGATTTCCCAACTTCGGTTATAAGATCCCTCGAAGATGACGAGGTTAATAGGTTCGAGGTGGAAGCGTGGTGACACGTGGAGCTGACGAATACTAATCGATCGAAGACTTAATCAATATTAAAATGTTTTGCGACGCAAAATCATTACTTACTATCTAGTTTTGAATGTATAACACATTCATTTGTCTGGTGACAATGGCAAGGAGGTCACACCTGTTCCCATGCCGAACACAGAAGTTAAGCTCCTTAGCGCCGATGGTAGTCGGACTTACGTTCCGCTAGAGTAGGACGTTGCCAGGCAAACCACTTTTGACCGTTAGGTCATTTTTTTGTGGATTATTTTTACTGAATAAAATTAATTTTAAATATTTATTGACTTTAACATCAATAAAGCGTATAATTAATTCTTGTCGGTAAGAAAAATGAACATTGAAAACTGAATGACAATATGTCAACGTTAATTCCAAGAAACGTAACAAAACGTTACAAACTATTTAGTATTTATGAGCTAATCAAACATCATAATTTTTTATGGAGAGTTTGATCCTGGCTCAGGATGAACGCTGGCGGCGTGCCTAATACATGCAAGTCGAGCGAACAGACGAGGAGCTTGCTCCTTTGACGTTAGCGGCGGACGGGTGAGTAACACGTGGATAACCTACCTATAAGACTGGGATAACTTCGGGAAACCGGAGCTAATACCGGATAACATGTTGAACCGCATGGTTCAACAGTGAAAGACGGTCTTGCTGTCACTTATAGATGGATCCGCGCCGCATTAGCTAGTTGGTAAGGTAACGGCTTACCAAGGCAACGATGCGTAGCCGACCTGAGAGGGTGATCGGCCACACTGGAACTGAGACACGGTCCAGACTCCTACGGGAGGCAGCAGTAGGGAATCTTCCGCAATGGGCGAAAGCCTGACGGAGCAACGCCGCGTGAGTGAAGAAGGTCTTCGGATCGTAAAACTCTGTTATTAGGGAAGAACAAATGTGTAAGTAACTATGCACGTCTTGACGGTACCTAATCAGAAAGCCACGGCTAACTACGTGCCAGCAGCCGCGGTAATACGTAGGTGGCAAGCGTTATCCGGAATTATTGGGCGTAAAGCGCGCGTAGGCGGTTTTTTAAGTCTGATGTGAAAGCCCACGGCTCAACCGTGGAGGGTCATTGGAAACTGGAAAACTTGAGTGCAGAAGAGGAAAGTGGAATTCCATGTGTAGCGGTGAAATGCGCAGAGATATGGAGGAACACCAGTGGCGAAGGCGACTTTCTGGTCTGTAACTGACGCTGATGTGCGAAAGCGTGGGGATCAAACAGGATTAGATACCCTGGTAGTCCACGCCGTAAACGATGAGTGCTAAGTGTTAGGGGGTTTCCGCCCCTTAGTGCTGCAGCTAACGCATTAAGCACTCCGCCTGGGGAGTACGACCGCAAGGTTGAAACTCAAAGGAATTGACGGGGACCCGCACAAGCGGTGGAGCATGTGGTTTAATTCGAAGCAACGCGAAGAACCTTACCAAATCTTGACATCCTCTGATCCCTCTAGAGATAGAGTTTTCCCCTTCGGGGGACAGAGTGACAGGTGGTGCATGGTTGTCGTCAGCTCGTGTCGTGAGATGTTGGGTTAAGTCCCGCAACGAGCGCAACCCTTAAGCTTAGTTGCCATCATTAAGTTGGGCACTCTAAGTTGACTGCCGGTGACAAACCGGAGGAAGGCGGGGATGACGTCAAATCATCATGCCCCTTATGATTTGGGCTACACACGTGCTACAATGGACAATACAAAGGGTAGCGAAACCGCGAGGTCAAGCAAATCCCATAAAGTTGTTCTCAGTTCGGATTGTAGTCTGCAACTCGACTACATGAAGCTGGAATCGCTAGTAATCGTAGATCAGCATGCTACGGTGAATACGTTCCCGGGTCTTGTACACACCGCCCGTCACACCACGAGAGTTTGTAACACCCGAAGCCGGTGGAGTAACCTTTTGGAGCTAGCCGTCGAAGGTGGGACAAATGATTGGGGTGAAGTCGTAACAAGGTAGCCGTATCGGAAGGTGCGGCTGGATCACCTCCTTTCTAAGGATATATTCGGAACATCTTCTTCGAAGATGAAAAGGATTAACGTGACATATTGTATTCAGTTTTGAATGTTTATAACATTCATTTTAATAATGGGCCTATAGCTCAGCTGGTTAGAGCGCACGCCTGATAAGCGTGAGGTCGGTGGTTCGAGTCCACTTAGGCCCACCATTAAAATTGTACATTGAAAACTAGATAAGTAAGTAAATAGATTTTACCAAGCAAAACCGAGTGAATAGAGTTTTAAATAAGCTTGAATTCATAAAAATAATCGCTAGTGTTCGAAAGAACACTCACAAGATTAATAACGCGTTTCCTGGTGGAAACATAGATTAAGTTATTAAGGGCGCACGGTGGATGCCTTGGCACTAGAAGCCGAAGAAGGACGTTACTAACGACGATATGCTTTGGGTAGCTGTAAGTAAGCGTTAATCCAGAGATTTCCGAATGGGGGAACCCAACATGAGTTATGTCATGTTATCGACATGTGAATTCATAGCATGTCAGAAGGCAGACCCGGAGAACTGAAACATCTTAGTACCCGGAGGAAGAGAAAGAAAAATCGATTCCCTGAGTAGCGGCGAGCGAAACGGGAAGAGCCCAAACCAACAAGCTTGCTTGTTGGGGTTGTAGGACACTCTATACGGAGTTACAAAAGAACATGTTAGACGAATCATCTGGAAAGATGAATCAAAGAAGGTAATAATCCTGTAGTCGAAAACATATTCTCTCTTGAGTGGATCCTGAGTACGACGGAGCACGTGAAATTCCGTCGGAATCTAGGAGGACCATCTCCTAAGGCTAAATACTCTCTAGTGACCGATAGTGAACCAGTACCGTGAGGGAAAGGTGAAAAGTACCCCGGAAGGGGAGTGAAAGAGAACTTGAAACCGTGTGCTTACAAGTAGTCAGAGCCCGTTTATGGGTGATGGCGTGCCTTTTGTAGAATGAACCGGCGAGTTACGATCTGATGCAAGGTTAAGCAGCGAATGTGGAGCCGTAGCGAAAGCGAGTCTGAATAGGGCGTTGAGTATTTGGTCGTAGACCCGAAACCAGGTGATCTACCCTTGGTCAGGTTGAAGTTCAGGTAACACTGAATGGAGGACCGAACCGACTTACGTTGAAAAGTGAGCGGATGAACTGAGGGTAGCGGAGAAATTCCAATCGAACTTGGAGATAGCTGGTTCTCTCCGAAATAGCTTTAGGGCTAGCCTCAAGTGATGATTATTGGAGGTAGAGCACTGTTTGGACGAGGGGCCCCTCTCGGGTTACCGAATTCAGACAAACTCCGAATGCCAATCAATTTAACTTGGGAGTCAGAACATGGGTGATAAGGTCCGTGTTCGAAAGGGAAACAGCCCAGACCACCAGCTAAGGTCCCAAAATATATGTTAAGTGGAAAAGGATGTGGCGTTGCCCAGACAACTAGGATGTTGGCTTAGAAGCAGCCATCATTTAAAGAGTGCGTAATAGCTCACTAGTCGAGTGACACTGCGCCGAAAATGTACCGGGGCTAAACATATTACCGAAGCTGTGGATTGTCCTTCGGACAATGGTAGGAGAGCGTTCTAAGGGCGTTGAAGCATGATCGCAAGGACATGTGGAGCGCTTAGAAGTGAGAATGCCGGTGTGAGTAGCGAAAGACGGGTGAGAATCCCGTACACCGATTGACTAAGGTTTCCAGAGGAAGGCTCGTCCGCTCTGGGTTAGTCGGGTCCTAAGCTGAGGCCGACAGGCGTAGGCGATGGATAACAGGTTGATATTCCTGTACCACCTAGTATCGTTTTAATCGATGGGGGGACGCAGTAGGATAGGCGAAGCGTGCTGTTGGAGTGCACGTCCAAGCAGTAAGGCTGAGTGTTAGGCAAATCCGGCACTCGTTGGGCTGAGCTGTGATGGGGAGAGGAAATTGTTTCCTCGAGTCGTTGATTTCACACTGCCGAGAAAAGCCTCTAGATAGATAACAGGTGCCCGTACCGCAAACCGACACAGGTAGTCAAGATGAGAATTCTAAGGTGAGCGAGCGAACTCTCGTTAAGGAACTCGGCAAAATGACCCCGTAACTTCGGGAGAAGGGGTGCTCTTTAGGGTTCACGCCCAGAAGAGCCGCAGTGAATAGGCCCAAGCGACTGTTTATCAAAAACACAGGTCTCTGCTAAACCGTAAGGTGATGTATAGGGGCTGACGCCTGCCCGGTGCTGGAAGGTTAAGAGGAGTGGTTAGCTTCTGCGAAGCCACGAATCGAAGCCCCAGTAAACGGCGGCCGTAACTATAACGGTCCTAAGGTAGCGAAATTCCTTGTCGGGTAAGTTCCGACCCGCACGAAAGGCGTAACGATTTGGGCACTGTCTCAACGAGAGACTCGGTGAAATCATAGTACCTGTGAAGATGCAGGTTACCCGCGACAGGACGGAAAGACCCCGTGGAGCTTTACTGTAGCCTGATATTGAAATTCGGCACAGCTTGTACAGGATAGGTAGGAGCCATTGAAACGTGAGCGCTAGCTTACGTGGAGGCGTTGGTGGGATACTACCCTAGCTGTGTTGGCTTTCTAACCCGCACCACTTATCGTGGTGGGAGACAGTGTCAGGCGGGCAGTTTGACTGGGGCGGTCGCCTCCTAAAAGGTAACGGAGGCGCTCAAAGGTTCCCTCAGAATGGTTGGAAATCATTCACAGAGTGTAAAGGCATAAGGGAGCTTGACTGCGAGACCTACAAGTCGAGCAGGGTCGAAAGACGGACTTAGTGATCCGGTGGTTCCGCATGGAAGGGCCATCGCTCAACGGATAAAAGCTACCCCGGGGATAACAGGCTTATCTCCCCCAAGAGTTCACATCGACGGGGAGGTTTGGCACCTCGATGTCGGCTCATCGCATCCTGGGGCTGTAGTCGGTCCCAAGGGTTGGGCTGTTCGCCCATTAAAGCGGTACGCGAGCTGGGTTCAGAACGTCGTGAGACAGTTCGGTCCCTATCCGTCGTGGGCGTAGGAAATTTGAGAGGAGCTGTCCTTAGTACGAGAGGACCGGGATGGACATACCTCTGGTGTACCAGTTGTCGTGCCAACGGCATAGCTGGGTAGCTATGTATGGACGGGATAAGTGCTGAAAGCATCTAAGCATGAAGCCCCCCTCAAGATGAGATTTCCCAACTTCGGTTATAAGATCCCTCGAAGATGACGAGGTTAATAGGTTCGAGGTGGAAGCGTGGTGACACGTGGAGCTGACGAATACTAATCGATCGAAGACTTAATCAATATTAAAATGTTTTGCGACGCAAAATCATTACTTACTATCTAGTTTTGAATGTATAACACATTCATTTGTCTGGTGACAATGGCAAGGAGGTCACACCTGTTCCCATGCCGAACACAGAAGTTAAGCTCCTTAGCGCCGATGGTAGTCGGACTTACGTTCCGCTAGAGTAGGACGTTGCCAGGCAAATAAATCGTATGGATGCGATGAGCCGAATCGAGACCGCAAGGTCTCTTTTTTTATGCGAAAAAATAAAGATGAGAAATTAATAAGAGGAAGTTAATTAAAATACGATAGCCAATTAGCTATCGCATAAGTAACACTAACTTTTAAAAAAGAAGTGTTACTTTATAATTAACGAGTTGATGAGAGCTTTGACATAATCTGCAAGTTCACGTTGTTTAATTCCACCGAATCCTAAAATAAATTTAGGATACTCTGAGGGGATATCATCATAGTTATATATTTCGAGTTTTAATTTGTTGTTCTTAGCCCTGTCTAAGCATTGCTGTGTAGTGAGACCATTCAGAACTGTTAAATTAAAATGCATCCCAGTAAGTGCTCCTTCAATTTGCAATTGGTCTTTATATTTTTCGAGATGGTGCAATATATAATTTAATTTGTCTCTATAAATTTTCCTCATTTTATTTAAATGTCTTTCAAAGCTACCACTTGCCATAAATTGTGCAACCATATGTTGAATGTGCACAGGTACAGTATTACCTTCTTTTAATTTTCTTTGTTTATATTTTGATAATATTTCTTTTGGTAAAACAATATATGCAATTCTACAGCTAGGATAGAGTGATTTTGAAAATGTACTTATATAAACAACTTTTCCTTTAGTATCTAAACTTTGTAGTGCTGGTATAGGTTTACCAAAGTACCTGAACTCTGAATCATAATCATCTTCTATAATGTAACGTTGTTCATCTTGTTGTGCCCATTGAATAAGTTGGGTTCTCTTTTTTAAATTGGTGACATGACCAGTAGGAAATTGATGTGAAGGTGTAATATATAAAATATTATATTTTGATTCTAAGATAGGGCGAACTTGTATACCATTTTTTTCAACAGGAACTTGTAAATAGTTCATATTCTTTTTGTCTAAGACATGTTTGATCGGAGGATAACTCGGTTTCTCGATGATAAACTTTTCTTGATTAAGTAAATTAGTAATCATATCGAGGAGTTGGCTAGTAGAAGAACCAATGACTATTTGATTAGGGTGACATGTTACGCCTCTACTATTAAATAAATAATGTGCAATTTGTTGACGTAATACGAACTCTCCTTGAATTTCGCCTCTTTGTAATAGTGATAAGTGATCTTCTTCAAAGACGTCTTTTGCGTATTTTCTAAATATATGCATAGGAAAATTTTCAGAGTCGATTTCAGCTAAGTTGAAGGCGAATTTGAATTGCGAGTTTTCATTACTTTCATTATGAATCTCTAAATGATCATTATTAGGATAAGTTTCTCTATTGATAACTGGCAATGATTCAATATCTGATACATAGTATCCAGATCTCGGCTTAGAGTATATAAATCCTTCATCTAATAACAGTTGATAAGCGTGTTCAATAGTTGTATGACTCATTGACAAATGTTCGCTTAATTGTCTTTTCGAAGGAAACTTATCATTGGAATGGTATTGACCTTCGATAATTTGATTTTTTAACTTTTCATAAAGAGATAAGTAAAGTGGTTGTGATGATTTCATAAATCTGACCCCTATTATTATGGATAAATTGAACCTTTTTAAATATCAGTTTATCTCTTAAAATGAATTTAATCAATAAGTAAAGGGGTAATAACATGTCAAAAATCGTAGGCTCAGAAAGAGTAAAAAGAGGAATGGCTGAAATGCAAAAAGGTGGCGTTATTATGGACGTCGTAAATGCAGAACAAGCTAAAATTGCTGAAGAAGCTGGTGCTGTTGCAGTAATGGCTTTAGAACGCGTTCCATCAGACATCCGAGCAGCAGGTGGCGTGGCACGTATGGCTAATCCTAAAATTGTAGAGGAAGTAATGAATGCTGTGTCTATACCTGTTATGGCTAAAGCCCGTATAGGACATATTACTGAAGCTAGAGTATTAGAATCAATGGGTGTTGATTATATCGATGAATCTGAAGTATTAACTCCAGCTGATGAAGAGTATCACTTAAGAAAAGATCAATTTACAGTGCCTTTCGTTTGTGGTTGCCGTAATTTAGGTGAAGCTGCACGACGTATTGGAGAAGGTGCTGCAATGTTACGTACGAAAGGTGAACCTGGAACAGGCAATATCGTAGAAGCTGTACGTCACATGAGACGCGTTAATGCTGAAGTTAGTCGTCTAACAGTAATGAATGATGATGAAATTATGACTTTCGCTAAAGATTTAGGAGCACCTTTTGAAGTATTAAAACAAATTAAAGATAATGGACGTTTACCAGTAGTAAACTTTGCAGCAGGTGGCGTAGCAACACCTCAAGATGCTGCTTTAATGATGGAATTAGGTGCTGATGGTGTATTTGTTGGTTCTGGTATTTTTAAATCAGAAGATCCTGAAAAATTTGCTAAAGCAATTGTTCAAGCAACGACTCACTATCAAGATTATGAATTAATTGGAAAATTGGCTAGTGAACTTGGTACAGCGATGAAAGGTTTAGATATCAACCAAATTTCTTTAGAAGAACGTATGCAAGAGCGTGGATGGTAATTTATGAAAATAGGTGTATTAGCATTACAAGGTGCAGTTCGTGAACACATTCGTCACATAGAATTAAGTGGTCATGAAGGTGTTGCAGTAAAAAGAGTTGAACAACTTGAAGATATTGCTGGTTTGATTTTGCCAGGTGGTGAATCTACAACACTAAGAAGATTAATGGACTTATATGGCTTTAAGGAAGCGTTACAGCAATCTGATTTACCAATGTTTGGAACATGTGCGGGATTAATCGTACTTGCAAAAGATGTTGAAGGTGAATCTGGCTATTTGAAAAAGTTGGATATTACAGTCGAACGTAATTCATTTGGTCGTCAAGTTGATAGTTTTGAATCGGAACTTAATATAAAAGGTGTTGCTGAAGATATTGAAGGTGTATTCATACGCGCACCACATATTGCTCAAGTTGAGAAAGGTGTAGACATTCTTAGCCGAGTAGGAGATAAGATTGTTGCGGTTAAACAAGGTAAATATCTTGGTGTCTCTTTCCATCCTGAACTCACCGACGATTATCGTGTAACTGAGTACTTCATTAACCATATGATAAAGCATAATTAATTAATCTTTTGATAAACGGTCATCTTAAAGGTGGCCGTTTTTAATTTTTCGGAAAATGAATTTCAAAAGCAAATGTAAGCTCATAAAATAAAAAACGCAAGAGCAACTTTCCTAAGTTACTCTCGCGTTTGATTAAATAAAGAATCCTGCAATTGCTGCAGAAATAAATGATACTAATGTTGCACCGAACAATAGTTTTAATCCAAATCGTGCTACAATATCACCTTTTTTATCATTTAGTGATTTAATCGCACCTGAAATAATACCTATTGAACTGAAATTAGCAAATGATACTAAGAATACTGAAGTGACACCTTTAGCATGCTCAGATAAACCATGTGTTTTACCGAGTGCTTGCATAGCAACGAATTCATTTGATAATAATTTTGTCGCCATAATTGAACCTGACTGCACAGCATCATGCCAAGGAACACCAGTTAGGAATGCGAAAGGTGCAAAGACAAAACCGATTAACGTTTGGAAATTCCAATCCAATGTTCCACCTGATAATAGACTAAAGATTCCACTTACTACACCATTAAGTAAAGCAATAAGAGCAATATAACCAATTAACATTGCACCGACAATCACTGCTACTTTGAAACCATCTAAAATATATTCACCAAGCATTTCGAAGAATGATTGATTTTTAGTTTCACTTTCATCGACTAATAATTTATCATCTTCTTCATTCACTTTATACGGATTGATAATAGACGCGATGATGAAACCACCAAATAAGTTAAGTACCACAGCTGTTACAACATATTTAGGTTCTATTAATGTGAAGTAGGCTCCAATAATTGAAGCAGATACTGTCGACATTGCAGATGCAGTTAATGTATACAAACGTTGTTTAGGTATGTATGGCAATTGTTGTTTTAATGAGATAAATACCTCTGATTGTCCTAAAATTGCTGCTGCTACAGCATTGTAAGATTCTAAACGTCCCATGCCATTAATTTTAGAAATTAAGAAACCTAAAATGTTAATTATAAGCGGTAAAATTCTTGTATATTGTAAAATACCGATAAGCGCTGAGATAAACACGATAGGTAACAATACATTAAAGAAGAATGGAGGGTTTTTTGGATCTAATTTAAAACCACCGAATACGAAATTGACACCCTCAGCAGCTTGCTTTAATAAATAACTGAAACCATACGAAATACCACCAATAACTGTGATACCTATATTTGTTTTTAATAAAATAAATGCAAATATCAATTGAATTACTAAGAGTAATCCGACATATTTCCAACGGATATTTTTTCTATCTGAACTAAATAAAAATGCGAGTGCTAAAAAGAATATAATTCCTATAATCCCAATCAAAATATGCATGTTTTTCATTCCTTTAAATTTTTCTATTCTCTATCATACAATAAAATGAACGCGCTAACATCATAAAATTTAAATTTTAAAAATCAAATTGGTTGAAAAAGGTCAAAGGTGGTCATATAATAAAGTCAAAGAAGGTCAAAAAGAGGTGATATCCATGCATAACATGTCTGACATCATAGAACAATACATTAAACATTTATTCGAGGAAACAAATGAAGATGTGGTCGAAATACAACGCGCTAATATTGCACAACGCTTCGATTGTGTTCCTTCTCAATTAAATTATGTTATTAAAACACGCTTCACAAATGAACATGGTTATGAAATAGAAAGTAAACGGGGTGGCGGAGGCTACATCCGAATCACTAAAATTGAAAATAAAGATGCATCAGGTTATATTAATCACTTACTTCAATTGATAGGGCCTTCTATTTCTCAACAACAAGCGTATTATGTTATAGATGGTTTACTAGATAAAGGTCTAATTAACCAAAGAGAAGCTAAAATGATACAAGCAGTTATAGATAGAGAGACATTAAAAATGGATGTGGTCGCACGAGATATTATACGCGCTAATATTTTAAAACGATTACTTCCAGTTATAAACTATTATTAATGAAGTGAGGTGTCTGAACGTGCTTTGTGAAAACTGTCATTTAAATGAAGCAGAAGTAAAATTAACAGTTAAAAGTAAAGACGGTACTCACGAAAAATGGGTATGCTCAATATGTGCTCAAGGTGATAATCCATGGCAACAATCTCATGAGGATACTTCTTACCATGTGCATCAGGATGATATAGAGGAAGCTTTTGTAGTTAAACAGATTTTACAACATCTTGCTACGAAACATGGTATTAATTTTCAAGAAATGGCATTCAAAGAGGAAAAGCAATGCCCAACATGTCAAATGACTTTAAAAGATATTGCGCACGTTGGTAAATTCGGTTGCGCGAATTGTTACGCAACTTTTAAAGAAGACATTATCGATATTGTTAGACGTGTACAGGGAGGCCAATTTGAACATGTAGGTAAAACGCCTCAATCTTCATATAAGAAACTTGCAATTAAAAAGCAAATCGAAGAAAAAACAAAATATCTAAACAAATTAATTGAAGAACAAAATTTCGAGGAAGCGGCTGTTGTACGTGATGAAATTAAAGCATTAAAAGATGAGAGTGAGGTGTCTCGTAATGAGTGACATTCATACTAATATAAGTGAATGGATGAAGATGACAGAAGAGGCACCTGTAGTTATTTCTTCTCGTATTAGATTAGCAAGAAATCTAGAAAATCACGTCCATCCTTTGATGTTTCCTTCTGAACAAGAGGGTTTTCGAGTTATCAACGAAGTTCAAGATGCGCTTCCAAACTTAAAGTTACAACGTTTAGACACTATGGATCAACAAAGTAAAATGAAATTAGTTGCGAAACATCTTGTCAGTCCAGAACTTATCAAACAGCCAGCATCCGCGGTGCTGTTAAATGAAGATGAATCCTTAAGTGTAATGATTAACGAAGAAGATCATATTCGAATTCAAGCGTTAGGAACAGATTTATCGTTGCGTGAATTATATCAAAGGGCTTCAAATATTGATGATGAGTTGGATAGTGATTTAGATATAAGTTATGACGAACACTTAGGTTATTTAACAACGTGTCCAACTAATATAGGCACTGGAATGCGCGCAAGTGTCATGCTACATTTACCAGGACTTTCTATTATGAAGAGAATGAATCGTATCGCTCAAACGATTAATCGTTTTGGATTTACGATTCGAGGTATTTATGGAGAAGGTTCACAAGTATATGGACATATTTATCAAGTTTCAAACCAACTTACTTTAGGGAAAACTGAATCCGATATCATTGATAACTTAACTGAAGTAGTTAATCAAATTATCAATGAGGAAAAACAAATCAGAGAAAGACTTGATAAACATAATCCTGTAGAGACACTTGATAGAGTTTATCGCTCACTAGGGATTTTACAAAATAGTAGAATCATATCAATGGAAGAAGCATCATTTCGCTTGAGTGAAGTTAAGCTTGGCATTGATTTAAACTATATTTCGCTTGAAGATTTTAAATTTAATGAATTAATGGTAGCTATTCAATCGCCATTTTTAATAGATGAAGATGATGATAAAACAGTAAATGAAAAAAGAGCTGATTTATTAAGGAAACATATAAAATAGGAGGTATTTTATATATGCTATTTGGTAGATTAACAGAACGTGCACAACGCGTACTAGCGCACGCACAAGAAGAAGCAATTCGCTTGAACCATTCAAATATTGGAACGGAACATCTTTTATTAGGTTTAATGAAAGAACCTGAAGGTATCGCTGCCAAAGTGTTAGAAAGCTTTAATATCACTGAAGATAAAGTTATTGAAGAAGTTGAAAAGTTAATTGGCCATGGTCAAGAACAAATGGGCACTTTACATTACACACCTAGAGCTAAAAAAGTTATTGAGCTTTCAATGGATGAAGCGAGAAAACTACATCATAACTTCGTGGGAACAGAACATATTCTTCTAGGCTTAATCCGTGAAAATGAAGGTGTCGCAGCACGTGTCTTTGCCAATTTAGATTTAAATATTACAAAAGCACGCGCGCAAGTAGTAAAAGCTTTAGGTAGTCCAGAAATGAGTAATAAAAATGCTCAAGCAAATAAATCAAATAACACTCCAACATTAGATAGTTTAGCTAGAGACTTAACAGTTATTGCTAAAGATGGCACTTTAGATCCTGTAGTTGGAAGAGATAAAGAAATTACTCGTGTGATTGAAGTGCTCAGCCGTCGTACTAAAAATAACCCAGTACTTATCGGTGAGCCTGGTGTGGGTAAAACTGCTATAGCTGAAGGTTTAGCACAAGCAATCGTTAATAATGAAGTCCCAGAAACTCTAAAAGATAAACGCGTGATGTCACTCGATATGGGAACTGTCGTTGCTGGTACAAAATACCGCGGTGAATTTGAAGAACGCTTGAAAAAAGTAATGGAAGAAATTCATCAAGCAGGTAACGTCATTTTATTTATAGATGAGTTACACACATTAGTTGGTGCTGGAGGTGCGGAAGGTGCAATTGACGCTTCTAATATTCTTAAACCTGCATTAGCTAGAGGAGAGTTACAATGTATTGGTGCTACAACATTAGATGAATATCGTAAAAATATTGAGAAAGACGCTGCGTTAGAACGTCGTTTCCAACCTGTTCAAGTTGATGAACCAACAGTTGAAGATACGATTGAAATCTTAAAAGGATTACGTGATCGCTATGAAGCTCATCATAGAATTAATATATCTGATGAGGCTTTAGAAGCTGCGGCAAAATTAAGTAATCGTTATGTATCAGATCGTTTCTTACCAGACAAAGCGATCGACCTTATTGATGAAGCAAGTTCTAAGGTTAGACTGAAAAGTCATACAACTCCTAATAATTTAAAAGAGATTGAACAAGAAATTGAAAATGTAAAAAATGAAAAAGATGCTGCCGTTCATGCACAGGAATTTGAAAATGCAGCAAACTTAAGAGACAAACAATCTAAGCTTGAAAAACAATATGAAGAAGCTAAAAACGAATGGAAAAACTCTCAAGGTGGTGTAAGTACAGCTTTATCTGAAGAAGATATTGCTGAAGTTATCGCAGGATGGACAGGTATTCCATTAACTAAAATTAATGAAACTGAATCAGGTCGCTTACTCAATCTTGAAGATACACTTCATAATCGAGTTATCGGTCAAAATGACGCTGTTAATTCAATTAGTAAAGCTGTAAGACGTGCTCGCGCTGGATTAAAAGATCCTAAACGTCCAATCGGTAGCTTTATCTTCTTAGGTCCTACAGGTGTAGGTAAAACAGAATTAGCTCGTGCATTAGCTGAATCTATGTTTGGTGAAGATGATGCTATGATTCGTGTTGATATGAGTGAATTTATGGAGAAACACGCTGTGAGTCGTTTAGTTGGAGCACCTCCGGGCTACGTAGGTCATGATGATGGTGGTCAATTAACTGAAAAAGTTAGACGCAAACCTTACTCAGTTATTTTATTTGATGAAATTGAAAAAGCCCATCCTGACGTATTTAATATCTTGCTACAAGTATTAGACGATGGTCATCTAACTGATACAAAAGGTCGTACTGTAGATTTCCGTAACACAATCATTATTATGACATCAAATGTTGGTGCGCAAGAATTACAAGACCAACGATTTGCAGGATTTGGCGGTGCTTCAGAGGGCAACGACTACGAAACAATTCGCAAAACAATGATGAAAGAACTCAAAAATTCATTCCGTCCTGAATTCTTAAACCGTGTGGATGATATCATCGTATTCCATAAACTATCTAAAGAAGAATTGAAAGAAATTGTTACTATGATGGTTAAGAAACTTACTGATCGATTATCTGAACAAAACATCAATATTTCTGTAACTGATAAAGCTAAAGAAAAAATCGCAGAAGAAGGTTACGATCCAGAATACGGTGCTAGACCATTAATTAGAGCCATCCAAAAAACTGTAGAAGATAATCTTAGTGAATTAATTTTAGATGGTAATCAAATTGAAGGTAAAGAAGTCACAATCGATCATGATGGCGATGAATTCAAATATGACATCCATGAAAAGTCAGATGATAAAGAAACCACTGAAGCTTAATTGATTATTACTAATATATTGAATAACTAAAGTAATGTTTGCTATTTGCATCATTAATAAATGACATCTCTCACTGTTTGGGAGATGTCATTTTTTTACATATTTTTCAATTTGTTTAAAACTGATGATGGGATATTCATTTTCCGGAAAATAAATGACAATACACTAGCGATTATACAAAATTGCAGAAATTAAAATAGACAAAAATAAAATTATTTATAAAAAATCATAGTTTAATAACCACATAAAAATAGACTATATCATAATCATTTACATTTAATTTGTCATAATCAAAATGTCAGTTTAAAATAGATTTGTTCATAATAATTTGGAGGTGCAGAAGTGGCCAAGAAAAAAGTAATATTTGAGTGTATGGCATGTGGCTATCAATCTCCTAAATGGATGGGGAAATGTCCAAACTGTGGTGCATGGAACCAGATGGAAGAAATTGTAGAGAAAGCTGCAAACCCTAAACATGGAGTAAAATCTAAAGAAGCGGCAGGAAAAGTTCAAAAATTGGATAATGTTAAACATGAATCTACCCCTAGAATTCTAACGGATTCTAAAGAATTTAACAGAGTCCTTGGTGGAGGGATTGTCAGTGGATCACTCGTACTTATAGGTGGCGATCCTGGTATAGGGAAGTCTACGTTGCTTCTTCAAATATGTGCGGCATTATCTCAAAATAAGAATGTCTTATATATTACAGGTGAGGAATCTATCAATCAGACTAAACTACGTGCCGACCGCTTAGAAGAAGATTCTAGTCAACTCAATGTATTAGCAGAGACTGATTTAGAAGTCATTCATCAAACAGTTAAGGATGAACGACCAGATTTACTTGTAGTAGATTCAATACAAACTATTTATCATCCTGAAATCAGTTCTGCACCGGGTTCTGTATCTCAAGTAAGAGAAAGTACTCAAAGTCTAATGAATATCGCAAAGCAAATGGATATCGCAACGTTCATCGTCGGTCATGTTACGAAAGAAGGACAAATTGCCGGTCCAAGATTACTTGAACATATGGTGGATACCGTGCTTTACTTTGAAGGTGATGAACATCATGCTTATCGAATTTTACGTGCGGTTAAAAACCGTTTTGGCTCCACGAATGAGATGGGTATTTTCGAAATGAAGCAAAGTGGTTTGAAAGGTGTCTTAAATCCGTCTGAAATGTTCTTAGAAGAACGTTCTACAAACGTGCCAGGTTCAACAATTGTACCGACTATGGAAGGTACAAGACCACTATTAATAGAGGTCCAAGCGTTAGTCACACCGACCACTTTCAACAATCCAAGACGTATGGCTACGGGCATAGATCATAATCGATTAAGTTTGCTTATGGCAGTTTTAGAGAAGAAGGAGAATTATTTACTTCAACAACAAGATGCTTATATCAAAGTTGCTGGTGGTGTGAAATTAACAGAACCAGCCGTTGACTTAAGTATTATTGTTGCGACAGCTTCAAGCTTTAAGGATAAAGCGGTAGACGGTTTAGATTGCTTTGTTGGAGAGGTTGGCCTAACAGGTGAAGTTCGACGTGTGTCACGCATTGAACAACGCGTGCAAGAGGCGGCTAAACTTGGATTCAAACGAGCGATTATACCTCAAACTAATATTGGTGGGTGGACTTTCCCGGAAGGTATTCAAGTCATAGGAGTGTCTTCTGTGCATGAGGCTTTAAAATATGCGCTTCATTCTTCATAATCCTCCCTCATAGTAGGTAGTGAGTTTTAAGATTTAAACGCATATAGTTTTTTAATTTAGTTTTCACAAATTTCATTATAATTATGTTAAATAAGTTATTTACATACAATGAATAGACAGCCATGAGAGGAGGATAAGATTGAATATCATTAGATTAATGGTGGTAATTATTTATATCATTATCGGTGCTGCACTAGGGATTATCATCATCCCAGAAGTAGTATCTGATTTAGGGATTAACACTTACCCAATTATCACTAATCATTACATAGATGGATTAATAGGAATTATATTGTTCTTCATTATATTTGGATTTTTCTTAAAAAAGGTCACATACGCTTTTAAAGAACTAGAACAAATTATAATGCGCCGCAGTGCGGTTGAAATCTTGTTCGCAACAATTGGTTTGATTATTGGATTATTTATTTCTGTGATGGTTTCTTTCATCTTAGAACTAATAGGAAATTCAATGCTCAATCATTTTATCCCAATTATAATAACAATTATTTTATGTTATCTTGGATTCCAATTTGGATTAAAGAAACGTGATGAGATGTTAATGTTTTTGCCTGAAAATATGGCACGCTCAATGTCCTACAACACACGTAAAGCAATCCCTAAAATCATCGATACAAGCGCAATTATTGATGGGCGTATATTAGATATTATTCGTTGTGGATTTATTGATGGAGATATTCTTATCCCTCAAGGTGTTATAAATGAATTACAAGTCGTAGCTGATGCGAATGATAGTGTTAAAAGAGAAAAGGGCCAGCGTGGATTAGATATTCTTAATCAACTTTATGATTTAGACTATCCTACTCGAGTCATAAATCCAACGAAATCTCATAATGATATTGATACTTTACTAATCAAATTAGCACAACATTACCACGCTCACGTTATTACAACGGATTTTAATTTAAATAAAGTGTGTCATGTCCAAGGCATTATGGCACTTAATGTTAATGATTTATCTGAAGCTATTAAGCCTAACGTACATCAAGGTGACCACCTTAATATCCTTTTAACTAAAATGGGGAAAGAGCCTGGTCAAGGCGTTGGGTATTTAGATGATGGCACAATGGTCGTTGTTGATAACGCTAAGAAATTAGTGGGCCAACATGTTAACTTAGAAGTCATCAGTTTACTACAAACTTCATCTGGTAGAATCGTTTTTGCGAAACATGTCGATGACAATAGTTCTGATTTTGAAAATTAATTCTAAAAAGAGGTTTCATGTGAAACTACATATTTTATAATTAAGTATGTATTTTACATGAAACCTTTTCTCATATAAAAAACTATTAACTATGAAAGACTGTTAAAACAATAGACTTATCAAAGGCGTGTTTAAGTGCTACAATATTATTGAATGTTATGTAAGAATGAATAATCAATGTTTCACGAAAGTTATTCACAAAGTAATGGTTAAACACATCATAAACTTTTGAATAACTTTTTTTAAAATTGAATTAAACTACTGAAAACATGAAAGCTTACATGCTTAATGGTTTGAAACATGACTTGAAAATATTAAATGCCATTGCTTCATAAAATGAGTTATCATAGGGCATTTATTTTCAATCAGTTAATCAACCACATAAATAATAATCGTAGGAGTGAATATAATGAGTGAACGCATCAGAGTAAGATATGCGCCAAGTCCAACAGGCTACTTGCATATTGGTAATGCTAGAACAGCATTATTTAACTATTTATTTGCGAAACATTATGATGGAGATTTTGTAGTTCGTATAGAAGATACGGACAGTAAACGTAACTTAGAAGATGGTGAATCTTCACAATTTGATAACTTAAAATGGTTAGGTTTAGACTGGGATGAATCTATCGATAAAGATAAAGGTTTTGGTCCATATCGTCAGTCTGAACGTGCTGATATTTATAATCCACTTATTCAACAATTACTTGATGAAGATAGAGCATACAAGTGTTACATGACTGAGGAAGAATTAGAAGAAGAACGTGAAGCGCAAATTGCTCGTGGAGAAATGCCTCGTTATGGCGGACAACACGCACATTTATCAGAAGAACAACGCAAACAGTTCGAAGCTGAAGGACGTAAACCATCTATTCGCTTCCGCGTGCCTAAAGATAAAACTTATAGTTTCAAAGATATGGTAAAAGGTGAAATTTCTTTTGATTCAAATAATATGGGTGATTGGGTCATTGTTAAGAAAGATGGCGTTCCAACGTATAACTTTGCAGTTGCTGTAGACGATCATTATATGAAAATTTCAGATGTTATTCGTGGTGATGACCATGTTTCTAACACACCTAAACAATTGATGATATATGAAGCGTTCGGTTGGGAACCACCACGCTTTGGTCATATGTCATTAATCGTCAATGAAGAACGTAAAAAGTTAAGTAAACGTGACGGTCAAATTTTACAATTTATTGAGCAATACCGTGATTTAGGTTACTTACCAGAAGCACTATTTAACTTTATTACTTTATTAGGTTGGTCACCTGAAGGTGAAGAAGAAATCTTTTCTAAAGAAGAATTTATTAAAATCTTCGATGAAAAACGTTTATCTAAATCACCAGCTATGTTCGACAGACAAAAGTTAGCTTGGGTAAATAACCAATATATGAAAACGAAAGACACTGATACAGTATTTGAATTAGCATTACCGCATTTAATCAAAGCAAATCTTATCCCAGAAAATCCTTCTGAAGAAGATAAAGAATGGGGTAGAAAACTTGTTGCTTTATATCAAAAAGAAATGAGTTACGCAGGTGAAATTGTTCCATTATCAGAAATGTTCTTCCACGAAATGCCAGAACTTGGTGAAGAGGAGCAAGAAGTTATAAATGGTGAACAAGTTCCTGAGTTAATGAATCATTTATACGGTAAATTAGAAGCTTTAGAACCATTTGAAGCAGCAGAAATTAAGAAAACAATTAAAGAAGTTCAAAAAGAGACAGGTATTAAAGGTAAACAATTGTTCATGCCAATTCGTGTAGCCGTTACAGGTCAAATGCATGGACCAGAATTACCAAATACGATTGAAGTTTTAGGTAAAGAAAAAGTATTATCACGATTACAAAAGTATGTATAGTACATTAATAACGAAGTTTAGCTTTATCTAGTGCAGTATGATTAAAAAACGTGTGTTTCAACTTGAAATTTCACAATTAACGACCTATTATTATAACTATAAAAATGAATCAAAGGATTAGTAATTAATTATTACATGACTCAGAGAGTGTGCGGTCGCTGTGAGCACATCATTAATATTAATGAATGCACCTTTGTTGAACTAA
Organism: Staphylococcus capitis subsp. capitis; assembly: GCF_040739495.1. Lineage (NCBI taxonomy): Bacteria > Bacillati > Bacillota > Bacilli > Caryophanales > Staphylococcaceae > Staphylococcus > Staphylococcus capitis. Next base: position 2,244,787 of record NZ_CP145263.1, on the reverse strand, counting down.
GATGAATAATACAAATGAGAGTAACGCTAACATTTTAAAGTTTCGTTACTAAATGAAGAGTGGAACCGTGCTAAGAGCGCCTCTAACATCAGTTGTTAGAGGTGCTTTTTTAATAACATTAATTTTAAAATTGTGCATGACGGTCGAAAAATTATTTCATGTAAAGAACAGATATCTTAATGATTGAACCAAGGGGGAGAAGATCTTGTTAAGAAGAATGAGAGACGATATAAAAATGGTGTTTGAACAGGATCCAGCAGCACGCTCAACTTTAGAAGTAGTTACTACCTATGCAGGATTACATGCGGTATGGAGTCATTTGATAGCCCATAAATTATATAACAAGAAACGTTATACAGCGGCGAGAGTCATCTCACAAGTGTCACGCTTTTTTACGGGTATAGAAATTCATCCCGGAGCAAAAATTGGTAAACGATTATTTATTGATCACGGTATGGGTGTTGTAATTGGTGAGACATGTACAATTGGGGATAACGTCACGATTTACCAAGGTGTTACTTTAGGTGGTACAGGTAAAGAAAAAGGTAAGCGTCACCCGGACATTGGAGATAATGTTTTAATTGCAGCTGGTTCTAAGGTGTTGGGGAATATTCAAATTGAATCAAATGTAAATATTGGTGCGAATTCAGTTGTACTACAATCTGTACCAAGCTATACCACTGTTGTAGGTATACCGGGTCATATCGTTAAACAAGAAGGTAAGCGTATCGGTAAAACATTTGACCATCGCAACTTACCTGATCCACTTTTCGAACAAATCAAACATTTAGAACGACAACTTGAAAAAGCTAAGAATGGAGAGATTCAAGATGATTACATTATATAATACGTTAACACGTCGGAAAGAAACATTTGAGCCGATTGAACCAGGCAAGGTAAAAATGTATGTTTGTGGTCCGACCGTTTACAATTATATACACATCGGAAATGCAAGACCTGCTATTAACTATGATGTTGTTAGAAGATATTTTGAATACAAAGGTTATGAAGTGATTTACGTTTCCAATTTCACTGATGTGGATGATAAATTAATTAATCGCTCTAAAGAACTAAATGAAAGTGTTCCTGAAATTGCAGAAAAGTATATTAAAGCTTTCTATGAAGACGTAGGTGCATTGAACGTTAAGAAAGCAACATCCAATCCGCGTGTGATGAACCATATGCAAGAAATTATAGATTTCATTAAAGAATTAGTAGATGAAGGGTATGCTTATGAGAGTGATGGAGATGTGTACTTTAGAACGCGTCAATTTGATGGATATGGTAAATTAAGTCATCAATCTCTAGATGACCTCAAAGTAGGCGCGCGTATTGAAGCGGGAGAACAAAAAGAAGATGCGCTCGATTTTACTTTATGGAAAAAAGCGAAACCTGGCGAAATCAGTTGGGATAGTCCATTTGGTAAAGGTCGTCCAGGCTGGCATATCGAATGCTCAGTTATGGCTTATCATGAATTAGGAGCGACAATCGATATTCATGCAGGAGGGTCAGATTTACAATTCCCTCACCATGAAAATGAAATTGCCCAGTCAGAAGCACACAATCATGCACCATTTGCGAATTACTGGATGCACAATGGATTCATAAATATAGATAACGAAAAAATGAGTAAATCATTAGGTAACTTCATTTTAGTACACGACATTATTAAAGAAATAGATCCAGATGTACTACGTTTCTTTATGATTAGTGTCCATTACCGTAGCCCGATTAATTATAATTTAGAACTAGTAGGAGCTGCGAGAAGCGGTTTAGAACGTATACGCAATAGTTATAAATTGATTGAAGAACGTGAAGCCATTGCTACAGATTTAGAAGAACATTCTGAATACATTGATCAAATAGAAACGATTCTCCGACAATTTGAGGCGGTTATGGATGATGACTTTAATACAGCTAATGCTGTCACTGCTTGGTATGATTTAGCAAAACTTGCGAATAAATATGTTCTAGAGAACACAACGTCTACGAAGGTACTTCATAGATTTAAAGAAGTATATCAAATCTTTAGTGATGTTCTTGGCGTCCCACTTAAAGGTGAAAATGAAAACGAGTTACTAGATGAGGATATTGAAAAGCTTATAGAAGAACGTAATGAAGCTCGTAAAAATAAAGATTTCGCACGTGCTGATGAAATTCGAGACATGTTGAAAGAACGTAACATTATTTTAGAAGATACGCCACAAGGTGTCAGATTTAAGCGTGGCTAAATAATGAATGTTAAATTATTAAATCCATTGACGCTTGCTTATATGGGCGATGCCGTATTAGATCAACATGTACGAGAATATATTGTTCTTAAATTACAAAGTAAACCGAATCGTCTACACCAGGTATCAAAACAATATGTTTCTGCTAAAAGCCAAGCTCAGACATTAGAGTATTTAATATCTAATGATTGGTTTACTGAAGAAGAGTTAAATGTTTTGAGAAGGGGACGTAATGCTAAAAGCTATACCAAAGCTAAAAATACTGATGTTCAAACATATCGAAAAAGTTCAGCCTTGGAAGCAGTTATAGGTTTTTTATATTTAGATCATCAACATGCGCGTTTAGAAGAATTACTTCAAACTATTGTTGAAATAGTAAATGAAAGGTAGTGAGAACGTGGAGGATACTGTCATAGTAGGAAGACATGCAGTTAAAGAAGCGATTGTTTCGGGGCATGCTATAAATAAGATTTTGATTCAAGATGGTATAAAAAAACAACAGATTAATGAAATTTTAAAAAATGCAAAAGCTCAAAAATTGATAGTTCAAACCGTGCCAAAATCTAAATTAGATTTTTTATCAAATGCACCTCATCAAGGGGTTGCTGCATTAGTCGCTCCATATGAATATGAAGATTTTGATGAATTTTTACAAAGCCAGAAGAATAAAGATGGCTTTTCTACAATTTTAATTTTAGATGGTCTAGAAGATCCGCATAATCTTGGTTCTATATTAAGGACTGCTGATGCAACTGGAGTAGACGGGGTCATTATTCCTAAAAGACGTTCAGTAGCGCTCACGCAGACTGTTGCAAAAGCTTCAACTGGAGCTATTCAACATGTTCCAGTTATACGCGTTACGAACCTTTCTAAGACAATCGATGAATTAAAAGAAAATGGTTTTTGGGTCGCAGGTACTGAAGCAAGTAATGCTACGGATTATCGTGACTTACAGGCGGATATGTCTTTAGCTATCGTGATCGGAAGCGAAGGACAAGGAATGAGTCGCTTAGTGAGTGATAAATGTGATTTTTACATTAAAATACCTATGGTTGGACATGTTAATAGTCTCAATGCTTCTGTAGCAGCAAGCTTGATGATGTATGAAGTATTTCGTAAAAGAGATGAGACTGGAGAGATGTCATGAAGGAAAGATATCTAATTATCGATGGTTATAATATGATAGGTCAATCTTCAGCATTAAGTGCGATTGCTAAAGAGAGTTTAGAAGAAGCAAGAGAGCAACTTTTGGATGCCATAGCAAACTATAATGCACTTATTGCTGATGAAATTGTGTGTGTATTTGATGCATATGAACAATCCGGAATTGAAAGAGAATACGTATACCATGGCGTTAGAACGGTGTTTACTAAAGAGAAAGAAACAGCAGATAGTTTTATCGAACGTTATGTATATGAGTTATATGATAAACATACAACGCATATCACCGTTGTTACGAGTGATATGAGCGAGCAACATGCCATTTTTGGATCTGGGGCATACCGCATATCTTCAAGGGAAATGTGGCGCGATTTAAAAGAAAATGAAATCACAGTGAGCAAATCAATTGATGATTTTAGTGAAAAGAAACCCAGAACTCGAATTCAGTTATCAAATGAGATACTAGAAGAATTTGAAAAAATCAGACGTGGAAACCATCGAAATGATTAATACAGTGGTATTGATAAATTTAATCTAAGTCATATAAACTAACCTAACAATAAAGGAAGGTTAGGTATACGTGATTGAATCAAAGACATCAAGATGAATTAACACAGTATCATTTCAACATCGAAACTGAAGATATCGAGCGTATATTTGAGACGCTACTTAGAGAGTTGAGACCACTCATTTTTAGAAAAATTGGATACATAACATCGAATCAATTTGATATTGAGGATATGTATCAAGAGATTATCATAAAAATGTATCGAGCACTTCAACATTATGACTTTAGTAGAGCAATTCCATTCAAAAGATATTTGTACTTTCTCATTCGCTCTGTTAAGTATGACTACTTAAGAAAGAGTAGAGCTGAACGTCATCGACATGTGATGCTTATCAACGAGTACGTTGTAGATTATCATTGTTCATTAGCACTTGATGAAGTTGAGAGGTCATTTTTAAGAGAAGAATTATCAAAGGAAATTATGAGCCAAGCATTTACATTAAGCGGATTGGAAAGAGACGTCTTAAAACTAATTATTAAAGAATATAAACCGAGAGAAATTGCACAAGCATTAGAGATTAAAGATAAAGACGTTTACAATGCCATACAACGTTGTAAAATGAAAATGAAACGACAATTAAGGAAATGAAATTGTCTGTATTATTCCCTAGTAATTAGGTGATTATAGCAAAGAATGTATGTTTGACATTTATTACGACATTTATGTATAGTATATTGGTATTATAATGAGTAAAGGTGAATAATCGTGAAGAAAGTACCTTTAAATTGTGAGGTTTGTGGCAATAGAAATTACAACGTCCCTAAAAAGGAAGGTTCGGCAACGAGATTAACACTGAAAAAGTATTGTCCGAAGTGTAATTCGCATACAGTTCATAAAGAATCGAAATAGATTATTAAGCTGAATGAGACTTTAAAGTTGAGGCTTAAAATGTGGAGGTCTAACTAATGGCTAAAAAAGAGAACTTCTTTAAAGGCGTTAAATCAGAAATGGAAAAGACAAGTTGGCCGACAAAAGAAGAACTATTCAAATACACTGTAATCGTTGTATCTACAGTTATATTCTTCTTAGTCTTTTTCTATGCCTTAGACGTAGGTATTAATGCATTGAAACAATTATTATTAGGTTAGGAGTGGAGACATGTCTGAAGAAGTGGGCGCAAAGCGTTGGTATGCTGTGCATACCTATTCTGGATATGAAAACAAAGTTAAAAAGAATTTAGAAAAAAGAGTAGAATCTATGAATATGACAGAGCAAATTTTTAGAGTTGTCATACCAGAAGAGGAAGAAACACAAGTTAAAGATGGTAAAGCTAAGAAACTTGTTAAAAAAACATTCCCAGGTTACGTGCTAGTTGAGCTTGTAATGACGGATCAGTCATGGTATGTCGTTCGTAACACACCAGGTGTTACAGGATTCGTAGGTTCTGCAGGTGCGGGTTCTAAACCTAATCCTCTACTTCCTGAAGAAGTGCGCTTCATTCTTAAGCAAATGGGTCTTAAAGAGAAAACTATTGATGTTGAACTTGATGTTGGTGAACAAGTTCGTATCAAATCAGGACCTTTTGCTAATCAAGTAGGCGAAGTTCAAGAAATCGAAGCGGATAAATTTAAATTAACTGTACTTGTAGATATGTTTGGTCGAGAAACACCGGTCGAAGTTGAATTCGATCAAATTGAGAAACTTTAATTTAAACGTCTATCAAAAAATTAATATAAAACTTCAACTAAAAGATGAAATTTTACTATTGATTTTTTAATAGAGCGAGTGTTAAAATAATGTGGTCGCGCTTTTAGAGCGTTCATTTCGTCACGAAATGTTTAAGAGTGGGAGGGCAAAACTGAGCCCTGTGACCACATCACGATATCAAGGAGGTGCACATCGTGGCTAAAAAAGTAGAAAAAGTAGTTAAATTACAAATTCCTGCAGGTAAAGCGAACCCAGCACCACCAGTTGGTCCAGCATTAGGTCAAGCAGGTGTGAACATCATGGGATTCTGTAAAGAGTTCAACGCACGTACGCAAGAACAAGCAGGTTTAATCATTCCGGTAGAAATCAGTGTATATGAAGATCGTTCATTTACATTCATTACTAAAACTCCACCGGCTCCAGTACTACTTAAAAAAGCAGCTGGCGTAGAAAAAGGTTCAGGTGAACCTAATAAAACAAAAGTTGCATCAGTAACTAAAGATCAAGTACGCGAAATTGCTCAAACTAAAATGCAAGACTTAAACGCTGCAGACGAAGAAGCAGCTATGCGTATTATCGAAGGTACTGCACGTAGCATGGGTATCACTGTAGAATAATTAAGCGTATTAACGAATTTAATTTTAAAAATGAACTTAATTTAGACGATAAAAGCAGGTAACAGAGAAGGTAAACAATTGATATTGTCTATGAGTAAGAGGACGGGACATAAATTATATTTCTGGACCACTCTCTTTCCACTGTTATCTGCTCTTAACTTGCGATAGGCAAGTAAATGTGGGAGGAAATTCCGCTAAAACCACTAAAGGAGGAACAATAAATGGCTAAAAAAGGTAAAAAGTATCAAGAAGCAGCTAGCAAAGTTGATCGTACTCAACACTATAGTGTTGAAGAAGCAATTAAATTAGCTAAAGAAACTAGCATTGCTAACTTTGACGCGTCTGTTGAAGTAGCTTTCCGTTTAGGAATTGATACACGTAAAAATGACCAACAAATCCGTGGTGCAGTTGTTTTACCTAACGGTACTGGTAAATCTCAACGTGTATTAGTTTTCGCTAAAGGCGATAAAATCACTGAAGCTGAAGAAGCAGGTGCAGATTATGTAGGAGAATCAGACTACGTACAAAAAATCCAACAAGGTTGGTTTGACTTCGACGTAGTTGTTGCTACTCCAGACATGATGGGCGAAGTTGGTAAATTAGGTCGTGTATTAGGACCTAAAGGTTTAATGCCAAACCCTAAAACAGGTACAGTAACAATGGATGTTAAAAAAGCTGTAGAAGAAATCAAAGCTGGTAAAGTTGAATACCGTGCTGAAAAAGCAGGTATCGTACATGCTTCAATCGGTAAAGTTTCATTCGACGATGAAAAATTAGTTGAAAACTTTAAAGCTTTACAAGACGTTTTAGCAAAAGCTAAACCATCTTCTGCTAAAGGTACTTACTTCAAATCTGTTGCTGTAACTACAACAATGGGCCCTGGAGTTAAAGTTGATACTTCATCTTTCAAACTATAAATTTTAAATAATGCAACATGATTACAGACTGAAGGAAGCAATCTTTCAGTCTGTAAATTTTTTGTTGACTTATTACAATAAAGCAGTTATATTATTAATTGTGATTATTTTACCTAAGACAGTAGGAGTTATTTATAACTTAAAACTCATCCTACCGAGGCTAAAATTGACTTGAACGTGATGATTAATGATCTTTCAAGCACTTTTTGCCGTGGGTAGAAAGTGCTTTTTTTATTGTTATTAAAAAAAGCACCGAAAAAATATAAATGGAGGTGTCTGAATGTCTGCTATCATTGAAGCAAAAAAACAACAAGTAGATACTATTGCTGAACAACTTAAAAATTCAGTATCAACAGTTATCGTTGACTACCGTGGTTTAACAGTAGCAGAAGTTACTGAATTACGTTCACAATTACGTGAAGCAGGTGTTGAGTACAAAGTTTACAAAAACACTATGGTTCGTCGTGCAGCTGAACAAGCAGGTATCGAAGGCTTAGATGAATTCTTAACAGGTCCTACAGCTATCGCAACTTCAACTGAAGATGTTGTAGCTCCAGCGAAAGTTATCGCAGGATTTGCTAAAGAACACGAAGCTTTAGAAGTTAAAACAGGCGTTATGGAAGGTAGCGTAATCTCAGCTGAAGAAGTTAAAACTGTTGGTTCATTACCTTCACACGATGGTCTTGTATCAATGCTTTTATCAGTATTACAAGCTCCAGTACGCAACTTCGCTTATGCAGTTAAAGCCGTTGGTGAACAAAAAGAAGAAAGCGCTGAATAATCGCGCATAAAAAATTAAATTAAACGGAGGAATTTTAAAATGGCTAATCAAGAACAAATCATTGAAGCAATTAAAGAAATGTCAGTATTAGAATTAAACGATTTAGTAAAAGCAATTGAAGAAGAATTTGGTGTAACTGCAGCAGCTCCAGTAGCAGCAGCAGGTGCAGCTGGTGGCGGCGACGCAGCAGCTGAAAAAACTGAATTTGATGTTGAATTAACTTCAGCTGGATCTTCAAAAATCAAAGTTGTTAAAGCAGTTAAAGAAGCAACTGGCTTAGGATTAAAAGATGCTAAAGAATTAGTAGACGGAGCTCCTAAAGTAATTAAAGAAGCTATGCCTAAAGAAGATGCAGAAAAACTTAAAGAACAATTAGAAGAAGTTGGAGCTACTGTAGAATTAAAATAGTTTCTACTCTCTAATTAAATAGTTAGGTTGAAGAGATTTGTTCGACCAACTTTATAAGTTTTGTCGAGTCAAATACAACCTGAATTCTTTGAGAAATTAAAACCCCGTTATTGCGATAACGGGGTTTTTAATTACCTTGTAAGTATATTTAGTATTATATATTGACTAGCTTAAGCATACGAATAAATTTTAATTGAGGTGTGGACATGAGTCACTACTATGATGTAAATCCTGAAGTGAAAAGCAATCAAAAGAAAATAAGTTATCATTTTGATAAGGTGCATTTAGAGTTCACTACTGACACCGGTGTGTTCTCAAAAGATAGGGTGGACTATGGTTCGGATTTGTTAATTAAAACATTTTTAAAGGAACATCCGCCTGGACCTAGTAAATATATTGCCGATGTTGGTTGTGGATATGGGCCTATCGGGTTAACTATTGCTAAAGTTTCGCCACATCATCAATTATATATGTTAGATGTAAATAATAGAGCATTGGTTCTTACTGAAATGAATAAAACTAAAAATCAAATTGAAAATGCTGAAATAATAGAAAGTGACTGCTTGTCAGGTGTAAGTGATCAACAATTTGATTACATTCTGACAAATCCACCTATTAGAGCTGGTAAAGATGTAGTGCATAGAATTTTTGAAGAGGCTTATGGCAAATTAAAAGATCAAGGTGCACTCTATGTTGTGATACAAAAGAAACAAGGTATGCCATCTGCAAAGAAGAAAATGCAAGAATGCTTTAACCATGTAGAAGTCGTTAATAAGAGTAAAGGATATTATATTTTGAAAAGTTTAAAAGGTTGATTTCAAAATCGTATTCTGATATAGTTATAAAATGTAAAAATTTATGTTCAATAAGTGTGTACTTTTACGTAAAAGGATAAATAAATTAAGTATAAATATAAATCGAAAATGGTGTCATCATAAGTGTTGCCGTTTTCTTTTTGTCTTTTATATTCTTTATTGTGTCCTATTTCAATGTATAAGTAAAACACACAATTTTTGAGGGGTGAATCTGTTTGGCAGGTCAAGTTGTCCAATATGGAAGACATCGTAAACGTAGAAATTACGCGAGAATTTCAGAAGTATTAGAATTACCAAACTTAATAGAAATTCAAACAAAATCTTACGATTGGTTCCTTAAAGAAGGTTTATTAGAGATGTTCAGAGACATTTCTCCAATTGAAGATTTCACAGGTAACCTATCTTTAGAATTTGTAGATTATAGATTAGGTGAACCAAAATACGATTTAGAAGAATCAAAAAATCGTGACGCTACTTATGCTGCACCTCTTCGTGTCAAAGTACGTCTTATTATTAAAGAAACAGGCGAAGTTAAAGAACAAGAAGTCTTCATGGGTGATTTCCCATTAATGACAGACACTGGTACATTTGTAATCAATGGTGCTGAACGTGTTATCGTATCTCAATTGGTACGTTCACCATCCGTTTACTTCAATGAAAAGATTGATAAAAATGGACGTGAAAACTACGATGCAACTATTATTCCTAACCGTGGTGCTTGGTTAGAATATGAAACTGACGCAAAAGATGTAGTGTACGTTCGTATCGATAGAACTCGTAAATTACCATTAACTGTATTATTACGTGCACTTGGTTTTTCAAGTGATCAAGAAATCATTGATTTACTAGGAGAAAGTGAATATTTACGTAATACATTAGAAAAAGATGGTACTGAAAACACAGAACAAGCTTTATTAGAAATTTATGAACGTTTACGTCCTGGCGAACCACCAACAGTAGAAAATGCTAAAAGCTTATTATACTCACGTTTCTTTGACCCTAAACGTTATGATTTAGCAAGCGTAGGTCGTTATAAAGCTAATAAGAAATTACACTTAAAACATCGTTTATTCAATCAAAAATTAGCAGAGCCTATTGTTAACAGTGAAACAGGCGAAATTGTAGCTGAAGAAGGCACAGTACTAGATCGTCGTAAGATTGATGAAATTATGGAAGTTCTAGAAACAAACGCTAATAGCGAAGTCTTTGAACTTGAAGGTAGCGTTATTGACGAACCAGTTGAAATTCAATCAATCAAAGTATACGTACCTAATGACGAGGAAGGTCGTACAACTACTGTTATCGGTAATGCATTACCAGACTCAGAAGTTAAATGTATAACTCCAGCTGATATCATAGCTTCAATGAGTTACTTCTTTAACTTATTAAATGGCATTGGTTATACAGATGATATCGACCACTTAGGTAATCGTCGTTTACGCTCAGTTGGTGAATTATTACAAAACCAATTCCGTATCGGTTTATCAAGAATGGAACGTGTCGTGCGTGAAAGAATGTCAATCCAAGACACTGATTCAATTACACCACAACAATTAATCAATATTCGTCCAGTTATTGCATCAATTAAAGAATTCTTTGGCAGTTCTCAATTATCACAATTCATGGACCAAGCTAACCCATTAGCTGAGTTGACTCACAAACGTCGTCTATCAGCATTAGGACCTGGTGGTTTAACTCGTGAACGTGCTCAAATGGAAGTACGTGACGTTCATTACTCACACTATGGTCGTATGTGTCCAATTGAAACACCAGAGGGTCCAAATATTGGTTTAATTAACTCATTATCAAGTTATGCGCGAGTAAATGAATTTGGTTTCATCGAGACACCGTATCGTAAAGTTGATTTAGATACGAACTCTATCACAGATCAAATCGATTACTTAACTGCTGATGAAGAAGATAGCTATGTAGTTGCCCAAGCCAACTCACGTTTAGACGAAAATGGTCGTTTCTTAGATGACGAGGTTGTTTGTCGTTTCCGTGGTAATAACACAGTTATGGCAAAAGAAAAAATGGATTACATGGACGTATCACCTAAACAAGTTGTATCAGCAGCTACAGCATGTATTCCATTCTTAGAAAACGATGACTCTAACCGTGCATTAATGGGTGCGAACATGCAACGTCAAGCGGTACCATTGATGAACACTGAAGCACCATTTGTTGGTACTGGTATGGAACATGTGGCTGCACGTGACTCTGGTGCTGCAATCACTGCTAAACACAGAGGTCGTGTTGAGCACGTTGAATCTAGTGAAATTTTGGTGCGTCGTTTAGTTGAGGAAAATGGCACTGAACACGAAGGTGAATTAGACCGTTATCCATTAGCTAAATTCAAACGTTCTAACACAGGTACTTGTTATAACCAACGTCCAATTGTTTCAGTTGGTGACGTGGTTGAATATAATGAAATCCTTGCCGATGGTCCTTCAATGGAATTAGGTGAAATGGCATTAGGACGAAATGTAGTTGTTGGTTTCATGACTTGGGACGGTTACAACTACGAGGATGCTGTAATTATGAGTGAACGTTTAGTTAAAGATGACGTTTACACTTCTATTCACATTGAGGAATATGAATCAGAAGCTCGTGATACTAAATTAGGACCTGAAGAAATCACTCGAGATATCCCTAACGTATCTGAAAGCGCACTTAAAAACCTAGATGATAGAGGTATCGTCTATGTAGGTGCTGAAGTTAAGGATGGCGACATTTTAGTTGGTAAAGTGACGCCTAAAGGTGTAACTGAGTTAACAGCTGAAGAAAGATTATTACATGCAATTTTCGGCGAAAAAGCTCGTGAAGTTCGCGATACTTCATTACGTGTGCCACACGGTGCAGGTGGTATTGTACTAGATGTTAAAGTGTTTAATCGTGAAGAAGGAGACGACACATTATCTCCAGGTGTAAACCAATTAGTAAGAGTTTATATCGTTCAAAAACGTAAAATTCATGTTGGGGACAAAATGTGTGGTCGTCACGGTAACAAAGGTGTTATTTCTAAAATTGTTCCTGAAGAAGATATGCCTTACTTACCAGATGGACGCCCAATTGATATCATGTTAAACCCACTTGGTGTACCATCACGTATGAACATCGGACAAGTCCTTGAGTTGCACTTAGGTATGGCTGCTAAGAACCTAGGCATCCACGTTGCATCTCCAGTATTTGATGGTGCTAACGATGAGGATGTATGGTCTACTATCGAAGAAGCAGGCATGGCTCGCGATGGTAAAACTGTATTATATGATGGACGTACAGGTGAACCATTCGATAACCGTATTTCTGTAGGTGTTATGTATATGCTTAAACTTGCTCACATGGTTGATGACAAGTTACACGCACGTTCAACTGGTCCATACTCACTTGTTACACAACAACCACTTGGTGGTAAAGCACAATTCGGTGGTCAACGTTTCGGTGAGATGGAGGTATGGGCACTTGAAGCTTATGGTGCTGCATATACTTTACAAGAAATCTTAACTTATAAATCTGACGATACTGTAGGTCGTGTAAAAACTTACGAATCTATCGTTAAAGGTGAAAACATCTCTAGACCAAGTGTTCCTGAATCATTCAGAGTATTGATGAAAGAACTACAAAGTTTAGGATTAGATGTTAAAGTGATGGATGAGCAAAACAACGAAATTGAAATGGCGGACGTTGATGATGAAGATGCAACAGAACGCAAAGTAGATTTACAACAAAAAGATGCTCCTGAATCACAAAAGGAAACAACTGATTAAAAAGCACTTAAGATAAAAGGATTCTTAAAGAGGTAATGAAATGTGAATCATTTCAACCTCTTTAAGGTATTCGATTTCAATGAAGATAAATCAATCAAATAGCACAGCTAATCTAAATTGAAGGAGGTAGGCTCCTTGATTGATGTAAATAATTTCCATTATATGAAAATAGGATTAGCTTCACCTGAAAAAATTCGTTCATGGTCTTATGGTGAAGTTAAGAAACCTGAAACAATTAATTATCGTACTTTAAAACCAGAAAAAGATGGTCTTTTCTGTGAGAGAATTTTTGGACCTACGAAAGACTGGGAATGTAGTTGTGGTAAGTACAAACGTGTACGCTACAAAGGTATGGTATGTGACAGATGTGGCGTTGAAGTAACTAAATCAAAAGTGCGTCGTGAAAGAATGGGACACATTGAATTAGCAGCACCTGTATCACATATTTGGTATTTCAAAGGAATTCCAAGTCGTATGGGTCTATTGCTAGACATGTCTCCAAGAGCATTAGAAGAAGTCATCTACTTCGCTTCTTATGTTGTAGTAGATCCAGGCCCTACTGGATTAGAGAAGAAAACATTATTATCTGAAGCAGAGTTCAGAGAATATTATGACAAATATCCTAATCAATTCGTAGCTAAAATGGGTGCTGAAGGTATTAAAGACCTATTAGAAGAAATTGATTTAGATGAAGAACTAAAACTATTACGTGATGAGTTAGAGTCTGCTACTGGTCAAAGACTAACTCGTGCAATTAAACGTTTAGAAGTGGTTGAATCATTCAGAAATTCAGGAAACAATCCTTCATGGATGATTTTAGATGTACTTCCAATCATCCCACCTGAAATTCGTCCAATGGTTCAATTAGACGGTGGACGTTTTGCTACAAGTGATTTAAACGACTTATATCGTCGTGTAATCAACCGTAACAATCGTTTGAAACGTTTATTAGACTTAGGTGCACCTGGCATCATCGTTCAAAACGAAAAACGTATGTTACAAGAAGCAGTAGACGCTTTAATTGATAACGGACGTCGTGGTCGTCCAGTTACTGGACCAGGTAACCGTCCATTAAAATCACTTTCACACATGTTAAAAGGTAAACAAGGTCGTTTCCGTCAAAACTTACTTGGTAAACGTGTTGACTATTCAGGTCGTTCGGTTATCGCCGTTGGACCAAGTTTAAAAATGTATCAATGTGGATTACCTAAAGAAATGGCACTTGAACTATTTAAACCATTCGTTATGAAGGAATTAGTTCAACGTGAAATTGCTACAAATATCAAAAATGCGAAAAGTAAGATCGAACGCATGGATGATGAAGTTTGGGATGTATTAGAAGATGTTATCACTGAACACCCAGTATTACTTAACCGTGCACCAACGCTTCATAGACTTGGTATCCAAGCATTTGAACCAACATTAGTTGAGGGTCGTGCAATCCGTCTTCACCCACTTGTAACAACAGCTTACAATGCGGACTTTGACGGTGACCAAATGGCGGTTCACGTACCATTATCAAAAGAAGCACAAGCTGAGGCACGTATGTTAATGCTTGCGGCACAAAACATCCTTAACCCGAAAGATGGTAAACCAGTTGTTACACCATCTCAAGATATGGTATTAGGTAACTACTATTTAACATTAGAACGTAAAGATGCTGTTAATACTGGTGCGATTTTCAATGACACTAATGAAGTATTAAAAGCTTATGCGAACGGTCATGTACACTTACACACTCGTATTGGCGTGCATGCAAGCTCATTCAACAACCCAACGTTCACAGATGCTCAAAATAGTAAAATCTTAGTTACTTCAGTAGGTAAAATTATTTTCAATGAAATCATTCCTGATTCATTTGCATATATTAATGAACCTAGTCAAGCAAATTTAGAAGATACTACGCCAGATAAATACTTCATAGATCCGACTCAATTAGGTGAGGGTGGCTTAAAAGAATACTTTGAAAATGAAGAACTTATTGAGCCATTCAATAAGAAATTCTTAGGAAACATCATTGCTGAAGTATTCAATAGATTTAGTATTACTGACACATCTATGATGTTAGATAGAATGAAAGACTTAGGTTTCAAATTCTCATCTAAAGCTGGTATTACTGTTGGTGTATCTGACATCGTGGTACTTCCAGACAAACAAGATATCTTAGATGAACATGAAAAATTAGTTGAACGTGTAACTAAACAATATAATCGTGGTTTAATCACTGAAGATGAACGTTATAACGCTGTTGTTGAAATTTGGACTGACGCAAAAGACCAAATTCAAGGCGAATTAATGCAATCTCTTGAGAAAACAAACCCTATTTTCATGATGAGTGATTCTGGTGCCCGTGGTAACGCATCTAACTTCACGCAATTAGCAGGTATGCGTGGATTAATGGCTGCACCATCAGGTAAAATTATCGAATTGCCAATCACATCTTCATTCCGTGAAGGTTTAACAGTATTAGAATACTTCATCTCAACTCACGGTGCTCGTAAAGGTCTTGCCGATACAGCTCTTAAAACAGCTGACTCTGGTTACCTTACTCGTCGTCTTGTTGACGTTGCGCAAGATGTTATCGTACGTGAAGAAGACTGTGGCACTGACCGTGGTTTATTAGTTTCTGATATCAAAGAAGGTACAGAAATGATTGAACCATTTATTGAACGTATCGAAGGTCGTTATTCTAAAGAAACAATTCGTCATCCTGAAACTGATGAAGTAATCATTCGTCCAGACGAATTAATTACTGCAGATATCGCTAAGAAAATTACTGATGCTGGTATTGAACAAATGTACATCCGCTCAGCGTTTACTTGTAACACTCGTCACGGTGTATGTGAAAAATGTTACGGTAAAAACCTTGCTACAGGTGAAAAAGTTGAAGTCGGTGAAGCAGTTGGTACGATTGCCGCTCAATCAATCGGTGAGCCAGGTACACAGCTTACAATGCGTACATTCCACACTGGTGGGGTAGCAGGAAGCGATATCACTCAAGGTCTTCCACGTATCCAAGAAATCTTCGAGGCACGTAACCCTAAAGGACAAGCGGTTATTACTGAAATCGAAGGTGTAGTAGAAGACATTAAACTAGCTAAAGATCGCCAACAAGAAATTGTTGTTAAAGGTGCTAACGAAACTAGATCATATCTAGCTTCAGGTACTTCAAGACTTAAAGTTGAAGTTGGTCAATCAGTGGCACGTGGTGAAGTTCTTACTGAAGGTTCAATTGAGCCTAAAAACTACTTAGCAGTAGCAGGACTTAATGCGACTGAAAGTTACCTATTAAAAGAAGTTCAAAAAGTTTACCGTATGCAAGGTGTTGAAATCGACGATAAACACGTTGAAGTTATGGTTAGACAAATGTTACGTAAAGTTCGTATCATTGAAGCTGGTGACACTAAATTATTACCAGGTTCTCTTGTGGACATTCACAGCTTTACTGATGCTAACAGAGAAGCCTTTAAACACCGTAAACGTCCAGCAACTGCTAAACCAGTATTGCTTGGTATTACAAAAGCTTCTCTTGAAACTGAAAGCTTCTTATCAGCTGCGTCATTCCAAGAAACAACACGCGTTCTTACAGATGCAGCAATTAAAGGTAAACGCGATGACTTACTTGGACTTAAAGAAAACGTTATTATCGGTAAGCTAATCCCAGCAGGTACTGGTATGAGACGTTACAGTGATGTTCAATATGATAAAACATCAGCTCCTGTAGCAGATGTAACTGAAGATGTTGAGATTACTGAATAAATTTTAACTTGAGAGTGAGGAGTTAATACCTCACTCTCTTATATATTTATTTTTAAAAGCTTAGAGATATTGTTGACTATGTGTATTAAAAAATGTTAATATATTAAAGGTTGATGCAAGCAGAACTTTGGAGGATATGTACATGTCTAATGAAAAAGTTGCACGCTTTAACAAACAACACTATGTAGTTGGACTTAAAGAAACGCTTAAAGCGTTAAAGAAAGATCAAGTTGCATCATTGATTATCGCTAAAGACGTTGAAGTTCATTTATTAACTCGCGTGTTAAGCTATATCAATCAAGAAAATATACCAGTGACATTTTTTTCTAGCCAGCGGGCTTTAGGAGAATATGTAGGTATCAATGTTAATGCAACTATTGTTGCGTTATTGAATGAGAATTAGTAAGTATGATGCTTACTAAATTTTATTTAACCTTAAAATGAACCACCTGGATGTGTGGGATTAAAAAATGAAGAGAGGAGGACATATTCAATGCCAACTATTAACCAATTAGTACGTAAACCAAGAAAAAGCAAAACTAAGAAATCAGATTCACCAGCTTTAAACAGAGGTTTCAATAGTAAAAAGAAACAATTTACTAACTTAAACTCACCTCAAAAACGTGGTGTTTGTACTCGTGTAGGTACTATGACACCTAAAAAACCTAACTCAGCGTTACGTAAATATGCACGTGTGCGTTTATCAAATAACATTGAAATCAACGCATACATCCCTGGTATCGGACATAACTTACAAGAACACAGTGTAGTACTTGTACGTGGTGGACGTGTTAAAGACTTACCTGGTGTGCGTTATCATATTGTACGTGGTGCACTTGATACTTCAGGTGTTGATGGACGTAGACAAGGTCGTTCATTATACGGAACTAAAAAACCTAAAAATTAAGTTTAAGATTACGTAAATTTTAAATACATTTTTAAAGATTATACTATAATAGGAAGGGAGGATTTACATTATGCCTCGTAAAGGATCAGTACCAAAAAGAGACGTATTACCGGATCCAATTCATAACTCTAAGTTAGTTACTAAATTAATTAACAAAATTATGTTAGACGGTAAACGCGGAACAGCTCAAAGAATTCTTTATTCTGCATTCGACTTAGTTGAACAACGTAGTGGTCGTGATGCATTAGAAGTATTCGAAGAAGCAATCAATAACATTATGCCAGTATTAGAAGTTAAAGCTCGTCGTGTGGGTGGTTCTAACTACCAAGTACCAGTTGAGGTACGCCCAGAACGTCGTACTACTTTAGGATTACGTTGGTTAGTAAACTACGCTCGTCTTCGTGGTGAGAAAACTATGGAAGATCGTTTAGCTAACGAAATCTTAGACGCTGCAAATAATACAGGTGGTGCAGTCAAAAAACGTGAGGACACTCACAAAATGGCTGAAGCAAACAAAGCATTTGCTCACTACCGTTGGTAAGATGAAAGCTTTTACCCTGAGTGTGTTCCGTTATAAGGTTTACCAATAATGGCTCATGCTTAGGGCATCGCCATATCTATAGTACTTATTCAGTAAATACTGGAAGGAGAAAAACACATGGCAAGAGACTTTTCTTTGAAAAATACTCGTAACATCGGTATCATGGCTCACATTGATGCTGGTAAGACTACTACGACTGAACGTATTCTTTATTACACAGGTCGTATCCACAAAATTGGTGAAACACACGAAGGTGCTTCACAAATGGACTGGATGGAACAAGAACAAGACCGTGGTATCACAATCACATCTGCTGCAACAACAGCACAATGGGATGGCCACCGTGTCAACATTATCGATACACCTGGACACGTAGACTTCACTGTTGAAGTTGAACGTTCATTACGTGTACTTGACGGTGCGGTTACTGTACTTGATGCTCAATCAGGTGTAGAACCTCAAACTGAAACAGTTTGGCGTCAAGCAACTACTTATGGCGTACCACGTATCGTATTCGTAAACAAAATGGATAAATTAGGTGCTAACTTCGAATATTCAGTAAGCACTTTACATGATCGTTTACAAGCAAATGCTGCACCTATCCAATTACCAATTGGTGCCGAAGATGAATTCGAAGCAATCATTGACTTAGTTGAAATGAAATGCTTTAGATATACAAACGATTTAGGTACAGAAATCGATGAAATTGAAATTCCTGACGATCACAAAGAAAGAGCTGAAGAAGCTCGTGCTCAATTAATCGAAGCTGTTGCTGAAAGCAACGACGAATTAATGGAGAAATATCTTGGTGACGAAGAAATTTCTATCGATGAATTAAAAGCTGCTATCCGTAAAGCAACTACTGACGTAGAATTTTACCCAGTACTTTGTGGTACAGCATTCAAAAACAAAGGTGTTCAATTAATGCTTAATGCAGTAATTGACTACTTACCTTCACCATTAGACGTTAAACCAATCATTGGTCACCGTGCTAATGACCCTGAAGAAGAAGTTGTTGCTAAACCAAACGATTCAGCTGAATTCGCTGCATTAGCATTCAAAGTTATGACTGACCCTTATGTTGGTAAATTAACATTCTTCCGTGTGTACTCAGGTACATTAACTTCAGGTTCATACGTGAAGAACTCTACTAAAGATAAACGTGAACGTGTAGGTCGTTTATTACAAATGCACGCAAACTCACGTCAAGAAATCGATACTGTTTACTCAGGCGATATCGCTGCTGCGGTAGGTCTTAAAGAAACAGGTACTGGTGATACTTTATGTGGTGAGAAAAACGACATTATCTTGGAATCAATGGAATTCCCAGAGCCAGTTATCCACTTATCTGTTGAACCAAAATCTAAAGCTGACCAAGATAAAATGACTCAAGCTTTAGTTAAATTACAAGAAGAAGACCCAACATTCCATGCACATACTGATGAAGAGACTGGACAAGTTATCATCGGTGGTATGGGTGAATTACACTTAGACATCTTAGTTGACCGTATGAAGAAAGAATTTAACGTTGAATGTAATGTAGGTGCTCCTATGGTTTCATACCGTGAAACATTCAAGCAATCTGCACAAGTTCAAGGTAAATTCTCTCGTCAATCTGGTGGTCGTGGTCAATACGGTGATGTTCATATCGAATTCACACCTAACGAAACAGGCGGAGGTTTCGAATTCGAAAACTCTATCGTTGGTGGTGTAGTTCCACGTGAATACATTCCATCAGTTGAACAAGGTCTTAAAGATGCTATGGAAAATGGTGTCTTAGCTGGTTATCCATTAATCGATGTTAAAGCTAAATTATTTGATGGTTCTTACCACGATGTCGATTCATCTGAAATGGCCTTCAAAATTGCTGCATCATTAGCGCTTAAAGAAGCTGCTAAAAAATGTGATCCAGTTATCTTAGAACCAATGATGAAAGTAACTATCGAAATGCCTGAAGAATACATGGGCGATATCATGGGTGACGTAACTGCTCGTCGTGGACGTGTAGATGGTATGGAACCTCGTGGTAATGCACAAGTTGTAAATGCCTTTGTACCACTTTCAGAAATGTTTGGTTACGCAACTTCATTACGTTCTAACACTCAAGGTCGCGGTACTTACACTATGTACTTTGACCACTATGCAGAAGTTCCTAAATCAATCGCTGATGAAATCATCAAGAAAAATAAAGGTGAGTAATTTAACTTGTTAAGACTAGCCATGCTAGGTTAAAATACAGGTTGAGCTTATTGTTAAGCTATCACTTTTATGATTTGATTTTTAAGGGTAAATGCATTATAAAAGAATTATAAATTCTTTTAGGCTTAACTCAATCAATTATCTTCTCATGATGGTGAGAAACTATCATGAGAGATAAATTTGAAATAACTTTTACTAAGAATAGGAGAGATTTAATAATGGCAAAAGAAAAATTTGATCGCTCAAAAGAACATGCCAATATTGGTACTATCGGTCACGTTGACCATGGTAAAACAACTTTAACAGCTGCTATCGCAACTGTATTAGCTAAAAATGGTGACACTGTTGCACAATCATACGACATGATTGACAACGCTCCAGAAGAAAAAGAACGTGGTATTACAATCAATACTGCACACATCGAGTATCAAACTGACAAACGTCACTATGCTCACGTTGACTGCCCAGGACACGCTGACTATGTTAAAAACATGATCACTGGTGCTGCTCAAATGGACGGCGGTATCTTAGTAGTATCTGCTGCTGACGGTCCAATGCCACAAACTCGTGAACACATCTTATTATCACGTAACGTTGGTGTACCAGCATTAGTTGTATTCTTAAACAAAGTTGACATGGTAGACGACGAAGAATTATTAGAATTAGTTGAAATGGAAGTTCGTGACTTATTAAGCGAATATGACTTCCCAGGTGATGATGTACCTGTAATCGCTGGTTCAGCATTAAAAGCTTTAGAAGGCGATGCTCAATACGAAGAAAAAATCTTAGAATTAATGCAAGCAGTTGATGATTACATTCCAACTCCAGAACGTGATTCTGACAAACCATTCATGATGCCAGTTGAGGACGTATTCTCAATCACTGGTCGTGGTACTGTTGCTACAGGCCGTGTTGAACGTGGTCAAATCAAAGTTGGTGAAGAAGTTGAAATCATCGGTATCCACGAAACTTCTAAAACAACTGTTACTGGTGTAGAAATGTTCCGTAAATTATTAGACTACGCTGAAGCTGGTGACAACATCGGTGCTTTATTACGTGGTGTTGCTCGTGAAGACGTACAACGTGGTCAAGTATTAGCTGCTCCTGGTTCAATCACACCACACACTAAATTCAAAGCGGAAGTTTACGTTTTATCTAAAGACGAAGGTGGACGTCACACTCCATTCTTCAGTAACTACCGCCCACAATTCTATTTCCGTACTACTGACGTAACTGGTGTTGTTAACTTACCAGAAGGTACTGAAATGGTTATGCCTGGCGACAACGTTGAAATGACAGTTGAATTAATCGCTCCTATCGCTATTGAAGACGGTACTCGTTTCTCAATCCGTGAAGGTGGACGTACTGTTGGATCAGGCGTTGTAACTGAAATCTTCGAATAATATTTATTATTCATTATTTCAAAGAGACTCCCAGTTTGGGAGTCTTTTTTTATTCCAATTTTTACATATAATTCCTATTTTTTTATTCAGAAAAGCTCGTTTAGCTGAGAGTAAGTCAACTCAGTATTAAATTTTCATTTTCCGCACAAAAAAAGCGTGTTCTATCTTACTTATTTAAAAGTAAGGTAGAACACGCTCTATATATTATAAATCGTTAAAATACATGTTCAATTTCTAGTATTTTAAGAAATTCGCTTGCAGCATATTTAAAAGATGATTCATCTATATCAAAGTATGGATTATGATGTGGCGCGGTTATACCTTTATCCTCATTACCACAACCTGTTAAGAAAAAGGCACCTGGACGTACTTTAAGATAATGTGAAAAATCTTCGCCAATCATCATCAAATCTGATTCATTAAATCTTAAATGTAAATCATTCGCTGCTTGTTTAACAACCTCATAAGATTGCGGATGATTGTGTACAGGTAAATAGCCTTTAATATAATTCATGTCATAAGTAATATCATTAGCAACAGCTAATCCCTGTAATAGTTTATCCATTTTATTCTTAATATGGTTTTGTAGCTCGGTGTCAAATGTACGAACCGTTCCTTTACAAAAGGCGGTATCCGGAATAACACTATCTGTTGATCCAGCTTGTACCATCCCAAATGTCACAACAGCTTCTTTAACTGGGTCTATCGTCCTAGAGACAATCTTTTGAGCACTTAAAATAAATTCAGCCATAATGACTATAGGATCAATGGTTTCATGGGGTTTAGCCCCATGTCCACCGCTACCTTTGATCGTGATACTAAACTCATCAGGTGATGCCATAATCGCACCAGGTCTAGAGTAAATAGTACCTGAAGGGTAACCACTCCACAAATGTGTACCATAGATTTTATCAACATCTTGAAGACAGCCATCATCAATCATTTCCTGAGAGCCACCAGGCATAATTTCTTCTCCATATTGGAAGATGAATACAACGTTTCCTTTTAATAAATGGCGGTGTTCATTTACTATTTCAGCAACTCCAAGTAATATTGCCGTGTGACCATCGTGACCACATGCATGCATACAGCCCTCGTTTTTAGAACGGTATGGGACGTCGTTTAATTCTTGAACAGGTAGGGCATCAAAGTCTGCACGAAATGCTATAGTTGGGCCGTTTTCACTACCTTTAAATGTAGCTTTGATACCATTACGGCCAACTGGAGTAACAATATCACATGACAACTGGCTTAATTGATTCACGATAAAGTCATGCGTACGCTTTTCCTCAAAAGAGAGTTCGGGATATTGATGCAAATATCGTCGTAGTTGTACCATTCTTTTCTCTTTTTTGCTAGCCAATTGGAACCAATCAAACACATTTATCACTTCTTCCTTCTTATTATCGTAATTAGTATATCATTATTGATTAAGCTAAAGTAGGCTTTCATATTAATTATTTTTCAATAAAACAATGTGATAACACCTATAAATGATAAGGCTTTCATGATTCTGAAAATTAAGGTATGATTAAAGAAAATAGACAACACAAGGGGGATTTAATTGTGGTTCAATCACTAAATGAGTTTTTAGATGAAAATATACAATATTTAAAAGACAATGGCTTATATAACGAAATTGACTCAATTGAGGGAGCAAATGGTCCTGAAATCAAAATTAATGGTAAAAACTACGTCAATTTATCATCAAATAACTACTTAGGACTTGCTACAAATGAAGATTTAAAAGAAGCAGCTAAAAAAGCAATTGATTCACACGGAGTGGGTGCAGGTGCAGTACGCTCAATTAATGGTACATTGGACTTACATGATGAGTTAGAAGATACACTTGCACAGTTTAAAGGTACTGAAGCAGCTATTGCATATCAATCAGGATTTAATTGTAATATGGCTGCTATATCAGCTGTTATAAATAAAAATGATGCTATTTTATCTGACGAATTAAACCATGCCTCTATTATTGATGGTTGTCGCTTATCTAAAGCTAAAATTATTCGAGTAAATCATTCAGATATGGAGGATTTACGTACAAAAGCTAAAGAAGCTGTTGAGTCTGGACAATACAATAAAGTAATGTATATTACTGATGGTGTATTTAGTATGGATGGGGATGTTGCTAAGCTACCAGAAATTGTAAAAATTGCTGAAGAATTTGGTTTATTAACTTATGTTGATGACGCTCATGGTTCAGGTGTTATGGGTAAAGGTGCAGGTACAGTTAAACATTTCGGTTTACAAGATAAAATTGACTTCCAAATTGGCACATTATCTAAAGCCATTGGTGTTGTAGGTGGTTATGTAGCGGGCTCTAAACAATTAATTGATTGGTTAAAAGCACAATCAAGACCGTTCTTATTCTCGACTTCATTAG
Source organism: Staphylococcus capitis subsp. capitis (assembly GCF_040739495.1). Taxonomy (NCBI): domain Bacteria; kingdom Bacillati; phylum Bacillota; class Bacilli; order Caryophanales; family Staphylococcaceae; genus Staphylococcus; species Staphylococcus capitis. The sequence continues at coordinate 2,220,673 of NZ_CP145263.1, read as the reverse complement.
CACCTGGAGATACTAAGGCTATTACTGAAGCTGTTAAAAAATTAATGGCATCTACAGAATTACATGATCAATTATGGGATAACGCACAATATTTAAAAGATGGACTCTCTAAATTAGGTTTTAATACTGGGGAATCTGAAACACCAATTACTCCAGTCATTATTGGAGATGAAAAAGATACGCAAGAGTTTAGTAAACGTCTTAAAGAAGAAGGAATCTATGTTAAGTCAATAGTATTCCCAACAGTTCCTAGAGGTACCGGTCGTGTAAGAAATATGCCTACAGCTGCTCATACTAAAGATATGTTAGATAAAGCCCTTGATGCTTATGAGAAGGTTGGAAAAGAATTAAATATTATATAGATTGTTATTCTTAAGGCACTTGTCTCTTAGAGAGTGAGTGCCTTTAATTTTTCTGATTTAAAATACTTTAATATAGTGGTTTATTCATTTTACAATAATAGTGAAATGAATGGATGAGAAGAGGTATAACGGAGTGGAAGAATTAAGACAACTTACGTATAAAGATGAAGAAACATTCAACGTTTATATTCAAGAATGGTATGACAATAATGAAAAAGTTGTACCAGGAAATACGAATTTAAAAGAATATCAGTCCTTCAAAGATATGGTTGATTATCTTAATCAAGAAAGACCAAGTAAAGATTGGGTTCCCACCACAACATTATTTTATTTTGTTGATGGAAATATTGTGGGCGCGGTGGATATTAGACACGAACTCAATCATCGATTAAGAAACATTGGGGGTCATATTGGGTATGGCGTAGCTCGATCATATAGAGGTAAAGGATATGCCTCAACCTTATTAGGACAAGCCCTTGACTACTTAAAAATACGAAATGTTGAAACAATTCTTATGACTACAAATCCATTCAATTACGCATCTCAAAATGTCATAAAAAAATATGGTGGTTATGAAATCGAACCCTATATTAAAAAGAATGGGAAAGTTGTTAATCGATATCAAATTTTGAATAAATAAAAATCACCCTTCAAAAGAAGGGTGATAGTTGTCAAAAGTTAATTAAATAGTTTTGCTAAAAAGAAGCAAAATCGCAAGGTAATGTGTTAATGCACATTGCCTTTTATTTATAAATAATAGAATAGCACGGAATTTACATTGTCACAACAAAAATTTAATAAATCCGATATTTTAGCTTCATTTATCGGATTACTTATTATTTTAATCAGAGTGTATTATTATATGAGTGAAAGTAACAATGTAAATTATAATTCAAATTTGAAACGATAGTAAAAAATATATTTAAATAATCGGGTGGTATTAATGAAGTATGTAATATATGGAATGAACCTATTTAATTATATTATTTTAATCACTTGGATTAGCCTATCTTTAAAACGTATAAGTGAAGTAGGACCAGATATAGTCTCATTTTTTGCTTTATTTAGCATTTTCTTACTTATCATTTCATTGATATTTAGTTTTATATCAAGAACTCAAGACGATATTAAGGATACGCTCAATATGAGTATTTTTATCAATTTATTTAATTTAGTGATACTCACATCGATACTTTTAGCAATACTATTTTAATCATTCAATTATGTTAGATACTAAAATCTAAGGGAATGTTATTTAAAAGCCTCAAGGTATAAAGGAGAGTTTAAAATGCGATATTTAGATGAACAAACTCAATCAGAGTTATTAAATATGAATGAAGTTATTGAAGAGGTTGGACAAGCGCTAAAAGCATTTTCAGAAGGTAAGACTGAAACCCCATTAAGACATGTGTTGCCATTTAATAAACAGAATCGATACTTAGTGATTCCAGCATTATCAGATGAATTAAAAATTGTCGGATTAAAAACCGTTTCATTTGCTCCTGATAATCCTAAAAAAGGTAAAGCAACAATTACAGGCTCAGTAATACTAAGCGATTATGAAACGGGGGAAACACTAGCAGTACTAGATGGTGGTTATTTAACTAAAATTAGAACAGGCGCGATTTCTGGTGTGGCTACAAAATATTTGTCTCGTGAAGATGCTAAAGTATTAACTGTCATTGGTGCCGGAGTACAAGCTGAAGGTCTCATAGAAGCTGTCATGGCTGTGAGAAATATTGAGGAAGTTCACTTTTCAAGTAGAACTAAGGAAAAAGCTGAAAAGCTTGCTGAAGCAACTCAACAAAAATATGGAGTTAAAACCAAAACGTATGATCAAGCAGATGAAGCAATGGAGGCTGCGGATATTATAGTTACCGCTACAAATGCTTCAGAACCAGTATATTCACACACGTTACACCCAGGCGTCCATCTTAATGCAGTAGGTTCATTCAAACCTGATATGCAAGAATTACCGTCAGAGTCTATGATGATCGCTAATAAGATTGTTGTTGAATCGACCGAAGCGGCAATGGAAGAGACAAGCGATTTAAAAGTGCCTCATGAAGAGGGTATATTAACTCATAATATGTTATATGGTGAGTTAGGTGATATTGTCTCAGGTAAGAAAGCAGGACGTGAGGACGAAAAAGAGGTAACTTTATTTAAATCAGTGGGTCTAGCCATTGTTGATATTGTAGTAGCTCAGTATTTCTATAAAAAAGCACTTGAAAGTGATAATTAATCATATTATTAATCCCGCTAAAATTAACTAGCGGGATTTTATATGAGTTCTATCATGGTCGATGTCTATAATTATATATAACCTGATTAACACAAAGTGTAGCTAAAATTAGAAAAACGAGTAGGCTAAATGTACTTAGCATCTCAGGCACTAACTCATGTTTAGTTACAAGTACATAAATATTTTGAAAGATAAATGCTAAAAAGATTAATAAGCTAGATAGCAAACCTACTTGTCGTTGTTTATACGTTTTCAAACCACCATTCATTACAATCACCTACATTATATTTAACTTAAATTAATGATAATGTTTGCATTTATGAATTGCAAACGTAGTTGAAGTAGTAGGAGGGCACTGTAACCTCATACAAACGGCAGACTGCTATAAGTGGATGGAGAATTATTTCCCAAGAAATATGACTGTCACCTTTATATGCCATCTTGTGGATTAATAGTCTCAGTATTTGAACCCCTTTCCGGGATTTACTCTAATCATGTTGATTATTCGCAATAAGCGTGTGTATCTTTTAATTTGGACTAAATTAAAAAGCAACTTGGTCTTATTTAATATTTTCCGTAAGTAAATAATCTTTATGCGTTTGATTAACTATATATGTTTCTTAATAAAATAGAGTTTTATCATAAAAAAGTGACTCTGAGAATGATTATTTTATCTCAGAGTCTCTTGTATATTTAGGCTGACTTTTTGTGAGTATGATTGCTTGATTGTTTACCATTGTCTGATTTATGCGTTGATTTTTTCACTGAATCTAATTTTCCATTAATGATTCTTTCAGGATTATTAGTATTATATTCATTTAAATTGTGCTTTTGAATATAATTTCCTACGACTTCATCAAGCGAAATACCTTCCTCACGTTGTCCTCCAAACATATCGTAGCCATCACCTTTGTTAGCGGTAAAATCATTGGTAGCAACATAATATGTTTTATTAGGATTTAATTTTTCAAATTTTCCGGTCTCACGATTACGAACTTGAATATCTCGAACTCTTGAGCCAGATTTTTGATTCATATCATAATAAACACGTATTGATTTCGAAACTTGTAAGAAACCGCCATTTGGTAATAGTTGTTTCTTACCATCTTTTGTTTCAGTAGGAGAACCTAGACTATGTTCAAATGCTTTCTTCACATTCATACCTTTAACTTTAATCTGTGAAATTAAATTACCGAAAGGCAGCACTGTAATAATATCGTTTTGAGTGACTTTTCCTTTAGAGATGGAAGCGCGAATACCACCGCCATTAGTCACTGCGAAATCTGGCTTATGTTTAAAGTTTTTCGCTGCGTAATCCTCCATCGCATCTGTAATTAGATTTCCTAAATTCGTTTCTTGAGTACGAGCTATATTTTTATCGCCTTTAAATTCAACTTTATTATTAGGAATAATCACTTTAGATGTTTCTTTTTTAAATTCATTATTCGCTTTATTTACTTGTTTTTCTATTGAGGGATCAGCTTTTATTTTATTTGTATCTTTGACGTTAATCAGACTCGCTTTTAAATCTGACACTTTATGATGATTAAAAAGAAAACTAATTTTGCCTACATTTTCCAAAGCAGTACCTGTTTGAGCTAAGATACCATGATTATACTTTTTGCCATGTTTTATAACAGAATGTGAGTGACCATCTAAAACTATGATTGGTTTTTTTATTGAGTTATCTTTGGATAATTGTTCAATTAGATAATCTCCACGCCATTCTTTTTTAGTATTTTTATCGATGCCAAGATGAGATAAAACAACATATACATCTGCTTTACCATCCATTTCTTTAATAGCACCTTTCACACTGCTCAATGGATCTTTAAATTCTACATCTTTCACAGCATCAGGAGAGGTTTTAATTTTAGTTTCGGGAGTTGTAACACCTACTAAACCGTATCGCACACCATTACGTTTAATTATAGTTGAAGGTTTGAAAATGCGCTTCCCGTTTTTATAAATATTTGATGAGATCATTGGAAAATGAAGCTGTTTTTGTAATTTTAATAATTGGTTATAGCCAAAATCAAATTCATGATTACCAATTGTCATAGCGTCATAGCCTACTTTATTCATTGCTTTAGCCATTTGTTCACCTTTTGAATGGTTAGAAACTGGCAATCCTTGAAAGGCATCCCCAGAGTCTAAAACTAAATCTGGTTTTTCTTTATTTTTGAGACCTTTTAATTTAGGCATGCCAATAACACGTCCTTTTTCTTCTACGAAGCGACCATGAATATCATTAGTATGTAATATTGTGTGTTCAGTTTTACTTTGATTGTCATTTGAGTGCGTGTGTTGTTCTGAAGCATTAACGAGGTTAAAGTTTAGTATCGTACCAAGGGTTATAAATAAAGTGATAATAGTGATTATGATTTTTTTCATATAGTTCCTCCTTTTGAAAAATTATATACATTGCAATATTAGCATATAAAAAGAATAAATAATTCTTTTATTTAAAATATTTACTTTGAATTTAAATTTAATTAATAAAACGTCATAGTCTAATGACCAAATAGAAATACAACTAACGCGCTCATACAAAAGTCATAAATTAAAAACTACTTATTAAACCCTATAATGTGTTTACTGCATATACAAGAAAGCGCTTTTATTATATAATATTGATGTAAATTAAGAATATGTACATACTAGAAGGACAACGCACTTATGAAATAAACAAGGGGAGATTTTGTAATGAAAAAGATAATGATTACAGGGGCACTTGGCCAAATTGGAACCGAGTTAGTAGTGAAATGTCGAGAAATTTACGGTACAGAAAATGTATTAGCTACAGATATTAGAGAACCTGAAGAAAATTCACCAGTTCAAAATGGTCCATTTGAAATTTTAGATGTTAAAGACAGAGAGCGTATGTATAAGCTTATCGAAGATTTTGGGGCAGACACTTTAATGCATATGGCAGCATTATTATCCGCAACTGCTGAGAAGAATCCATTATTCGCTTGGGATTTAAATATGGGAGGATTAATGAACGCTCTTGAAGCTGCACGTACGTATGAACTACAATTCTTTACACCAAGCTCTATTGGTGCTTTTGGCGCGTCAACGCCTAAAGTAAATACACCACAAGTAACAATCCAACAACCTACTACAATGTACGGTGTTAATAAAGTTGCGGGCGAATTACTGTGTCAGTATTATTATGTTAAGTTTGGCGTAGATACTCGCAGCGTAAGATTCCCAGGACTTATTTCACATGTGAAGGAGCCAGGTGGCGGCACGACTGACTACGCTGTTGAAATTTATTTTAAAGCAGTAAGAGAAGGTCGTTATACAAGCTATATCAATAAGAACACATATATGGATATGATGTATATGGATGATGCCATCGACTCTATTATAAAATTAATGGAAGCAGATGGTGCCAAATTAGAAACGCGTAATGGTTATAATTTAAGTGCAATGAGTATAGAACCTGAAATGGTTAAAAAAGCCATTCAAGAGTACTACCCTAATTTCGAACTAGACTATGATGTTGATCCAGAACGTCAAAATATTGCTTCAACATGGCCTGATAGTATCGATACGAGCTGTTCACGTGGTGAGTGGGGATTTAATCCAAAATATGATTTAGCCTCAATGACTAAGTTGATGCTCGCAGCAATTGAAGAAAAAGAAAAGGTTGCTAAATAGAAAATCTTATATAATTAATAAAGTAGTTTAGCTAAAACTTACTCCTTTTAAAATTAAAACTTTTAAAAGGAGTTTTTTATATTTTAAATCCAATGTATCTATAACATACGTAAATAACTAAACTTGTAAGTTTGATATGGTAATGTTTAACTAATAAAGAGTACATAATTATATTTGTACATTTATTTTGAATACTTAGAAAACTCGTTGAATAGTATAAATGCGATTGATATAATTTAGAGTAACTATTCAATTCGGAGAAATTACTAGGAGGCTATATTCATGTCAGAAAAGGTAAAATTTGAACAACGAGATACATTGAAAGAAAAACCAGACACATCGAAATTAGGATTCGGTCAATATTTTTCAGACTATATGCTAAGTTTGGATTATGATGCAGATAAAGGTTGGCATGATATGAAGATTGTACCTTATGCACCATTTGAAATTTCACCAGCAGCACAAGGTTTACATTATGGTCAAGCGGTATTTGAAGGGCTTAAAGCATATAAACACAACGGTGAAGTGGTATTATTCCGACCAGACCAAAACTTTAAACGTATTAATAATTCTTTAGCGCGTTTAGAAATGCCAGAAGTTGACGAAGAAGCATTATTAGAGGGATTAAAACAACTTATTGATGTTGAACGTGACTGGGTACCAGAGGGTGAAGGGCAATCATTATATATTCGTCCATTCGTATTTGCTACGGAAGGTATTCTAGGTGTACGTGCATCTCAACAATATAAGTTATTAATCATTTTATCGCCTTCAGGTGCGTATTATGGTGGAGACACGTTAAAAACTACTAAAATTTATGTTGAAGACGAATATGTTCGTGCCGTACGTGGAGGAGTAGGATTTGCGAAAGTTGCCGGTAACTATGCTGCTAGTCTACTTGCACAAACTAATGCTAATAAATTAGGTTATGACCAAGTATTATGGCTAGATGGTGTGGAACAAAAATATGTCGAAGAAGTTGGAAGTATGAATATCTTCTTCGTTGAAAATGGAAAAATAGTCACACCTGCATTAAATGGAAGTATCTTACCAGGTATTACTAGAAAATCAATTATTCAATTAGCTGAAGACTTAGGTTACGAAGTTGAAGAAAGAAAAGTTTCAATTGACGAATTATTCGACGCTTACGACAAAGATGAACTTACAGAAGTATTTGGTGCAGGTACTGCAGCGGTTATTTCTCCAGTAGGTACGTTACGCTATGAAGACAGAGAAATTGTTATTAATAATAATGAGCCAGGTGAAATCACTCAAAAATTATATGACACATATACTGGTATTCAAAGCGGTAAATTAGAAGATAAATATGGTTGGAGAGTTGAAGTCCCTAACTATTAATGTGTTATACACTGAAAGAGCTTTCTCATTCGAGAAAGCTCTTTTTTGTGAAATAAAGAAACCATAATCCACTTTTCTATAATTATTGAAGTCTCTATATTACAATAATATGTAAATGAATGTACTACAAAAAATCATTTTCAGGAGAGAAGTAAAAATGGAATGGATATTATTTGATAAAGATGGCACGCTAATAGAATTTGATAAGAGTTGGGAAAAAATCGGTGTGCGCCTTGTTGATAAACTATTAGAGACATTTCCTGTACACGACAAAGAAGTAGCACACCGTCAACTTGGAATTGTTGACGATAAAATTGTTCCTGATTCAATTATGGGTTCAGGATCATTAGGAGATATGATTAAATCTTTTAATAAAGTTACTGGAGAAGATACATCTGATTGGGCAAGAAATACTAGCCAAGAACTTGTTGATACTCGTGTTCCTGAAAATAATTGGATTGAAGGTGTACAAGAGACTATTCAGGAACTTAGAAACGAAGGTTATAAAATTGGTATTGTCACTAGTGATACCAAAAAAGGCGTAGATCAATTTCTAGAAGAAACGCAATCTAAAGAATTATTTGATTTAATTATTTCTACAGAAACTCATGCTGAAGAAAAACCCAATCCAAAAGTGTTGAATCCTTTATTTGATGCTTATGATGTTTCACCAGATCAAGTTGCTATCATTGGTGATACTACAAATGATATGAAAACTGCGGTAAACGCTAAATTAGGTTTAAGTATAGGAGTACTAACTGGTATCGCAAAAAGAGAGGAACTTCATGAAGCGGATGCGGATGTCATTATTGACAGTGCTAAAGATGTAAAACAAATTTTAGATCAATATAAAAAATAGCAAAATTAATTAAAAAGCATGGATATTTGAGTGAGTTCAAGTAACCATGCTTTTATTATATTTGTCTTTAAAAAAAGAGGTTTCACTCTACATTTAAATTTAGATGTAAGTTTTAATCGATATTTTCTATTAAACATCATACATTAATTCATTGTTAACCCACCATCAACAGTTAAATTCTGGCCAGTGATACCACTTGCTTCATCAGAAGCTAGATAAGCAACCATATTTGCTACATCTTGTGGCGTAGTCACTTTTTTGAGCGGTGTCGTTTGAGCGATTAAGTCGAATACCTCAGGCGTCGTTACTGCACTAGCATCAGTAGTTTTTAATAATCCCCCAGAAACCACATTGGCTGTTACACCATATTGACCTAGCTCTGCAGCGATATTACGAGTAAAACCTATTAAGCCAGCTTTAGCAGTCGTGTATTCATGATAGGGGACGACTGGATTTTGATATAGATTTGTTCCAATATTAATAATTCTGTCTGCCTGTTTTTCAATAAATTGAGGTATGACACTTTGTGTAACATTAAATGCAGCTTTTAAAGTGCCATCAAGTTGTTGTTGATAATCTTCACAAGTTAAATCTTTGAAGTTCTTTTGTTGGTTTGGATCAAACTTAAAATTAACTAGTGCATTATTAATAACAATGTCTATATTACCAAAATGTTCCTTTGCAACTTTGACCATTTGGTTAACTTCGGCACGTTCTGTCACATCAGCTTGAATTGCAATTGCTTTTTCATTACTAATATTCTCAATCAATTTTTCAGCTTTTTCTCTGCTATGTTTATAATTCACAACAACGTTATAACCTTTATTAATTAATGTTTGAGCAATTACCGCTCCTAAACCACGGCTACTTCCAGTAATAATTGCAGTTTTTGCCATTTTTAATCCTCCTAAAATTTTTTAAAAAAAGAAGCGCAACTTCCGTAAAAAAGTTGTGCTTCTTAGTCATCACATATTATGACAAATTAATATTAAGAGCGTCATCACACTTTCCTACGCTAGTTTAAACTAGATTCAGGTTCAAAGGGTTTGGATAGATTCCATCTCAGTTAAAAACACCCCTAGTGTAATTCATTAACTTGTAGTATTAACCTATATATAATTAGATCGGTTGTCAAAAAATAGAATATAAGCAAAGTTTCAATTCACTTTAAGGTCTTGTATCAACTTGGCGATGAGTCTGGATGATATGAGCTATTTTATCGATAATTGGGTCTAGTGAATCCAGATTTTCGTGAATATCATACTCATTAATATTGACGCGCACCACTGGACAAGCATCAAAATTATTAATCCAATCATCGTAACGTTTGAATAATTTTTTCCAATATTCAGGGTCTGTATTAATTTCCATATCACGACCACGTTGCTTAATACGATCAATCACTTCATCATAATCACATTCTAAATAAATTAACACATCTGGTTTAGGAAAATAAGGTGTCATTACCATAGCGTTAAATAATTCTGAATACGTGTGAAAATCTTCCGGGCTCATTGTACCTTGTTCTTCATGCATTTTCGCAAAAATATCAACATCTTCATAAATAGAACGGTCCTGTACGAAGCCACCACCATATTCAAACATACGCTTTTGTTCTTTAAAGCGTTCCGCTAAAAAGTAAATTTGTAGATGAAAACTCCAACGCTCAAAATCATGATAGAATTTATCTAAATAAGGATTATGATCAACATTTTCAAAAGAAGTTTTAAAATTTAATTTATCAGCAAGCGCCTGTGTTAATGTTGACTTTCCGACGCCCACAGTACCTGCAATAGTGATAATCGCATTTTGAGGAATACCAAAATTATTCATCTATATTATCTCCAATCATTGGTTTTATTAATTCTAAAATTTCTTTATAGTCGTCACTATTGTTAACAAAATCTTTCTCAGTTGTGTCAATACGTATGACATTCGCGCCCTCATTTTTCAAGGATTCATAATAAGCTTTATAATCTTGTTTCAGCTTTAATAAATAATCATCCTCAATAGTATGTTCAAAATTACGATTACGTTTAGCTATTCTAGCTTTGAGAACATCTAAATCTGCATCTAAAAAGATAATCATATTAGGCATTTCAAGATCTTCAGTCAAAATATCATAAATGCGACTGAATTTATCGAACTCTTTCGAATCTAATGTGTTATTTGCAAATATTTTATTTTTATGTATGTGGTAATCACTTACAACGCCTTGTTCTAACGCCTCGATATCTTGAATTTGTTTATATCTGTTACATAAAAAGAACATTTCTGTTTGAAAGCTCCACTTTTCTATGTCGTCATAAAAGTCTGATAGAAAAGGATTTTCGTCAACAATTTCTTTCTCTTCGTAATAACCAAGCGTTTGACTTAGCATTCGTGCAAGTGAAGATTTACCAACACCTATAGGTCCTTCAATTGCAATAAATGGTTTATTCATATTCACTTCTCCAAATGTTAAAATAGACAATGAGTATTGTACCATAAGTGAGGTATTGCAACACATATGAGAACTGATAAAGATTACATGCGTTTAGCAATCAAAGAAGCTCAGAAAGCACAAGCTCTAGGGGAGGTGCCCATTGGAGCTGTCATTGTTAAAAATGATCAAGTCATTGCACACGCTCATAATTTAAGAGAATCCTTACAACTACCTACTGCACACGCTGAACACATTGCGATTGAACGTGCATCTAAGGTAGTGGGTAGTTGGCGTTTAGAAGAATGTACTCTTTATGTCACCCTTGAACCCTGCGTGATGTGTGCAGGAGCCATCGTGATGAGTCGAATACCACGAGTGGTTTATGGTGCTGTTGATCCTAAGGGAGGATGTACCGGCAGTTTGATGAACTTGTTAGAGAAGCCTCAATTCAACCACAGAGCTATTGTTGAGTCGGGTATTTTGGAAAATGAATGCAGCACACTTTTACGTGATTTCTTCAAAAATATTCGCCAACAAAAGAAGGCACTCAAACAAGCAAAGATACAAAATGACACAAATTTGTTAGAATAATTGTGTATGAAAAGAGTGACAATACATGCTAACCTTTTCAAAAATTAAATTTAAAAACCTAAATTAAAAATAAATACCTACAAACGGGAAGAAACGAGGTCAACGAATGATAGAGCTAATTGCAACAGATATGGATGGAACGCTCCTTAATGCTGCACACGAAATTTCTCAAGAGAACCAAGAAGCGATTAAATTTGCACAAGAACATGGTATCACTGTTGTTATCGCGACAGGGCGTGCATTTTACGAAGCGAATACACCAGTTGCTGAAACAGATTTAAAAGTACCATATATCTGCTTGAACGGAGCCGAAGTTCGCGATGAAACGTTCAATATTATGAGTACATCTCATCTTAATCATTCTTTAGTGAGTAAGATAACGTCTACATTGAAAGAAAAAGACATATATTATCAAGTTTACACAAATAGAGGGATTTATACGGAAAATCCTCAAAGAGACTTAGAAATTTATATTGATATCGCTGAACGTGCTGGTCAAAAAGCAGATGTTGAGAAAATCGAGAACAGTATTCAAAAACGTATAGATAATGGAACTTTAAAAATTGTTGATAATTATGACAAAATTGAAGATATTCCTGGTGAATTAATCATGAAAATTTTAGCGTTCGATTCTGATTTAGAAAAAATTGATCTTGTAGGTCAAGAATTAGCTCAATCACCAAACCTTGCAGTTTCTTCATCTTCAAGAGGTAATTTAGAAATTACACATTCAGATGCGCAAAAAGGCATAGCTTTATCTACTATTGCGAAACAACTCGGCATTGATTTAAAAGATGTCATGGCACTAGGGGATAACTTAAATGATGTCTCAATGCTTGAAAGAGTCGGTTATTCGGTCGCAATGGATAATGCTGCACCAGAAGTTAAGACAGTCGCTAAGTATGTGACTGATTCAAATGAAAACAGCGGAGTCGGTAAAGCAATTAAGAAATTTTTAAAAGAAGAGAATCAATTAACATAATTAAGAGGTGTAAAAGATGAAAGGATTAATAATTGTAGGCAGTGCTAGAGTAGGTTCTCATACTAATGCTTTAGCTAAATACCTTATAGGTCAATTAGATGAACATGATGTTGATGTAGATATATTTGATTTAGCTGAGAAACCAATTCATCAATTAGACTTTTCTGGTACAACACAAGCTGCTGAAGATATTAAAAATAATGTTAAAGAGCTTCAGGATAAAGCAATGGAAGCGGATTTCTTTATTCTTGGAACGCCTAATTATCATGGCTCATTTTCTGGCATACTTAAGAACGCTCTAGATCATTTAAATATGGATTATTTCAAAATGAAACCGGTGGGTCTCATTGGAAATAGTGGAGGTATTGTAAGTTCAGAACCATTATCACATTTAAGAGTGATTATACGCAGTTTATTAGGTATTGCAGTTCCTACACAAATTGCTACACATGATTCAGATTACGCAAAATTAGACGATGGCACATTATACTTAGAGGATAGTGAATTCCAATTACGTGCAAAATTATTCGTAGATCAAATCGTTTCATTTGTAAATAACAGTCCTTATGAACATTTAAAATAAAACGTACAGTTATACAATATAATTTTAAATAAAAGTAGCAGTAAGAAGGTTCTTAATTAAAACCGGCTTACTGCTATTATTTTTATGGGCTGATATTCTAAAATCTATGTATTGATATCATTTATTAATTGTTGCCATCTATTTATAATGGCATCCTTACTAAAATTTTTGGATGATTCAATACTATTTTGAGCATATTTTTGTTGTAATTCCGGTTCTTCCAGTAGAGCCTTCACAGTTTCATATAGTTGATCTTCATTGTTAAACTCTACTAGTGAGCCATTATAATCAGGAATAATTAATTCACCTGGTCCATATTTAATATTATAGCTAATAGAAGGAACACCATGCGATTGAGCTTCTAATAGTGCTAATGAGAATCCTTCCATATTACTTGTAATTAAATTAACATATGCTGTTTTAAATTCTTCTGTTAAGTCATTAAGAAATCCTCTTAAAAATACATGATTTTCTACATGATAATCATTAATTAATGTTTTAAGTTTACTTTCTTTAGGCCCAAAACCATATAAATGTAATTCAATTTTGGGGAATAACCCTTTTAATTTACTAACCAGCTTAATTTGTTGTTCTAATTGCTTTTCAGGGGAGTATCTTGCTACAGAAATTAATTTTTGAGATGTATATCCTATATTATGTTGTGATGTACTTTCAGAGAAACCTACAGGTATCGCATAAACTGGAATACAGTCCTTAATTCTATGACGTACATCTTCGGCTTGTTGCTCCGTTGAAACTACTATGGCTTTGTAGCGTTCTAAATGATCGAAGACGCCTTTATAGACATTTTTAATCCTTGAATGCATCAAATCATTAATATCTTTGACATGAGTACTATGCAAAACGGCTACAACCGGTATTGTATGAATTGTAGAATTAAAAACATGCGATGAAATTAAATTTCTGTCACTAAAGAAAAGATCACCACTGCAATAAATTTGTTCTATGAAAAATGCACTTAACTCAGTATCATTATTGAAGAAATACGTTCTCCCCTGATGATGTAATAGTATTTTCTTAGCTATATTAGGTTCATTTGAATCAATATCATAATATTTCTCTAATTTAACTTCTCTTTGAGGAGAATAGTAAAACTCCGATTGAATTTTTTGATCAGTTGATAAAATTCTAGTACAACTTAAGAATCCTCGAGTATCATAAAGCTCTCTTTTGATTTTCCTACGAGATGTATCGAAATAATTAAGATAATCAAGTTTTTTATAAGTCTCATCTGTAAAATGGGCATACATTATAAAGTTGTTACCATCATAAACGCGTACATCATTAGAATGTTCAACATACTTAATTGTGTATCCACAATCATGCTGCCAATCATGTAACCAATTTTTACTATTTATCGATTCAATATTTATAGTTACTTGCGTAGCTTCTTGAAAATAATCGTACATATTTATGTAATCTTCATGCATTAAATAATTTGATGCTGTATCAGTTAAGTAACGATTCCATGCTAATAGAATAACTTTTGATGAATATTTATTTTCTTTAAAAAGGTTTAAACGATTAATAATAGCTTTTTCAATACCTGTGATTTTTTGACCAATATTGTTTCCTACAAAATAAAACATTCGATACCTCATCTGTTTAATTTATTTTACAAATATTATAGCATAATAAAATCTTCAAATATTAAATAAACTAAAAATAAAAATTCAATAATATTAAAAACATTCCTATTCTACTTAGTCCGAAATTATTAACCTCCTTATCTATAGCACTTTTTTAACACCTCAACATTCTGAATATTTAAAATAATGTTAGCGCTTACACTCAACTTTATGATAAACTTACACGGTAGAGATGTTTAGAACAAAGGGGTGGGGATGACTATGAAACGTTATCGTTATTTTATCATTACCATGATTGTTATTATGACGATGATTAATTACATCGATCGTGGTGCAATCTCATATGCTCAAGAAGATATTATTAAAGAATTTGGTTTTGATACGATTGCTTGGGGATCTATACTAGGATACTTTGGCTATGGTTACATGTTTGGTTCATTGCTTGGTGGAATTACTGCCGATAAAAAGGGACCTAAATTTGTTTGGATATTGGCTGGGACGGCTTGGTCTTTAGTTGAAATTGCAATGGCTTTTGCAGGTGAACTTGGTATGGCAATATTTGGAGGTTCAGCCATTGCTGGATTTGGTTTACTTCGAGTGCTTTTCGGTATTTCAGAAGGTCCTATCTTTTCAACGATTAGTAAAACTAATGCGAACTGGGCGGCACCTAGAGAACGTGGTTTGTTATCAGCTCTTGGTTTAATTGGCGTACCTTTAGGAGCACTTATTACTGCACCTATCGTATCTGGTTTCTTAACTATAGCAAGTTGGCGTTTACTCTTCGTCATATTAGGTATACTTGGGTTAGTCTGGGTAATTATTTGGGCAAAGGTATTTACAGATTATCCCGAGGACAATAAAAAAGTTTCAGAAGAAGAATTAAATGATATTCGCTCTACAAATGAGAGTTTAAATGTTGAAAAAACAGTAGAAACAGAAGATTCAAGTGAAAAGTGGTATCATTTCTTTAAAAGTCCAACACTCGTAGGAAACATGATTGGTTATTTTGGTTTCCAATATGTGAATTTCCTTATATTAACATGGACACCGAAATACTTGCAGGATGAATATCATTTTGAAATCCATTCACTTTGGTATTTGGGGATGATTCCTTGGATCGGTGCTTGTTTTACAGCATATTTTGGTGGTCAAATGTCTGACTGGCTTCGTAAAAAGACTGGTAACTTACGTATCGCACGTTCATACTTTGCGATTGCAGGCATGATTTGTGCAGCAATATGTTTCCTAATCATTCCATTCACACATAGTATCGTTGCAGTCATGATATTAATGATGATAGGGAATGCGTTTATCTTCTTACCTAACGCAGTTTATTGGTCAGTGATTATTGATACAGCACCAAATAAAACTGGTACCTATGGTGGGATAACTCACTTCTTTGTTAATACAGCGACAGTGATTGCGCCTACACTTACAGGTATTTTAGTTGCTACTCACGGTTATTCAACAATGTTTATTTCAGCAGTTGTAGCTTCATTGATTAGTATTATTGCAATGTGTTTCGTTAGACCCGGGGAGAAGAATATGAGTAGACATTAACTTAATATTAATTTATTTTTGAAAATGTCTATGTAATACGCACACTACATATTAAAATTTTATATCGCATAAAAAAAGAGAGTTGCTTTAAAGAAGTGTGGAGCAACTCTCTTTTTTCTATCATTTTCTATATTTTAAACGAGCAAACGCATCGTGTTGGTGAATAGATTCTTCATTGCGACATTCAATATCAAAGCCATCAATCCAGTCAAATTCAACTAAATCAGCAGCAATGAGTCGAATTAAATCTTCTACGAAACGTGGATTTTCATAAGCACGTTCTGTGACACGTTTTTCATCTGGACGTTTCAAGATAGGGTATAATATGGAACTCGCGTTAGCTTCCATAGCGTCTAAAATTTTATCTTTATAATCATCCACGACTTTAGCATCTTTATCTAAATAAGTTTTAACTGTAACGATTCCGCGTTGGTTATGCGCTGAGTATTCACTAATTTCTTTAGAACAAGGACAAAGTGTTGTAACAGTAGCTTCAATCGTTAGTTCTTTACGTGTTACTTTCTCGCCATCAATTGCAAGTCCGTACGTGACGTCTGCGTTACCTACAGCTTTAATATTAGTCACTGGACTAAAGCGATCAAAGAACCATTTCCCTGAGACATCCACTCCAGCAGCATTTTGATTCATTTTTTCTTGAAGTGTGCGTAATACTTGATAAAGAGTATTAAATTCAAGCTCAATTCCATTATTATAATGCTTTTCAACACTCTCTAATATACGACTCATATTAATGCCTTTTTCATCTTTATTTAAACTTGTTGAAAAGCTAAATAATCCTGCCGTTTGATACTGATCAATCAATACAGGATACGTTAAATTTTTAATTCCTACTTCTTCTATTTCAAATAGGAAATTTTTATGAGTGTTTTGTAAATCAGTCATTTCATTTTTAGTTGTAGGTTTCGTACCTTCGATAGGATCTACAGAACCGAAATGTTTCCAACGACCCTCTCGAGTAGATAAATCAAATTCTGTCATGTTTTACCTCCATTTAAGATTCGAAGTGATAAGTCCAAAATGGCTCAACCTTTAAGAAACTTTGTGCTTGTCCATCAATGTCAGGGCTCGCAATTTGTTTTAAGAATGGTCCTGTTTGAGAAGCATGCGCTTCAAAGGCTTTAAGTTTTAAATCACTATATTTAGAAATGTCATTTTGAATGTCTGGTTGACCAAGTATTTCTGGTGCATCATTACTAAATGCTACAAGTGTGAGTCGTGGACGTTCTGATTCTGGCATACGTCCTACTGTACGTACAACAGCTTCTGCTGTAGCTTCATGGTCCGGATGCACGGCGAATTTAGGATAAAATGAAATAATTAACGACGGGTTAGTTTCATCAATGAGAATTTTTACCATATCGTCCATTTGATCATGTGGTTCAAACTCAACCGTTTTATCTCGTAACCCCATCTTTCTTAGGTCTGTAATTCCAATTGCTCGGCAAGCATCTTCAAGTTCTCGTTCTCGAATATTAGGTAAAGATTCCCTTGTCGCAAAAGGAGGGTTACCCAAGTTACGTCCCATTTGTCCTAGTGTTAAGCATGCGTATGTGACTGGCACGCCTGCGTCAATATAACTTGCAATGGTTCCAGCAGATGAGAAGGTTTCATCATCTGGATGTGGAAAGATTACAAGTACGTGTCTTTCATCAGTCATGATTCATAACCTCCTCTATATTGTGAATGGCTTATCGCTAATTTCTATTGTAGCTGCCAATTGTCCTTCATAATTAAATCCGGAGATGAGGAATTCGTTGTCGTGATTAACTTCATAGTGCGTTAATCCTTGTACATAAACCCAACCACCTTCGCGTAATTTTAATCCGACACGATATGGATCTTTTTCGCCACCTTTAAGTTGTGCGTGTTCATACGTGACTTGTATATTTCTTAAAAAGGTACCTGCGTTAAAAACGCGTTCGTCGAAATGGTTAGCGTATGCGCCATTTGTAGTTTCGACATGTAAGTACACGGGTTTATTTGCATAAGAAGTAAGTAAGTTAAGTACTTCTTGTTCATTAATCGGTTCCAACACGTTCACTCCCTTATATTTTGCAGTGTGTTGATTGTAAACTGTCGAAATTTTAAACATTAGTTAAAGACTTTATCATATTACATTAATAGTAATAGAGAGTTTATAACTCGATGAGTTACGACGCCTTTATGCGTAGCCGAGTTGTGTGAGTCTTCACAGGCTTTGTAGTTATTAAAATTAGAGTTGTTTATTTAGTGTTAAGTACTTCACTAAAAAGATTCCAAAGTCGCGAATTTTATACGCGTTATTATTAGTGACTACTTATATTATCTCTTTAATATTTTACAACGTGTACTAATGTGTTAATAAAAAATCAGTAAATGTGTTTATCTATATATTTTACTAGAAAGCGATGTATATTTGTACACGAATGCTTGAAATAATTAGGAAAATTTTTTAGTTATAGATAAAAAGATAGATAATGAAGTTTGTTAAATTTCTTTAAATTAAGAATTAAATTTTGTTAAATATGTATTTTAAGGGTATATTATATAAGTGGAGTTGGAAAGGTGTAAGTATATAGATTTAAAAATCGAGGTGTTTAAAAATTGAAAATCATCAACTTAGGTTCTAAGAAACTTGCGTCATTTTATGTTGCATGTGAATTATATAAAGAAATGAGTTGCCAACCTACAAGTAAATTAGGTTTAGCTACTGGTGGCACAATGACTGAGGTATACAAATATTTAGTAGAGTTATTAGAAAAGAATCAATTAGATGTTTCTCATGTTGAAACATTTAATTTAGATGAATATGTTGGATTAAAAGCTGAACACCCTCAAAGTTATCATTATTATATGAATGAGGTATTATTTAATCAATATCCGAACTTCAATAAAGAAAATATTCATATACCGAATGGTTACAGCTCTCAATTAGAGGATGAGGCTGAACGTTATAACCAATTGCTTAATGATAGAGGTCCTGTTGATATACAAATATTAGGTATAGGTGAAAATGGTCATATTGGATTTAATGAACCTGGTACTGATTTACATAGTGAAACGCACATTGTTGATTTGACAGAGAGTACGATACGTGCAAACAGTCGTTATTTTGAAAGTGAATCAGATGTTCCACAACAAGCTGTTTCAATGGGATTAGCAAGTATTTTAAAGGCTAAACGTATTATTTTGCTTGCATTTGGAGAAAAGAAAAAAGAAGCGATTCATCAATTAATGAATAACCAGGTTACTAAAGACATCCCTTCTACAATTTTACATGCCCATCCAAATGTGGAAGTGTATGTTGATGATGAGGCTGCACCTCCTCATATTGATAAAGTCTAATTGTGGTGATAGCATTTTCAGCTCAGTTTAAAAAATGAAATGCCGGGTAAACACCTTTATATAATAGAAATTGACTGTCATATGAAAGGATGTATTTCATTGGAACTACAATTAGCAATTGATTTATTAAATAAAGAAGAAGCAGCAAAATTAGCGAAAAAAGTTGAAGAATATGTAGATATTGTTGAAATTGGTACGCCGATTGTTATTAACGAAGGTTTACCATCAGTACAACATTTAAATGAGAATATTAGTAATGCGAAAGTATTAGCAGATTTAAAAATCATGGACGCAGCAGATTATGAAGTAAGCCAAGCTGTTAAATTTGGTGCTGATGTTGTAACTATTTTAGGTGTAGCAGAAGACGCATCAATTAAAGCTGCTGTTGAAGAAGCACATAAACATGGTAAAGAATTATTAGTAGATATGATTGCGGTACAAGATCTTGAAACACGCGCAAAAGAATTAGATGAAATGGGCGCTGATTATATCGCTGTACACACTGGTTATGATTTACAAGCTGAAGGTCAATCACCATTAGATAGTTTACGTACAGTGAAGTCAGTAATTAAAAATTCTAAAGTCGCTGTAGCTGGAGGTATTAAACCAGATACAATTAAAGATATTGTGACTCAAGAACCTGATTTAGTTATCGTAGGTGGAGGAATCGCAAACGCTGACGATCCTGTTGAAGCTGCAAAACAATGTCGCGATGCGATTGAAGGTAGATAGGATGACAGAATTTAATAACTATCGTCTTATACTTGATGAATTAGATCATACGTTGTCGCATGTTGATGATACGTCGTATGAAAGATTTGCTAATGACGTTGTTGGTGCGGATAGAATATTTGTAGCTGGTAAAGGGCGTTCTGGATTTGTTGCAAATAGTTTTGCAATGCGTTTAAACCAACTAGGTGAACACGCTTATGTTGTAGGAGAGTCCACGACTCCATCAATAAAAGAGCACGACCTTTTCATTATTATTTCTGGGTCAGGTTCAACAGAACACTTAAGATTGTTAGCTGAAAAAGCGCAAAAGATTGGCGCTAAAGTTGTACTTATTACAACGCAAACAGATTCGCCAATCGGAGAGCTTGCTGAAACTATTATAGAATTACCAGCTGGCACTAAACACGATATTGAAGGTTCTAAGCAACCACTAGGAAGCTTGTTTGAACAAGCGTCACTAGTTCTCCTCGACAGTGTTGTATTGCCTTTAATGGAAGCATTTCATATCAATGAAGAAACAATGCAACAAAATCATGCTAACTTAGAATAGTAAGAAATACTACCAGAGATTTCATGAAGTCCATGAAATCTCTGGTTTTTTAATATATCGCAGTTTTAACCAAAAAAGTGTATATTTATAATGTAATTACTATCTAAGAGGTGTAACATCATGAATTTTGACAACTATATTTTTGATTTTGGTGGTACTTTAGCAGACACAACATCATGTCACGTTTATGCAACTGAGCAGGCTTTTAAGAAATTAAATATAAAGAATCCTGGTAAAGAAGAAATTTTAAGTGCACAAAGCCAACCGTTAGAGGAAGGTTTGAGAAGTTTAACTAGTATCGGTATAGATGAGGAAAAAGTTGAATTATTCCTTAGGGCTTATCATAAATATTATGGTCAATATGAAATACATAATATAAAAGAGTTTGCGGGAATAAGTGAAATGCTCCAATTACTACATAATAAAAAGAAAAATATCTTTGTAATATCAAGTAATGAAACAGCTGTAGTAACAAGACAATTAGATTATTTAGGGCTTAATCGATTTATAAAAGATGCACTAGGTTTACATATTAAGGAGTTGCGAAAGCCTCATTATAAAATCTTACAATCCATCATACAAAATAATCATTTAAATCAAGGACGTACAGTCTATATCGGAGATACAACGCATGATGTTAAAAGTGCGAGTTTATCAGATATTAGATCCTGTGTAGTGACTTGGGGCGCGCAATCTGCACATGATTTACTTCAAGAAAACCCGTATTATGTCGTGAATGAACCAGAGGAAATTTTTACTATAATATAAATTAATAACGTCTTACTTCCATATCATTGGTAGTAGGGCGCTAATTTTAGCATGAGGAATTTTAAGATTAATGTTAACATATTTATAAATATAGTTTACATATGGTGATGGCATGTTAGAGGTAATTAAAAATATTTATGATTTTGGTGAGCATCAACCTAAGCGATTGGCTTTGGTATTTGATCATCAACGAATAACTTACGATGAATTGATTCATGAGATAGATAAAGCAAGTTCTCAATATTCTATGATTAACGAGGGAGAAAAAGTTGGTTTATTAAGTAATCATCCGATAAAAAATCTGATTCATTATTTCGCTATTCATAGAGTTGGAGGTATTCCGTGCTTTTTTAGTAGTAAATGGAATAAAGTTACAATAAACCAGCTGATTGAAAAATATAAAATTCAATGGTTAAAGAGTGACCAGCACTTAATTAAAACAGGGTATAATAGGATTTCTCATTCTATTAATGGTACATTACTGCATATTGGATTTACTTCGGGAACAACTGGCTTGCCCAAGGCTTATTATAGAAATGAACATTCATGGTTAATTTCTTATAAAGAGAATGAGAAATTAATAAAGCATGATTCAAAAGTGATTGTTGCTCCTGGCCCTTTATCACACTCACTCTCCTTATACGCATGTATATATGCTTTGTTTACAGGACGCACATTTGTAGGTAAAAAAGAATTTAATGCAGAAGTACTCGTGAAGACTATACAGTCTATACATCAGTCTGCTTCATTGTTTGTAGTACCCACGATGCTTTATCAGTTCATTTTAAAAGGTTTACATACTGCGGAAATTAAAAGTATTTTCAGCAGTGGAGCAAAGCTTTCAAAAGAACAATTTAGGGCTATCGCTCAACTTTATCCAGATACGAATTTAATAGAATTTTTTGGCACCTCTGAGGCAAGTTTTATTAGCTATAATTTCAATCAAACAGCACCAAGACAATCAGTAGGCAAATTGTTTCCAAACGTGGAAGCCAAACTATTTGAGAAAGATTCAAAACATATTGGACTACTAAAAGTTCGAAGTGAAATGACTTTTAGTGGATATGTTGGTGAAGAACAAATTTCAAATGAGTGGATTGAGACAGGAGATTATGCACTAATTAGAAATAGAAATTTATATCTAGTAGGAAGGAAAAGTGACCGTCTAATTATAGGTGGCGTTAACGTATATCCTAGTGAGATAGAACAGCGCGTGATGAATATTGAAGGTGTCAGTGAAGCAATAGTAATAGGTGAGCCACATCATAAGTTTGGAGAAATAGCAGTTCTTTTGTATACAGGAATAAAAGAATTAAAATATTCAGAAGTAAAAACGTGTTTAAAGAATCATCTATCAAGATATGAGGTTCCGTCTAAAATTAGGAAAATTGACGGTATGCATTACACTGAATCTGGAAAAATTGCTAGAGGAAAAATGAAAACTAAATATTTGAATGGAGAGATTTAAATATGAAGCAACCAGTCATTGTAGCAGCTAAACGAATTGCATTTGGCAAGTACGGTGGATATTTAAAGCATTTGGAACCAGAACAACTACTAAAACCTTTATTCAATTACTTTCAAGCAGAATATCCTGGAGCGATGGAATACTTGGAAGACGTTATTATCGGCAACACAGTTGGCAATGGTGGTAACATCGCAAGGAAATCTTTGCTAGAAGCAGGCCTTAAAAACTCCGTTCCAGGCGTTACTATTGATCGACAGTGTGGTTCAGGGCTAGAAACTATTATACAAGCTTGTAGAATGATACAAAGTGGCGCTGGAAATGTATACCTTGCAGGTGGTGTTGAGAGTATAAGTAGAGCACCTTGGAAATTAAAACGACCTCAATCAGTGTATGAAACAGAATTTCCTCAATTCTTCGAAAGAGCGCCATTTGCTCCGGAAGGTCAAGATCCTTCAATGATAGAAGCTGCTGAAAATGTGGCGCGAAAATACGGTATTTCGCGAGTAATGCAAGATAAGTTCGCTTATAGAAGCCATCAATTGACTCAAGGTAACTATGATAATGGGAATATTTCCCGAGAAATATTGCCTATTAAAGTTAAAGGGGTATCGTTTGATAGAGATGAAAGTGTTAAGTCTCGTTTAACTACTGAGAAATTAAGTAGATTTAAACCATTATTAATTCAAGGTTCAATTACAGTTGGTAACAGTTGTATGAAAAATGATGGTGCCGTATTAATCCTTGTAATGGAAGAGAAACTCGCTATAAATTTAGGTTTTGCTAAAGGATTAAAATTTATTGAAAGTTGTACAGTTGGGGTTGATCCTAATTATTTAGGTATAGGTCCTGTGCCAGCAGTTAGAAAGCTGTTGAAAAGAGCTAAAGTTAAAATAGAAGATATTGATACTATAGAACTAAATGAAGCATTTAGTTCACAAGTTTTAGCTTGTCAAAAGGAACTTAGTATTTCTGATGATAAGCTAAATCGATGGGGTGGCGCAATCGCTTCTGGTCACCCATATGGAGCAAGTGGCGCAGCTCTAGTTACACGATTATTTCATATGAATGTGCAAAATAAATCCATTGCAACAATGGGAATCGGTGGAGGACTCGGTAATGCAGTATTATTTGAGAGATGGTGAAGAACATCAAAGAGTCATTTTTAAAGAAGAAGACGTGCGTAAGTATTGCTATTTATTAAATAAAGATTTCAATTATCAAGTCCCTACTTTAATGTGTGCAAAGCTTTGGTCGGAATTTAAAAGTTATAAAAAATTTGTAAAGAAACCTTTAATTTTAAAGGAGACATATGTTAAAGAATTTAATAAATTAGTAACGGATGAAGTATATGACGCGACTTTAAGCAAAATATCAGTTAAAAATATAAAAGATTTTATCAAGCACACCTATAGTTTGAAAATAAATAAAAATAACCATAAATGTATATATATAGAACAAGTTTTTATCGAGGTAAAGCGTTAAAATGAAGATTTCAATCGAGATTATTAAAGAATACTTAGTATTAGTGAATGATATGAATCCAATACACAATGACATCGTTCCAGGTCAATTAGTATGTGAAATCGCCTTCGAAGAACTCAATATACAATGGGAGAATTATAAAATAAAATACCTTAAACCTATTGATATACATGATGATATACGATTTTTTGTTGAAGACGAAACAATTATAAAAGTTTCGGATGATTTATACGGGGTAAAACTAATGGTATTAAAAAATTAGATGAAAAATTATTTTTTAGTTTTTTTATTTTCGTTGCCAATAATTAATGGAAGCAATTTCAAATGTTAAATTTAAATATCTGTAAAATGAATAAACTTAAAAAATTGAAAATTATGTAAACTGAATTAATTTGACATTAAAGTTTAACTACGCATAATTATGTAACATATCACAAGGGAGTGTTATTGTAATGAAGTTCAACAAAAATCATATTAACGTGGTAGACGGTCAAGAAGCAAAAAAACCGTTGTAGCTACCGGTCGCCATGGAATGGTTTGACTTTGGGGTTTATGCTTATACAACGGCATACATAGGAGCGAATTTCTTCTCTCCAGTACATAATCCTCAAATCCAACTAATTTTTACATTTGCAGCATTAGCAATCGCGTTCTTATTAAGACCTATTGGTGGTATCGTATTTGGTATCATCGGTGACAAATATGGACGTAAAGTTGTATTAACTACAACAATTATTTTAATGGCATTATCTACACTTACTATTGGGTTACTACCCAATTACAATACAATAGGAATATGGGCGCCAATACTGTTATTACTTGCTAGGGTGCTACAAGGCTTTTCTACAGGTGGGGAATACGCAGGTGCAATGACTTACGTTGCTGAATCATCACCGGATAAACGTCGTAATAGTTTAGGTAGTGGCCTTGAAATTGGTACACTTTCAGGTTATATTGCGGCTTCAATTATGATTGCATTATTAAGTTTCTTCTTAACTCATGATCAGATGCAAGCATGGGGTTGGAGAATTCCATTTATTCTAGGTTTATTCCTTGGATTATTTGGTCTTTATTTACGTCGTAGACTTGAAGAGTCTCCTGTTTATGAAAATGATGTAGCTTCCACTCCTCAAAGAGATAACATAGGGTTCTTCACTATTATTCGATATTATTATAAAGATATTCTCGTTTGCTTCGTAGCGATAGTATTCTTTAATGTAACGAACTATTCTGTAACAGCTTATCTACCAACGTATCTTGGTCAAATTGTTAAACTGGATGCTACGACTACAAGTGTACTTATTACATGTGTAATGGCAGTTATGATTCCATTAGCACTAATGTTTGGTAAAATAGCCGATAAAATTGGTGAGAAAAAGGTATTCTTGATTGGTACAGGAGGACTTACTTTATTAAGTATTGTTGCATACAGTTTACTAAGTACTAAATCATTACCATTAATAATTATCGGTGTCTTCATATTAGGATTCTTCCTTTCAACATATGAAGCAACAATGCCAGGATCTTTACCAACAATGTTCTATACACATATCAGATATCGTACATTATCAGTGACATTTAACGTATCTGTTTCTTTATTTGGTGGTACTACGCCTTTAATTGCATCATGGTTAGTAGAATCAACTGGAAATGCTTTAGCTCCAGCATATTATTTAACTGCAATTAGTTTAATTGGATTCTTAGTTATTACTTTATTTCATGCAAGTACAGCAGGTAAGTCACTTAAAGGTTCTTATCCAAATGTTGATAATGAAGAAGATAGAAAATACTATGAAGAAAACCCTAAAAAAGCTTTATGGTGGGTTAAAGAGAGAAAAGAAAACTTCTAAATATAAAACTTAGAACATAACTTTCATTAAAGTAATAGCAGTAAAATGATCTCAATTAGAAATCATTTTACTGCTATTTTTTTATTCACTAGACGTTCTTTTAATTATAAAAAATAAACGCTAATGTTAGCAACGCTCAAAGGTTCTCTCCGAGCTACAAAAGGGGACAATTTTGGCTAGCATTAGCGTTTTATACATTTTAAGGTGAGTATTTTTAGGGATGATTGAATGGCTTTTAAAGTTAATAGTTTAGGGGACAGAAAACTTTAAAAAACACATTATGTTAGGGAATAATTAGAACATAAATTCTAATTCTCAAATTCTCAATTGGATTTTGTGCAATGTCTTGTTTGGATGTGAAAATAACATCGACACGGTTTAGTAACTCATTTTCATTGTGTCTACGTCATTTTCTAGTAGAGAGAGCAATTTATAGATTTCGAATTCACTGAAAGTTTCATCACATTTTACTGTAATAGTCTTGAAAGTTTTAGTTATGATTTCGTAAATAGGTACTCCGTTCTCTATATTTTGCCTGTAGATTATCATGTTGTTCGATTCCTCCTTTGTCTCTCTACACTCTATATAGTAAATGAGTTTCTTTAAAAAAACATGGGGCTATGGTATCAACTTTGAATACTACGAACATCGGAGAGATATCTCAGACTTTATGCCTAGAAATTTAGAGAAGTATTTGAAACCTCATTCAACAAAATATTTTAATTTCAATGATGATCTAAAAAAACTGGCTTACACTTAAAGTAAGCCAGTTTCATTTACATATTCATTAAATATTACCTTTAAATAGTTCAACTAGACGATGTGGACGGTCCTCACCTAGACATATATCCAATAATTCATGTGATTCTCTAGCTTCTTCTTCGCTTCTAGGGAACATGGTTTCTTCATAATCTTTAATAACGCTATTTAAATCTCCATTCATTTTTGCAATGCTTTCTGCTAATTCCGCGGCATCTAACATAGCTAAGTTTGCGCCTTCACCTGAAGGAGCCATTAAATGAGCCGCATCTCCGATTAAAGTAACGCCTTGTCGTCTTTGCCAACGATGTTCATCAGGCAATGCATTAATTTTTCTTGGAGTAATTGAGGATTCAGCTTCCGTAATCAATGCAGTAATTTCATTAGGCCAACCTTTAAATTCATTAGCTATGGTTTGTGTCGCTTCCTTTTTATTTGAGAAATCAATGTTGTCAATCCACTCTAAAGAGCATTGCATCTGTACATAAGTATGAATAATACCCCCATATTCACGATGTGCTACGATACCTTTTCCTGGAGATAATGCAAACATTTGGCCTTGTCCTACAACTTTTGCAGTTTCAGGATATTGGTTATCAACGTCATGAAGGTATGTTTCTATAAATGTGTAACCAGTATAATGAGGTGTAATATCAGTTAAAACTCTACGTACTTTAGACCATGCGCCGTCTGCACCTACTAATTTGCTAGTAGTTAAAGATGTATCATCTCTAAAGAACACTTGGTATTGTCCTTTTTCCCATTCTTCTACACGATCCACTTTTTTATTCCACTCTATTGTTTCGTTAGGTAATGAATCAATTAAAATTTGTCTTAAATCTCCACGTAAAACTTCAGGTCTACCATTATTTTCGTCAGCAGGCGCATCGTGAAGTAATTCCCCATTAGAATTAAATATACGTGCTGCGTCTGCGCCTTCATGAATAATAGAGTGAAATTCATCCATCAGATGAGCTTTTTTAAGTGCAACTTGTCCATTATGTTCATGTATATCAAGTTGACCACCTTGCGTACGTGCATTTGGAGATGTATCAATTTCATAAACCTTAGATGGTATACCATTGACATACAATACTCTGGCAAGTGTCAAACCTCCGATGCCTCCGCCAATGATTGTAATAGGTTCAGTCATCCCCACGTTTTGATCTTCAATATTCATGTTATAATTTCCTCCTTTTTAAAAGGTTTCATTTACCATTGTTTACTACAGTAAAGGTTGTTTTAAACATATTCGTTTTAATTTTTTTTGAGTGAAGATTCTAAAACGTGTGATAAAGGTGGAATATACACAAAAAAATTTTCAATATAGGAAAAATAAAAAGCTTTCAATCACCTTATTAATCATTAAAAAGTGATTAAAAGCTTTAAATGAAATGAAGCTAAACATCATTTCATTTCTCAAATGCTTCTAACATTTTTGAATTAGATGACTGAATTTGAACTGTGTTTATATCAAGCTTTTGTCTATTCTAGCCATCTTAGAAAACTATATAGAATGAATTCTTATTTTAGAAATCAATGCAGTATTTCTTTAAACTTCTGTTACTTCGACTTCGATGTGTTCGATGCGATGATATGCACCATGATCAACAGGTCCTACAAATTCATTCATTTTCCAACCGTTTTTGATTGCAGATGCTACGAAAGCTTTAGCAGCGATGACTGCTTCTCTTGGAGATTTGCCGTTAGCTAGGTAAGCAGTTGTCGCAGCTGCGGACGTACAACCTGCACCGTGGTTATAACTTTGTTGGAACATATCTGTTGTTAACTGATAGAATTTATCGCCATCGTAGTATAAATCATAAGATTTATCTTGATCTAGCACTTTACCACCTTTGATAATCACGTGAGGTGTACCTGCATCATAAATGATTTGAGCGGCTTTTTTCATATCTTCAATTGAAGTTAATTTTCCTAATCCTGAAAGTTGACCAGCTTCAAATAAGTTTGGCGTTACTACTGTTGCTTTAGGTAGTAAATATTTAATCATTGCGTCAGTATTTCCTGGGTTAAGTACTTCGTCTTCACCTTTACAAACCATGACTGGGTCTACGACGAAGTAATCTGCACCTGATTCTTCATAAACTTCGCCAGCACGTTTAATGATTTCTTGAGTACCTAACATACCCGTCTTGATTGCATCAGGGCCAATAGAAATCGCAGTTTCAAGTTGCTTTTCAAAGACATTCATATCTAGAGGTGTCACATCATGAGACCATGTTTCTTTATCCATCGTAACGATAGATGTCAAAGCCACCATTCCATACGTATCTAATTCTTGGAATGTTTTGAGGTCTGCTTGCATACCAGCTCCCGCACTCGTATCAGACCCTGCAATTGTTAACACTTTCTTTAAAGCCATAATTTTATTCACTCCCGTTAAGTTCTAATATATCCTTAATCATACCACGTTTATCGTGTAAGCTAAATGTTTATAGCTTTTCGAAAATGAAGGACCGTATGAATATATTACGCATTTAATTGAGAAATATGTAATTCATTGTTAATAGGAAGAAATGTCATATCGTCCTTTGATAGTAATTCTTCATTTAATTGAACTTTGAAAAGTTGATTACTAAAGTATGGCTTAATGTAATAAGCTTTATCTTTACTATCCATAACTAATTGATATTGTGTGTAATGTGTTTCTCCAGCATCTAGCACAGCTCCTTGCGGTATACTGACAGAGTCTAGGATTTTAAAACAATTCATAAGGTTGATATCTTCATTATGAGAAGATGATAAATGATGTCTTAAATAAGTGGCACGCACGAATCGTTCTGTAGATGTATAGCCACCTGGTAGACCATTAGTGCCAGCTTCACATCCCATGGAACGCACTAATACTTTGCCAACAAGCTGATTTGTTGATTTCTCAGGTTGAAGGAAAGCATAATTTCTTAAATTTTGAATATGCCACTCAAGTTTAGGTGCGTTGGTTAATACCTTAACGTGGTTGTCTTTAACGATAAGTAGTCCGTTATGGGGTTCCACTGCAACTGTATGTCCTGACGCATCAGTGATTATAAAATGCAGGGGTGGAACTATATTTAATGTAGTATTTTTTTCATTCATAATGTTGATGTTTTTCACTTTTTGTTTGAGTTCTTCTATACTTTTAACGAAGCCAAGCACCCACACTATAAATTCTTCAGGTGCTAAATTGAAATAGCCATACCGTCTATGGTTGCTATATGAAGCTTCACCAGTGAAATAATGGTTTGAAATTGCCACTCCATGTTCATTGATGCCATCACCAAAGCGATATCTTCCGACTTTTAAATTAGTGCCTACGAAACCGTATTGAAGTCGTAATTCTGATTCTAAGTCAAGTTGATACTGATAGTGGCGAGGTACCACAGTAGGTATGCCGTTAAATTCGAATGCGAAATCCATTGTTCTAGCTAAATAATGATGTTTTGATTTTGTGAAAAATGAAAAACCAGTACACATATGTCTACGCTCCAAACTTCTGATATAAATTGATTTAGTAGTACTATAGCCAAAAATATTTACATTGTAAACTTTTGAATATTATAGGTTTACATTTTTGAAGTAGTAATTTAATCTTCATAACTTCTTATCATTGAATATGTTAAAATATGTCGAGAGGTGAATGCGATGAAATGGTCAGAAGTTTTTCATGATATAACGTCAAGACATGACTTTCAAGAGATGCACGATTTTCTAGAAAAAGAATATACAACTAAAATTGTGTACCCAGATAGAAAGAATATTTACCAAGCATTTGATTTAACACCGTTTGACAATATAAAGGTAGTTATACTGGGGCAAGATCCATACCATGGACCTAACCAAGCAGATGGTTTAGCATTTTCAGTGCAACCTAATGCTAAATTTCCACCTTCATTGCGAAATATGTACCAAGAACTAGAAGATGATATTGGTTGTCATAGGGTATCACCACATTTACAAGATTGGGCTAGAGAAGGTGTGCTTTTATTAAATACTGTGCTGACAGTGAGACAAGGAGAAGCACATTCACATAGAGATATCGGATGGGAAACATTTACTGATGAAGTGATTGAAGCGGTTTCTAAACATCGTGAAAATGTTGTTTTTATATTATGGGGCAAACCTGCTCAACAAAAAAAGAAACTCATTGATACATCTAAACATTTAGTTATAAAATCTCCTCATCCTAGTCCATTATCTGCTTTTAGAGGTTTCTTTGGTTCTAAGCCTTATTCAAGAACGAATGAATATCTAAAAGCTAAAGGAAAAGACCCTATTAATTGGTGCGAAGGTTAAGGTGATATATGATGCGCAATGATAAAATGATTCATTTGATTGAACAAGAATTAGTGCAAGCGGATGAAGCACAGACTGAGGCTGAATTTGAAAAGCATATGTATGCTATACATACATTAACTTCTCTATACACTTCTAGTGATAATCAAACTTCGGTTCAAGATAGGCATGAGGCATCCAATGCTCAAGTTTTATCTTCGCAACGCAAAGAATCGAATCAATCAAATCATAATAAAAAGCAAGTGTCAGCTACTGAAATTGAAGCAATGGGAGGTAAAGTACCTCAATCAATGAAAAATGAACATACGTCTCATTCAAATTTAATGACTACAGATGACAATATAGGAAATGGCGAGTCTATTTTCGACTTTTAAACATAAAGGAGCACAATTGAAATGATGAAATTATTTATAATTCTAGGTGCATTCAATACGATGATGGCTGTCGGTACAGGCGCTTTTGGTGCACATGGTTTAGAAAACAAATTATCTGAAAAATACATGTCTGTTTGGGAAAAAGCGACAATGTATCAAATGTATCATGGTCTCGGACTATTAATTATTGGAGTAATTAGCGGTACTACTGCTATTAATGTTAATTGGGCAGGTTGGTTACTTTTCTTCGGGATCGTCTTCTTCAGCGGTTCTTTATATATCTTAGCACTTACACAAATTCGAATTTTAGGTGCTATTACACCAATTGGCGGCGTGTTATTTATAGCAGGTTGGTTAATGTTAATTATCGCTACATTTAAATATGCAGGCTAAATACTAATAACTAACAAACATTTTTAAGCTTAAAATTCTAAAGAAAATAGTATTTTTGATATTTAAAAACTCACCGAATCGGGTATAGAATACCTTCGAGGTGAGTTTTATTTATGGAAAATAAAAATAATAAAGTAGATAGAGGTGACCTTAAGCAAAACCTCTCTGAAAAGTTCGTATGGGCAATTGCTTACGGCTCATGTATCGGTTGGGGTGCTTTTATTTTACCAGGGGATTGGATTAAACAATCAGGACCTATTGCATCCTCTATAGGCATCGTCATCGGTGCGTTATTAATGATTTTAATCGCCGTTAGTTATGGGGCGTTAGTTGAGAAATTCCCGGTTTCAGGGGGAGCATTTGCTTTTAGTTTCTTAAGTTTCGGTAGATATGTAAGTTTCTTTTCATCTTGGTTTTTAACATTTGGCTATGTCTGCGTCGTAGCACTAAATGCTACAGCGTTTAGTTTATTAGTTAAGTTTCTATTACCCAATGTTTTAAATAATGGAAAGTTATATACAGTTGCAGGTTGGGATGTCTACATAACGGAGATTATCATTGCAACAGTACTATTATTAGTCTTTATGATTATCTCAATTAGAGGTGCGAGTGTATCTGGATCACTTCAATATTATTTCTGTATTGCAATGGTTGTCGTTGTCTTACTTATGTTCTTTGGTTCATTCTTTGGTAGTAACTTTGACTTAAGTAATTTACAACCTTTAGCTAATTCAGATAAAGGTTGGTTTAGATCTATTATCATGATTGTGGCTATCGCACCATGGGCTTATGTAGGTTTCGATAACATTCCGCAAACCGCAGAAGAATTTAATTTCGCACCAAATAAAACATTTAAATTAATTGTTTATAGCTTACTAGCAGCAGCACTAACTTATGTTGTCATGTTACTTTATACTGGATGGTTAGGCACACATTCTAAAAGTCTCAACGGTAACTTATGGTTAACAGGTGCAGTTACGCAAGGAGCATTTGGTTACATTGGTCTTGGTGTATTAGCTATTGCTATCGCAATGGGTATCTTTACAGGACTCAACGGTTTCTTAATGAGTTCAAGTCGTCTTTTATTCTCTATGGGACGTTCTGGTATTATGCCTACAGTATTTAGTAAATTGCATAGTAAATATAAAACACCATATGTTGCTATTATCTTCTTAGTGGGTGTAGCATTAGTAGCGCCTTGGTTAGGACGTAATGCATTAAATTGGATTGTTAACATGTCGTCAACAGGTGTCTCTATTGCATACTTCATTACTTGTTTATCAGCAGCAAAACTATTTAGTTATGATAAACAAAGCAACACATACGCGCCTATTTATAAGACGTTTGCGATTATTGGTTCAATCGTATCATTTATCTTCTTAGGATTACTCTTAATTCCAGGATCGCCTGCATCATTGCCAGGACCTTCTTACATTGCTTTAGCAATTTGGCTAGTGATAGGTCTTATCTTCTTCTTTATCCGCTATCCTAAGCTTAAGAAGATGGATAATGACGAATTAAGTCGTTTAATTCTTAACCGTTCTGAAAATGAAGTCGAAGACATGGTTGATGAACCTAAGAAATAATTTAATTAATACAAAAAATGTTTCTTTAATATAGTTTTGAAATAAAGAAAGCTCAAAGATGATTTACATTAATAAAATCATCTTTGAGCTTATTCTATATATGGAGTTATAATTTTTTTCGTGTACGATCAAAGCCTGAGATAACTATTTTAGAGATTTGGTCAGCAAACAATAAGCCTAAAGCAATTGCTCCTGCAATCAATGTTACTTCAAGCATCGTATTAATTGCTCTACTGAAATGAAGTAATACTAAATTTTTAGTAGCATCGTAAGCAAGTCCACCTGGAACTAAAGGAATAATACCAGTAACCATAAAGATAATGACTGGTTCTTTCATATGGCGTGCCATGTAGTGGCTTAATAAACCTAATGCTAAACTTCCAAAGAAACTTGAATAGATAGTGTGAACTTGTAACCCATCAAAGAATAGAATATAGACCATCCAACCACATGAACCAACAAATCCACATGATAGATACAATTTCCTAGGCGCATCAAATATGACACAGAAGAAGAGTGAGGCGAGAAAACTAAATACAAAATTCAATATCCAAAACATTTTCTACATGCCTCCTAAACTAAAATTAAAATTGAGCTAACGCCTGCACCAATACCGAATGAAGTCACTAACGCCTCTAAAGATTTAGTAGTAAACATCAACATATGCCCACCAAATAAATCTTGAATCGCATTAGTAATTAATACTCCTGGTACAATCGGCATGACTGCTGCGATGATGATTGTTGCTAAATTGCCACTTGGTACAAGCGAATGTCCAATGACTGCAATAATACCAATCACTAATGAACCTAAAAATTCTGGTATAAATTGTGCATGTAATTTGCGATCAAGAATTTCAACTACTAGATAACCAAAACTCCCAGCTAAAATCGCTGTAATCACATCAATGAGACGTCCTCCTTGTAAATAGAGAAAACTCATTGCGATTATTGCAGCAGCTATACCTTTGAAGGGAAGACTACTGTCCCTCTTAGCTATATAAATATGTTCTAATTTTTTCTTAGCTTCCTCTAGGTCAATCGTGCCATTAGTAATTTGTCTTGAGATTTCATTAGCTTGAGAAATTTTTATAAGATTTGTATCACGTGATTTAATTCTATATAAACGCTGATATGATTCATTATGTAACGTAAATTGAATAACAGTATTCGTTACAAAGCTATTACTTTCTGAATAACCTAACTTTCTAGCGATGCGAGTCATTGTGTCTTCGACTCTAGTACCCTCAGCGCCAGATTCTAATAATATTCGGGCAGCTAACATGACTACATCTTTAATTAGACTTTCATGAGCTGTTTCATTTGATTCAATAGTCATTACATCACCAATTTTTAAAATATTTTGAATTTAATATTATTATAGTAGATGTGATTAAAAAAGACCACATATATAAACTTTAACCCTATTCGCAAATGTGAAAAGTTAAACTAAAATATAATTAATTTATTTAAATAAGTTCAATTTTAAACCTATCATGAAATTATTCAGTAAAAGTGTATATTTTTAATTTTATCGTGTTTCAAATGTTTCAAAATGGTTAAAATAATATTAGTTAACGATTACAAAGAATATATTGGGTAGCGACTGTATATTCTCTGAAGTTAACTTAATACGTAGTAGTGATTAAAGTTCTCCCAAGGATACTACTAGGAAGGCACACTTCGAGTTCTCCGAAGTGTGCTTTTTCTATTTTTAAGTATATAAAAAAGCTATGAAGAAATATCATCATAGCTTTCTGCAGTCAATAATTAAATATTAAAGAATTCATTGAAATCGTCTGTATTTAAGATATGACCTACATAGAAACTACCAAAATCGCCATAACGTGCTGTAGTTTCGTCAAAACGCATTTCGTATACAATTTTCTTAAATTGTAATACATCGTCTGAGAATAATGTCACACCCCATTCAAAATCGTCAAAACCAACAGAACCAGTGATAAATTGTTTGATTTTACCGGCATATTTACGTCCAATCATGCCATGGTTATACATTAAATTCTTACGTTCTTCTATAGGTAACATATACCAGTTATAAGTTTCATTACGACGTTTATCCATAGGATAGAAGCAGATGTATTCAGAATGAGGAAGTTCAGGATACAATCTAGCTTTTACATGTGGATTTTCATACGGGTCTTCGTCAGATTTGCCGGCTAAGTAATTACTTAATTCAATCACTGAAACGTAAGAATAAGTAGGAATTAAGTAGTCCGCAATACGTAATTTATTAAAATCATTTTCAATTTTATTTAAGTCTTTCATTTCAGGACGTAAGAACCATAATAGTAGGTCTGCTTTTTGGCCTGTAATATTATAAATTGCTTGATCACCTGTGTGTGAATCTCTTGCTTTAGATTTATCTTCAACAAATGATTTTAATTCAGAAATCATTGCCTCACGCTCGTCTTCTGGAACTAAACGAAATGTAGTCCAATCCATTGCATAAAACAAATGTAAACTATACCAACCATCTAAAGTTTCGGCTGCTTCACTCATAGTTATCGCTCCTTATCTTCAAATTCTTAATCAATTCACGTTAAATTTTATCATAAACAAACTAGGAACTCCTAAGTAAATGTTTACAATTGAGTGAAATGGAATTCTACTACAAAATGACGTATAATTTGAAATGTAAACGTTATTATGAATGTGAATTGAGGAGGACATTATGGCTGATTTATTAAATGTATTACAAGAAAAATTATCTGGAAAAAATGTAAAAATTGTATTACCTGAAGGGGAAGACGAAAGAGTTTTAACGGCAGCAACGCAATTACAAGAGAGTGATTATGTTTCACCCATCGTGTTAGGTAATGAAGAAAAAATTAAATCTTTAGCAGAAGAAAAATCTCTCAATTTAACTAATATTGAAATTATTGATCCTTCATCAAGTGATTTAAAACCTGAATTAGTAGATGAATTTGTAGAGCGTAGAAAAGGTAAAGCGACTAAAGAACAAGCTGAAGAAATGTTAGACAATGTTAATTATTTCGGTACAATGCTTGTTTACACTGGTAAAGCCGCAGGTTTAGTAAGCGGTGCTGCACATTCAACTGGTGATACAGTACGTCCAGCATTACAAATTATTAAAACTAAACCAGGTGTATCTAAGACTTCTGGTATCTTCTTTATGATTAAAGATGACGAGCAATATATCTTCGGCGACTGTGCCATCAACCCTGAATTAGATGCTCAAGGATTAGCTGAAATTGCTGTAGAAAGTGCTAAGTCTGCATTAAGCTTTGGTATGGAACCAAAAGTAGCAATGTTAAGCTTCTCTACAAAGGGCTCTGCTAAATCAGACGACGTCACTAAAGTACAAGAGGCATTAAAATTAGCTCAAGAAAAAGTTCAATCTGATAACATTGAAAATGTTGTGATTGATGGGGAATTCCAATTTGATGCTGCGATTGTCCCTAGTGTAGCTGAGAAAAAAGCGCCTGGTGCTAAAATTCAAGGAGACGCTAATGTGTTTATCTTCCCAAGTCTTGAAGCAGGTAACATTGGCTATAAAATTGCACAACGTTTAGGTGGTTATGATGCAGTTGGTCCTGTTCTTCAAGGCCTAAATTCGCCTGTTAATGACTTATCACGTGGATGCTCAACTGAAGATGTTTATAACTTATCTATTATTACTGCAGCTCAATCACTACAATAATGGATTTATCAAGCAAATATTTTAACCAAATACCGTGGCGTTATGTGGATCATTCAACGGGTCTGGAACCCATGCAATCCTTTGCATTTGACGATACATTCTCTGAAAGTGTTGGGAAAGACTTATCATGTAATGTAGTAAGAACTTGGATTCACCAACATACAGTTATCCTTGGTATACACGATTCAAGACTTCCATTTTTAAGTGATGGCATACGTTATTTAGCAAATGAAGTAGGCTATAATGCCATTGTGAGAAATTCAGGTGGACTTGGCGTAGTATTGGACCAAGGTGTGCTTAATATTTCTTTAATATTTAAAGGACAAACTGAAACAACTATAGATGAAGCTTTCACAGTAATGTATCTATTGATATGTAAGATGTTTGAAGACGAAGATGTAGATATTCACACACATGAAATTGAACAATCTTATTGTCCTGGTAAATTCGATTTAAGTATTGATGGCAAGAAATTTGCTGGTATTTCTCAAAGACGTGTACGTGGAGGTATAGCGGTTCAAATCTATCTTTGTGTAGAAGGATCGGGTTCTAAGCGTGCTGCTATGATGAGAGACTTTTATCAACACGCACTCAAAGGAGAAACAACTAAGTTTCGTTTCCCTAATATTGATCCTGAATCTATGGCTTCATTAGAGACGTTACTCAATAAAGACATTAAAGTTCAAGATGTAATGTTTTTACTTTTATATGCACTGAAAGATTTAGGTGCTCAATTAAATATGGATCCAGTCACTGAAGATGAATGGCAACGATATGAAGGTTATTTTGAAAAAATGATCGAACGAAATGCAAAAATGCATCAAAAATTAGATTTGTAAAGCGTGCGTAAGAATATTTTAAATAGATGAGTAAGTGATTAGGAGAAGGTCTACAAAAAACTCGATTTGTAGACCTTCTCTACTTGTATTATCAAATAAAGAATAAATTTTTATATCATTAGTTATAGATATATATTCCCAAGTCTTTTTGTAGTATCATATGTAAGGTGGAAAATTTTAGAAAACTTTAGTTAAAATTTATTAAATGTTTACATAATCGAAGTTAAAGGTAAATATAATTCATAATTTTGATAACTCTATTTAAGAGTTTTATACTATTAAAGTATTGTTAGTTATCAAGAAAAGAGTTATTATACTCTTTTGTAGTTGAAAAATACTGATATTAAAATATTGCATCGTTAAACAGTGGCAACACAATAGTAAAATTCGCTAAAATAGTAATTTCAATGATGTCTAAATATAGACGTATCTATACGTAATAAAAATTATTTTTCAAATTAATTATCAGATAGTGTCAATGAATTAAAGTATATATAAGGTATATAAAAAGGTGAGAAAACATGACGAGACAAGGATACGGAGAGTCTACCGGAAAGATTATTCTAATAGGTGAACACGCAGTAACATTTGGTCAGCCAGCAATCGCCATCCCATTTAATGCTAGTAAAATAAAAATATTAATTGAAAGTATGGAGGAAGGTAACTATTCTTCTATTACAAGTGATGTATATGATGGCATGTTATATGATGCGCCTGAACATCTAAAGTCTATCATTAATCGTTTTATAGAAAGAAGTGGTGTAAAAGAACCACTTTCTGTAAAAATCCAAACGAACTTACCTCCTTCAAGAGGACTAGGTTCAAGTGCAGCCGTAGCTGTTGCATTTGTTAGAGCTAGTTATGACTTCATGGGAGAACCTTTAGATGATGAAACATTAATCAAGGAAGCAAATTGGGCAGAACGTATTGCACATGGTAAACCAAGTGGGATTGATACACAAACTATAGTTTCTAATAAACCTGTATGGTTCAAACAAGGGCACGTTGAAAACCTTAAATCACTTCAACTTGATGGTTATATGATAGTTATAGACACTGGAGTCAAAGGATCGACTAAACAGGCAGTAGAAGATGTTCATAGATTGTGTGAAGACCCTGAATACTTG
This sequence comes from Staphylococcus capitis subsp. capitis, assembly GCF_040739495.1. Lineage (NCBI taxonomy): Bacteria > Bacillati > Bacillota > Bacilli > Caryophanales > Staphylococcaceae > Staphylococcus > Staphylococcus capitis. The sequence continues at coordinate 2,181,184 of NZ_CP145263.1, read as the reverse complement.
AGCCATATTGAACATATTGGATCTCTTGTTCATGAAGCAAGTGAATCTATTGAAAAACATGACTTTAATCATCTTGCAGATATATTTAATCAATGCCAAAAAGACTTAAGACACTTAACCGTTAGCCATGATAAAATAGAAAGACTATTAAAAATAGGTGAAGAACATGGTGCTATCGCTGGTAAGCTTACTGGAGGAGGACGTGGCGGTAGCATGCTTCTTCTTGCGCAAGATTTACAAACTGCCAAAAAGATCGTAGCAGCTGTTGAAAAAGCAGGCGCAGCACATACGTGGATTGAACATTTAGGAGGGTAAACCATTGGTGAAAAGTGGCAAAGCACGTGCGCACACAAATATTGCGTTAATCAAATACTGGGGTAAAGCTGATGAATCATATATTATTCCGATGAATAATAGTTTATCTGTCACGCTAGAACGTTTTTATACTGAAACACAAGTAACGTTTGACGCGTCACTAACTGAAGACCAACTTATTCTAAACGGGGAAGAAGTTGATGCTAAAGAAACAACTAAAATCCAAAAATATATGGATATCGTGAGAGATGTTGCTGCCACAGATTTACATGCTAAAATTGAAAGCAATAATTTTGTTCCTACAGCGGCTGGATTAGCTTCATCGGCTAGTGCATATGCTGCATTAGCAGCTGCTTGTAATGAAGCACTTCAATTAGGTTTATCAAGCAAGGATTTATCTAGATTAGCACGTCGAGGTTCTGGTTCAGCTTCAAGAAGTATCTACGGAGGCTTTGCTGAATGGGAGAAAGGTCATGATGATGCGACTTCTTATGCTCATGCTATTGATGCTAATGATTGGGAAAAAGATCTTTCTATGATTTTTGTAGTAATCAATAACCAATCGAAAAAAGTCTCAAGTCGTTCAGGGATGTCTTTAACAAGAGAAACATCTCGTTTCTATCAATATTGGCTTGATCATGTTGATCAAGATTTAGCTGAGGCAAAAGAAGCAATAAAAAATAAAGATTTCAAACATTTAGGTGAAGTTATAGAAGCAAATGGTTTAAGAATGCATGCTACAAATTTAGGTGCACAACCGCCATTTACATATTTGGTTCAAGAAAGTTACGATGCGATGGCTGTCGTCCATCAGTGTCGTGAAGCTGGCTTGCCTTGTTATTTCACCATGGACGCAGGACCAAATGTTAAAGTGTTAGTTGAAAAGAAAAATAAACAAGCTGCCGTTGAACAATTTTTAAAAGAATTTGATGAATCGCAAATTATTGTAAGTGATATTATTAGTACTGGCGTTGAAATTATTAAGTAAGGAAGAGATAGAATGATACAGGTCAAAGCACCCGGAAAACTTTATGTCGCAGGTGAATATGCTGTAACAGAACCAGGCTATAAATCTGTCCTTATTGCAGTAGACAGATTTGTTACAGCAACAATAGAAGCCTCAAATGAAGTTGAGGGAAGTATTCATTCCAAAACATTACATTACGAACCTGTAAAATTTGATCGTAATGAAGATAAAATTGAAATTTCTGATGTGCAAGCTGCTAAGCAATTGAAGTATGTAGTTACTGCTATCGAGGTATTTGAACAATATGCACGCAGTTGCAATATCAAACTTAAACATTTCCACTTAACGATTGATAGTAATTTAGCTGATGATTCTGGCCAGAAGTATGGCTTAGGATCAAGTGCTGCTGTTTTAGTTTCAGTTGTTAAAGTATTGAATGAGTTTTATGACATGCAACTTTCGAATTTGTATATCTATAAATTAGCAGTTATAGCTAATATGAAATTACAAAGTTTGAGTTCTTGTGGAGATATAGCAGTGAGTGTATACAGCGGTTGGCTTGCTTATAGTACATTCGATCATGATTGGGTTAAGCAACAGATGGATGAAACATCTGTAAATGACGTGTTAGAAAAAAACTGGCCAGGACTTCATATTGAACCATTACAGGCACCAGAAAATATGGAAGTTTTAATTGGATGGACAGGTTCTCCTGCATCATCACCACATTTGGTTAGTGAAGTAAAACGTCTAAAATCTGACCCAAGTTTCTACGGTGAATTTTTAGATCGATCACATGATTGTGTAGAAAGTTTAATTCAAGCGTTTAAGACTAATAATATCAAAGGCGTTCAAAAGATGATACGACAAAATCGTCGTGTTATTCAATCAATGGATGTTGAAGCAACAGTTGATATAGAAACAGATAAACTTAAGAAATTATGTGACATTGGTGAGAAACACGGTGGCGCATCTAAAACATCTGGCGCTGGTGGCGGTGATTGTGGTATAACAATTATTAACACTATCATTGATAAACAGTTAATTTATGATGAATGGATAGCGCAAGGAATTAAACCATTAAAATTTAGGATATATCATGGACAGTAATAAAAACAGCCTTTATTAAAGGTTGTTTTTTTATATGGTGTATATTATCGATTAAATCAACTTGAAATTTATAGCAAAAAGAGTAAAATAATTAGAGTTATATAGAGAAATGATTATGATATGAGCTGATTTAATAATAGAAAGGTGGGTAGCAAGATGCAGAATAAATTTCTGATTTGCGATGAATGTCAGGCAGTTAATATTAAAACGTTGAAAAAGAAATTAGAAAAATTAGATCCTGAAGCGGAAATTGAGATTGGCTGTCAGTCATACTGTGGTCCGGGAAGACGTAAGACCTTTGCATTCGTTAATAATCGCCCACTTGCTGCTTTAACTGAAGAAGAGTTAATGGAGAAGGTCATTAAACAATTGAAGAAACCACGTGATCCTGAGGAAGAAGAGCGTTTAAGAAAACGTAATGAAGAACGTAAACGCCGTAAAGAAGAGCAAGACCGCAAACTTAAAGAGAAACTCGAAAAACGTAAAGCGGCTAAATAGATAAATACTAAAAAAAAGGAACTGACGTAGCGCAGTTCCTTTTTTGATAAAATTCAAAGTGAGAGTTCTCATACAGTAGATAAGGATCTACTGCATAAGAACCACTAATGATTAAAAATCAAAGTGTTAGTAGGAACACAGTAGATAGGGATCTACTGTATAAGAACCACTAATGATTAAAATCAAAGTGGTTCTAAAAACAAATCGTTGAATGATTCGGCCATAGTTGGGTGTGTATAGATATTTTCACTTAGTACTGTGTATGGGATGAGCTGATCTATCGCTAATTTGATGAAATTAATCAATTCTTCTGATTCTTTTCCATATAAACTTGCACCTAATATTTCGCCATTGTCTTTATTTAGTACAACTTTGAAAATACCTCTTGAATCGTTATTAATTTTATGTCGAGGTATTGTATTTACGTAGATTTTATTTTCCAGGAAATTAAAACCTTGTGCTTCTGCTTCAGCAGCAGTGAGACCAACTCTTGATAGAGGTGGATCGATAAATACTGTATAAGGAATGTTGCCTCTATTCTCAGTTGTTCGCGATCCATCTCCAAAGAGTTGGGAACGAAGAATTCTAAAGTCATCAAGAGAAATGTAAGTGAATTGTAAGCCACCTTTAACATCCCCAGCTGCATAGATATGTTTAACTGAAGTTTGAAGTTGGGAATTTACCTGTACTTCACCACGTTGACCCATTTTTACGTCAGTATTCTCTAGACCTAATCCATCGGTGTTAGGTTTACGTCCAGTTGCTAGTAACACTGCATCAGCTTTAAATTTACCATGATTGGTATGAACGATTGTTGAGTCGCCTTCATTAGAAAATGCAGTTGTTTCAACGTTTGTATGAACTGAAATCCCTTTGTCTTGCAAATCTTGAAGTGCTAGGTCAGCCACCTCTCGGTCCTCACGAGGCATTATCACATCACCATGTTCTAATATAGTCACTTGTGTTCCTAAATTACTAAACATTGAAGCAAATTCGAGTGCAATATATCCACCACCCACAATGACTAAGTCTTTAGGTTGGAAATTAATATTTAATAATCCAGTTGAATCATATATATTTTTAGTAGTTTTTATACCCTCAATTTTTGGTATATTTGCTTGAGCTCCAGTATTAATGACGATTTTGTTCCCTGTGATTTTATCTTTTACATTACCTGCATGATCCAATAACGCAATTTCATTATTAGAAACAAAAGACGCTTTATAATCTAATATATCTATATTGTCTTTTGATGCTAAATTGTTATAATTCTTTTTATTTAATGCATTCACTACTTCATTTTACTTGAAAATGCTTCATCGAAAGATGCTCCTCCGATACCGTCATGCACTAATGTTTTAGAAGGAATACATCCAATATTTATACATGTACCGCCATACATTTTAGATGATTGTTCTATAAGTGCGACGTGCTGTCCTTGTCCGGCTGCGAAAGATGCTAAAGTTTTACCTGCTTTACCAAATCCAATGATGATAAGGTCATAAGATGTCATATTTGGTTTACCTCCTGCAAAATGTCGTTTAAGACATCTTGAATTGTTTTGTTACGATAGAAATTTAAAATGAGTTGAATTTCTTCATCACGATATCGATCATTATCTGTGCAATATGTTTAGAAATGTCACAGTGACTGTTGCGGTCTCCAGTGTAAACGCGTTGATTATTATCTCTAGCGAGAACGAATTGTTGATATAACTCAGCTAAATTCACTGTAGATGTATATTGATTAGCTTTGTATCCGCCATCTTTACCACGTACTGTAGTGATAAGTTGCTGGTCGCTTAAGTTAGCGACGACACGTCTTAACTGCACGGGATTAAGACAAGTTAATTCCGCCAATTCCTTACTATTAAATTTTTCGTTTTTGTGCTTAGTAAGAAAGCTTAACACATGTACCGCAATGTTGAATTCTAAATTCATATCTACCCACCTTAAATGTAACTTATTTAGTTACATTTAACTGCAATAAGTATCAATAGTCAATCTTTATGACTTCGTCACAAATTTTTCGTGATTTTATATACTATAAGTAGGGTAAATATAATTTGTAAGTTCATTTTTGAAAATGAAATAAAAAAACAGTAATAGTAATGAAGGAGATGACTTCAATGGCTAATAAAGTACAATTAGGTAAATCAGATGTTAAAGTCTTCCCAATTGCACTTGGAACAAATGCAGTAGGTGGACATAATTTATATCCGAATTTGGATGAAGAACAAGGTAAAGACGTTGTACGTAAAGCAATTGATAATGGTATCACTTTGTTAGATACAGCTTATATTTATGGACCTGAACGTTCTGAAGAACTCGTTGGACAAGTTGTACAAGAATATCCACGTGAACAAGTACAAATCGCAACTAAAGGGTCACATGTCATTAAAGATAATGATGAAGTGGTACAAAATAATGACCCAGAATATCTAAAGCAACAAGTTGAGAATAGTTTAAAACGTCTCCAAGTAGATTATATTGATTTATATTATATTCATTTTCCTGATGAAGAGACGCCAAAAGATAAAGCTGTTGCAGCGTTAAAAGAATTAAAAGATGAAGGTAAAATAAAAGCAATAGGTGTGTCTAACTTCTCATTAGAACAATTGAAAGAAGCAAATAAAGATGGATATGTCGATGTCGTACAATTAGAATATAATTTATTACATCGTGAAAATGAAGAAGTAATGGCATATGCAGCGGAAAATAATATTACATTTGTACCATACTTCCCATTAGCTTCTGGAATATTAGCAGGTAAATATGATGAAGACCAAACATTTGACGATCATCGTGCAACACGTCGTGATTTCCAACCTGAAGTGTTCAATGATAATGTACGCCGTGTTAAGGAATTAACGGATATAGCTGAAGCGCACAACACATCAATTGCGAATGTCGTACTAGCATTCTACTTAACACGTCCATCATTAGACGTTGTAATTCCAGGTGCTAAACGCGCTGAACAAGTTGTAGAAAATATTGATGCTGCAAATATTGAATTAACTCAAGATGAAATTGATAAAATTGATCAATTATTCCCGATTGAAAATTAATAATTGGGAAATTTAAGAGCGATACCAACATATGACGTTGAGTATCGCTTTTTTAATGTAGTTGTAAATTTTAAAGTTTAGACAAAATAATTTGAGAAATTTTGGGTATGTTAAATAATATCTATACATAAAAATGCACAGTATAAAGTTGGAGGAAATGAATAATGATTACGGTGTTGTTTGGTGGGAGCCGTCCTGAAGGGAATACGGCAGAATTAACCCGATATGCTTTAGACGGTTTAGATTACACTTGGGTGGATGTCACTCAATATCAATTTAATCCTGTTCGTGATGTGAGACATGAAGATTACTATATTGAATCGTATGGAGACGAGTATAAACAACTTATTGATTTAGTATTAGAGAGTGATACAGTTATATTTGCGTCGCCAGTATATTGGTATAGTATTTCGGCTTCTTTAAAGGCATTTATAGATCATTGGTCTGAGACTATGGAAGACAAAGATTATCATGATTTCAAATCTAAGATGGCTAAAAAGGATTTTCGATTAATTTTAGTAGGTGGCGATTGTCCTAAAGTCAAAGCTAAACCATGTATAACTCAGATGAAATATAGTGTAGAGTTTTTGGGCGGAGAGTTGAAAGGTTATATTATTGGAACTGCTGAAAAGCCTGGAGATATTAAAAAAGATATATATGCTTTAGATCGTGCACGAGAATGGAACGAAGAACTAGGTAAATAAGATTATGACAATACAACGGAAGAAACATTTTAAATTTTAATGTTATCTTTCGTTGTTTTTTATTTTTTGTGAGTTAGTAGTTTCGTTTAATTCTATTTATCGAAATTTTATTAATTTTCCAGTTTGGATTTTAATAGTTTCAAAATAATTTTTATATAGGGTTTTTAAATCTTTAAATTGAATTAAGTTAACATAAATGTGATATAATGCCTTTATTAATAGCTTGTAATAGTTAGGGGAGAAAGTAACATGTATAGAGTAAGACAAGCAACTGAGAATGATGTAGTAGCTATTAGAGATGTTGCTACTAAAGCTTGGTATAATACATATTTAAATATGTATGCAGCTTCTACAGTCAATGAATTGTTGGCTGCTTCATATAATGAAACTCATTTGAAGAAGAGATTAAAAGAACAACTCTTTTTAGTGGCGGAAGAAGATGATGAGATTATAGGTTTTGCAAATTTCATTTATGGCGAGGAATTATATCTCGCTGCACATTATGTGAGACCACAATCTCAACATAAAGGTTATGGTACAAGTTTACTTAAAGAAGGTTTAAATCAATTTAAAGATAGATATGATACCGTTTATTTAGAAGTAGACAATAAGAATAACCATGGTATTGATTATTATAAGGAAAATGGCTTTGAAATCGTTCGTTCTTATCAACCTGAAATGTATGGAGAGACGATGGACTTAGCTCTAATGAAAAAGACCTTTTAATATCATAAACGCTATGCATCAAAACTAGTTTATTAATGGAGTTAAATTATTTCCGGGGTAATACTCAAACAAAAAAGCACTATGAACGTCATTCTAGTGTTCCTAAGGAGGGGAAGTATGGCACTATCATCATATGCAACAAGTAAACTAACTGAAGAAAAGGTATTTAAAGATCCTATTCATCGATACATACATGTTAAAGATCAGTTGATTTGGGATTTAATTAAAACTAAAGAATTTCAACGTTTAAGACGTATCAAACAACTTGGTACCTTATATTTATCGTTTCATACTGCAGAACATAGTCGCTTTGGGCATTCATTAGGTGTATATGAAATCGTTCGTCGAATGATTGACGAGTCTTTTATAGGTAGAGAGGCCTGGGATAATACAGACCGTCCACTTGCACTGTGCGCAGCGTTGCTACATGATTTAGGCCATGGCCCTTTCTCTCATAGTTTTGAAAAGATATTTAATACTGATCATGAAGCATTTACTCAAGCTATAATCACTGAAGACACGGAAGTAAATGAAGTGCTTAGTCGCGTTTCTGAAACATTCCCACAAGAAGTTGCAGATGTTATTAATAAAACACATGATAATAAACTAATTATATCAATGATATCTTCTCAAATTGATGCTGATCGTATGGACTACTTGCAACGTGATGCGTATTTCACAGGTGTGACTTATGGTTCGTTTGATATGGAACGTATTTTAAGATTAATGCGTCCTTCAAAAGATGAAGTATTGATTAAAGAGAGCGGTATGCACGCGGTTGAGAATTTTATTATGAGTCGTTACCAAATGTATTGGCAAATCTATTTTCACCCTGTAAGTCGTGGGGGAGAAGTGTTACTAAATAATTGTTTACAACGTGCGAAGCAACTTTATAGTGAAGGCTATGAATTTAGAATGTATCCCCATGACTTTGTACCATTCTTCGAAGGGACAATGACAATTGAACAGTATGTTGAGTTAGATGAAGCGGTTGTACTATATTACTTGAAAAAATGGATTAATGAAGATGATCCTATACTCAGTGACTTGTCGCGTCGTTTTATAAATAGAGATTTATTCAAATATATCCCGTTTGATGGTTCAATAATTACTATTTCAGAATTACAAGAATTATTTGAAGCAGGTGGTATCAACCCTGACTATTACTTTGTAAGTGAAGCTTTCTCAGATTTACCTTATGATTACGATCGCCCTGGATCTAATCGTAAACCGATCCATTTATTAAGAAGTAATGGTTCTATTACAGAAATAAGTCATCAATCTATGGTAATTAATAGTATTACTGGTATTAATCGTGAAGACCATAAATTATATTATCCTAAGGAACTGATACTAAATATAGATAATCTTGAAATTAAAGGTGCTATTATTAATTTATTGAATGAACTTAATTAGAGCTTTACACTCATTGTACCTATTAGATAAGATTGAAAATATCATCATTGAATCAATGATTTTCAGAATGGGAGGTATCTAACTTGGCTGAGAAAAAAGGTTTTAATTTTAATATTATAAAAAATGACCCACTAGATGGACATAAAGGAACGAATATCGGGTCAATTAGTTTAGATAATATTGCACCTGTTTTTATAGATGTTGAAAATAAAGAAGCTTTTATTGATATTGGCGGGATGCATGCACGTGCAAAAGTTGAAAAAGGTGTTAAATGGATTAAGGAAAAAGAGCAAGTTGAAGGAGACGAAGCTAAAGAATATTGGTTGTGTTGGGTGACTACAGAACGTAGTGAACAAGGACCGTACTATGCAGGTGTCACAGCTTGTTATTTATTAGTGAATAGAAGTATACGCCGTGGCTATAAGAGTATGCCTGAACATGTAAATATGATGGATAAATCTATGAAACATCAATTTATTATCGATCAAATTGGTAATGAAAATAAGAAAATCTTAAAAAAATTCTTAAAAGATCATAACGAAGACATGTGGAATAATTCTAGCGACGAATTATATCAAGCATTTGAATAACTATTAAAAATATATTCATTTTGTAATAAATATATCCGAATAAAATCTAAGCCTTTAAATGAATGTTTGCTAAATTCATTTAAAGGCTCTTATAGTATTATTTCACACTGCCAATTCCGTTAAGTTCTTCATTATAAGGCAATGTTAATTCTTTGTACGTGATGACTTTACCATCTTCATTAAAGACAAATTCTGCATAAACTTCTACTTTACCTTTATCACCATTTTTCTTTTCTACATGAACATCGTAGCGTAAAAAATCGTGTTTTGAGACTCATCTATGAGCATGGTTTTAAATTCTTCAATAGAAAGACGAGCCACAACTTCTTTCAGTTTCTTAAGATGATCTGTGAACTCATTAATATCAGACGTTTGATGTTCTGTGGTTTGAACATAAGAAGGGGCAAAGTACGTATCAATTTTATTAACATCAAGATTGATTAAAATATCATTATAAAGCTTTTCAATTGTAGATTTTAAATCATCTCTATTCATCACTTATCTCCTCTATAAAGTAATTATTTTAATTCTTCACCAATTTGATATGTGTGATACAAAGCTTCTATAATTTCATTATGAATGACATGAAATGGTCTTTCAAATCTTTTAGTAGCTTGTTTTACATCTTCATATTCGGGTTTCATTTTTAAAATTTTACCCTCTTGCAAAGCGAATTTCACAGAAATATTCCCGTAGTCGGTATCAATGTCTCTAAATTCTCGATCTAGTATATTTCTACGAACTGCGTAACTGCGAACTCCGAGAGAAGATGTTTCTTGTAGGATTAAAGTTTCAAATTTAGATGCGTTCTCAGTTTTACAGATTAAGGTTAATTGTGTACTTGGACGTCCTTTTTTCATAAATATTGGAGTGTAGTAAATATCTAGTGCACCATGTTCGAGTGATATATCCATGAAGTGTCCTAATGATTCAGGTGACATATCATCGATTTGGCATTCGATAACCTGGACGTCATCTTGCTTTTTTGATTGAGTTTCAAATTGAATAACTCTTAACACATTAGGGAAGTCAAAGTCTTTACTCCCTGCGCCATACCCAATTTCTTTCATCGTAGCAGATGGGAATGGGCCAAATGATGATACTAAACTTTTCGCAAAGGCCGCACCAGTTGGCGTCGTTAACTCACTTTGAACATCAAATTTAGCTAATGGAACGTCTTTAAGTATCTCAGCAGTGGCAGGTGCTGGTACGGGGTAGATACCATGGGCGATATTGATTTTGCCATTACCTGTAGGAATAGGCGAGCAATATAATTCGTCAATATTTAATAATTCTAAAGCAATACATCCACCAATAATATCGATGATAGAGTCCATTGCCCCCACTTCATGAAAGTGGACGTTTTCAAATGACATACCATGAATTTTAGCTTCTGCGTGACCAATCACTTCAAATATACTTTTACTTCGAGCTTTAACACGTGTTGAAAGTGCGCTGTCATCAATCATTTTAAAGATATCTGACGCGTGACGGTGATGGTGTGGTTCATCGAAATCAATGTTTAAGGTCATTGCATGTATGCCTTGTTTTACCTTCTTCTGAAAATGAAGTTCAAAATTATCTAATGGTAACGTTTTAAGTTCGCTTTCAATTTTATGTGGGTCAGCCCCTAAATCGACTAAAGCTGACAATAGCATGTCACCGGCTATGCCTGCATGACAATCTAAGTAAATTGCATTTGCCATATTGATGCTCCATTCTAGTTATTTTCTATCATTTTCACTATCATTCCAGCGTTATATCCTCCTCCAAAGCCATTATCAATATTGAGTACACTGGTACCAGGTGCACATGCGTTAATCATGGAAAGTAGTGTAGTGACACCGTCTAAATTTGCACCATACCCAACGCTGGTAGGGACGGCATAGATGGGATGATCGACAAGTCCTCCTACAACACTTGCCAAGGCTCCTTCCATTCCAGCAATGACCACGGATACCTTACCTTGGCGTATCTCATGGATGTGATTAAATAGTCGATGAATGCCAGACACGCCAACGTCATAGAAGCGTTTAACTTGAATTCCCATTACTTCAGCAGTTAAAGCAGCTTCTTCGGCTACTGCTAAGTCCGAAGTTCCAGCACAAAGGATAGAAATATAATTTTGTGATTTTTTAATTTTTTCTATCGGCGTACTCACAATATTAGCTACTGAGTGATACTGGAGATAGGGGTGATGTTCGAGTACAAACTTTGCCTTTGTTTCATCAATACGTGTCACTAAAATCACATTATCGTGTTGAGTAAGGCTTTCAATAATTTGATTAATTTGTTCTTTAGTTTTACCTTCACCGAAGATGACTTCGGGAAAGCCTTGTCGCTTTGCTCGATGTAAATCAATTTTAGCAAAGCCCAATTCGTCATAGTGACTGAGTTGGGCTTTAGCTTCATCTATAGAAATTTGATTTGATTTTACACCTTCGAGTAAGTCATCTATAAAGTTTGGATCTTTACTCATGTGTTAACTTCCTTATACTAAATTAGTTGCTTTCGTATCAATGACTTCGTTCATACTGCCTGTTCTGTATCCTTCTAAATCTACAGTGACATAGTCGAAACCAAGTTCTTTTAAGCGTAAAGTGATATTGTCTCTATTTTTTATTACAGTAGCTAAATCATCTTCAACCACTTCGATACGAGCGATATTAGGGTGGTAGCGTACACGGACATGATTGATTCCTAATTGTAGAATGTATTTCTCTGCTTCGTTGACTTTGTTTACTTTAGCAAAGCTTAACGTTTCACCATAAGGGATTCGTGAAGCTAAACTACATAGAGCCGGTTTATTCCATACAGGTAAATCATGTTGTTTACTTAATTCTCTAATTTCTGATTTATAGAGATGTGCTTCTTGAAGTACACTACGTACTCCAAATTCATCTCTAGCTTTTAAGCCTGGACGGAAATCCTCGAGATCGTCCATAATCATGCCATCTAAGATATAATTAAAGTTGAATTCCTCTTTGATTTCATTAAGTTTTCCATAAAGAAGTCGTTTACTGAAATACCAGCTTTCGGGTGTATTCTTAACGATATTATCGTCTTCAAGTTCAGCCATTTCAGTCTCTAACACTTCTACACCTAGGCTTCGAACTAATTCAATCGCTTGGTAAAATTCTTCGTTTCTGAAAAGTTCTGATTTTACAACCACAGGTTTAACATTTTTAACACCTAAAACATCAATCGCTTTTTTAAGTACTAAACTGCTATCTACACCACCTGAATATGCAATGACAACACTTTGCATTTCTTTAAGTAAGTGATTTAATTTCATTTCTTTATTTAATAATTCAGTCATTCTCATCATCCTCCCAAATTATTCTTCATTTTCAACATATGGAATGGTTAGTGGTCCTTGTGGCATGACACCAATTGATAATTTACGTCCATATTGTTCTTCTAACTCATGAAGCGTTTGTTCAATATTTGAAGTTGGATTCAACATTGAATCTTTCAATTGTTGATCTGTTAATTCTGAGTAGACATAAACATTGGCAAAGGTCTGAATGCTCGCTTGTTTTTGAACTTGCCATTGATCCATCTCTTTAAAATTAGGGTTATGGATAAGCTCTAGAATTCCCTGAGGGGTGTCAGCCATTTTAAAGATTTCAGCAAATTTACCATGATCTGGAAAGCCATCTGCACATTCGGAGACCATAATAATATTTCCGTCTTCTTTGACGATTTTACTAGCAGCACTCATACCTTTAACAGTCTGATACAAGTTTTGATCTAAAGGATAACCTGAATTAGAAGCGATGACGACATCAAAACGTTGATGGCATTTAAACATCGCGTGTTCTTTAACATAAGCACATCCTTCTTTATGTGCTTCAAAAACTTCTCCAGCGAATGCAGCTGTAATTTCCTTCCTTTTGTTTAAAGCCACATTTAACATAAAGTCTGGCTTACACATACGGTTCACTTCTCTAGCCATATCCTGAACAGGGTTATCTTCTAAATTTCCCCATGTAGAACGAGGGTCGCCAATCATCTTTGCATTATGAAAAGTTTGAATAGTTTCTAATCCAGCGATACCTGGCATAATACCTTTTGGACCGCCTGAAAATCCTGCAAAGAAATGAGGTTCAATGAAACCAGTGACGATTTTAAAATCTGACTCAACATAGTCTTTATTGAGATATGCATCACAACCATATTTACTCTCCCCAACTTTTATAAGACTATCTGCTTCAGTACAGTGGTTATGGACAATTTTAACTGTGTCCACAATATCTTCACCTAACATTTGAATAAGCTCATCGCGCGTTTGGTCACGATGTGTTCCTGTACCATTAATAATTACGAAATTTTCACGTGGCACATGGTTCAATTCCTCAATTAGTAAAGGTACAAGAATATGGTTTGGTGTTGGGCGAGTGATATCACTAATTACTATAGATACGATGTCATCACTTTTAACCATTTCTTTAAGAGGTTTTGAGTTGGTTGGATGTCTTAAAACGTCTTTAATGGCTGTTTTATAATCTTCAATAGCGTCAATATTTTGAGGTTCTATAATAGTGCTATCATCAGGTACATTGACACTAATTTCAGACTTGCCGTAGAGCACATCTGTCTTCACTAACATTCCCTCCGTTTATTTAAATATTATAAATTACTATTAAATGTAAACTCTTAATAAAGTGTTGCAATGCAATTATTATATGTAAATTGTAGCACAATTTTTAGAATATTTTAATTTATGAAAATAAATAGCTTTATTCAAAATTAGTGATGTGAAATATTTAAATCTAAAATTTAGGGTAAACATCATTAAAATAATGAAAGGGAGAAGTTCAATGAATCATATTAAGGGAATTAATCATATTGGTTTAACAGTATTAGATATTAAGGAGGCAACAACGTTCTTAAAAGAGGCGTTTGACGCTAAAATAGCGTATGATGCGCTTACATATAATGACCAACCTCGTGAAGGAGAAGAAGTTGAACGCATGTTAGGTCTTTCAAAAGGAGCAAAAATCGTTCGTCAAAGAATGATAGTGATTGGTGAGGGAGCTAATATAGAAATGTTTGAAATAGAAAGTAATAATCAAAAAGAACCACTCAAACTAGAAGATTTAGGCTTTAATCATATTTCATTAATGGTCGATCATATTGAGGACGTATTAGAAAATGTTAAACGTGCTGGTGCAGAACCATTATCTGAAACACATGGTAATTCAACTTACGAGGATTCTGAAGGAAGTAAGAGTGTTTATGTTAAGGCACCGTTTAACGCTTTAATTGAGTTACAATCCATTCCGAATGGTTATTATTATCCAAATGATAGTGAAGCAAATGTATTTATTCCTGGTGAGTAAAATATGAGAAACTATATATTTATTCAATAGTTGTGACCAATTTTAAAAGAAGATGATATAATAAAGGATGATGTACATCAAAAATTATGAAATATGAGGTAGTTAGATGAAAAAATATGTATTCATCATTGCAGCAATTGTATTCGGCATCGTATATTTCAAAAAGTATTGTTCTATTCGAGATAAATATATCATGGATATCGTTGATGTTGAATTCAACGAGTAATTCTAATGATAACCTATGTAAAATCGTGTTCATATCGATAAGATATGGAGACGATTTTTTAATTTTAGACAATATAAGTCGATACTTAGAAAGTAGGAGCGTACTACAAGCCATAGTGTTTTTATGCTATAATGACATGTATTATTGTAAAGATTAAGGTGAGTAGTAAATTGGATAAAAACATAAATATTCAAACTAAACAGGTTTTGAAACAGAATGATGAAAAACAAAAATTTGAGTTTACTACAAAAGGTGCTAGGCAGAAACGACGAGCAGAATTTATCCGGTATACAGAAGAAATTGAAGAAGCAAAAGTCAATGTTACAATAAAAATTGAAGATAGCGGAGTTAAGTTGATTCGTAAAGGCGATTTCAATATGAATCTACATTTCGTTGAAGGGGAAGAAACGACAACTTTATATGATATACCCGCAGGACGGATACCTTTAACAGTGAAAACACTGAGTATTTTACACTTTGTAACGCCAAATGGTGGGAAATTGAAAATTCACTATGAACTATATCAAAATGAAGAAAAGATGGGTTCTTATCAATACGAACTAAATTATAAGGAGATAAGCGAATGAATATTATCGATCAAGTGAAACAGACATTAATTGAAGAAATTGAAGCTAGTATCAAAAAAGCGGGATTAGCTGAAGATATTCCCGAAATAAAAATTGAAATACCTAAAGATACTAAAAATGGTGATTACTCATCTAATATTGCGATGGTATTAACTAAAATTGCTAAACGTAATCCACGTGAAATAGCACAAGCGATTGTAGATAATCTTGATACAAGTAAAGCACACGTTAAAGAAATTGATATTGCAGGCCCAGGTTTTATTAACTTTTACTTAGATAATCAATATCTTACTCAAATTATTCCAGAAGCGATTAATAAAGGCGATCAATTTGGCTATTCAGATCAATCTAAAAATACAAACATTTTATTAGAATATGTGTCTGCAAATCCAACTGGTGATTTACACATTGGTCATGCTAGAAATGCTGCTGTAGGTGATTCATTAGCCAATATTCTAATCGCCGCAGGGTACAATGTCACTCGTGAATACTATATTAACGATGCAGGGAATCAAATTACTAATTTAGCTCGTTCAATAGAGACACGTTATTTTGAAGCTCTAGGTGATACAAGCCATGAAATGCCAGAAGATGGATATAATGGTAAAGACATTATTGAAATTGGTAAAGATTTGGCTAATAAGCATCCAGAAATCAAGGATTATTCAGATGAAGAACGCCTAAAAACATTTAGACAATTAGGTGTAGATTATGAAATGGATAAGTTAAAGAGAGACTTAGCTGATTTTAATGTACATTTTGATAACTGGTTCAGTGAAACGTCTTTATATGAAAATGGTGCAATCGATAACACATTAGCTAAAATGAAAGAATTAGGTTACACATATGAAGCTGATGGTGCAACATGGTTACGTACAAGTGATTTTAAAGATGATAAAGACCGTGTATTAATTAAAAAGGATGGTAACTACACTTACTTTACACCTGATACAGCATACCATTACAACAAAATTAATCGTGGAAATGATATCTTAATTGATTTAATGGGTGCTGACCATCACGGTTATATAAATCGTCTTAAAGCAAGTCTTGAAACATTTGGTGTAGATAGTGATCGTCTTGAAATTCAAATTATGCAAATGGTGCGTTTAATGCAAAATGGTGAAGAAGTGAAAATGAGTAAACGTACAGGCAATGCGATTACTTTACGTGAAATTATGGATGAAGTAGGCATTGATGCAGCGCGTTACTTCTTAACAATGCGTAGTCCTGACTCTCATTTTGATTTTGATCTTGAACTTGCCAAGGAGCAATCACAAGATAACCCAATTTATTATGCTCAGTATGCTCACGCACGTATTTGTTCAATACTAAGACAAGCGAAAGAGCAAGGTGTTGATATCACAACAAATGCTAATTTCGATACAATTACTAATGAAAAAGCAATAGACTTATTAAAGAAAGTTGCTGAATTCGAAACAACAATTGAGAGCGCAGCAGAACATCGTGCGCCTCATCGTTTAACAAATTATATTCAAGATTTAGCTGCAGCTTTCCATAAATTCTATAACGCCGAGAAAGTTTTAACTGATGATATTGAAAAGACTAAAGCATTAGTAGCTATGATTGAAGCAGTAAGAATTACATTACACAATGCTTTAACACTTGTTGGCGTTACAGCACCTGAGTCTATGTAATTATAAAAATATTTAATTAAATAAACAGTCTTATGCCCTCATAAATCTATATTTGTGAGGGTATTAATTTTATAAAGAATTGGAGTGTAAACATGCTATCTACAATGGAACTGTATCGAATTCTATATAAAAATATGGGTGCACAACATTGGTGGCCAGCTCAAAGTCCTATTGAGATGATGCTAGGGGCTATACTTGTTCAAAATACTAATTGGAAAAATGCAGATATGGCATTAACACGTCTCAAAGAAGAGACGCAATTCAATGGTAAAAAGATATTAAATATGTCACTCGATGATTTGCAACAAACGATTCGTTCGAGCGGTTTCTATAAAAATAAAGGTAAAGCGATTCACGCTTTAATGAATTGGTTAAATCAACATGACTTTAATTACAAAGATATCGCACAATACTATGGTGAGAATTTAAGAAAGGAATTATTAAATATTCGTGGTATTGGAAGTGAAACGGCAGATGTTTTAATTGTATATATTTTTAAAGGGATAGAATTTATTCCAGACAGTTATACTCGCCGTATATATGCTAAGTTAGGCTATACTCAGACTGAAACCTACGATAAGTTTAAGAAGACCATTCAATTACCTTCTAATTTCACTAACCAAGATGCGAATGAATTCCATGCTTTGCTCGATAATTTTGGTAAAAATTATTTTAACGGTAAAGGAGAACATCGTTATACATTTTTAGATTCATTTTTTGAAAATTAAACATTGACCTTTACGTAACGTCATACCTCATACTTCAGCTTAGGAGGTGAAGATATGAAAGCGTATTTTAGTCCTAAAGATCTTTGTGACATCACAGGAGTGAGTTTACGTACACTTCATTATTATCACGATATAGAATTATTAATCCCTCATCATATTGAAGACAATGGTTATCGTCTTTATAGTGTAGAAGATATTTCTAAACTGCAATATATCTTATTTTTAAGGGAGCTTGATTTAACATTAAAAGAAATTAATGATTATTTTAAAAGTGATATAAATACTAAAAACGAAGTGTTGCGTAAGAATTACGATGATGTAATTAAGAAAAGAGATAAGTTGAATGTAATCATTGAACATCTTGACTACCATTTTAAACAAGAGAGCAATGAAGAAATTGAGGTGACGAATATGAAAGAATTTGATTTATATCAACAATATGAAAATGAAGCGGCTTTGAAGTATGGTGATACTAAGTACTATCAATCTTATGAGGAACAACAACAAGATATGAATGATTCTGAGAAAAAAGAGAACTATAAAAAGATTAATGTTGAATTAAATACATTTTTCGATGAGATGAGTGATTTATTTTCTAAAGATGTCTCGATTAAGGAGGCAAGCACTAGAATAAAAAAACTAGAAGACATATTGAATCTACAAGTTCCTAACTGCGATAAACAATTTATGTCCTATATTGCAACAACATATGTTGATGATGAACGATTTGCTAAAAATATTAATAAAAACCGTAATGAAGGATTAAATCGATATATTGCAAATGCCATAAATGTATATATAACGTACTAATTGTTTCTTTCAAAAATATTAATCTTAATTATTAATGAGTAACGATAAACGCCCTTTTAGAAAGTAGGGCGTTTTTTATGGTTAAAAACTATAGAATAGGAGATATTATAATTTATATAGATTTTTAATTTTGATTAATTAATTATATAATGATTTTTGTAGTAACTAAAATTATAAATATTTTAGAGGTGATACGATGATTGAGGCCTATAAGTTATTCTGGCTGAATTTCTTTAAACTAAAAGGTCGCAGTAGAAGACGCGATTTTTGGTGGCCGATGTTAATTAACATAATACTTTCGAGTATTCTAGGCCTTATGATTTTTGGGGTTACACGCATAATTCCATATAGTGATGTTGTTTATAATATAGTCGCAACTATCATCAATGTAGTTATCCTTATTGGTACGTTTACAGTTTCAATTAGACGCTTCCATGACATAGGTAAAACAATGATCATACCATGTATTTTCTTTGTTATTAGTTTATATGGATGCTATGTTGAGTTAATGTATGACAATGGTACTGCAAACTCATCTTTTGAAATACATAATCAAGTTTTAAATATTATATTAGGTATTATCGCGATACTGTTTACTTTAATAGTAATAGTAATTAGTATTATGAGCCTGGTGTATTGCGTCAAAGATAGCCAAAAAGGTACAAACAAATACGGCCCGAATCCAAAAGAACAATAATTAGTTAAAAGTCTTAATTAATGGAGGTTAATTATGATTAAAGCGTATAAGCTATTTTGGCAAAATTATTTTAAACTAGAAGGTCGCTCTAGAAGACGTGATTTTTGGTGGCCCTTTTTCATCAATGCTATTATTGAAGTTATAGTCTTAAATGGCACAAAATTTTTAGAAAATTCTATGGTTCACGGTCATATTATTTCATCAATTATTTATCAAGTCATTTCACTCATTCTATGTATTGGAACATTTTCATTATCTGTAAGAAGATTTCATGATATCGGAATGACTAAGAAATTCCCAGTGTTTTATTTAATTTTGACCTTACTACCTTATTTAAAAAATGTGATAGAACTTGTTATAAACCATACACATCTAGATCATAATCACGTATTTGTGATGATTTTAAGTGGTTTATTCATCACTTACTATATCATCTCCATCATCGCTGCACTTGTAGCTTTAGCATATTGTGTAGCTGATAGTGAAGATGGTTCCAATAAATATGGACCGAATCCTAAACCTATTTATGAATAATATGAAATTGAGTATCTTCGTCAAAAAGGCTAAGATACTATTTTTTTGAAAATGTTTAATTAAAACATTATTCAAATAAAAATAATCATTTAAAATTTCAAAATTCTAATGAAATTTTTGTCGATTTTGATATGATTATAACGAAGCGAAGAATGTATATTACTGAATAAGAAGGGAATGCTCATTAAATGAGAAATAAACTATGGATGGTTATTCTCGTGCTTGCTTTATCATTAGCAGCATGTAGTCAAGGCTCAAATCAATCATCAGATAGCAATTCAACATCGAAAAAAGGGAATAATAAAGTAAAATACCATAGAATTGTTTCTCTAATGCCAAGTAATACTGAAATATTATATCGACTTGGTTTAGGGAATAACATTGTTGGTGTATCAACGGTTGATGATTACCCTAAAGATGTTAAAAAAGGTAAAAAACAATTTGATGCGATGAACTTGAATAAAGAAAAATTACTCAAAGCTAAACCAGATCTGATTTTAGCACATGAGTCCCAAAAAAGTTCTTCAGGAAAAGTATTAAACTCACTTAAAAAAGATGGGGTTAAAGTTGTTTATGTTAAAGACGCCCAATCAATTAATGAAACATATGACACCTTCAAAACTATCGGTAAAATTACAGGACGTGAGCATCAAGCTCAAGATTTAGTAGATGAAACGAAAAAGAACGTTGATAAAGTAGTTAATTCTGTTCCTAAACATCATAAAAAGCAAAGTATATTTATGGAAGTTTCATCTAAACCAGATATTTATACAGCAGGTAAAGGCACATTCTTCGATGATATGTTAAATCAACTAGACGCGAAGAATAACTTCTCAGATATAAATGGTTGGAAATCAGTCAGTAAAGAGAGCATCATTAAGCATAATCCAGATATATTAATTTCTACTGAAGGTAAATCAAAATCTGATTATATTAAAATGATTAAAAAACGTGGTGGCTTCGATAAAATTAATGCTGTTAAAAATACACGAATTGAATCAGTTAATGGAGACGAGATTTCTCGACCAGGTCCTCGAATTGATGAAGGCCTAAAAGAATTAAGGGATGTAATTTATAAAAAATAATAGCTCAAAAAGTCAGTGGCCTTTCAGACACTGACTTTTTTAATATGATTTTGATACTATAAGTATAAAGAAAAATGAGAAAAGAGATTATGATGAAAAGAATTCGAAGTATAGTCATATGGTTAATCATTCTATTAATTAGTGTTTTAGTCAGTTTATGGTGGGACTTAGGAAGCCTTAATGATGCATTTAATCAAACTATTTTATTAAAGATAAGACTTCCTAGAGTTCTTGAAGCTATGCTTACTGGTGCGACACTCACTATAGCTGGGCATATGTTTCAAACCATTTTGAATAATCCATTAGCTGATAGTTTTACACTAGGCTTAGCAAGTGGTGCTTCTTTAGGCTCCGGACTTGCACTATTTCTCGGGTTAAGTTTTCTATGGGTGCCTTTTTTCTCTATAGCATTCAGTTTGATTACACTTGTACTCGTACTTGGCCTAACAGTGATATTGTCACGTGGTTATCCTATACGTGTGCTCATCATATTAGGTTTAATGATTGGTGCCTTATTCAATGCACTTCTGTATATGTTAGTTTTAATTAATCCACGGAAAATGAATTCAATAGCTAATTACTTGTTCGGAGGTTTTGCTTCGGCAGAGTACCACGATGTCATTATCATTGCTTTAACAATGATAGTTGCTATGGTCATTTTATTTTCAATGAAAAATGGCATTAAACTACTGCAAGTCGGTGAGTTAAAAAGCCAATCTTTAGGTCTTAATGTTCAAAATGTTATGTTCATTGTGTTGGCAGTGTCATCTATGATAACTGCAGTAGTAGTTGCATATGTAGGGATTATAGGATTTATAGGTATGATCGTACCGCAATTACTAAGACGTTTTTATTGGCAATATGAGCTAGGAACGCAGATGGTACTTAATCTTATTGTCGGTAGCACAGTTATGGTCGTGGCAGATTTTATAGGCGGAACGATGATACAACCAGTTCAAATCCCTGCAAGTATTATTATGGCATTATTAGGCGTTCCAGTTTTATTTTATATTCTTTTTACACAAACTAAGGTATTACGATAAGTGAATTCATTTGCTAAAATAGAAACTATTAAAAAGTTAAGAGGTAACTTAAAATGGATTTGAGTCATATTAGAGCAATAGTCTTTGATTTAGAAGGAACTTTGTTAGATAGAGTTAAATCACGTGAGAAATTTATTGAAGAGCAATTTGAACGTTTTCATGATTATTTCGTTCATGTTCAATTAGCCGATTTTAAGAATAAATTTATCGAGCTTGATGATGATGAAGATAATGATAAACCTGAATTGTATAAACAAATTATTAAACAATTTCATATTGATCGATTAACTTGGAAAGATTTGTTTCATGACTTTGAGATGCACTTTTACCGTTATGTCTTTCCTTATTATGATACGTTATATACCTTGGAAAAGTTATCGAGCCATGATTATAAGATTGGCGTTATCGCTAACGGGAAATCCAAAATTAAACAATTTAGATTACATTCTCTAGGTATTATGCATGTTATTAATTACCTAACGACCTCAGAAACTGTTGGATATCGCAAACCTCATCCAAAAATATTTGAGGATATGATAGAACAACTCGATGTAGAACCCAGTGAAATTATGTATGTTGGAGACGACGCACTTAACGATGTTGCGCCCGCTCGAGCAATGGGTATGGTAAGTGTATGGTATAAACAAGAGGATGCGGAATTAGAACCACTTGAAGAAGAAGTAGATTTTACAATTACTACGATAGAAGAATTGTTAACTATTCTACCTGAAAATTTTGTACCAGAAGGAGAAGAACGCAATGGCAATGGATTTATTTACTAGTAAAGATGGAACGACAATTCATTATAATACAATGGGTGAAGGCTTTCCTGTTGTACTGATTCATACAGCTTATGATAATTATTCAGTATTTAATGATGTGGCTAAGGCGTTAGCGAAATCTTTTCAAGTTGTGCTTATTGATTTAAGAGGTCATGGTTATTCTGATAAGCCAAGAAATATTGAGTTTCATGAATTTGCTGATGATGTGATAGCACTCTTAGATTATATTTATATTGACCATGCAGCGTTTGTTGGTCACGAAATGGGAGCAATAGTAGCTTCAGATATCTCTGTGAGATATGAAGACTATGTATCTTCAATAATATTAGTTAATCCGACATCTATTGAAGGAGAGCTACCCGAAGAACGATTATTCAGAAAGTATGCACACACGATTAGAAACTGGGATGATGAAAAGCAAGACAAGTTTTTAAATAAACGTAAATATTATAAACCGCGTAAAATGAATAAATTCTTAAAGCATGTTGAAGATACAAATTCAGTATCTACGAAAGAAGAAACGCAAGCTGTTGAAGATGTATTTAAAACTGTAGAAATCTCAGAGGTATTTAAACAAGTCCATGCTCCTACATTAATTATAGCTGGAGAATATGGGGAAAGAACAACAACTTTAGAAGCGAAAGAAGTCGCTGATTTAATTGATCATAGTCAGTTCAATGTCTACGCTCAATCAAGTTTATATCCTTTTGTTGAAGAACAAGAACAGTTCATTAATGAAATTACTCCATTTATTAAAGAGCATTTTTCCCATAAAAAAGAATAAAAATCACATTAATACGATTAAATTGAACTTAAAGTTGGTAAATATAACTAACATTAGTTCAATTTTTTCTTTTTATTGAAATAAAGCAATCACAAAAATATTTATTTGTAATACTTTTGTAATATTATTGTTGTTTTAGTAATATATGTAGTATAATCAAGTTAAGCACAAAATAGAGATATTGAAATAAAGGAGAGAGTGCTTATGAAAAAGCTAATGACATCATTGCTTCTTTCAGGATTAGTTTTAACAGGAGTAAGCGCTGGTCATCATGCTGAAGCAGCATCTGGTAACACAATGCAAACAGTTCAACAAATTACTCAAGGTGATCAATCATTAGAAAATGTTAAAATCGGCGATTCAATTAAAAACGTTTTAAATAAATATCAACATCCAATTTATTCATATAATCAACAAGGAACTGAACACTACTATGAGTTTAGAACACATAAAGGTGTCTTAATTGTTACAGCAGATGGTAAAAAAGATAGAGGTCATGTAACTCGTGTTTCTATGACTTACAATGAAGCTAACGGTCCATCTTATAAATCTGTTAAAAATAAATTTGGTAACAAAGCGGTTAGTCGCGTACATTATAATAGAGTAACTGGTAACTTTGGTTACATCCAAAATGGTAAAGCAAGTTATCAATTCAGTTCAAACTCACCTAAAGATAAAAATGTAAAACTTTATCGTATTGATTTATCTAAATAATAACCTAATAGCGGTATAAAATCTTTAGAATTAATTTTTAAGTATGAATCACTCTATAGTAGATATTATTAAGGAGCAGAAAGATGAAATGAAATTTTTAAAATTGACGTTTCACTTTTGCTCCTTTTACTATGTCCATTGATTTAAAGATAGTTAAAGTTTAATATGGGGGTTGAGAAATATTGCGTAGAGTATGGTAAAATTTTAAACTGAAAATTAATAGTTTAATTTATTGCTTAATTCGTATTAGCATCAAGATTGTATGTAGAAGGAGTTAATCATGCATGCGTACTAATGATAAAGTATTGCTCGAAAACATTAATGATTATTTTAGCCATAAAGGCATGTCACCAAAGCTAATAGATGATATTAAAGAAAAATTCAGATCAGATATCAAAAAATCAGAAGAAAAAGATCAAGATTATATTGAATATAGAGGTAAATCCCCAGCACAAATTATATTAACGATTCAACGTAATCTATTTGTTTTACAACTCAATCCCGTCATCTTTTTTATCACTAATTTTATACTTATTTCTTATTTATATGATAAACAGTATGTACAGTTCCAAGCGATTACTGGAATAAGTTTATTTTATTGTATTGTGATTTTCCCTATCACGATTATTCTCTATACTAGGATAGCTAGGAAAAATTATCTATATAGTAATAAATATGAGATGTGGGTAGGCATTGTGATTGCTATCATCGCTTTAATTCTTGTCATTATGCAAGGTTTTCATTTTAATTGGGCGATTATACCAATCAATATTTATGGACATCAATTTGTATTCTTTGTTGGAATCATTTTGGGTCTAATTGGTATATTCTTTAAGCGCTTAGAATTTTCAGGAATTGGTTTATTATTCTGTCAGAAGACAATAGATGCAATGATTACAAATCCTAAAATTGCACAATTTTTCTCGTTAGCAATTTGGATATTATTAGTGGTACTCATTATTTTTTATACAATTAAACTATCAGCGAGAACGAGATCGTAGATTTTCTTTAATCTTAAATTCGAAGAAGTCTTATATATAGTTGTTTAAGTTAACTATATGTAAGGCTTTTTTTATGTCTTAAAAATTCGTCAGAATAAGTTGAATGCACGTTAAAAAACTGAAGAATAAGAAGTGATTCTGTTTTAAATAATTAATTTAATTGAATCATAATTTAATTCTTCGTTCATTGAATTAAAGGCGTAACGATGATTCGAATTGGGTATAACAAATTATTAAAGGGAGGTGCCAGTATGAATAAAATTCAAACTTGCAATCAAATTGAACTTGCTTATAGTGATGAAGGAGAAGGCATCCCCATTATTTTAATTCATGGATTAGACGGTAACTCAGCTGGCTTTCAGGATTTGAAAAATGAACTCAAGCAAACACATAGAGTGATAACTTATGATGTGAGAGGACATGGTAAATCCTCACGATCAGAATCTTATGATTTAAAAGATCATGTTGAGGACTTAAGTCATTTAATGGATGCATTAAATGTGAGTTCAGCACATATTCTAGGACATGACATGGGGGGCATAATTGGAAGAGAGTTCACTGAAACATATCAGTACAGAACAATTTCACTAACAATAATCTCTGCGAAGAGGGAAGATATCACTCACGGATTCACAAAACTCATGGTTGATAATCAAGAAGAAATTGCTGGTTTTAATAAAGCAGAGGCAATGATTATTCTATTTCCTAAATTATTTAAACAACAAGACAATACGATGAAGTGGTATCAACGTCAGAAGTTATATAGTAGACCGACACCTGAAGATAGTGCAATTGCTGTTAGGGCATTATTAAATCATGTTGATATGATTAAGGACGTTCATCATAAAGTAACTGTGCCAACACTTTTAGTTAATGGTAAACATGATCTATTAATCATGGATAAAACACATTTTCGTATTGATAGTTACTTTGAAAATATTAAAAAGTACATCTTTGATGAATCAGGACATGCACCACATATAGAAGAAACAGATAAGTTTTTAGATATTTACTTAGATTTTATTAAGTTAGAGGAAAATGCATAACTTTCACTATATTTAAAATTATTTAAAATAAGTATTTAGTATTACATTTCATAAATATATATCAAAAAAGGCGATCAAAATAATATTTGGTCGCCTTTTATTATTTATGTCAGACACATTGTATTTTCAATTATATATCCCCACAAAAAGAGAGTAAGATTATGAAATCCTAAGAATCAGATTTCTATCTTACTCTCGTCAAATTTCATATTAAACTTCGTTATCGTCGTTCGCTTCAGTGATACGTTTGTTAACTCGTTTTAATAGCTCGTCAATTTTTTTACGTTGTTTAGAGTTAACTAAGATTAAAACTGTTCTTTCATCGTGTTCGTTACGTTTTTTATTGAAGTAATCCTCTTGAGATAAGTTTTTAACAGCTTTTACCACTTGAGGCTGTTTATAATTTAAGTGGTTAATAATATCTTTAAGATAATATTCTTCCTCTTTATTTTGACTAATATAAGTTAAAACAGCGAATTCTTCAAAACTGATTGAGAATTCCTTCTTAATAATACTTTTTAATCTGTCAGCATAAGTGACCATAGCTAATAATTCAAAGCAGTCATTAATTTTTGAAATAGCCATTATTGAAACCTCCCTATTTATAGCGTAAACATTAAAGACCCATATAACATGACTCAGCAAGTTTTGTATGTTATTAAATTAAGATCTATATGAATACTCTACCCGAATTTATTAATTTGTATCTATTTTTTTGAAAAAATACGAAGTGTCTGCCATAATTTAGTATTAAATAAAATTTCAAGAAATATATTTAATGCTATATTATTTAGTTAATTATAACTAAATAAAAATAAGAAGTAAACAAATAAGTGTTTATAAAACTAATTATTGTTTGTACATTATGATTGAATTAGTAAAATAGCATTTGCCTTATTCAAAAATATTACAAATATTTATAATTTTTCTAAATTTAATAAAAATAATGCTGAAAAGTAAACATTTTGAAATGTTATTTTCAACTTTTAATGACTAAAAGCGCTTACCATTTTATTAGTAGGATGCTTGATTACATTCTCATTAAGAGCTAAACCACTTGTTATAGTGATATACCCACTTTTAGAAGATTTTTGGTTCTGTTGCAAAGTTGAATTTATAGTATAA
Organism: Staphylococcus capitis subsp. capitis; assembly: GCF_040739495.1. Lineage (NCBI taxonomy): Bacteria > Bacillati > Bacillota > Bacilli > Caryophanales > Staphylococcaceae > Staphylococcus > Staphylococcus capitis. The sequence continues at coordinate 2,153,626 of NZ_CP145263.1, read as the reverse complement.
TTTTAACAAAAAGGAGTCTTCTGTATGAACTATTTCAGATATAAACAATTTAACAAGGATGTTATCACTGTAGCCGTTGGCTACTATCTAAGATATGCATTGAGTTATCGTAATATATCTGAAATATTAAGGGAACGTGGTGTAAACGTTCATTATTCAACGGTCTACCGTTGGGTTCAAGAATATGCCCCAATTTTATATCAAATTTGGAAGAAGAAGCATAAAAAAGCTTATTACAAATGGCGTATTGATGAAACGTACATCAAAATAAAAGGAAAATGGAGCTATTTATATCGTGCTATTGATGCAGAGGGACATACATTAGATATTTGGTTGCGTAAGCAACGAAATAATCATTCAGCATATGCGTTTATCAAACGTCTCATTAAAAAATTTGGAAAACCTCAAAAGGTAGTTACAGATCAGGCACCTTCAACGAAGGTAGCAATGGCTAAAGTAATTAAAGCTTTTAAACTTAAACCTGACGGTCATTGTACATCGAAATATCTGAATAACCTCATTGAGCAAGATCACCGTCATATTAAAGTAAGAAAGACAAGATATCAAAGTATCAATACGGCAAAGAATACTTTAAAAGCTATTGAATGTATTTACGCTCTATATAAAAAGAACCGCAGGTCTCTTCAGATCTACGGATTTTCCCCATGCCACGAAACTAGCATCATGCTAGCAAGTTAAGCGAACACTGACATGATATATTGGTGGTTAGCTATATTTTTTACTTTGCAACAGAACCATTGTTTTTATTAAGATTTCCAACAATAGTCATAGCATCAAAACTTAATTTTGGTTCGGGGGTGTACATAGTATGTCGGTTTAACCGGCTATTAGAGTAGCCGGTTAAGGTGTAATTTGTAACTTCTTGTGATGTGCCTTGCTTTGAATGAATTTCTTGTTCTTTTTTATTCATAAAAAATCGACTCCTTAATTTAAGAAGTCGTCCACCCAAATCCCAAATATATATCTTGATGTATATCTCAATATCGTTTAATATCTAGATATACAAAATATAAAAAACAACTCAGTGTTTTTTCTTTTGGTTTTGTCGTTCACAAACTTTGGTCGGTGGGTGAGCGACTTCTTTTTATTTGTTTATTAATATAACACTATCAAAAGGCTTGGTCTATTATGACCAAGCTTTTTGGTGTTTATAAGCCTATGTCAAATTATGATAGCTCTTAATTTTTGTTGCTTTATTCCAATTGCTTTTTGGTTGGAACCAACGGAGCATAATGTGTTGTTGAGTTGGTACTTCGTTGGGATTAATCCCAACAAACCACCAACCAACTCGCTAACATAGTTAGCTAACACATAGCTCATTCCAACCAAAAATTTTCTCGGCATAAATGCGTGCTAATATTTAAATTTGTCATTCAAAGCAAATAGAAGCCATATAAGCCCTGCTAACATTAAATAAGGTATGATATATCCTAAATGCCATAAAAACGCTACAAAGCCCTCTGAGTGCTTTATTTGATATTCTAGCCCTTTATACATGTGGTCAAATCCTAAAACATTGAATAAACCACCCATGAATGTAGCGACAACACCAATAAATAATATCGCAAACAAAATACCCATTAAGCCTGTTTTGAATAACGTTGATTGCTTCTTACTCTCTTGTAGTTCTTCCGCTAATCTCCGTTCTGTGTGATACAGCTTTTCTTCGTTTTTTTGCATCGAGTCATATACTCGATTTTGTATCAGTTCAACGTTCAGCTTTTCATCGACCGCCTTTGTTAGGACATCTTCAACTTTTTCAGTCACTTTCTCTGATTGTTCAGCTTTAATACTTTGTAGCAGTGCTCTGTCGTCTTTACTCAAGTTCAAAGTCGTCTTCTCTCGATACCACTTGAGTTCGAACTTGAGTTCTTCGATGGTGTCCAATATCTCTGCTTGCGTCTTTTGGTGCTGTTCCAATTGTTCTTTCAGCGCTTTGTTTTTCATGTTTGACTGCAAACTCATTCTCCAGTGCCTCCTTTGTATAATCTTCTCCTAACGTTTTGCCACGCACCCATTTACCCCCCTCTGAGAGCTTATATGAGACGTTTTTACCTCTGACCTTTATTTCCACACCTAAATGAGTTAAATGCTCTGAGAAACTCTCTAAATCGCTTGTGCGAAGTTTCGCTTCTTCAATTTTTTCTCTGATTTCATCTTTCCAAGATGTTTTCCCTTTTTCAATCAACCCTTTTTCAGCTTGAGTGTAACGCATTGTTGCGTTGTGTTCAGGTATAGACAAACCATGTTCTCTACATACTTCATCATTTTTTTGTTTTACGAACTCTCTTTGTTTTTTATTGCTTTGATATTTTTTCCCAGTTTCTAAATCAATTGAATTAATCACAATATGATTGTGTACATGATTTGTATCTGCGTGCGTATAGACGGCTACTTGATGATTAGGTGCAATCTTTTCTGCCAATTCTAAACCCAATTGATTACATTGCTCTGGCGTTACCTCGCCAGGCTTGAACGATTGAATCACTGTATGTGCTTGAACACCATTCTCTTTGCCGTATAAAGCTCGTGTTTGCTTAAACGATGATTTTGCATAATCTATATCACAATTTAAGCCACTTTTTTCTTCTGCTCGCTTTTCTGCGTAATTGATTGCTCGACTTGCCGATTTTGTATTACCTAATTTAGTTGTCGCCATGATGATCACGTTCTTTCAATTTTTGATAAGACAGATAAAATTTAGTGCCATCAATAAAAGCTAATCCTAAAAAAATCAAACTTGGAAAAATTTGTTGTTCATGGAAAATTAAAAAACTGGCAATTGCTAAACAAACAACTAATAATACCGCACTTACAATCATTGTTCCTTTAGTGTTTTCCATATTTCATCTAACCTTTCACGTAATTCGCTGATATTACGTTCTAATGCTTCGTAGTTTGGTGCTTCATGTTGATGTTGGTTGCAATATTTCGCAATCTGATTGGCATTTGCGCCCAACATACTCAAATCTTTCGCTACAGATTGTCGCGTTGCTTGATCCAATTTGGGTGCGACCAATCGGGCGCCTTGTGCCTTTTTCTTAACGAAAGCAGGCACAGTCATATTCAAAGTTTCAGCGGATTGTTGTAACTTTGAATATTCCAATTCGCTCACACGAAAACTAATTTGTTTCGGCGCCTTACGGTTGGGTTTACGGTTTCGCCCAACAGTTTCGTCGCTAGCCACAAATGTGTTTTGTTCGCTCATTCAATCCCACCACGCTTTCTTCGAAAGTAATGACTTAATATAAATCTAGCTTACAGGGTAAGCCAGATTTTATCAAGTCATTTAGTGGTTTGGCAATCGTCGTATATTCTAGCCACTTCGTTCTGAATATACCGGCTTGCTGGGATTAATCCCAGACCCTTTATGTTTTTGCTAACGCAAAAAATGAGTGGCAAAATGCTAGCCACTCATAGTTCAAAACCAAATTCAAAATCAAAACATAAGCAACCAAAAATGTGGTTGCTATATATTCATAAATTTTACGATTGATCATACAAAAACTACTTATTTACTTTATTAAATGATTTCGAATAAAAATCAAATTTAAAATCACTTAGCGGTAATAGTCTAACAAAGACTTTTCCAACTACTTTATCTTTATCTAACAAACCTACATCTCTTCTACTATCATTACTAATTAATCGGTTATCACCTAAAACTAAGTATTTATTTTTAGGAATTTTATTTTTACCATTCGAATTTTTAAGATCCGAAACATTAAAGTTCTCAGTAAGAAATTCTGTAGTTTTTGTTTGTTTATTAGTTTTTAAATAAGGTTCTTTTATATATTTACCATTAACGTACAATTTATCTTTATAATATTTAACTTCGTCGCCAGGCTTACCTATCAATCTCTTAATATAATCTCTCTTTTTTGTAGCATGAAAAATAACCACATCTCCTCTATCTAGCTTATGAAATGGAACAGATAACTTGTTAACAATTAGCTCTTCGCCATCTTTAAAAGTAGGATACATTGAATCTCCTTTAACAGTATATCTTGAACCCACAAATGTAGTTAAAAGTATTGCTATAACAACTCCAATTAATAATGATACAACCCATTCAAAAATCGATTTTTTCATAAAATTACTCCTTTTTTAAAATTTCAACTAACGCCAAAATCTAAATTCACGCTGCCAAAAATCAATCTGCTTTTGCAATTGTTTTTCGTTCGCTTTTAAAGTCGATTTCATTAATACCGTTAAATCAACTGGAGATATTTCTTTAATTAATTGCTTATATTTATTCTTAGTACGTCTTTCTAATTTTCCCCATTCTTCTTCGTCATTCAACAACATAAAAACCATTGCTCTATCAGAAGTACGTTCGATAGTTTTCCAATCTGGTTGTAATATATGTAAATCATCAAAACAATCGTTCCAATAATCAACCATAACTCTTTTTAATTCAATTTCTACACGCCATAGATGTTCTGAAACAACTTCAATATCTGCATTATCCCTACGTTCCTGTTTTTTATTATAAATTCTAATAAACCTATCACTGTCACGAACACCAAAATATTTTGTTTCTGGTTTACCATTACGACCATAAAAAATAGTTTTCTTAACTGATTTATCAGTCATTGCATAATAATCACTTAAATCATCTTCAAAATCAAAAGCTAAATCTAATCTTGTAAAACCGTCATCTTCCATGTAGTCGATAACATTTTGTTTTAACCAAAGCATTTCTTCATGCGTAAGTTTATTTGGATTAAATTCAACACGCATATTACGTCTATCCCACGTATCTGCTTTTACTTTGTCATATTCAATATAAACTTTTTCTTGTAGCGCCTTAGCTTTAAATTTAGTTTGAAGTATATCCCAAAGTGGTTCTGTTGCAAAGTTGAATTTATAGTATAATTTTAACAAAAAGGAGTCTTCTGTATGAACTATTTCAGATATAAACAATTTAACAAGGATGTTATCACTGTAGCCGTTGGCTACTATCTAAGATATGCATTGAGTTATCGTAATATATCTGAAATATTAAGGGAACGTGGTGTAAATGTTCATTATTCAACGGTCTACCGTTGGGTTCAAGAATATGCCCCAATTTTATATCAAATTTGGAAGAAGAAGCATAAAAAAGCTTATTACAAATGGCGTATTGATGAAACGTACATCAAAATAAAAGGAAAATGGAGCTATTTATATCGTGCTATTGATGCAGAGGGACATACATTAGATATTTGGTTGCGTAAGCAACGAGATAATCATTCAGCATATGCGTTTATCAAACGTCTCATTAAAAAATTTGGAAAACCTCAAAAGGTAGTTACAGATCAGGCACCTTCAACGAAGGTAGCAATGGCTAAAGTAATTAAAGCTTTTAAACTTAAACCTGACTGTCATTTGTACATCGAAATATCTGAATAACCTCATTGAGCAAGATCACCGTCATATTAAAGTAAGAAAGACAAGATATCAAAGTATCAATACGGCAAAGAATACTTTAAAAGGTATTGAATGTATTTACGCTCTATATAAAAAGAACCGCAGGTCTCTTCAGATCTACGGATTTTCCCCATGCCACGAAATTAGCATCATGCTAGCAAGTTAAGCGAACACTGACATGATATATTAGTGGTTAGCTATATTTTTTACTTTGCAACAGAACCCTTTTATAGTTAAAATTTTAGAACTTAAAATCATTTCAATTACGCTTTAAATAACTTAGAAATTATCCTCATATTTTTTAACCCTTGAATATTAACTCTACAATAATTGGAACTCATTATAAGTGAATGTGTCCTTTGGTATATTTATAATTTTTAGGGTCTTTAGGTGGAACAAGCGCTCTACTAATATTCAGTAATCCAATTTTACCACATAACATTACGATGATAATAATAAACTCAGTCCAATTATAGTATTCGGAAGTTAAATCCATAGTGAGACCGACTGTACTGAATGCTGATACGACTTCGAAGAGTATTTTGATTAAAGGTATATTGGAATTGATTATGGTAAGTATAAACGTAACCATACCGATAAATGCAATAGAAATGAGAATAGTTACGAAAGACAACTGTATGTATCTTTCTGATATTTCTCTATTAAATATAGAGTTGTTTTTTTCTTTGCGTATCGTATTAAAAATAGCGATTGTTGCAATAACAAAAGTTGTAACCTTTATACCACCTGCAGCACTCAATGGTGCACCTCCAATAAACATGAGAGCCATAAGTAATAAAGCTGTCGGTGTTTTAATGTTTCCAACGTCAATTGTGTTAAATCCTGCAGTCCTTGTTGTCACTGATTGGAAAAATGCATTTCCTATTTTTTCAATTAATCCCATGTGTAGCATAGAGTTTTGATTTTCTAGTAAAAAGAAGAAAACCGTGCCTATCAAAATTAATAATCCAGTGGTAGTTAACACGAGTTTAGAGTGTAAGGATAATTTTCTAAAACTTTTGGCGTTCCACAAATCAACCACGACTAAATGTCCCAAACCTCCCAAAATGATAAGTATTGGAATAGTGATAATGATTACCGGATCATTTGAAAAATCGATTAAGTTGTTTTTAAAAAGGGCGAATCCTGCGTTGTTAAATGCGGAAACTGAAGTGAATAGACTTAAAAATAGACCTTTACCTATGCCAAATTTTGGAATAAACGATAAACATAGACAAAGTGTACCAAATAATTCAGTGGCGATGCTGTATATGGCTAGATGTTTAATAAGTTTAATTACACCACCGGGTTCGTCAATATTCCAAGTAATCATAAATAAAATTCTATTGTTAATTGATATTTTCTTATTTAAAAAGATGAGAGTTAGCATTGCTACAGTGACAATACCTAATCCACCAATTTGTATAAGTAATAAGATAATGATTTCTCCAAAAATATTAAATTGTGTTCCAACATCAACTGGTGATAGACCTGTTACTGTGAATGCGCTAGAAGCTACAAACAATGCGTCAATAAAGTTAATGGGTTTCTTCCCTGTATAGGGCAAATAGAGTAGAAAAGCACCAATTAAAGTTGTCAACAGAAATAACATAAGATAGAAATATAAAGGTTTATTTACTTTGCTCATAAATTTCCACCATTCTTTATATGAGTTATATAACAAAGATGATAATATCATAAGTGAATTTTAAAATGTAATAACTTGTTAAACTTTTTAAATATTTACTATTCACAATGAGTATAACCACTATATCAGATTTAAAAAGATGCTTATCCTTAATAAGAGATAATTATTAAAATTGTAGTAGTAACTATTAAATTAAAATACTTCAAAGTAAAGTAGGGGGGGAATATGCGTAGTGTAATTAAGTTGGAAAATGCATTTTTATTCATAATCACAATCGCCGTTTATGTTAAATTAGAATGTTCTATATGGCTGTTTTTACTTTTACTATTAGTTCCAGATATATTTATGTTAGGATATGTGATTAATAGAAAAACAGGGAGTTATGTCTACAATATTGGACACACGTATATCACACCTATAATTATCGCGCTATTATATTTATACATTGATGAAAGTTACTATTACAGATTGCTTTAATATGGTTAGCTCATATTAGTATGGATAGAACTTTAGGTTTCAGACTCAAATATTCTTCAGATACTGATAAAACGATAATACAAAAGATGTAATCGTAGTTTCTGAATAGATATTTCAAGTTATACAAATCAATGGTATTAACAAAGTAGAAGGATAAAATGTTTTAATAAAATAAGAGCATCCTCATTTTAATATAAAGGATGCTCTACTCTAGTGGTACATTGATAAAAATCCACTTTAAACAATTACTATAAAGACACCAATAATTGCAATTAAAACAATTGCAATAGCAAATCCTGTTTCGACTTTAGTAAAAACTTTTTCGTTTGGTTGAAATTGGTGTCTAGCATAGATATAAAAGGGTATACCTAATGCATATATTATAAATGATATCACTGTATATTTAATACCAGCAGATATACCCATGTACATAATGCCACATAAAGCTATTATTCCAATAATAAGTGCATATTTTCTACTATATTGATGATGTCCTGGCCAATTTTCTTTTTTATAAGAACTTTTCACTAAAAATAAAATTGATAATAAATAAGGAGGAACTGTCATTGTTCCTACAATAGTTAACATAGTATTAAAAGCCTGAGTAGAAAAATGGGTTAAAATAATAATTATTTCCATAATAATTGAAGACGTAATCAATGAAACATAAGGTATTTCATTCTTATTAGTTCTAGCAAATTGTTTTGGAAAATGCTTTGCTTTTGCTGCAGCATAAGGCATTTCAGATAACATTAGAGTCCATGTTAACCATGAAGCTAATATAGCTACAATAACACCAACAGCTATAATAATTCTTCCAGCTGGTCCAATAACTATACTTAATAAAACTCCTGAAGATGGACTTTGCATTGCTGCAATTTGACCATAGCTTTTTAAACCTAATGGTAACAACGTTGCCAAAGCATATAAGATTAAACAGATAACAAACCCTAAGTGCGTTGCTTTTTTAACTTCATCTTGTGACTTAGCTTTATCAGATAAAACTACCGCACCTTCTACACCACCGAATACCCAAAGTGTAGTCATCATTGTTGATGATATTTGATGTTGCAATGAACCTAAGTCTCTATCATTAAGATGAGGTACCGCATGATTTGCAAACATATTTGTAGTAAAACTACCCCAATTAAAGGAAATAGCCATTACTACTAAAAATATTGCTGTTGTTAACAACATACCTACCGTTCCAGCTATTTCAACGGAAGAAGCTGTTTTAACTCCATTCAATATTAACAAGCTCATCAACCATAGGATAATACTACCACCTATAATGGATCCTATATTGTTTCCTCCAGTAAATTTTCCAGGAAAAAAAAAGTCTAATGTAGACATAAGTAAAACCGAATAGGTTACATTAGCAAAACACTCACAAATCCAATAGCCCCAGCTCGTAAAGAAACCGGCATATCCACCAAACCCTTTTTCTACATATTGATATAAACCAGTTTTATATTCTGGATATATATCAGTTAATATCATAAAACTTTTGACTATGAACCACATAATAAATCCTGTGATTAGCCAAGCAAATATTTGTCCGATTACTCCTGCATGAACAGCCATATTTTGGGGAAGATCATAAATCCCTCCCCCAACCATGGCTGATAAAACTACCGCAGTCAAAGCCCATAATCCCAATTTTTTGGAGCCATTTTTCTGATTTTCTGTATTATTAAGATTTGAATTTTCTTTTTGTTGTGACATGAATCCTCACTCCGAATTAATATTTAATTCCATTTTTAGTAAGTGACTCATAACCCATTTTATCTAACCATTCAGATAGATCTATATCTTGTAAACTATAAAAACTTTCCTCAGGTTTATTAATATCACCATTTGGAATTGCAGTAATAGGAAATGTGAAATAAGGTCCCACTGTTATAGCGTTACCGATTTCACCAGGCTCCATCATTGTATACGCAAAGCCAATCCATGAAGATTTGTAACGAACATGGTTATCTTCACCACATTCTGCTATTGAGTTAGCTATAGCATGACGTTTTTCATTCAAGTATTCCACTAATTTATCTTCACTAGGGTCTTTCCAAATACCAGCATCTTCAACAAACATATCTGAATCTTTTGTATTATCCTCAGCAAAGGAAATAGCAATGGCTGACCAAACACCATAACCTTCATCTTCATTTAGTTCTCTATTTTCTTTCGGTCTTGACGCTATAACTCCTTTATTGGCACAGATTGACATTGCTCCTGGAGTTAAAGGATGTCGTCTCTCTTGTTCAGTTCCGAAATATTCAACAAGAGCATTTTGCAATGGTTTTGAATCATAAATTGGTAATTCACTGCCATCCCATTGTTTTACAGAGAACAATGAACTAGCTTCATCTACCTCCGGATTTCTTAAAATATCATATCCCAATGTAGAACCCTGCAAGCCAGTGAAAGATGATGCAGTTATCATGTTAATTTGTCCCATGTATGCATTTTTAGCTTCAGCACGATCGTAAGAAACAATATTATCTAGTACATTATCATCCGTTTTTTTACGTGTACCTGCATCTACTTTTAATCCGGCTACATAACCTTCGCCAATATTACCATCTTCCATAAATCCTTTAGAATACTTTGCTCCTTTGTTTAAGGCTACACGACTAATACCAATTTCCCTTAAGATTTCATCCGTTTTTTTCATAACTAACCCTTCTTTTAGATAAGACTTAAAAATTTTCGCTATTGGCTTCAGTACATTTTACAATTTAAACGGTATCACTAATATTAAATATTTCAAGTAAAAACACATAAAACAAATTTAAATTCAAATAAACTTAAATACCTTTTGTTAACTTGTTTGTGATATCATTATTTTAGATTTAAACGGTAAGTTTCTCTTGTTAGAAGGTGAAATTTAAATGAATTATTTAAATAATAAAGTAAGTAGGATATTAGTTATATCCACAATTGGATCATTACTTTTTTCAGTATCTGGGATATTTTTATGAATTATTTCTAATAGTGATATGGTTTTATTAGATGGATTATACTCAGTTATTAGTTTGGTTATTTCATCATTGTCATTATTTACATCGTATATGATAAAAAAACCTAACCGAGACTCATTTCCATTTGGCAAATATATTTTTCAACCATTAACTATTGTTTTCAATTCATCTATATTATTATTATGTATTTTATCTTTGATATCTTCAGCAAATGCTATTTTAAACAATGGACGTATAATAAATGCGAATATTGGTTTAGGGTACGGAATCTTTTCTTTTTTAGGTTGTGGATTAATCTATCTAATTTTGTTTAAAAATAAATCTGATTTAATTTACACTGAAAAACTTCAATGGCTATTAGATACTTGTGTTAGTTTTGAACTTATTATAGGTTTTGCTATAATTTTTGTTGTCAAGTGCACTTCTTTTAGCTGGTTTATTCCATATATAGACCCTGTGCTAGTTTTAATGGCTGGTGTTATTCTCATCTTTATGCCTATTCGCTTATTATTTAATAATTTCAAAGAAATTATATCAATGTCTGCTTCAGATGAAATTCAATATAATCTTCATGAAACTATTAAAGAAATGAATGCTAAATATTATATAAAAGAGGAAGATTTAAGGATAACTAAAATTGGTCAAATGATATATATAGATTTACAGAATATAGTTGATAACACTTCTAAAATCCAAACAATAAAACAAACAGACAAATATAGAAATGAAGTTATAGAAATAATTAATAAAGACTTTAATAACTTTGATAAATGGTTAAACATTTCATTTACAAAGCAATTTTATTCCAAACAAATTAATTAATTATATTTTAAAAAGATTATAAAGTCGCACTTTATAAGCTTTTTTAATCAAAATTAATATCGGAGTTAAAAATGAAAAAAGAAAAACGTTTAAGTATCATACTAACTGTTATACAACAAAATCAATTTAATAAAAAACAACAAATAGTGGACTACATGGCAAAACATTTTGGAGTTTACTATAGCTTGACAACTATTTCTCGTGATTTACAAGAATTAGAAATTTACAAAATCCCTGTTGAAAATAAAAAGTATATTTACAAAAAAATAAATCAAAAAAAACAATTAAGTGCAAAAAAGCAATTAGAGATATTTAGTGATGAAATTATTGAATTCACAACGTTAAGTAACTATGTCTTAATAAAAACAGCTCCTGGATTTGCTCAAAGTATAAGTTATTACATAGATCAATTACAAATGAAAGAAATACTAGGAACTATTGGAGGTAATGATACTTTAATGATTTTGACTTCTTCTAATGAAATGGCAGAATTTGTTTGTTATCAATTATTCCCTTCATAATTAAATGATTACTAATACAAAAAAATGGATAAAAAATTTTTTTGTATGAATAAGATAAGGTTTTAACAATATTTTTTTAAATTATTCACTATTATATAGCACAAAATACATATTTATACAAAATTTTGAATTGAATAAATCTATATATGTGAAAACACTCTAGTAATTATTGTGAATAAAATCACATTATGTTTTTTGAAAACGCTTTATAATATAAATGTAATAAAGCAAAGGAGGAAATTGAATATGGTACAAGGACCCATTCAAGTAAATAGTGAAATAGGCAAATTGAAAACTGTGTTGTTAAAAAGACCAGGAAAAGAATTAGAAAATTTAGTACCAGATCATTTAAGTGGTTTATTATTTGATGATATTCCCTACTTAAAAGTTGCACAAGAAGAGCATGACAAATTTGCTCAAACTTTGAGAGATGAAGGAATCGAAGTAGTTTATTTAGAAAAACTTGCAGCAGAATCTATTACTGAGCCAGAAGTACGCGAGAACTTCATAAACGACATATTAACAGAATCTAAAAAGACAATATTAGGTCATGAAACTGAAATTAAAGAATTCTTTTCAAAGTTATCTGACCAAGAACTTGTAAATAAAATCATGGCTGGCGTACGTAAAGAAGAAATTCAACTTGAAACAACTCATTTAGTAGAGTATATGGATGATAGATATCCATTTTACTTAGATCCAATGCCCAACCTTTATTTTACAAGAGATCCCCAAGCTTCAATTGGTAGAGGAATGACAATTAACAGAATGTATTGGAGAGCACGACGTAGAGAATCTATTTTTATGACATATATACTGAAACATCATCCAAGATTTAAAGATAAAGATGTACCAGTATGGTTAGATCGTAACTCACCATTTAATATTGAAGGTGGAGATGAATTAGTATTATCGGAAGATGTTTTAGCTATTGGTATATCAGAACGTACATCAGCTCAAGCAATAGAAAAGTTAGCACGTAATATTTTCAAAGATGCAAACACAAGTTTTAAAAAAATCGTAGCTATTGAAATACCTAATACACGTACATTTATGCATCTAGATACAGTACTAACTATGATTGACTACGATAAGTTTACAGTACATGCAGCAATATTTAAAGAAGAAAATAACATGAATATATTTACCATAGAACAAAATGATGGTAAGGACGATATAAAAATTACTCGTTCTAGCAAGTTACGTGAAACACTTTCTGAAGTTTTAGAAGTAGAAAAAGTCGACTTTATACCAACAGGTAATGGTGACGTGATTGATGGAGCACGCGAACAATGGAATGATGGTTCAAACACATTATGTATTCGTCCAGGGGTAGTAGTGACATACGATCGCAACTATGTATCAAACCAACTTTTACGCGACAAAGGAATTAAAGTAATTGAAATTACCGGTAGTGAACTTGTACGTGGACGCGGAGGTCCAAGATGTATGAGTCAACCATTATTTAGAGAGGATATTTAAATTAGTAAGGTAGTAAAAATCACAAGTAATTCGATCTTTAAGTTAAATAGCAAGATTTTTACTACCCTTATTAGGGGAGATTAATATGGATGAAAATAAATTAGGTAAAACTTCCTTAATTGGTTTAGTCATAGGATCTATGATTGGTGGTGGTGCATTCAATATCATCTCAGATATGGGCGGTCAAGCTGGTGGCCTTGCAATAATTATAGGTTGGATAATAACTGCTATCGGTATGATTTCTCTTGCTTTCGTATTTCAAAATTTAACTAATGAGCGACCAGATCTTGATGGTGGAATTTATAGTTATGCTCAAACAGGATTTGGAGATTTTATTGGTTTCTCAAGTGCTTGGGGTTATTGGTTTGCAGCATTTCTAGGTAACGTGGCTTATGCAACCCTATTAATGTCAGCCGTGGGTAACTTTTTCCCTATATTTAAAGGAGGTAACACACTTCCAAGTATTATCGTAGCATCAATTTTATTATGGGGCGTACATTTTTTAATACTTAGAGGTGTAGAAACTGCAGCGTTTATAAATAGTATTGTTACAGTAGCTAAATTAATACCTATATTTCTAGTTATTATATGCATGATAGTTGTATTCAACTTCAGTACTTTTAAATCCGGTTTTTATGGTATGACTAGTGGAAGTGTTGGCGTTTTTAGTTGGGGAGATACAATGGCACAAGTAAAAAGTACTATGTTAGTAACTGTATGGGTATTCACAGGGATTGAAGGAGCCGTTGTCTTTTCTGGACGTGCAAAGTCTAAAAAGGATGTAGGAACTGCTACCGTTATTGGTTTGATTTCTGTACTAGTCATTTATTTCTTAATGACTGTACTAGCCCAAGGTGTCATTCAGCAGAACCAAATTTCAAAACTTGCTAATCCATCAATGGCACAAGTATTAGAACATATTGTAGGTCATTGGGGTTCAGTGTTAGTTAATATAGGCTTAATTATCTCTGTTTTAGGAGCTTGGTTAGGATGGACATTACTAGCTGGTGAATTACCATTCATTGTAGCTAAAGATGGACTTTTCCCGAAATGGTTTGCTAAAGAAAATAAGAATAAAGCTCCGGTCAACGCTTTAATTATTACTAATATATTAGTTCAGTTATTTTTAATTAGTATGTTGTTTACAGATAGTGCCTATCAGTTTGCGTTTTCACTTGCATCAAGTGCAATCTTAATTCCATATACACTCAGTGCTTTTTACCAGGTTAAATATACTATTCAAAATAAATCTAAAGCTAGTTTAAAACAATGGATAATAGGAATTATTGCATCTATTTACACAATTTGGTTGGTTTATGCAGCTGGATTAGATTATTTACTATTAACAATGTTGTTATATATACCTGGATTACTCGTATACAGCTACGTACAAAGGGATAATAACAAACATTTGACAAAATTGGATTATACGTTATTCATATTCATCATTGTACTTGCAATAATGGGAATAATTCGTTTGATTACAGGTAATATTTCTGTATTTTAAGTTATGATTTAAACTAAGTAATTTTTAAGGGGTTTATAGTTATGTATGAAGAAAATATTTATATTAAAAATTCAGAATATGAATTTGATAATAATCTTAAACAATTAGCATCATACTTAAATATTCCTGTTAGTATTATTAGACCTTATAAGGAGGACTTAACACTTTGTCAATATAAAAAAGGACAAGTCATATATCATTCAACTAATCAAATAAAATTTGTATACTTTTTAGTCAATGGTTGTATTTTACATGAATCTTCTAATATTACTGGCGATAATTATTTAAGATTAAGTAAAGATGAAAATATATTTCCAATGAACCTCATATTTTATGAAACCCTTGCACCTTATGAAGTATGTACAGCTTTAACAGACTGTAAAATTATAACTTTACCGAAAGATTTACTTGAGTATTTATGTAGAAAACATAAAGAAATATTTGAAAGTCTCTTCAAGAAGCTTAATGAGACTATTCAATTTCAAGTAGAATATATTATGGCGTTAAGAGCTAATTCAGCTAAAGAAAGAATTGAAAGAATACTACAAATTTTATGCTGTTCAATTGGGGATGATAATGGAGAATTCTATGAATTAAAACAAATTATGACTGTTCAATTAATAAGTAATTTATCTGGACTTAACAGAAAAACTACTGGTGAAATAATCAGAGAATTAAAAACAGAAAACATTATATACCAAGATAAAAGAAATTGGATTATTAAAAAATAAAAAATTAATGAAAAAGGAGATATTTAAAATGAAAAATTTAAGAAATAGAAACTTTTTAACTTTGCTAGACTTCACACAAAAAGAAATGGAATTTTTACTTAACTTATCTGAAGATCTTAAACGTGCAAAATATGCAGGAATAGAACAACAAAAAATGAAAGGTAAAAATATCGCTCTACTTTTTGAAAAAGATTCAACGCGTACTCGATGTGCATTTGAAACAGCGGCTTATGATCAAGGTGCACATGTAACATATCTTGGACCAACAGGTTCTCAAATGGGTAAAAAAGAGTCTGCCAAAGATACTGCTCGTGTTTTAGGCGGAATGTATGATGGCATAGAATATCGCGGATTTTCACAACGAGTAGTTGAAGACTTGGCAAAATATTCTGGCGTACCGGTATGGAATGGTTTAACTGACGAAGATCATCCAACACAAGTACTTGCTGACTTTTTAACAGCTAAAGAAGTATTAAAGAAACCATATAATGAAATTAATTTCACATACGTTGGAGATGGACGTAATAATGTTGCAAATGCCTTAATGCAAGGAGCAGCAATTATGGGCATGACCTTCCATCTCGTATGTCCCAAAGAACTAAATCCAACTGACGAGTTATTAAACCGTTGTAATAATATAGCTGAGAAAAATGGTGGTAAAATCCTTGTAACTGATGATATCGATGAAGGAGTCAAAGGATCTGATGTAATTTATACAGATGTTTGGGTATCTATGGGTGAACCTGATGAAGTTTGGGAAAAACGTATTAAACTGTTAGAACCATACCGTGTAACTAAAGAATTAATGAAAAAAACAGGAAACCCAGATACTATTTTTGAACATTGTCTACCATCATTCCATGATACTGAAACAAAAATCGGTAAACAGATTCAAGAGAAGTATGGATTAAATGAAATGGAAGTAACAAATGAAGTATTTGAAAGTGAACAATCAGTTGTTTTCCAAGAGGCAGAGAATAGAGCTCATACAATAAAAGCAGTCATGGTAGCAACATTAGGAGAATAAATGAAAGGAGGATATAAATATGTCTAAAATCGTCGTAGCTTTGGGTGGTAACGCTTTAGGGCAATCACCTAAAGAACAATTAGATTTATTAAAAAGTACAGCTAAATCTCTAGTAAGTTTAATCAATAAAGGATACGAAATTGTAATTAGTCATGGTAATGGCCCACAAGTTGGAAGTATTAACTTAGGTTTAAATTATGCGGCGGAACACAAACAAGGTCCTCCTTTTCCTTTCCCTGAATGTGGAGCTATGAGCCAAGCTTATATTGGCTATCAAATGCAAGAAAGTTTACAAAACGAACTTCATTCAATGGGCATAGATAAACAAGTTGTTACGCTAGTAACACAAGTTCAAGTTGCAAGCGATGATTCTGCTTTCAATAACCCTACTAAACCAATTGGATTATTTTATACAAAAGAGCAGGCTGATAAAACCACGAAAGAAAAAGGTTATACTTTTGTAGAAGATGCTGGACGTGGCTATCGTCGCGTTGTCCCTTCCCCACAACCTATAAATATAGTCGAGTTAGATAGTATAGAAACATTAATCACGCATGGAACACTAGTTATCGCTGCCGGCGGTGGTGGAGTTCCAGTGATTAAGGAAAATGAAGTTTATAAAGGTGTTGATGCAGTTATTGATAAAGATAAAACGAGCGCTTTATTAGCAGCACATTTACAATCTGATCAATTAATCATATTAACTGCTGTAGATCATGTTTACATTAACTATGGAAAAGAAAACCAAAAAGGTCTTGGTGAAGTATCTGTGGATGAAATGAAAAAACATATATCTGATGGTCAATTTGCTAAAGGAAGTATGCTTCCAAAAGTTGAAGCTGCACTTCAATTTCTTGAAAAAAATACTAAAGGCAGTGTTTTGATTACATCTCTAGCAGGCTTAGGGGACGCTTTAGACGGTAAAATAGGAACATTAATTAAGAATTGAAATTATAATACTTTAGTTCAATTACCTTTATAAACAAAAGAGCCTATAACCCTAGGCTCTTTTGTTCTTTTATTTATTAATTTGATACCTTCTAACATTATAAGTTAACTATCGAAGGAGATGAAACCGTTGGAACAAGCGACCAATGATAATAAAAAGAAAAAACGTTTTAACTTTAGAATGCCAGGTGCATTTATGATTCTTTTTATCCTAACAGTTGTCGCAGTTATAGCAACTTGGATAATCCCCGCGGGTGCATATTCAAAACTTTCATATGAACCTTCATCCCAAGAATTAAAAATTGTCAATCCTCATCATCAGGTAAAAAAAGTTCCTGGAACACAAAAGGAGCTTGATCGATTAGGAGTTAAAATCAAAATAGAACAATTTAAATCTGGTGCAATTAATAAATCCGTTTCAATTCCTAATACTTACGAACGTCTAAAACAACATCCAGCTGGTCTTGATCAAATTACCAGCAGCATGGTTAAAGGAACCATCGAAGCCGTCGATATTATGGTCTTTATACTTGTTCTAGGTGGACTGATTGGTATTGTTCAAGCGAGTGGGTCCTTTGAATCAGGGTTGTTAGCACTTACTCAAAAAACCAAAGGTCATGAATTTATGTTGATTATGTTCGTAGCAATTTTAATGATTCTGGGTGGAACACTATGTGGCATTGAAGAGGAAGCTGTAGCGTTCTATCCTGTACTCGTTCCAATATTTATTGCGCTCGGATATGATTCTATTGTCTCTGTCGGTGCAATTTTCTTAGCAAGCTCTGTGGGCAGTACATTCTCAACAATCAACCCATTCTCAGTCGTCATTGCTTCTAATGCAGCAGGAATAACTTTTACTGATGGTCTTTATTGGAGAATAGGCGCTTGTATCATCGGTGCCATATTTGTTATTAGTTATTTGTTCTGGTATTGTAAAAAAATTAAAAAAGATCCTAAATCCTCTTATTCTTATGAAGACAAAGTAGCATTTGAAAAACAATGGTCTGTGCTCCATGAAGACGGTTCTTCTGAGTTTACATTACGTAAAAAGATTATTCTTACGCTTTTCGTCTTACCGTTCCCTATTATGGTTTGGGGCGTCATGACACAAGGATGGTGGTTCCCAGTCATGGCATCTGCATTCTTAATCTTTACCATTGTCATCATGTTTATTGCTGGGACAGGACAATATGGTTTAGGTGAAAAAGGTACTGTAGATGCATTCGTTAATGGCGCTTCAAGTTTAGTAGGTGTATCTTTAATCATTGGTTTAGCTCGAGGAATTAACTTAGTATTGAATAAAGGAATGATTTCTGACACAATCTTGCACTTTTCATCATCTATCGTGCAACATATGAGTGGGCCTTTATTTATCATTGTTCTGCTCTTTATCTTTTTCTGTTTAGGATTTATCGTGCCATCATCATCAGGATTAGCACTACTATCTATGCCTATCTTTGCGCCATTAGCTGATACAGTAGGTATACCAAGATTTGTTATTGTTACAACATATCAATTCGGTCAGTATGCAATGTTGTTCTTAGCGCCTACTGGACTTGTAATGGCAACACTTCAAATGTTAAACATGCGCTACTCACACTGGTTACGTTTCGTATGGCCTGTTGTCGCGTTTGTTTTAATATTTGGTGGTGGCTTACTAATTACACAAGTTTTAATATATTCTTAATTCGTTTATAATTGATTATATACTGTTAGAAAACCGATGCTAAAGAGGATATGGAAGTCCATATCTGAGTTAAATAGTCTCAAGAAGACTTTTATATTAACGTTCGCTGTGTCTAGACCCTTAACTTTGAGAATAGTTAAGGGTTTAATTTTTTGTCTTAATTACTATATTCTGTGAATATTTAATTAGTCAGCAACATCAATTAACCCAACTCTACTTAATTGTAGATAAATATGTACATTGAAAATTAAATATTGAAGGTCGCAAAATGAAGTTGAATATAACCAAGTTATGTTTACTTCCAAGTAATATCTCCTCAAAGGTAATTGAAAGTAATTTAGAAAAATTTTTGAGTTCCTCTTTGATATTTAATAATTCTTACTTATTAAAAAAGCAAATAGCTCCCATGATTATTTCTATTGAAGATATAAAGAGGTGTTTATAAGTTCTAGTTGATTGGAAAGTGAAATAAAATATCTAAATAGCTTATTTGGTACTTCAAATGAACTAAATTCATCAATTATTTTCTTAAATTTAATTCAAAAGGCCTACGGTTACTTGTCTGAATATATTGTAGTGGATACTGGTTATGGCAGTGAACCCAATTATATGGCAATTATAGATGATTTTAATCGAACACCGCTTATAACCTACGGCATGTTTCTTAAAAATAAAAATATAAAATATAAAGTTGACATCTTTAATACACAAAATTAGGAATATGACGAAATTAATAATGAATACATTTGTCCAAATAATAAACGATTAGATTTTAAAAGATATGCCTATCGTCATAATAAGTATGGACTTAAGAGAGACTTTAAATCATAATGAATGTGATTATTGTTCAAAATGTCCTCTGAAAAATCAGTGTATGAAATTCTTCTCAAAATTTCATACACTGATTTTTCATCTACATTGACTAATTCATCAAAGTGAATATGTGAAGTGGAATCAACAACTTCTTTTGTATTTTTAAAAACATTAGTTTGTATTTTCTTACATTGTTTGTGCTCATCAAACCGAAATATTACTTCTCTAACTATTCTCGTATTTTCAAGGTCTAAAGTGACTTGAACTTCAATATTTTCTTCTTCTCCAATTGTTGTGTAAGCCAAAGGACATTTCAGATTTGAATCAAATAATCCTTCTTGTATATTCAATGTCTCTTCAAATTCTCGCAATTTATAATTTCTTATATTTTTACATATGAGCAAATAGTCATTAATGAACTCCTTAGTTTTTGTCATGCTACACACACCTTTTATCTATTTTTACTTTCAGTAAGTAATGAAATTTCTAATATCACATTTATTAATGCTAATAAAATGTTTACTACTTTTAATACGTTTATACTCCTTTTCTTCATTGTAAAAACTCCTTTATATGTTATAATAAAACCAAATTGAAGGAGGAGTTAGGGCTCCCCCTTACTGAACTAGTCTACTAATTCAGTAATTAAAGTTATTATTGCTCTTAATAAGTTAATTAATCTTATTAGGAGCTTTTTTGTTGATTCTTTCAATGTGGAGCCAACCTCCTTCAAATTAATCTCTCACTACCCAGCCAACCACCACATAGTGAGAATGGCATCACCTCCTTTTCTTTTTTTTATTATTTATTTATTTTTTTCTGTGTTGCAAAGCCACTGCAACAAGTCGTTAGGAGAAATGACAAGGTGACAAACTATAAAATTTTTCGACTGGCTTGAGCCATCAAGAAAAAATTTATGTGCCTTGTCATTTTGAACAGACTTGTTAAAAGCATCATCTTTGATGATGCGGGTGAGCGTGCCAACACAAAAAAATAAATAATAAAAATTCATAATAAAATGGAAAGTGATTTCTCACTTTCCTTCATTTTCATTCGTATTTTCTATAAGAAAATACACAAGGTGCTAATGAATTTTCATTAGCACCTTGCCGTTAAAATAGTAATTAAACTTCTTTACTTGAATTATATTATTATATGTCTTACGTTGAGAGTGTAGTCAATGTTTTCTCATTGGGCAACTTCAATCAAGATATTTCTAAATTTAAGGAGGCTTACATATGGCTGAAGATAAATTAGATAAAGTTAAAGGCAATATTAAAGAAACTGTTGGCGATGCTACTAACAATGACAATTTAGAACAAGAAGGTAAAAAAGATAAAGCATCAGGTAAAGCCAAAGAAGTCGTTGATAACGTTAAAGACAAAGCATCTGATGTTGTTGACAAGTTTAAAAAGTAAAATCTTAAGCCACTCATATAGAGTGGCTTTTCTTATTCAATATCTTTTATATTTTTCATGGGTATTTCCATGGTTTCGTTCCCATCTTCGTTACTAATAATAATAACTTGATTGAATGTATCTACCGTTTTAATGTAAGCCTCATGCTGGTAATAATAACCCTGCTTCCAATAAGTCACAACTGCTTTTTCTTTAAAGTGTTTTTTCCAGTTTACTTTTTCATTTAAAACATTAAGTTGATCGTCTAAAAGCGTAGGACGTTCTGTTTTATTTTGATCTTCCATATATTGTTCTATTTGTTGATATTGCTCAGGAATCGTCTTAAAAGCTATCCACTTAACAAACCCTCTGCCTTTAGGAACATTAGAATCTAAATACTCTCTAGGAATCTTACGATAATCTGTTTCACCCTCATATTGTTTAGGAATCATATACAAACACCTCAACTATATAATAGAACGTATGTTCGTATTAGTAAACCCTCTCCTTCATATAAAATGGCTTTCAAAATTTTGAATGTGTTTTACTTAATCTTTTGACGTACGTTATTAGCGTACGTTATAATATATATAATAAATAAAGGGAGGCCTTGAATGAAAAGTAAAACACCAACAGAAGCTCGTAAAGATTTTTATCAGTTATTAAAACGTGTGAATAATGACCATGAACCAGTATATATTGAAGGCAAATATGATGAGAGTAATGCTGTTATTATAGGCATGGAAGATTGGCGTAGCATTAATGAAACGATATATCTTGAGGCTACAGGCACAATGGACAAAGTTAGAGAACGTGAGCATGACAACAGTGGTTATACAAACATAGATGATATTGATTGGGCTAGACTTTAATGGCTAAATATAAAATCAACATAAAGAATTCAGCGAAGACAGATTTGAATAAGATAAAACGTTCTCACTTACAAGAACAATTTTTGAAAATCGTAGAAATATTAAAATATGATCCATATCAACAAAGTCAATCCTTTGAAAAATTGCACCCTAAACATTTAGGACGATACTCAAGACGTATCAATCATCAACATAGAGTTGTCTATACAATTGATGAGGAAAATAAAGAAGTATTAATATTAGCAGCTTGGTCTCATTATGAATGAAAAGGAGGACTCGTTAATGAAAATTAATGATGAACTCATTGAAAATTTATTGAAAGATAAATCAGGATTGCGTCAAGAAAATACGAAAAACCTAACAAAAACACTTGTTGAAAAATATAAAGATCCAAATACATCTCAAAAAACAAAAAAAGAAATTAGAGAGCTTTTTCGACGACTATATAAGTAACGGAGAGAATAACTATAATAATTAGAAAAAGTTCGATTCTTTAATAAATCAACATCATGTAAAAAACGAACTATTATGAGTAGTATTCAAATTATTATTCTTAAAAGGAATGTGTCGGTCTATTATGCTCATATCAATTATATAACTATCATCCCAATAATCTATAGTCGTTAACATTTTATTATAATAAGTCATCTTATCATTTATATTTTGCAGTAATAGTGCTCACTTTCATACTGCTTTGGAAGCATTTCATAATTTTCCCTCTTCCATATAATAGAACAAACGTTCTTTTATAGGAGAGGAAATTTTAAAAATTTAAAATAGAATTCTAAAAACATAATAATTATTATATATTGATTAAAGATATAATGAAATTAGAGGCGAAAATTTATGCTACGATACACAGAATTGATAATAAGAAAATTTTAACAATCTATTGATAAAATTTTCTTATTAGTATTTAGCATGGCAACTCCTAGAATAATAATTAGCAGTATAATAATCATTGAGATAATTCATTTTTTATTTTTAAACTTTGTAATTAAAGAGCCAATAGCTACAAGAGTTATAAATGTAAGTATCCAACTTACTATAGTTACTAACATCTTTAAATTCCTCCTTCACTAATAATTTTATTCATCTTATCTTCATCATTTGATACTATGTCTACGATTCTTTTAAGATTTTATAATTTTTTGATATAGGTTCATACCTTAAAGTCTCGTAGCCAACGATTGAAGAAGGCAAAATGATACCCTTATTTGCTTTAACATTAGCTAATATAGATTCATAGTTAGTTATAGTAAAAGTTATTTAATATTAATTTGTTGTCCTTCTTGTAAAGATCTTTTAGGTTTTTCAATGACTCGATCACCTAATTTTAATCCTTTCTTAGCAATGAGTTTATTTTTAATCTTTACTATTTTAACTCTACGTTTTTGTACATAATTATCCTTATTAACTATAAAAACATAATTTTTATTAATGATACTATTTTGAGGAATTTCAATCATATTATAAGGAATTGTTACTTTCCCAGTAAATCCTGCTCTCACACCATGATTTAAATCAGAAATTGTAATCATATATTTAGGTTCATAGTTTTTATAGTAACGTTCTTTTTTCATATTTATAGGTAAGTTATCAATAGACTGGACCTTACCTTTTACATTTTCACTGTCACTATCTAATTTAAAGTTAACGTTACTTCCTTTTTTTATCTTATTAACTATATATTGTGAAGCTCTCATCTTAATAACTGACTTTGTAGAAACTAATTTTAAAATTTCGTCACCATTTTTACCGCTAATTGAATTACTAATTTTCACTTCACCATTAAAAGCTGCATATATATCTTTACTAGACAGATTGTCATGCTGATTTAATTTTTGTTGAGCTTTAAATAACCTTTGGTAATCATTAGATATTTGCTTTTGATAACTACTGCTATTGTGTTTAGCTACGTTTTGATAATCACGATTTAAATCTTCTTTAACGTTATTAATATTATCCACTAGATTAGGCCTGTTGCTACTATTAGTATCATAATAAATAAGGGGGGTCCCTTTTTTCACTTTTCTAAAATCTTTAATTTGTGGTCTAATATATTCTCCTATATTTTTATTAATTTTATACACTTTAACATGTTCAGGAAAAACGATACCCTTACCAGAAATGTCTTTTCTATCTTCCACTTTAACAACTTTATATGTATCCAAGTTGTTAAAATATAAATGATTTGTCTTTTTTAAAATGATTAATCCTATAATTATAACTACTATAATTATAGTTATAATTGGTAACCACATCTTTTTCATCAACTAACGACTCCTATATTAAAGTAAATAATTATATTTAAAAAGTCCCAGCCACAATGACTGAGACTTAAATGTACTATTTATTCATCTTTAAAATAAATGATTAATTTTATCTAATATTTCTTGCTTAGAATCTGACTATTGATTATTTTTAATGGTATCATAAACATCATGATTTATATAGGCGCCTTCTTTTTTACCAAAATCATTAGAATTTTCATCGACATTAATACCTTTAAAGTTGATTGGTCCCCAAGATTGATTATTTTCAATATCGTAATTCCATAGTGTCCAACTTATCTTAGAATTTTCTTTATTTTTGAAACTTTTAAATATATGGTCAAAGTCGTTTTTATTAGGATTTACAGGATTTTTACCTTCAGGACCAGGACTTCCTGCATAGTGAGCATTAAATTCGCCTAAATAAGTAGGTACATTATAGTGACTAGCTTTGTCATTTAAAGTTTCAAGTTCACGGTCAAATGTATCTTGTATTCCTTTATGAGAAGTCGTTTCCTTATTGTAAGGATATTTATGATACTCATAGACAATATTATTAGTAGGATCATTGAATTCTTGAGGATCTTTTAAATCCTGAGGATACCAAGCCTCTAAGAAAGCAATATGTTTATCTCCAGTGTCTCTAATAGACTTCAAAGCTCCTTTATAAAACTCTTTGACTTCCTCATCAACGTGTTGGGCAGGAGCTTTAGGCTCATTAAGTAAATCGTATCCAGCTACACCATTGTTATTTTTATAGTGCTGAGCAATTTGATACCAAATTTCTTTGGCTTTACCCTGAGCATCTGGGTCTTTCCAAAAATTACCTATAGAACCGTTAGCTTCTGCAGAATGTTCTTGTCCATTCTGAGAACCTGGTACACCATGCATGTCGATAATAACATACAGTCCATGACTATTAGCTTTATCAATAAATTTATCCATTGCTTTGAATGGCTCTTTTCTCATCTTCAAGTCTTTAGGAGCCATACCTGCTTTGTAATTTGTTAAATTAATATAGTTAATGGGTAAACGAATCGTATTCATTCCCATATCTTTCAAATTTTTAAAATCTTTATCTTCCCAACGATTTTCAGTATATTTATCTAGTAATTGATGTGTTTTTTTAGCTCCATACTTACCATCCATCTCATCGTTAATTGATTTATAATCTTTATGTTTAGCACTTCCCAAACCACCTAACCATTGTTCAGTAGTAAATACATTGCCTGCATTTACACCTTTCAATCGATAATTATGGCCATCTTTTTGTATTTCTTTACCCTTTGTAGTTAATGGGCTCATACTATCAGCATGAGCAACATGTCCTGAATTTAAAGCTGGAATGCTTGATAATAAAGTACTTGCTACAAGTACAGAACTAATTATAGATTTCTTCATAATTACTACTCCTTTTTCATAAATCTAAATCATTGTTATTAAACTGAAACAATTTTCTAACTTGAATAAAGATATAAAGTGAATGTACATATATAATACTAATGTAATAATTTTAATTAAATCAATAAATTTACATTAAATTTACAATTATTTTAAAATAACTTTTAAATATTTATATTTAATTCAACTTAATACTGTTAATATCTAGCTAACACCATCTATCTTTGAAATTTTAGTGCTGTAATTTCGTTAGAAGAATTAACAATTTAAAATTCATTGACGCTTTCTCAATAAGAAAAATAGTTTTCTTGCCTTAATTTTAAAATCAACATTATAATATCATTTATAAAAGTACACTCCATAAAGTTAAATTTTAGTCCAACTTTATGGAGTGTACATCAGAAAAAATCATATTTTTATAAAACTATACTATCCTCATAAACTTAGTAGAAATATTAAATATTACTCAACTCTATAATCCTAATTACCTAAGAGAAAACTTGTGCTAAAAATCCCGATACAATCAGTATCGTTGCTCCTCCGAGTCGGTTCCCCATTTGTGCAAACGCAATAAGTTCCATTCTTTTCGCTGAAGATAACACGGCAACATTGCCTGTACCTCCCATGCTATTATTACACATCCCTGCTGTAACGATTGACTCAACTGGATATAATCCAAATAATTTTCCGAAAATACCTGCTGCTGTTGAAATAGTTATAATACTTGTTAAGCATAATATAATAAATTGCCAAGTTAGGGCCTGACCTAAAACGTTTAAATTAAGTAAAGCGATACCTATGCCCGTAAGTACTGCGGGAGTTAAATTTTTAACAATAACTTGATTAAACATAATTGCACTTTCTTCATAATATTTAGGTAAAATTTTTGTGATTTTAGCAATTACAACCAATATAATCATAAAGGCATAAGCATGTATTTTAGGTACGAAATAATTACATATAATGCCAATCATAAAGAATGAAAAAGAAATTAATAGTCCAACACCAATTTGAATAACATTAATTTGATGTTTTGTATCTTTATCTTCTAATTTTTCACCACTTTCATCACTTTCTTTAATCAATTGACCATGGCCATTGATTTTAGGAAAATTTTCTCCTAACTTCACTAATAGTGCAGCACCAATAATAGCCAACACATTACCCATTGCGGATGCTGGGATTAATTTTGAAATAATACTTCCTGCAGAAGCACCTAAGCTATGCGCATAAATCGTTGATAATGGTACTACGCCAGCACCAATACCGCCTGCCATAACTGGAAAGGCAATGTATAATATGGATTTCCCAAATCCATTACCTATAAGCGCACCAACAGTCCCTACCATAATAAAGCAGCTTAACATTGAAAGAATAGCTACAGGAATAAATCTCACAGATGCTTTTATTAACAATGAACGGTTCATTCCTAAAATACTACCGGTAATAAGTGCTGCAATATAAAAGTCTAAGAATCCCATATTACTAACAAAATCTTTAGTGGTATCAATTACATTTGCTGGTAAAATCCCAAAAGTAGCTAAGAATGCAGATACAAATATACAAAATACAGAGCCACCACCTAAGTAAGATTTAATAATGGGAATCTTATTTCCTAAATAGTGGAGAAAGTTACCTAAAATAACTAATACTGAAATAGCTCCTACAATCGTATGTGGAATTTTACCAATAACCATAGTAGCAATAAGAACTATAATCATTCCAATATAAATGGGTAAGTTTATTCCTTTAACGTCAATATTCCAAAGATAACTCCATAATTCACGTCTCTGTGAAAATTTTGAAGAATTACTTGATTTTAACATCTTTAAATATCTCCTGACTTTACTCTCAATTTTATTTATCTAATAAAGATTCATAGATAGGTTGCCATTTATAATGAGCTACTAAATCTTTTACATTATATGTTGAAATTGAGCCATTTAATTTTTGATCAATAACAGCTTGTGCAACGTCCTCTGCTATTTTTTGTGAGAAACTTTCAATTTTAGAAATAGGAGGTAAAATGGGTGCTCCCGGTTTATCAACATCTACTAGATTTCCTAGTGCGTGACTAGCTTGAGATAAAATATCTTTATTAACTCTTTGTGCTTTGGAAGCAATTAATCCTAGACCTAATCCAGGGTACATTAATGCATTATTTGCCTGCCCAATTTGATATTCCACACCATTATATTGAATATTTTCTACCGGAATACCCGTACCAATAAGCGCTTTACCATTAGTCCATCTTAACAAGTCTTCTGCTTTTGCTTCTGCTAACTTCGTAGGATTAGATAAAGGTAAAATAATCGGTCTTTCTGTATACGTACTCATCGTTTTGACTACTTGTTCATTGAATGCACCGGGTTGTGTAGAAGTACCTATCAAAATAGTTGGCTGCACTTCTGAAACAATTTCTTCTAATGACTTAAATGAAGTATTTTGTACATTTGTACTATCGTTAATAAATTCTTTTTGCTCATCAGACAAATTAGGAGTATAACAATTTAACAGACCTTGTTTATCTACGAAATAAAATAAATTTTTGGCTTCTTTGTCATTTAAACCTTGTTCTTTCATTTCATTTAATAAAATATTAGCAATCCCCATTCCAGCCGTACCAGCACCATAGATTAATATACGTTGATGGGTAAGGCTTTTTTTGGCAATATTTAAACCACCTAATATTCCTGCTAGGACAACAATGCCTGTACCTTGAACATCATCATTAAAAGTTGCCATTTCAGGCTCATATTTCTTTAATATTTTAGTGGCATTATCACGACCAAAATCTTCCCAGTGTAATAATGCATCTGGATATAGACGTTGAACTGCTTTAACAAATTTGTCTATAAATGCATCATATCTTTCTCCAGTGATTCGTCGATGACGATTACCTAAATAAAGATCGTCATTTAATAAATTCTCATTGTTAGTTCCAACATCTAATGATACTGGTAAAACTTTTTTAGGATCAATGCCAGCTGCAGCCGTATAAACCATTAATTTGCCTATTACGATATCGACACCATTAACCCCCCAATCCCCAATTCCTAAAATACCTTCAGCATCAGTTACAACAATTAATTGAATATCTCTATCTTCTGTAACATTTTTTAATTGCTTTTCGATATCATTAGGTTCATTAATAGATAAGAAAGCTGCATCTTGTGGTCTTGAAAAGATTTCATTATATTTCTCTATAGATTCAGCTACAACAGGGTCATAAATAATTGGCATAAATTCAACTAAATGGTCTGATAATAGTTTATAGAATAACGTTCTATTTCTAGAGAAAATTCCCATTAAAAATAAACGTTTTTCTAAATTAGTTTGTTTTCGTGTAAATTCGTCATATGTCTGTGCTTCTTGCTCCTCTATTGTTCTTACTTTAGTAGGTAACAAACCATTTAGATTAAATTTTTCTCTTTCTTCTTTAGTAAAAGCACTCCCTTTATTTAAAAATGGATTGTTCAGTAACTCTAAACCTTTCATGATTTATCCTCCTTTTTTATTGTAAATAAACAATAATGCTTTAAAATATATATAGTCAAAACTTCATTTTTCGATAAATTTTATTTATGACCGGAGGATAAATGTTGAAATTACAAGATTTAATGTACTTTAAAAAATTAGCAGATTTAAAGAGCTTTACGAAGACTTCGAGTTTTTCAACGTAAGCCAACCTACAATTTCATATGCCATCAAAAGAATTGAAGAAGAATTTAATATAGAAGTTATTGTTAGAGACCCTAAACACCACTCCATTGATATAACTGAAATGGGACAAGTGATTATTAATCATACTGAAATTATCGAAAATGAACTACGCGAAATGACTTTTGATATCAACAGATTAAAAACACAAAATATTAAGTGTGGTATTCCACCCATCATTGGTGATATATATTTCGATAAAATATCCATCAATTTATTTAAAAATAATTTAATGGATAGTGTATCTGTTATTAATAAGGGATCTAAAGACCTTATTAATGAACTTAAAACAGGTAATATAGATATTGGGTTAATCGGTTCACTTAAACCAATTAAAGAAGATAGATTAATAAGCAAGATCATTAAAATAGATAACTATAGAATCATTGTGAGTGAAAATCATCCCTTCTCTCAATTTAATAAAATATCATTTAAACAACTTAAAAATGCTCAATTCGTTTCACTAAATGATCATTTCACTCATTCACTTGCATTAAGACATCTATGTAAAAATTATCATTACTCTCCAAATGTGATATATAAAATGGGAGATTTGAACTTATATAAGAAAATGATATCTGAAGGTATAGGAATTGGTATCTTAACAGAATCTGCAATAAAAGATAGTGATGATATTGTATCCATACCTATATGCGATCAAAATCAACCTCACTTTTTAATTTCGAAAGTATATCGAAAAGTCTCTTTTAACTTAGAACTTTATAATAAGATTATTGGAGTATTTGAAGATTCTCTATCTGAAAAGTCATAATCTATTTATATTGATCATGATTGACTTATATATCACTTTTTACATCCATATTTTTATCTTATTTAGCTACTCAAATAAGTTTTTTAACACTTTCTTAAGCTTCCATTTACCTTTCTTTCATAATCTTTAAAACTTTTAACTGTTAAGTCACAGCATATTTGATACATAATTGAAATTTTATTACTCATATACAGTTCACTTAATTTCCAAATCATTAACTTTATTTATTTTTTTAAAACTGTTTTTTATAAATGTAAATTTAATAATAAACTTAAGTTAAAAGTGATTTTTGAAATTGACCGAATAACAGTTTAATAATTATTATTAAGTTGTTAAAAGTTATAACTTTTAAAATATCAATTAAGGGAGAAGTGTTTTATTTATGAAAAATTCAAAAAATTTCTCAGTACGTAAAATTGCGTTAGGAGCTAGTTCAACACTATTAGCAACACTTATCGCAGCAAATGGTATGGGATTAGCAAACGCAGCCGAAACACATCATCATAGTGAACATCAACAAACAATTTCACCAAATTCTCAAAATCTAGCAAAAGAAGCACAAAGCAAAATGGCGATAAACAATAACAATTATATGGACCAAAATTTTGACTTAAGAAAACGAATTATGGCTTTAGTTGGAGCAGCAGAAAATACTGACAGTAACTACTCAAATAATTATAGTTATATTGAAGATATTGGAGACCATAGAGGTTATACTGCAGGAATAATCGGCTTTACAACAGGAACAGATGACATGGTTCACTTAGTAAAACATTACAATAAGATTAATCCTAATAACGATTTGAAAAAATATGAAGGTGCATTAAAACAATTATCTAAAGAAGGATCTGAATCACATAAAGGTTTAGAGGGATTTGATAAAGCATGGAAAAATGCCTCTAAAAACGATAGAGATAATTTTGTTAAAGCACAAAATTATGTATTAAAGCATGATTATATGGACAAAGCCGTACAAGCAGCCAAAGATGATGGATTATCACAATTAGGCCAATACGTTTACTTTGATGCTATTGTTAAACATGGCCCTGGTGAATTTAAACAAGGTGGTTACAAAGGAAAAGACCCTGCTGATTGGAGCTTTGATGAATTACGTGAAAGGGCCATGGATAAAAGTGGTGGTAAATCACCTAAAAATGGTGTAAATGAAGAAGATTTCTTAAATGCTTTCCTTGATGGTAGATTCAAATCTATCCAAAAAGAAAATGAAAATAACGAAAGTAATGATAACGATGTATTTGACAGACTTAAAACGCAACAACGATTTATTAAAGATAAAAACTTTGATTTAAAACTTCCGTTAGATTTTAAAATGAATGGTGAAAATTTCCACTTAGATCAGGACGCAATTAACCATTATAATGACCAAGATTTAGATTTTGATAATGCATAAAATTTAAAAAGTAAAGGTGAGGCATATGAAAAAAATACTGTTTAGTTCAGTCTTAGCTGCAACAGCTTTAACTACATTAATATCACATTCAGCACATGCCGAAGATATGAGTCAGCTTCAAACGAAAGGTAAAGAAATCCAAAAAGATGGAAAAGATTTTAAAATTAAAGGTGTTAATGCAGGTAATGTATTTACAACTGAAAGTTGGATGGGAGGTTTAAGTGATAACAAAGGAGCAAGTGATTATAAAGACTTATTTAACAAAATTCAAGATGAAGGTCATAGTCCAAAGGAAACCCGAGATCTTTTGGATAAATTTGCACAAAATCGATGGAAAGATAAAGATTTTCAAAATGTAAAAGATATGGGGGGGAATACAATTCGTTTACCTTTAAATTATATTAATTTAACAAACTATAAAAAAGGTATGAATCCTAAAGATGTAAAAGTGCGTAACGATGCTTTTAAAGAAGTTGATAGATTTATTAATAAAGCAAATGATCACGGTCTATACGTCATAATTGATATGCATGGTGCACCGGGTTCTCAAAATAATCAAGAGCATTCAGGAGATACACATGCTAATGCTGAGAATGGTGACCTTTGGGAGGACCCAAATCTACAAGGAAAAGCCAAAGAAATTTGGTGGCATATTTCTGAAAAATATAAAAATAATCCAGGTGTAGCAGGATATGATATTTTAAATGAACCTAAAGGCAAAATACATGATGGAAATGTAAAAAAACAAATTGCTAAATTCTACAAGGAAACAATTGATACAATTAGAAAAAATGGAGATAACCACATTGCATTTTTAGAGGCAACATGGGATCCAATAAATATGCCTAATCCAAGTGAATATCCTAAAAAAGGCAAAAAATGGGATGAAAATAATGTTGTATATGAATATCATAACTATCCAACTGAAGACCAAGGTAGAAGCCATCAAGGTATTAGAGAAAGTTTTGATAATAAAGTAGATGGAATTAAAAAAGCTAACTATAATGTGCCTAATTACATGGGAGAATTTAATGGTACAAGTGTATCTGGAGATGAGAATGTAGAACCTAATGAAGAAGATTATAGACATATTTTTGATAAAATGAAAGATGCTGATATGTCATGGACATTATGGAATTATGATACTCAAGAAAGAGGTAATTGGTCTCCTATTCATTATAAAGGTTTAAATGTTGACGAGAAGTCTGACAAATTTGGAGAAAAAGAAAATACAAAATATAATGATATTGTATTTAATGCGCTTAAAGCAGCTAGTAAATAAATAAGAATTATTATAAAATATCAAAGGCTCTAGCCATAGCGGCTAGAGCTTTCTATATATATACTATCAACACTATGGAATAGTAATGGAGAGTAGAAGATGACCAAAAGACAGATGTGGACTTTTGTCCTTGTAATTATATTTTTATCTTGTTTAGTAATTTATTTTGTATATGCTTAAGTTCATACTAAAGGAGAAAAACAAGATAAAGGATACCAAAGTTATAAGGTCGAAAAAACAAAACCTTTGAAATTGACAAGGTGAGTTTATCCAGATCCTGTAAAAACTTATAAAGAAAACAAAAATGTAGGTGCATACATAAATCCTCAAGTTAAGAAAAAAGAAAATGTTAAAAAAGGAACACCTTTAATATATTATGATACAAATCATAATATTAGACCCCGCCTTGTAGATAAGATAAAGGAAAGCCAAAGAGAAGTTTATGAAGACTATAAAAATACAAACAAACCAATAACGAACGTTTTTGAAACAGATAGGTAGCTAAGTAATAATGAATCTTTGTTTTGTCATTTTTGGAGTTATATGGCATTAATTTTGTTCTTTAAATGGCACAAAGCAGGTAAACAGTTATATGATTGTCTACCTGCTTTGTTTTATAACGTTTCTCTAATTATTCTATAAATTGAAGTCCTACTTAATCCCGTCATTTGAGCAATTTCTTCACCTGTATATTTATCACTATCATATAGTTGTTTAATATTTTGCTTTTGGCTTTTTTCAATTTTTTGAGGCCGTCCTCCTTTTCGACCTTTTTCTCGAGCAGCATTTAAACCATTTGATGTTCTCTCTTGTACTAGAACTTTTTCGGATTCTAGTAGCATTTTGAATATTCTAATAAAGTATTGCCCATATTCATTTTGAGTATTTATATCCAAGTTAAGTACTTCTAAATGGAAGTTTTTCGATATTATTTCGTGGTCTAGGAAGTTTATAAACTGTTTAGGCGTTAAGCCTAAAGCTTTTAAATCAGTTATAACTAAAATGTCATTCTCTTTTAATTCTTCTAAGCAATTTTTAAGTTCTATTTGTTCTTTACTATAAACATTTACTTTTTCAGAAAAAACTAAATCACATCCATTGATTAATAAATGAGTTATCTCGTTATCTAAATTTTGATCAGTATAAGGTACACGTGCATATCCTATTTTTCTCATATACTACAGCCCTTTCAAATTACTCATTTTCTCCTATTAGTAAACCATCTCGCGCAGTTTCTATCACTTCAACATTTATTTTATTCAATTCGTTAATTTCCATAATTCGTATAATTTGAGAAAATAACCTTTGTACTAATCTGAAATTACCATTGGTAATTTTTATTACTGTATTAATGGATTCATAATCTTCAAAATCCTCATAACTTAAAGGTAATGAAAGTTCATTCCATCTATATTCTAAAACGTGTTTTAATTCATCGTTACTTAATTTTTCAAATTGATGACTGAAACCAATGCGAGAATATAATTGAGGATACCTTGATAATCGTTTCTCTATGCCCGGCATACCGATTAATACAACACCAATATCAAGTTGATCATAAATATCTCTAATAATTTCCAATGTTTTATAATTTAACCTATCAACTTCATCAATGATAATTAAATCAATTTCATAATTCCTTGGTTGCAATCTTACAAGTTCTTCTAATCCATTAAACTCCTCTTGCTTTTTCAATGATCGATACCCAATTTTTCCTAATGTTAATTCACTAGCTAGGTTCAATAGTTCTTTATAAATTCTTGAAGATCTAACTGGAGGTGCTGTATAAAAAATCGTTTTACAATTTAAAAATTGATCATCGTGTACATTACTTCCTTTATCATCAGCTTTTTGAAATTCAGTAATGATTGGGTTTACATAGTCCCAATTTGCATAATATTGTGCAGAAAATGTTTTACCTACACCAGGATTTCCGTAACAAACTCCCATGTATTTATATTTAGCGCAATTATCACAAAATTCTTCAAATCGACGATATTGTTTCGTTTCAACAAAAATTTTATTAGTCATTTTTATACCTCTTTAGTTTTGACTTTTTAACTTGTTTAGCGTTATTACTTAATTCTTCATTTGATGTTTTAGTGTGATTGAGATTTTGAACGAGGTGACGTGTCCGAGTAATACTTTTTCCTAATTCTCTTTTCTTATTTGCTCTTAGTCTTTCGATTTCTTTTATACTTATACTTTGGTTTTCTAAGTCACTGCAATACGCAATACTTAAAAATTGATTATTTAAATAAACTCGAATTTCTGAAATATCTTGAGGATCATATCTTATAAAAACTTCTTCTGTTATATAAGCAATGAGATTAGTGGAGAAATATCTTAACCCTTTAAAATAAATACCATCTTTGTGTATTTTTCTAGGTTTAGTTGTAGTTAATAGTAGTAAATCTAATAATTCTCTCGATTCAGGTAATTGGGGGAGAAAGTCTGGTTGATTCCATTTTTGTATTGGTTTTTCTTTTGTTGTTCCATGTTGACGATAATGATACTCATTTAATATAAAGTGTTCAAACTTATGATTAAGGTCTTCCAAAGTAAGATGTTTTCTTGATTTTTTATTTTTGGTATAACCAGGGAGTAATTCAAGAAACATTAAATTAACTGTTTGAAAAAAACGTTCTATTTTTCCTCTGCCTTTTGGTATACCTATTTTGGAATATATCAGTTCTATTTTGAGATTAGCTGACACTTGTTGCATATGTTCTGAGGTATAGTCTTTGCCGTGGTCAGTATAGAATTTTTCTGGTATCCCACAAATTGGCCAATTTGAATTTCCCTTTTTCCATATTGCTTGCCTTAGAACAAGTGCTGTTCTCTCGGTATCTGGTGTTCCAAACTCTATTCTAAAACCTGCAATTGCTCTGCTATAATCATCTAAAACGATTGTTAGCCATGGTCTTTCAATTTCATTCTTTTCATTTAATACTTCTATGTCTAACATGGTATGGTCAGCTTGCCAAATTTCATTAGGGCGTTCGCACTCACGTGTGTAAATACCATCGTATTTTTCAGCATAATTTTTTGAATTCATATTTGAATAAGCTTTTAAATTTTCAGGTATTCGCTTAATAATATTATAAACTTGATAATAGCTAGGTTCAGAGAGCGTATTATTGTTACACCACTGTTTTGTTTTACGGTGTATAGAAGCTATAGAAATTCCTCTGTTACTAAAATACTCATTCTGAACAAATTTGATAGTACCTTCATCTATCTTTATACGATTTTTGTCTTTTCTCGTTTTATCTATAAGACCTGCTAATCCATCATTTTGGTATCTACTAATCCAATTATAAAGTGTGCGATTCGGTACTTTTGCTGATTCACTAACTGCTCTTACTGATTTTAATTTTTTAAAATAAGGTTCAAGTATATGATACCTTTCCATAGCTTTTTGACGTTCTTCTTCGGTAAAGTCAGCTAAATTTTAATCATTTCAGCACCTCCATTAAAAAAAGAAAGCATACTTTTATGCTCCTTAATTTAATTGTTAATGATACGGGATTAACAACAACCTTTATTATTCTGTTGATCTTTATTTGTCTTTTCTTCTTTGTTTTCTTGATTTTCTTCAATTTCTACCGAACAACATGACTGTTCTTGAGGTTTTAATTTTTTTAATGCGTCTTTAATACCCATTTACCTCACCTCCTTTAAATAATGATGTTCACAATTAAACCAGTAGCAATAGCTACAACTAAAATTGCGATAACAAATGATACTACAAATTTTTTCTTGAATAACTTAGATAGTAATACAACTTCTGGGATACTTGCGCCAGCGCCACCAATGATCAACGCCACAACTGTTCCTAGTGACATACCTTTTGATACTAATGCTTCAGCTATAGGTAACATTGTTTCGGGTCTAATATACATAGGAATACCGATAACAGAAGCAATCAAGACCGACATGAAACCATCGCCACTTGCATACTTAGTTATAAATGCTTCCGGTATGAATCCATATATAAATGCGCCAATAAACACACCAATAAATAGATAAGGTAACATTGGGTATAAAAATGCCCACGCATCGTTTAATGCTTGTTTAAAACGAGACCTTGTTTTATTAGCAAAAAATCCGTCTCCTTTAACATTAACTCCTTTATAAGTGTTAGCTAAATTCATTTTTGAAAATACTAAACCTGTTAAAATACTAAAAATTGCTAGTACTACAAAATAAACAATAGCAACCTTCCATCCTAATAAAACCCATAACATAAATACCATTAATGGGTTCATTAATGGTGAAGCAATTAAAAAACTCATCGCTGGACCAAAAGGAACTTTGGAATTTAATAGACCTGCAAGTATTGGAATAGTTGAACAAGAACAAAATGGTGTAATAGCACCAAATATCATACCTAATATATAATTAATAGACTTATTAGGTTTACTTAAAAGTTTTTTAATTTTTTCTTCTGAAACTACTTGTTGAATCAGACTTACAATAAAACTCACTACTATAAATAGTAGTAATAATTCAAAAAACAACATCGAAAATGTTTTTATGAATTCCATAATTGAATCTAACATCAGTATAACGCCTCCGAATTTGTTTAATCAACTTTTTTTGATATATTAATCAAAAAAAGTTGATTAATTCTATAGTAAAAAGAAGATACTTAAAGTATCTTGCAACAAGTATCTTCATTTAAAACCACCTGTATTTGTTGCTCATTAATTTTATAATAATTCCATGTGCCATGCTTTTCGGCAATAAGAATATTTGCATCTACTAATTTTTTCAAATGATAGGAAAGTTTAGATTGTTTTAGCTCTAATAATTCTTCTAAATCACAAACGCATAAAGATTTTGAATCGCTTTGACGTATTGAATGTAGAATTTTAAGTCTAATTTTATCAGCGAGCGCATTAAAAATCTGTTCATAGAAGTCTAATTGTTCTTCCTCAGTTCTATTAGGACTAGATTTAATAATTTCCATTTAATAATCACCTCTTATATACTTCTATTTTTGTTTAAGTTCTTGTATTGCTTGATTAAAATGAGTTTCTGTTATTTTACCATACATGTCAGGTTCTCCTTTAAAGAACTCATTTTTCATATATGATATAGCTTCTTTTAAAGAAACTTCTCTTGATATCATAATTAGATTTAAGTAACTAACAAAATAATCAACAGATAATGTACCTGCATGATTTATTCTCATAAAATCGAACTCCTTTATAAAATACTAAAATGATACATCAACTTTTTTTGATGTATTGAATATAAATTATTATTGCAACTTTTGCAAGTTACTAAATTCTGTTATTTAGGGTGTACCCTAATCGAACAATAAAAATCCTTTGTAAAATGCTGTTTCTATTTGTATGATTAGGGTGTATGAGAAAGGGTGTTAAAAATGATAGTTGGATATGCAAGAGTTTCGACCATTGATCAAAATTTAGATAGGCAAATTGAAAATTTGTATTCTTTTGGTGCTGAGAAAATTTTTACAGAAAAACAATCAGGTAAATCTATAGAAAACAGACCTATTTTTCAAGAAGTATTAAATTTTTTAAGAATGGGAGATCGTTTGATTATCGAATCTATTGATAGACTAGGAAGAAATTATGATGAAATAATTCAAACAGTTAATTATTTAAAAGATAAAGAAGTTCAATTAATGATAACGAGTTTACCTATGATGAATGAAGTGATTGGAAATCCACTGTTTGATAAGTTTATGAAAGATTTAATCATTCAAATTTTAGCAATGATTTCAGAACAAGAAAAAAATGAAAGTAAACGTAGACAAGCTCAAGGTATTAAAGTAGCCAAAGAAAAAGGGATATATAAAGGCAGACCTGTACTTTACTCACCAAATGCCAAAGACCCACAAAAACGTTTAGTTTATTACCGAGTTATTGAATTACTTGAACAAGGTAAATCTATCAGTACTATCGCTAAAGAAGTAGGTATTACACGCCAAACTATATATAGAATTAAAAATAGCAAATAAATTATATAGACATATATCTATATAGATGTTAATCTATGTATGTAAAATAAATATATGAGGTGAGTATAATGTTAAATATTGAAATATACGAAGAGGCCATGTGTTGTTCTACTGGAGTATGTGGTCCAGAACCAGATGAAACACTTATAAAGGTGAATCAAATAAATGAATATTTAAAACAAAATCAAATAGAAGTTCGACGTTATAATATGAGTAATAATCCAAATGAATTTATTAAAAATAAAGAAGCTATTCGTTTGATTCAAGAAAAAGGTAATGAAGTTTTACCAATCACTTTTATAGAAGGAAATATAGCTAAAACGGGCGCTTATATTACCCAAGAAGAAGCCGATGAAATTATTACGGTTAATCAAATGAGAAATGGAGGATGCTGTGATGGAGATGGATGCTGTTAAATACTTAAATAAATTGAATTTAGATAACATTGAGTTAACAAAATATTTGTTTTTTACTGGTAAAGGTGGCGTAGGCAAAACGACGATATCAAGTTTTATTGCTTTAAACTTAGCAGATAATGGAAAGAAAGTAGCTTTAGTAAGTACTGATCCAGCTAGTAATTTACAAGATGTATTTCAAATGGAATTATCTAATAAATTAACTAAATATCAACCTATGCCTAATCTCTCTATAGCCAATTTTGACCCGATTGTTGCTGCAGACGATTATAAAGCACAATCTATAGAACCTTATGAGGGTATTCTACCAGAAGATGTGCTTTCTGAGATGAAAGAACAGTTAAGTGGTTCGTGTACAGTTGAAGTAGCAGCATTTAATGAATTTACAAATTTTTTATCCGATAAAACTTTAGAACAAGAATTTGATTTCATTATATTTGATACAGCTCCAACAGGTCACACCTTGAGAATGCTTGAATTACCTTCTGCATGGACAAATTATTTAAATACAACGAGTAATGACGCTTCTTGCCTAGGGCAATTATCAGGATTGGATGAAAATAGAGATAAGTATAACTTAGCATTGGAAAAATTACGTAATCCTAAAGATACGACAATGATGTTAATTGCTAGACCTAGCCACTCTTCTATATATGAAATTCAAAGAGCGCAACGAGAATTACAACAACTGTCAATTTCTAAATTCAAAGTAATCATTAACAATTATATAGAAGAAAGTCACGGTTTAATTTCGAGTCAGATGAAATTAGAACAAGATAAAAACATTAATCATTTTACTGAATGGTTAAATAACAATCATGCTTATTATGTTCCATATAAAAAGCAGAAAGAAGAAGGTATAGAAAGTTTAACTAACCTATTAAATGATAATAACTTAATTGAAAATGATGACTTTATTGTTGAAGATCATCCGCAATTCAATAAATTAATAGATGAAATTGAAAATAGTAAAGTTCAATATTTATTTACAATGGGAAAAGGTGGCGTTGGTAAAACGACAGTAGCAACGCAATTAGCTACAGCATTATCTAATAAAGAATATCGTGTTCTTTTAGCAACTACTGATCCTACTAAAGAAATTAATGTTGAAACCACAAGTAATTTAAATACTACTTATATTGATGAAGAACAAGCATTAGAAAAGTATAAAAAAGAAGTACTAGCCACAGTGAGTGATGACACACCACAAGACGATATTAATTATATTATGGAAGATTTAAAATCACCTTGTACAGAAGAAATAGCATTTTTCAAAGCCTTTAGTGACATTATGGAGAATCAAGAAGACATGGATTACGTAATTGTAGATACAGCTCCTACAGGCCATACCTTGCTGTTACTTGATTCTAGTGAAAATCATCATAAAGAATTAAAGAAAAAATCAACTCAAACTACCAGTAATGTTGAAACATTATTACCTAAAATTCAAAATAAAAATTTAACACAGATGATAATCGTAACACTAGCAGAAAAAACACCTTATTTAGAATCTAAACGTTTAGTAGAAGATTTAAATAGAGCTAATATAGGCCATAATTGGTGGGTGGTTAATCAATCGTTGGTTACGCTAAATCAAAGTGATGACCTTTTTAGTAACAAAAAAGAAGATGAATCAATTTGGATAAACAAGATTAAAAATGAAAGTCTTGATAATTATTTTGTCATACCTTATGGGGGGTTATCATAATTAAAAAAATTGTAATCATTGGTTCAGTTGCTGCCGGTACGAGTGTCGCGGCTAAAGCAAGAAGAAATAGTGAAAATGTTGAAATTACCGTTTTTGATAAAGATAGTGATATTTCGTATTCCGTATGTGGTATTCCCTACTATATAGGCGGCAATGTATCTGATATTGATGAACTCACGCCACGAAATGCTAAATGGTTTAAAGAGCGCTTTAATATAGATATTTATACAGAATATGAAGTAAATAAGATAAATGATACTGATCAAACAATAACAGTTACCAATTTAGTAAATGATAAAACGATGATTCAAGAATATGATGAATTAGTATTAGCAACAGGTTCATCGCCTAAAGAACTTCCTCAACTAAATAGCGAAGAATATAAAAATGTGTTTAAAGTTAAGAACATTAATGATGCGAAAGCAATTTATAATTATATTGAAGGCAATGATGTTCAGAATATAACAATCATTGGTGGTGGATTTATTGGTTTAGAGATGTTAGAGCAATTATCTAATTACAACACTTCAATTGTTCAACGCAGTACTTTTATGCCTCATTTAGACCACGATATGAGTTTTATGATTCAAGAATATATTGAAGATAAAGCTAACGTATATACCTATAATGAAATAGATATTATTGATTATGATGAGAATCATACGATAAATAGAGTGAGCTTAAAAACTGGCGAATTAATTGATACAGATTTAATCATTATTGGGATTGGTGTGACACCAAATACTAAATTAGCTAAAGAAATTGGTATTAATATTGGAGAATCTGGAGCAATACAAACCAATAAGTATTTGGAAACAAATATTCCTCATATATATGCAATTGGTGACGTAGCAGAAAGTTATAATTTAATTACCGGGAACCCTATATATAGACCGCTAGGTTCTACAGCAAATAAAATGGGACGTATTTTAGGAGATCGATTAACTGGTGGAAATCTAGAGCATAAAGGGATTTTAGGAACAGGCATTGTTCGTATATTTGATATGACAATTGCCCAAACTGGCTTAACTGAAAAAGAAACTATTGATTTAGATATTGATATTGACGTATTACACAATGTGAAACCGAACCGTCCAAAATATAGGCAAGGTCAAGAAATGGTAATTAAAGCTATATTTGATAAAAACAATTCTAAATTACTGGGCGCCCAAATTATTGGGTATGAAGGTGTAGATAAGAGAATAGATGTACTAGCTACTGCTATAACGTTTGGTGCCAATGCAGAAGATTTATTTCATTTAGATTTAGCATATGCGCCTCCTTTTTCTACAACTAAAGATCCTGTTATTTATACAGGGATGATTGGACACAATATTACTCGAGGACGCAAAATTATAACGCCTGAAGAAGTCATAAAACAAAATAATGATTTATTGATTTTAGATGTACGTTCTCCAAAGCAATTTGAAGTTAATCATGTTGATGGAGCGATTAACGTCCCATTGAAAATGTTGAGAAGTTATGCAAAAACATTAGATAAAAATCAAAAGATAGTGACTTATTGTAATAAAGGTACTACTGGGAATGCTGCACAAAACGTACTTATTAATTTAGGTTTTAAACAAGTGTTTAATTTGTCAGGTGGTAATAAAAATTATCAACGTTATAAAAGGTTCCAAGTAGAAAGGAAGAAGAAAAATTGAATTATAAAGAAATTTCACAATACTTAAAAGTGATTGCTGATAGTAGCCGTCTTGAAATATTAGACTTGTTATCTTGTGGTGAATTATGCGCTTGTGACTTATTAGAGCATTTTTCTTTTTCTCAACCCACATTAAGTCATCATATGAAAGTATTAAAAGACAATAATTTAATTACATCCAGAAAAGATGGTAATAAAAATTTATACAAATTGAATCATGACGTATTGGATGACGTTACATCACGACTGACTCTATTGAGTTCTAGTACTGTCCCATGTATATGTGAAACAGTAGAGAAAGGTGAGTGTTAATGATGACGATATTAGCAATCACAATATTTATATTAACGTTAATTTTTGTTATATGGCAACCTAAAGGTCTAGATATTGGTATTACTGCATTAATTGGTGCTTTAGTTGCTATAATCACTGGCGTTGTAAGCTTTTCAGACGTACTAGAAGTTACTGGAATTGTTTGGAATGCGACTTTAACTTTTGTTGCAGTTATTC
Source organism: Staphylococcus capitis subsp. capitis (assembly GCF_040739495.1). Classification (NCBI taxonomy): domain Bacteria; kingdom Bacillati; phylum Bacillota; class Bacilli; order Caryophanales; family Staphylococcaceae; genus Staphylococcus; species Staphylococcus capitis. Next base: position 2,110,129 of record NZ_CP145263.1, on the reverse strand, counting down.
TTATTTCACTCATATTAGATGAAATTGGGTTCTTTGAATGGTCTGCTATACATATGGTAAGAGCATCAAAGGGTAATGGCTTGAAAATGTTTATCTTTATCATGCTCTTAGGTTCAGTTGTAGCAGCCTTCTTCGCAAATGATGGTGCGGCTTTAATACTGACGCCTATTGTTTTAGCAATGGTACGTAGTTTAGGATTTGATAAAAAAGCGGTATTCCCATTTATTATTGCTAGTGGTTTTATTGCAGATACTACATCTCTTCCATTAATTGTTAGTAATTTAGTTAATATTGTTTCTGCTGATTACTTTGATATTGGATTTGTTGAGTACTTCAGTAAAATGATTATACCTAATATATTCTCTTTAATCGCAAGTATTCTTGTCTTATGGCTTTATTTTAGAAAGTCTATCCCAAGAAAATTTGATGCAGTAAATATTAGAGAACCAAAAGAAGCGATTAAGGACAAAAAGCTTTTTAATATCTCGTGGATTGTACTCACTGTATTGCTAGTTGGTTATTTAATAAGTGAGTTTATAAATATTCCAGTATCAATTATTGCTGGTATCATTGCTTTAATATTTGTATTATTAGCGCGTAAATCTAAGGCTGTTCATACGAAACAAGTAATTAAAGGTGCACCATGGAATATTGTTTTATTCTCTATTGGTATGTATCTTGTGGTATTTGGTCTAAAAAATGTGGGGATTACAACGCTTCTTGGGGATGTACTAACAAATATTTCAAGTTACGGCTTATTTAGTAGTATCATGGGCATGGGCTTTATATCCGCATTCCTTTCATCTATTATGAACAACATGCCAACTGTTTTAATAGATGCAATAGCGATTGGTCAATCTCAAACAACAAGCATACTCAAGGAAGGCATGATTTATGCAAATGTTATCGGATCTGATTTAGGACCTAAAATCACACCAATTGGTTCGTTAGCAACACTTCTCTGGTTACATGTGCTTACTCAAAAAGATGTTAAAATTTCTTGGGGAACATACTTTAAAATCGGTATTATTATAACGATTCCGGTATTATTTATCACACTGTTAGGGTTATATCTAACACTTATTATATTTTAAAAAAGAGGTGCCAATGATGACAAAGAAAATAATTTATTTTATATGTACTGGTAACTCTTGTCGTAGCCAAATGGCTGAAGGTTGGGGAAAGGAAATATTGGGTGAAGACTGGAATGTCTATTCAGCTGGTATTGAAACGCATGGTGTTAATCCTAAAGCAATAGAAGCTATGAAAGAAGTAGATATTGATATATCAAACCATACGTCAGACTTGATTGATAATGATATTTTAAAACAATCAGATTTGGTCGTAACGTTATGTAGTGATGCAGACGATAATTGTCCTATTTTACCACCAAACGTTAAAAAAGAGCATTGGGGTTTTGAAGATCCAGCAGGTAAAGAATGGTCAGAATTTCAACGTGTTAGAGACGAGATTAAATTAGCTATAGAAAAGTTTAAATTGAGATAATAATAAACACCTCTTATTAACTAAATAAGGGGTGTTTTGCCATTTAAAAAACAAAATTGTGCCATATAACTCCAAAACTGACAACAAATGGCTAAAATTGGTTATGCTCGTGTTTCAACACAAGATCAAAGTTTAGATAGCCAAATCGATATTTTAAAAAACTTTGGCTGTTCAAAAATATTTAAAGAAAAAGTGAGTGGGCGAAAAATAAAACGATCAGAGTTAGACAAATGTCTAGAATATTTACGTGAAGAAGATACATTAGTTGTTTATAAACTTGATCGCTTAGGTCGAACAACGAAACAATTAATAGAATTAGCTCAATGGTTAGAAAATAATAATATTGAATTACAAATTATTGATATGAATATCAATACAAAAGATGCAATGGGTAAAATGTTTTTTACGATGATGAGTGCTTTTGCTGAACTCGAAGCCAATCTTTTAAGCGAACGTACTAAAAAGGGGCTTGCTTCTGCAAGAGCGAGAGGGCGCGTCGGTGGACGTCCACCCATGCCTGATCATAAAAAAAGAGAAATTAAGTTCCTATATGATGAACAAAAAATGACCGGTGAACAAATAGCCGAAGCTACTGGCGTAAGTAGGTCAACTGTATATCGTGTAATCAAAAAATAAAAATAATGAAAGCTATTTTATAATTCTTTCATTTTACTATGTATTAAAGTTGTATCTTTATTTTTTGTGTTTAACTTCTTATTCAAACGTTACCTTTTTATTTGTAAATTTTTAAATAGGATGTAATAATAGTATTGTATGACGCAAAACAAAGGGGTGAAATACATAATGGAAAACGTAGTTAATTTTGTAAAAAAATTAATCGAAGAAGTTCAAAAATTAATCAACGGTGGTTCTTCTTCATCTGATAGTGATAATACTTCTAAATAATAATTTAGACCACTCATAAAGAGTGGTCTTTTGATATAAATATTTATTAATCTTACTTAATTTTAGTATATTATCAATTCAAAACAGAAATTGAATAATTTACAAACAGTATTAAACAGTATATACTGAAAGTGACTAAATAGAAAAGCACAAGCGCTAGTAACACTCGTGCCTTAGTAAGCCCGTTAAAAAGACGGTGACCTTTCATTTTAAGTTTTAACCATTCTACCTACTCTTGCCAAAAGTTGGGAATGGTTATTCTTTTGCTTATTTTAATCATTGCAACGACTATACCGATAAATAATATGTATATGAGCCCTAGGATTAACCTAGAGCTCTTTTTTAATAATGATATCTACATGCAATGATTATAATACTAGGGTCTTTAATAGTATAAACTAATCTATGCTCGTGATTCATTCTTCTACTATAGTAACCTTTCAAATTACCTTTCAAAGGCTCTGGCTTGCCTTCACCCTCTAAAATGCCATTTCTTTGAATACTCTTAATCAAACTATTAATTTTCTTTAATAGTTTCTTATCTTGTGTTTGCCAATACTTATAATCTTCAAAAGCTGTAGGTGTAAAAGTTACATTGTACTTATTCATAAGTTGTTATATCTACCTCTACAGTATTAACTCTTTCAGCTTCTTCCATTGATTGAGCTAAGCGTTTAGCATTGACTGGTGATTGTTGTAAGTAGAGGGTTTCCATAATTGAGTTATAATCATCTTCACTAATCAATACAGCGTTACGGTCATTAGTTGTGATAGTTACTGTATCACTATCATCATTTACTTTATCTATTAGTTTTCGGAAATCCTTACGTGCGTTTGAATAAGTTAAAACAGTCATAGTATATCCTCCTTTAATAAAATTGTACAACATGTTGTACAAAAAGTAAAGATGAGAAATATCCATTAGATAAGACTTAATAAATATAAATACTTACGCATATAGTTATATATATAGCTATACATATGTGTATACCTATTGTTCATCAAACGATTTTTTGAGGATAGTAAAGAACTTTTGATTAAAGAGTATGGGGCAAAAAATATCTTATATGCAACAGTGCATATGGATGAAAAAACACCGCATATGCACTTAAAAATAATAAAGTTACATTATACACCTTTTCTTAGTTTTTAGTTTTCCTATTAAGAATATTAATCAATATAAAAATTACATTTGTCCTTTTAAAAGGTTTGAAAAGTAAATTTTAAAATGATTTATAACTTCTCTGCTAAACGAAAAAATTTCAATTAGTTTCTATGTGAAATAATTAAATCTCTTAGAAAAAGATTAAAATGCAATGCAAGACAAAAAGACTACTAAAAAATGAGTAGTCAAAGATAGTTATAATATTGTTCAATTAAAATTAGCCACTCAATTTGTTGAGTGGCTATAAGTTAGACGAAGAATTACTTCATGTTAAAAGACTTAATGATGAATGAATATAATGCTATATTTTTACTTTAACACTTATTTATTTTTAGTTCATCCAAAAACTACTCAACAGTGAGATTTTTGGTTTTTTGAAACGAATTTATGCAAAAATTTAGTTTGTGAAATTAAATTATATTTATTTAGCTCTCATTTGCGTTTTAAGAGCCAATGTAAGTTTTAGGTAAATAATAAACATCTTAATTCTTTAAAATTCAAAATAAAGGGATTTAAGATTTAAATAATATTTGTGATAAAACTTTTGAAAAGGAGTTGATTCTTTATTTTCTATTTTAACAAGGATACTCTGATGTATTTTTTATTCTCACAAATTATTTGAATTTTTCATTGAAAACATTGTACTTAGACATGCTTTGACGACGCATATTTAACGCATGTACTTCTTCTAGTTCTGATTTAATCGATTGCATTAAATAAGCTTGCATAGCTTCAACAGACTCATTTTTTTGTAATAACATAGCTTTAAAACGTTTTAAGACACTGACAATTTCAAATTCAACTTCTTCTAAACGGTAATATGTATCATGTGTATTATTAAAAGATTTTTTCCTTTAAGTAAAGTACTTTTAATAATACGAATCTCTCTAATTTCAAAATTGTTTAGATAATCTTTAATTTGATTTGGTAATTCTTCGAGTATTTGAAATTTTAAAGCATCATTATTATAGTCTTTATATAGTCAGTATTATAATCTAATTGGCGAAAATGATTAACAGTTAATGCACCTTCTCTCTGCGTCTAAATTTGACGCCTGAGAAATAGCCGATCTTATAATGATGTACATTGTACATTTTAAGAATAAACACGATAGCTAAGAGATGACACAAAAAACCTCCTATACCGAGGCGACGGTTGGAGGGTTTTCCCATGTTTTCATTAGTTATTTCGTTAGTAAAATATCACGAATCACATTAATTGTAAATGTAGGAAAACATATTTTCACTCATATTATTTTAGTTAAATACTTTTAATCGAATTTTAATCGAATTGTGACCTATATTCTTTGATAATATTTTATAATTAAAATATTATCAAAGTAAAGGTGTTGATGATTTTGACTATAGAAAAATTAAAAATTCCTAAAGATATCAACATTCCAAATAACCTTATGCCGACATTCGTCTTCAAGTTTAGTTAAGGGTTCTTCTCAACATTAATAAATTTTCTCGGCATAAATACATGTGGTATGCTCAATACAGTGCTCCTTTTAATTGCACAATATGATAACTATTCTCCAAACCACTCAAAAATGAGTGGTTCTTTTATTTTGTCTTTTAAGCCCTTTCTAGGACGTTTAATCATCTTGAATATAAAAAAAGCAAACAAAATTTTTCGTTTATCAGAGAGGCTATAAATCACTTTAAAATTTATTTTTCAAAACTTTTAAAAGGCCAAATGTAATTTTTATATTGATTACTCTCTTAATAAAAAACTAAACTAAAACTCGGAAAAACCGGTGTATAATGTAACTTTAATATTCTAAAGAGTATAAGAGGAATCCTGCACAAAAATATATCCATTATTTAGTAACAATTTTAGTGTAATAAACCTACATAAATGTTATCATTTATGTAGTGATGTAATATATTCTTATTACATATGATAATGAGATTTTTCTCTTACCATAATTTTCCCTATTCTTTTCATTTTTTCGTAAAACCATTCATTAACTTGAATGGTTCTTTTTTGGAAAATAAAGATATTGATAAGTAAGGCTATAATACTTAAATGTCAAAATTCATTACTTTTAAACAGTATAATTTACAAATTGATTTTACTGAAAATAATAAATTAAGCCTAAATCTTGTTTTTCTAGACCTGTTATAGTTTTCATTAATGTACTTTTTTCGGCTCCATTTTTTCCAATTAGTCTATGGATTTCTCCAAAATCTATTTTCATACTTACATCTTTTAGAATTTTTAATTTTTAAAAGACTTATAGATATTGCTTATTTTGTAACGGGTTTATTAATTATTCTCCGTATAAATAGGTATGAAAAATACCTAAGAATAAAAGTTCATATTCTTTTAAAGACTCATCTAAAAGTTTAAAATAAATAGAAGCAGGTGAATTCGCAGGATTCTTCCATTTAGCTATCTTTTTTTGTCTTTTTATTAATTATGAAAGCCCACTCACCAATATTTTTTGTAATTCATATTTTTGATTAAAAAAAGTAAAGTTAGTTTCACTGTTTTTTCTATAAGACATAGTATAAACATCTTTTAATAATATATATGATGAATTAACAACACATCTGTGCCAACAAAGTTTTGACGTTGAACGCGGGAGTACCGATGATAATAAAACGTATATTCAAGATATTCATTAATACAAAAAGAAAGCGCATGTTTTAAATGAGTTAGACCAATAAATTGAAACGAAAAAACAATTGTTGAGAGATATCAACGATTTACACGATGAAAAAGAAGACTTAACGCGAAATATTCAAAACTTAAAACAGAAAAATCATTTTTTAACAGAAGAATCTCAACAAGTTCAAGAAGATATCGACCTATATAAGCAACTGAGGACGATTTTAAAAAAGAGACAGAGAAAATTTAGAATTAGAATAAATCAATAAAAATAAGCACTCAGGCAAGTATGATACTTGTTTGAGCGCTTATCTCAATGAAAAGAGTAAATAAAAACTTAATAAGTGTCGTCAGCTGATTAAGATCAACATTACCTTACTTACAGCGCTTATTAAATAGTTCTGTAAGGAGGAACACTGCCTTTGCATTTCTATACTATTATAAGAATTCAAAGATAGCAAAGATGTTGACTTAGTATGAGTAAATTTATATTGGAAGTGAAAGAGAACCACTTATTCGTTTGAGTGGTTCTTGAAAAAATGATACGTATTAACTTGATAAAATTAATCATCTTATAGTTTAAGGAAAAGGTATGCATAATCAAAGTAACACAAATTAATATTTGTTACACTAGCAGTACTACTTAATATATAAAGTAGTAAGCTATAACATTCTCCGTATTCCTTTTTAAAAAGCTAATTTTTTACTCTCTACAAAGAAAGGCGCTCAATTTTGAGTGCTTTTTTTATAATAAAATTAAGACAACGATACAATATAAATGTCGTTGTCTTAAGAAATAATGTATGAGTTCAAAATGTATATGTATATTATAGCATAATCACGTTGGTTATTTTAAAGAAAAGGAGTGCGCAGTAGTTTAAACTACTGCGCACTTTGTATCACATGTTAAACCTTTTAATTACTTAAGACCTGCTGCTGTTAAGAAAGCATCGATTAATTGTGCACCATTATTGACAATATCTGAAGCACCATTTCCAAGGAAGTGTGTAATTGCTTCTTTGGCACCAGATACAGATCCGAAAATGTTACCAATTGCTGAACCTAAATTTTGAAATTGTTCTTGCATGACAAATGCCTCCTAAAAATAGATTTTATGAAGTTTTATATCGCTTCACACCTTAAATGTAATAAACTTTAGAGACAATGTCAAAGATTTAAAATCATTATGTATTATATATTTCTTAGTAAAAGTCCAAAATACAAGAACCAAAAAATTCTTTAGAAATACCATAACTTAAGTAAACTTAATATTAACTGCTTTATATTGAACTTTTTAATATCTTTTTATAAACCTTTTCAAATATGATTTAATCCTTAGAGCGACAGCAAATTTCATAACATAAAAATAATGATCTTTTTGGAGTGATATATGTCGAACGGAACTGTTATTTATCATAATGAAATGAATTTGGTTCCTTTGAGAAAATTTACTTCTGTTGAAATAGATTTATTTTTCGCTATGTGTAATAAGCTAAAAGAACAAGATACTAATAAATTATATTTAAGTTTTGAAGAACTTAAATATTTAAGTAATTATAACTATGAAACTAGAAATCTTAATCGTTTTATTGGAGATTTACAAAATATTTATAAAAAGATGCTCGAGATAACTTATCGAAGAGAAGATGAGGATGTAATAGAGTTTTTTGTACTTTTCAATCACTTTAAAATTCATAAAACGGAGAAGTATCTTGAAATTTCCACTAATCCTGACTTAAAGTTTGTTTTAAATGATATTACTCGTAATTTTACAAAATTCGAATTAAAAGAACTGACTAATTTAAAATCTTCGTACTCTAAAACCATGTTTCGCTTACTTAAACAATATAAACATACTGGATATTTAAAATTATCAATGGAAGATTTTAGAACTCGATTAGACGTATCAAAGTCTTATCAAATGTGTGACATTACTAAACGTGTATTAAAGCCAATATCTAAAGAGCTTACACCTATTTTTAATAATCTTAATATTAATAAAGTTAAAGCTAAAAAAGGTCGAAAAATTGAATACTTAGAATTTATCTTTGACGCTGAGAAACGTATTTACAACAAACGACAACCACAAATAACTAATATAGGTAAGTCGCGCTAATATACTAATCGTGAGAAAACACCTAGATGGCTTGAAACTGGTTTATATAAGGGACAACATGCTCATACAGACTATGACCCTCAATTAAAAAAAGATCGAGAAGCATTTCAACGTCAATTAGAAGAAAAATGGGAGGATAATTAAAAACTACATGTAGCAAAAGTAGTTCTTAAGAGACTCAACCTCTTGATATAACAAGGAAATTAAATTTTATCTCATGGTTTACAACAAAAATGACTTTAGGTAAGACGTTTAAATGCCTCTATACCGTATCCTATCATAAAAGATTTATTATTATATAATATATAAGATATTTAAGAAAAACAACATTCAATATACTTTTTATACATGTCTATACTAAACAATTGCATATTTAATACAATACTTATAAATACACTTGTTAAAATTGCGTTTCACTATTTACATTTAAATTCTCCTATACATTTACAGCTATTAGTCTTTTTTGACTATGTATTTTTATGGCATGCTCCAATTTTAAGTACTATCTTTCTCTGGTATCATGCTTTATATAGCAAATAAAGAAGAGGTGTGAAAATGGGTATAGCAGGTGTATTTGTAATTTGGTTGTTTCTTACTATATTTTTTATTATTGAATTCATACAATGCCTTATTAAGGGAATAGTTTTTCCTGTAGAAAGTCTATGGATGCTAATAATATTATGGTTTATTGTGTTTATGATTATTGCTGGTTTTATTTTATATAGAAAGTCTACACAAAAAAGGTTTTCAAAAGTTTTAGAAAATGATTATTCTAATAATTTTAATAATTATAGGGAAGGAGAATATTTTTATCAGTCTCCTTTAATAACTTTGGATAGCCAATATATTCCAATTCATGGTAATAAAAAAATGTATTATGTACCTAATTTTAATAATTTTTTACAAAAGTGGATGAGTATAACGGGATTTTTCCCATTGTTTGGAGTTTTTTTAAAATCAAACGATAATATAGTCAAAATTCAACGTTTTAAATTATGGTCACTACGACCACATTACCAAGTTTTTTTAAATGAAAGCAAAATTGGAGTACTAAAAAGACAAAAATTAGTTACAGAAAAAGGAATGACTCAACAGTTACCTTACATATTTTATACAGAAAATGAAGAATATAAATTTAATAATCCATATTTAAGTTTAAATACTGTTATTAAAAGTGGAAAAGAAGAAATATTAAATGCACATAGAAGTTTTTTCGATTTATCGAAAAATCAATTTACTAAACAACGAGGAGAAAAGCATAATATTGAAGTTGAAAGTCGGATTAATAAACCTTTTCCTGATGAAGTATGGATTGCTTTATATATCCAAATTATGATAACTAAACGTACAAACAATTAAACAAAAATAAAATCTTTATTGTCGCACCAATATATCAATCGTGAAAAAAACACCTAAATGGTTAGGCGAAAAGATATATAAACAATCCCAAGAGTTACATAACGAAGATGCAAATTAAGACAAGATCGAGAGGCATTTCAACGTCAATTAGAAGAAAAATGGGAGGAATAATAATTTAAATGAGCTACATATATATTTTATTCTTATTTCCATTAATAATGGGATTTATCGTATCAATAAAAAAGAAAAAACATGACTAAGGAGAAATAAAAAATTATGAGTAATAAATATAATATACATCCAGTACTATATATAGGCGGATTTGCGGTATTTTTTAGTTTTATATTTGGATTTCCTGTAGGGACATTAATGGGGCTAGCTATAGGAATAGGAGTTAGTAAAAAAATGAAAATTTGTAAAAGAGTTTACAGATGAAGGAGTTACAAGATATACTAAAAATAACAAACAGACAGACACATCATTGGATGTGAAAACCCCAGCATGCCGACCAAAGCATATGCTGGGGTTTCTTTTTGGTTCTGTTGCAAAGTTGAATTTATAGTATAATTTTAACAAAAAGGAGTCTTCTGTATGAACTATTTCAGATATAAACAATTTAACAAGGATGTTATCACTGTAGCCGTTGGCTACTATCTAAGATATGCATTGAGTTATCGTAATATATCTGAAATATTAAGGGAACGTGGTGTAAACGTTCATTATTCAACGGTCTACCGTTGGGTTCAAGAATATGCCCCAATTTTATATCAAATTTGGAAGAAGAAGCATAAAAAAGCTTATTACAAATGGCGTATTGATGAGACGTACATCAAAATAAAAGGAAAATGGAGCTATTTATATCGTGCTATTGATGCAGAGGGACATACATTAGATATTTGGTTGCGTAAGCAACGAGATAATCATTCAGCATATGCGTTTATCAAACGTCTCATTAAAAAATTTGGAAAACCTCAAAAGGTAGTTACAGATCAGGCACCTTCAACGAAGGTAGCAATGGCTAAAGTAATTAAAGCTTTTAAACTTAAACCTGACTGTCATTGTACATCGAAATATCTGAATAACCTCATTGAGCAAGATCACCGTCATATTAAAGTAAGAAAGACAAGATATCAAAGTATCAATACGGCAAAGAATACTTTAAAAGGTATTGAATGTATTTACGCTCTATATAAAAAGAACCGCAGGTCTCTTCAGATCTACGGATTTTCCCCATGCCACGAAATTAGCATCATGCTAGCAAGTTAAGCGAACACTGACATGATATATTAGTGGTTAGCTATATTTTTTACTTTGCAACAGAACCAGTCAGAAGCTACTTAATATAATAAAAGCAAGTGATTTATAAAATTATAAATCACTTGATTTTATACTGTTCTTTTAATCGTTTAATCGCATTTTTCAGTTGACGATCATCACGATATGTATTGAAGTTTAAAAATGCTGTACTATCAAAATATTGTAATAAGTGATGAAAGACATCATTTTCTTGTCTCAGTTGGTCGATTTCATCTTCCAACTGATGAATATGGCGCTGGAGTGCCTGATTGTTCGATTTGAGTGCTTTGTTGTCTTCTTTAAATAATAAGCATACTTTTGTATGCTTATATATTGTTTTTTATTGTATATCATATGACAGACATGAACAACCAATATAAAACCAAAGTAAAGATTACATATGATATACATATTATCAAATAAACATATTTGAAGGTATATATGTCATATGTATGCTTTAGTAACAGAAGTAAAACATATATGTTTTACTGACGTGATAGCCTCGCAAAAATCGCTATACTCTCATTGCGTAATCAACCTCTTGAAACGAAAAAACAATTGTTGAGGGATATCAACGATTTACACGATGAAAAAGAAAATTTAACTCGGGATATTCAAAACTTAAAACGGAAAAATCATTTTTTACAAGAGTATTCTCAACAGGCTCAAGAAGATATCGACCTATACAAGTAACTGAGAACGATTTCTAGGGACGATTTAAAAAAGATGAAGAAAAGTACCAACAAGAAATCGAAGCGTATGAGGCGTCTCTGAGTGGCCTTAGAATGAATTACCGAGATTTGGACAAGCGTAATCAACATTTAACAACACAAAATAATCAACTCGAACACCATTTAGACATGTTAAATGCACGTCATCAAACGATGAACGACATGGTAAGAAACGATACACGTATTTTGTTTGCGGGGCTTAGATGTGCGTTGAAAGATAGGAACATTGATTTAAGCGCAGAAATTAAATATCAACGTATGCCAGAAGTCGGTATTGATCCCGATACGGTGGATCAGGGGGCTTTAACACATGCATATCAAGGTAATGTGTCAGGGATAGACCATCATATAAGAAAGGCATCAGCACCTATTAAAAAAGAGACAGAGAATGACTTAGAATTAGAATAAATCAATAAAAATAAGCGCTCAAACAAGTATGATACTTGTTTGAGCGCTTATCTCAATGAAAGGAGTAATTAAAAACTTAATAAGTGTCGTCAGCTTATTAAGAGCAATCATTACCTTACTTACAGTATTTAATGAACAGTTCTGTAAGGAGGAACATTGCCTTTGCATTTTTATATTATTATAAGAATTCAAAGATAGCAATTATATTGATTTAGTATGAGTAAATTGATATTAGAAGTAAAAAAGACCCATTCGTTTGAGTGGGTCTTGAAAAATGATACATATTAACTTGATAAAATTAATCATCTTATAGTTTAAAGAAAAGGAATGCATAATTATAGTAACACAAATTAATGTTTGTTACTGTTACACTAGTATTGCTACTCAATATATAAAGTAGTAAACCATAATTATTCTTCGTATCTCTTGTTAAAAAGTTAATTTTTTGCTTTGTACAAGGAAAGGCGCTCAATTTTGAGTGCTTTTTTCATATTAAAATTAAACTTTAAAAATTAAGACAGCGACACATATCAGTGTCGCTGTCTTAAGATATAATATATGAGTTCAAAAGGTATATAGCTATTGTAACATAATAGTGTTCTGATTAAAAAAATGAAAAAGAGATGAATTAAATATTATTTAATTCATCTCTTCTTATGTATTGATTTAAAATATTTATTACATTAAACCAAAAGCTTTAGCAACGTCTGATACTACACCAATACCATTAGCTGCAATATCAACAATTGATTTAGCTAATTCAGCACTATCTCCAGATTGGGATGCTGAAATAGTATTAACGATAGCTTCACCTAATTTTGAAATGTGTTCCATGAAAAACAAACCTCCTTACATATAAAATCATTACTAAAACAAAATAACATATATTATAATAATTGTCTTCTACTTTTAAATAAATTTAATCAAATTTACGTTTTCTTAAAAATCAATAAGTGATATAACTTTAATGCATTATTCCAATTGCTTTATTGACATTGAGCCTCTGAACCCTTAATAAACCCTAAAACTGTCGACTCGTCGGTTTTATAGCTCACGCTATACCGACATTCGTCGAAACAGTTTAATTAAGGGTTCTTCTCAATGCTCAATAAATTTTCTCGGCATAATCGCACGTGCTATTCTTCATTTCCCATATTTTTTACAACCTTTAATATCGATGTGATTAGTAATGATAAAATAAATGCTGATTCTAAAATCAGAAAAATATTTGTTCCTTCAAAAAATATTAAATTGACCACATATCCAAAAAGACAAAATACAATAAAAAAACAAATAAAGTGAACAATGGAATTCAAGGCGATTACTCCTTTTTGCTTTCTAAGTTATATTTAGCTTAATATAGCTTCTTCATTAAACAAAGGGTAAGTTTTATTTGTTTTATATTAAAGACGCTCATATGCTCTTAAAATGGCATATATAAGCACTCCAAATAAAATATAAGGTATAAGATAAAAAACAAGCATGAAATAACGCCATGCTGAATGTCCTGTTTTAAGCACATGGTTCAGCCATTCATAAAAATGTTGGACGCCTAACCAGTCACCTAAGGGACTTATAACTAAAAAGGCGACCATCACTAAGGCAGCGATAAAAAAGGTTCTGTTGCAAAGTAAAAAATATAGCTAACCACTAATATATCATGTCAGTGTTCGCTTAACTTGCTAGCATGATGCTAATTTCGTGGCATGGGGAAAATCCGTAGATCTGAAGAGACCTGCGGTTCTTTTTATATAGAGCGTAAATACATTCAATACCTTTTAAAGTATTCTTTGCCGTATTGATACTTTGATATCTTGTCTTTCTTACTTTAATATGACGGTGATCTTGCTCAATGAGGTTATTCAGATATTTCGATGTACAATGACTGTCAGGTTTAAGTTTAAAAGCTTTAATTACTTTAGCCATTGCTACCTTCGTTGAGGGTGCCTGATCTGTAACTACCTTTTGAGGTTTACCAAATTGTTTAATGAGACGTTTGATAAACGCATATGCTGAATGATTATCTCGTTGCTTACGCAACCAAATATCTAATGTATGTCCCTCTGCATCAATAGCACGATATAAATAGCTCCATTTTCCTTTTATTTTGATGTACGTTTCATCAATACGCCATTTGTAATAAGCTTTTTTATGCTTCTTCTTCCAAATTTGATATAAAATTGGGGCATATTCTTGAACCCAACGGTAGACCGTTGAATAATGAACGTTTACACCACGTTCCCTTAATATTTCAGATATATTACGATAACTCAATGCATATCTTAGATAGTAGCCAACGGCTACAGTGATAACATCCTTGTTAAATTGTTTATATCTGAAATAGTTCATACAGAAGACTCCTTTTTGTTAAAATTATACTATAAATTCAACTTTGCAACAGAACCGTTTGGAGAATAGCTATCATACTGTGCGAGTGAAAATGAGGACTGTATTAAGCATATCACACACATTTATGCCGAGAAAATTTATTGAAGTTGAGAAGAACCCTTAACTAAACTTGGAGACGAATGTCGGCATAGCGTGAGCTATTAAGCCGACGATTCGACAAGTTTAGGGATTGTTAAGGGTTCCGAGGCTCAACGTCAATAAAGCAATTGGAATAAAGCAATTACTTTTAAGACAAACTATGAATTTTAAATAATTGTTTTGAAATTTCTTTTGCTTGTTTAAGATTTAATATTTTATGAGATTCTTTATTTGGCAAACTATTTAAATAGTTTTCGGCGTTATTTCTACTTGTGAAGAAGTGTATGTAAGGACAGCAATTTTTGTCACAATCTTTTTTTACACAAACATCTTTGTATGAAATATAAATATTACTTTTACTGTGATTGATTATTTTATCATCTTTTATTTCTAGCTTAATTTTTTCTTTAGTTAATTCGTCTTCGCTTAGAATTAATATGTTTAAACCTGTTGTATAATATATACCTATAGCGTCTATTGCACACATTGCAAATAAGGGTTCTTTGCTTTTGTTTGTATAGACGAGTTTATTTGTTTTTTCAGAAGATATAGGATATATACATTTGATTTTGTTATTTTCAGTAGTTATAACTTTTTTGTCTATTAAAGATTTATATTCAGGGATTATATCTATTTCTTTATTAGGGTTTTCGCAAATTTTATTTATGATATTAATCCTTAATTCGTTTTCTTTTTGATTTAAATCTTTTGTAAAGTTCAATTTCCCGTCTCCAATCGTAATTATTACGATTTAATTATACATGGATTTTCTTTTTTAGAAACTCGTTTCACTCGTTTCAAAAACCCTTCTGATTTTTAGAGAAAAACTCTCTTATTTCATCGTCTTTAATAAAATAATATGCCATCTTTCCATCTTTATAAAAATCAAGCACCTCATTTTTATATAAAAGTCTTAAATGATGTGAAGTTGAAGCAATACTCATTTTCAATATCAAAGAAATATCACAAACACACAACTCATCTTCTTTAATCAAAGATAATATGATTTTCAATTTTTTCTCATCACAAATTTTTTCTAAAATGTTAAGTAATTTCTTAGATTTATCATCTTCTAAAAAACTTAAAGCATTGT
The DNA here is from genome assembly GCF_040739495.1 of Staphylococcus capitis subsp. capitis. Taxonomy (NCBI): domain Bacteria; kingdom Bacillati; phylum Bacillota; class Bacilli; order Caryophanales; family Staphylococcaceae; genus Staphylococcus; species Staphylococcus capitis. The sequence goes on along the minus strand of NZ_CP145263.1, from coordinate 2,094,446 downwards.
TAACTTTATCCTCATGTACACAGATCACATCACAAGCATTTTCATAGCTCATATAAAATCACACCCTAAATTAAAATATAAATCCTAAAATTGTTCCAATAGTGTCATTTTCAATAATAATGTATAAACCTAAAGCTATGTAAATAACAGCCATAATCCAACGACTAAATTTCTCAACAATTTCTCCAACTCCTGGAATATTAGCTAATTTTTGTGCAGTAAATACCAAGAAGAAAATTAAAATTAAAAAGACAAACAAAGTAATTAATAAATCAGTAACACTTAATGTCACAAAATACGGAACAAATAAACCAATATTATCAGCACCACAACTTGCTATCGTAACAATTGCAACCGTACCAACTAATTTAGACAATCCTTTTTCATTCAATTCTTTTTTAGCTCTCTTTTCTCCTTCACAATCATCATAAATAGCTACTTTAATTCCTAAATAAATCGGTATTAACCCTAATAATCCTAATATCCATTTTTCAGGAACATAATTTAAGACAAAGGCAAAGAATAAACTTACGACAATCAATGTCACAGATCCTACATATTGACCAATATAAATATCTCTATATTCTTTTCTAGTCTTTGCTCTAGCAAAAAATATTAATAAAATCACTAATAAATCTACTGCTGTCGCAATATAAAGAATAGCAGCAGTTACAATAGTCTGAATCATAATTACACCTCATTCAAAAATATTTTTGAATGTATTATAACTTATATTTTCAAGTAATCATATATGCTTTATTCCAATTGCTTTATTGACGTTGAGCCTCCGAACCCTTAACAATCCCAAAACTTGTCGAATGGTCGGCTTAATAGCTCACGCAATGCCGACATTCGTCTCCAAGTTTAGTTAAGGGTTCTTCTCAACATCAATAAATTTTCTCGGCATAAATGCTTGTGGTATGCTCAATATAGTGCTCACTTTTAATTGCACACCATTATAACTATTCTCCGGCTACTCAAAAATGAGTAGTCTTTTTATTTTGCATTTTAAGGGGTCATTTTAAAGAATTAGGGGTTGTTTAATAGTTCTTTTTTACCTAAGAACCTATATTAGCTCTTAAAACGCAAATAAGAGCCAAATAAAATGATATTAAAAGAATAATTATATTGAGGAGAGAACTTTTAAAATGAAATGGTCAAAAATCATTATATTAATTTTATCTTTAGTTCCAATAGAATTTATCGGATTATTTACTGATTATCAAACAGGTTTATTAATAGGTTACATCCCATTTATAATAGTTGCTATATTAATAAGTACATCTATTTTTAAATTCGGCTTAAAAAATAATATAAGTATTATAATAAGTAGATGTATTGGAACATTTATTTCTTGGGTATGTGTTCATTTATTTATGAACATTTACGATTCATCAGATTATTTTAAACTTCTTACCACAGATATGTTTGCATTATTTTTAGGAGTTATTCATTTCATAGTTATTATGCTTATATATTTAGCTATCTATGGTTTTTCTCATCGTAATCAGTAATTATGTTACTTTTCTTTAACTTCATTAAAAAATGCGATTAAATGATTGAAAGAACAATATAAAAGCAAGTGATTCATAAACTTATAAATCATTTACTTTTATTTTTAAATTTTGTAATTAAAGAGCCGATAGCTACAAGAGTTAAGAATGTAAGTATCCAACTTACTATAGTTACTAACATCTTTAAATTCCTCCTTTACTAATATTTATAATATATTATAAATATAGACAATACTCTAATAATTTAATGTTAATAAAATTATTGATAATAATTCAGTCAATGAATAGACTATACAATTTCACTACCTATAATCGTAATTTATGTTAATTAAGTAAGAAAAGCTTAAACGTTTTTAAACAACGTTTAAGCTTTTCTTATATGTTTATATGAATTGTTACTTTTTAATAATCTTTTTTAGAAATAGTGAAGAAGTCAATGATAGCTAGTAGTATTACTGAAGCTATTGAGATAAATGTTTGCCATCCATTTAATTTGAGAGATCCAAGCCAAACATTATCAATTAAAAAGTTAAAAGGTATATATTTTAAGGCTTTTTTAACTTCATCACCATATTCTGGAATTAATGGAACTAAATTGGTTGCTATAGGTATGATTAATATAAGAAAAACACCAATTGAAAATACTAAAGAAGAACTTTTTACTAATAAAGTGATTAGAAATAAAAATAGACCATAGAACAAAAATAATAGGATGTATATTCCTAAAGTTTTTCCAACCACTTCATTTTTTATAGGTTGACCATCGCCAATATTTTGCATTATTAAAACGAATACATATAATGTTAGAAATACTATGACACTAGCAATTAAGATGGATATCAGTTGAGATATAAAGTATTTCGCTCTATTTTTTAAACTATTCAAATACAATTGTGATGTACCCTGAGAAAAGTCTCTGACTAAAAAGCTAGTAATAATCATCACTCCCCAAAATGCAAATAGCCATGTTGAAAGAGTTAAAATAGTTTCTCCAGAAACTTTATGGTTATTATGAATCTGAGTCATTGTATAAAATATGGGGATTATTAGAACAAATAGTAAACCAATATAATTGAAAGGATTTTTTAGCAATCTTGATATATTAAATTTTGTTAAATGATATATACTCATTATTTATTCTCCTTTATTAATATTAAAGTAAGTATCCCTAAGTGTACTTATTTTATCTTCAATTTTAATTGGAAATATATTAATATTAGCTAAATCTTTTAGTAAATTTTGATAATTATCGAGCTTTGGAATTATCAAAATGTTTCCATTTTTCTTGATCGAATCATATGATTTCGAACTTAAATGATGTTTCGCTTTTTCCACATCATTTTCATTAAATGAGATAGATGTATACTCTTGTGATGATGTATTTTTCATATCAATGTCTTCAACAAACTTTCCATCACGTAAAAACACAGCTCTATCACATATGAGTTCTATATCTTCTAATTTATGACTAGATATTAGTACTCTCATATTGAATTCGTTAGTTATATCTTTAATAGTATTCAATACATCTATTGAACCATCTGGATCCATACCGTTCGTAGGCTCATCAAGTATTAAGTAATGTGGTTTGTTTATTAAAGACACAGCGATTGCTAGTTTTTGTTTCATTCCTAAAGAATATTTTTTTACTCTTTTGTTAATATAACTTTCCATATCAAATGCTTTTATAATTTTATTAGCATAGTCTTTATCAAACTTTACACCTAATATATTACTAAAATTTTTTAAGTTTTTTAATCCCGATAGGTCTTGATATAACTTAGGATGTTCAATTAAATAACCAATTTTTTGATTTTGGTCAAAATCAACTTTGCCTTTAAAGTTCACAATATTGCCGTTCATAATTTTCATAATGGTAGTTTTTCCGACTCCATTTTTCCCAATTAATCCAACGATATGACTAGAATCAAATGAAAAATTTAAATGATCTAATACCGTATTATCTTTGTACTTCTTAGTAATATCTGATATTTTCATTGTGCTCTCCTTTTTATAATTTTTATAAAAATATAAGAAATAAAATATTTATTTAAAAAATAAGTGAAAGTAGGGCTTATATGAAAGATTTAATTAATAAACCTATGTATCTAAATATATCAGAAAATATAATACAAAACATCTACGTCATACAGCCATTGGTAATCGCATTAAACCGACAGTCATCGAACAAATTAAAGAATCCAGTGAAGTCAGTGAATTGTTTAAAAAAGACAACGAGGCACTCAAATCGAACAATCAGGCACTCCAGCATCATATTCATCAGTTGGAAGATGAAATCGACCAACTGAGACAAGAAAATGACGTCTTTCATCACTTATTACAACATTTTGATAGTACAGCATTTTTAAACTTCAATACATATCGCGATGATCGTCAACTGAAAAATGCGATTAAACGATTGAAAGAACAATAAAAAATGTTAACTCCTTGGTAATTAACATCGTTGATTTTAAAGCAATTAGGAATATAACCAGCATGTTTAAATCCTAATTTATTATAAAGATATTTAGCGCCTGAGTTAGAATCAACGACGGAATTGAATTGTAATATCCGAAAGTTAAGTTCTTTAGACTTGTTTAGTGAATGCATAATAAGTGCTTTTCCAACTTTTTTACCTCTAGCTTTCTTATCAACAGCATATGATGCATTAGCAACTTTTCTTAATCGTCCAATATTATTAGGATACAATATATACACGCCGACAACTTCATTATTAAGTACAGCAACAGCTGTATATGATGCTTGAGTAAATAAAGAATGACACTCCTCTAAGCTTAAGGTTTTATCTTGCGGGAAGTGGGTTCCTGCTATAATAACATCATTCCATATGCGACTAATATCAACTAAGTGATCTAAACAAAAAGGTTGAATAGAAAAAGTCATACTAGTACCTCTTTTATAAGAATATTTCTAATTGCTCAGCATACGACGATTTCATTATATAACACTATTGTTTAAAGAAAAGTACTGTAATTACAAAGAAAAGTACTGTAATTACAAAGAAAAGAACTTTAAATAGACTTTACATTTTATAATGTAAAATTGAAATAAATGATATCGTTTTTTCACTTGCATTTAAATATTCGTGATGTAAATGAGAATTAAATTTAATTGCTTGATCTTGCGATAAAGAATATGGTTCTGTTGCAAAGTAAAAAATATAGCTAACCACTAATATATCATGTCAGTGTTCGCTTAACTTGCTAGCATGATGCTAATTTCGTGGCATGGGGAAAATCCGTAGATCTGAAGAGACCTGCGGTTCTTTTTATATAGAGCGTAAATACATTCAATACCTTTTAAAGTATTGCCGTATTGATACTTTGATATCTTGTCTTTCTTACTTTAATATGACGGTGATCTTGCTCAATGAGGTTATTCAGATATTTCGATGTACAATGACAGTCAGGTTTAAGTTTAAAAGCTTTAATTACTTTAGCCATTGCTACCTTCGTTGAAGGTGCCTGATCTGTAACTACCTTTTGAGGTTTTCCAAATTGTTTAATGAGACGTTTGATAAACGCATATGCTGAATGATTATCTCGTTGCTTACGCAACCAAATATCTAATGTATGTCCCTCTGCATCAATAGCACGATATAAATAGCTCCATTTTCCTTTTATTTTGATGTACGTTTCATCAATACGCCATTTGTAATAAGCTTTTTTATGCTTCTTCTTCCAAATTTGATATAAAATTGGGGCATATTCTTGAACCCAACGGTAGACCGTTGAATAATGAACGTTTACACCACGTTCCCTTAATATTTTAGATATATTACGATAACTCAATGCATATCTTAGATAGTAGCCAACGGCTACAGTGATAACATCCTTGTTAAATTGTTTATATCTGAAATAGTTCATACAGAAGACTCCTTTTTGTTAAAATTATACTATAAATTCAACTTTGCAACAGAACCATCAATTTTTTGTTTCATTTGAACCTTTTGTTCTCCTAGTATGATTTTCAAGATGTTTTATTATTATTGAAGGTAGGGAGCAATTCATATATTATTTATTATCCAGTTATATTATTTAATATGGCATTCACATTCGGTATAAGTAGGTTGTTTTTTCAAATTTTTAAATTCAGAAAATATGTTTAATATATTCGACTAGTGGTTAAACATTGTTATAGGAAAGACATTAATTATTAATTAAGGAGGAATTTTATTTATGAAAAATACTAAAACTAATATTGTACAAAGAAAAGGGTTAAGAAAATATAATAACAAATTAATAGCAGTTACTATTTCTTCACTGGCTTTAGTTGTACCTCTAGCTTTTGGTAATGCAGAAGCTGATGCAGCACAAACAAATGATAATTCAGGGCAACAAAAGACTGTTCAAAGTAATGAAAACCATGGTAATGGTTTCCTTAATGGTGGATTACAAGGTAATAAAAATAATGGCGGATCAGCTAATCAAAGCAATGCCCACGAAGGTAATGGCATATTAAACGGTGGCACTCAAGGTAATAAGAGTAACGGCGGTGATGCTGCCCAAAAAAATGATCATGGAGGTAACGGATTCCTTAATGGTGGTGCTCAAGGTAACAAAAATAATGGTGGAAAAACTGATCAAAGCAATGCCCACGAAGGTAATGGCATATTAAACGGTGGCACTCAAGGTAATAAGAGCAACGGCGGTGACGCTACTCAAAAAAACGAAGATCAAGGTAATGGCTTCAAAAATGGCGGTGCTCAAGGTAACAAAAATAATGGTGGAAAAACTGATCAAAGCAATGCCCACGAAGGTAATGGTATAAAGAACGGTGGACTACAAGGTAATAAGAGCAACGGCGGTGACGCTACTCAAAAAAATGACAACCAAGGTAATGGCTTCAAAAATGGCGGTGCTCAAGGTAACAAAAATAATGGTGGATCAGTTGCTCAAAGCAATGCCCATGAAGGTAAAGGCTTCTTTAATGGCGGATTACAAGGCAATAAAAGTAATGGTGGAGGAATTGTAAATCTAATCAAAGAATTATTTCATAGTTAAAGACATTACTTAATATTAATAAATAAATGAGATGGTTGATTTTGTATAAAACAGAATCAACCATTTTCAATGTAATTCTCTCTGAACCAAAAATGAATATACTCATTAATAATTTGTTTATCTTCATTGAAATCTTTAAATACAATTTGCATTTCATAATTTTCCATATGCCTTCCATAGAATCATTGTCATTGCACTTTCCTACTAGAGATATACTATGAGTCATACCGACATGCTTAACCTTATCTTTAAATAAACGGTTCTGTTTTAAAATCAGAAAAAGATATTTCTATCTCTTTACAAAAAATAGGGATATTTTACATTTTTTCGCACAAATTTTCTAAAAATGTTTGATATACTTGAAAAACGGTAATGTTATTTTATGTAATAGAAACACTATTTTAGAAAGGGGAATTTATTTATGAAAAAAATTCAAAATAACACTATACAAAAGAAAGGTTTAAGAAAATATAACAACAAGTTAATAGCAGTTACTATTTCTTCACTAGCTCTAGCTGCTCCTTTAGCTTTCGGTAATGCATCAGCTCACGCAGCACAAACAAATGACAATTCAGGACAACAAAAGACTGTTCAAAGTAACGAGAATCAAGGTAATGGTTTACTTAACGGTGGCTTACAAGGTAACAAAAATGAAGGCGGAAAAGCTGATCAAACAAACGCTCATCAAGGTAACGGTGTACTAAATGGCGGTGCGCAAGGCAATAAGAGTGAAGGCGGCGACGCTACTCAAAAAAATGACAACCAAGGTAATGGCGTAGCTAATGGTGGCTCACAAGGTAACAAAAATGAAGGCGGAAAAGCTGATCAAACAAACGCTCATCAAGGTAATGGCGTAGCTAATGGCGGTGCGCAAGGCAATAAGAGTGAAGGCGGCGACGCTACTCAAAAAAATGACAACCAAGGTAATGGTAAATTAAACGGTGGTACTCAAGGTAACTTGAATACAGGTGGTAAATCAAATCAAAATAACACAAACCAAGGTAACGGTAAATTAAATGGCGGTACACAAGGCAATTTAAATACAAGTGGTCAAGCAAAACAAGACAATAAAAACCAAGGTAATGGTAAATTAAACGGTGGTATGCAAGGTAATACAAACCGTGGTGGAGATTCTGAACAAACAAATAACAATAAAGGTAACGGTATTTTAAACGGTGGCATCCAAGACAACCATAATAAAAATGGTGAATCTACACAAACAAATGACCATAATGGTAATGGTATCGCTAATGGTGGTGCACAAGGCAACCTTAATAAAGGCGATAAAGCAAACCAAACAAATCGTCATGATGGACGTGGTATTGCCAATGGTGGTTGGCAAGATAACGTAAATAAAAAAGGCGAAGCTGACCAAGTAAATACACATAATGGTAAAGGTGCATTAAATGGAGGAGCTCAACATAATAAAAATGATGGTGGAAAAGCTTCTCAAGAAAATCATCATGAAGGTAACGGTATCTTAAATGGTGGACGCCAAACTAATAAAAATAAAGGTGGAGAAGCACATCAATCAAATACACATGCTGGTAATGGTATTGCAAATGGTGGTTCTCAATCTAATAAAAATGAAGGCGGAAAAGCTGATCAATCTAATGAAAATAAAGGTAATGGAATTGGAAATGGTGGAAGCCAATCCAATATAAATAAAGGTGATCACCAAGACGCATCAAAACCTTCAGATAATGATCATAAAGATCATAGTGACGACCCAAAAGATGACGGTAAAGACAATCATCATAAAGGTGACAAAGATGATCAACATCCAGGTAAAGGTGATGGTCAAGATAGCCACAAAGGAGACAAAGACCATAACGACAAAGATCATCACAAAGGCTCAAAAGATGATGATTCTAAAAAACCAGATCAATCTGACAAAGATGATCACCACCAAGGTAAAGATGATAGTCAAGATAACCACAAAGGAGACAAAGACCATAACGACAAAGATCATCACAAAGGTTCAAAAGATGATGATACTAAAAAACCAGATCAATCTGACAAAGATGATCACCACCAAGGTAAAGATGATGGTCAAGATGATTCAAAATCAGAACCATCTAAAGACACTGACAATAAAGGCAATCACAATACAACATCAAAAGACGGTAAACACAATGGTAAAAGTCCAGTAGCACCCATTACAGCTGCTACAATAACACCAGCTATGACACATGCACATGGTTATGGTCAAGGTTATGGTCAAGGTTCTGCTTCGGAATCAACTGAAACTCCAAAAACAATAACAACAAGCACAACTGAAACAACACCAGATAAAAAAGAAGTAACACATGGCGAAAAAACTGAACACAGTGCAAATGAACTTCCTGAAACAGGTGAAGAAAACCAAGAAAGCAAGGGCTTATTAGCTAGCATTGCAAGTATATTAGGTTTAAGCGGACTTGCGACATTATTTGTTAATCGCAAACGTAAAACAAATGAATAATAAAATATAAATCTTTACAATCATTGTTAACTATTAAATAAGGTGTATAGAAGATAACGACAAAAGAAAGGGGACAAACGCTGAAATGACAGCGTTTGTCCCTTGTTGTTTGGATTATCGATTATTCATATTTTATACATGGTTCTGTTGCAAAGTAAAAAATATAGCTAACCACTAATATATCATGTCAGTGTTCGCTTAACTTGCTAGCATGATGCTAATTTCGTGGCATGGGGAAAATCCGTAGATCTGAAGAGACCTGCGGTTCTTTTTATATAGAGCGTAAATACATTCAATACCTTTTAAAGTATTGCCGTATTGATACTTTGATATCTTGTCTTTCTTACTTTAATATGACGGTGATCTTGCTCAATGAGGTTATTCAGATATTTCGATGTACAATGACAGTCAGGTTTAAGTTTAAAAGCTTTAATTACTTTAGCCATTGCTACCTTCGTTGAAGGTGCCTGATCTGTAACTACCTTTTGAGGTTTTCCAAATTGTTTAATGAGACGTTTGATAAACGCATATGCTGAATGATTATCTCGTTGCTTACGCAACCAAATATCTAATGTATGTCCCTCTGCATCAATAGCACGATATAAATAGCTCCATTTTCCTTTTATTTTGATGTACGTTTCATCAATACGCCATTTGTAATAAGCTTTTTTATGCTTCTTCTTCCAAATTTGATATAAAATTGGGGCATATTCTTGAACCCAACGGTAGACCGTTGAATAATGAACGTTTACACCACGTTCCCTTAATATTTTAGATATATTACGATAACTCAATGCATATCTTAGATAGTAGCCAACGGCTACAGTGATAACATCCTTGTTAAATTGTTTATATCTGAAATAGTTCATACAGAAGACTCCTTTTTGTTAAAATTATATTATAAATTCAACTTTGCAACAGAACCGACGAAAAGATATATAAACAATCTCAAGAGTTACATAATGAAGATGCAAAATTAAAACAAGATCGAGAGGCATTTCAACGTCAATTAGAAGAAAAATGGGGGGATAATAATTTAAATGAGCTACATATATATTTTATTCTTATTCCCATTAATAATGGGATTTATCGTATCAATAAAAAAGAAAAAACATGACTAAGGAGACATAAGAAGGTATGAGTAATAAATATAATATACATCCAGCACTATATATAGGAGGATTTGCGGTATTTTTTAGTTTTATATTTGGATTTCCTATAGGAACATTAATGGGGCTAGGTATAGGTATAGGAGTTAGTAAAAAAATGAAGTGATTACAGTTTTACTCACATAAAATTTGTAAAAAACTTTACAGATGAAGAAGTTACAAGATATACTGAAAGTAACAAATAGCAGATATATCATTGTATGTGAGAACCCCCAGCGTGCCGGCTGGGGGTTCCTTTTTACTTATGTTCTTGTTATAATAGATAAAGAACATAACCAACAATAATTGGAAAAATGAGCTTATCTAATACAAATAGCAAGATTATCATTGTATGTGACACCTCCTTTCTGCACAGGAAGTGCTTTTCCAGTATAACAGAAACCTATAATTTAAAACGGTGTGTTATCACGTGAAATTGTGAATAAAGATACAAAAGTTCACGTGATGAAAACTCATGAAAGCGCGTGAAATCAATGATGTATAAAATATGAATAAACGATAATCACAAGACAAAGGCTTAAACGTTGATTTAACAGCGTTTAAGCCTTTTTGTGTAGTTGACATAATTCGTTATTATAGGTAGTGGAATTGTATAAATACTAAAAAACACAAACATTGTTAAATTAATCTTTGTGTCCTTTAATAAGAAACATAATAATTACTGATTACGATGAGAAAAACCATAGATAGCTAAATATATAAGCATAATAACTATGAAATGAATAACTCCTAAAAATAATGCAAAATCGTCAGCCATAAAAGGTTCAAAGTAAAATTCCGGCTCATAATGGCTCATAAACCAATGAACACATTCCCAAGAAAGAAATATTCCAATGCATCGACTTATTATAATACTTATATTATTTTTTAAGCCAAATTTAAAAATAGATGTACTTATTAATATAGCAACTATTATAAATGGGATGTAACCTATTAATAAACCTGTTTGATAATCAGTAAATAATCCGATAAATTCTATTGGAACTAAAGATAAAATTAATATAATGATTTTTAACCATTTCATTTTAAAAGTTCTCTCCTCAATATAATTATTCTTTTAATATCATTTTATTTGGCCCTTATTTGCGTTTTAAGAGCTAATATAGGTTCTTAGGTAAAAGAAACAAACAAACCCCTAATTCTTTAAAATGACTCCTTAAAATGCAAAATAAAAAGCCTACTCATTTTTGAGTAGCCAGAGAATAGTTATAATGGTGTGCAATTAAAAGTGAGCACTATATTGAGCATACCACAAGCATTTATGCCGAGAAAATTTATTGATGTTGAGAAGAACCCTTAACTAAACTTGGAGACGAATGTCGGCATAGCGTGAGCTATTAAGCCGACGATTCGACAAGTTTAGGGATTGTTAAGGGTTCGGAGGCTCAACGTCAATAAAGCAATTGGAATAAAGCTATATTATGATAAAGTGTGTGGGGGGATGTTTAATAAGGGTCTGTTTACATTTTGAAAGGGGTCTACTTAATGTATAAAAAAATATTAGCTTCATTATCTGTTACAGGATTATTATTTACTTCAAGCATTGGAATAGCTGATTATCACGTTAATGGTGTAAATGCTCAAGAAGAAAAATCTACTAAAGCTCAAGTTAAAGTTGTTAAAATTAATGATGGACAATTTAAAGTTGTGCCTAATAAATATGCTGAAGGTAAAGTTAAGGATGGTAAAGCCACTATAGTTGATAAAAATACTGGTAAGTCTGAGAAATTACCTGTAAAAGTTAAAAATAAAAATAATAAACAAGCTAACGTTAGTTATAAAATCGTTGATAATAACATAGTTGGAGATGTTAAATTATCTGAGGATAGTGGAACTGCTGAGCGCAAAACTAATTGGAAAAAATGTGCCTTAGGTACTGGGGGTTCTGCATTAGGTGGCGCTGGTGGTGGAGCTGCCAGTGGTGCAGGATATGGAGCTATTGGTGCAACACCGGTTTCTGTAGGAGTTGGTTCTGCTATTGGTGGAGTAATAGGTGGTGTATCTTCTGGAATGGTAGGAGCATCTGCTAGTTGTTTCGATTAAAAAAAGGTAAAACTATTTTGCTAATGATTGTTGGCATTTTGTTAGCATGTATAACTCTGCCATTTACTATTGGATTTTTATCCTTATTTTTTATATTTCCACCAGTATTTTTATTATTTTTAAATTTATTTGTATTTCCGGAAGATAAATAAATGCTTTAGCAAAAAAGCACCTAAAATTAGGTGCTTTTTTTGGTTCTGTTGCAAAGTAAAAAATATAGCTAACCACTAATATATCATGTCAGTGTTCGCTTAACTTGCTAGCATGATGCTAATTTCGTGGCATGGGGAAAATCCGTAGATCTGAAGAGACCTGCGGTTCTTTTTATATAGAGCGTAAATACATTCAATACCTTTTAAAGTATTCTTTGCCGTATTGATACTTTGATATCTTGTCTTTCTTACTTTAATATGACGGTGATCTTGCTCAATGAGGTTATTCAGATATTTCGATGTACAATGACAGTCAGGTTTAAGTTTAAAAGCTTTAATTACTTTAGCCATTGCTACCTTCGTTGAAGGTGCCTGATCTGTAACTACCTTTTGAGGTTTTCCAAATTTTTTAATGAGACGTTTGATAAACGCATATGCTGAATGATTATCTCGTTGCTTACGCAACCAAATATCTAATGTATGTCCCTCTGCATCAATAGCACGATATAAATAGCTCCATTTTCCTTTTATTTTGATGTACGTCTCATCAATACGCCATTTGTAATAAGCTTTTTTATGCTTCTTCTTCCAAATTTGATATAAAATTGGGGCATATTCTTGAACCCAACGGTAGACCGTTGAATAATGAACGTTTACATCACGTTCCCTTAATATTTCAGATATATTACGATAACTCAATGCATATCTTAGATAGTAGCCAACGGCTACAGTGATAACATCCTTGTTAAATTGTTTATATCTGAAATAGTTCATACAGAAGACTCCTTTTTGTTAAAATTATACTATAAATTCAACTTTGCAACAGAACCAATTACAATAAGTTATACCTTAGTTATAAGAGACAGTTAAAATGTTTTCACTGTCTCTTATTTATCACATGAAAATTTACAGAATCTTAATGTCTACGATAGAATTTTATTACATAATGATATTAGAATTAAAAATTAGCTAGTTTTAATCTTAATCTGTAATGGAAAAGAGTAAATGAAAATGAATAAATTATCAGAAAATCAAATTCAAAAAATCATATCAACTTTTATTCACATTAAAACGAAAGCAAAAATAATTATTGATGAAAAACTATTGATTCAATCTATAACAAAATATATTAATGAAGACTATAATGATATTATTTTTACAGAATCAATTCCTAAAGACAGCTATTTAGGAATGCGTAAAATCTATAACGAACCAAAATCATTTAAAAATCTTGTAAATATTTTGACAGAAAATACTAATATAAAACGCCGTGAATATCATTATCAAGTTGTCTTTACAATTATTCAGGAAGTTTGTTCTTTTCATTACTACATTAATGATTATACTTACGAAGAAATTTTAGAAGCTATGAGATTAAAATAAATTCTATTCCATTTTTGATTAAAGGAGACGATAATATGAGTATATTAAGCGTAAATCATTTATCAAAAAAAATTAATAATAAAATAATTCTTAAAAATATATCGTTCTCATTAGATGAAGGTCATATTGTCGGTCTTGTCGGTGCCAATGGTGCTGGGAAAACGTCTTTGATGAAAGTGATATTAGGCTATTCGGATTATCAAGAAGGGAATTTTACTTCTGTCAGACAAGATGAAAATCACTGTAACATAGGTGCACTGATTGAAAATCCAGGTTTATATCCTTTCATGTCTGGATACGATAATTTAAAATTACTAAATGAATCGAATAGTACAAGTCCCATTAATAAAATCGTAGATGATTTAAAAATGAATAAATATATACATAATAAAGTCAAAACCTATTCTTTAGGTATGAAACAAAAATTAGGTATTGCCGTAGCTTTTTTAAATAGTCCAAAACTGATAATCTTAGATGAACCCATGAATGGCTTAGATCCTAAAGCTGTTCGAGATGTTCGTCAATTGATTTTAAATAAAGCAAAGGAAGGTAGTACTTTTTTAATATCAAGTCATATTTTAAGTGAGTTAGTTAAAATTACTGATTCTACGCTTATTATTGATAAAGGAAAGATTATAAAAGAAGTTACGCGAGAAGATTTAGAACAAAATGAGGAACAAGATTTAGAAAATGTATTGCTTGATATTATAGATAAGGAGGAATGAAACAATTATGATTAATTCAATTAAACAAGAAAACTTTAAATTACTCAAAAAAAAATCAACATTCATCATACCACTTATCATTATTGCATTAATGACACTTCAGGCTTTACTTCTTAAAAATTACGTACCACCTAAAATTTTACTAGAATCTAACTTTGGTGGTGTTTTTTGGGTTACACTTTTATTAATCATTCAATCTAGTACTATTATTACAATGGAGTTTCATTATGGAACTATCAAAAATATACTGTATCGTAACGCCTCTCGTAAAAATATTATATTAAGTAAAATATTAATTTTAGCTATATATTCTTTTATATATTTTGCGATTACAATTGTATTTTCTTTAATTTTATGCGCCATTTTCTACCATGATATTAATATATTTTCTAATGTTGGAAATGAATTATCATTATTTAATCAAATGCTATTAGGAACGTTGGGATGTTATATTGGTACTTGGCTAGTGTTGAGTATTACTTTGTTAATATCTTGTGCAATGAATAGATCAGAAATTTCTATAGCTGTAGGCATAGTATTTTTCTTAATCACTTCTTTGCTCTCTTCTATATTAGCTAGGGCCATAGATAGATGGCCATGGTTAAAATGGGGACCTATAAATATGATGAATATTACTTCACAAATAAGTGATCATTCACTTAAAGCAACTACAAAACTAGAGTTACATGAACTAGTTCTAGGCAATATATTTTATATAATTATTTTCTTAATTCTAGTAGTTTTTGTTTTTAAAAAGAAAAACGTTTAGTAATTAACATTACACTATCTTCTAATTCATATAGAGATTGATGTATATAAACTAAACCCAATAATTGATGATATATACATGTGTGTATTAAACAGTTTCTAATTTTCTTTAAATATAAATGCACTTTTTATAGAGGTTACTCGTTTATTGAGTGATCTCTTTTTTATTAGATAATCTATCACACAATATTAGTATTTAATCATATATGAAAAACTTCACCAAAAATATAGATAGATAGTCAGAATACTTTAACCACAAACATCTCTTTATTTATACTGAAGATAGAAATAAAGGAGATTGTCATATTGTTAATAAAACTACATAGTGAGTAAAATTAGAATTTATTAGGGAGGTATAATAAATGGACACATACTATTTAAAAAACTTAATCTTTGACTTAACAATTCTTGAATATGAGATGTTATGTGTGGCGTTGCCAAATTATAATAAACATAGACTTATTAAAAAAGCTTTTAAAAAAACTAATTCTCTAAGAAAAATACAATTACTTTCTAAAAAATACAAAGGTGATGCTTATTATAAACAACATAAATTTATATTGGATTACTTATATTATAAAAAGAGTAGTAAGGTTCCTCCAATTTTAAAGTACATACAAGGACAGAAATTTTTAGAAGAATACCGTACTTTAGAAGTAAGCGTAAAAGATTATTCGAAAAAAGAAATTAAAACGATCTTTAATGACATATCTAAAGATCAATTAGAGAAACGTATAGCATGTAAGCCTAATTAATCCCTCTAAAATCTTGATTGAATATTACTTATCTATAGAAATTAACTGAAATATAAAATTCAATTAAATTTTTATAATAAAGGAGAAATTATGAAACAAAAACGTATTGTAAGTTTAGATATTATTAGAGGTTTAGCGATATATCTTATAGTATTTATGAATAGTTTAGAAGTATTTCCTAGAGTAGCCGGTGAAAATATTATAAAGACGCATACAGATGCTACCATTTATAATATTGAAGAAGTTTTTATAGAAAATAAGTTCATTGGTTTATTCTCATTACTATTCGGTATTAGTATGGGTATATTTATGGATAATGCACGTAGAAAAAGCTTATCACCTTTAAAGTTAATGTTTAGGAGACTTTTATTCCTGTTAATCGTAGGTATTATAACCTCTATGTTTTTAACACCCTTTTTTGCTTATGCTATCATAGGCTTAATTATTATGTTCGTTGAAAATTTAAAAAAACCAAAATTAACATTAAGTTTATTAATAATTGTTATTCTATCTTTTATTGGTATCAGTATTTATCAGAGTAACTTATTTCATCTTACTCTTACCATTACTTTAGACATGCTTTTAGGACTATTTTTATGGCAAAGTGGAACAATATCTAATTTCAAAAAATATAAGCGTCAATATTTAATTTCATTAATCATAGGATTTATTACTATTATTATAGTAGGCTTAAACCAAAAATACTTTAATATCGATAAAAATTTAATATTATATTTAATAACCCCTTTACAAACTTTTATTTACTTTATTTTACTAATGTTTATTACTCAAAGTCAGATGGTTCGACAATGGTTAAAGCCAGCTGAAAAAGTTGGCAAAACCGCATTTACCAACTTTATATTACAAATTCTATTATTAAATTTAATTATTAGAATATTCTTCAATTCTAGTTGTCCTACACCAAGTCAATCGATTTTAATATCAGTGATAACGATATTAATAATGTCTGTATTAACAAAAGTATGGTTAAAATTCTTTAAGCAAGGACCATTAGAAAAAATATGGCGCATGTGGACTTATAAAAATATTCAAAATAAATAATTTAGAAGAAAATACTACTGATTATATAAATACGACAATTGGTAAAAGGAAGGATTGTATAATGAAGATAATACTTCTCATAGCGATAGTTTTCAAAAAAATAAATGTAAAAATAGAATAACTAGTCAAGAAGAGAAGTTTAATTCTATGTCAAACGGTAATTCATCTAAAAATGAAAAATAATATTAAAGCATCTAAGACAAAATGTTAATGTCCTATAACGACTAGAAATATACTATTCTTTTATGTTAGTTTCTCTTAAAACTTTCTTAATCTTAATAATATTATTTTCTTTGCACAACAGAAGTTTTTTACCTCATAATTTTAAATACAGTTATACAAATTGCTACTTTATTTTTTAGATAATAACATAATAACTTAAAAAGCTACACCAATTGTGGTGTAGCACAAATCTTAAAATTTGTCAGTAAGTTTCGGAGAACCTATGTGAAAAATATAATAAGAGGTGAACAACTCTTACAAACTAATTGTTAATCTGTATACAAGAATTGTCTAGTGATTTGTACTGTGTTTTAAAATTGTTCACTATTTATTAAAATAGTTGAAAAAGTCAAATGATCTAAGAATAAATGCTTTATACTTAAAAAGCCACCCCAATTAAGGAGTGGCCATTTTTCATTAATTGTTTGGTTCGCCATTGACTAAAATGCTACGTAAAAAATTGATTACTTTTTCAGCAAATTTTACAAAGTCGCTCATCACTTTCACCTCTAATTGTTTGGATTGAACAGCATCATTATAAGACTTTTGGCTAAATGTAGCACTATAAACCACGATTAGCTAAGTATGAATGACAATCATGAAGATGATTAGCATATAGAGAAGAACATTTGGGGAGTATAATCATCTCTATAATTAAATTATTAATCAATCTTTCTTGATTGTCTATCATATTGAATTAATTTCGAAGAAATTTCATGTCTTATTCACAGTAATTTAACATACATTAACTCTAATTATTTAATATGGCTCATCACTTTTACTAGGATTGATGAATATTCTGTTGTCTCCTAATATGATAGAAGGCGCGATGATTCTATCTACATTTCTTCTAACTAATCTTATATTAAACGGCAGATTAACACTTGTTTTTTCAGATTAATTCATGATACTTTTGCTTCATCACCCATAAACTAATCCTCTAACAGGATATAATCGTCAAATGGTTCGACAATGGTTAAAATCGCATTTACCGACTTTATATTACAAATTCTATTATTAGAATCTTTTTCAATTCTAATTGTCCTACACCAAGTGAATCGATTTTAATATCAGTGATAACGATATTAATAATGTCTGTATTAACAAAAGTATGGTTAAAATGCTTTAAACAAGGACCATTAGAAGAAATATGAAACATGTGAACTTATAAAAATATTCAAAATAAATAATTCATCATATAGAAAATCATATTTTTATATTTATACTTCAAAAATAGATACATGATAATTAGAGACATTATTTATTACAAATAACAACACGTTGTTTTTTAATTATACCCTTTCATTAATGAAAATCTGTACTCTTCGTGAAGCTTGGTGTCGCATTAAAAACAGCATTATATGTATTAAAATATCTTTAGCTTTTATCTATTATGCTTGAAATAGTGGCATTAAGAGTAAGATTTTTTATTATTTGGTATATTTATTACTTCCTTATTCTTTTCATTTCTTTTTTCAATTTCTTCATCTTAACATTTAAAGAAGCCGTCCAATCTTTACATTAGCGTGAGAGATTGATTTTTACCTCTTTTCTCATTTCCTTTTTTAACTGATGAATTTCTTTCATTAAATTAATATCTTTATAAAGAGAACTAACAAAAGTACTTTTCATATTTCTAAGTGTTTTAGAAGTTCTTTTACCTTTATATTGCCCTTTAAATTTTCCCTCTTTCATAATTTTTCGGGTTCTGTTGCAAAGTTGAATTTATAGTATAATTTTAACAAAAAGGAGTCTTCTGTATGAACTATTTCAGATATAAACAATTTAACAAGGATGTTATCACTGTAGCCGTTGGCTACTATCTAAGATATGCATTGAGTTATCGTAATATATCTGAAATATTAAGGGAACGTGGTGTAAACGTTCATTATTCAACGGTCTACCGTTGGGTTCAAGAATATGCCCCAATTTTATATCAAATTTGGAAGAAGAAGCATAAAAAAGCTTATTACAAATGGCGTATTGATGAAACGTACATCAAAATAAAAGGAAAATGGAGCTATTTATATCGTGCTATTGATGCAGAGGGACATACATTAGATATTTGGTTGCGTAAGCAACGAGATAATCATTCAGCATATGCGTTTATCAAACGTCTCATTAAACAATTTGGAAAACCTCAAAAGATAGTTACAGATCAGGCACCTTCAACGAAGGTAGCAATGGCTAAAGTAATTAAAGCTTTTAAACTTAAACCTGACTGTCATTGTACATCGAAATATCTGAATAACCTCATTGAGCAAGATCACCGTCATATTAAAGTAAGAAAGACAAGATATCAAAGTATCAATACGGCAAAGAATACTTTAAAAGGTATTGAATGTATTTACGCTCTATATAAAAAGAACCGCAGGTCTCTTCAGATCTACGGATTTTCCTCATGCCACGAAATTAGCATCATGCTAGCAAGTTAAGCGAACACTGACATGATATATTAGTGGTTAGCTATATTTTTTACTTTGCAACAGAACCAATTAAACTGACAGATTTGTTAAATATGAAAGTAAAGTACCTTAAAACTTCTGAAATAGGGAATATAAAAACATCTTGGATAATAGATGATGAGCCAACTATTAAAACTAAGTTGCCATCTGAATTGCGAAACGAATTAAAACTTTACATAGAGGATTGTAAATTGGAAGATGAAGAACTTATTTTTCAATCTACGAGGACGCATCAATGTCTTTCAAGACAACAAGCTTATAGAATAATAAATCGTTCTGCTGAACAATTAGGTATGAAACATATTGGACTGACTACATTAAGAAAGACGTTTGCCTATCATGCCTATCAAGCAGGCATTTCAATCTCAATTATTCAGAAATATTTGGGATATCAAACAACTCAAGAAACTATAAAATTTATTGGGATTCAAGATAAATCGATTCATCAAACTGTGATTGCACTCAACTTATAAAAAAATATATTTAAAGGAGGCTTTAAATGAGTCTGATGTACCTTATGGGCGTGCTAATAGTTGTGATGATTCTAGTTTTACTCACTTTGAGTCATCAAATACTTAAAAAATATGCTGGTTACTTGTCGTTACTAGCGCCCATCATTTCATCTGTTTATTTCATTACACAAATACCAAATGTCTATCACCATCATTTCACTTCTATTCATATTCCATGGATGTCTTCAATAGATATCAATTTAGATATGAAATTAGATGGATTAAGTTTAATGTTTGGTTTGATTATCTCTCTTATAGGTGTAGGTGTATTTTTCTATGCTACACAATACTTATCACCTCAAACTGATAATCTGCCTAGATTTTTTGTCTATTTATTATTATTTATGTTTAGTATGATTGGCATCGTTATTGCGAATAACACTATATTAATGTATGTATTCTGGGAATTAACGAGTGTGTCTTCTTTCTTGCTTATCTCTTATTGGTATAACAATGGTAATAGTCAACTCGGGGCTATTCAATCATTTATGATTACCGTATTTGGTGGATTAGCGTTATTAACTGGTTTTATTATGTTATACATCATTACCGGTACAAATAATATCTCAGAAATACTAGCTCAACGTCATGCGATTGAGAAGCATCCATTGTATATCCCAATGATGCTCATGCTATTGTTGGGAGCATTTACAAAATCAGCTCAATTTCCATTTCATATATGGTTACCGAAAGCGATGGCTGCACCCACGCCAGTGAGTGCATATCTTCATTCAGCGACTATGGTTAAAGCTGGTATATTCTTACTGTTTAGGTTTACGCCATTATTAGGACTAAGTGATATATATGTATATATTGTTACGTTTGTAGGACTTATAACCATGCTTTTTGGTTCGCTTACCGCATTACGCCAATATGATATTAAAGGCATTTTAGCCTATTCTACTATCAGCCAACTCGGTATGATTATGTCTATGGTAGGTATAGGTGGGGGCTATGCACAACATACCTCAGATCATTTGTCAGAGTTTTACGCTTTAGTCCTTTTTGCTGGCTTATTTCATTTGATGAACCATGCTATTTTTAAATGTGCATTGTTCATGGGTGTTGGTATTATTGACCACGAGTCAGGTACGAGAGACATTCGTTCACTCAATGGGATGCGTCATGTCTTTCCTAAGATGCACATTGTTATGTTGCTAGCTGCTCTTTCTATGGCAGGGGTCCCATTTTTAAATGGTTTCCTTAGTAAGGAAATGTTCTTTGATTCACTTGTAAAAGCTATTGAACTAGATCAGTATGGAATTAGCCTTACTATCATAGTTGTTGCATTAGGTGTGATAGCAAGTATTTTTACTTTTACTTATGCACTTTACATGATTAAAGAAACATTTTGGGGACAATTTAATACTGAAAAGTTTACTAAGAAAAGTATTCACGAACCATGGTTGTTTAGTTTACCTGCTATGATTCTTATGGTACTTATACCAATTGTATTCTTTATACCTAACGTTTTCGGACATAATATACTTATACCTGCATTAAGATCGGTATCTGGTGTTGGAACTCAAGTAGACAGCGTAGCACCTAACATTTCACAATGGCACGGTATCAACCTTCCATTAATATTAAGTGTCATCGTTATTGTGTCAGGAATTATTTTAGCACTTGCTATAAATTGGAAATCATTGACACATCGAATGATTAAACAAGCTTCAATCACAGATACTTATCGACGTGTTTATAGAGAGTTTGAATCTTATTCAGGTTATGGAATAAGAAGCTTAATGAGTGCTAAACTCAATTATTATATTATGATTACGTTACTCATATTTGTAGCAATTATTGCATATGGCTATCTTTCGGTTGGTTTCCCTAAAGTTCATGATTTACATGTTTCATCTTTTGGACCGCTCGAGATTATCTTATCAATCGTTACAGTAATCATCGGTATTTCTCTTATATTTATACGTCAACGCTTAACGATGGTTATTTTAAACGGTATTATCGGGTTTGCAGTGACGCTTTACTTCATTGCAATGAAGGCACCTGATTTAGCTCTCACACAATTAGTGGTTGAAACCATTACGACGATATTGTTTATCGTGAGCTTTTCAAGATTACCAAATATTCCAAGAGCAAAAGCAAACTTGAAGAAGGAGACGCTTAAAATTGTAGTTTCACTTATAATGGCTGTTTCTGTTGTTTCTCTAATTTTTATCGCTCAGCAAGCGGATGGTATGCCATCGATTTCAAAATTCTATGAAGATGCCTATAAATTAACAGGTGGCAAAAATATTGTTAATGCTATATTAGGTGATTTCAGAGCGTTAGATACTTTATTTGAGGGATTAGTATTAATCATTGCAGGTTTAGGTATCTACACACTACTTAATTACAAAGATAGGAGGGGACAAGATGAAAGAGAATGATGTGGTATTAAAAACGGTCACTAAGATTGTTGTTTTCATTCTATTAACATTTGGATTTTATGTTTTCTTTGCAGGACATAATAATCCAGGTGGTGGATTTATTGGCGGCCTTATCTTTAGTTCAGCTTTTATCCTTATGTTCCTTGCCTTTGATGTTAAAGAAGTATTGATTAGTTTACCTATAGATTTTAAGAAATTAATGATTATTGGATCATTAGTATCTGTGTGTACGGCAGTAGTTCCTATGTTCTTTGGTAAACCAATCTTATACCAAACTGAAGCTAATGTGGCTTTTCCATTATTAGGACATGTGCACGTTACGACTGTAACGTTATTTGAATTAGGCGTATTACTTACGGTGGTAGGTGTTATTGTGACAGTTATGTTGTCAATAAGTGGTGGTAAGTCATGAACTTGATACTTTTACTGGTGATAGGATTTTTAGTATTTATAGGAACGTACATGATTCTATCCATTAATTTAATACGTATTGTTATTGGTATTTCTATTTATACTCATGCAGGTAATTTAATTATTATGAATATGGGCAAATATGGTCCACATATGTCTGAACCATTAATTCAAAATAATCATTCGAATTTTGTAGATCCATTATTACAAGCCATTGTACTTACTGCGATTGTAATTGGATTTGGTATGACTGCATTCTTACTCGTATTAATTTACCGAACATATCGCGTGACGAAAGAGTATGAAATTAGTGCATTGAGGGGTGAAGAAGATGATGAGTAACTTATTGATTATGCCAATGCTTCTTCCTTTTTTATGTGCTTTGATTCTAGTTTTTATAAAAAATAAAAATCAAACATCGAAAATACTCTCAATTACGACTATGATTGTTTCGACTTTAATTTCTTTAGCATTGCTTATCTATGTTGTGAACCATAAGCCAATCACATTAGATTTTGGTGGTTGGAAAGCACCATTTGGTATTCAATTCCTTGGCGATTCACTAAGCTTACTCATGGTTACAGTATCGTCATTTGTTGTGACGTTGATTATGGCTTATGGATTTGGACGAGGTGAAAAGCGTGTAAATCTTTTCCATTTACCAACTTTTATCTTATTACTTACTGTTGGTGTAATAGGTTCATTTTTAACCTCAGATTTATTTAACTTATACGTTATGTTTGAGATTATGTTACTCGCGTCATTTGTGCTTGTAACATTAGGCCAATCAGTTGAACAGTTACGTGCTGCCATTATTTATGTAGTACTTAACATTATTGGCTCATGGTTGTTTTTATTAGGTATCGGTATGTTATATAAGACTGTTGGTACCTTAAATTTTTCTCATATTGCATCACGCTTGAACCATATGGAAAGTAATCAAACTATCACGATTATCTCACTCGTCTTTTTAGTCGCTTTTAGTTCTAAAGCTGCTTTAGTGATATTTATGTGGTTGCCTAAAGCTTATGCTGTGCTCAATACAGAACTTGCAGCTTTATTTGCAGCGTTGATGACAAAGGTCGGCGCATACGCGTTAATCCGCTTCTTTACCTTATTATTTGATCATCATCCTGGTATCACACATCCATTACTCGTTTTTATGTCATGTATTACGATGATAATCGGTGCATTTGGTGTAATCGCTTATAAAGATATTAAGAAAATTGCTGCTTATCAAGTTATATTATCGATTGGTTTTATTATCCTAGGATTAGGATCTCATACACATGCTGGAGTGAATGGTGCAATTTTCTATTTATCAAATGATATTATCGTTAAAACGTTACTTTTCTTTATTATAGGTAGTCTCGTTTATATTTCTGGCTTTAGAAATTATAAGTATTTAAGTGGTTTAGCCAAAAGGGAACCCTTCTTTGGTGTTGCATTTATTGTGATGGTATTTGCAATAGGTGGTGTACCTCCGTTTAGTGGTTTCCCAGGTAAGGTGCTTATATTCCAAGGTGCGATTCAAAACGGTAATTATATTGGTCTTGCTTTAATGATTCTGACTAGTCTTCTAGCGATGTATAGTCTGTTTAGAGTCATGTTTGTAATGTACTTTGGCGATACTGATGGTGAAGAGGTCAAATTCAAAGAGATTCCTCCTCATCGTAAAGGTATTCTTGGTATTCTAGTTGCCGTTGTACTTGCTATGGGTATTGCTGCACCAGTTGTCTTAAAAGTGACTGATAATGCTACAAACCTCAATATGAAAGAACATGTTTTCCAAGAGAATGTTAATTCGCATTTGAAGGAGGTTGAAAAATAGATGAAACAAGTTGTACTTAATATTGTCATCGCGTTCCTTTGGGTTTTATTCCAAGACGAGGATGAATTTAAATTTACAACCTTCTTCTCAGGATTTTTAATTGGTTTAATTGTCATCTATATCCTTCATAGGTTCTTTGGGGAAGAATTTTATCTCAAAAAGATATGGGTAGCGATTAAATTTTTAGCAATATATCTCTATCAACTATTAACATCAAGTATTAGTACGATTAATTATATTCTGTTTAAAACTAAAGAAATGAATCCTGGTTTACTTTCTTATGAGACTTCTCTAAAGAATGATTGGGCAATTACATTTTTAACTATTTTAATCATTATCACTCCGGGTTCAACAGTGATTCGCATTTCTAAAGATACGAATAAGTTCTTTATTCATAGTATTGATGTTTCTGAAAAAGACAAGCAAAATCTTTTAAGAAGTATTAAACAGTATGAAGATTTAATCTTGGAGGTGACACGATGATAACGTTAATCACACAATGTTTAATTATAAGTGCATTAATTATATTTGGTGTTGCTTTACTCGTGTGCCTTTTCAGATTAATTAAAGGACCAACAACAGCTGATAGAGTGGTCTCATTTGATGCGACAAGTGCAGTTGTAATGTCTATAGTTGGTGTGTTGTGTGTCGTATATAATTCGGTTTCGTTCCTAGACTCAATTATGCTCATTGCCATTATTTCATTTGTTAGTTCGGTATCTATTTCTAGATTTATCGGAGGAGGTCGAGTCTTTAATGGAAATAACAAAAGAAATCGTTAGTCTCATCTCAGCGATATTTATATTTTTAGGAAGTATCATTGCATTGATTAGTGCGATTGGTATTGTAAAGTTCCAAGACGTTTTTTTACGTAGTCACGCCTCTACAAAGAGTTCAACTTTATCAGTATTATTAACTATTATTGGTGTCTTAATATACTTCACGGTCAATCAAGGATTCTTTAGCGTTCGTTTACTTTTATCATTGGTTTTCATCAACCTTACTTCTCCTGTTGGAATGCATTTGGTAGCGCGTGCTGCCTATCGTAACGGTGCGTATATGTACCGTAAAGATGACGTCCCTAGGCAATCTTCAATATTGTTAAGTAAAAATGAGTTTAATTCACCTGAAGAATTAAAATCTCGTGCGAAACTAAGAGAACAACGTAGGGAAAAACTTTATTATAAAGAACGTGAAAAAGAGAGAAAATTTGACAATGAGAATTAATCATAACCGTTAACGTATAAGAGTTAATCTATATATGTTAACGGTTTTCTTTTATAAATAAGACTGAAGTATGAATATGGAAGAGATCTATTTATTTAAGCATTGATACAATTAATGATAAAATTATAAATAAGAATAATTGTAAAATTAAGTAGTAAAATGTTGATTCAATGAGATTACACATAAACATTTTCTCGTTTGATGAAACGAATTTGTGATTATCTTAAATGAAAATGTTCATGTTTGATTTCACTGATAACTGGAATATGCATCATTGAAATAGATAAAATATTCTAAATAATCAATTTATACTTAATATATTTAAGCAATAAGAATAAGCAATCTCTTTTTTCTTCTTATTATCTTCCTCTAATGTAGATCATTCAAATGATGCATCTCTCTTATATGCAATGTGGAAATAGGCATATACGTGCTATTTGTTACTTAATTTTCAATTAAAAAAATAATAAAGAGGTGAAAGTTTGGAGATATTTGAAACTTTACTTATTTTTACTACAGTAGTTATCGTAAGCTCCTTTGTCCATAGTTTCATACCAAAGGTACCTCTTGCGTTTATTCAAATCGTTCTTGGAATGATTTTATACCTCACTCCAATTCCAGTTGAATTTAACTTTGACTCAGAACTATTTATGGTCACATTAATTGCCCCATTATTATTTGTAGAAGGGGTTAACGTTTCAAGAGTACATTTAAGAAAGTATATTAAACCTGTAATGATGATGGCTTTAGGTCTCGTTATTACAACAGTGATTGGTGTAGGATTGTTCGTACATTGGATTTGGCCCGAACTACCGATTGGTGCAGCCTTTGCAATTGCAGCAATTCTCTGTCCTACAGATGCTGTAGCAGTTCAAGCAATCACTAACGGTAAGGTGTTGCCTAAAGGTGCGATGACGATTCTTGAAGGTGAATCATTACTTAATGATGCAGCCGGTATCATTTCATTTAAAATTGCTGTAGGCGTATTAGTCACAGGTACGTTTTCACTTTTCGATGCGGTACAACAATTTTTAATTGCATCTATAGGTGGGGCAATTGTTGGTTTACTTATAGGTATGGCACTTGTTCGTTTTCGTTTAACTCTGATGAGACGAGGCATTGAGAATATTAATATGTTCACATTTATACAGTTATTAACGCCATTTGTGACATATCTTATTGCAGAACTGTTTCATGCGTCAGGTATTATCGCAGCTGTAGTAGCCGGACTCGTCCATGGATTTGAACGAGATCGTATCGCTCAAACACGTACACAATTACAAATGAGTTATAACCACACATGGAATATTCTAGGTTATGTTTTAAATGGTTTTGTCTTTTCAATATTAGGTTTCTTAGTACCTGAGGTTATTGTGAAGATTATTAAGACAGAACCACATAATTTACTATTCTTAGTAGTTATCACTGTACTAGTCGCTTTAGCGGTATACCTCTTCAGATTTGTATGGGTATATGTGCTTTATCCTTATTTCTATTTATCAGTCAGTCCTTTCCAGAAAATGATATCAAAAGACGATGACGATAAAGCCCCAGAGAAAAAGCCTAAGAGAAGCTTATATGCACTTATTATGACGCTTTGCGGTGTACACGGGACAATTTCACTAGCAATCGCATTAACATTACCTTATTACTTGGCAAATCATCATTCATTCCATTATAGAAATGATTTATTATTTATTGCGTCAGGAATGGTCATCATTAGCTTGGTCATTGCTCAAGTATTACTTCCTTTAGTTACGCCTAATAAACCAAAAGTGAAATTAGGTAATATGACATTCAAAGAAGCAAGAGTATATATTTTGGAACATGTGATTGATTATTTAAATCAGAAATCTACATTTGAAACAAGTTACCGTTATGGAAATGTGATTAAAGAATATCATGATAAACTCACGTTCCTTAAAACAGTTGAAAAGGAAGATGAAAACTCTAAAGAGTTAGAACGTCTTCAAAAAATTGCGTTTAATGTAGAAACAAAAACATTAGAACAACTTGTTGATGATGGTGAGATTACAGATAGTGTACTTGAAAACTATATGCGCTATGCTGAACGTACACAAGTCTACAAACAAGCGTCACTATTTAGAAGGATTACAGTTGTTTTAAGAGGAATGTTATTGAAACGCCGTGTTAAAACTAAAATAAATTCTGCATCTTCTTTAAGTGTTACAGATAACTTACTTGAATTAGGTAAAATAAATAAATTAGTTCATTACAATGTAGTAAGTAGATTGTCTAAAGAGGCAACAACAGATAACAAACTAGAGATTGGTATGATATGCGATGGTTATCTTATGCGTATAGATAACTTAACTCCGAATAATTTCTTCAATTCTCAAAGTGAAGATACGATTACTAGAATTAAGTTGAATGCTTTAAGAGAACAGCGTCGAATTCTTCGTGAATTAATAGAAGATGAAGAAATTACAGAAGGTACAGCATTGAAGCTTAGAGAATCTATTAACTATGATGAAATGGTTATCGTTGATAGTATGACATGATAAAAAATATACGTTTGTTTATAAATTTTCTAAAAAAGAGCCCTCATTCATAAAGTGATGAGGGCTCTTTTACATATATCATCATAAAAAAAGTTGCACTAATCTCAACTAATTAGTGCAACTAATGTCTCCATGGGGGAGGATTGAATATCCATGGAGGTAGCTTAGTGATAGATGAAGCTATCACATCAAGTGATTATTTGTGGCTTCAGTAACTACTCAGAGTTGAATAGAACTGTTATGTACTACTCGAGGATTGATTGAGATGTTAAGATTAGTAGCACATTGTTAGTTTCCTTCTATTGTTTATCGCTCGAAAACAACAAAAAGAATGAGTGATTTCCGCTAAAATATTTACTCTGTAATTCGTGAGAGAGTGGGGCTCAAATAAGTTTGCGAAATATCCCCTTAACTAACACCACCATATCGTGTGTAAAAAAGATGTAGTTTATATTATAGGAGGGTAATATAAATGAAAAAACACACGATATGGGACTGCTAGTTACAAAATAATATATAAAAGTTCTAGAATTATCACGGATGAACATGACTTATGATTAATCTTCTACACTTTCTTACGTGTTCATCCGTGTTCATCCGTGTATTTCTAGTTATTTCATACTGCCATGAATTGTCTCGATATTGGATTTCATCATTTTGTAGTATGAATCACCTTTAGTGCCTTCTTTACCTATAGAATCTGTAAATACTTCTCCATAGATATCCTTATTTGTCTCTTCTGATAAACTTTGCATGGCTTTTTTATCCACACTTGTTTCAACTAATAGATGTTTGAGATGGTTGTCTTTAACGAAACGAATAGCTTGTTTCATTTGTCCTGGTGTACCTTGCTTTTCAGTATTGATTTCCCAAATATAGCCTGGCTTCACTTTAAATTGTTTAGCAAAGTATTTAAATGCACCTTCACTAGTCATCATAGCTCGATGCGCTTTAGGAATATCATTGAATTTGTTTTTACTTTCTTTATTTAACTTTTTGAGTTTAGCTAAGTAAGTTTTTCCGTGGTTTTTATACGTAGATTGATTTTGTTTATCATGTTGAATTAGCGTTTGTTGAATTGTTTTAACGTATTTAATACCGTTATCTAAACTTAACCAAGCATGTGGATCTTGTTTGTTCTTGTTACCATTTTCACCGTTTAAGTAAATAGGTGTAACATCTTTAGATGTAGCAACAACGCTCTTGTCTTTAGTAGATTTGCCTGCTTGTTTGAGCGCTTTTTCAAACCAACCATTTCCTGTTTCAAGATTTAACCCATTATAGAAAATAACATCTGCGTCAGTTAAAGCTTTAATGTCTTTGGGTTTTACTTCATATTCATGAGGGTCTTGACCGACTGGTACAATACTATGGACTTCGACCTTATCACCGCCGACATGTTTGACCATGTCATATAAAATTGAGTTGGTTGTTACAACTTTTAACTTACCTTCGGTAGAGCTATGATCCTTGTTATGTTGATTCCCACACGCGGCAAGAATCATGATAAATATTAATGCTAAAGCAAAAATCTTCTTCATGTTAAAGCGCCTCTTTTCTGTCTGTTATTCATTCTCGTAATTGCTAACGTTATAACGTAAATAGTAAATGTACAAATCACGATTGTAGCACCACTTGGGACGTTATATATATAACTAAAATATAGTCCGGTAATTGAACTGATAATACTAATAAGACTGGCAATGATCATCATGCTGTACAATTGTTTACTAATCAAAAATGCAGTTGATGCAGGAGTGATAAGTAAAGCCACTACAAGTATGATTCCGACCGTTTGAATACTTGCAACTGTGACAAGTGCTAGTAAAAGCATGACGAAATAATGGATGAGTGTTGTGTTTAAACCGCTCATACGGCTAAATGTTGCGTCAAAAGTAGATATCATTAAAGGTCGATAAAATACAACTATAAGTGTTATCACACTCATTCCGATAATGATAGTTGTCCAAAATGATTGATTGGTTATAGCCAGTAAATTACCAAATAAAATATGGTATAAATCTGTCGTACTATTGATTAAACTTATAATAATGACTCCTGTTGCTAGAAATGCAGTAAAACTAATACCTATCGCTGCATCTGGTTTTGTCTTGCTTTTAGAAGTAATAAAACCAATAAAAAGACTGGCAATCATACCTGTTACTAATGCACCGATGAACATTGGAATATTGAATAGGAAAGATAGCGCAACGCCTGGTAACACCGCATGGCTCATTGCATCTCCCATTAGAGACAGGCCTCTAAGTACGATAATACTTCCTACAGTACCGCACACAATCCCTACTAATATAGAAGTGATTAATGCACGATTTAAAAATTGATAACTGAGTAAATGATTAAAGAAGTCTAACATTTAACACGCACTCCCTTGTAACACTGTGACGATTGAAGTGGTGATAAATCATTGTCAAAATTCATGAAAGTTGCATTCAATCGTTCAGAAGTTAAAGCTTCTTTTGGTGGTCCTATATATCTTAAGGATTGATTGAGTAATAAAATACGGTCAAAGTACTCCTCAGCTTTTGATAAATCGTGATGTACAATTAATATCAACTTACCTAAATGTCTAAGGTGCTTAATTTTTTTCATTATTAGTTCTTCGCTGTAGATATCAATACCTACAAAAGGCTCGTCAAAACAATAGATATCACTCTCGCTCATTAATGCTCTCGCAACAAGTACACGTTGTAATTGACCACCACTTAATTCTGAAATTTGTCTATGACGCAAATCGTCTAATTCTAAATCTTTAAGTAATTGGTTAAGTTTCGCTCTCTCAGTGATTTCAGGACGTTTAAACCATCCAATGTCTTGATAACAGCCTGATAGTACTACTTGTTCTACTTTGATAGGGAAGTCTAAGTCCAATTGAGCTTTTTGAGGTATGTAAGTGATATATCTAAGTTGTGTATGTATAGGGCGATCGTATAATAATCTAGTTCCAGTAGCTTTAAACTCTCCGATAAAAGCTTTGAGCATTGATGATTTACCTGCTCCATTAGGCCCTACGATGCCAACGATTTCGCCACATATAGGTAATGAGAATGACACGTCTTTAAGAACATGCTTTTTCCCTAAAAATAAATTTAATTGATCAATTTTTAGCAAAAATTATAACCTCCTAATAAAAAGTTTAGGTTAACCTAATTTATTTTATAATAAACGTTGAAGTTTTAACATGTCAAGTGAATTCATGATACAATAAGGTGAATGCGTGTGAGGTGAAATGATGTTAACTGAAGAAAAAGAGGATTACTTAAAAGCAATTTTAACGAATGACGGCGATGTATCCTTTGTATCTAATAAACAATTATCTCAATTTCTAAATATTAAACCCCCATCTGTCAGCGAAATGATAGGACGCTTAGAAAAGGAAGGTTATGTAGAAACTAAGCATTATAAAGGTGCGCGTTTAACTAAAGAAGGTTTAAACCGAACACTTGATATTATTAAACGTCATCGATTATTGGAATTATTTTTAATAGAAATCTTGCAATACAACTGGGAAGAGGTGCATCAAGAGGCAGAAATCCTTGAACATCGAATCTCTGATTTGTTTGTGGAACGCTTAGATAAAACCTTGAATTATCCTAGAACATGTCCTCATGGTGGTGTAATCCCGCGTGATTACCATTATAAAGAGCTTTATACAACGTCTATATTAGAATTCGAACCTGGTGACAACGTTATAGTCAGAAGAGTGCGTGATAAGACAGACTTACTTGTATACCTTTCAAGTAAAGATATCTATATAGGTAACACAGTAGAAATCGTTTCGAAAGATGATACTAATAAAGTAATTATTATTAAACGAAATGAAAATGTAACTATTTTAAGTTACGAAAATGCAATGAATATCTTCGCTGAAAAACAATAAAAGCTTAAGTTCTTAATGAGTGTACTTGTAAATCATTAAGAGCTTAAGCTTTTTTATAAAATCGTATATTTAATGAGTAGATAGATCGTGTAGAGATTGAAAGCAATCCATATAGTACTATAAATGATTGTAGGTACTTTAGTAATATCAGTTAAAGCACTTCCATCCCAACTTGGCTTAGGTCGTTGGAAAGTAAGATTAAATATAGTCCATGAAGATTGAATAATTTCACCTAATAGGATGCCTAAAATGAGATGATAACTTAAAGATACAATGTCATACATCATCATAAGATGGTCATGTTGGACTATAAAGTATAAGAGTATACTAATTAGAAAAATGACGATAATAGGTGATAGTTTTCGAGAGGTCAAAATTAAAAAATAAATAAAAATAACAAGATATACAATTAGAAAAATACTTGGATGTTCATAATGTGCAGCAACTAAACCAATTAAAAACATGACAGGAGGCATTAAGTAACCCCCAATTGTGGTTATGAATTGTCCCAGATAACTTTTTGATTGAGTGATGGCATAACCTTGTTGTAATGTTGTTTGTCTTTCAGTGGGACTAGTAACGATAACTAGATCTTTAGCTCGTCCACCCGCAAGACGATTAAATAATACATGACCAAATTCATGAGTTAATACTGGTATATAGTTCAAATAGACATCTAGAAATTGATTGATACCTTTATGTCTGTTTTGATGAATCAAAATATATACTATTCCAATGACAATGATGAGATAAATATTTAAATGGATGATTGTTGTGAAAAAGTTTTCCAGATAGGACATAATTAACCTCGAATTGATAATTTTGAATAAGTTCATTTATAGAATATTATAATTGATAATTTTGAATAAGTTCATTTATAGAATATTATAAATGAAAAACTAGGAATTAGCTTTTAGACTTTAGATGTAATTCATGGGGTTTAAGATTTCTTGTTTAAATTTTGATGTGGTAAAATAGACGGTACATTTTTAAGCGTAATGTTATCAGTACTTTATAATTAATTTTCTCTAATAAATTACTACACGAAGTGAAGTGGGGCAAATTTTGATGAATAACGAGCAGTTTAATAACAGTAAAGTCAACGTATTGGGCGTAAAATTTAATAATACAACGATGTTGCAAATGATTGAGAATATCAAATCATTTTTCGAAAATAAAACTGAAAAAAATTTATTTATAGTGACAGCTAATCCTGAAATCGTTGTTTATGCAACTGAACATCCTTCGTATATGGATTTAATTAATAATTCGGATTATGTTGTAGCTGACGGAACTGGAGTAGTCAAAGCATCAAAGCGATTAAATCAACCTTTAAGACGTCGAGTGCCAGGGATTGAGTTGCTCGAGGAATGTTTAAAGATAGCTCATGCAAATCATCAGCGTGTCTATTTACTTGGTTCTAAAAATGAAATTATCGAAGCGACTGAACGTAAATTGCATTTGAAATATTCTAATGTGACGTTCGCTCACCATCACGGATATATTAATCTAGAGGATGAAACAGTGGTCAAGCGAATAACTAGTTTTAATCCTGACTATATCTTTGTTGGAATGGGCTTTCCGAAACAAGAGGAATGGATTCACAAACATAGTTACAAATTTAATCAAACTGTTATGATGGGTGTTGGTGGCTCATTTGAAGTGTTAAGTGGTGCGAAGAAGCGGGCTCCAAAACTATTTCAAAAGCTAAACATCGAATGGGTGTACCGTTTACTTATAGATTGGAAGCGTATAGGCAGAATGATAAGTATTCCAAAATTTATGATAAAAGTAGCTAAGCAAAAGAGGAAAAATAAAACTGTAAAATAAAACAAAGTGAGAGGTGGTTCAGGGGGCCACCTCTCACTTTCTATTTGAATAGGGATAACATGATTTTAGGGATTTTACGTCTCAATTATTTCACAGGGGAAGGGGAGAAAATAATTGAGTTGAGTTAATTTAATTTTATAATATCAAGGTTGTGAAAGCTCGTTCAATGCCTTTTATAAGCGAACAGGGAAACTTACATGGCTAAGAACATTTTTGATTTTTGGGAAAGGTATAACGTTTATAGGCTTGCCATAAGACATTTACTAAAGCTATCTAAGAGTACATATATACTATTAAATCTAAATGGCGCTTTTAATAGCAATGCCTCTTTTAGTTATATAATCGTTCAATTAAACTATACTCAGGATTATAATTATTGAAATAGTTGAGTGATTTTTTAATAAAAGTTAATTCGAAAATATAATTTAACGTATTATAGTGCAATTATTTAGCTGTATAGCTTGAGCTTGAGATTTTTACGCTTGAAACGATGACATCTTTGTCTTGGAAAGCTTCATCATTAAAGAAACGATTTAAAATATCTTTCACACCATCTTCAATGCGTTTTTGAGATTCTAAAGTCATACCTGAATAATGAATAGTCATACCATTTCTAGGCATAGTTCTCCAAGGGTGGTCAGCTGGAGCTGGTTGTGGGTACCAAACGTCGCCGGCATAACCTTGAATTTGACCGCTATTAACAGCGTCAACTAATGCTTGAGTGTTAACGATTTTACCACGTGCTGTATTGACTAAATAACTACCTTTTTTCATTTTATTTAATACATCTTCATTGAATAAATTATCAGTAGAAGGTGTTAATGGTGCATGAATAGTGATTGCATCACTAGTTTTAACAAGTTCTTCGAATTCAACGAATTTTGAGTTTTCGTTATCTTTTTGGTTAATTGGATCATAGTGTTGGATAGTTACATTGAATGGTTTTAAGCGTTCAGCAACTAATTGACCAATACGACCGAAACCAAAGATACCGATTGTTTTGTTTTGAAGTTCACGAGCTTGGTTACCGACTTTAGATAAGTCCCATTCTCCTTCAACTGATTGACGGTGTCCTTCCATAAAGTTACGTAATACAATAAGTAAGTCCATTACGGCATGTTCAGCTACACTTACAGTATTACTACCTGTTACTTCTACTACACCGACATCATTTTTACTTGCTGCGTCTAAATCAACGTGGTCAGAACCAACACCTGCAGTGATTGCTAATTTTAAGTTAGGTGCTTTCTCGATTCTTTCTTTAGTTATATAAGCAGGATAGAATGGTGCACTAATAACAATATCCATATCGCTTAAGTGTTTATCTAAGTCTTCTTCACCATTTTTTAAGATAACTAATTCATGGTTTGAATCTTTTAAGAAATCTCTAAGACCGATGGCTTTATCTGTATTTAATAATTGATTGTCTAAACCTTCTTCAGTTTCTGGGAATAATGCTACAATTTTCATAATCTATACACTCCTAAATTTAGAATTTTATCTAGTAAAATTTCTAGCTATTCTATGATGAGAGCACTTATAACGTTTATAAAAAAATACTCAGCCTATTTGTCTAAACCACCTCCTTAAATGTATGAATTCTCATAAACATTTAAAATGTAAGTGGGTTAGCAAACAGCACTGAGTACCTTACACCAATCCCATAGTATGATTACTTTACTATTTATTATTCAATTGATTTATCAAATACGAAGATTGAAACCACTTCGTCGTCTTCTAAATTAACATCTGTAAAAATTTTACGAATTTTGCTCCAACAAGTTCCTCCATTTCAACGGGAGGATTCTGTTTATATAATTCTTTAATTTCTTCAGTACGTCCATATTTAAGCATACTCTGAAAATCTTTATTTCTCAAATAAAAATTTTCAACTTTACTTAAACTACCTGTCATATGACATATTGCCCAATTATCTTTGAAAAAGACTTTAACTTGTTCGGGGCCTTTGCCGATATAAGATTTACGGTAAGAGCGTACTAAATTCGCAAATTGTTGGGTTCTCTTATTAGATACTATCTCTTTCACCCTCTTTAATTTACGTTTCAGTTGTGACAACTTTGTGTATCTCTTATTTTCATCATAATACTACTTTTGATTTTTGAAAAGGGTAAAGCTCAAATTAATTGAAAATAATTATCATATGAGAAGTATAATGATTTTAACTCTTAGATTTAAAAGCACACAAAAACTATCAACAACGCATATTGTGACAGTCAAGTATGATATTTGCTTATTTAATTACAAAACGTGATTCATCTAGTTCACTTCTAAAGGCTTTTTGTTCAGCTTTAGATTTCTTTTTGAAACCTTTTAAGAATTCTTCGTACTTAGGTAATACATTGTCTAATTCACCAAATTCTTTTAATTTGCCACCTTCAATCCAAGCAATTTTTGTACAGAATTCTCTGACTTGACGGAGGTTATGACTAACGAAGAAAATAGTTTTTTTCGCTTCTTTAAATTCATAAATTTTATCTAAACATTTTTGAGTAAACGTTTGATCTCCTACAGAAAGCGCTTCGTCAATGACTAAAATATCTGGGTTAACAGTTACGTTAATTGAAAATCCTAATTTAGCACGCATACCACTGGAATATTTTTTCACTGGTTGATAGATGAATTCACCTAATTCACTAAAATCAATGATTTTAGGCATTAATTCTTTGATTTCTTTACGTTTAAAGCCCATACACAGCATTTTAAATTCGATGTTCTCAACACCTGTCAGTTGACCATTTAAACCTGCATTAATTGCAATGACACTGACATCACCATGTCGTTCAATTTCTCCTGAGGAAGGGGAGAGTGATCCGCCTATCATGTTACTTAAAGTAGACTTTCCGGAACCATTAATTCCTACTAGACCTATGACGTCACCTTCATGTGCGGTAAGTGAAACACCATCTAAAGCGAAAAATGTTTTATTTTTATTTTTAGGGATTAAAGCATCTTTAATTCGATCTTTATTATTTCTATATATACGGTATTCTTTAGTTACATTTTCAATATTTACCGAAACGCTCATTTTAGTACCTTCCTTATATACGTTTGTATAGATTATAATATACAACACATCAGTTGTTAAATTTATTAACCTAGTGTAAAGTGAATACGATAAGTAAGTTTAAAAATATTATTTAATTAAGTTTTACAATAGATAGATTTCTATTGCATGAGAAAGTGTGGTTGGGTTTAATGTCAGCAGTTGGAACTGTTTTAAAGGAACACCTCAAAAACTTCTATTTAATTCAAAGACTGGCACAATTTCAAATTAAAATCTCAAATCACAGTAACTATTTAGGAATGGCATGGGAAATTTTAAACCCAGCGCTACAAATTATGGTTTACTGGCTAGTTTTTGGTTTAGGAATTAGAAGTAACGCACCAATACATGGTATTCCATTTGTATTTTGGTTGCTTGTGGGGATTAGTATGTGGTTTTTCATTAACCAAGGTGTTCTTGAAGGTACCAAATCAATTTCACAAAAATTTAATCAAGTTGCTAAAATGAATTTTCCATTATCAATTATTCCAACGTACATTGTAACTAGCAGATTTTATGGCCATTTAGGATTGTTAGCAATTATTATAATTGCCTGTATGTTTAAAGGGATTATACCAAGTATTCATATTGTTCAATTGTTAATTTATGTGCCATTTGCATTTTTATTAACTTCATCTGTAGCTTTGTTAACGTCAACGCTAGGAATACTTGTAAGGGACACACAAATGATTATGCAAGCACTTATGAGAATATTATTCTATATGTCTCCGATTTTATGGGTACCTAAAGATCATGGTGTGAGTGGTGTAATACATCGAATTATGATGTTTAACCCAGTGTATTTCATTGCCGAATCATATCGTGCTGCAATATTATTCCATCAATGGTACTTTATTGATCATTGGAAATTGATGTTATATAACATTTGTATTATTATTTTATTTTTCATTATTGGCTCTATTCTTCATAAACGTTATAGAGACCATTTTGCAGATTTCTTATAATGATTTATACCTTGCCTTGGTCTATTGCGGATCAAGGTTTTATTTTTGAAAAATATAATCAAACACTACAACTTATTACTGAGTATTAAAGACATTAATATCATTTTCTATGAAGGGAAGAATCGTTTATAATTTAATAATATGATTGAGTAAATAAAGACGGTGAAAACATGAGAATTCTAATAAAAAAAATATATATGTTAATGATTATGGTGTTAAATATTATATTTAAACCTAAGAAAATCAATCGAGATCATGTTGTAGTTATGATGACCTTTAAACAAGATGTGTTTCCAATTATTGAAGCATTAAGTCATCAAGGATACAATATTACAGTTGTTGGAAAAGTGGAAGATCAAGCTCAGTTAAAAAATTTGAAAAATATAATGTTCATACCTGCAGGAAATAAAAAAGTGATTAGCCATATTAAGGCACTAAGCTCTGCTAAAGTCATTATTATTGATACGTATTATCTTATCATGGGTGGATATAATAAAAAGAAAGGACAGACTGTGATTCAAACGTGGCATGCTGCAGGTGCTCTCAAAGACTTCGGTTTGACTGACCATCAGGTGGACGTAAATAATCAAGCGATGGTTGAACAGTATAAGCGTGTTTACGATGCAAC
Organism: Staphylococcus capitis subsp. capitis; assembly: GCF_040739495.1. Lineage (NCBI taxonomy): Bacteria > Bacillati > Bacillota > Bacilli > Caryophanales > Staphylococcaceae > Staphylococcus > Staphylococcus capitis. The sequence continues at coordinate 2,055,422 of NZ_CP145263.1, read as the reverse complement.
AGACTATTATTTAGTAGGCGGAGAGGAAATGGCTCAGTGCTTTAAGGAATCATTTGAAGCACGTCCTGAACAAATGTTAAAGTTTGGACTTCCTAGACTAGTAAAGTATTTAAATATGGATATTGAAGAAGCACAACGTAGTTTAAAAGCGCAATATCAGATTAAAGATAAATTAGCGATATATGTGCCTACGTATAGGGAATCTAAAATTGCAAATCGAACTTTAAATAAAGAGAAGTTTGAACAAAGCTTACCTCATTATACGTTATTGAGCCATTTGCATCCTTCGATTAGAGATAGACAATCCTCACAAGATATTGATATAACTTCTTTAATGATTATGGCTGACGTGATTATTAGTGATTATAGTTCATTGCCAATTGAGGCAAGTTTGCTCAATAAACCTACCATATTCTATAACTATGATGAGAAAGAATATGAAAATGTTAGAGGATTGAATTCGTTTTATTATGCTATACCGAATGCTTACAAATTTATTGATGAAAATAGTTTAATTCAAGCGCTTAAAGAGAATGATGTACCATTACAATCTTTATTTAATACTTGGCATCGATATAATACTAAAGAAAGTTTAAACGAGTTAGTCAATTTTATAAATAAGTTGGTGAAATCATGAAATTAGCAATAATTATTCCGGCATTTAATGCTGAAGACACGATTAAACGAGCAATACTCTCTGTGGATACTAAGTCAGATTATGAAGTTATCTGTGTGAATGATGGTTCGACCGATAATACAAAGCGCGTGCTTACTGAACTTCAGAAGGAACATCAGAATATTAAAGTGATTAATCAAGATAATCAAGGTGCAGCACGCAGTAGAAACGTTGGATTAGACGCAATGTCTGATGATGTTGAAGGATTTTTATTCTTAGATGCAGATGACGAGTTCTTACCTAGTAGAATTGAGTTAATGGTAGAAGCCTTTCAAAAGAACGAAGAAACAGATGTAGTTATAGGACAAATGGGTAGAGGTATTAATGGTGATTGGAAAGTGATTCCGACACATGATGATATCGTATTGGATGAGTTAGTCACGCTCGATCGTAAGCCTAAAATTTTACAGTCGATAGGCCCTGGCGCTAAATTATTTAGTGCCAAATATGCAGGGTTACGCTTTGATGAGGATGTTGTGTTCTGTGAAGAACACACGTTTATTGTGAGAGCCTTTTCTAAAGCAAGAGATATTCAACTTATTCCTAATATTGTTTACGGATATAATGAAAGAGAAGGCTCAGTTACAGCTCAACGTGCTGATACATTTCTCCCTTATATGAAAGACGCATTAAAAGTGCGTCGACGTGTCATGGAGTTATTGTTACTGATTGATGAAAAGACATACTACAGTTATCGTATGGATGATCTTATCGTAAGTTATTTAATACAAGCGCATTTAATGAAAAATAGTCAAATGACTCAATCATTCATGGATAGTGTTACGACCTATATCAAGGCGATGCAACATACGCATTACTCTGGAAATGCAATGTTTAGAATTGTAAGAGCTGTTGAACAAAGTGCGACAAATTGGACGAAAACGTTATATCAACAGTGGAGAAAGACATTACAAGGTGTTGGTATAGGTCGTCCCGGTTATTTACGTTTCAAAGTTGCAGTACTTCCTAGACGTGCATCATTTTCAGGAAAGCAATCACTTAAACGCATATTGAATAAGTAACATTGTAGTAACGAAATTTGTGAAATTATATTAATGTGCCCTTAGCTTATATTGAAATAATGGTGAGGGTGAAATATTTATGCTACATTAAGATTGTAAATTTTTATTAAATTTTAAGTTAAGGAGAATACGTATCATGAAACGAGTAATTACTTATGGTACATATGATTTACTACACTATGGTCATATCGAATTACTTAGAAGAGCACGTGAAATGGGCGATTATTTAATCGTGGCGCTCTCTACAGATGAATTCAACCAAATAAAAAATAAAAAGTCATACTATGATTATGAACAACGTAAAATGATGTTAGAGTCTATTCGTTATGTAGATTTAGTAATCCCAGAAGAAGGATGGGGCCAAAAAGAAAAAGATGTTGATCGTTTTGATGTTGATGTCTTTGTTATGGGTCACGATTGGGAAGGCGAATTTGATTTCTTAAAAGATAAATGCGAAGTGATTTATCTTAATCGTACAGAAGGTATTTCAACAACTAAGATTAAACAAGAATTATATGGAAAAGATGCGAAATAACTTTTAAATCCATATGCATGCGTACTACTTATAGTGGTGCGCATATTTTTTATATAGGAATTAAATCATTATTGTGTAAAATTATTGATGTGCACCTTCGTCAGTTGAACTAAAAGGTGTTATAATACTTAATGCGAAGTACAAAGTTATAATGAACGTAAATAGCTTAAAATAAAGGGAATTAATAAGAATTATTTTACAGAACTTGATAAGCTTTTTTGTTTATCATATTTAATAAAGCAAAATCATTTTAATCATTTAATAGATTGTTAAATGTATTATTATTTGGGATAGAAATGGATTTATAGTATGATTGAGCAAAATGAAAATATGACAATTTAAGACGAGGTAAAATTATGAAACAACAAAACCCTTTATTTTTCTTATTTAAGAGGCTTTCATGGCCATATGGGTTAATCATTGCAGCGGTTATTATTACTTCGTTAGGAAGTTTAAGTGGGCTATTAGTGCCATTATTTACAGGCCGTATTGTAGATAAATTCTCTGTAAGTAGTATTAATTGGGGCATGATAGGAATTTTTGGCGCTATTTTCTTAGTTAACGCGTTACTAAGTGGTGTCGGCCTTTATTTACTTAGTAAAATTGGTGAGAAAATTATTTATGCCATTCGTTCTATATTGTGGGAACATATCATCCAATTAAAAATGCCGTTCTTTGATAAAAACGAAAGTGGCCAGTTAATGAGTCGTCTCACTGATGACACAAAGGTTATTAATGAATTTATATCTCAAAAATTACCAAATTTATTACCATCAGTATTAACTTTAATAGGTTCTTTAGTAATGTTATTTATCATGGATTGGAAATTAACATTACTTACATTTATTACGATACCTATATTTGTCTTTATCATGATTCCACTTGGTCGAGTAATGCAAAAGATTTCTACAAATACACAATCTGAAATAGCTAACTTTAGTGGTTTACTCGGTCGTGTACTTACTGAAATGAGACTAGTTAAAGTTTCTAATACTGAAAGATTAGAGTTAGATAATGCACATGTGAATTTGAAAAAGATTTATCATCTTGGCTTGAAACAAGCTAAAATTTCAGCAATTGTACAACCAATTTCAGGTGTGGTTATGTTACTTACAATTGCGATTATTTTGGGCTTCGGTGCCCTAGAAATTGGTACAGGTGCTATTACGCCGGGTACATTAATCGCTATGATTTTCTATGTTATCCAACTTTCAATGCCTTTAATCAACTTATCAACGTTGGTTACAGATTATAAAAGAGCTGTTGGTGCAAGTCAGCGTATACATGAAATCATGCAAGAACCAATCGAACCAACTGAAGCATTATCTGAATCTAAAGATGAAATCGTTGAAGATGGCGAGCTAAGTTTTGAAAATGTAGATTTCAAATATGATGTTAAGAAAATCTTAAATGATGTTACATTTAATATACCTCAAGGCAAGGTAAGTGCCTTTGTGGGTCCTTCAGGTTCAGGTAAAAGTACGATTTTCAATTTAATTGAACGTATGTATGATATTGAAAGTGGAGACATTAAATATAATCATCGCAGTATATATGACATTCCATTGTCTAAATGGCGTAATAAAATTGGTTACGTTATGCAATCTAACTCAATGATGAGTGGTTCAATTCGAGATAATATACTATATGGTATCAATAGAAAAGTTACAGATGATGAATTAATTGAATATGCTAAACTTGCGAATTGCCATGAATTCATCATGCAATTTGATGAAGGCTATGACACTATGGTAGGTGAAAGAGGCCTTAAGTTATCTGGTGGTCAACGTCAACGTATTGATATTGCGAGAAGTTTTGTTAAGAACCCAGATATTTTATTATTAGATGAGGCTACTGCCAATTTAGATAGTGAAAGTGAAGTTAAAATACAAGAAGCACTTGAGACGTTAATGGAAGGTAGAACAACAGTAGTGATTGCGCATCGACTTTCCACTATTAAAAAAGCAGGACAAATTATCTTTATTGATAAAGGCCAAGTCACTGGTAAAGGTACTCATGGTGAATTAATGGCATCACATGAAAAATATAAAAACTTTGTCACATCTCAAAAATTATCAGACTAAGTTTATAGCACGTTCCACTATCATGTGGAGCGTGTTTTTTTATTAAATGTCTCCTTAAATATTGTGGTTTTTTCGTAAAGCCAATATTTTAACCTATTTTTACAAGTGGTATAATGTCTCTTGTAAGATTAAAAGAACGCTAGATATACATAATGTTATAAAGTACGGGTTATAATTAGTTTCAAATTGAGAAGCCCTTCTTAAAGAGTTTTATAGTCTTGCTACAATATATATTGGATGTTTAATTTTTTTATGAAAATAAATTAATAGGTAGGTGCCAAATGTTTTTACTAATTAATATCATTGGGTTAATCGTATTTTTGGGTATTGCGGTTATTTTTTCAAGAGACCGTAAAAATATTCAATGGAAATCGATACTGATTTTAGTCATCTTGAATTTGTTCTTAGCATGGTTCTTTATTTATTTTCCATGGGGAAGAAATGGAGTAAAAGGTGCGGCAAATGGAATAGCATGGGTAATAGAATCTGCGCATAAGGGAACTGGATTCGCTTTTGCTAGTTTCACCTCTGGAAAGCAGATGGATATGGCTATTAGCGCGTTATTTCCTATCTTATTAGTTGTACCATTATTTGATATTTTAATGTATTTTAATATACTTCCAAAGATTATTGGAGGCATTGGCTGGTTACTTGCTAAGGTTACTCGTCAACCAAAATTTGAATCATTCTTTGGTGTGGAAATGATGTTCTTAGGCAATACTGAAGCTTTAGCGGTTTCTAATGAACAATTGAAACGTATGAATGAAATGCGTGTATTAACTTTAGCTATGATGTCTATGAGTTCGGTTTCAGGAGCTATCGTTGGTGCATATGTTCAAATGATACCTGGTGAGCTTGTTTTGACAGCTATTCCTCTAAACATAATTAACGCAATCATCGTGTCGTCTATTCTGAATCCAGTTTCTGTTGAGGAAAAAGAAGACGTTATTTACAGCATTAAGGATCATCAAGAAGAACGCCAACCATTCTTCTCTTTCTTAGGAGATTCAGTTTTAGCAGCTGGTAAGCTAGTGCTTATTATCATCGCGTTTGTAATTAGTTTCGTAGCGCTAGCTGATTTAATTGATCGTTTTATTCATTTGATCACTGGTCTGATTGCACATGGTTTTGGTTGGAAAGGTAGCTTTGGATTAAATCAAATTTTAGGTGTCTTCATGTATCCATTCGCTTTATTACTTGGATTGCCGTGGAATGAAGCGTGGGAAGTTGCTCAACAAATGGCTAAGAAAATTGTTACGAACGAATTTGTAGTGATGGGTGAAGTTTCTAAGCAGGTCAATTCACTTTCGCCACATCATAGAGCGGTTATCTCAACTTTCTTAGTGTCGTTTGCTAACTTTTCTACTATAGGTATGATTGTGGGTACATTAAAAGGAATTGTTGATAAGAAAACGTCAGATTTTGTATCAAAATACGTGCCAATGATGTTATTAGCAGGTATTCTAGTTTCATTACTCACTGCAGCATTTGTTGGATTATTTGCTTGGTAATTTAAATATTAAGAAGTTTATTTTTCTAAGCATTTGGGACATCATTACCCAAGATAATAGCAGTAAGAAGATTTCAGTTAGAATCTTCTTACTGTTACTTTTATATTCTTTACTTCGAATTGTATGGCTTTGCGTTTTTAGGCTACCGTATCAGCCGTAATCTTCGACTCACACTGTTCCTTCTGGAGTCTCACCATTATTACTACGTATTAACATGTGATTTTACATCAATCTATTCAAAAATTTATAGCATGATTTAACTTACACTACCAATAAAAACTTCAGTTCTTATCTCCAAAAATAATATTTCGTAAATATGTTAAAGAAATTGTTGAAACAATCTTTTTTATTATTGAAAGGGTGAGATCTTTCTAATAATAAAAACCAAGTATAGAAAGTGAGGAGACACTTCTTATACTTGGCTTTTATGGGAAATGAATATTAATGTACTTGTAACGGTAAGGACTAGGTACTGTCACAGTACTTCGAGCAAAATTTGTTTTGTTACTATAAACAACACAAAGGAGATAACTTCTCTTTCAAGAAGTTAAAATAATTATAGCAGAACTTTCATCATAAGTAAATTAAAAATTCAGAATATTTTGATTTGTTAGTCGATTGGTGTTTTATTAATGAGTTAATGCAAAATGAGAAGATAATAATAGTAAAGTTATAATTTTTTACATTATTTAATAAATGACTTTGTTAAATATAAAAGATTTTGTAGAAGTGGTGTTGTGGAATTTTACATGCTTGTGCTACCATTTTTATATTAAGAGAAAATAAAGGGGTGGTTGAATGAAAAGAACAATCAGAGATATATTATTAGTTATTGCTGGATCATTCATTTTCTCAGCAGGAGTTAATGCTTTTATTATTTCTGGTAACTTAGGTGAGGGAGGAGTTACCGGTATTGCGATTGTATTATATTATGCGTTTCATTTATCACCTGCGATTACTAACTTTGTAGTTAATGCTGTATTAATCATCATTGGTTATAAGTTTTTGAGTAAACGTAGTATGTACTTAACAGTAGTAGCAACCATTTTAATGTCTATCTTTTTAGACCTTACTGATTCATGGCACGTGCATACAGGTAATGTAATTGTTAACGCTGTTTTTGGTGGTACTTGCGTAGGTGTTGGTATCGGACTCGTCGTATTAGCTGGAGGTACAACTGCTGGTACAGTCATATTGGCTAGAATTGTTAATAAATATTTAGATATCAGTACTCCATATGCATTGCTTTTCTTTGATTTACTTGTGGTATTAATATCTCTAACTCAAATTTCATTAAACAAGGTTTTAGTAACTATTATTTCTTTATATATAGGAACTAAAGTAATGGAATATGTAATCGAAGGATTAAACACCAAGAAAGCAATGACAATTATTTCAAGTACACCTGATGAGGTAGCTAAAGCCATTGATGAACAAGTCGGTAGAGGGTTAACAATACTCAATGGACATGGATATTACACACGTAAAGAGAAAGATGTTTTATATGTAGTTATCTCTAAAACACAGGTCTCACGTGCTAAACGTATTATTAGAAATATTGATGAAAATGCATTTTTAGTTATTCACGATGTGAGAGATGTATATGGTAATGGTTTCTTACTAGATGAATAGCATTATTTTATATAGTGAAAAGCGGGGCGGAAATCCTTTCTGTCCCGCTTTTTTGTCGTCATTTTTCAAAAATATATAATTTAACCTATTGATAAAAATATTTGTTAGTCATCAAAAGCTATAGATGTTATAATGAAGTCTATGATAATGATTATCAATTACATCCGATAATGAAATAATTAACACGATAAAATAAATTTAATGTTTTTACGATATAAAATGTATTATTTAGATGAAAGTAGGGGAATTATGAGTCGTTTAAACGGTGAACAAGTTAAAATTGGTTACGGTGATACTACGATTATTAATAATTTAGATGTAGAAGTTCCAGACGGTAAAGTGACTTCTATAATTGGTCCGAATGGTTGCGGCAAATCTACATTGCTTAAAGCGTTATCACGCTTGTTGTCTATTAAAGACGGTGCAATTCATTTAGATGGTCAGAGTATTCATGCTCAGTCCACCAAAGAAATTGCGAAGAAGATTGCGATACTTCCACAATCACCTGAAGTTGCTGACGGTTTAACGGTAGGTGAACTCGTATCTTACGGGCGTTTCCCTCATCAAAAAGGGTTTGGCCGTTTAACAGCAGAAGATAAAAAAGAAATCGATTGGGCATTATCAGTCACTGGTACTAGTGAATTCCGTCATCGCTCAATTAATGATTTAAGTGGTGGTCAAAGACAGCGTGTGTGGATAGCAATGGCATTAGCACAGCGTACAGATATTATATTCTTAGATGAACCTACAACTTATTTAGATATTTGTCATCAATTAGAAATACTTGAACTTGTGCAGAAATTGAATAAAGAACAAGGTTGTACGATTGTCATGGTATTGCATGATATTAACCAAGCTATTCGATTCTCTGATCATTTAATTGCTATGAAAGAGGGGAATATTGTAGCAAATGGTACAACACAAGAAGTACTTACTAAAGATATTTTAGAAAAAGTGTTCAATATAGATGTTGTATTAGATGAAGATCCTCGAACAGGTAAACCTCTACTTGTAACTTATGATTTGTTTAGTAAGACATACTCGTAATTGGGAAGACAAAGGATAAAAATGCAATGTTAGAAAAAAAGAAAACTGGAAACTTTAAGTTTATATCGTTTTTAATTGGAGGAGTAATAGTGCTAATACTAGCACTATTTCTTTCTATATTATTTGGGAAAGCACATGTTGATATCCCTACTATATTTGATGCAATTTTCAATTATAATCCTAAAAATCAAAATCATAATATTATCAGTGAAATTAGAATACCTAGAGACTTAGGCGCAGTTCTGGTAGGGATGGCCCTAGCTGTGGCTGGTGCTGTTATCCAAGGTGTAACTAAGAATGGTCTTGCTGATCCAAGTTTAATTGGACTCAATTCAGGTGCAACTTTTGGGTTGGCATTGATGTATGCTTTTTATACTGAAGCACCATTTTTATTACTTATGGTATGTGGATTTTTAGGTGCACTTTTGGGTGGCTTTATCGTTTTAATGATTGGTCGGTCAAGACGTGATGGATTTAATCCTATGCGTATTATCTTAGCTGGTGCTGCAATAAGTGCGTTATTAACGGCACTAAGTCAAGGTGTTGCTCTAATATTCAGGTTAAATCAATCTCTTACTTTTTGGAGTGCTGGAGGAATATCAGGCACAACGTGGGCGCAGCTTATATGGAGTGGCCCAATAATTATCGTTACATTAATTATAATTTTAGCTATAAGCAAGCAACTTACTATTTTAAATTTAGGTGAATCACTTGCTAAGGGATTAGGTCAAAACGTGTCTGCGATTCGTGGACTAAGCTTAATTTTATCAATGATACTAGCTGGCGTCGCTGTGGCAATGGTTGGACAAATTGCTTTTGTAGGTTTAATGGTACCTCACATTGTTCGCTTTATGATAGGTACAGATTATTCAAAAGTGATTCCACTTACTGCATTATTTGGCGGTATATTAGTATTAGTTGCTGACATGCTTGCGAGACTACTAGGCGAAGCCCCCGTAGGAGCGATTATTTCTTTTATTGGCGTACCTTACTTTTTATACCTTGTTAAAAAAGGAGGACGCTCAATATGATTGACTCGAAGTTAAGACGTAAACAAATAATTACTTTTATCGTATTTTCGATACTACTTTTTGCAGCATGTACTTGGAGTATTGCTTCAGGAGAATATAAAATTCCTGTGCCTAATTTCTTTAAAACATTAATTGGTCAGGGTGATTATACAGATTCACTTATTTTAATTGATTTCAGACTTCCTCGTATGTTGATTACAATTTTAGCAGGAGCAGCACTAAGTATGAGTGGTGCCGTTGTTCAAAGTGTTACGAAAAACCCTATAGCCGAACCTGGGATTTTAGGAATTAATGCAGGTGGAGGCTTTGCGATAGCATTGTTTGTTGCAATTGGACAAGTCAAACCAGATAATTTCGTATATGTTTTACCTATTATCAGTTTAGTTGGTGGAATAGCTACAGCTTTAGTGATATTTGTTTTTAGTGTAAATAAATATAGTGGTTTAACACCTGCAAGTATGGTTTTAATAGGTGTAGGTATGCAAACGGCATTATATGGGGGTTCTATTACCCTTATGTCAAAATTTGATGAAGACCAATCAGAATTTATGGCATCTTGGTTTGCAGGTAATATTTGGGGAGATGATTGGACATTTGTCCTCGCGTTTATTCCTTGGGTTATTATTATCGTGCCATATCTGTTATTAAAATCAAATGAGTTAAATATTATCAATACACATGAACATGTGGCTAAGGGATTAGGCGTTAAAGTTGAACGTGAAAGAATCGTGTTATTCTTTATAGGGGTTATTTTATCTTCAGTCGCTGTAGCAGTTGCTGGTGCAATTTCATTTATAGGCTTAATGGGTCCACATATTGCTAAACGTATAGTCGGACCAAGACATCAACTTTTTTTACCAATTGCAATATTAATTGGCGCATTGTTACTTGTTTTTTCTGATACTTTAGGAAAGGTTATTCTTCAACCGTCAGGAGTTCCAGCAGGTATAGTAGTTGCTATTATAGGAGCACCATACTTCTTATATTTAATGTATAGGACAAAAAGTGTATAGTCGAATTAATAAATAAGTGGAACACTAAATTTAAATATTAGGCGTAATGATATTTCTTAAAATAACGCTAAATAAAAAGCCTTTAAATGGATTATTCTTAGAGAACATATCCATTTAAAGGCTTTTTATAATTCTTCTTATTATAAAAAATAATAGATATGCTTTGTGAACATTTTATTGAAGACATACTTTATATTAGCGATTGCCTATAGGCTGTTTTATAATGATGATAAAGTAATAAGGAGGGATTTTTATGAAGAAATTAATAAAAGATAGACAACAGTTTTTAAGTGATATGTTAAAAGGCTTAAAAGTAGCAAATCCTGAATTAGACGTTATTGAAGACACAGTTGTAGTACGAAAAGATAAAAAACAAACTGGTGTAGCACTTGTATCAGGAGGTGGAAGCGGTCATGAACCTGCACATGCTGGTTATGTCGCGCAAGGGATGCTTGATGCTGCAGTATGTGGTGAGGTTTTCACTTCTCCAACCCCAGATAAAATTTTAGAAGCTATTAGAGCCGTTCACACTGGTGATGGTGTTCTACTTATTGTTAAAAACTATGCTGGTGATGTAATGAACTTTGAAATGGCGCAAGAAATGGCTGAAATGGAAGATATACAAGTTGAAACAGTAATAGTTAGAGATGATATTGCAATTAGTACCCCTGAACAAAGAAGAGGTGTAGCGGGGACAGTTTTAGTTCATAAGTATGCAGGCTTTTTATCTGAAAAAGGAGTAGCTTTATCTGAAATAAAAGAGAAGGTAGAGTTAATGTTATCTGAAATAAAAACCGTTGGTATGGCTTTAACACCTCCTATGGTTCCTACCACAGGTCAATATGGCTTTGATATTGAAGACAATGAAATGGAAATTGGCATAGGTATCCATGGTGAAAAAGGTTTACGTCGAGAAGATATTCAACCCGTAGATCAAATTGTCTCAACATTAGTAGAAGAATTAGAGAAAGAAATTTCCGGTGAAGAATATATTGTAATGGTTAATGGTATGGGAGGAACACCACTATCTGAACTCAATAGTGTAACTAAATATCTTAAAGATTTATTTGATAAGAAGCATTATGGGGTAAAACATTGGTATGTAGGTGATTTCATGACATCACTTGATATGCAAGGGTTCTCTATTACAATGGTTCCCGCTAAAAAAGAGTGGTTAACAGCATTTTTAGCACCTACAACAAGTCGTTATTTTAACTCATAGAATAAAATTGTGAATAAATATACAATATAGAGGTGTTAGGTTTGAACGTAGAACAAATGAAAACGCAATTATTAAGTTTAGTGGATACTTTTCAAAATAAAGAATCAGAATTGACTGATTTAGATAGATCAATTGGTGACGGAGACCATGGTGTAAACATGGAAAGAGGATTTTCACATTTAAAAGATAATATCGATGATAAAGATATGGCTTCGTTGTTTAAATCAACTGGAATGACATTGATGTCTAATATTGGTGGAGCATCTGGACCTTTATATGGCTTTAGTTTCGTAAAAATGTCTAATGTTGTTAATGATGAGATTGATAAGGATAATTTGAAAGAATTATTAAAAACATTCGCAGATGCAATAGCCCAAAGAGGAAAAGTTGAATTAAATGAAAAGACTATGTATGATGTTGTCGAAAGAGCAAGCGAAGCACTACAACAAGATGAAAAAGTGACCTTGGATAAATTACAAAGTTATGCTGATGACACTAAAAATATGATAGCAACGAAGGGACGTGCTGCATACTTTAAAGAGAATTCTAAAGGTTACATTGATCCTGGTGCACAAAGTATGGTTTATATACTTAATGCGTTAATAGGAGATGAGTAAATATGCCTACAATAGTATTAGTAAGTCATAGTGCTGATGTTGCAAACGGTGCAAAACAATTACTTGAACAAATGGTAAGTGACGTTAACGTTTTAGCATGTGGAGGCACAGATGATGGTTATATAGGTACCTCTTTTAATAGCATCCAAAATACAATTAATCATCTTGAAGATGATGCGTTATGCTTTTTTGATTTAGGTTCTGCCGAAATGAATTTAGATATGGCAATAGAAATGTATGAAGGCTCTCATCAAGTTGTTAAAGTAAATGCGCCACTAGTAGAAGGTAGTTTTACAGCGTCCGTTAAGCTGTCTACTGGTGGTAGTATTGAAGAAGCAATTGACGAAGTTTATCGTACTTCTTTTTCAAGTGAAAATTAACTAAAATTATGATATTATAGTTATAATTGTTAAATAAAATCTGGATAATAGGAGGACATAGCCATGCAACACCTTATAAAGAAACATGTATTGAATGGCGAATTCGAGCAGATACGACAATTAATGTCCGAAGCAGATTTTATGGAATTTGAAGAGGCATATATTTCTAGCGCTCATGAAGTAGAGAGTATGATGTTTTATACATGCATTTTAGATTTAATTAGGAATGAAGAAACATCTGAATTGCATGATTTAGCATTTTTACTACTTGTTTATCCAATGAGTGAATACGAAGGTGCTTTAGATTCAGCATACTATCACGCTGAGTCTTCCATAAAACTCACTAACGGAAATGAAGTTAAAAGTTTACTACAAATGTTATTGCTTCACGCAATTCCAGAGCCTGTCATTTCTGATAAGAAAGCATTTGATGTAGCTAAACGTATTCTTAAACTTGATCCTAATAATAATGTAGCACGTAATGTGCTTAAAGACACTGCAAAACGTATGGACAACATTGTTGTCGATATTAATGAATTAAACAAACATAGAGATGCACGATAGTTAAACGTATTTATCTCTTTATAATGCCATTAGAGTTACCATACTTTAATGGCTATTTTTATACAGTTTTCTCTAGTTTTATGCATTAATGTATAAGTCTAAGAGGTGGGGTTGAAAATAAAAAACAGTACGTTATAATTCTCACTGTGAAAATCTAGGGAGGTAATTTTTTAAATGGGGCTGAATAAAGAAGCAATAAAAATAGGATTTGCTTATGTCGGCATCGTTGTAGGGGCAGGATTCTCAACTGGTCAAGAAGTTATGCAATTCTTTACACCATTTGGTTTATGGTCTTATATCGGTGTTTTAATCTCAGGTTTCATTCTAGGATTTATCGGTAGACAAGTAGCTAAAATTGGTACAGCCTTCGAAGCTACCAACCATGAATCTACTTTACAATATATATTTGGTGAGAAATTTAGTAAAGTGTTTGACTATATTCTAGTCTTCTTCTTGTTTGGTATTGCTGTAACAATGATTGCCGGTTCAGGATCAACGTTTAACCAAAGTTTCAATATACCTACTTGGCTAGGCGCCTTGATCATGACAATTATAATTTATTTAACTTTATTACTTGATTTTAATAAAATTGTTAGAGCTTTAGGGATTGTTACACCATTTCTAATTATTATGGTTATCCTTATTGCAGTTTATTATTTATTTACTGGTGATATCTCAATTTCTCAAGTCAACAGTACGGTACCAGAAACAAGTGCATGGAAAGGTATATTTTGGGGACTTGTTTACGGAGGTCTTGCCTTTGCAGTTGGCTTTAGTACAGTCGTTGCTATTGGTGGCGATGCCTCTAAGCGTAGAGTCTCAGGTGCCGGTGCGATGTTTGGTGGTGTCATTTATACCATCTTACTTGCATTAATTAACTTTTCATTACAAACAGAATATCCAAAAATCAAAAACGCAGATATTCCTACATTAGACTTAGCTAACTCTATTAATCCATGGATTGGTTTAGTATTAACTATTATTATGTTAGCTGTTATGTATAACACAATTTTAGGACTATGTTATTCATTCGCAGCACGTTTTACTGAACCATATAGCAAGAAATATCATATCTTTATCATCATAATGATGATTGCAGCTTATGTTCTAAGTTTCGTAGGATTTGCCGATTTAATCAACGTTCTATATAAATTTATGGGCGTTGTTGGTATGTTTATCGTTGTAGCAGTACTTATCAAGTACTTCAAACGTAAAAATGATGACAAGAAACACATTGCATAAGTTGTCATTTTGTATACACTTTACAATTTAAAATGATTGATTTAATCTTAAAAGCAATTCATCGTTCAATTAAAAGGTGAATTGCTTTTTCTTTATTTTTCGGGAAAAGTTAATGACCTAAGTAATCTAAAACATAATTTATTAAAGGAAGTCATGATTTGAGAGGATTACCAACAATGAAAGAAAAATATAAATGGATGTTGATAACGTCAATCATCGTAGTAATTATTGCATTAATCTTGGGTTTTCTTTTGAAAAACCACTACGATAAAGGGCAGGAAAAACAACAAGGTAGAGAGCATGTTCAAATTAATAATAAGAATGTAAAATTATTTCAAAATATTTCCTATGGTGAAGGATTACCTAATAGTAAATTGGATATTATTACGCCGTCCGATATGAGTAAAGATACCAAATTACCAGTGATTTTTTGGATGCATGGTGGTGGGTTTATTGCAGGTGATAAGCAGTATAAAAATCCACTTCTGTCAAAAATAGCTGAACAAGGTTATATTGTAGTAAATGTGAATTATGCATTAGCTCCACAATACAAGTATCCAACCCCACTAGAGCAAATGAATGAGGCAGTTAAATTTATAAAGAAAAATAAACATGAACTACCAATTGATTTCAATCAAGTTGTAATTGGTGGTGATTCAGCAGGAGCTCAATTAACCAGTCAGTATGTAGCAATGCAAACGAATAAAAGTTTACGTAAAGAAATGAATTTCGAACAACAATTTAAACCATCGCAAATCAAAGCAGCTATATTCTTTGGTGGTTTCTATGATATGAAAACAGTGAAGGCAACAGAATTTCCAAGAATACAATTATTTATGAAGAGCTATACAGGTATGAATAACTGGGAGACTAATTTTAAGAATTTATCTCAAATGTCGACGATAAATCAAGTCACTAAACAATATCCACCGACTTATTTATCAGTTGGAGATGCTGATCCATTTTATAGTCAGAATAAAGAATTCTATAAAGCACTTAGATCCGAAAATATACCTGTAGATACGTTGTTTTACAATGGGACACATCATTTACATCATCAGTATCAGTTCCATTTAGGTAAACCAGAATCAAAAGAGAATATTAAAAAAGTATTGTTATTCTTAAGTAGAAATACTTCGTCTTCCGGCGTTGAAAGCGGAGAATCAACAGATGTGAAATCTGGTGATCAAACAAACAATAGTGTATCCCTATATCCATTTGAATAATATGAAAAAGTCAAATCGTTAGTGTTAACTTATAGCTTAACGATTTGCCTTTATTTTTTATCAAATAATAAAGTTATGGATATTTATTGTTTTAAAATACGCTTTAAAAATTTGGATTTGAATCAAATTTAAGTAAAATGTATAAATCACAACTTATAGTTATTATTTAAAACTTGTAATATGTGGTAAAATTTAAAATAAGACTAACAATTAATTGAGTATTTTAGCCATTACATACTCATTGAAATAACGACCATTAATAAAAAGTTTATCTTTAAGTTCACCTTCAATAGTGAAACCTGTGCCTTTAAAAAGTTCAATAGCTCGTGAATTTTCAGTGACGACTGTAGCTTCAATACGTCTAATATTATGGTTAAGTGACCAAGCTTCGATGGAATTGATGAGCGCCTGACCGACACCATGTTTTTGATAGTATTTTTTCACACCGAGATAGATTACAGCCTCATGTTGTGTACGCTCAAAGGTCTCTGTATTCACGAATGCGTAGCCAACAAGTTGTTCATCACTTTCTGCTACAAAAATGGCTTTTGAAGTAGTTGTGATGTAACTTTCTAAACTTTCACTAACAGAAGCGATGCTAGGTGAATATTCACCAGGGTTATAAAACGTAAAGTCTGATTCATCATAAATCTTGCTTAACAAATCTATAAAGTTTTCAACATCTTTTATACTAATCTCACGAATTACGTGGGCCATGAAAACACTCCATTTTTCAATTAAGTAAATAGTCTTCTTCATTATAGTATAGTTTAACGGTTTATGCTTGAATCAGTGATATTTTATTAATTATTAGAAAATGTTAAGGAGTCGATAACCATGAAGCCTAAAGTTTTGCTTGCAGGTGGAACCGGCTATATCGGTAAGTATTTAAGTAGAGTTATAGAAAAAGATGCTGAACTTTATGCATTATCTAAATATCCTAAACCTGATAAAGGGTCGGCAGAAGAGATTACATGGTTGAAAAGCGATATTTTTAATTATGAAAATGTAGTTCAATCTATGGCAGGTATGGATGTAGCTGTGTTTTATTTAGATCCAACTAAAAACTCAGCTAAATTGACTCAAGCAACGGCACGGGATTTAAATTTAATAGCTGCAGATAACTTTGGTAGAGCAGCAGCAATGAATCAAATTAAAAAACTCATTTATATACCTGGAAGTCGTCACGACAATGAAACGATGGAAAGATTAGGTGCTTATGGTGCTCCTGTAGAACGTACAAATGTTGAAGTGAAGCGCCCGCATATTAATGTTGAATTACAAACTTCTAAATATGATGATGTTCGCACAGCTATGAAAATGGTCTTACCGAAAAAGTGGACTTTGAATCAACTTGTAGACTATTATTGTCAATGGTTAGATGAAACTAAAGGTACATTTGTACATACAAAAAAAGAAGATGATGATTATATTATTTATCGTAAAAATAGTAAAAAACCATTAGCAATTTTTAAGAAAAACCAGACTGCTGAAGATATCATTACATTACACCTTGTTGGTGGGAAGTTAGCTAAACCGAATTTAAAAAAGCAAGGGAAGTTAGAATTTAGACTTCTTAAAGGAACGTCCTTAGTGATGGTTCACTTATATGATTATATACCAAAATTATTCTGGCCAATTTATTACTTTATTCAAGCACCTATTCAAGGCTTACTGATGCGAGGATTTGAGATTGATTGCAGAATTAAACATTTTCAAGGACGTGTTCAATCAGGCGAGAAATTTAAATATACTAAATAATTTCAGGTGATTTGTTATGCAAATACTATTGGTCGAAGATGACAATACGCTATTTCAAGAATTAAAAAAAGAATTAGAGCAATGGGATTTCAACGTTGTAGGTGTTGAAGATTTTGGTAATGTAATGAACACATTCGAGAGATTCAATCCAGAAATCGTTATTTTAGACGTCCAACTCCCTAAATATGATGGGTTTTATTGGTGTAGAAAAATGAGACAAGAGTCAAATGTCCCTATTTTATTCCTTTCATCAAGAGATAATCCCATGGATCAAGTCATGAGTATGGAATTAGGTGCAGATGATTACATGCAAAAACCTTTCTATACGAATGTACTTATTGCAAAATTACAAGCTATTTATAGACGTGTGTACGAATTTGGCGTAGAAGAAAAACGCACGTTAAGTTGGCAAGATACTGTCGTGGACTTATCAAAAGATAGCATCCAAAAAGGCGATAAAACTATCTTTTTATCTAAAACAGAGATGATTATTTTAGAAATGCTGATTAATAAAAAGAATCAAATTGTAACGCGAGATACGTTGATTACAGCACTGTGGGATGACGAAGCGTTTGTGAGTGATAATACACTTACTGTTAATGTTAATCGCCTTAGAAAAAAATTGGCAGAAATTAATATGGATGATGCAATAGAGACGAAAGTCGGTAAAGGATATATGGCACATGAATAACTTTAAATGGTTTTGGTTATTTGTAAGAACTCGGAGTAATTGGATATTATGGATAATATTTTTAAATGCAATTATGCTGGGTATCGCTTATATTGATTATGATATTTCTGTTGAGAGCGTCTCCTATATAGTAGTGCTCAATATGGGATTGAGTGTCCTTTTCTTAATATATACCTTTGTAAAGGAAGTCCGGTTGTCAAAGCACTTTTATAAAAATAAAGAAATAGAAGAAATTAAACATAAAGATTTAGCAGAAACGCCATTTCAACAACAAACAGTTGATTACTTATATCGACATATAACAGCGCAAAAAGATCAAGTCGTTGAGCAACAATTACAAATTAATAACCACGAACAAACGATAACAGAGTTTGTACATGATATTAAGACGCCTGTGACAGCAATGAAATTATTAATCGATCAAGAATCAGATGAACAACGTAAAAAAGCGTTATTATTTGAGTGGTCGAGAATTAATGAAATGTTGGATAAACAACTATATTTAACGCGTTTGGAATCAAAGAATCGCGACATGTACTTTGATCATGTAGAGTTAAAACGTATGGTTATTGATGAAATTCAACTTACACGTCATATTAGCCAAGCGAAGGGCATTGGATTCGATTTAGACTTTGAAGATGTTGATAAAGTGTTTACAGATGTGAAATGGTGCCGAATGATGATTAGACAAATTTTATCTAATTCGTTGAAATATAGTGATAATACTACAATTGAATTAGCGAGTTATATGGCAAATGGTCACGTTGTTCTTAAAATTAAAGACCATGGTAGAGGGATTAGTAAGAGAGATTTACCTCGTATTTTCGATAGAGGGTTTACATCGACACTTAACCGAAATGAAACAGCTTCTTCAGGGATGGGATTATATTTAGTGAATAGCGTTAAAGAGCAATTAAGTATAGATGTAAAAGTTGATTCAGTAGTAGGCGAAGGTACTACATTCTATTTAATCTTCCCTCAACAAAATGAAATTGTAGAACGCATGTCTAAAGTGACAAGATTGTCATTTTAAACATGCGTTTTGTTACTTACAATTATCACAATTGTAATTTTTAGTCGTTATAATATAAGTGTATTAAGTGATGTTATTTTGAGCTTGTTTAGCTTTAGCTAAAGTAGAGAGCATTGTTGTGTGAAACAAGTCAGGAGTGATGATTTGACGATATTAGAGGTTAAACAATTGTCAAAAATATATGGAAGTAAAAATGTAGCTCAAGAAGTATTAAAAGATATTAATTTGAGCGTAGATGAAGGAGAATTCATCTCGATTATGGGGCCATCTGGCTCAGGAAAGACAACATTATTAAATGTTTTAAGCTCAATTGATTATATGACAAAAGGTTCAATTATATTAAATGGCAAGCAATTGGAAAAATTATCTAATAAGCAACTTTCTGAAATCAGAAAAAAGGATATTGGATTTATCTTCCAAGATTATAATATCTTGCATACTTTAACGGTAAAAGAAAATATTATGCTACCTTTATCTGTTCAAAAAGTCGGAAAAGAAGAGATGAACAGACGTTACAATCGAATTGTTGAAGCGTTAAATATTAGTGATATTAGTGACAAATATCCATCTGAGTTATCTGGTGGTCAACGTCAACGAACGTCTGCAGCAAGAGCATTCATTAATTTTCCTTCAATTATATTTGCAGATGAACCAACGGGTGCTTTGGATTCCAAAAGCACACAAGACCTACTCAAAAGATTGACCTTTATGAATGAAAGATTTAAAACAACAATCATTATGGTTACGCATGATCCAGTTGCGGCAAGTTTTTCAAATAGAGTTGTTATGTTAAAGGATGGACAAATTTTCACCGAAATATATCAAGGTGATGATGATAAACAAACATTTTATAAGGAAATCATTAGAACACAAAGTGTACTTGGTGGAGTCAATTATGAGTTTTAATCAGATTATTTTTAAAAATTTTAAGCAAAATATTGTTCGTTATGCTATTTATTTATTGTCACTAATTATTAGCGTGGTGTTATATTTTAGTTTTGTTACATTAAAATATGCCCATCATCTTCATGGAAATCAATCCTATCCGATTATTAAAGAAGGATCACAGGTGGGGAGTTATTTTCTTTTTATAATTATTATTGTTTTTCTACTTTATGCAAATTTTTTATTTATGAAAAGACGAGGGCGGGAGCTTTCACTTTTACAAATAATAGGATTAACGCGTTCAAATATAATGAGAATGATTATGCTGGAGCAATTACTGACATTTTTAATTACAGTAATTATTGGTATAGCTTTAGGTATTTTTGGTTCGAAAATACTTTTAATGATTGTGCTTCGTCTACTAGGCATCAATATTAGTGTGTCTATTATTTTTAGTTTTCATGCGGTCTTAGAGACACTTTTACTCATTTTAATAGCGTATATACTTATTATTATTCAAAGTTATATATTTATACGTAAACGTTCAATACATGAGCTTGCACATGATTTCACCAAAAAAGAAGTGAATGAGAGCAAGATTACATTAAGCGAAATTATCTTAGGTTTATTTGGGATAATTATGATTTGTGTTGGATACTTTTTATCAACTAAATTAGTTGAAAATGTTGATTCAATTTTACAACCTTTTGTCATTCTGTTTTTAACTGTTTTAGGTTCCTACTTTTTCTTTAGAAGTACGGTATCTTTAATTTTAAAAACCATCCAACATTTTAGAAATGGCAATGTCAGTGTGACGGATGTCATGTTTACTTCTTCTATTATTTATCGTATCAGAAAAAATGCATTTTCATTAACGGTGATGGCAGTGGTTTCAGCAATTACAGTTTCTGTTCTATGTTTTGCTGCATTAAGTAGAAGTACTTTAACGGATGAAGTCTTACTAAGTTCACCTCATGACGTCACTTTGAAAAGTCAAAAGCAGGCAAATCAGTTAGCGTATGAATTAAACAATCGTAACGTTGAACATTATTATAATTATAAAGAGGTTGTGTATGCTCATTTATTTAAAGATCATATGTTTACAGAAGGTATTTCAAGACCAAGTACCATAGCTGTGACAAGTGATAAATACATTCCTAATGTTAATATAGATAGTGGTCAAACGGATATCATAGTCCCTAGAGGTTCGATTAAAGATGTAGTTAAAGTTGATCGAAAGGGTTCCACTTACATAGGTTCAAAACATAATTATGTTAAAGTTAAACTAAGAAAAGCTATTAATAAAGTTTACTTTATGTCTAGTGTAGACTTAGGTGAAGCAACACTCGTGTTAAATGATGAGGATTATCAGAAATTGAGAGAGCATGCTAAAGGAAAACATATTGTATCTCAATATGGATTTGATATTAAACACAAGAAGGACTTACCTGAATTAGAGAAGATCGTCCAAAGTATAAGTAAAGATATTGAGACACGTAGTGAGGCTGCAAGTGAAATTTCAAGTTTAACTGGAGTGCTATTATTTGTAACATCATTCTTAGGGATAACGTTTTTAATTGCTGCTGGTTGTATTATTTATATTAAACAAATTGATGAAACTGAGGATGAGTTAGAAAACTATTCCATATTGAGAAAACTTGGTTTTACGCATCAGGATATGTCTAAGGGTTTGAAGTTAAAAGTTATTTTTAATTTTGGATTACCTCTGATTATTGCGCTTTTACATGGCTATTTTGCGTCAATCGCATATATGCATCTAATGGGTGTCACTAATCAATTGCCTATATTTATTGTTATGGCTTTATATACAGGTATTTATGCAGTATTCGCGATTATTGGTTATAATCATTCTAAGCGAACAATTAGACATTCGATTTAATTTTATAAAATGTAGAAATAGAATATTTTATTTATAAGGCTTGGCTTCAAAAGATAATTTGGTGCCAGGCCTTCATTTATGAATAGAAGTGACTTTGTAATTAAATGTATTTTGAAAATATAAGTTGAGTTATATAACAATATTGTTTAGCATCATTTTATAAATATTTGAATTTTTAGTGATAAATCGTTAACTTTGTAATGGAGTTGAATTTAAACTCTCTAATTTATGTTTAGAGTGATTCCTAAAAGTTAGAATATCGTTCTAGAATTGATTTCTAATTTTAAAAATAGGACTATGGACATCTTACTCAGAAAAATATGTAAAGTTTAAGTTTCTTATTTGTTAAGAATTTGTAAATAGAATTGTAGTTATGTAAATTTTGTGCTATTTTCAAGTAGGGACAAAACGGGATAGTTAAGAACATTAGCATGTTTTAACTTTATAATTAATTTACATATTTTTTACATTAAGAGTATTGCTTACTACTTTTTCTGAAAATTGTAAATATGTTCCTAAACCACTTGTCTTACGAATTAAAAATTTATGAATGTGATTGGTGACAATCGCTCAAAATGGAGGATTTTGAATGTTTAGTAAGAAAAAGGATAAGTTCATGGTTCAATTAGAAGAAATGGTATTCAACCTAGATCGTGCAGCAATTGAATTCGGAAAAATGGATTTCAATACACATTTAGATTTGAAAGCTTATTCTGATAATATTAAAACGTATGAGTCACACGGTGATGAATTAATGCACCAAGTTATTACTGACTTGAATCAAACGTTTATTACACCAATCGAACGTGAAGATATCCTATCTTTATGTAATGCAATCGACGATGTTTTAGATGCGATGGAAGAGACATCTGCTATGTTTGAGATGTATTCAATTGAATATACTGATGAATACATGGCTGAATTTGTTGAAAATATTCAAAAAGCAGTTGCTGAAATGAAGTTAGCAGTAGGATTATTAGTAGACAAAAAATTATCTCACATGCGTATTCATTCTATTAATATTAAAGAATTTGAAACGAATTGTGACGGAATCTTAAGACAGTCAATGAAACACATCTTTAACAGTGAAACAGATCCAATCACATTAATTAAAATAAAAGATATTTATCAAAGTATGGAAGAAATTGCAGATAAATGCCAAACAGTTGCTAATAATTTTGAAACTATAATCATGAAAAATAGCTAAGGGAGTCCTCATTTATGTCATATATTTTAATCGTCACGATAGCTATAGTTATATTTTCATTAGTATTTGACTTTATCAATGGTTTCCATGATACTGCCAACGCTGTAGCGACTGCTGTTTCTACTAGAGCTTTAACTCCTAGATCTGCTATTCTATTAGCAGCAATCATGAACTTTATTGGTGCCTTAACATTTACTGGGGTAGCTGGAACAATTACAAAGGATATTGTTGATCCATTTAAGTTAAAACATGGTCTAGTAGTCGTTTTAGCAGCAATTATTGCAGCAATTATTTGGAACTTAGTAACTTGGTTATATGGTATTCCAAGCTCTTCATCACATGCACTCATTGGGTCAATTGCTGGTGCTGCTATAGCCTCTCAAGGTTCATTTGCAGTATTACATTATCAAGGATTCACTAAGATAATTATTGTATTAATTATCTCACCAATCATTGCATTTTGTGTTGGTTTCATTATGTATTCTATCGTGAAGGTCGTATTTAAAAACGCAAATTTAACACGTGCAAATCGAAACTTTAGATTTTTCCAAATCTTTACTGCAGCATTACAATCATTCTCACATGGTACTAATGATGCTCAGAAATCAATGGGGATTATCACTTTAGCGTTAATCGTTGCGAATCTTCAAACTGGTTCAAGTGTAGAACCTCAGTTATGGGTTAAAATTGCTTGTGCCACTGCAATGGGACTTGGTACAGCAGTTGGTGGTTGGAAAATCATCAAAACAGTTGGTGGTAACATTATGAAAATTCGTCCGGCTAACGGAGCAGCAGCAGATCTTTCTTCTGCATTAACTATTTTCGTAGCATCATCACTACACTTCCCATTATCTACTACACATGTTGTGTCTTCATCAATCCTTGGTGTAGGTGCTTCTAACCGCGCTAAAGGTGTAAAATGGAGTACAGCTCAACGTATGGTTATCACTTGGGTCATTACGTTACCAATTTCAGCATTATTGGCTGGTATCGTGTACTTTATCATGCATCTATTTTTAAAATAAGAGATTTAACATAGCAATATTAAATATAAAGCCTTTTATCTTTGATAAGATTATAAGTAGTAAAATACCAACAAAATCAATGATTTTGTTGGTATTTTTGCGTTTTAAATAAATATGGCAGTAATGAATGTTTAAACGCTACATATGACATATACAACTATATATTGTTATTGATGTATTAGGGATAAAATTTAACTATAGTAAATAAAAAGAGAAAGAAGAATTGGCAAAAAAATACCACTTAAGACGGGTAGATGCCTTAAGTGGTTTAAAGTGAATTTATTAAATTAATGAATATAAGCGTAAAGTGATACTTCTGAAGCTGGAATTGTACGATAATCAGAGTTATATGGTCCGTTAGTGTAGTTCATTTCTGAGATTAAAATACTGCCGTCACCATTAACACGTTCAACATAAGCAACGTGACCGTATGGTCCTGGAGTACTTTGCATAATTGCACCTACAGTTGGATTATTATCTACTTGATAACCATCATTTGCTGCATTTGATGCCCAATATTTAGCATCTGACCAATAAGTGCTGATTGGTTTACCAGCTTGAGCACGTTTATCGAATACATACCAAGTACATTGACCTTTAGTATACAAGTTTTGGTGGTTAAATGAAGGTGAGTTATAATCATTGCCAGTTGACGGTGTAGCAGTACCACCTGCACCAGCGCCTGAACCACCATTAGGAATTTTTAAGGTTTGGTTAGGTGTAATTAAATAACCATTTAAATTGTTTGCTTTCATTAAAGCGTTAACTGAAACACCATATTTATTCGCGATGATGTTTAATGATTCTCCAGCTTTTACAGTATGTGTAGAAGCTGAACCTGTGTTTGAAGAAGCGTTTGAATTAGAGCTTTGTGAAGCACTTCCACCTACATTAATAACTTGTCCAGGGAACACCATGTTATTACTTAAATTATTATTTTGTTTAATGCTTTCTACTGAAGTATTGTACTTTTGAGCAATGCTCCATAAAGATTCTCCTGATTTAACTTTATGTTGAGTTGAAGCTTCAGCATCATGATGTGAAAGTACTGCGGCTGCACCTGAAGCGGCTGTTACTGCAAAGGCTAACTTTTTCAAAGTGACTCCTCCTTAAATGTAATTAAATTAATTTGATTGAGTTTAACTATGTAGACAATTGTCCCCACAAGTCTTAAATCATGAACCTAACTTTTTAATTACTTTTGACTATACTTTCTTATTACGTACCCAATACTAACAAAAATAATAGTCTTTGTGGGCTTTGTTATTATCTTGTAATATTGTTAACAATTTTTACGAAAAGTACATATAACTTCTATTAGTTGATTTTACAGTCTTTATAAGCTTTTTTGATTAAATTTAATTCATTAAAGTTTTATAAATTGTAATAAAGTAATATTATTTATAGATTAGTTTTCGGAAACTTCTTTATATTTAGAAAATAGTAAGTTAAACACTTTAGAATTTTTAAAGGTTATTGTAAACTTTTAGTTATTGAGAATTTTTTAGTATAAAAGGAGATTAAAAAATGTCCCAATCGACTCAAAGTACAGAAAAGTCACAAAATCACTCTAAAGATAAACACCAATCTCATGCTTATGGTAAGGTTTGGCTATTCTTTATGTACTATTGGATTATATTTGGCATTGGTTGTTATTTCGGTCAATACCTCCCTATGTCTTGGAGAAGACTACTATCTATAGCGTTATTAGTTATTTTACTGGCTACTTTATTTATTAAACGCGCACGTAAATATGGCCTTATTATTTCACATATATACGCTATTATTGTCGGACTACTTTCATATGCGATGTTTACTGCTTATCTACAAAATTTAGGTGCAGAAGTTTTTTATAAGAATATTTTACTTGCTATAGGCGCTTTTATTGCATTTGGTATTGTAGGGTATTTCTTAATTAATGACGCATCCAGTATGGGTAAATATTTATTTGTTACTTTAATAGCATTGATTATTGCTAGTTTAATAGGAATATTTATTCATAATCCTATATTCCATACTGTAATTACGGTTATTAGCTTATTATTGTTCCTATTGTATACACTTTATGATTTTAATAGGATGAAAAGAGGACAATTTTCACCTCGAGAAATGGGCTTTAATCTATTTATCAATTTATTAAATATCATTGAAGACATACTAAGATTAGCTAATCGCTTCAAAAATTAAATCTATAATGCTTAATATTCAAGATGTGGACGTGTTTGTTCCTAATGAGAGCATTTGAGTTATTGAATGACTTGATTATTGTTTGAATTATGGAATTCCGACGCCACATCTTTTTTTATAATGTATAATTAAATGGAATAGACACATAAAAAATAATTGAATATATATATAATTTCGCTTTTGATATAATTTTCATATTGTGTTAAATTGGCGTTTATTGAATGTGAACAATGGTTAAGTATTATTAATAGTAGGCTATTTAAAATAGGAAAAGAGGTAAAGTAATGTCACATTCCTGTTTGCATATACTCTCTAAGAACGAATATTCAACGACTCGATGCCAAGATGGGATACTTTTATTTTGGCCAATAGAGGGAAGTATGCATCTTCAACAATTCAGAAAGCAAAGAACGATAAATAATGAACTATATATTGTTAATAATATGGATGTTTTTGGAATCAATGACAATGGAACTACGCTAGAAATATACATTTCTAGTGATTGGTTTACAGAATTAGGGTATACATTTTTTGATTACCACTATACTGCTGAGTTGATTAAATCTACAAACGAAATTAAATATTTAATGGCTCAACTCGCATTAAATTATATTGATGGAAAGACTGAAAAAGAATATGAGCTCATAAATAAAATTGTTGAAATGCTTGCTCAGGAAGCGAGTATAGATAAAAAAATAGCCGAAGATCAATACATTTATGCCTTTTACGGTGACTTAAAAGATGAACTAGATTACATATATAATCATATGAGTGAAAGGTTAACCTTAAGAGATATATCGAACCAGCTCTATATATCAAAATCAAATTTATCTTCGCAATTTCATACTTTAATGGGGATGGGATTTAAAAAGTACGTTGATACATTAAAAATTAGTAAATCTATAGAAATGTTATTAACTACGAATAAAACAATTAGTCAAATTAGTGATGCACTTGGATTTAGTAATGCCTCGACTTATTCCAAGCAATTCAAGAATTATCTTAGTGTGACTCCTAATGAATATCGTACTATGAAAAAGTATGATAAGTACAATGGTTGTTCAGATGATACGGTGCCAGAGAATAAAAAAAGGCCATTAAAGAAACTTATTCGTTCTGTTATACCTAACGATGTTTCAGATATCTATGATGAAATTAGAATTGATGATGCGCAAATAGTAAATGCTTCTCCTTTTTATTCTGTCATTCAAATCAATACCATTGAAGAAATAAAGTTGCTATTTTTAGAGGGACTTTATCAGAAAATTGGTTTTAAAGAATCTAATATTATCTTTTACTTCATGCCTTATTTGTATGATTATTGCAAATCATTAACACAAAATGAAAAAAATTATATAAGCCAAACTATTATTGAAAATGATTTACATATTGCTTTTAATGTTAATGAAATTAAATATATAAATGATATAAAAGAGAGTTTTAGTACAAGTCTTAAGCAACTAGATAAGAAAAATCACAGTTGTGGTTATAATTATGAAATTCAATTTATTTTCAATTTAAACGAAAAAGATCTACGTAGTATTTATAGAGATATCTTAAAAATGCAGAATACACTATTAAATTACGCGATTGGTTTAGATATTAGTTGTATGATAGATGAGTCAGCGCGATTTAAGTCATTAGAAGCTCAAATTAAAAGACTCAAATTTGATTATCTCTATATAGATAACGCACAATTGACATCACCTTATTTAATGGATAGTAATGAAGGTCTTCTTTTGAAGAATGTTCTTCAGTTAAAACACTTGAGTTTAAATTTGGACCAATTTGATTTTAGTAAAGAAAACCTTATCTTTTTAAACTTAGTTAATCATCAATTGTTAAATAATGAAGAGATTGATTTAAGTCATAGTGCACCGCTCCTGTATCTGTCTGTAGCTAAACTAAAAGAGCATTTTTCAGGATATGGTTTAAATTTATTTTCACATCCGAATATATTTAATTCTGTTCATTTATTTGATGAGAATGGTTTTAAAACAACTTATGGATTAGTATTTAATGATTTAAGTTGGATGGTTAATCAAAACAAAGTTGAAAATGGATTCTATAATATTATTGAGCGCAACGATAGATATCTGCTCTATTTATACGATTGGCGAGTAGTTGAAAGTGAATCAAGCATAGATCACTTTAAGAATATTGATATTTACATTAATTTTGATGAAGAAAATCTTAAAGATGAATATATATGTATGATTGCTAAAATTGATAATGAAAGTGGGAACATCAATCATATTATTCCACCTAATTTACGCAATAAATATCAGTGGTCTACTAATTTCTTAATAAAAGTTGAAGATAATTTTAGACCGCATATAGAAATTTTTGAGCATGATTTTAATGAATCGCCATTAAAGCTAAGTTTGAAGTACAATTCGGCGTATCTTGTAAAAATCTATAAAAAAGATAACAAATTAAAAAAGTGTAACACAATTCAATTTAAATTTATTGGTAATTTTGACAAATGATTAAAAACAAATGTCAAAGACAATTATCCAGATATTTAGGATAATGTTACTATACATTGTCTACATATATTTGGAGGTGCGCGTCTTGAATGAACAGAAACTAGAAAAACTGCTAGGATTTTACAAACAATATAAAGCATTATCTGAATATATAGATAAAGAATATAAGTTAACGTTAAATGATCTTGCTGTACTAGACTTAGCTAGAAAGTATTGTTTAGATGAACAAATACTTATGCAAACATTTTTAAAAACAGCTATAAGTGAATTAGAATTGAGTAGAACAAAGTTACTAGTGTCAATTCGAAGATTAATAGATAAAGAAAAATTAAGCAAAGTAAGATCAACAAGAGATGAAAGAAAAATTTTTCTATATATGAGTGAAAAAAACTTGGATGTATTTAATGCTTTATTTGATGACGTTGAAAACTTTTTAAATATTTAATAAAGGGTGTCGATTTATTAATTATTTTAAATCGACACCTTTTATATGCTTATTCCATGTATATATCCTTGAGTATTTTAGCGTATGAAGACTGATATACAAATTAAAAAATGATTAGCACAAAGATGATATGAACTAAAAAATCGTCTTTGTGTTTTTTTATTTAATAGAGATAAGCAGAAAAGCTCAAATTCAAATAAGTATCACTTTAAAATATTGATATAGCAATGGTTTACCTCTGTTTATGAGATTTTACAAAAATTACTGCTAAATATATAATGAAGAACATAGAGTACGAAAGTGAGATGACATTATGGGACGTAAATGGAACAACATTAAAGAGAAAAAAGCCCAAAAAGATAAAAATACGAGTAGAATTTATGCCAAATTTGGTAAAGAAATATATGTAGCAGCAAAATCTGGAGAACCTAATCCAGAATCTAACCAAGCACTAAGATTAGTATTGGAGCGTGCTAAAACATATTCAGTGCCTAATCACATCATCGATAGAGCTATTGATAAAGCTAAAGGTGCAGGCGATGAAAATTATGATCACTTAAGATATGAAGGCTTTGGACCAAGTGGTTCAATGTTAATAGTTGATGCCTTAACAAATAATGTGAATCGTACAGCTTCTGATGTGCGTGCTGCTTTCGGTAAAAATGGCGGTAATATGGGTGTATCTGGTTCAGTTGCTTACATGTTTGATCATACAGCGACTTTCGGTGTAGAGGGAAAATCTGCAGATGAAATTTTAGAAACATTAATGGAACAAGATGTTGATGTGAGAGATGTCATTGATGAAGATGGATTAACAATTGTTTATGCAGAACCTGATCAATTTGCTCAAGTTCAAGATGCATTACGTGAATCTGGTGTTGAAGACTTTAAAGTGGCAGAATTTGAAATGTTACCACAAACAGATATTGAGTTATCTGAAGATGATCAAGCTACATTTGAGAAATTAGTGGACGCGCTTGAAGATTTAGAAGATGTTCAAAACGTATTCCACAATGTCGATTTAAAATAATGAAAACTTCTCAAGAGTGGATTCAAGAGCTTGCACTCATCGCTCATCCTGAGGGTGGTTATTTTAGAGAAACACTACGCGATGATACGCTTAATAGATCACCTTATAGCAGTATTTATTTTCTTTTAACACATGACAATATTTCCCATTTTCATCGC
Organism: Staphylococcus capitis subsp. capitis; assembly: GCF_040739495.1. NCBI lineage: Bacteria > Bacillati > Bacillota > Bacilli > Caryophanales > Staphylococcaceae > Staphylococcus > Staphylococcus capitis. The sequence goes on along the minus strand of NZ_CP145263.1, from coordinate 2,024,809 downwards.
ATTGATGCAGATGAAGTATGGTATCATCATGCTGGAGAAACATTAACTATTCACATGATTACACCAGAAGGTAAGTATCACAGTGTGAAACTAGGTCAAAATATATCTGATGGAGATCAGTTACAATATTGTGTGCCTAAAGGTACAATATTTGCTTCTTCTATCGATGATAATGAAGGTTATAGCCTTGTAGGATGTATGTGTCAACCTGCCTTTGAATTTGAACATTTCGAATTATTAAGACAAGACCAATTGATAAAGCAATATCCAGATTTAGAAAATATAATAAGAAAATATGCCGTATTATAGTAAACGAAGCCTTTAAATGGATTTAAATTTAATCCGTTTAAAGGCTTTTATATTAAAAATTAATTTTTTAGTAGCATATACATATTGCTATTTGGCTGAGCCAAATAGTTCTTTTGCAATATCTACAATTTATATATGTTTCTTCCATTGCTCTTCCTTAATTAATTAGTTTCCTTCTTAAGTTGGTGTAAAACCACATTGGGATTTTACACTCATTGATTAGAAAATCTAGAAAAATGTGTAGAGTTAACTTATTAAATCATAGTAATATTGTCAATTTTAAGTAAATTACATCAATTTATAGTAAAATAGTTTTAATATAATTTTGAAAATAAGAATGTAATAGTCATCAATCTAAAACATTAAGATGACATTAACTAACCAGTTTTATATAATGAAAATAAGGAGTTGGTGACTGTGAAAGTAAAATATATAGATAAACGTCACTGGCGTCGCCTGGTAGAGAGAGAGTATACAGAGGTTAAAGTTAATAATAATAGATTTAAAGGTATTATAGGCTTGGTCACGATGAAAAAGGTTCGTGAGCCTTTAGAGGTGACGGTAGTTGGACAAAACATAATAGTTGCGGATGACAATTATAGATGGTTGCAAATACTACCAGAAAAAAAGCGATATAGTATTACAGTCATGTTTGATGATAAAGGTAATCCGCTAGAATATTATTTTGATATTAATATTAAGAATATCACTCAAAAGGGAAATGCTCGTACGTTAGATTTATGTTTAGATGTGCTAGTGTTACCTACAGGAGAATATGAACTTGTAGATGAAGATGATTTGATGTATGCCTTACAAAATAAGCAAATTTCTAAGAAACAATACCACGAGGCTTATATTATTGCACATCAACTAATGATTGAAATTGAAGAGAACTTTTCAGAAGTTCAAGATAAGGTCATGCATTGTTACAACAAAATTTATCATAAATCTCTAAGAAATAAGCATAAACGTCCTTTTAAACCGAAAAATAAACGTAAACAGCACCGACGTAAAGCGAAGTGAATTCCATTAAAAGGATATGTGGTTGAAGGTTAATCAACTAAAGCTAAATCATCATAGCAAAGATTTAAGGATAGAAATATTTAGGGGGACGCTATGAAAATTGATGATTATCGTTTACTCATCACACTAGATGAAACAAAAACGTTACGTAAAGCGGCAGAGATATTATATATTTCGCAACCAGCAGTGACTCAACGTTTAAAAGCGATTGAGAGTTCGTTTGGAGTAGAAATTTTTATTCGTACAAAAAAGCAATTGATCACTACAACTGAAGGCGCTATGATTATTGATCATGCGCGTGATATGTTGAAACGTGAACGCTTATTCTTTGATAAAATGCAGGCACACATCGGAGAGGTAAATGGTACGATTTCGATAGGATGTTCGTCTTTAATCGGACAAACGTTACTACCCGAAGTATTGAGCTTATACAACACACAGTTTCCTAACGTAGAAATTCAAGTTCAAGTAGGATCTACTGAACAGATAAAAGCAAATCATCGCGATTATCACGTAATGATTACGAGAGGGAATAAAGTGATGAATTTATCTAATACGCATTTATTTAATGACGATCACTATTTTATTTATCCTAAAGATCGACGTGAGGATGTTACAAAATTACCATTTATAGAATTTCAAGCAGATCCAATATACATTAATCAAATTAAGCAATGGTACAATGATAATTTAGGTCAAGATTATCATGCAACGATAACGGTGGACCAAGTTGCGACTTGTAAAGAAATGCTATTAAGTGGTGTAGGTGTAACGATTTTACCAGAAATTATGATGAAGCATATTGATAAAAATATGTTTGAATTTGAGAAGGTTAGTATTGATGATGAACCTCTCATACGTTCAACTTATATGAGTTATGATGGAAGTATGTTACAACTGCCTCAAGTAGATTCATTTGTTAATTTAATGTTGAATTTTATTCGATGATTTTTTAGAAAGCATTTCCAATGAGTCTAATGAAGAAAAGTACAATTTAATAAAAGAATAGAGGTCAAAAAAATGTTTACAGCACTGTTTCATATCAAAAACTATAAACTGTTTGTTGTGAATATGATGCTACTCGGCATGGGTATAGCAGTGACTGTACCATACCTCGTCCTATTCGCTACAAAAGATTTAGGAATGACAACAACTCAATACGGTTTATTGTTAGCATTAGCTGCAGTAAGTCAATTCACAGTAAACTCAATCATTGCTAGGTTTTCTGATACACATAATGTTAATAGAAAAGTCCTAATTATTACTGCGCTGTTCATGGGAGCGGTAAGCTTTTCTATTTATTTTTATGTGCATCAAATATGGTTATTTATTGTTTTATATGCAATTTTTCAAGGTTTATTTGCCCCAGCAATGCCACAACTATACGCTTCTGCAAGAGAGTCAATTAATATCTCAAGCTCGCGAGATCGTGCAAAGTTTGCAAATACTGTGTTACGTTCCATGTTTTCATTAGGATTTTTATTTGGTCCGTTTATAGGGTCACAGTTAATTGAATTAAATGGATATACTGCATTATTTGGTGGAACGGTGGCTATTCTTCTATTCACCTTAGTTCTGCAAGTTTTTTTCTATCAGAATTTACCTGTTGAACACCAAATCTCATCACAACAACACGTGGAGAAATCAGCCCCCAATATGTTTAGGGATAAAGCGTTATTTATTCCATTTATCGCATTTATTCTCTTACATATTGGCCAATGGATGTATACGATGAATATGCCGTTGTTCGTTACAAATTATCTAAAAGAACGTGATAGTTATGTAGGGTATTTAGCTAGTTTATGTGCTGGTCTTGAAGTACCTTTCATGGTTATATTAGGTATTTTATCAGCTAAACTTCCAACACGAACGTTACTTCTAATTGGTTCCATCTTCGGTGGAGCATTTTATTTTAGTATCGGTGTATTTAAGAACTTTTATATGATGTTAGCAGGTCAAGTTTTCCTAGCTATTTTCTTAGCTATACTTTTAGGATTGGGTATTAGTTACTTTCAAGATATTTTACCTGATTTCCCGGGTTATGCCTCTACATTATTTGCCAATGCAATGGTTATAGGTCAATTATGTGGAAATTTATTAGGTGGTGTTATGAGCCATTGGGTTGGTTTGGAAAATGTCTTTTTTGTATCAGCGACATCAATTCTAGTTGGTATGATACTTATTTTCTTTACAAAAGATCAAATAATAACCGAAGAAGATATGGAGTAGATATAGATGACAGCAGTTTTATGGATACTTATTATCCTCATGTTTGTCTTAGCATTTGTAGGTTTAATTAAGCCAATTATTCCATCAGTGCTTGTCATGTGGATAGGATCTATCATTTATCAAATAGGTTTTAACGATGGACGTTTATCATGGATATTTTACGTAGCTATGATCATTTTCACTGTATTTATTCTTGTCGCAGATTTCATGATGAATAAATATTTTGTTAATCGTTTTGGCGGAAGTAAGGTAGGTGAGTATACGGCACTTGTAGGTGTTATAGTCGGGTGTTTCGTATTCCCGCCATTTGGCATCATATTAGTGCCGTTAATTGCAGTATTTGTTGTTGAATTATTAAACGGTTTTGATTTTAAGAAAGCTTTAAAGGTAAGTTTAGGCTCTGTTATAGCTTTTCTGGCTAGCACGGTGGCTCAAGCTATAATTATGGTCATGATGGTGATTTGGTTCTTTGTAGATGTGTTCTTAATTAATTAATTAATTTATGTTGAAAATAAAAGACTTACTTTCAGTAAAATTATCCCTTAGGAAGACTGAAAGTAAGTCTTTTTACATGCGTGTATTAGCGTCTCTATCATAGAAATGATGGTCGACATAGAAAGCAACAGGTGTAATTAAAATGAAGATAATAATAAATGTCCAATTACTTACATTAATATAGGGACCAAAGGCTAAAAATGACTGTGGAATAAAAAACACATAGAATAGGGTGATTAGTAGCAAAGCTATGACCCCGTATGTTAACCACCAGACCCAGTGTGAATTATTAAAACATTGCAATTGAACTGTCCTAAAACTCATCCATATAAACAAGAAAATGATAAAGAGACCAACGATTACAGTTATTGGAAAAGTATATAGATATAAATAGTTACTATCTCCTCCAATAAAAAAGCCAATGAACCCCTTTAGAAAGCAAAATATCCCTATTAAAAATATAAAATTATGATATATATACTTAAAAATGTTCTTAATTGTTTCGTTCGGTAGTGCTTTTATTTCTTTTTTAGCATGTGCTTTAGGATCATGATCAAAAAACTCCATTGCTAGCATGCCTTTATCTTCAGCACGAATCAAATGTTTCAAAATGCGATTTAACATTAGTTCTGAATCATGAGGATTCACACTTAAGTCTGCGCGAATATACGTCATGTAATTCTCAAATATTTCACGATCTGTGTTGTTAAGCCGTAATGATTTAACATTATTCTCCTTTGTTAATTGTGCTGTAGATTTCATGATAATTGATTTGCTCCTTAATTTTTAAAAGTAAAACCAAATAGACAGTTCATATTTATAAATGATATATATGACGTGTTATTATGACTAATAATATCATATAAGTGTTATTAATATCATTAACAATTGAGGAGTTCTTTATATGAAGAGAATTACTTTGGAAGATGAGGGTTGGATTAATGAAATTGCGACAATACATGAACATTTAATTTCAGAAAATGAATTAGATTATCAAGTAACTTCAACATCAATTGCATTAAGATATGAAATGATTATTTCAAGACTAAAATATGCAGATGATCATATTTTAATAAATGAATATGTGGGCAGTCTCAAAGGGTTTATTTGGGGGCATTATGAACCGCAGCTTAAAATAGTACAAATTGAAGTCTTGTACGTAAAACCAGACTTTAGAAGACAAGGAATTGCTACACATCTAAAACGCGATATTGAGCAGTGGGCAAATTTACTCGGTGCTATAAGTATTGAAAGTACAGTTAATAAAGATAACAGCGACATGATTAATCTAAATAAAGTTTTAGGATATCAAACATCGCATCTAAAAATGTCTAAAAATTTAAAGGGAAAAAATGAATAAATTAAAAAAGCATGTTAAAATAAATTGTATTTATAAGATTAAACAAAGGAGTCTATCATGAAAAAATGGTTCACTTTACTCTTAGCATCAACTTTAATGTTAACAGCATGTGGTAAAAGTAACGAGAAAGCTTCTTTAGAAAAAAGCATTGACCAATTAGAAAAAGAAAATAAAGATTTAAAGAAACAGAAAAAGGATTTAGAAAGCCAAAAAAACAAACTTAAAGATCAGCAAGATAATCTTCAAAAAGATATCAATGAATTGCCGGCTGAAGATTCGTCTAATAAATCATCTGAAAAAGATTCATCTGACTCAAGTGATGATAAAAATTCAGAAGATTCGTCAACGACTAGTTCAGAACAAGCAACGGATTCTACAAAAACGAAACAATCTAATCAATAACAAACGTCTAACAAAGATGCACAAAAAAATGGCTCTACAAGTAAAAATAACAATTCTAATAACTCTTCCAATTCGCAAAACACGAATCAATAAACGTTTGATGGAGTTTTGAAGAGGGTATTATAATTGATAAATTACGCAAATTAATTTACAAAGTAGATATTTAATACTGTTATGAGTAAAAATTATGAAAGATGATTGATACTACACATCTTTAAGAGGAGAGATTAGCGATGCACGAACAAGATTTCAATATTTTAGAAGGACAAAATATTACACTACTTGAATTAGGTAGAGAATTGGAAAATATTACTGGACGCACTATTGTTGATTCAACAAGTGAAATTAAACGTGTGATTGCACATTTACCAAACTTTGAGTCTGATACCGACACATTCGTTGCAACATATCGTTTAAACCATCAAAATGATTTTATTGATGCAACATTTACTGCACCTAAAGAACAACGTGATCGTTTAAAAGAAATTCCTGTTCACGTAAAATTGATTAGTTATATTTCTAAAGCATAATAATTAAATATATAGACAGTAATGATTAGCGCGATATGAATGTGGGGACAACTTCATAACGCGTTAATTTTGTATTAGAATAGTATTAAATCAAGCTTTAAGGGTAAAATGGAGTGTTTAACATGGGAACTTACATTGAAACTGAACGTTTGAAGTTGCGTGATTGGGAAGAAAAGGATTTATTACCATTTCAGAAAATGAATGCAAATCAGCAAGTACGTAGATACTTTCCAAGTTTATTAAGTTACCGTCGTTCAGAGTTAGATATGAGAAAAATGGATGAAATTATCAAAGATAATGGAATCGGACTTTTTGCGGTTGAATTGAAGGAAACCGGTGAATGGTTAGGTTTTATCGGATTAAACTACATCCCCGAAGACAGCAAATATCCTTTTAAAGAACTGCCTTTTTATGAAATAGGTTGGAGATTAATTCCTGAAGTTTGGGGTAATGGATTAGCTACTGAAGGAGCACAAGCTGTTTTGACATACGCAAAAGAAAAAGGAATTACAGAGTTATATAGTTTTACATCTGAAACAAATTTACCTTCAAGAAAGGTAATGGAGAAAATAGGAATGAGCTTCTTAGATAACTTTGAATTTCCAGATCTCAGTAAATACCATCCCCTCAAACGCCATGTTAGATATTACATAGAACTACTTCCTTCACAAAGTGAAGGTTAGTAGTTCTTAGTGCAATCGCAAAAGCGATTGTAAACCACGAAGAGCATCCTTCACAAAGTGAAGGTGAGTAGTTCTTAGTGCAATCGGGAGCGAGACAGAAATCAGTAAACTTTGATTTCGTTGTCTCGCCCCCGCAAGTGCGATTAGGTTTTGAAGTATCATTTATTAAATGTGCTTCAAAGCCATTCGCATACTGCGATATATACACAATAAAACGAAATTTTAATATCAAAAACGCGTCTATAGGCTAGTTATTAAATCCTATAGACGCGTTCCTACTAATCATATGTACGTACACCAAGTGGTTTGTAATTATTTAAACCTTCTAACAATGCTTCTTTTGTATCAAATAATGGTGCTAATTTTTGATATTTTTTATCAATAAAGCCCTCTTTAATCATATGGTCAATGAGTGCTTGTAAGGGTTTAAAGAAACCGTTTAAATTGAAGACACCTATTGGCTTTTGATGGATACCAATTTGTGCCCAGCTATACATTTCGAAGAATTCTTCGAGAGAACCGGCACCCCCAGGAGCCATTACAAAGGCATCTGCTAATTCTGTCATTTTATTCTTACGTTCATGCATTGAATCAACTAAAATAAGTTCACTCACTTTTTGACTCGTGATTTCTCGTTCGTCTAACATCTTAGGCATAACACCGATGGCTTTACCGCCGTGATCTAGGACACCATCTTGTATAGCACCCATAATTCCTACTGAGCCAGCTCCAAAAACAAGTTCATAGCCTTGTTCCGCCATATATTTTCCTAACTCATAGGCTTCTTTAACGTATGAAGGATCTTTGCCTTTGCTTGCTCCACAATAAACCGCAATTCTTTTAATCATGTAATACCTCCTAAAGTTGTTTAATCACATTCGTAAATGCTTGTTCAAATTTTAATCTGTCATTCTTAGTAAAAGGTGGGGGACCTTTATGTCGGCCACCTTGCTTTCTAATTTGTGCATTAAGATAACGTTGGTCTAATAAAGCTTGAATATTATCAGCACGGTATATACTTCCTTTATGATGCATTACAATATGTACTTTGTCTATAAGTAAACTAGCTAAACCGTAATCTTGAGTAATTACAATATCTTCCTTTTTTGCTAATTGTACAATTTTATAATCGACAGCATCTGGACCATCGTCAACATACACAGTTTTTAGATGCTCGGGCTGAATTTGATGAGAAAAGTGACTGAAACTTCTTAACACCGTAACAAAAATGCCTGTCCCTTTAGTTAATTCAATCACTGAATTAACAACAGGACAAGCATCTCCGTCTATGATTACTTTGACCATTAACAACTAACCTTGAGTGTTATCAGATTCTTTATTTTGCTTTACAACACTGTCAGCCACGTAATCATCATATTTTTTAAATTCTTTTTTTCTAGCTTTCTTCTCTGCTTCTTGTTGTTTTTCTTCTTTTTTGTGACGTTTTTCAATATTCTTTTGAAGCTTTTTATCTAATTTTTTTACATCTTTACGATTATCTTTTTCAAGTTTTTCGCCTTTTTTCTCAGTTTTATCGTCTAACTTGCCTGGAGTGAGACCTACTTTTTCTTCATACTTTTGAGATTTTTTCATATCTTTAATACGTTGTTTTTTATTTTCTTCACGTTGCTTGTCTTCTTCTTTATGACGTTTCTCAATATTTTTCTGAAGTTTTTTGTCCATTTTTTCTGCTTCTTTACGATTTTGTTTAGCTAACTTTTCGTCTTTTTTCTCGATGTAAGCAGGGTCGTTTTCTTTCGCGATTTTCTTTAATTCACGTTTGTTATCAAATTCTTGTTTTTTATCGCCCACATATTCTTTAACATCTGAAGCTTTGTTTGAAATAGTAGTAGTAGCTTTTGATGTAGCTTTAGTCGTAGCATCAGTAGCTTTACGTACATCAGGATGTTCTTTAATGCGTTTACGTTCAAAGACTAACGGTACAATGACGATAGGTAATACATTGATTAAAGTCTTAATAAGTCTCTTTTTGTCCATACTCGTTGCCTCCATTAATTTTACTATTCTTTTCCATACCCTATGATACATGATACTAAACGATTGTTATCTATGGAAATCGATAATTTCAATTAATTTTGGAAAATAAAAAAACACTAGCGAGATTAATTAAACCTACTAGTGTTTAGTGAAGAATATGAAATGAATACCTTCATTAAAGTTAGAAACACTAAGGAATAAAATTCCAAGTGTATAGAGGATTACAATGGACAGAGTCCATTGCATAAGAAACACTAAGGAATAAAATTCCAAGTGTTTCTTTAGATTCCTTTTCCGATGCCAAAACCGAAGTAAAGGATTGCAATGACTACAACTAATACAATTCGGTAAATGGCAAATGGAATTAATTTAACTTTATTAATTAAATGTAAGAATGTCTTAATAGCAATTAAACCAACAATAAACGCTGCTAAGAATCCTAGTAAATAGAAAGGAATATGTGCTAAGTGAATATACTCATAATGTTTTAGTAAAGATAAACCGCTTGCTGCAAGCATAATTGGTACTGACATAATAAATGTAAAATCTGAAGCTGCTTTATGATTTAATTTCATAAATACACCTGTTGAAATAGTAGAACCAGATCTACTGAAACCTGGCCACATTGCAATCGCTTGTGAGATACCAATGACAAATGCTTGGAAATAATTAATTTGATCTACTGTTTGAGGATGTTGAACCCTCTCAGAATATTTATCAGCTAAAATCATGTAAATCGCACCTATGAATAAGCCAATCATAACAGTAGGAACACTGAATAAATATTTTTCAATTAAATCATCAAATAAAAAACCTAGAATACCTGCTGGTATCATACCTACTAATACATGTAATAAATTCAATCGCTTAGGTTGAGAACGGCGTTTAACATTACTTTCATTATTAGGTTTATGATGACCTATATGTAATATTTCTAAGAAACGATCTCGGAATACCCATGCCGCTGCAAATACAGACCCAAGTTGGATAACAACTTTGAAGGTAAACGCAGATTGTTCACCTAAAAATTTAGTGGACTTTAACCACATATCATCAACGAGTATCATATGTCCTGTAGAAGATACAGGGGCGAACTCAGTAAGTCCTTCAACGATACCTAAAATGATGCCTTTTATCAATTCAAGTAAAAACATAATTTACCCACTTTCGTAAAACATTTATTTATTCTTTCATTTTTCAAAAATACCATATTATCATAGCATATTAAATTAATATGGTGTTAACCTAACCGTCAATACTGGACCAAAGTATGACATAATAATTATTTTAATAAATGAAACAAATTAATTAAAAAAATGATTGAGCGTTTTAATTTAAATTTCTAGTAAACCTTTTATAATGAAAGTAGGTGAGGTTATTGTGAAAAAACTAACAAATTTAGTGTTTAAATATAAAATATATCCCGCTCTCATGTTTATCATGAGCGTTTTTTTATCTATAACAGTAGTTATACAAAATGTTTCTATCGCCAAATTACTCAATCACATGTTGTATCATCATAAACAATCACTTATAGGACTTTTTATATTGATTTTCGTGATTCTTATTGCACGTGCAACTTTCAACATGTTGAACCAACGCATAGGTGATCGCATGGCTACTAGAGTGAAATATGATTTAAGACAACAAGTGATTAATAAGAATAGTACACGCTCAGTTGGAGAACAAATAAATATTTTAACCGAAAGTATTGATGGTATCGCACCATTCTTTCAAAGTTATTTACCACAAGTATTTAAGTCAATGATGATTCCAGTCGCGATTATCGTCGCTATGTGTTATGTACACTTATCAACTGCGTTAATTATGATGGTTACTGCTCCATTTATTCCTATGTTTTATATCATTTTTGGTCTGAAAACAAGAGATGAATCAAAGGATCAAATGACATATTTAAATCAATTTAGCCAAAGGTTTTTGAATATTGCTAAAGGTTTGATTACGCTCAAATTACTCAATCAAACTAAGAATACTGAAGCACATCTCTATGAAGATAGCACTAAATTTAGAGACTTAACTATGAAAATTTTAAAAAGCGCGTTCTTATCAGGATTAATGCTTGAATTTATTAGCATGTTAGGTATTGGTCTGGTCGCGCTAGAAGCGGCTCTAAGTCTAGTCGTATTTAATAAGATCAACTTCATTACTGCGGCTATTGCTATCATTCTTGCTCCGGAATTTTATAATGCTATTAAAGATTTAGGACAAGCATTCCATACTGGTAAACAAAGTGAGGGTTCAAGTGATGTTGTTTTTGAGTTCTTAGACTCTGAAAATAAACCCACACACTCTAATCCAACTATAAACACTTATCAAAATCCACAAATCAAAGTAAAAGAGTTATCATACCAATACCCAAATAACGAACAGGACGCTCTTACTCATATTAATATGGTTGTATACTCAGGCGATAAAATTGCAATTGTCGGCCCAAGTGGTGCGGGTAAAACTACGTTAGCTCATATTTTAAGCCAAGCTAAAACGCCTACAAAAGGAAGTATATCCTTTAACAAGGAAGCCACACGTATTGGATTTCTAAGTCAAAATCCTTATATTTTTACAGATTCAATTAAAAATAATATAGCGATGTATAATAGTGAGGTTTCTGATAAAACTATCATTCAAGTTTTAGAAGAGATCGGTCTAAAAGATAAAGTGTTATCTCTTAAAAATGGTATTCATACACAAATTGGAGAAGGTGGCGAAATGTTGTCTGGGGGCCAAATGAGACGAATTGAGTTGTGTCGGTTATTACTAATGAATCCTGAGTTAGTGATATTTGATGAACCGGCAATTGGTCTAGACATTGAAACAGAACGTACAATCCAAAATGTAATTCAAAATCATTTTAGAGATACTACGATGATCATTATTGCTCATCGTGATTCAACAATTAATAAAGCTAAACGTCGTATTTATCTAGAAAATGGCCGTCTAATAAAAGATGATATGACGATATCAGTATCGCGAAATGAGGTGAATCAATAGGCTTGAAATCGCGCATTCATTTTCGAAAAGATAAAGATTTACTTCTAGCTATTATAGTTGGAGTAGCAGGTGGCCTTGTAGCATTAGCAATGTTCTTCTTAAGTGGTTATATGGTGACACAAAGTGCATTAGGGGCACCATTATATGCACTAATGGTCTTAGTGGTTACTGTAAAAATGTTTGGCTTCTTAAGAGCGATAACACGATATATTGAGAGATTGTTATCACATAGAACGACTTTCACGATGTTAAGAGATGTAAGAGTACAGTTTCTTAATAAATTATTTCCAGCGGTTCCTGATGTCTATAGAAAATTTAATTCAAGTGACTTGATTACACGTATGGTAAGCCGAGTTGAAGCGTTACAAAATATATTTTTAAGAGTTTATTATCCTCCAGTAGTGATAGGCTTAACAGCTATTGTGTCTATCATTACATTAATTTTCATATCACCGATGCATTCATGTCTTATTGCACTAAGTATGATACTCACTCTATGGATAGTTCCGTGGATAAGTGCTAAAAAAGCCCGAATACTTAAAAGACAGGTAGCTTTGCATCAAAGTAACTTTCTACAACGTTTTTATGATTATAAAGAAGGTGATGAGGAATTAAGACGCTTTCGACAAAGAGATGAATTTAAAGTAGATGTTATGCATCGTCTAAATCAATATGACAGTATGCAATCAAAAGAACGTCGTTTTTTATCCTTGTATGATTATATATTGAATCTCATAGCAATGGTTTCAATATTTCTCAGTTTAGTTATTGGAGTGCAACAGGTTCAATCTGGTCATTTAGATGTTGTTTATATAACGAGTATTGTGCTGATGATTTTAACTTTATTTGAACAGGCAGTACCAATGAGTAATGTTGCATATTATAAAGCTGATACTGATCAAGCGTTGGATGAAATTAACGATGTTATAAATGCGCCCCAATCTAACATAATGCATCCATTGAAATATACAGATTCGACGATGTCATTATTTGAAATGAATGATGTTACTTTTAGTTATTGGTATCAACAAACTCCTGTACTTCACAACATTGATTTAACTATTCAAGAAGGTGAGAAAGTTGCTATTATTGGTCCTTCAGGTTCTGGGAAAAGTACTCTGCTACAAGTGATGTTAGGTCTATATCATGTTGATCAAGGAATCGTTAAGTTAAAACGTCAAATAGTTACGGATATTGATGAAGAAGACAAGTATCATAAGATGAATGGTATGTTACAGTCTCAACACATGTTTGATGGAACGGTACGAGATAATTTATTTTCAGAGAAAGAGGATGCTGTATTAATTCAAGTACTTCAATCTGTAGGGCTAGGTTATCTAGACTTAGAGAGAAATGTATCGCTAGACGGAGAGAATCTGTCTGGTGGCGAAAAACAACGGTTAAGCTTAGCTAGACTTTTACTCAGAGATTCAGCTGACATATGGATTTTAGATGAACCTACGACTGCATTAGATTTAGAAAATACTACTAAAATGATGAATTTAATTGAATCATCTTCAGAAACGTTAATTATTGCTACACATGATTTAGATGTATTACCACGTTTCGATAAAATTATAGTTATGATTGATGGAGAAATTAAAGAAAGCGGTTCTTATGAAAGTTTATTAAAAGGTAATGGTTATCTATCCCAGATGATTGAGATCAACCATAGTTCAAGAGCTTAAATAATCAATGTGTATTAACAGCAAATAAAGTCGTATCGATAATCGATACGACTTTATTTGCTGTTTCATTTCAAAATGTATATTAATTCCTTAGTTTAACTTTAATTTCATGACAGAAACTTTCTATTATTCTTTCGTTTCAGTAAATGCATCGATGACTTTACCTAATAAGCGATTCAGTTCTTTAACTTCTTCTTTAGATAAAGATGAAGCTGTTGCAACTTTCTCCGATGCTGTGCTTAATTCAGGTCTAATTGTTTCGCTTTTGTCTGTTAAGTGAATAAATACTTCACGTTGATCCACTTCAGAACGTTCGCGTTTAATTAAATCAACTTGTTCCATTCGTTTAAGTAATGGTGATACAGTACCTGTATCTAGTGCTAATTCTGTAACGACTTTTTTGACATTAACAGGTGACTCATCCCATAAAATCGTTAATACAAGAAATTGTGGGTAAGTTAGGTTGTACTTTTTAAAGACTTTGTTAGAGTAGTAGCGATTAACTTGTCTTTGAGCATTGTACAAACTAAAGCATAGCTGCTCTTTTAAATTATGTTGATCAGACATTAAAGTTCTCCTCCAGACATTCTATCCGTTTTTTCTCTTTTTCGGATTGGAATCCGTCTATGTTGTACAAAATATAATTTGTACAACACTTTGATTCAATGCCATGCTAAAATTAAAGTATGTTTAAAGTTTAGAAGATATCTTACATTAAATCAAGTAAAAAGATAATTAAATATATATGTTATCATTTTCAAAAATGCTTGTAATAGAAAAGGGAATATAATATGAGAAATAATAAAGATGAAAAAATAACAATTTCTATCATTAGCGGATTTTTAGGTAGTGGTAAAACTACTTTACTGAAACATTATATTAGTGAAATATTAAAAACTGATGAGAAAGTTAAAGTTATCATGAATGAATTTGGCTCATTAGACGTTGATGGTAATCATTTAAGTAATATGGTAGATGTCCGTTCAATATTGAACGGTTGTGTTTGTTGTGATTTAAAAATGGATCTAGTGAATCAAATTGAATTACTTTTACAGAGTGACGAAACGGATCATATCATTATTGAAGCCACTGGTATTGCACATCCTATTGAAATCATAATGGCTTGCCAAGACCCACGAATTGTAAAGTATGTACACCAACCACAAGTTATTGGTGTTGTTGATGCAGAACGTTTTTTAAATAGAAAGCAGTATTCGGAATCAACGATGCGATTAATGGAAGAACAACTTGAAGTGAGTCATGTATTAATTGTTAATAAAACAGATTTAATAAGTGAAGATCAACAGCAGCAATTAGAAGATGAATTATATCGTATCAATGCAAGTGTTCCAATTATTTTAACAACCTATGGACAGGTGAACATCGATGAAATATCACAATTTCGTGACGATGTTGCGACGATACACACACATTCACATCATCATGGTATAAATAGTATGCAATATACGTTTAGTGGCTCCATCGATCGTCAACTTTTTTATCAATTTATTTTACGCTTACCTGACAACGTATTACGTTTGAAAGGTTACGTTCAATTCCGCGATACACCAAATGAAACCTATGAATTTCAATATGCATATGGTCTGCCAGATTATGGTGTCGTTGAGAAAGGTATGACTTTAACTATTGTAATTATTGGAGAGCAAATAGACGTTAATAGGCTAAAAAATAAGCTCGATATGATACAATTTTCATAATTAAGGAGAGTAAGGTTATGAATAATGAAGATAAACGAGAACAACAAATTAAATTTGAGAAAAACTTAAT
Organism: Staphylococcus capitis subsp. capitis; assembly: GCF_040739495.1. Classification (NCBI taxonomy): domain Bacteria; kingdom Bacillati; phylum Bacillota; class Bacilli; order Caryophanales; family Staphylococcaceae; genus Staphylococcus; species Staphylococcus capitis. The sequence goes on along the minus strand of NZ_CP145263.1, from coordinate 2,009,295 downwards.
TACATTTCCATATTTAGGATTTGCCATAGTTGTGCAGTTATTTAATATTTTTTATCCAGATATTAAAGTATCAATGACTTTGTTTGGATTATTCTTTGCATATAATCTAGGGCTACTATTTATTGCTTTTATTAGACACTTTAAACGCACGTTTATTTTAACTTTAGTATTGACTATTTTAAGCGGTGCAGCTTTCTTCACACTATTGTATGTGTTTGGTTTAAGACATTAATTTTTTAGGTTAGTCAAAAGTGTTATTGAGTAAAAAATAAATAATGATATTTGAAAAGTTTTGTTATTTCAGTGTTATACTTTAATTGAAATAGCAAAGCTTTTTATTTTTTTAGAGATAAATATAAATTAGGAGGCTATGGTTCATGAATACTAGAAGAAAAGTTTCAATCATTGGAGCAGGAAATACTGGATCAACTTTAGCTTTTGTATTAGCGCAAAAAGAAATAGCAGATATTGTAATGATCGATCGTCCACAATCAGAGGGATTTGTTAAAGGAAAAGCATTAGATATTTTAGAAAGCGGACCAATATTTGGATTTGATACAAACGTTCAAGGTTCTGTTCAAATTGAGGATATTCAAGATTCAGATATTGTGGTTATGACCGCTGGAATACCACGTAAACCTGGAATGACTAGAGATGATTTGGTTCAAACCAATGAAGAAATAGTTCATCAGACATCTCTCAATATTGCGAAGTACGCACCTAATGCTACGATTATTGTATTAACCAATCCAGTTGATGCTATGACTTATACTGCATTAAAAGCCTCAGGTTTTCCAAAAGAACGTGTAATTGGACAATCAGGTGTTCTTGATACCGCTCGTTATCAAAGTTTTATTGCTGATGAATTAAAGGTTTCAGTAAAAGATATTAATGGTCTTGTACTTGGAGGGCATGGAGATACAATGGTTCCACTCGTGGAATCAACACAAGTTAATGGTGTACCAGTTAAAGATTTAATTGCTGAAGATGTTTTAGAACGCATAGTCAATCGCACAAGAAAAGGTGGAGCTGAAATTGTAGAATTATTAGGTAAAGGTTCAGCATATTATGCACCAGCTACAGCTATATATGAAATGATTGAAGCTATTTTAAAAGATCAAAAGCGCTTGTTACCAAGCATTGCTTACTTAGAAGGTGAATATGGATTCTCAGATATTTGTCTAGGTGTTCCAACTATTCTTAGCAAGAACGGTATAGAAAAAATTGTAGAAGTTAATTTGAATGAGAGAGAACAAGAACAATTAAAATATTCAGCTGAGTCAGTCCAAAATGTGAAAAATGCACTAAAAAATAAATAAGAAATATATTGGGTCTCTTTTGCACAGTGTTTTAATAATGCAAAAGAGGCCTATTTACAAATTTAATTTTAAAATTTGTACTAGTTATTTATTACAATTTACAAATATTTTGAGGATTATGTGTATTTTATCACAATACGAACTTATTAAAGCGCTTTCTTGATATAATCTAAGTGTAATATATATTAAGGAGTCGATAAGTATGGCTAAAGGGAAACCACAAACACACAATCAGAGTCAAAACACTCAAAGTAAAAAGAGTTATAAATCTATATGGATTATGATAAGTTTTGCTTTATTAATAGGAATCCTATTATTACCAACACCTTCAGGTTTACCTATTATGGCGAAAGCAGCTTTAGCAATTTTAGCATTTGCCGTAATTATGTGGGTAACAGAAGCAGTGTCATATCCAGTATCTGCCACACTCATATTAGGTTTAATTATATTGTTACTAGGGTTCAGTCCTGTTCAGAACTTATCTGAAAAGTTGGGTAATCCTAAAAGTGGAGATGCTATTTTAAAAGGGAGCGAATTGTTAGGTACTAACAACGCGCTGACTCATGCTTTTAGTGGATTTTCTACATCTGCGGTTGCTTTGGTAGCCGCCGCCTTGTTCCTTGCTACAGCCATGCAGGAAACAAATCTACATAAACGTTTAGCATTAATAGTTCTTTCAATAGTAGGAAATAAAACTCGAAATATTGTTATTGGTGCTATTGTAGTTTCTATTGTGTTAGCTTTCTTTGTACCTTCAGCTACTGCACGTGCTGGCGCAGTTGTACCCATTTTACTGGGAATGATTGCAGCCTTTAAAATGAGTAAGGAAAGTAAGCTTGCTTCTCTACTAGTTATTACTGCAGTGCAAGCAGTATCCATATGGAATATTGGTATCAAAACAGCTGCTGCTCAGAACATTGTAGCTATTAATTTTATCAATCAAAATTTAGGTCATGATGTTTCTTGGGGAGAATGGTTTTTATATGCAGCGCCATGGTCTGTTTTAATGTCTATAGCGTTATATTTCATCATGATAAAAGTAATGCCTCCGGAAAGAGATGCGATAGAAGGTGGAAAGGAATTAATTAAGAAAGAATTAAACGACTTAGGGCCTGTGAGTGCTAGAGAATGGCGTTTAATTGCTATTTCGATTTTATTACTCTTCTTTTGGTCTACAGAAAAGATATTACATCCGATTGATTCAGCATCTATTACGTTAATTGCCTTGGGAATTATGTTAATGCCTAAAATTGGTGTTATTACTTGGAAAGGTGTTGAAAAGAAAATTCCTTGGGGGACAATTATTGTCTTTGGTGTAGGGATTTCACTTGGTAATGTGTTATTAAAAACAGGTGCGGCACAATGGTTAAGTGATCAAACATTTGGATTAATGGGACTTAAAGGTTTACCTATTATTGCAACAATTGCTTTAATAACGTTATTTAATATATTAATTCACTTAGGATTTGCAAGCGCGACAAGTCTATCATCTGCTCTAATTCCAGTATTTATTTCATTAACGTCAACACTTCATTTAGGAGATCATGCAATTGGGTTTGTGTTAATTCAACAATTTGTGATTAGTTTTGGTTTCTTGCTACCTGTAAGTGCACCGCAAAATATGCTTGCATATGGTACTGGAACATTTACAGTCAAAGATTTCTTGAAAACAGGGATCCCTTTGACGATTATAGGTTACATTCTTGTAATAGTATTTAGTTTAACTTACTGGAAATGGTTGGGCTTAGTTTAAAAACTAAATTTTGTAGAGGCTGGGACATAATTCATTGTCGCAGTCTCATTTAATATACAGACAATAGATGTCTGAATTGAAAGTGCGCTTATTTCAAGCTTCTTTCAATCATAGTTATCTTTGTCGGTTCGGGGGCTAACATAGAGAATGTCTTTAGAATGAAGTTCTACAAACAATGCAAATTGGGGCGGGACTACGAAAATAATTTTGATAAATTATATTTCTTTTCCGCTCCTTTTTTATGTGAATATTGTTGTGTGTTCGTGAACTCTTTTCAGGGTAAAATAATAAAAAATATGTTAGGTGGTAACAATCATGGCATTAGGTGTCATCTTAAATAGAGTTTTTAGAACGAATAACAATCCTTTATTTGAATATGTCTATCAAAATATGGAAGATATAGAAAAATGCTATTATATTATCCCAAAAGAAGAGTTTAGTAATGAAGCTACAATGAAGCGTCATTATTATTATGGAACATTACAAAAATTTGTTAATACACTCTATGATCACGATATTCAACCGTTTCTAATAGACTATGATGAATTGATTGATTTCAGTAAAGAAAAAGGGATCAATCAGGTGGTTATTGCTGGTGATATTATGAGTTATCACAAGGAAGAGTATGACATTTTGCATCAGAAAGAAAAATTTAAAAAAGAAGATATATCTGTAACGACTATAAGAGCTAATCATTATTTTAAACCAAGTAAAACACGTAATAACAAAGGTGAACCATATAAAGTGTTTACGAGTTTTTATAAAAAATGGCGCCCATATTTAATGAAAAGAACAGTTTACAATTATGATCTTAAAGATATAGCTAAAGTAGGCGTTAAATCAAAACAAAAAGTAAAAGGTAACTATAGTCAAAGTGGTATTAGTGAAGAGAATGCACAATATAAATGGTCTGATTTTCTAGATAAAGACATTGAAGATTATGATACAAAACGTGAATATTTGCCTGAGGTCCTTACTAGTCAATTAAGTATATATCTAGCATATGGAGTGCTTGATATTATTCAGATATTTAATGATCTGCTAAATAGTTATGATAAAGATGAACAAAATTATGAAGCATTTATTCGTGAATTAATTTTTAGAGAGTTTTATTATGTCTTGATGACTCAATATCCTAAGACAGCGCATCATGCTTTTAAAGAAAAATATCAAAATTTGAATTGGTCTTATAATGAGGAGAATTTTGATTTATGGACTAAAGGGAAGACAGGCTTTCCAATCATTGATGCTGCAATGGGAGAACTTAATACTACTGGGTATATGCACAATCGGATGAGAATGGTTGTTTCACAATTTCTTACAAAAGATTTATTTATTGATTGGACGTGGGGTGAAGAATACTTTAGACAAAAGCTTATCGATTATGATGCTGCTTCAAATGTACATGGTTGGCAATGGTCTGCTTCAACAGGAACAGATGCTGTGCCGTACTTTAGAATGTTTAATCCAGTACGACAAAGTGAACGTTTTGATAAAAAGGCGTTATACATTAAAAAATTTATACCGATACTTAATGATGTTGATGCGAAATATTTACATGATACTTATAAGCACGAGCGTCAAATTAAAGAGCAAGGTATAGAGTTAGGAAAAGATTATCCTAAACAAATTGTAGATCATAGCGAGAGCAGAGATCATGTGATGTCAGAATTTAAAGCATTGGAATAACTAAGGAAAATATAAATATTTATAAAAACACTCCATAAACGATTTTTATGGAGTGTTTTTATATCATATCTGAGTTTGTTTATATATACACCTTAGTACTAGATTAATCTAAAAAGACAGATATAAACTGCTACATATTCTAAGAAAGTGATAATATACATATATTTAAGTCTAAGCTTAACTTTGAGAGGAACTTCCCAATTTGGGTAATGTCTTTCGTAGTAAGCAATTTGCATAATAAATAGTCCGATACCTAATGGTAAAAACATGAGTTGAATACTTTGAGTATAATTAAATCCAACCTCATGCCAGAAATGACCGATAATAAGCTGTAAAATGATGAGAATGATGATTAATAACATAATGCCGAATATCATTTTTGTAATCTCACCCCTTTTACAAATAAAACAATCGTACTTTGCATCATTACCATTAGAAGCACAAACATGAAAGTCTTTATATTAAACACTGAAAGTACTTGAGTAGCTATCTTTAAAGGCTCGTCAATTAAATAGACGGTATGAAGTCTTAAAAATCGGCCGATATATATACCTAAACCATTTAAGAACATAAGTACAATGATGAGTGTACGATTTAACCATAAATGAGAAGTTAAATGTCCTATTTCCATAAAGATTAAAATCATAACATATATCGCTAAAAAGACGCCAAGCATTAGGAAAGTGAAGTATACCCATTCAGTAAGATTCAATCCTACGAGAAAATTAAATTGAAATTGGTTCAAATGTATTAAATCTGTAATCATATAAAAAGTATTAGGAACTAAAAGTAGAAATATCAATCCAAAGACAACAAATAAAGGCCATTCAAATACTTTCTTTGGTTTAAATAACTTTAAAAGTAAGCAAAGTTCAAAAGGCACATATGCTAAAAATAAATTTAAGGTCATAAAATTAAAAACTCTTGTTTCAGCAAGAGAAATAATAAATAAAATTATAAAGTATATCCTTGCAATATAACGTGGTTGCATTATCATGCACTACTTTCTTAAAGATTTTAATAATTAATTGAATTGTCGAGTTTTAATGTTAACTGTAAATGCATGTCATATCAAATAATATGAAGTTAACACAATAATGTAGCCTCAAATTCTCTCTAAAACTTAAAATAAACTTGTTAAATGCTTAAAATATTATGAATTGTTATTGTAAAATGTTAATGAAATATTATACAATGTAGAAACTTTTAGTTATATAGACAGTAAGGACTAATTAGTTCGTTTTATTTTGGGATATGACAGATGTTTTAAGCATCATTCATTGAAATAAGTTGTCAGTAATACATGTAGAGAGGAGGACATCTTATGAGAAAACAATTATTTACATTGTACTTTAATATATTTCTAATTTTCTTAGGAATTGGTCTTGTTATCCCAGTATTACCAGTTTATTTAAAAGATTTAGGTTTAAAAGGGAGCGATTTAGGAGTATTAGTTGCTGCGTTTGCATTATCACAAATGGTTATTTCACCATTTGGAGGTACTTTGGCGGATAAATTAGGCAAGAAACTTATAATTTGCATAGGTCTTGTTTTATTTTCAATTTCAGAATTTATGTTTGCGGCAGGACAGACATTTACTATTCTTATGATTTCGCGTGTGCTAGGAGGATTTAGTGCAGGAATGGTAATGCCCGGTGTCACAGGTATGATTGCTGATATTTCTAAAGGCGCAGATAAAGCTAAGAATTTCGGGTATATGTCTGCCATAATTAATTCTGGTTTTATTTTAGGTCCTGGATTTGGTGGATTTCTAGCTGAAATCTCGCATAGATTACCATTCTATTTTGCAGGATCTTTAGGAGCTATCGCGTTTACAATGTCTCTAGTTTTAATCCATAATCCTAAAAAAGAAACGACAGATGGCTTTCATCAATATCAACCTGAATTACTCACTAAAATCAATTGGAAAGTGTTTATCACACCCGTTATATTAACGTTAGTCTTAGCTTTTGGATTGTCAGCTTTTGAGACATTATTCTCATTATACACTTCAGAAAAAGCTAATTATTCTCCAAAAGATATCTCAATTGCGATTACTGGTGGGGGCTTCTTCGGCGCTATATTCCAAGTATTCTTCTTTGATAAATTTATGAAGTATATGACAGAGCTTAATTTTATAGCAAGCTCCTTACTTTATTCAGCTTATAGTTCTGGTGATGCTGATTCTATCCAATGGTTATTGGACAATTATGGTCATTAGTTTCATTGTATTTATAGGTTTCGATATGATTCGTCCAGCTTTAACTAACTATTTCTCAAATATTGCTGGAGACCGTCAGGGATTTGCGGGAGGTCTTAATTCTACTTTTACAAGTATGGGTAACTTTATTGGACCTTTAGTAGCAAGAGCATTGTTCGACGTAAACTTAGAATTTCCGTTATATATGGCTATCGCAGTCTCTTTAAGCGGTATTGTAATTATCTTTATTGAAAAGTGGCTAAGATCCAGACGTAAGCAATCACAATCTTAATATTAGTATAAATAAGGTAACGCTCTAAAAATTACGAAAAAACGTACAATTTAGAGTGTTTTCTTATTTTTAAGACGTTAAGAACCGTAAATTTTAAATTTCTTATATATATGACATGCGTCTTTTATGTGACAAAAGTAACAACTTCGTTAATACTAATGTTACAAATATTACAATCTATTTAAATTGTAACCTACATATCTTTTTTCAAAAATTAATATGTTAAGATAGATGAAAATCTTAAGAGAAATGTGGGTAAGGGGATGAATTTGAAAAATTTATTATTGAGTGTTGTAGCCGTAATACTATCAATTTGTTTAGTAGGATTGATTTTCCTAGCTACAAACCAAAATGCTTTAGCAAAAGTACATCAAACGATATGCACATTTTCAAAAGTGAATAAAGTTTCTTACATTGAAGACACTTTCAATTTACATTCAAACTATACGGCTAAGGCATCCGAAAAAGATAAAAATGATAAAGACAATGAGATAACGAATAATAAATACAATAAAAAAACAACAAATAACCAAACATCTTATAATTTCACACCACAAGAATGTAACGTGATTGCTTTAAACTACGCAGACCATCATATGAAAAACAATTATAAAATTGACCATATGCAAAGTAAATCACCGACAGCTAAATATTCATTCTCAGATGTTAATGGTAGACAACATACAAATATTTCAGTAGATGAATATGGCCATGTAAATACTGAACAATCTAATTCGCAATAGCAATTCACTCTTTTAAAGTACATAGAAAGAGTGAATTTTTATGTATATAGAATACATTTAAATGCTATTAAGTCATAGAAATGGATGGTGGCATGTTAAAATAAATATTGAATAAAAGCTATAATATTGAGGGTGGAAAGATGGCTAAAAGTAAAAAAACAAATGCGATGCGCATGCTGGACCGCGCTAAAATTAAGTATGGCATGAATACCTATGAAGTCACTGATAAACACCAACATGGTGAACAAATTGCTAAATTGGTTGGTGCAAATGTTGAAGAAGTCTATAAAACGCTTGTATTAGAAAACGCGAATCATGGTCATTTCGTTTTTGTGATTCCGGTAAATGCATCATTAGATATGAAGGAAGCGGCTCATGTGGTCAACGAGAAAAAACTTCAATTAATGCCATTGGATCAACTTAAACAAGTTACTGGCTATGTGAGGGGTGGTTGTTCACCTATAGGTATGAAACATCTATTTCAAACAACAATTGATGCTTCTGCGAAAAACTTAGACAAAGTATATGTTAGTGGTGGTCAACGTGGTATGCAAATCATCATCCAAGTAGATGATCTTGTAGAGATGACTCAAGCGCAATTGGCACATATTACACACGAATAGACAAATTAATGTGTAATACATATGATTGGTTTTGAATGAATAGATTATTCATGTTTAATTGCTGTACTGATAGTATAGCATCGGCTATATATAAAACATCTATTAATTTAGATGTTTTTATTTTTGTCACATAGTGAATGTTTTTGATTGATTTTGATAATTTATGATTGAAAAATGTAAGCGTACTCATTATAATGATAATTGAGATGGGGTGATAAAAATGATTTCAGAAAAACGTCATGATTTAATATTGCAAGAATTAGCTAAAAAAGATTTTTTAACACTCCAAGAATTAATTGATAGAACGGGTTGTAGTGCTTCAACAATTAGAAGGGATTTATCCAAATTACAAAAGATAGGTAAATTACAACGTGTTCATGGTGGTGCAACGCTTAACCAAAATCGTGTAGTAGAACCTGGGTTGACTGAGAAATTGACTCAGAACTTACGAGAAAAACAAGAAATTGGTAAACGAGCCGCTCAGGAAATAAAAGACAACGAATGCATTTTCCTAGATGCAGGTTCATCTACGTTTGAAATGATTCAATATATCGATGCGAGAGATATCATTGTTGTGACGAACGGTATGACACATGTGGAACAGTTATTAAAGAATGGGATTAAAACTTTAATGATTGGTGGACAGGTGAAAGAGACAACAATGGCAACTGTTGGTGCAAATGCATTGGAAACATTGAGAAGGTATTGTTTCGATCGGGCGTTCATTGGAATGAACGGTATGGATTTGAAGTATGGTTTTACAACACCAGATGAACAAGAAGCTTTGATTAAAGAAACAGCGATGAAGCTATCTAATGAGAAATATGTACTCGTCGATCAAACGAAATTTGATCAGGTATATTTTGCAAGAGTGCCAATGCTAGATGGTATTAAAATCATTACTTCACAAAAGGCGTTCAAAAATAAAGTCACTGAAGCGTACACTAACCAATATCATTTTTTAGGAGGACAATCATGATATATACAGTTACATTTAATCCCTCAATTGATTACATCATGTTTACAGATGGTTTTGAATTAAAAGGATTAAATAGAGCGAAAGAAACGTATAAATTTGCAGGTGGGAAAGGGATAAATGTTTCAAGAGTACTTAAAACTCTAGATGTTGATTCAACTGCACTTGGTTTTGCAGGTGGCTTTCCTGGAGAATTTATATCAAAAACTTTAGAAGAAAGTAAGATTCATACAGATTTTATTGAAGTAGATGAAGATACTCGTATTAATGTAAAACTCAAATCAGGTCAAGAGACTGAAATTAATGCACCAGGTCCAAAGGTGACACAAGATCAATTTCAAGCTCTGTTAACACAAATTAAAAACACGACAAATAAAGATACAGTGATTGTAGCAGGTAGCGTTCCAAATAGTATTCCAAGTGATGCTTATGCTCAAATTGCTGAAATAACTAAAAACACTGGCGCAAAGCTTGTGGTAGATGCTGAAAAAGATTTAGTTGAAACAGTATTACCGTATCAGCCATTATTTATTAAACCAAACAAAGACGAGCTTGAAGTCATGTTCAATACGACGGTATCAAGTGACCAGGATGTAGTTAAATACGGTAAAGAAATTCTTAAAAAAGGTGCACAATCCGTTATCATTTCGTTAGGTGGCGATGGAGCTGTTTATGTAGATGAACAACAAAGTATCAAAGCTGTGAATCCACAAGGTAAAGTCATCAATACTGTAGGCTCTGGAGATAGTACTGTTGCTGGAATGGTCGCAGGTTTAGAATCAGGGTTATCTATCCAAGATGCTTTTAAACAAGCAGTAGCTTCTGGAACAGCAACTGCTTTTGAAGAAGATTTAGCAACTAGGGATGCTATAGAAAAAATTAAATCTCAAGTTACGGTTTCTGTACTTGATGGGGAGTGAATTAAATGAGAATCACAGAATTATTAACTAAAGATACAATTGCAATGGATTTATCTGCTTCAGATAAAAACGGCGTGATTGAAGCATTAGTCAATCAATTAGATAAAGCAGGAAAACTTAGTAATGTTGCTTCATTTAAAGAAGCTATTCATAATCGTGAATCACAAAGTACAACAGGAATTGGTGAAGGAATTGCGATTCCTCACGCGAAAGTAGCAGCTGTAAAATCTCCTGCAATAGCATTTGGGAAATCTAAAGAAGGTGTAGACTATCAAAGTTTAGATATGCAACCTGCACATTTATTCTTTATGATTGCTGCTCCAGAAGGTGGCGCACAGACTCATTTAGATGCGCTTGCTAAACTTTCAGGCATTTTAATGGATGAAAATGTACGTGAGAAGCTAATTAATGCTGAATCTCCTGAAAAGGTATTACAAATAATTGATGAAGCGGATGATGAAGCTACTAAAGAGGAAGAAGCAGAAGCACAAGAAAATGAAGCAAATGCCGTAGGTGCTGTAGCGGGTTCCTCAGCAAGTGATAGTGCTAATGATAGTAATGAGCCATATGTTCTAGCTGTCACTGCTTGTCCAACAGGTATCGCACATACGTACATGGCACGAGATGCTTTAAAAAACAAGCTGAAAAAATGGATGTTAAAATTAAAGTGGAAACTAATGGTTCAAGTGGTATTAAAAACCATTTAACTGAACAAGATATTGAGCGTGCAACTGGTATTATTGTTGCGGCAGACGTTCATGTTGAGACTGATCGCTTTGACGGTAAGAATGTTGTTGAAGTGCCAGTAGCTGACGGAATAAAACGTCCTGAAGAATTAATTAACACTGCATTTGACACTAGTCGCAAACCATTTGTTGCTCGTGGAGATAGTGCTAAAGGTATTGAGGATAAAAACGAAGAGAAACTTAGCCCTGGTAAAGCATTCTATAAACACTTGATGAATGGTGTTTCAAATATGTTACCACTTGTAATTGCTGGTGGTATTTTAATGGCAATCGTATTCTTATTTGGTCCAAATTCATTTGATCCTAAAAGTTCTGAGCACAATGCGTTTGCTGAACAATTATGGAATATTGGTAAAAATAGTGCCTTCGCATTAATTATTCCAGTTCTAGCAGGTTTCATCTCTCGTAGTATCTCAGATAAACCAGGTTTCGCTGCAGGTCTAGTTGGTGGTATGCTAGCGATATCAGGTGGTTCAGGATTTATAGGTGGTATTATTGCAGGTTTCTTAGCAGGTTACTTAACTCAAGGAATAAAATATATTACACGTAAATTACCACAAGCAGTAGAAGGTCTAAAACCAACTTTAATTTATCCAGTGCTTTCTGTAACAATTACTGGTCTATTAATGGTATATGTATTCAACCCTCCAGCTTCATGGCTAAATCATTTATTATTAAATGGTTTAAATAATCTATCAGGTTCAAACATCATGTTACTTGGACTAGTTGTAGGTGCTATGATGGCAATTGATATGGGTGGACCATTCAATAAAGCTGCTTATGTATTCGCAACTGCTGCATTAACTGAAGGAAATGCTGCGCCAATCACAGCAGCTATGATTGGTGGTATGATTCCACCACTAGCTATTGCTACAACAATGATAATCTTTAGAAAGAAATTTACGAAAGAACAAAGAGGTTCAATCGTACCTAACTATGTAATGGGATTATCATTCATTACTGAAGGTGCAATTCCTTTTGCTGCTGCTGACCCATTACGTGTTATTCCATCAATGATGGTAGGTTCAGGACTTGCAGGTGCAATTGCATTAGGTCTAGGTTCTCGAATTAATGCGCCACATGGTGGTATTATCGTAATTCTTGCAACAGACTTCAGCCACGTTCTACAAACTATACTTGCATTAGTTGTAGGTACGATAGTTTCAGCATTATTATACGGTTTCTTAAAACCTAAAGTAACTAAAAATGAAATTCAAGCTTCTAAAGCTATGGATGAATAATATAAATTGTGAGAAGCTCTTGCTAGAACATCTTTGTTCGGCAAGGGCTTTTATCATGCATATGTTGTGAAAAATAGATAAATATTACTAAAGATAGGTATGGGATATATATAGAAATGAATGATAAGAGACGCTAATAAAGATATAATAAAATAGCTGAATAACAATATGACAATATAAAGAAAAGAAGGTTTGAAGTATGTCAGAATTTGTAATCACGAATGGGAAAATATACACAGAGGAACAAACTATCGATAAAGGTTTCATTCATATTAAAGATGGCAAAATTTTAAGCGTAGGATCAGGGCATTTTCAAAAGGAAGCGGCAGATGCTAATGGGTCAATTCAATTCTTAGATGCTAAAGGCCAACATATTTTACCTGGATTTATAGATATACATATACATGGTGGATATGGTGAAGATGCAATGGATGCTTCATATGACGGACTTAAACATCTAGCAGAATCATTATTATCAGAAGGTACAACTTCCTTCTTAGCGACAACAATGACTCAATCATCTGAGAATATTAACAAAGCTTTGAAAAATATTGTGACTTATAAAGCGCATCAAGACATTGAAAATGCAGCAGAAATAACTGGAGTTCACCTAGAGGGACCATTTATTTCAGAACATAAAGTAGGTGCACAACATCCTAAATATGTGCAGCGTCCTTCCGCTGCTCAAATTCGTGCTTTTCAAGAAGAGGCAGATGGTTTAATTAAAATCATTACATTTGCTCCAGAAGTTGAAGGGGCACAAGAAACATTAAAAGCATTAAAGGATAATATTATTTTTTCAATTGGTCATACTGTAGCTACATTTGATGAGGCGAATGAAGCTGTTAAGAGTGGAGCTAAACACATTACCCACCTATATAATGCTGCCACTGGATTTGCTCATCGTGATCCAGGTGTTTTTGGCGCTGCGTGGTTAAATAAAGGCTTAAAAACTGAAATGATTGTTGATGGTGTACATTCACATCCTGCTTCTATCGCTCTTGCTTATCAACTTAAAGGAAATAAGAATTGCTATCTCATTACTGATGCGATGCGAGCAAAAGGTATGCCTGAGGGTGAATATGATTTAGGAGGTCAAAACGTCATTGTTAAAGATAAAGAAGCGCGTTTAGAAAGTGGCGCGCTTGCTGGCAGTATCTTAAGAATGAATGACGGTCTTCATAATTTGATTAAATTCACAGGAGACAGTTTAGAACATTTATGGCGCGTTACTAGTTTAAATCAAGCCATCGCTTTAGGTATTGATGATGTTAAAGGTAGCATTGAGGTCGGTAAAGATGCAGATATTGTTATCTTAGATGATGAATGTAATGTAATGACGACTATTAAAAATGGTGTGCCTCATCATTTTGAAAAATAATGTGTTTGATTGATTAGGACAATTGTTTTGAGTATAATATAGCATTGAGTTTATATTTAACATTCTAGAAACGATATATGATAAAATAGAAGAAATTACATTTTTTTCGGGGGTGTCACGATGGGAAGGTCTTAACATGTAGTCGTCACTTATTTAATAACGATGATTTTCAAAACGTGTTACCTATGCGTGACACATATAATATGGAGGTGAATCCCTAGAAATAGGGAATTAATTGGAAACTTCGACCATAATTAGTTTAATCACATTTTTTTTTTGATTGCATTAACTACGGTATTCGTTGGATCTGAATTCGCACTTGTTAAAGTAAGATCAACGCGAATTGAACAATTAGTTGAAGAAGGAAATAGAAGCGCAAAAATAGTCAAAAAAATGATAGCTAATCTGGATTACTATCTATCTGCATGTCAGTTAGGTATTACAGTGACGTCATTAGGCTTAGGTTGGTTAGGGGAACCAACTTTTGAAAAGTTATTGCATCCTCTATTCGATTTATTAAATCTGCCTGATGCCTTAACTACGACAATTTCATTTGTTATATCATTTATTGTAGTGACTTATTTACACGTGGTATTAGGTGAATTAGCACCTAAATCATTTGCGATTCAACACACTGAACAACTCGCATTACTTTATTCAAGACCACTTTATTACTTCGGTAATATTATGAAACCATTAATTTGGTTAATGAATGGTTCAGCACGTGTGATTGTAAGAATGTTTGGCTTTGATCCAGACGCTCAATCGGATGCAATGTCAGAAGAAGAAATTAAAATTATTATAAATAATAGTTATAACGGCGGAGAAATCAATCAAACTGAGCTTGCATATATGCAGAATATCTTTTCATTTGACGAACGCCATGCTAAAGATATCATGGTACCACGTACTCAAATGGTGACACTTAATGAACCATTTAATGTGGATGAGTTACTTGAAACGATAAAAGAACATCAATTTACCCGTTATCCTATCACTGAAGATGGGGATAAAGACCATGTTAAAGGATTTATAAATGTTAAAGAATTTTTAACAGAATACGCTTCAGGCAAACCAATAAAAATCGCGAATTACATCCACGAGTTACCAATGATTTCTGAAACTACACGTATTAGTGATGCACTTATTAGAATGCAGAGAGAACATGTGCATATTAGTTTAATCATTGATGAATATGGTGGTACAGCAGGTATCTTAACAATGGAGGATATCTTAGAAGAAATCGTTGGCGAAATTCGTGATGAGTTCGATGATGATGAAGTAAACGACATTGTTAAATTGGATGATACAACTTACCAGATTAATGGACGTGTACTATTAGATGACCTCAATGAACAATATGGTATCGAATTTGAAGATTCAGAAGATATAGATACAATTGGTGGCTGGCTTCAATCACGTAATACGAATTTACAAAAAGACGATTATGTTGATACTGAGTATGATCGTTGGGTTATTACCGAAATTGACAATCATCAAATTATTTGGATTAATTTAAAATATGAATTTAATAATAATCGACCATCTTTAGATGAAGAAGATGAAAATGAAAATTCTGAGTCATAATGGTTTTAAGGCGCTTAAACTTAATGTTTAAGCGTCTTTATTTGTGTCTCATATGGGCGATAAGTTATCCTTAATGTCACAATACGACCAATAACTTATTATTGCACTCATACGTATGCAATAATGATACTGAGTATAGATAATTATTTTAATATCATTAAACGTAATGACGTCAGGATATTCGACTAAATTTACGCTTTAATTAGTTATCTAATTTTAAAAGTCACATATATATAGGTAGGCCAAGTATTGAGGCGCTCTTTTATAAAGAAATGCCTTAAATCATAGAAGTTGGAAGAGTGCAATAAAATAAATATTACAAATTGTATTTTTGTTCTGAATCTATAAAAAAACTGGATAATAAGGAGAGAAACATAAATGGTAAATGATACTCAAGTTTTAAACAATGGTTATCCAATGCCTTCAATTGGGTTAGGTGTTTATAAAATTACTGATGAAGATATGGAGAATGTAGTGAATACGGCAATAGAAACAGGTTATCGAGCTTTTGATACTGCATATTTTTATGGTAACGAAGTTGCTTTAGGTAAAGCTTTACAAAATTCAGGAGTAGATAGAGAAGATTTATTTATTACATCTAAATTGTGGAATGATTATCAAGGATATGATAACACGATTGAATATTTTAATCAGTCTTTAGAAAACTTAGGTTTAGATTATATTGATTTATTTCTAATTCACTGGCCATGTGAGAAAGATGGTTTATACATTGAATCTTATAAAGCGTTAGAAAAATTATATGATGAAGGTAAAGTCAAAGCTATTGGAGTTTGTAACTTTAAACAGCATCATCTGGAAAAATTAATGGAAGAGACGGAAGTAGTCCCTCAAGTTAATCAAATAGAATTACATCCTTATTTCAATCAAGAAGATGTTCAAGAATTTTGTGATAATCATGATATCAAGGTAACAGCATGGATGCCTCTAATGAGAAATAGAGGTTTATTAGATGATTCAACAATTGTTGATATTGCGAAACGCTACGATAAAACGCCTGCTCAAGTTGTTTTACGCTGGCATTTAGCTCATAATCGATTGATTATACCTAAATCTAAGACACCGGAACGTATTAAAGAAAACTTTAATATTTTAGATTTTAATTTGGAACTAACAGATGTTGCGGAAATTGATAGTTTAAATAAAGGTGCTCGTCAAGGTAAAGATCCTGATGAGGTTAGTATAGGCGGTTTAAAATAGTCTCAAATTTAGTGATGATAGACTGCATGAACTTTAAAAAGTTCTATTTGTTACATTATTTTTGAAGAAAATATATTTATTAATTTATAATAAAGGGTAGAAATAAATATTGAGCTAAAGTTAAGATTATGTAAATAAATAGTTTTGGCTAGAATATACTATTAAGAAATTGATAAAATATTATAAAATCAACTTATAGAAAAGGATGTAATCAGATGAAAGTCAGAGTCATCGTTCCTTGTTATAACGAAGGAGAAGTCGTATTAAAAACCTATGACAAGTTGACTGAAATTATGTCAGAAGATAGTTCAGTTAAAAATTATGAATACGATTTATTATTTATTGATGATGGTAGCAAGGACACTACGATTGACCATTTACAAAATCTTGCTGCTTATGATAGCCATGTTAAGTTTCTATCATTTAGTAGAAATTTTGGTAAAGAAGCTGCAATGATTGCTGGTTATCAAAATAGCACGAATCATGATGCTGTAGTGATGATAGATGGCGATTTACAACATCCTCCTGAATATATTCCTCAGATGGTTGAAGGATATTTAGAAGGATATGATCAAGTTATTGCTAAAAGAGACCGTAAAGGTGAAAACTTTGCTCGTAAATCAATGTCTCGTTTTTACTATAAAATGATCAATACTTTTGTAGAGGATATTCAATTTGAGGATGGTGTTGGTGACTTTAGATTACTTAGCCAACGAGCAGTCCAAGCCTTAACATCACTTGATGAGTATAATCGATTTTCAAAAGGATTATTTGAATGGATAGGTTATAATACTAAGATTTTCACTTATGAAAATGTGACGCGAGAAGCGGGTGAGTCGAAGTGGACATTTAGAAAACTTTTAAATTATGGTATTGATGGTTTGATTTCATTTAATAATAAACCGTTGCGTATGATGATTTATCTAGGAATGTTTACTTTTTCAATTAGTATTTTATATATCGTCTATTTATTTATTAATATTTTAATCTCAGGTATTAATATCCCTGGTTACTTCACAACTATTGCTGCAATCCTTTTATTAGGAGGTATACAACTCATATCAATAGGTGTGATAGGTGAATACATCGGACGTATATATTATGAGGTTAAACATAGACCAAAATATATCGTCCAGGCTACTAATCTTAAACCAATTGATAATGAATCTAGTCAGAAGCAAACACACAATAAAGTGAACACACCACAATATAAAAATAGAGATGACTACTATAAATTGAGTACTTATCGTAGGGAAAGTGCGCAAATTAAGTCTAATACTCAAGCAAGTGAGCAAGAAGATCGGTATAAACAACACGTCTATTAAAGATAAGAGTAAGAGAGTGTCGAAACAAAATTAGTTTTGACACTCTCTTTTTGAGTTATTTATGAAAAGGTAAATTTTTTTAATGTGAGTGTCATAGTTGTCCCAACATTAAGTTCGCTTTCCACTGATATTGAGGCATCAATTTGTTGCGCAAGTTCATTCGCAATGTACAATCCCAATCCCGAACCACCTGTTTTAGTATTTCTTGAGTCTTCTACTCTAAAAGTTCTTTCAAAGATGCGAGATTGAAGTTCAGGCAAGATTCCAATGCCTTCGTCTTTAATTGCTATATTAATGCTATCGTTATTAGCATTTTCAGAAATAATAATATCAATTCGGCTTCCATAATTAGAAAACTTTAATGCATTATCTAATAAATTAGTCAAAATACGTTCTAAGGGAGGATGATATTGATAAAAAGCATCAATATGACTACAGAAATTAACTTCTAATGATCGATGTTCAAGTTTAATACGTTGTTCGTATGTTTGTAATATATTTACAAGTAACTGATCCAACTGAATTAATTCTAATGGATAGGAACGACCTGTGTTGAGTGAAATCACATGAGTCATGTCATCAAACAAGGTAGATAAACGATTGGCTTGTTTAATCAATGTCTCATAGGCTGCATGAACTTCTTGTTGTTCATTTTTAATCATGTCCATTTGTTTCGTGATTTCATCTGCCATTTTATTAAATGAGTCGTTTAATTCTCTAATTTCTCTAGGTGATTGGAAAGTATCATCGTCTATTAAATGCTCACCGTTGACGAATTGTTTCGTTTTAATGTTAAATTGTTTAATTTTCTGGATTAAAGGATTAATAAAGATACTACATATCGATAGTGTTAAACAACTTGTAATCATTGTTGTAATGCTCAAGGTTAATGTCATATGACCATTGAACCACATGAGTTTATACGCAATGACTAGTATTATGGTTGTTAAGAGTACGCTAGAAATAACGCCGATAGCGATTTGACTACGTATAGAGAACATGCTTATCGGCTCCTTTCAAATTTATATCCTAACCCCCATACCGTTGTTATCGTATATGTGATGAAGTGGTGTTTCTCTAACTTTTCTCTTATGCGATGAATATGAACATTAACAGTATTCGCATCTTCATAGTAATCGTATCCCCAAACATTTTCTAAAAGCTCTGACTTGGAGATGACTTCATTTTCACGTGAGGCAAGGTACCATAGTAATTCAAATTCTTTAATACGCATAGGAATGTCTTCACTATTTATTGTTAATGTCTTACTTGGATTTTTTAAAATAAGGCCGTTAAATTCAAGTTGCTGTGCTTTCATTTCTTTTACAATATCGTATCCTGTTACTTCAGGCATCATAATATCTAAAATCATGACATCGATTTCTGATGACAGTAATTTGATAGCTTCTTTACCATTTGTTGTTGTTGTTACATGATAACCTTCATATTCAAAGTAAGTCTGACATATATCTACGATATCTTGCTCATCATCTACGATTAGTAAGTGGGTCATGCTTGTCTTCACCTCGGTTGTTACGTTCTCTAAAATGAGTGATAACTTCTTTAAGTGAAATCTTGTTAATTAATGAGTGACTCATTAATAAGATTATAAAGAATGCTAATTGTAGAGGGTACGTAAAAATCATATCTGCTAAGATATAATTTATCATAACAAAGGCACCAAAGAAACTTGCAGTATAGGCGAAGACGCCTAAAATTAAACCTAAACCTATGGCCATTTCTCCTAACGGGATGATGAAGTTGAATAAACCTGTTGTATGTGAAACGATATTTTCGAAAAACCATTTATACCACTGTGGAGAATCTGTATTATCGCGAATGACAGGTACTAGACCATTGAGTGTGAAATCGCCTGTAAACTTTTCCAAACCTTGTCGGAAAATGATAATGCCAGAACCTACGCGAATAATAAAGATGATTAATAAACTTAATTTGTTCATCGTTTTTCCTCTCTTTCTCTCATTACAAACATATGAATCTGTGATTAAGTTATTTCAATTTTGCGCCACCGAAAATGACATGAGCTTTTTCGCAATAGATAGTTACTTCGTTGTATTGATTTAAATCAACGTTCTTTAAATCAAATGTTTGTTGAGATTTGTTGTAATCCACTGTTGAAATTTTCTTACCTGATTTAATATTGCCATCTTTCGTTAAGTAAACGTACAAGTCTGGTCCTTTAGATGACTTATAGTCTTCAAGCATTAATTTTCCGTTTTCAATTTTTGCTGTACCTTCGACCTTTTCGCCATTTTTAGATTTAAATGTACCAGATAATTTTTTCGATTTATCAGTTTTAACCTTGCTTTCTTCTTGTTGTTTATCTTTGTTCTGAGTGTGTTCATTACTTGAATTCGAATTTCCACAAGCTCCTAAAGTAAGGGATGTAACAATTGCACCTGCTGCAAATAAATATTTTGTATTCATGGTGTATTCCTCTTTTCTATTTGTATTTAAGATAAGTTTAATCGGAGTAACACACATAAACCATTAACTATTTATTAACTACATTTAAAAAAGAATTAAATCAAAATAATTTTTATTTATAGATATAAGAATTAATGTGATTTTAAAGATTTAAAAAGAAAAGTGGAGAATTAAAAGACAATATATAGAAGGACAAAAAAAGACTGAGATAACAAGTATTATCTCAGTCCAGATATTCATGATTAAGGTAGATAAGTGAATTAAAAATATGCTTATACCAAGCTTCTTTTAATCCTAAGATCTCTTGAAGGCGAGCCTCACTATACAAATTTTTAACAATGTATAAGTACTATAAGTTTCCTTTCACAAAAAAGATACCTTGCCACAAAATATATGCTATGAATAAGAAGTAAACAATCACAAAGACATACCAAAAAGGCGTCAAAATCATCATTAACGTCAATGATAAAATAATAATAATTGTACCAGTGGTAATCGGTCTTTTAACTTTTCGTAATAAAGACAGGCGTTCGATTTCTGATAATTTAAAGGTTCCCACAAATAGCAAAACAGCGCCAATTATAAATACTGCTGGTGCTAAATAAGGTAAAGACATGTATACAGATTGTTCACTTGAACTATCAGTGATAAATTGAGCTAAACTGATGACTATAGCAAATATAGTAGCGATAAATTTTTGTTCTTTTATAAAAAATGGGTACAATTTTTTATTTAAATATATCTGTAAAAATGTCCATACTAAAAATAAAATTGTAGTGAATAAAGTTATGAAATTAAACTTATCAATAACAAATATATCAATCACACAGTTGATCGATATTGATAATAATATGGAGCTAAACTTAAGTTGTTTGTATTGATGCCGATATAAGTCAAAGCCGATAACGAGTAGGACAACGGCAATATTAATTAATATAAATATAATCATGTTGAACTCCTATCCATAATTCTTCATCTCAACATTATATCAATTAACATAAACTTAATCATTACAAAACACTCAAGAAACTTTAACTTATTATTTATTTTAAACTCCTTTTTTATTACTCCACAATAATGTATGTAATTGTGGTAGTACATATACATGGTTCATATCATCACTTTCCATAACTCTGTCTACTAGTTTTTCATATCTTTCTAATAATTTATCAGTGTGATGTTCAACTTCATCCTCTAAATAGGGATTACCCACTTGAAGGTAAAATGGAATTGAAGGGTAACGATGGTGAATCATTTTCGCGAATTCATAATCTTCTTCATTAAATATAACGACTTTTAAATTAAGTGTGTCATCTATACATTGTTCAATAACTGAATCTAATATATCTAAATTCGGTTTCATCATTGAACTAGGTGGTTTAGGACTAATTGTTAAATCATTAATTTGAGTCATCCATGGTTGGAATTTACTACCTTGTGTTTCTAATGCTGTATAAATATTTTTCTCTTCAAACAAATCAACTAAATCTTGAATCCCTTTAATTAGGGCTGGGTTACCTCCTGAAATAGTGACATGATTAAAATGGTTGCCACCTACTTCAAGTAATTCTTCATAGATTTCTTCAGCTGTAAGTAGACGTATATCTTCCTTAGCGCTACCATCCCAAGTGAAAGCTGAGTCGCACCAACTACAACGATAATCACAACCAGCTGTACGCACAAACATCGTTTTACGGCCAATGACACGACCTTCACCTTGAATTGTAGGTCCAAATACTTCTAAAACTGGAATCTTAGCCATAAATTATTGTGCATCCTTTGGTCGATAAACTACATAGCTTGTTGGTGTCTCACGTAAGAATACTTGAACACACTTAGGTTGGTTATCACGGTTACTTAAGTAGTCTTGTACCATAGTATAAATTGTTTGTGCGACAATTTCTGTAGATGGACTTTTTCCTTTAAAAGGTTCTAGATCATTCAATAAATAATGATCAAATTGATCATGGATTAACTGTTTTAAATCACTAAAGTTTACAAGAAAGCCATTATGATCTAATTTATCACCGGCTATCGTTATATTTACGAAATATGTATGACCATGTGTTCTCATACATTTCCCGGCATCTTTACTAGGGATATAATGTGCAGCAGAAAAATTAAAGTCCTTATTCAGTTCGAATTGGTAGGGGTGTTCAACACTTGGATAGATTTGTTGTAACATATTACTCCACTCCTTTGCTTTCTAAATAATGATGTAAACCACGTGCTCTTAACTTACAAGCCGGACATTCTCCACAACCGTCTCCGATAATACCGTTATAGCATGTAAGTGTATGATGGCGTATATAATCTAATACACCTAATTCATCACTCAATTCCCATGTTTGGGCTTTATCTAGCCACATTAATGGAGTGTGAATGACAAAATCTTTATCCATTGAGAGACTTAATGTCACATTCATTGATTTAATAAAACTGTCTCTACAATCTGGGTATCCAGAAAAGTCTGTTTCGCATACGCCAGTGATAATATGTTTAGCATTAACTTGGTAAGCTAAGGCTCCGGCAAATGATAAAAATAATAAATTACGTGCTGGTACAAACGTATTAGGTATACCATCCTCGTTTTCTTCAATTTCTAAATCATGTTGTGTTAACGCATTGGGTGTAAGTTGAGATAAAAGAGACATGTCTAAGATATGATGTTTTAAATTCTGTTCATTTGCAATTTTTCTAGCTACTTCAATTTCAGTGTCATGTCTTTGACCATAATTAAATGTGACAAGTTCTACTTCTTTAAAATGTTTTTTTGCATAAAATAAACAAGTCGTACTGTCTTGACCACCGCTAAATACTACGATAGCTTTGTCTTTGTCTAAGGTACTTTTAGTCATAGCAATTACTCCTCATTATTATTAAATTTTGACATAAAAAAAGTCTATCTCTATAAAAAAGATAGACATGGGGATGTAAGAACACATATAGTTTTAATCATATAACCAAAAGTATATGTATACTCGCATTCATAGTAGTTGAATACTTGTCTAGTTTTTTATAGAGGGTTTCGGCTAGGAACCTCTTTTTATTAATTTTGTACGCAAAATAGAATAAACGATATACTGTATAAAATCAAGTCAAGTTCTGTGATAATAGAGTGACATTGATAATGAAATAATAAAATATAATTTTTCGGAGCAAACTTATGATTGTAATGATAGATAACCATGATTCTTTTACATATAATTTAATAGATTATCTTAAAGTTCAAACGACTGATGAGATCAAAGTGATATCAGTTGATGAAGTGACGATTACAACGCTTAAAAAGTTGAGCCCTAAAGCTATTATTATCTCACCTGGGCCCGGTAGACCAAGTGATTATCCAGTACTATCAACCATTCTTTCTCATTATGACCAACTTATACCTATTCTTGGCGTATGCTTAGGGTTTCAATCCATCGTTGAATATTATGGTGGTCGTGTTATCCATAGTCCTAAACCTATACATGGGCACACCACCATTTTACGCCATACTAATGAAGGTATCTTCGAAGGGCTTCCTCAGGATTTTAACGTTATGAGATATCACTCATTGATGGTTGATTCGGGATGCATACCAAATAATTTAAAGGTCACTGCGATAAATGATGAAAACGTTATTATGGCTGTTCAACATCAACAGTTATCAATTTATGGTGTGCAATATCATCCAGAATCTATTTTAAGTGAATATGGTCATGAGCAACTTAGATTATTTTTAAATGAGGCAGGCGTTCAATATGCATGTTGAATTCAATTATCGATATTATGAAGATGAAGATAGTTATACAGACTACCATTTATTAATGGAAGAATGTTTAGATTCTGAAATTGCATACAGTATTGAGGATGTGGGAAACGTTGTTCATTTTGCTGAAAATGAACAGCAAAAAGGTCATTATGTCGCATTATATTTGACGTATGAAGCGGCACCTTATTTTAATAAGCATATGTGTGTAAATATGTTACCAGAAACAAATATTTTAGCAGCTGCATATGCATTCAAATGTGGTAAGAAGTTAGGGAGAAATAGTCCTCAACGCTACACTAGTACAAATAATCATTTATCGCATCACTTCAATTTTATAGAAAGTGACGTAGAAATGATCAACAAAATAAAGCACGTACAAGATGCCATTGTAGATGGCGACACTTATCAAGTTAATTATACGACGCGTTTAATGTCAGATATTCAGTTACCTATTAAGGAAGTATATGACAAATTAAATAATCAACAAAATGGTAGTTATACAGCTCTTATAGATACACCAGAAATAAAAGTTGCATCTATTTCTCCAGAATTATTTTTTCAAAAAGGGGATTTTAGAGGTAAGAACAATGTCATTGTCAGTAAACCTATGAAAGGAACTATGCCCAGAGGTCAAACTTCAGATGAAGACAAAATATTATTTAATAAATTAAAGCATTCCAATAAAGATAGAGCCGAAAATGTGATGATCGTAGACTTGTTAAGAAATGATATTGCTCGAATTTCACAAAGTGGCACGGTTAATGTATATAAACCATTTATGATTGAATGTTATAACACAGTATTTCAAATGACGAGCATGGTTACTGGACAGTTAGAATCGGAAACGAAGCTTATAAACATCTTTAATGCATTATTTCCTTGTGGATCAATTACAGGCGCACCTAAATTAAGTACCATGAAATATATTGAACAATTAGAGTCATCTCCTCGCTCAATTTATTGTGGAACGATAGGTATGTTATTACCAGAAGGGCGTATGGTTTTTAATATTCCTATACGTACTATTGAGTATAGAAATCAATGTGCAATCTATGGCGTAGGTGCAGGTATTACGATTGATTCTATTCCTGAAAATGAGGTTCAAGAATTTCACGCTAAAACTAAAATTTTGGAGAATTTGTAAGATGCAATTATTTGAAACAATGAAACTCGAAGATGGTTATATTTCTAGAGAAGATTATCATTTAAAAAGACTTACAAAATCGAGTGAACAGTTAAAATTTAATTTTGATCAACAACATTGGTATGATTTAACTCAATTAATAAAGACGACTTATACAAATGGCAAATATCGTTTGAAGTTAACTTTAGAAAAAAATGGGCAATTAAATTATGTACTCGCACCAGTAGCAGATAAAACAACTTTTACAGCTCGATTGGTTCAAAGATCACATCTAGTAAACGAATCGATTATAGTAAATAAAACTTCTGAACGTCGTTATTTAGAGCATAGTCATGAAACAGATTTAATACTATTATATGATGAAGCTGGAAAAATTTTGGAATTTGATATTGGTAACATTATGATCGAGGAAGGAAATGAATGGTACACGCCCTGTTATAATGATGATTTTCTACGAGGTTGTATGCGTCAATCACTTATTGATCAAGGTAAATTAAAAACTAAAGATATTAAGATAGATGAGTTTAAAAAGAAAATACAAAGAAAACAAATTAATGTCTATTTAATCAATAGTTTACGAGAGGTTGCCGATGTCAAAATTTATCTATAAAATTAATATGAAAGAAATTTTGAATATTTAAAAGAAGAGGTAGCCTATGACAATCTTATGGTTAGTTATCTTAGTTGTGCTTGCAATTTTAAATAAATATATTGTTCAAAAATTGTTATCGCAAGATAAAGTACTTCACGCACGAATTTGTGCGACGATAACTAGCGTATGTGCATGTCTACTGGTTTACCTTTTTATAAAATCGTTGATGCCGCATGTCATTGATTTAATGAATGTGTTTTATCATCACTAATTTGTAAGAGGTGGAAATATGAAAATATACAGTCAAGGCGACCAAGCTATTGTTGTATTTATTGAAAAAGATGTATCTCAAAACCTTACAGAGGATTTATTAGCATTAAGATCATATTTAATTGATAAAGCATATCCATTTATTACTGAAATTGTACCTACAGAATCTGATTTGATGATTTGCTATGATGCTAGAGACATGATTAAACATCACAATATCCAATCACCATTTCTATATATGAAAGCTTTAATTGATTCAATACAAATGGAGATTAATCATCATGAAGGAGAACAACATCTCATTGAAGTACCTATCGTATATGGTGATGAGTTTGGTCCAGATCTCCCAGAATTATTAAAGCATCTTAAACTGAAATTAAATGATTTTATTCAATTACATACTGAGGCAAACTACTTTGTTTCAATGATGGGGTATTCTCCAGGGTTTCCATATTTAACCGGCATGCATAAAAAGTTATATGTTAACCATACGAGTAAACAAAAAAAGTTTATCCCAGCTGGTTCAGTTATTCTAGAAGGGAAAAAATGTGGAATTGTAACTACCGATACGTATAACGATTGGTTAGTCATAGGATATACACCACTTCAATTATTCTTTCCTGATCAAGAAGATTTTACTTTATTTAAATTAGGGGACAATGTAACTTTCAAAGCGAAAGAGAAAAACGATATAAAGCTAGGAGATTTTAAACATGTCAATCATAATTGAAAATAGTGGGCTGTTTAGTAGCTTTCAAGATTTTGGGCGAGATGGTTATGAACATGACGGCGTAATACCT
Organism: Staphylococcus capitis subsp. capitis; assembly: GCF_040739495.1. Classification (NCBI taxonomy): domain Bacteria; kingdom Bacillati; phylum Bacillota; class Bacilli; order Caryophanales; family Staphylococcaceae; genus Staphylococcus; species Staphylococcus capitis. The sequence continues at coordinate 1,982,274 of NZ_CP145263.1, read as the reverse complement.
GGTGGAGCATTAGATGATTTAGCGCATGAAATTGCTAACCGACTTGTAGCTAATGATAAGAATGAAGCTACACTTGAAATGACACATAAAATGGCTAAGATCCGCTTTACTGAACCTGCGTTGATTGCATTGACCGGGGGTAATTTCAAAGCTGAAACTCAAAATATAAAGGTATATCCTAATAAATTATATCTTATTGAAAAAGGGGAAGTACTTAAATTTAAAGAAACTAGTCGCACCTCACGTGTATATTTAGCAATTGGAGGGGGATTTAAGTTAGATAAATGGCTTGATTCTACGTCTACGGATTTCAATGTTAAAATAGGTGGTTTCAAAGGAAGAAAATTGGAAAACGGGGATGAAGTAGAGTTAAAACGTGACTATTCTAAACGCCATATTAAATTATTTGAAAATTTATCTGAAACACGTACAACTGATTGGGGCATAGATGGATACGCCTTATCCTTTAATTATATTTCGGACGTGTTTCATGTAATTAAGAATAAAGGTACTGAAGATTTTAAGAAGGATGCGATACAGCGTTTTACTTTAACCGATTATAAAGTATCTAGTAAAACGAACAGAGTAGGAATGTTATTAGATGGTCAGAAAATTAAAGCCTATTATGATGACATGCCGGCACATCAATCAGTAAAAAAAGGAACTATACAAGTTAAAAGAGATGGTACACCTATCGTCTTATTAAATGATCACTATACATTAGGAAGCTATCCTCAAATTGGAACCATAGCGAGTTATCATTTAACAAAGTTAGCTCAAAAACCTCAAGGTTCAAAATTAAAATTTCAATTTATAGATATTGAAACAGCGGAGAAAAACCTTATTAAGTATAGTAATTGGCTAAACCAACTGTTTCACGGTATTGAGTATCGCATGCAACTTGAAATGTTGAAATAGCTTGTTGAAGCGGCTGAATGAAAGTTATTTTAGTTAGCTAGTACTAAAGTATGATGAAATGATTGAGATAAATAACTATAATAAGATATTGTTTTATTAAAACTTTAAGTCACTCAATTGTTTGAAAAAGGTGCATGAGTGGTAACACTATACTTTTAAATCGTGTTTTTACTTGATATTTGCAACACATTACTATATATTTATAAATTGAACTATGTATTATTATTACAATATGATTACAAACATCATAATTTCTTAATAAAAAGTTAACATCTTTAAAGAATGAGTTAGCACATGTCTATAGTACGACTAGCTTATATTGATATGTTAAAGTTAAGTTTTATAAAATGAATAAATAGTTATTAAACACTGAGTCAATGGAACATTAAAGGAAATATAAAATAAACCAGTAAATATTGAATTGTCGGAAAGCGACGATATATCATTTTGATAATTGAGTATTAAATCCAAAGTACGTATTAAGTTTTATAATTAATTTCTGATTATCAGCTTTGAAATTTTTTATTTGATTATTAAACATTGTGATAAATGTATAAAAATGATTTATTACTATTAACGGAGGAAACAAACATGAGTTTACCCAAAAAGAAAATTAGTCTTTTTGCGTTCTTCTTATTAACGGTATTCACAATTACCTTGAAGACGTATTTTTCATATTATGTTGATTTTTCTTTAGGTGTTAAGGGATTAGTTCAAAACTTAATATTACTTATGAATCCTTATAGTTTAATTGCACTAATTTTAAGTGTGTTCTTATTCTTTAAAGGTAAGAAAGCTTTCTGGTTCATGTTTATTGGAGGATTCTTATTAACGTTTTTACTTTATGCAAACGTCGTTTACTTCCGATTCTTCTCAGACTTTTTAACATTTAGTACATTGAACCAAGCAGGTAACGTTGAGTCAATGGGTGGCGCTGTCGGAGCATCATTCAAATGGTACGACTTTGTTTACTTTATTGATACGATTATTTACCTTATTATTTTAATTTTTAAACGTAATTGGTTAGATACAAGAGCATTTAGTAAGAAATTTGTTCCAGTTGTAATGGCTGCTTCAGTAGCCTTATTCTTTTTAAACTTAGCATTTGCAGAGACAGATAGACCTGAACTATTAACTAGAACATTTGACCATAAATATCTTGTTAAGTATTTAGGGCCATACAACTTCACTGTCTATGACGGTGTAAAAACTATCCAAAACAATCAACAAAAAGCACTCGCTTCTGAAGATGATTTAACTAAAGTTTTAAATTACACTAAACAAAAACGTACAGAACCAAATCAAGAGTATTATGGTGCAGCGAAAAAGAAAAATATTATTAAAATTCATTTAGAAAGTTTCCAAACTTTCTTAATTAACAAAAAGGTAAATGGTAAAGAAGTTACTCCATTCTTAAATAAATTATCAAGTGGTAAACAAGACTTTACTTATTTCCCAAACTTCTTCCATCAAACTGGACAAGGTAAAACATCCGATGCCGAGTTTACAATGGATAATAGTTTATATGGATTACCACAAGGTTCAGCATATTCACTTAAAGGCGATAACACTTACCAATCATTACCAGCTATCTTAGACCAAAAAGAAGGCTACACTTCAAATGTTATGCACGGTGACTATAAAACATTCTGGAACCGTGACCAAGTGTATAAACATTTTGGTATTGATAAGTTTTACGATGCAACATATTTTGATATGTCTGATGATAATATCGTTAACCTTGGTCTTAAAGATAAACCATTCTTTAAAGCATCAGCTGACTATCAAGCTAAAATGAAAAAACCGTTCTACTCTCATATGATTACACTTACGAACCATTATCCATTTACATTGGATGAAAAAGATGCATCAATCGATAAACCTAACACAGGTGATACAACAGTAGACGGTTATATTCAAACAGCACATTATCTTGACCAAGCCTTAGAAGAGTACATTACAGATCTTAAGAAGAAAGGTCTTTATGATAATTCAGTTATTATGATTTACGGTGACCATTATGGTATCTCTGAAAATCATAACAACGCGATGGAAAAATTATTAGGTGAGAAAATCACTCCAGCTAAATTCACTGATTTAAACCGTACTGGTTTCTGGTTGAAAATACCTGGTAAATCAGGTGGTGTGAATAAAGAATACGCTGGCCAAATGGACGTTATGCCAACAATTCTTCACTTAGTAGGTATCGATAGTAAGAACTACTTAATGTTTGGTACAGATATGTTCTCTAAACAACATAATGACGTTGTACCATTTAGAAATGGTGACTTCATTACTAAAGATTATAAATATGTAAATGGTAAGATTTACTCTAATAAAGATAATGAATTAATAACGAAGAAACCTAAGGACTTCGACAAGAATAAGAAACAGGTTGAGAAGGATCTTGAAATGAGTGATAGTGTTCTTAACGGAGACTTATTCAGATTCTACAAAAACCCTGACTTCAAGAAAATTAACCCGTCTAAGTATGAATACAAACCAGGTCCTAAAGGCAACGAGAAAAAATAATACCACACATCAATCTGGATTGAGTAGCTAAACCAAGTTTACTCAATCCAGATTTTCCTTCATACACAAAAAGAGGACTATCAGATTCTTCGCATAGCGCGAAACAATATATCTGATAGTCCTCTTTTTTATATAAGCAAATCAATCAACATTATCATTTCACCAAAGTAACTAAAATATGCCTAACCAAGGGCAACATCAAGTATCATCATAATCGTAAACCCAATCATTAAACTCATTGTAGCTAAATCAGTATTATTACCAGATTGAGAATCTGGAATAAGTTCCTCAACAACAACGAAAATCATCGCACCAGCGGCAAAGGCCAATGCATAAGGTAAAATTGGATTTACAACTAAAATAGCAGCTGCACCGATTGTTGCAAAAATTGGTTCAACAATAGCTGAAGCTTGACCATAGTTAAAAGATTTCAAACGAGAAGCACCTGCAGCTCTAATTGGCATGGACAATGCAGCTCCTTTAGGAATATTTTGAATACCAATACCTATAGCGAGACCTATTGCACCTAAGAAAGTGGCTTGTCCATTTCCTGAAACAACGCCTCCAAATGCGACACCTATCGATAATCCCTCAGGAATATTGTGTAGCGTAATTGCTAATACAAGTAATGTATTTTTACCGAGTGATGTTTTCACACCTTCACGTTGCTGATTTTTATCTTGAGCATTTTGGTGAATATGAGGAATCACATAATCTAATGCTCGAATAAAGAAGCCACCGAGAATAAAACCTATTGCAGCTGGAAGCCATGGTACTGAACTTCCTTTACTGGACTCAATGGCAGGTTCTAATAACGACCAAAAACTTGCTGCTATCATAATACCTGCTGCAAAACCTTGCATTGAGTTTAATACTTTATCATTTACCTTCTTAAACACAAAAACAGCTGCAGCACCAAGCGCAGTTAATAACCACGTGATGATACCAGCTGTAAGTGCTTGGATATATGGTGGCAGATTTTCAAAGAATTGTGCCATAAGTATGTCTCCTTGTATCATTTAAGTCTAAAAAGGTGTATAATATATAGAACTGAATTAAGCTTAACAAAATTATTTTAAAAATTCGATAGTTGACAATATTCTTTATTTGAAAAGGAAGATAAGCATGGAAGCATATAAAATTGAACATTTAAATAAATCCTATGCAGATAAAGTCATATTCGACAATTTAAATTTATCTATCTCAGAACATGAGAGAATTGGTCTTGTAGGTATTAATGGTACAGGGAAGAGTACATTACTCAAAGTGATCGGTGGTATTGATGATGATTTTACTGCAGATATTACTCACCCTAATCAATATCGAATACGTTATTCATCTCAGAAGCAAGATTTAGATGGAGAAATGACAGTATTTGAAGCAGTATTAAGTTCAGATACACCAACATTAAGTGTTATCAAAGCATATGAAAGTGCTGTAAATGCTTATGCCGATGACCAAAGTGAAACTAAATTAAATACAATGATGCGTGCACAAGAAGCAATGGACAGAAATGAAGCGTGGGATTATAATGCTGAAATTAAAACGATATTATCCAAATTAGGTATTAATGATACTAATAAATATGTTCGTGAGCTTTCAGGTGGACAACAAAAACGTGTTGTTTTAGCTAAGACGCTTATTGAACAACCAGATTTATTACTACTTGATGAGCCCACAAACCATTTAGACTTTGAGTCCATTAACTGGTTAATTAATTATGTAAAACAATATCCACATACTGTTTTATTTGTAACTCACGACCGCTATTTCTTAAATGAAGTATCTACACGTATAATTGAACTAGATAGAGGTAAGTTAAAAGCGTATCCAGGTAATTATGAAGATTACATAGCAATGCGTGCTGAAAATGAGATAATTGAACAAAAACAACAACAAAAGCAAAAAGCATTATATAAACAAGAATTAGCTTGGATGCGAGCGGGAGCTAAAGCGAGAACAACGAAACAACAAGCACGTATTAATCGTTTTAATCAACTAGAATCGGAAGTAAAGAGTCAACATTCTCAAGATAAAGGAGAATTGAACCTTGCCTATTCAAGACTAGGTAAGCAAGTTTATGAATTAAATCACGTAACGAAGTCGATTCAAGACAGAGTGTTATTTAAAGATATTACTGAAATTATTCAAAGTGGACAACGCATAGGTGTAGTAGGACCTAATGGTGCAGGTAAAACAACTCTGCTTAATATATTAAGTAACGAAGATCATGAATTTGAAGGAGAGTTAAAGATTGGGCAGACTGTTAAGGTAGCCTATTTTAAACAAACAGAGGAAACTTTAGATCGTGACATCCGAATGATAGATTATTTACGTGAAGAAAGTGAAGTGGCTAAAGAGAAGGATGGAACTTCAATTTCTGTCACTCAATTATTAGAGCGATTCCTATTTCCAAGTTCTACGCATGGTAAGAAAATTTATAAACTTTCCGGTGGAGAACAAAAAAGACTCTATTTATTACGCTTGTTAGTTCATAAACCCAATGTACTTTTACTAGATGAGCCTACAAATGATTTAGATACTGAAACGCTCACTATATTAGAAGATTATATCGATGATTTCGGTGGATCTGTTATCACAGTCAGCCATGATCGATATTTCCTTAACAAAGTTGCACAAGAATATTGGTATATACATGATGGTTACATGGAAAAAATCAAAGGAACATTTGAAGATTATGAGGCTTATAAGAAAGAACAGGAAAGGCAAACATCATTAGCTAAACAATCTGCGCAACAATCTAAACAACAGGTACAATCAAGAAAGAAATCAGGGCTTTCTTATAACGAAAAATTAGAATATGAAACGATTATGACTCGCATTGAAGAAACGGAAGAAAGATTGGAAGTAATTGATGAAGAGATGGTAGCAGCCAGTGCGGATTATGCCAAAATCAAAGAATTGAATGAAGAGAAAGAACAACTTGAACAAACATATGAAGCAGACATCACAAGATGGAGTGAACTTGAGGAAATAAAAGAACAATAAGGGGAATGAAATCATGCAAGAAACTTTATCGCATTATTTTGGTTACGAAACATTTCGGCCAGGGCAAAAGGAGATTATAACCAAAATATTAGACCATCGCAATACGCTTGGAGTTCTTCCAACCGGTGGCGGTAAATCTTTATGTTATCAGGTACCAGGACTTATGCTTGGAGGCACGACTATTGTTATAAGCCCGCTCATTTCATTAATGAAAGACCAGGTGGATCAGCTTAAAGCTATGGGCATCAAAGCAGCGTACTTAAACAGCAGTTTGACTCAGAAGCAACAAATAGATATTGAACAAGAACTTAAGCAAGGCGATATTCAATTCTTATATGTAGCGCCTGAAAGATTTGAGAACTCATATTTCTTAAGTTTACTTCGAAAAGTTAATATTCATTTAGTTGCATTTGATGAAGCGCATTGTATTTCTAAATGGGGTCATGATTTTAGACCAAGTTATCAAAGCGTTATACATAAAGTATTTTCATTGCCACAAAATTTTACCATTGTAGCATTAACGGCTACCGCTACGGCTGAAGTTCAACAGGATATTATGGAAAAGTTAAACATTGGCAAACAAGATGAAATTAAGACGAGCACGAAACGTCGCAACTTAATTTTCAGAGTGAACCCAACGTACCAACGTCAAAAATTTGTAGTGGACTACGTTACGAGTCATGAGGGACAAGCAGGTATTATTTATTGTTCAACGCGTAAGCAAGTTGAAGAATTAAATGAAGCTTTAGAAAATGAAAACGTTAAAAGTACAATTTATCATGCCGGTCTAACAAATAAAGAACGTGAAGAATCCCAAAACGATTTCCTTTACGACCGTGTAGAAGTAGTTGTGGCAACAAATGCCTTTGGTATGGGGATAGACAAATCAAATGTGCGCTATGTGGTACATTACAATATGCCTGGAGATATAGAGTCTTATTATCAAGAAGCTGGGCGTGCAGGTCGTGATGGTTTAAAAAGTGAATGTATTCTATTATTTAGTGAACGAGATAAAGGCTTACATGAGTATTTTATTACAGTTTCTCAAGCAGATGATGATTATAAAGATAAAATGGGTGAAAAACTTACTAAAATGCTTCAATACACGAAGACTAAGAAATGTCTTGAGGCTACTATCGTGCATTACTTTGAACCCAATGAAAATTTAGAAGAATGTGAACAATGCAGTAACTGTGTACAAGAAAATAAAACATATGATATGACGCGTGAAGCTAAAATGATTATAAGTTGTATAGCTAGAATGAAACAACAGGAAAGCTACAGCGTGATTATTCAAGTATTAAGAGGCGAAGTTACAGATTATATAAAATATAATGATTACGACCAACTCACAACTCATGGTTTAATGAAAAACTACACTACGTCTGAATTAGCTCATTTAATTGATGAGTTACGTTTTAAAGGTTATCTTAATGAAAATGACGAAATCCTTATATGCGATAATTCAGTTAAAGATTTACTTAATGATAGTACGAAAGTTTATACTACGCCGTTTAAACAAAAAAGCAAAGAAAAGGTATATATCAATACGGTTGAAGGTGTCGATCGCGCACTTTATAGTGAACTCGTTGAAGTACGTAAACAACTTAGCGATAAACTAGATATCCCTCCAGTAAATATTTTTTCTGATTACACGCTTGAAGAATTTGCAAAACGCAAACCAGAAACTAAACAAGAAATGATTTCAATAGATGGTGTAGGAAGCTATAAATTGAAGCATTACTGTCCTAAATTTTTAGAAAAAATACAAACCTATAAAACAAGTATATAAAATTCTTTATTCTATCAACGACAAAGTCTACCTCATTTAGATTTTGTCGTTATTTTTGAGTTAGCGTTTTATTTTTAATGATTGGTGATATAAGTTTTAGCAACAACATAACTATCATCCTAAAACACAAGTGAATTTGCTTGATTCATATACTATTTTTAATAAGTGTAGAAAATTTAAAAAATTCAATAATATAAAGCTTAATAAAATGTTATTTTCACATTAAAAATGATTTAATAGGGAATATAGATTAAAATTGTCTACTTTTAGTAGAATGAACGAAGGTGAAATTGTGATTGAATTTAAGAATGTTACAAAACGATATGGGAATAATACCGCAGTAGATAGCGTGAGTTTTAATATTAAAGAAGGGGAATTCTTCGTATTAATTGGACCATCAGGATGTGGAAAAACTACAACACTCAAAATGATTAATCGCTTGATTCCTTTGAGTGAAGGATATATTTATTTTAAAGGTAAACCTATTAGCGATTACCCAGTATATGAAATGCGTTGGGACATTGGATACGTCTTACAACAAATTGCTTTATTTCCACATATGACTATAAAAGAGAATGTTGCACAAGTGCCTCAAATGAAGAAGTGGAAAGATAAGGATATTGAGCAACGTGTTGATGAATTATTAAACATGGTTGGTTTAGAATCAGAAAAATTTAAAAATCGAAAACCTGATGAATTATCAGGTGGACAACGTCAACGCGTTGGTGTCGTACGCGCTTTGGCAGCAGACCCTCCTGTGATTATTATGGATGAACCATTTAGTGCATTAGATCCTATTAGTAGAGAAAAATTACAAGATGATTTAATAGAGTTACAAACTAAAATTAAAAAGACAATTGTTTTTGTTACGCATGATATTCAAGAAGCAATGAAATTGGGAGATAGAATTTGTTTATTAAATGATGGACATGTTGAACAAATTGATACACCCCAAGGTTTCAAAGACCATCCTCAGACTGACTTTGTTAAACAATTTATGGGAAGTCACCTTGAACAACAATCTGGAAACGAATTAACTAATATTAAAATTAAGGAATTAAATGTACATCGTCCATTAGGTAAAATGTCCACTACATCAAGTTATCCTGAAGTGAATGAAAATCAAAAAGTAGAAGACATTTATCATCTTCTAGCACAAACAGATGCTGTTATTGTCAAAGATAGTAACGATCAAAAGCAGTATTTACTAAAGCGTGAAGACATTTTCAACTATTTATCTGAAAGAAAGGAGAACGTCACACATGCATGAGTTTCTAAGCACATTAGGTGATAGAAAAGGACAACTTCTTTCTACGATTATTGAACATATTCAAATTTCGTTTATCGCATTATTAATTGCAACTATTATTGCAGTGCCTTTAGGAATACTCTTAACAAAAACGAAAAAAATATCAGAGATTGTAATGAATATCGCCGCGGTATTACAAACCATTCCTTCACTCGCGTTATTAGGTCTGATGATACCAATATTTGGAATTGGACGAGTGCCTGCAATCATTGCGCTAGTTGTATATGCTCTATTACCTATACTACGTAATACATACACTGGGATTGAAGAGGTAGATCCGTCTTTAGTTGAAGCGGCTAAAGGTATTGGTATGAAACCATTCAGAAGACTAACTAAGGTAGAATTACCTATAGCGACGCCCGTCATCATGGCAGGTATTCGTACTGCAATGGTATTAATTATCGGTACTGCTACTTTAGCAGCATTAATTGGTGCTGGAGGTTTAGGGGACCTTATTCTATTAGGTATTGATCGTAATGATAGTTCACTAATTTTAATTGGTGCGATTCCAGCAGCTTTATTAGCTATTATTTTTGATTTAATTTTGAGATATATGGAAAAGCTTTCTTATAAAAAACTATTAATTACCCTTGGTGCAATTGTACTAGTTATTTTATTAGCAATATTGATTCCGCTATTTGCACAAAAAGGCGATAAGATTACACTTGCGGGTAAATTAGGTTCAGAACCGTCTGTTATCACTAACATGTATAAAATCTTAATTGAGGATGAAACAGATGACACGGTGGATGTTAAAGATGGAATGGGGAAAACATCATTCTTATTTAATGCATTAAAATCTGATGATATAGATGGTTATTTAGAGTTTACTGGTACCGTGTTAGGTGAGCTTACTAAAGAAGACTTAAAATCAAAAAAAGAACCAGCGGTATATCAGCAAGCGAAGACAAGTTTAGAGAAGAAAGATCATATGACGATGCTAAAGCCAATGAAATACAATAATACTTATGCGTTAGCTGTTAAGCGAGACTTCGCAAAGAAAAATAACATTAAGACCATAGGCGATTTACAAAAAGTAGAAGATAAACTTAAACCAGGGTTTACACTGGAATTCAATGATCGTCCGGATGGTTTCAAAGCCGTTAAGAAAGCATATAATCTTAATATTTCTAATGTCAAAACAATGGAACCTAAACTACGCTATACAGCTGTTGAAAAAGGAGACATTAATTTAATCGATGCGTATTCCACAGATGCTGAATTAAAACAGTATAATATGGTTGTGTTGAAAGATGATAAACACGTCTTCCCACCATATCAAGGTGCGCCAATGTTTAAAGGAAAATTCTTGAAAGATCATCCTGAAGTGAAGAAACCGTTGAATAAATTAGCTGGAAAAATTACAGATGAACAAATGCAAGAAATGAACTACAAAGTAACAGTGAAAAAACAAGATCCTTATAAAGTAGCCAAAGATTATTTGAAAAAAGAAGGTCTAATTAAATAAAGCTTATTAAATTCCTGGCATGTTGAAATGTCAGGAATTTTTACTACAAGCTACTAAAGGCTCATTGATTTTAAAACTCATTATTGTTTATAATTAATACTAAGTTTTTTAAAATCTCAGTCAATTTAGAAGGGGATACTCAACTATGAAAAGTCAGTTAAATCAATTATCTGCATATGAACCTGGTCTTTCTCCAGAAGCATTAAAAAAAGAGTATGGTATTGAGGGTGAATTATTCAAATTAGCATCAAATGAAAATTTGTATGGCCCAACACCAAAAGCTAAAGAGGCGATAAAGCAACATTTAGATGAGCTGTACTACTATCCTGAAAGTGGATCACCCAGTCTAAGAAGGGCTATCAGTAAACATTTAAATATCGACGAATCACGTATTTTATTCGGGGCTGGTCTTGATGAAGTGATATTAATGATTTCAAGAGCGGTGTTAACACCTGGGGATAAAATTGTTACAAGTGAAGCTACCTTTGGACAGTACTATCATAATGCTATTGTCGAGTCAGCCGAGGTTGTTCAAGTTCCGCTTAAAGAGGGCGGGTTCGATTTAGAAGGTATCCTACAAAGTATTGATGATAATACAGCGCTAGTTTGGCTATGTAATCCTAATAACCCGACTGGTACTTATTTTGATCATGAAACATTAAACGACTTCTTAACACAAGTGCCGAGTCATATTCCAGTGTTAATCGATGAAGCATATGTTGAATTTGTAACTGCATCAGATTTTCCTGACACTTTAAAGCTACAAGAAACATTTGAGAATGCCTTTTTATTACGCACTTTCTCTAAAGCATATGGCTTAGCTGGATTAAGAGTAGGTTATGTCGTTGCTTCTCCTGACGCTATTGAAAAGTGGAACATCATTAGACCACCATTCAATATCACTAGAATTTCAGAATATGCAGCAATTGCTGCATTAGAAGACCAAGCGTATTTAAAAGATATTACTCAACGAAATGCAGTAGAACGCGAGAAATTTTATCAAATTCCTCAAAGTAAGCACTTTTTACCAAGTCAAACTAATTTCATTTTTGTGAAAACGAACAATAGTAAAGCGTTATACGATGAGTTACTAAAAGTGGGCTGCATTACTAGACCTTTTCCGAATGGTGTAAGGATTACAATAGGCTTCCCAGAACAAAATAAGAAGATGTTAGAAGTATTAAAAGATTTTAATTATTAATAAGTTCTAATATTTATATATAAATTAAAAGAGTGTAGTACAGAATAAGAATTTATCAATGAACACTGTGCTACACTTTAATATTTGCTATACTAAATCATGTATTTAAGTTTCAAAATCAATAGGGAGTGTACTTGAGAATGTCTCGAAAGAAAATAGCTATAGATATGGATGAAGTCTTAGCTGATACGCTAGGAGAAATAATTGATGCAGTAAATGAAAGAGCAAATCTTGGGATTACTATCGAATCTCTAAATGGAAAAAAATTAAAACATATGATGCCTGAACATGAAGGATTAGTGACTGAAGTATTAAGAGAGCCAGGTTTCTTTAGACGTTTAAAAGTGATGCCACACGCTCAAGAAGTCGTTGAGAAATTAAATGATCATTATGATGTATATATTGCTACAGCAGCAATGGATGTTCCAACATCATTTCATGATAAATATGAATGGTTATTAGAATTCTTCCCATTTTTAAACCCTCAGCATTTTGTATTTTGTGGTAGAAAAAATATTGTGAATGCTGACTATTTAATAGATGATAATCCAAAGCAACTTGAGATTTTTGAAGGTAAATCAATTATGTTTACAGCATCTCATAATATAAATGATGATAGATTTGATCGAGTAAACGGTTGGAAAGACGTTGAGAATTATTTCCTAGGAAACTAGAAAGTCTCTGTAAAATATAACAACGAGAGTGGGACAGAAATATAATTTGAAAAAATTATTTTCGTTGTCCCACCCCCAACTTGCATTGTTTGTAGAATTTCTTCCTAAAGAAATTCTCTATGTTGGGGCCCCGCGGCAAGGATGACTAGGATTGAAAGAAGCTTGATATAAGCGCACTTTCAATTCAGACATCTACTGCCAATTCGTTATGTGAGGCTAAGACAATAAATTATGTCTTAGCCTCGTTTTATTGTTACTTAAAAACTTCATGTTATTTTTTAATCTTTTATATTTATCAAGTTGCGAGTGAATACTTAATTGAAATATTTATTTGAACTAAATAAACTTATTATTTACCAAATTCTGGGAAGGTAAGTAGTTGTATTGCTTTAGGTAAAACTTCAATTTCAATAGGTGTTTCTAAACTTATCTCACCATCTATATCAACTTTCATGTTAGGTTCAGTTGATAAAGTAATATGTTGACCTGGAATATGGTCTATCCCCTCGGTAATTTCATTCCAATTCATACTGTCTCTTTTCTTGAAAATATCATTTAAAATACTGAAACTTTGATCATCAAATATAAACGTATCTACCTTTCCATCTTGAGGTGAAAGGTCAGTTAGTGGAACGCGTCCGCCACCAATATTAGGACCATTAGCTATCAAAAGCATGGAGGTATTACCGGTTTCTTTTCTTCCATCTATGTTAAGCTCAAAGTCGAATTTACTAGGGTTCATTAAAGTTTTGACAGTTGACCCAATATAGCTTAGCTTGGCAAAAACATCTTTGGAACCTTCTTGTACATTCTCAGCATTTTGAACTATTAACCCTAAACCAACAAAGTTAAGTACATATGTATCATTAACTTTCATGACATCATATGAACCAACTTGTGCTGAAAGTAATTGTGAACTTGCATTTTTAAAGTTAGGATCTAAGTTTAATGTTTTGGTAAAGTCATTAAATGTTCCTCCTGGTATAATACCCACTGGTAAGTGTAAATCATGTTGCATGACGCCGTTGACCAGTTCATTAACAGTACCATCTCCGCCTAAAATAAATAATATATCTATTTCTGAACCATATTTGTCATTTTTAATAGCTTCACAGTATTTGATAATGTCGCCTTCATTTTCACTTAATTGAATCGATAAATGCTTACACATTGAACTAAGTGATTTAGTTACCTCACCAAGTCCCTCATATATATCTTTTAAGCCACTATGTTCATGATAAAACAAGACACCATGGTTATATTTATTTTCCATTTCGAATGCCTACTTTCATAAAATTCTCTGAGTTTAAGGGTTACCCTTTTTCGAGTAACAAAAGCAAATAATTAGAAATTATAACTATTATAAAATAAAAAAACCACAAGTCGAAAATAATCGACTTGTAGTCAGAGATAATATTATTAACGAATACCCTTCATCGCTTTTATAATCTTAGGACTGAAAGCAAGAATAACAAATGTAATTATGGCTGTTGTAACACCTAAGAAAATGAAGTAATTCGTTTGACCTAATGGATCAATTAATTTAACTAAAGTACCGTTAAATGCTTGAGCAGACGCATTTGTTAATAACCATAAACTCATCATTTGAGCATTGAATGCTTTTGGAGCTAACTTTACTGCTGCACTATTACCAGTAGGAGAGAGACATAATTCACCAACTACACATATGATGTATGAGAGAATTACCCAGTTAACTGAGAAATGTGCATTACCATAAATATTACCTATAATACCCATCATGATATATGATGCGCCCGCCATTAAAGCCCCTATAACAAATTTAATTGGTAGGCTAGGTTGACGTTTACCTAGTTTTTGCCAAACTGCAGATACTACTGGAGCAAATAATAAGATAAATAATGGGTTGATTGATTGGAAGATAGCTTCACCGAAGTTTGTTTTCCAACCAAATAAATTTAATTTCATATCTGAATGTTCTATACCGTAAATATTCAATACGTTAGAGCCTTGTTCTTGTATTGCCCAGAAAAGCATACCTAAAATAAATAAAGGAATAAATGCTTTCACACGTGAACGTTCAATATCAGTTACCTCTTTACTACGAATCATAGTAGTGAAATAGACTATTGGTAAAGCAATACCTAAAACAAGTACTGAATTACTAACTAAATCGAATGATAATGTGTGAGTAATGTAAGAAATGATAAATACTATCGCTATCACTGCTATAATCGCCGCTATGATTATACTATATTTTTTCTTTTCAGTTGGTGAGAGTGGGTTTGTTGGTTTCATACCTACACTACCCAAATTTTTACGGTTAAATAATATGTACCAAATTAAACCTAATGCCATACCAATAGCAGCAATTAAGAATCCGCCATGGAAGTTTTTAACGTTTATGAAATGTTGCAAAATAATTGGTGAAACAAGTGCGCCAAAGTTAACAGACATATAGAAAATAACGAATCCTGCATCCATTCTCACATCGTTTTGTGGATACAATCGACCTACAATGTTTGAAATATTAGGTTTCATTAAACCTGAACCAATTATAATGAAGAACATAGAAGTGAAAAGCCCAAACATTGCAAATGGTAAGCTTAAACAAATATGTCCGATAATAATTAAAACGCCACCTATTAAAGTAGCACCACGTGTCCCAGTAATTCTGTCAGCAATCCAACCCCCTGGAATAGAAGACATGTATATTAATGCACCGTATACGGACATGATAGACATTGCCGTAGTTTTATCGATTCCAAGACCATGATCTTGAATCGCAAAGTACATATAAAAAATAAGCATCGCTCTCATACCGTAGTAGCTAAAACGCTCCCAAAACTCTACGAAAAAGAGTACGCCTAAACCTCGAGGATGCCCAAAGAATCCGTGTTGAGGTATTTCTTGAACTGCTTGTTCATGGGAATTATTTGTAGTCATAATATCATCCCATCCTTTCTTCCCTTAATACCATATTCAATTGTTTAAAAACGATTGTACTATTGTAAATAATAAGTTTCAACAATTTTCAAAAAATAAAAATAATATGAATATTCAGTCAATTTATAGATTTTACTACATTTATAAGATAATATGTGCCTTTATTTAATTAATTATAAGCATTTGTAGAAATAAATCGATATTAATAAAATACGCTTTAACGCGTCAAAGTGCAATACTTTTTTTATCAAATATGAAAATATTTTTTTAAACAAAAAATCCTCCATTAAACAATTAATTTTAACGGAGGATATTTGATAGTTGGATTTATCGATTATCAATCTTTTCTGGATACATATCATGATTCATCAAACGATGTTCAGCCATCTTTTCATATTTAGAATTAGGACGACCATAATTTGTATAAGGGTCAATTGAGATGCCACCTCTAGGTGTGAATTTACCCCAAACTTCAATGTAATGAGGATCCATGAGTTCAATTAAATCATTCATAATGATATTCATACAATCTTCATGGAAGTCACCATGATTTCTAAAGCTAAATAAATAGAGTTTCAATGATTTAGACTCAACCATTTTAACATTAGGGATATATGAAATATAAATTGTAGCAAAATCTGGTTGACCTGTAATAGGGCATAATGATGTAAACTCTGGACAGTTAAATTTAACGAAATAGTCACGACCTTGATGCTTATTATCGAAGGTCTCTAGAACATCTGGTCTGTAATTAAAATCATACGTATTATTTTGATTACCTAGTAAAGTAATATCTTGAAGTTCATCTTTTTGACGTCCTTGTGCCATTAATTTAGCTCCTTTAACTTTCTTTTATATTTGATTCTCGTCGCGCCTTTTCAAACATATAGTAACTTGCGCTAATAATAACTACATAACCTACAGTTGCCAGCATATCTGGTGTTTCTCCGAATAAGATAAAACCAAATAATGCTGTAAAAATAATAGAAGCATACGTGAAGATTGAAATGTCTTTAGCAGGTGCAAAGCTATATGCAAGTGTAATACCTATTTGTCCAACAGCTGCAGATAAACCCGCACCAAGCAAGTATATAACCTGTACCGTTGTCATAGGTTCAAATGTAATAATTGAGAAAGGTATTAAGACAACAACTGAGAATAATGAAAAATAAAATACGATTGTGTAAGGTTTTTCACGAGTACTAAGTGCACGAACACATGTGTAAGCTGATGCAGCGAATATACCTGAGAATAAACCCGCTATTGATGGAATAACTGATGATGAAAATTCAGGTTTAACGATAAGTAACATACCTAGTATAGCTATTATCATCGCTGATATTTGATATTTACGAACCTTCTCGTGTAAAAAAATTAAACTTAAGAGAATTGTCCAAAAAGGATTCAATTTCATAAGAGTGTCGGCATCACTAAGTACCATATGGTCAATCGCGTATATGTTTAGTAATACACCTATGAGCCCTAGGGTAGAACGTGAAATCAATAAAGGCTGGCTACTTAATTTACCAAACATAGGTTGCTTATATTTTATAATAAAAAATAGAGGTATAAACATAGCTACTAAATTTCTAGCTAAAGATTTTTGAAAGACAGGTAAGTCTCCAGCGAGTCTGAAAAATACAGACATAAAACTAAATCCAACAGCAGAAATTAAGATAGCAATAATACCTTTTACTTTTGGATTCAATATTATCGCCTCAATACAATAAGATTAACGTAACTATATTAGCATAAATAAAGAAGCTATGCATGAGTACTTGCAAATTAAAAAATAACGTTTTATAATACAAATACGAACACATGTTCTGTTAGTAAGTGTGAGACCCTCAAAAAGATTAAATTGTGAATAATGAAAGTGATTAAAATTAAAATTCATATATTTGTAGGTTGCATACTATCATAATGAGATTTTTTCCAGATTACACAAAGAATGGGTACGTCTATTTTTCAGGAAAATGCAAGCAAATAAACTTGAAAAAATTTTTTTATTCAGAATATTAGTCTTTAATCACGTAGTGGTGCACTTTCTAAAAATTTTAGTTTTTTCGTCATTAAACTTTAACTTTCATTAAACAATCTACTTATGTATAATGAAACACAGAATATAGTATTAACTTTTCAAAACAAACACTATATATAGTGTTTAGGGTTCGAAAGTTAATATTGGGAAAATGATTAATTTTAATGCAAAATCACACTGATTAAAATGATAAATCTTTGCAATATTGGTAATCAGTTACAAATATAGCAATTTATCATTTAGTAATATTTTAAGTTTTAAGTACTATATATAGTGGTTATAAACTTAAAGGTATACTAGAGGCATTAAAATAAACGTTCTTTAATAAGAAATAAGAATATTTAGAAATTAAAAATTTTAACGGTTTACACCTCTATACTAGTGGTGCTTTTATTTTTTGAGTTAGTGAATGCTCAATATAGACACGACAACTAAAGATTGAAGAAAGAAGGTGATCCAATGAAAGTAGTATATTTCTCATTTTCTGGAAATGTAAGACGTTTTATAAAGCGAGCAGAAATTGATGACACATTAGAAATTACTCAAGACAATTGTACAGAACCAGTAAATGAACCTTATATCTTAGTTACTGGCACTATTGGATTTGGAGAAGTGCCACAACCTGTTCAATCTTTTTTAGAAGTTAATCACGCTCAATTACAAGCGGTAGCTGCAAGCGGAAATCGTAATTGGGGGCAAAATTTTGCTAAAGCAGGCCGTACAATCTCAGAGGACTATGATGTTCCTCTACTTATGAAATTTGAAGTACAAGGTACGAACAATGATGTAATTGAATTTAAGGATAAGGTGGGTAATTTCAATGAAAACCATGGACGAGAAGAAATACAATCATATTGAACTAAATAATGAAGTAACGAAGAGAAAAGATAATGGTTTCTTTGATTTAGAAAAAGATCAGGAAGCACTAAAAGTTTATCTTAAAGAAATCCATGATAAAACAATTTATTTCGATGACGAAATTGAACGTTTACATTATCTTGTGGATAATGACTTTTATTTCAATGTATTCGAGAAATATTCAGAAGAAGAATTAAGAGAAATTACTGAGTATGCTAAGTCAATCCACTTTCAATTCGCGAGCTACATGTCTGCAAGTAAGTTCTACAAGGACTATGCTTTAAAAACAAATGATAAAAGTCAATTTTTAGAAGATTATAATCAGCATGTTGCAATTGTTGCTCTTTATTTAGCTAATGGTGATACTAAACAAGCAAAACAATTTATTTCTTCTATGGTTGAACAACGTTATCAACCAGCAACGCCTACTTTCTTAAACGCAGGACGTGCACGTCGTGGTGAACTTGTTTCATGTTTCTTATTAGAAGTTGATGATAGTTTAAATTCTATTAACTTTATTGATTCAACAGCGAAACAACTAAGTAAAATTGGTGGCGGTGTCGCTATTAATTTATCAAAACTACGTGCCCGTGGTGAGGCAATCAAAGGTATTAAAGGTGTTGCTAAAGGTGTATTACCAGTAGCTAAAGCACTTGAAGGCGGATTTAGTTATGCTGATCAATTAGGTCAAAGACCTGGTGCAGGCGCTGTATATTTAAATATTTTCCATTATGATGTAGAAGAATTTTTAGATACTAAAAAGGTAAATGCCGACGAAGATTTACGTTTATCTACGATTTCAACTGGTCTTATTGTTCCTTCTAAGTTCTTTGATTTAGCTAAAGAAAGAAAGGACTTTTATATGTTCGCCCCTCATACTGTAAAGCAAGAATACGGTGTGACATTAGATGATATTGATTTAGAAAAATATTATGATGATATGGTTGCTAATCCGAACATTGATAAGAAGAAAAAAGATGCACGTGAAATGTTAAATACAATTGCACAAACACAATTACAGTCTGGTTATCCATATCTAATGTTTAAAGATAATGCTAATAAAGTACATGCCAATTCTGATATTGGTCAAATTAAAATGAGCAACTTATGTACAGAAATTTTCCAACTACAAGAAACATCTATTATCAATGATTATGGAACACAAGATGAAATTAAACGTGATATTTCATGTAATCTAGGTTCATTAAACATCGTTAATGTCATGGAATCAGGTAAGTTCAGAGATTCTGTCCATACTGGTATGGATGCACTTACTGTTGTGAGTGATGAAGCTAATATTCAAAATGCTCCAGGTGTTAAAAAAGCTAATAGTGAATTGCACTCAGTAGGTCTAGGTGTAATGAATCTTCATGGATATTTAGCAAAGAACAAAATCGGTTATGAGTCTGAAGAGGCGAAAGACTTTGCTAATATATTCTTCATGATGATGAACTATTATTCTATAGAACGTTCAATGGAAATAGCTAAAGAACGTGGAGAAAGCTATCAAGATTTTGATCAATCAGATTATGCTAATGGCAAATACTTTGAATTCTATACTTCACAAGAATTTGAACCACAATTTGAAAAAGTTCGTCAGTTATTTGATGGTTTAGATATTCCAACTTCCGAAGATTGGAAAGCTTTACAAAAAGAAGTAGAACAATACGGTCTTTATCATGCTTACCGTTTAGCTATTGCGCCTACTCAAAGTATCTCTTACGTACAAAATGCGACAAGCTCTGTAATGCCTATTGTAGATCAAATTGAGCGTCGTACTTATGGAAATGCTGAAACGTTTTATCCAATGCCTTTCCTATCACCTGAAACAATGTGGTACTACAAATCAGCATTTAATACTGATCAAATGAAATTAATTGATTTAGTTTCAACAATTCAAACACATGTAGACCAAGGTATTTCAACAATTCTATATGTAAATTCAGAAATTTCTACACGTGAACTTTCAAGATTATATGTATACGCGCATTATAAAGGACTAAAATCACTTTATTATACACGTAACAAATTACTTAGTGTAGAAGAATGTACAAGCTGTGCAATCTAATATTTTCAATTTAATACAATGCTAGAAATTTCAATCACTGTAAATTATGCATATCATATTTTATGTGGTTGGAATTCTCTACGCTATACATAATAACGACAGGAGGATTTACATGAAAGCGGTCAACTGGAACACCCAAGAAGATATGACGAATATGTTTTGGCGTCAAAATATCTCACAAATGTGGGTAGAAACAGAGTTTAAAGTTTCAAAAGATATAGCAAGTTGGAAAACATTGACAGATTCTGAAAAAGAAACATTTAAAAAGGCTTTAGCAGGATTAACAGGGCTAGATACGCACCAAGCAGACGATGGAATGCCTTTAATTATGTTACACACGACAGATTTAAGAAAAAAAGCTGTATACTCTTTTATGGCCATGATGGAACAAATTCACGCTAAAAGTTATTCTCATATCTTCACAACATTACTTCCATCTAGTGAAACGAACTATTTGCTAGACACATGGGTAATTGAAGAACCTCATTTAAAATACAAATCAGATAAAATTATCGACAATTATCATAAGCTTTGGGGGAAAGAAGCATCAATCTTCGACCAATATATCGCAAGAGTGTCAAGCGTATTTTTAGAAACGTTTTTATTCTATTCCGGTTTCTATTATCCTCTATATCTTGCTGGCCAAGGTAAAATGACAACTTCTGGTGAAATTATTCGTAAAATCTTATTGGATGAATCAATTCATGGGGTTTTCACTGGTTTAGATGCTCAAAGTTTACGTAATGAACTTTCAGAAAGTGAAAAGCAAAAAGCCGATCAAGAAATGTATAAGTTGTTAAATGAACTTTATGATAACGAAGTTTCATATACACATCTTCTATATGATGATATTGGGTTAACTGAAGATGTTCTAAACTATGTACGATATAATGGTAATAAAGCATTATCTAATTTAGGATTTGAACCATATTTTGAAGAACGTGAATTTAATCCTATTATCGAAAATGCTTTGGATACATCTACTAAGAACCATGACTTCTTCTCAGTAAAAGGTGATGGCTACACATTAGCATTAAATGTTGAAGCACTACGTGATGAAGACTTTGTATTCGATGAATAGTAAATATTAACTTAATAGGGGAAAAGCCTTTAGTTTACAATACTTACTGTGTTGTATAACTAAAGGCTTTTTTATTTTGATAATAAAAAAGGTTAAGCAAAATTCAATTGCTTAACCTTTGTAATATTAACATAATGTCTATTTTAAAAAGACTATTAAAGTAAATTATATTTCAAAATACAAATGATAATGAAATTTACATCTACTATTAAAATGTGCTTTACATTTAGGGCAAACTTCAACCATCATGTAGTCGTGTATACTCATTTCATGATTACATACACCACACATAATGACCTTTTGATCAAATTCTTTTTCAGTCCATCTCTGTATAGGATGTGACTCATGTTCATCATGACATTTATAACAAGGGTAGTACTTGTCACAACATTTAAATTTTATCGCAATAACATCTAAAAAAGAGTGATAGTGAGTACATCTTGTCTCTTTATCAATGACTGAACCGTGAATATCGGTCACAGATGTACCTCCTTATAAAATTAACTTTCAGGGTGTTCACCAATAATACGTACTTCTGTATTTAGTTCTACATCAAATTTATCTTTAACAGTTCTTTGTACGTGGTGGATTAAATCTTCGTAATCAGTCGCTGTACCATTATCCACATTAACCATAAAGCCAGCATGTTTTTTTGATACTTCTACACCACCGATACGGTGACCTTGTAAATCAGAATCTTGAATTAATTTACCGGCGAAATGGCCCGGCGGTCTTTGGAATACACTTCCGCAAGAAGGGTATTCTAATGGTTGTTTTGATTCTCTTCTTTCAGTTAAATCATCCATTTTAGCTTGTATCTCATCTAAATTACCTGGCATTAAAGTAAACGCTGCTTCAAGCACAACGAGGTGTTTCTTTTGAACAATACTATTTCTGTAATCTAGCTCTAGTTCTTCAGTAGTTAACTTGATTAAATCGCCTTTTTCATTAACGCAAAGGGCATAATCGATGCAATCTTTCACTTCACCGCCATATGCTCCAGCATTCATAAATACAGCACCACCGATTGAACCTGGGATACCACAAGCAAACTCTAAACCAGTAAGAACATGGTCTCGTGCCACTCTTGAAACATCAATAATAGCAGCGCCACTACCAGCGATAATTGCATCGTCAGAAACATCAATATGATCTAATGAGAGTAGACTTAGAACTATGCCTCTTATTCCACCTTCACGAATGATAATATTTGAACCATTACCTAAGTATGTTACAGGAATATTATTATTGTAAGCGTAAGATACAATTGCTTGCACTTCTTCATTTTTTGTTGGGGATAAATAGAAATCAGCCTCTCCACCAGTTTCAGTATATGTATAACGTTTGAGAGGTTCATCAACTTTAATTATATTGTCGGGAATAATCGACTTTAAATCACTTAAGATGTCACTTTTATTCAACGTTTTGAACATCCTTTCTCATCTTCTTAATATCATTATTATTATATCAACTTTAATAGTTATTTGCGAAATTTGAATATATTATTTTACCATTAAATAGACAAAGCAGGGAATCTCTTATTAAGGTTTAGTAAGTTCTCTAATTATTTTAACTCTTTACTTAAATCTTCAAATATACTTTGTTTTTGGTTTTCATACATACGAATAGTATGAACGTGTTTTAATATGTTTTGCTTTTTCGTTGAAAATAATTGAGAAATTTCCTTATCTTGTGTTAATAATTGATCAACCTTTTGATATTGTTCAAAAAGAGGGGTGTCTAACTGTATAATATGTAATCTTACTTCTTGTTTGAGTTCACTAAGATTATTAAACCGAGCCATTACTACTTTCTTTTTATAGGAATGATGAAGGCGATAAAAACCAGCGTAATTCAAACGTTTTTCATCTAAAGCAGTAATATCGTGTAAATTATTAACTCCTACAAGTACATCTAATATGGGTTCGGTAGCATAATTAAAATGACGCGTGCCACCAATATGTTGAGTGTATTTTACTGGAGAATCTAATAAATTAAATAATATATTTTTGACGTTTTGATATTCCTTAGCAAATGATTCATTTAAGTCCTCTTTGACTAAAGGTTGAACATAAGTATACATGATTTACTCCTTGTGAATTATAATTTCTCAATTTTACAGTAAAGTCTGACATACTATAACACAATTCATTTTCATAATAAATACGTTTATGTATAATGTTTAATGATAAGGAGTGCAGATATGAAAAAATTACTATTTATTGCAACAATTGTCATATTTATGATAGCGCTAACAGCTTGTGGCAACAAAACAAACAAAGATTTTAATGATTTTGACAATAAACTAAGTGATGTTAAGCAAAAGCAAAAAAACGTTGAAGAAGTTATAGATAAAATTCATTTAAAAGAGTTAGATAACTTAAGTAAAACGGATACGACAGACAAAAATAAAAAAGAATTTATTGCACTTCAAAAAGATATAAATAATTATCTCATGCCAGAATTTAAAAAATATAAAAAGGCTGCTAATCGATTACCCGCTGATACAAACGATGTTAAAAACCTTCGTAACTCGTATTTAGATACTGTTAAAGAGAAGGAAAATTCAATTAATGATTTAAAATCATTTGTTGATTTATGTAATCGTTCTATCAAAGATAATGAAGATATTTTAGATTATACGAAACTTTTCGAAAAAAATAGATCAGAGGTAGAATCGGATATTAATAAAGCTACTAATAAAAATGACGCGGATCAACTTACGTCTAAGTTAGAAGAAAATAATAAGCAACTCAAATCTACAGCTAAGAAATATTTAAATTCTTCTACTACAAATTCAGATTCAGCAAAAAAAGCAATCAATAATCATATCTCACCGCTGATTGATAAACAAATTAAAGATATTAACCAAACTAATATTTCAGATCAACACGTTGATAATGCTAGAAAAAATGCGATTGAAATGTATTATAGTTTACAAAATTACTATGATACGCGAGTAGACACTATTGAAATTAGTGAAAAATTATCTAAAATTGATGTGGATAAATTACCAAAAGAGGGTAAAGACATTTCAAGTAAGGATAAAGAATTTAACAAGCAATACTATGAGTTCAAAGAAAATGTTAAATAGTTATTTTTTGAATTAAATAAAATAAAAATTGATGGTTAACATTACACAGCAGAATGTGTATAATTGTACCCACTGAGATGATTTTTGGGATATGAATATCACGCATATGCTCATAAAATGTGATAAATATTTTTAGAGGTGAATAGAATGGCTATTAAGCTGAGTTCAATTGACCAGTTTGAACAAGTCTTAGAAGAAAATAAATATGTTTTTGTATTAAAACATAGTGAAACTTGTCCAATTTCTGCAAATGCGTATGATCAATTTAATAAATTTTTATATGAAAGAGATATTGATGGTTATTATTTAATCGTTCAACAGGAGCGTAAGTTATCGGACTATATTGCAGAAAAAACGAATGTGAAGCATGAATCTCCGCAAGCTTTTTACTTTGTAAATGGTGAGATGAAATGGAATGCGGATCATGATGATATTAATGTTTCTCAACTTGCACAAGCTGAGGAATAAATCGAAATAATTTAAATGTTTAAGTGGCTTGTCATAGACATCGGTAAGTGAAGATGTATGGCAAGCCTTTCGTATGTTATGAAAAATTTTAAGAAAATATGTATAATGTGTTAGTGAATTACGTATAAGTACATAATTATCGTCAAATTTATAAAGATAAGTAAACCATGATATTTTAAAAAAGAGTAAAAGATATAAGGTGGTTAAGACAATGAAGGTTTTAGTAGCCATGGATGAGTTCAATGGAATTATTTCCAGTTATCAAGCGAATAGATATGTTGAAGAAGCGGTAGCAAGTCAAATTGAACATGCAGATATTGTACAGGTTCCTCTATTTAATGGACGTCATGAATTAATGGATTCTGTATTTCTGTGGCAATCTGGAAGTAAATACCGTGTTAAAGCACATGACGCTGATATGAATGAAGTAGAAGCGACATACGGCCAAACTGATAGTGGAATGACTGTAATAGAGGGGAATTTATTCTTAAACGGTAATAAACCGATTGATCAGCGTTCAAGTTACGGTTTAGGTGAAGTGTTAAAAGCAGCGCTGGATAATCAGGCAGAACATATTGTTATGTCTCTAGGAGGGATTGGAAGCTTTGATGCTGGTGCAGGTATGTTGCAAGCGCTTGGTGCAAAGTTCTATGATGATGAAGCAAACATTGTAGATGTAAGTGATGGTGCATATAAAATTAAATATATTAGACGTATTGATTTATCTAATGTACATCCTAGGCTAGCCGATGCCAAATTACAATTAATGTCTGATTTTTCAAGTCGATTATATGGAAAGCAAAGTGAGATTATGCAAACGTATCAAACGTTTCATTTAAATCAAAACGAAGCTGCTGAAATTGATAATTTAGTTTGGTACTTTAGTGAATTATTTAAAAGTGAACTTAAATTAGCAATAGGTCCTATAGAACGTGGTGGTGCTGGAGGAGGCATTGCTGCAGTGTTAAAAGGGTTATATCAGGCTGAAATATTAACAAGCCATGAACTTGTTAACCAAATTACACACTTAGAAGATTTAATTGAGCAAGCCGACTTAATTATTTTCGGGGAAGGGCTTAAAGAAAAAGATCAAATTCTAGAAACAACTACATTACGTATTGCCGATTTAACTCAGAAATATAATAAACCTGCAATTGCAATTTGTGCCACAAGTGATAAGTTTGATTTATTCGAATCGCAAGGTGTCACTGCAATGTTTAATACATTTATAGACATGCCTGAAACGTATACAGATTTTAGAATGGGTATTCAAATTCGCCATTACACTGTTCAAGCACTTAAATTACTTAAAACGAGTCTTAATCAATAAATTATCTATAGATAAGAAGAATTGAAAATGGGCTAGAAATATAATTTATACCAAATTATATTTCTAGCCCATTTGTATATTAAAGTCAAAATCTTTAATGACTATTCTTTTTTAGCAACTTCTTCAGCAATGCCAACAACAACTTGAACTGCTTTTTCCATAACATCTATAGACGCATATTCGAATGGACCGTGGAAGTTGCCACAACCTGTGAAAATATTAGGTGTAGGTAATCCCATAAATGATAATTGTGAACCATCTGTACCACCACGTATGGGTTCAGTGTTAGGTTCAATATCTAGTTTAGCGAATACACGTTTAGGAATATCAATAATGTGTTTTAAGGGTTGTATCTTTTCTGCCATATTATAGTATTGATCATGAACATCGACTTTTACAGGAAAATCCTCATAGTGCGTATTAATGTCATCTCGAATTTCCATCATACGTTTTTTTCGTAAGTCGAACTGCTTTCTGTCATGATCACGAATAATATATTGGAGCGTCGCTTTTTCAACGTTACCTTCAAAACTCATTAGGTGATAAAATCCTTCATATCCTTCTGTACGTTCAGGCACTTCGCTAGGTGGAAGAAGACTATTAAATTGTTGACCTAAACTAATTGCATTCACCATTGCGTTTTTAGCGGAACCAGGATGAACATTCACACCGTGACAAGTAACTGTAGCTTCCGCTGCATTGAAACTTTCAAATTGAAGTTCACCAAATTGGCTCCCATCCATTGTGTATGCGAAGTCAGCGTTAAAACGAGAAACATCGAACTTGTGAGGGCCTCTACCGATTTCCTCATCAGGTGTAAAACCTACTCGAATACGACCATGCTTAATTTCAGGATGTTCAATTAAGTATTGAATACCTTCCATAATTTCGACTACACCTGCTTTATCGTCAGCGCCAAGTAATGATGTACCGTCTGTAACCATTAATGTATGTCCTATAACTTGGTTTAACTCAGGGAAAACGTTTGGGTTAAGTACACGATTCGTCTCTCCTAACTGGAGTGCTTGTCCATCATAGTTGTCAATAATTTGTGGTTGGACATTCGTCGCGTTGAAATCTGGAGATGTATCGACATGGGCTAAGAAACCTACTGTAGGCACTTCATAATCCACATTGCTTTCTAAAGTCGCGAATAGATATCCATATTCATCAATATCTGTAGATAAACCAAATGCTTGAAGCTCATTTTCCAATAAACGTAATAAATCCCACTGTTTATCTGTAGATGGTGTGGATTGAGAATTTGGATCAGATTGCGTATCGATTTTTACGTATCTTGTTAATCGGTCAATAATTTGCTCTTTCATTGTAATCATCCCCTTAAGATTAAACTCTATTATTCATATTGTATGATTTTTTATAAGTTTTACCTTTGATTTTACCATAAGACTGTTTAATACGAGTGTAAATATAATAGATGATTTCAGAAACAAGTATACCGAAAGCGATGGCACCAGAAATTAAAGTTACTTCTAAAAATGTATTCACTGCATATGTATAATTATTAGAGACTAAATAGCGAGTCGCTTCGTATGCAGCGCCTCCAGGTACTAAAGGAATGATTCCTGGAACGATAAAGATAATAACTGGTCGTTTGTATCGTCTGCTCATAGTATGACTCATTAAACCTAAAATTAAACTTCCTAGGAAAGAAGCGCCTACTTTTCCTAAGTCCATCCCAACTGTAAATTGATAAATTGTCCAAGCTACTGCACCTACGAAACCACAAGCTACGAGTAACTTTTTGGGCGCATTAAATATAATTGAAAAAAGGACTGTGGAAATGAAACTAATTGTAAAATGGAATAAATAAAATAACATTATTAACAGCCTTTCTTATAATAGTAATAATACAATTGCGACACCCGCACCTATTGCAAAGGCGGTAAGTGCAGCTTCAACACCGCGTGACATACCAGCCAACAGTTCTCCAGCTAGTAAATCTCGAATGGCATTGGTTATGAGGATACCAGGAACTAGGGGCATAACACTTGCAATTGTAATAATATCTTGATTTTTAGCGATTCCAATTTTAGTGAATATTGCGGCAATACTAATAACTACTGCTGAGGCTACAAACTCTGAGAAGAATTTAATTTGAATGTACTTTTGCACAAAACTAAAAGTTAAAAATGCAGCACCTCCAGCTAAACATGCGATCCAAAAGTCAGAAGCGGTACCTCCAAACATAAATAAGAAGAAGCCACAAGCTACGAATGCAGCGATAAAGTTCATAAAGAATGAATACTGTAGAGATGCACGTCTCAGGTGAATTAATTCTGTTTTAGCTTCATCAATCGTAAGTTGATTATTAGAAATTTTACGAGATAAGCTATTTGTAAGAGCAATTTTCTCTAAATCAGTTGTACGTTCACGAATTCGTATTAATCGTGTACTGGTACGATCGTTGAGTGAAAATATAATCGCAGTAGATGTCACAAAACTATATGTATCATGCAAACCATAACTATGTGCGATACGGTTCATTGTATCTTCAACACGATAAGTTTCCGCACCCGCTTCAAGTAAAATTCTACCTGCAATTAATACTACATCGATAACTTTATTTTCATCTATTATCGTGATGGAATCCGACATACACCTTCACCTCCAAGACAATTTTATTTTTTTAATGAACAATTGAAGTTTACAACTTGCGCCTTTAACTTTCAATAGACACTATATTATTGAGGACTGAATTTTAATTTTTCTATTGATATTGTTGCTTCAAAGTTTATTGATAGAATATTTTATTTTCCCTGAAAATAAATAAAAAACTGCCATACATAGATGTATCATAATCATAAGATTAAATAGTCTACATCTATGATAGCAGTATTAAAACTTATAGTTTAACAATTGGGTTAAACATAACTTTATTACGTCCCTCATTCTTAGCAACATGGACCATATCGTCGGCATCTTTAAATACTTTACGTTGTGATTTGCGATCATCTTGAGTTAAGTATCCGACACCAATTGAAACAGAAAGTTTAATCACTTCTTTACCAGGAAGATGGAAGGAAGATTTCTCTACACCAGAGCGAATATTTTCTGCTAATTTTACGCTTTGATCTAGAGAATAATTTCTGATGACAACTGAAAATTCTTCTCCGCCATTTCTGAAGATTTTAAATTGATTTGGCACATAATTTTTTAATAGCTGTGACATTTGTTTAAGTACAGCATCACCTGATTGGTGTGAGTAACTATCGTTTACATCTTTAAATCCATCGATATCGATTAATAGTAAAGCTAGACTATGATTTTTTTCTTCAGCAATACGTGAAACTTCATTTAAGTGTCTATCAAATTCTTTAACATTTCCTAAACCTGTGAGGTAATCGTATTTGTCCTCATTTTCATAACGGTTAACTAATGAGAAGAAATGCCAAATATCAACGAATGTAATGGCAGAAGCAATAGTAATAATTAAAGAAATAGGTATAAGTACTAAAATTTCTACTAAGTCATAAATTGGACTTGCAAATGCCAATATTAATAAAATGATAATACTAATGAAATTTAAAATCAGTAAAGAAACAATATCGTTTTGTTTTAAAAATGGTCCCACAGCACTTACGACGCCAGCAATAACGACTAAAGTAATGCCATAAATAATCGAATTTCCAAATATTAATACATCAACTAACGCAACAATGAATGCAGAAGCCAGAGTGTATATCATATTCGTATAGCGCCCTAAAAATAGTAACGGTACAAAAGTTAAATGAACGAGATATTCGCTCTTAAATGGAATAGGGTATGCAGCTAAGAGTAGAGAAACGAGTGTCATTAAAACTGTCACATATTCCTTTGAAAATACCATTTTTTTATTTTCTGAATACTGTAATCTGTGAAATAGATAAATACCTGCGACCATGACAGATATGTTGTAAATGATTGCTTCAAACATTTCTAAACCGACTCCTTCGTTGACCATTAGCTATTGTAAGTGAAAACTTACAATTTGTCATCACTTAGACTTAGAAATTTCGTTTACAAAATGGAATTTAATGTTAAAATAGTCGCTTAAATGGTATGATAGAAAAAATGTATTTGAATTGAAAAAGGTTAAAGTATGATAAATTTTTTATCAATGCTTATAACATATATAATACACGTTATCGGAAAGGGCATTCCGGTATCATTTGTTCTAGACGATTGAGGGAGGGAGCGTTACGTCTTAAGGTAGCGTATAAAATACGTCTAGATATATTAAAAAAAATTCTGTGTAGCATCCATATATGTATAAAATTAATTTGATTGAGATGATTACACTATAAATTTTAAGAAATTGATTAACTTATTTGATGAAGGTGAACTGATGTATACTTTACTACTCATAGCATTTACCATGATAGTCAGTTTAATAATTACGCCCATTATCATTGCAATATCAAAGAAATTAGACTTGGTAGATCGTCCTAATTTTAGAAAGGTGCATACCAAACCGATTTCAGTAATGGGTGGTACAGTCATATTATTTTCCTTTTTAATAGGTATTTGGTTAGGCCACCCTATTGAAAGGGAAGTGAAGCCTCTTATTTTAGGTGCTATTATCATGTACCTTGTAGGACTTATTGATGATATATATGATCTGAAACCATACATTAAACTTACGGGGCAAATCGTAGCTGCGTTAGTTGTAACGTTATATGGTATTACTATAGATTTTATTTCATTACCTATGGGACCAACCATTCATTTTGGATTTTTAAGTATTCCGATAACAGTTATTTGGATTGTTGCGATAACAAATGCTATCAACCTTATTGATGGACTTGATGGTTTAGCATCTGGTGTATCTGCAATTGGATTAATGACTATCGGGTTTATTGCCATTTTACAAGCGAATATCTTTATCATTATGATATGTTGTGTGCTATTAGGTTCGCTACTAGGATTTTTATTTTATAATTTCCATCCAGCTAAAATATTTTTAGGTGATAGTGGTGCACTCATGATAGGTTTTATTATAGGGTTCTTATCGTTACTTGGTTTTAAAAATATTACATTTATTGCGCTATTCTTCCCGATTGTTATTCTAGCAGTGCCTTTCATAGACACTTTATTCGCGATGATTCGCCGTATGAAGAAAGGTCAACATATCATGCAAGCTGATAAATCTCATTTACATCATAAATTATTAGCTTTGGGATATTCACATAGACAAACCGTATTACTTATTTATTCAATTGCAATCATGTTTAGTTTATCAAGTGTGATTCTATACTTATCACAGCCTCTTGGTGCACTCATGATGTTTATCTTAATAATATTTACGATTGAATTAATTGTAGAATTTACTGGTTTGATTGATGATAATTATCGTCCAATTTTAAATTTAATTACTCGAAAAGGGGACCATAAGCAACATCGTTATGATGAGCAACAGCCCCCTAAACACTAGTATCACTATCACGTGTGAGGATAAAAGTTGTAACTTCTCATACGTGATATTTTTTTACGTATTATTTAAATTAAGTTGTTGCGATATCAAAAGGTAATAATTTGATATCTTCTTCTTCTAAATCATAATTACCAGCTGTATTACGGTTAAGGAACTGTATAAATTCCTCGTAGTCCTCTTTTACAACATCGATTTGATAGCTTACTTTGTCGGTATAAAATTGATTTCTTAACATATAAGGTGCTGAAGCAAGCTCGTATTCGAATTTTCCGGTTAGATCATAACTTATAGTGATTGTTACGGGGACAGCTTCTCTTAGCTCGACTCGCCCAATATCATATATGACATCTCTGACAGCACCGCTATATGCACGGATAAGACCGCCACCACCTAATTTAATACCACCGAAATAACGCGTGACAACTACACATGCGTTATGAATCTCTAATTTTTTTAAAATTTCTAGCATGGGTACACCAGCTGTACCACTTGGTTCGCCATCATCATTTGCCTTTTGGATGTTCATTTCAGAGCCAATAGTATAGGCTGAACAATTATGAGTCGCATCTTTATGAGAAGATTTGATTTCATTAATAAATGCTTTTGCATCCTCTTCGTTTTGAACGGGTCTAATGTGAGCAATAAAATGAGATTTATTAATGATATTTTCAATTTGATGTTCTTCTTTGATAGTAATTATCGGTTTTACCATATATTTTTGTCACCTACAATTTCGTACGTTTATCAATATTATTATTATACACATATATATGCAGAGTCTAAATCATTTAAATAAGATTTTCTTTTTCATAAAAATATTGTATTATGACAATGAGTATAATTGAGGAGGACTACTATGAAGGTTGCAGTAATGGCCGATTCAACAGGCTATTTACCACAAGAAATCATTGACAAATATAATATACCGATTGCTCCATTAAGTGTGACATTTGATGATGGGCATACATTTACTGAGAATGACCAATTTTCAATAGATGATTTTTATAAGAAAATGGCTTCATCTAAAACAATACCTACGACAAGCCAGCCCGCTATTGGAGAATGGTTAAAAAACTATGAAAAGCTCAGAGATGAAGGATACACAGATATCATTGTTATTAACTTATCGAGTGGTATTAGCGGAAGTCATCAATCCGCTACACAAGCTGGAGAAATGGTTGGCGGTGTAAACGTGCACACATTCGATAGCCGTCTTGCTGCGATGATTGAAGGAAGCTTTGTGATCTATGCAATTCAATTAGTAGAAAAAGGTTACACAGCTGAAGAAATTATAAATGAATTAACAGAAGTAAGAGAGCATATAGGTGCGTATCTTATTGTAGATGACCTTAAGAATTTGCAAAAAAGTGGGCGTATCACTGGTGCTCAAGCGTGGGTAGGTACGTTGTTAAAAATGAAACCTGTACTTCGCTTAGAAGAAGATGGTAAAATTCATCCGCATGAAAAAGTGCGTACGAAAAAACGTGCTTTTAAATCTTTAGAATCAAATATCTTTGAATTGATTAAAGACTTGGATGAAGTAACTGTATTTGTCATTGACGGAGATAAAAAAGAAGATGGACAAGCATTTTTACAACAACTTAAAGAAGACTACCCTAATGTGAATATTCAATACTCCGAATTCGGCCCAGTTATTGCATCGCATTTAGGTTCTGGTGGTTTAGGACTAGGTTACTTCCCTAGAAAAATTGAAATTAATTAATAAATATGTTCAATTAAAGTCTGAAACATTTAAGAGAATGAGAACTTTAGTGATTACGGCATGTAATTATTAAAGAACTGAATTTTCTAAAGTGTTTTAGGCTTTTTTAGTTAGAAAGTAGGAATATATGATTAAACATTACGGTAAACTCATCTTTCCAACAATTCAGTTAAATGATGAAAAAATTGCTCGGCATTATTAAAAAAGAAGGTTACAGTTATTGTATTCAATGTGGTAATAAAGATCATAATTATATGTCAAAGTACTATTCTTCCTTTTTAGAAAAAGAAATCATTTACTGTAGGCGATGTATTCAATTAGGAAGGATGGATAGCATCACAGATTATAGAATTACTGAAAGTGTACAAGTAGCTACTAAAGGGAAGTTTGAATTACCTTTTACATTGTCTAAGCAACAACAGTATGCATCTGACGCTATAATTAAAGCAATTAAAAATGCAGAAGATCTCTTACTATATGCAGTAACAGGTGCAGGTAAAACAGAAATGATGTTTGATGGAATTAGTTTGGCAAGACAACTCGGACACAATGTGGCTATATTATCACCTAGAGTAGATGTAGTGATTGAAATTAGCCATCGTATCAAAGAGGCTTTTAAAGATGAACAAATAGATATTTTGCATCAGAAACAATCACAAAAGTATAATGGGCATTTTGTTATCGCAACAGTGCATCAATTATATAGATTCAAACAACACTTTGACACTGTGTTCATTGATGAAGTCGAGGCCTTTCCATTATCTATGGATCCCAACCTCTCGTTAGCAATACAAACCGCTTCTAAAGCAATTCATTCTCATATTTATATGACAGCAACACCACCGCGTCAACTTATTAAACAAATGTCCTCTCATAAAGTGATTAAACTTCCAGCACGATTTCATAGACAACCACTACCCGTACCTCACTTTAAACATTTCAAATTAAATACTTCTCGCGTCCAATCTCAGTTAATTCATCTTTTTCAAGCACAAATTAAACAACAACGGTACACTTTGGTATTTTTTAATCATATCGAAACTATGAAAGATGCATATCATAAGTATCGGGCTCATATTCCTAATCTCATATGTGTCTATAGTGAAGACGTATATAGATTTGACAAGGTAGAAGCACTTCGTCGAGGTGAGCACTCAATTGTTTTTACAACGACTATACTGGAAAGAGGATTCACCATGGCAAGACTAGACGTTATCGTCATAAATGCCGAAACATTTTCTAAAGCAGCGTTAATACAAATAGCAGGACGTGTAGGACGTAAAATGGAAGAACCCAAAGGCCTTGTATTATTTCTTCATGAGGGTGTAAGTCTATCAATGATAAAAGCTAAAAAGGATATTACTGAGATGAATCGTTTAGGCTATGAAAGAGGATGGCTAGATGCCTAGATGTATTCAATGTATGACGCCATTGAAAGAAGTCATTCATGTATATAATATCTTCAAACCACCCTCTCAATTTTGTGAACGTTGTGAACAGTTGTGGAATAATATAACAATCACAAATCATGAGGATAGATGTTCTAAATGCCTAAACATAAAAACTTCCAATTCAAATGTCTGTCTAGATTGCCAATTTTTGGAAAAGGAATTCAAATTGATGGATCAATTATATTGCCAATATCGATATCAAGGTATAATGAAAGATACGTTACAACAATATAAATTCATGCGGGATTATGAACTTTCTAATGTGTTATCACAAAAATTGCAGTTGCCTCAAACAGATTATGATCTAATTGTTCCTATACCATCGCCATTTGAACGCGATGCTGAAAGAACATATAATCCAGTTGTTACAGTTTTAGATAAAATGGGCGTTGATTATGTGAATGTTTTAGGAACCAATATACGTCCTAAACAATCTGAATTAGGTAAATTAGAGCGTGCTAATGCCTCCAATCCGTTTTATGTAAAGGAAGTAGACATCGACTTAGAAGATAAAGTAATACTGCTCATTGATGATATTTATACAACAGGATTAACAATACATCATGCAGGGTGTAAATTATTATCATTAAATGTCAGAAAATTCAAAGTGTTTGAGTTTGCACGATAAACCAAACGTGGTAAAATATAAGTAAGCATTACCAATATAAGAGGTTAAAGGAGAGATTACTATGATTAGATTTGAAATTCATGGAGATAACCTCACTATCACAGATGCAATTCGCAACTATATTGAGGACAAAATTGGTAAGTTGGAGCGTTATTTTAATAATGTGCCTAATGCAGTAGCACATGTTAAAGTTAAAACTTATTCTAACTCAGCTACTAAAATTGAAGTTACTATTCCATTAAAAGATGTAACATTAAGAGCTGAAGAAAGACATGATGATTTATACGCTGGCATTGATTTAATCACTGGTAAATTAGAACGACAAGTACGTAAATATAAAACACGTGTAAATCGTAAACATAGAGATCGTGGAGATCAAGAAGTTTTTGTAGCTGAAGTACAAGAAGCATCACCTGAAGAAGTCAGTGGTGCAGAAGAACCTGTAAGCGATAGCGATATTGAAATTATCCGTTCAAAACAATTTAGTTTAAAACCTATGGATTCAGAAGAAGCAGTATTACAAATGAACTTATTAGGACATGATTTCTTCATCTTTACAGATAGAGAGACAGACGGTACAAGTATTGTTTATAGACGTAAAGACGGTAAATACGGATTAATTGAAACAACTGAATAAAAATTGTACAGACATATTTAGTAATATGTGAAGCGATTATAGAGGCTTTCTATTTATAGTAATAGGAAGTCTCTTTTTTAATTGTATAAGTTTAAGAGTGGCTAAACAGGCTACTCTTTTTTGATTTGAGGTTTTTTATCTAATTAATTGTATAGAAATTTATTTTTTAGAAAATTCTTAATAATATACACAAATATTTCATTTTTAATGCAAATAAATACTTTATTTTAATTTGTTATTAGATTAATACTATAAGTGAAATTATTAAATAATAATTTTAATAATTACAACGAAAAGAAAGGGGTGAAAATTTATGCCTAAAATGATAATTCTTTTTTCTACATGTATTATGTTGATGTCTATGTCGCTATTTTATACACCTGTGAGTCATGCCCAAAGTCTATCCTCTAAACAAACAATGGTGAATCCACAAAATCAAAATAATGCTACTACACAATTCTCAGGGAATACTGATAAATTGAAGAAAGCTAATACTGATGAGGAACCTACGTTTGAAGACTCTAAAGTAAATCAATATATTATTAAAAATCATCTTCAACATTCCCATGTGGTCAATGACCCACGTATGAACACTCTTCCAAAATTGGAATATAAGGAAGGTACATATATTGGTGTTGTAATCCATGAGGTAGGAGAAGATCATCGCTCTTTACAAAAATGGGTTGATAACATGTATGCAACATACAATACAGCATTTGTACACGCATTCGTTGATAATCAAGAAATACATCTTACTGCACCTTCAAAATATTATGTATGGGGTGCTGGACCTAAAGCAAATCCTTACTTCTATCAAATTGAACTAGTAAGAATGTATAACTTTGAAGATTTTGCGAAATCAGTGAATAACCAAGCATGGCTTGCAGCATTCATGTTAAAACAAAATGGAATTACTCCAACACTTGCTGATGAAAATGAAGGTAAAGGTTCTGTTATCAGTCACAACGCAGTAAGCAGATATTGGGGTGGAACCGATCATGTTGATCCGTATGAGTACTATGCAAGATGGGGTTATGATATGCATCAAATGTTTGAATTAATCCAATATTACTATGATAATATGGCGTAAGATTTTATAACCGTAATACATGCATTAGACGAGGCTAGGAGCTTATATTAGGCTTCTAGCCTTATTCGTTTGTTTGCTCTTACTATAAGATTATATTTTTTAAAATAAACAATTTCATTATTATTAATGTATCTTCTATTACACTCAATCATTCAATTGTTTATTGATGGACACATATCTTTGATTATGCTACCGTGGTTTGACGATTCTAAAATTGTATAATTTCATTTTCAGTTGTCTAAACTACGCTTTTTATAATATATTCGAAAATTATTTATTTATGACGAGAAAAAATTGTTTCTATCGTGTTAAAATAAATATGTTGTTGATTTATAGGGATTTATTGAACCATTAATTCAAACTTGTAATAGCTAATCTGAAGTTCATTTTTAGTAAAGAGAGTAACAAGGAAGATAATCGAAAGACTCAAAGTATGAGTATATAAGTATAATTTTAATGGTATTAATGATAAGATAAATTGTTGTAAGCCAAACAGTTTTAGCTAAAGGAGCGACGCATGTAATGGGATTTTTATTGAAAATTGTTGACGGCAATAAAAAAGAAACAAAACGCTTAGGTAAACTAGCAGATAAAGTACTCGCGTTAGAGGAAGACACTGCTATATTAACTGATGAAGAAATTCGTGAAAAAACTAAAGCGTTTCAAAAAGAATTATCCGAAATTGATGATGTTAAAAAACAAAATGATTATTTAGATAAAATTTTACCTGAAGCATATGCACTCGTACGTGAAGGCTCTAAACGTGTATTTAATATGATTCCGTATAGAGTACAAGTTATGGGTGGTATTGCGATTCATAAAGGCGATATCGCTGAAATGAGAACTGGGGAAGGTAAAACTTTAACAGCGACAATGCCAACTTATTTAAATGCTTTGGCTGGTCGAGGCGTTCACGTTATTACAGTCAATGAGTATTTATCAAGTTTTCAAAGTGAAGAGATGGCCGAATTATATAATTTCTTAGGTTTATCTGTCGGTCTTAACTTAAATAGTAAATCTACTGAAGAAAAACGCGAAGCGTATGCACAAGATATTACTTATAGTACAAATAATGAACTTGGTTTCGACTACTTAAGAGATAATATGGTGAATTACGCTGAAGAAAGAGTTATGCGTCCATTACATTTTGCAATTATTGATGAGGTCGACTCTATTTTAATTGATGAAGCGAGAACACCTTTAATTATTTCTGGTGAAGCAGAAAAATCTACATCATTATACACTCAAGCTAATGTATTCGCTAAGATGCTTAAAGCAGAAGATGACTATAATTATGATGAAAAAACAAAAGCTGTTCATCTAACCGAACAAGGTGCTGACAAAGCTGAGCGTATGTTTAAAGTGGACAATTTATATGATGTTCAAAACGTTGAAATCATTAGCCATATTAATACTGCATTACGAGCGCATGTAACGTTACAACGTGATGTGGATTATATGGTTGTAGATGGTGAAGTACTTATTGTGGACCAATTCACAGGACGTACGATGCCAGGACGTCGTTTCTCTGAAGGATTGCACCAAGCTATCGAAGCTAAAGAGGGTGTGACCATTCAAAATGAATCTAAGACTATGGCATCTATTACATTCCAAAACTATTTCAGAATGTATAATAAATTAGCTGGAATGACTGGTACTGCGAAAACTGAAGAAGAAGAGTTTCGTAATATTTACAATATGACAGTAACTCAAATTCCTACGAATAAACCTGTCCAACGTATTGATAAGGCAGATTTAATTTATATTAGTCAAAAGGGTAAATTTGACGCTGTAGTTGAAGATGTTGTTGATAAGCATAAAAAAGGACAACCTATCTTATTAGGTACAGTGGCAGTAGAAACGTCAGAATATATTTCAAATCTACTTAAAAAACGTGGTATTAGACACGATGTATTAAATGCGAAAAACCATGAACGTGAAGCAGAAATCATTGCGAACGCTGGTCAAAAAGGTGCTGTTACAATTGCGACAAACATGGCTGGACGTGGTACAGATATTAAACTTGGCGATGGTGTTGAAGACCTTGGCGGACTTGCTGTAATAGGTACAGAACGTCATGAATCACGTCGTATTGATGACCAGTTACGTGGTCGTTCAGGACGTCAAGGTGATAGAGGTGACAGTCGTTTCTATCTATCACTTCAAGACGAATTAATGGTTCGTTTTGGTTCAGAACGTTTACAAAAAATGATGAATAGACTTGGTATGGATGATTCAACTCCAATAGAATCTAAAATGGTATCAAGAGCTGTTGAATCTGCTCAAAAACGCGTAGAAGGTAATAACTTTGATGCGCGTAAACGTATCCTTGAATACGATGAAGTACTACGTAAACAACGTGAAATTATTTATAATGAACGAAACGAAATTATAGATAATGAAGATAGTTCACAAGTAGTCAATGCTATGTTACGTTCTACACTTCAACGAGCTATCAACTATTACGTTAATGAAGATGATGACAACCCTGATTATGCACCATTTATTAACTACGTGAATGATGTCTTTTTACAAGAG
Source organism: Staphylococcus capitis subsp. capitis (assembly GCF_040739495.1). NCBI lineage: Bacteria > Bacillati > Bacillota > Bacilli > Caryophanales > Staphylococcaceae > Staphylococcus > Staphylococcus capitis. The sequence goes on along the minus strand of NZ_CP145263.1, from coordinate 1,942,005 downwards.
GGAGACTTAGCGGAGTCTGAAATTAATGGTAAAGATTCTGAAGACATCTTTGAAGTTGTATGGGCAAAAATCGAAAAAGCTTATGACCGTCAGAAAGAAAAATTAGGTGATCAAATGAGCGAATTTGAACGTATGATTTTATTACGTTCTATCGATAGTCATTGGACAGACCATATCGATACAATGGATCAGTTACGTCAAGGTATCCATCTACGTTCATATGCACAACAAAACCCTCTCCGTGACTATCAAAACGAAGGTCATGAATTGTTTGATATCATGATGCAAAATATTGAAGAAGATACTTGTAAATATATCTTAAAATCTGTAGTTCAATTTGAAGATGATATTGAACGTGAAAAAACAAAAGATTTAGGTGAGGGTAAACACCTTACAGCTGAAGATGGTAAAGAAAAAGTAAAATCTCAACCTATTGTAAAAGGTTACCAAGTAGGGCGTAATGACCCTTGTCCATGTGGTAGTGGTAAAAAGTACAAAAATTGCCATGGCCAAGCATAATTAAGCACTAAATAGTGTATTGTTTAATAATGAAGACTGAGGCATACAAATGGCTCGGTCTTTATTATTATTTATTGATATTGATTTCGAACCTTCAAAGTTTTAAAAGTTTGAAGGTTAATTTTCATGAAGACGAATTTCATGTAAGATATAGTATGATAAATACTAAAAGCGCTAAAGATTCAGTAATAGGAGAGAAAATCAATGGAATTATCTGAAATTAAACGTAATATTGATGAATACCAAAATAATTTAAATCAAATTAGGGGGTCTCTTTGACTTAGAAAATAAAGAGACTAATATTCAAGAATACGAAGAAATGATGGCAGACCCAGACTTTTGGAATGACCAAAGTAAAGCCCAAGAAATTATAGATAAAAATAACGCCTTAAAATCGATAGTAAATGGGTATCGTGATTTAGCCAATGAAGTTGATGATATGAGTGCAACCAGAGAATTGTTACAAGAAGAATATGATGAAGATATGAAAGAAGAACTTGAGAGCGATGTGATTCAATTTAAAGATAAAATGGATCAATTTGAATTACAGTTGCTTCTAGACGGGCCACATGATGCAAATAATGCCATATTTGAACTTCATCCTGGAGCTGGAGGAACAGAATCACAAGATTGGGCGAGTATGTTATTAAGAATGTATCAACGTTACTGTGAACAAAATGGTTTCAATGTTGAGACAGTGGACTATTTACCCGGTGATGAAGCTGGCGTGAAAAGTGTAACGTTATTGATTAAAGGTCATAATGCCTATGGTTACCTTAAAGCAGAAAAAGGCGTGCATCGATTAGTTAGAATTTCGCCATTTGATTCATCAGGTAGACGTCATACGTCATTTGCTTCTTGTGATGTGATTCCAGATTTCAATAATGATGAAATCGAAATAGAAATTAATCCAGATGATATAACAGTTGACACATTTAGAGCTTCAGGAGCCGGTGGTCAGCACATCAATAAAACAGAATCAGCTATCAGAATTACTCACCATCCATCAGGTATTGTAGTAAATAACCAAAATGAACGTTCACAAATTAAAAACCGAGAAGCGGCAATGAAGATGTTAAAATCTAAGTTATACCAACTAAAACTAGATGAACAAGAACGTGAAATGGCTGAAATTCGCGGCGAACAAAAAGAAATTGGATGGGGAAGTCAAATACGATCTTATGTTTTCCATCCGTATTCTATGGTTAAAGACCATCGTACAAATGAAGAAACTGGTAAGGTTGATGCTGTTATGGACGGCGATATTGGGCCATTTATAGAGGCATATTTAAGAAAAGAAATGGACAATCAAGAAAGTTAATGGTTTAAAATCCTCATTTATTAGTCTTCACGATTAGTAAATGAGGTTTTTAATGTGATGAGTATTTAGCCAGAAATATTTTGCGTATTATAATTTTTATTAATAATATGTAATTTGCAATTTAATATATTACCAGATAGAGTTTTATATTCGGAAAAGTAACCCTTTACACCGTTATTGTAAAGATAGTTAGCGTTTTATATAGTATTTTTGTAATCATTCTCTTTTTACTGTTATATTAAATCGTTATAACATTAAACATCTAGAGGATATGATGTGCTATATTTAGACTTGTAAATTTAAGAACAAATCAGCAAAGGAATGACAACTAGATGAAAAAAACGCTAACTGTAACTTTAAGTTCGATTGCAGCATTTTTTGCAATCAACACTGCAGCTAACGCTCAAGAATCAGAGGCGTCTCAACAGGACGTAAATTCATCAGACGTTGTTTCAACGAATCAATCTAACTTAGGAACGTATATAGTTAAAGCAGGAGATTGTTTATATAATATCGCAGTAGAACACGGTATCACTTTAGAGTAATTATATACATTAAACCCGGGAATTAAACCACTTATTTTCCCTGGTGATAAAATAGTTGTTTCAGAGAATGGTGCTCAACCAGTGCAATTTGAAAGCGAGGAAATCGCTATTCCTCAAACTACTAATGAGTCGACTTCAATTGATGAGTCAGGTGTTACTTATGAAAATTATGAAACACCAATCAATGTATCACAAACTTCTTATAACGGTTTAAGAAGTGTTGCGAATGCGGGTAACTTGTATACTGATGGTCAATGTACTTACTACGCATTTAATCGTCGTGCTGAATTAGGTAGACCAATTGGTAGTTTATGGGGTAATGCTAGTAACTGGGCAGCATCAGCTAGCCAAGCTGGATTCAATGTAAACAATACACCTGAAGTAGGAGCGATCTTCCAAAGTGCTCCAGGACAAAATGGTGCAGGTGCATATGGACATGTAGGAGTAGTTGAGTCAGTAAATCCTAATGGCACATTAACTGTTTCTGAAATGAACTGGAACGGTGGCGTAAACGTTAAATCTTATAGAACAATTTATAATCCAGGTTCTTATAATTATATTCATTAAAAGAATAATTGATATAAGTGAAAGAGAAATAAGTTCATCCAAATAGGGATGTTAAGTATTAAATAAAAGATTAAAACACTTATTTATGGATTAGATTATTAGTGTAATTATGCTAAACAAGGTTGAGACAATGTTAATTGTTTCAGCCTTGTTTTTGTATATTAAGGGATAAATACTATGTCATCAACGTATTAAGAAGGCTACTTAAACGCTCAATGAAATTTAATTATCAGAAATCGAGAGTTTTAGGTATGTATAAACTAGAATCTCTTATCTTTATAGAAAATTAATATATAAAAATATGAATTTACTTTCAATAATAGTATGGCTTGATATAATAACTATAAGTAAATAGACAAACTTCGTTTACAGGGAGGTATCGTGATATGGGTGTACATCAATATTTTAAAAGGCTTTCTGATTTAGAAAAGTTAATAAGACTACCGGGTAAGTTTAAATATTTTGAACATAATGTCGCTGCACACTCGTTTAAAGTGACTAAAATTGCCCAGTATTTAGCAACTGTTGAAGAATACCATGGAAATGAAATAAATTGGAAAAGTTTATATGAAAAGGCGTTAAATCACGATTTTGCTGAAGTTTTTACCGGTGACATTAAAACCCCTGTTAAATATGCCAGTAGAGAATTAAAGAAATTATTCTCCCAAGTCGAAGAAGAAATGGTAGATACATTTATTAAAGAAGAGATTCCTAAACAATATCAAAATGTTTATCGAGAACGACTTCAAGAAGGTAAAGATGATTCTTTAGAAGGTCAGATTCTCTCTGTGGCAGACAAAATTGATTTATTATATGAAACTTTTGGAGAAATTCAAAAACGTAATCCAGAACCTTTATTCTTTGAAATTTACGAAATGAGCCTAGAAACAATTATTCAATTTGATCATTTAAATTCAGTGAAAGACTTCATAGACAATGTTATTCCCGAAATGCTTACGGAAAACTTCATTCCAAGAACTGAGTTACGTGAAACGACTATGACAATCTTAAACAGAAGAAATGGGTGACGATAATGATTTGGTATGCATGTGCCGCCTTTTTTCCTTGTATATTAGTGGTATTATTTAGTGTTGTCACTAGAAGTAAATGGATAGGTACATTATTAACACTAATATTAATAGGTACTTCGATTTATAAAGGTTTTTTCCATAATGAATGGATTATTTTTATAGATGTAGTGAGTCTTCTAGCAGGCTATCTCATCATTGATAAATTGAAATTTCATAAGAACCAAGATGATTCTCGTTAGGGTTTTATCAATATGTATAAGGACAAACAAATCTTTTGAAGGTTCAAGAAGATTGTTTTATAGTATCTTTAAACAACAAAGACTTAAATTAAATAACTTTTTTAAACAAGCATGGTGTCTCGCTATGTTTGTTTTTATTTTCAAAAAATCCTAAGCGAACAAACGTTTGCTTTGAGTGTTATAAATTTGTTAGAATAGAATATAATAAAACTTAAGTTTATAAACGTGAATGTTAAACTCTAAATGAGTGAGAAATCAAATAGGAGGCGTATGTCAGAATGGTTGAACATGTTCCATTTAAGTTGAATTCTGAATTTGAACCACAGGGGGATCAACCCCAAGCGATACAAAAAATTGTTGATGGTGTTAATAATGGGAAGCGACATCAAACTTTACTTGGTGCGACGGGAACAGGTAAAACATTCACTATGAGTAACGTCATCAAAGAAGTTGGGAAGCCTACATTAATTATTGCCCATAATAAAACATTGGCTGGACAGCTTTATAGTGAGTTTAAAGAATTCTTCCCTGAAAATAGAGTAGAATATTTTGTAAGTTATTATGACTATTATCAACCAGAAGCTTATGTCCCATCGACAGATACTTTCATAGAAAAGGACGCCTCCATCAATGATGAAATCGACCAATTACGTCATTCGGCTACAAGTGCATTATTTGAACGCGATGATGTAATAATTATTGCTAGTGTAAGTTGTATTTATGGTTTAGGTAATCCGGAAGAATATAAAGATTTAGTAGTTAGCGTTAGAGTTGGAATGGAAATGGATCGTAGTGAATTGCTAAGAAAATTAGTAGATGTCCAATATACACGTAATGACATTGACTTCCAACGTGGTACATTTAGAGTGCGTGGAGATGTTGTAGAGATTTTCCCTGCCTCTAGAGAAGAAATGTGTATTAGAGTAGAGTTCTTTGGGGATGAAATTGATCGTATCAGAGAGGTCAATTATTTAACTGGTGAAGTAATTCGAGAACGTGAACATTTTGCTATCTTCCCAGCTTCTCACTTCGTAACTCGTGAAGAAAAAATGAAAGTTGCAATTGAACGCATTGAGAAAGAATTAGAAGAACGACTTAAAGAATTACGCGATGAAAATAAATTATTAGAGGCTCAACGCCTTGAACAGCGCACAAATTATGATTTAGAAATGATGCGTGAAATGGGGTTCTGTTCAGGTATCGAGAATTATTCTGTTCATCTTACATTGAGACCTCTAGGCTCAACGCCTTTTACATTGCTTGATTATTTTGGTGACGATTGGCTTGTGATGATTGATGAATCACACGTTACTTTACCACAAATTCGTGGTATGTATAACGGTGACAGAGCACGTAAACAGGTGCTTGTAGATCATGGATTCCGTCTACCAAGTGCACTTGATAATAGACCTTTAAAATTTGAAGAGTTTGAGGATAAAACTAAACAACTTGTCTATGTTTCTGCTACGCCAGGACCTTATGAATTAGAACACACTGATGAAATGGTTGAACAGATTATTCGTCCAACTGGATTACTTGATCCTAAAATTGATGTTCGTCCGACTGAAAATCAAATAGACGATTTACTCAGTGAGATTCAAGAACGAATAGATAGAGATGAACGTGTATTAGTAACTACATTAACTAAAAAAATGAGTGAAGATTTAACAACATATATGAAAGAAGCGGGTATTAAAGTTAACTACTTACACTCTGAGATTAAAACATTAGAACGAATAGAAATTATTCGGGATTTACGTATGGGAACTTATGACGCTATTGTAGGAATCAATCTATTGAGAGAGGGTATTGATATACCTGAAGTATCTCTAGTAGTTATACTTGATGCTGATAAAGAAGGATTTCTACGTTCAGATCGTTCTTTAATTCAAACAATAGGTCGTGCAGCACGTAATGATAAAGGTGAAGTAATCATGTATGCAGATAAAATTACTGATTCAATGCAATATGCAATTGATGAAACACAAAGACGTCGAGATATTCAAACAGCTCATAATAAGGAACATGGCATAACTCCTAAAACTATTAATAAGAAAATACACGATGTTATTAGTGCTACAGTGGAAAGTGATGAGACGAACGATCAGAAACAAACAGAACTACCTAAGAAAATGACTAAAAAAGAAAGACAAAAAACGATTGAAAATATAGAAAAAGAAATGAAAAAAGCAGCTAAAGATTTAGACTTTGAGAAAGCAACGGAATTAAGAGATATGTTATTTGAATTAAAAGCAGAAGGGTGACGTTTAAATGAAAGGACCGTCAATAGTCGTTAAAGGCGCACGTGCACACAATTTAAAAGGAGTAGATATTGAACTACCCAAAAATAAACTTATTGTAATGACTGGGCTTTCAGGCTCTGGTAAGTCTTCGTTAGCGTTTGATACGATTTATGCGGAAGGACAAAGACGATATGTGGAGTCTTTAAGTGCATATGCACGTCAGTTTTTAGGTCAAATGGATAAGCCAGATGTTGATACAATCGAAGGTTTATCACCTGCCATTTCTATAGATCAAAAAACAACTAGTAAAAACCCACGGTCAACTGTTGCAACTGTAACTGAAATCTATGACTATATACGTCTGCTTTATGCACGCGTAGGTAAACCTTATTGTCCACATCATGGAATAGAAATAGAATCTCAAACTGTTCAACAAATGGTGGATAGAATTTTAGAACTTGAAGAACGTACAAAAATACAACTTCTTGCACCTGTAGTCTCTCATAGAAAGGGAACACACGAAAAATTAATTGAGGACATTGGTAAAAAAGGTTATGTACGCTTACGTGTCGATGGAGAAATCGTAGATGTAAATGAAGTACCTGAACTTGATAAGAATAAAAATCATACTATCGAAGTTGTTGTTGACCGCTTAGTTGTTAAAGATGGAATTGAAACACGCTTAGCAGATTCAATTGAAACTTCCTTAGAATTAGCGGAAGGTAACTTAACTGTTGATGTAATAGATGGTGATGAACTGAAATTTTCTGAAAATCATGCATGTCCAATTTGTGGATTCTCAATTGGTGAGTTAGAGCCAAGAATGTTCAGTTTTAATAGTCCATTTGGTGCATGTCCAACATGTGATGGTCTTGGTCAAAAACTAACAGTAGACATGGATTTAGTAGTTCCTGATAAAGATAAATCATTAAATGAAGGTGCAATTGAACCATGGGAGCCAACAAGTTCTGACTTTTATCCAACATTGTTAAAACGTGTATGTGAAGTTTATAAGATTAATATGGATAAACCATATAAAAAACTAACAGATAGACAAAAAAATATTTTGATGCACGGTTCTGGAGATAAAGAAATTGAGTTTACTTTCACTCAACGTAACGGTGGAACACGTAAACGCAAAATGGTATTCGAAGGAGTCATTCCTAATATCAATCGACGCTACCATGAGTCTCCTTCTGAATATACACGTGAAATGATGAGTAAGTATATGACAGAACTTCCATGTGAAACGTGTCATGGTAAACGATTAAGTCAGGAAGCTTTATCTGTCTATGTTGGTGGTTTTAACATTGGTGAAGTCGTGCAGTACTCCATTAAAAATGCGTTGAATTACTATGAAAATATTGAATTAAGTGAGCAAGATAGAGCGATAGCGAACCAAATCCTTAAAGAAATTATTTCAAGATTATCTTTCTTAAATAATGTAGGTTTAGAATATCTTACCTTGAATCGTTCGTCTGGTACTTTATCAGGTGGGGAAGCACAGCGTATTCGTCTTGCAACCCAAATAGGTTCAAGATTAACTGGCGTATTGTATGTATTAGACGAACCTTCTATTGGGTTACATCAAAGAGATAATGATCGCCTAATAAGTACATTAAAAGAGATGAGAGATTTAGGAAATACGTTAATTGTTGTTGAACATGATGATGATACCATGAGAGCAGCAGATTATTTGGTAGATGTTGGTCCGGGAGCAGGTAATCATGGTGGAGAAATTGTTTCAAGCGGCACACCTGCTAAAGTAATGAAAGATAAAAAATCATTAACTGGTCAATATTTAAGTGGAAAAAAACGCATTGACGTTCCAGAGCATAGACGAGAAGTAACTGATAAAAAAATTAGCATTAAAGGTGCTAGAAGCAATAATCTCAAAAATGTAGATGTTGATTTTCCATTATCAGTGATGACTGTTGTTACTGGAGTGTCTGGTTCAGGTAAAAGTTCATTAGTTAATGAAATTTTATATAAATCTCTTGCTCAAAAAATTAATAAATCTAAAGTAAAACCTGGAGATTTTGACAAAATCGATGGTATCGATCACTTAGATAAGATTATTGATATTGATCAATCTCCAATTGGTAGAACTCCACGTTCAAATCCAGCTACTTATACTGGTGTTTTCGACGATATAAGAGATGTCTTCGCTCAAACGAATGAAGCTAAAATTCGAGGATATCAAAAAGGTAGATTTAGTTTTAACGTTAAAGGTGGACGTTGTGAAGCTTGTAAAGGTGACGGTATCATTAAGATAGAAATGCATTTCTTACCAGATGTTTATGTCCCTTGTGAAGTATGTGACGGTAAACGTTATAATCGAGAGACTTTAGAAGTAACATACAAAGGAAAGAATATTGCTGATGTATTAGAAATGACTGTTGAAGAAGCAACACATTTCTTTGAAAATATTCCAAAAATAAATCGAAAGCTTCAAACACTTGTTGATGTCGGCTTAGGTTATATCACTCTAGGACAGCAAGCGACAACTCTTTCAGGTGGTGAAGCTCAACGTGTAAAATTAGCTTCTGAATTGCATAAGCGTTCTACAGGACGTTCTATTTATATCCTTGATGAACCTACAACTGGATTGCATGTTGATGATATTAGTCGCTTGTTAAAAGTTTTAAATCGATTAGTAGAAAACGGTGATACAGTTGTGATTATTGAGCATAACTTAGATGTGATTAAAACAGCAGATCACATTATCGATCTCGGACCTGAAGGTGGAGAAGGCGGAGGTACAATAGTAGGAACTGGTACTCCAGAAGAAATCGCTGAAAATAAAGACTCTTATACGGGAGCGTATTTAAAACCTGTTTTAAAAAGAGATACTATTGAATAATTAAATAGTTAGTTAGTAAAAGCAAAACTTCAAAGCTTTAGTTACCCATTACTAACGCTAACCAACTTCGATAGGCTGGGACATGAATCTTGTCCCGGTCTTAATTCTTGTTTAAATTGATAACTTTTTTAAATTTTTTTATTATATTCATGCAACACTATCCTACTATTGTAATATATTCATACTTTGCTAATGGGATTGATTTTAAAAAGTATTTAACAAGATACGCATGTTAAAATTTGTGTTTTTCTTTATAAAATAAAAGAATAGACACGAATTCAGTTCTACAATACGTGATTAATTAAGATAGTCACTGTTAGAAGTTAAAAAGATTTGACATTCACATATTTGAGTTAATGGTTATTTAAGAATATTTTAAAATTTAAATCACCATTTTAATATAGATTGTGAGTTCATTTTTGATATGATAATAGAATAGAGAATAGATACGAAGGGATATTATAATTTGAGGTGAACCCATGTTAACAACAGAAAGACTGGTTAATACACTTAATTTAGAGTTAATCGCCGGGGAACAGGGCTTAAATAGACCGATAAAAAATACGGATATATCGCGTCCTGGTTTAGAAATGGCAGGTTATTTTTCTCACTATGCTTCAGATAGAATTCAATTATTAGGAACAACTGAACTATCTTTCTATAATTTACTTCCTGATGATGAGAAAGAAGGAAGAATGAGAAAATTATGCCGACCTGAAACTCCTGCAATTATCGTGACGCGAGGATTGGAGCCCCCTGAAGAATTAATTTCTGCTGCAAAAGAATTAAATACGCCTATTATCATTGCTAAAGATGCTACGACAAGTTTAATGAGTCGATTAACTACATTTTTAGAACATGAATTAGCTAAAACTACTTCATTACATGGAGTACTTGTTGATGTATATGGTGTAGGTGTACTCATCACAGGTGATTCAGGTATAGGGAAAAGTGAAACTGCATTAGAATTAGTTAAACGTGGTCACAGACTCGTTGCTGATGATAATGTTGAGATTAAAGAAATCACTAAAGATGAATTAATAGGAAAACCACCTAAATTAATTGAACATTTACTGGAAATTCGAGGACTTGGAATTATTAATGTAATGACTCTATTTGGTGCGGGATCTATTTTGACTGAGAAACAAATTCGCTTAAATATCAATTTAGAGAATTGGAACAAAGATAAATTATATGATCGAGTTGGACTTAACGAGGAAACTTTAAAAATTCTCGATACTGAAATTACTAAAAAAACAATTCCTGTCAGACCTGGACGAAATGTTGCCGTGATTATTGAAGTTGCAGCGATGAATTATCGATTAAATATCATGGGAATTAATACAGCAGAAGAGTTTAGTGAACGTTTAAATGAAGAAATCGTTCGCAATAGTCATAAAAGTGAGGAGTAGTACGAAATGGGTTTAACTCTAGGATATATTGATCCAATTGCATTTAGTATTGGACCTATTCACGTTCGTTGGTATGGAATTATTATCGCATGTGGTATTTTATTGGGTTATTTTATTGCACAAGCAGCACTAAAAAAAGTTGGTTTACATAAAGATACTTTAATAGATATTATATTTTATAGTGCTATATTCGGTTTTATTGTCGCACGATTGTACTTTGTGATTTTCCAATGGCCGTATTACATGCAAAATCCAGGTGAAATACCGAAAATATGGCATGGAGGTATAGCTATCCATGGTGGTTTAATTGGTGGATTTATAACAGGTGTTATCGTATGTAGGTCTAAAAATTTACACCCGTTACAAATCGGTGATATTGTAGCGCCAAGTATTATATTAGCTCAAGGTATTGGTAGATGGGGTAATTTTATGAACCATGAAGCTCATGGTGGTCCTGTATCAAAAGCATTTTTAGAGCACTTACATTTACCGGATTTTATTATTAGAAATATGTACGTCGAAGGTCAGTATTATCATCCTACATTTTTATACGAATCTGTATGGGATGTTCTCGGTTTTATAATCTTAATTACTTTGAGGAAGCATCTAAAAATAGGGGAAACGTTCTTTATTTATCTTATTTGGTATTCAATTGGCCGCTTCTTCGTCGAAGGCCTGAGAACTGATAGTTTAATGCTTACAAGTCATATTAGAGTTGCACAGCTCGTATCAATTATTCTAATCATTGTTAGTATTATGCTTATAATATATAGAAGAGTTAAGTTTCATCCTTCAACTTTTAAAAATTCTGGACCACTTCAATGGCCAGGTAAAAAGGCGTAGTGTTTATAGTGAGACGATTAAATAAACAAAATCGATTTTCCATAAATCCTTTGTGGCAAGTTTATAAAATAGTGAAGTTTCCTAAGGTATTTAAACAAACTTGTATTATTGAAATTTCTCGTTTTATACCAAGTATGAGTTTAAAACGTTATATTTATCGTAAGTTTTTAAAAATGACTATAGGTCAGAATACATCATTTGCATATAAAGTTTCACCTGACTTGTTTTATCCAGAGTTAATTTCTGTTGGCAACAATAGTGTTATTGGTTATAATACAACAATATTAACGCATGAAGTACTTGTTGATGAGTGGAGATATGGTAGAGTCTCCATAGGCCATCATACATTAATTGGTGCGAACGTAACGATATTACCAGGAGTTACAATAGGAAACCATGTTAAAGTTGGAGCTGGTACTGTCATCACTAAAGATGTACCTGATTATAGCTTTGTAATTGGTAATCCTATGCATATAGAAGTTGATAGAGGAGGTGACAATTAATGGCACAAGAAGACAATAAGATTATACCAATGATTTTCGATGAAACTTTTTACCGTAAAATGGCTATCCAAAAATGGCAACAACAAGATTATAATAAAGCGGCAAATTATTATAGCAAAGTGCTCGAATTGTCACCTGAAGATTATGATATTCAATTACATTATGCACAATGTTTAACGAAAATAAATTTAGGTAGAAAAGCGGAGCATATATTCTACGAAAATATTGTGAATGATTTTCATGTTGCAGATAGCTTCTATGAGTTAAGTCAATTAAATATAGAATTGAATGAACCAAACAAGGCATTCTTGTTTGGTATTAATTATGTACTTTTAACAGATGATCAAGATTTTAGAGAAGTGCTAGAAAAGACATTTGAAGTGACCTATACAAGTGAACATAAAATAGAATTAGAAGCGCAACTATTTGCCACACAATTATTATTTCAATACTTATTTTCTCAAGGACGTCTAAATAACGCGCGAGCATACATTTTGAGTCAAGAAGAACATATACAATCACATAGTGTCATTCGTAATTTGCTTGCGATGTGTTATCTTTATCTAAGTGAATATGAGACAGCAAAAGAAATGTTTGAAGCATTATTAAGTGAAGATAATTCGGACGTTCATGCCTTATGCCACTATACACTTTTACTTTATAACACAAATGAAATGGAGAAATATCAGAGGTATCTTAAAATTTTAAACAAAGTTGTACCTATGAACGATGATGAAAGTTTTAAGCTTGGAATTGTTTTAAGTTATTTAAAACAGTATCAAGCATCTCAAAATTTACTTTATCCTTTATATAAAAAAGGGAAGTTTTTATCGATTCAAATGTATAATGCATTGAGCTTTAATTTTTATTACCTCGGAAATAAAGATGAAAGTGTAGAATTTTGGAATAAACTATTACAAATATCAAAAGTCGATGTTGGTTATGCGCCTTGGGTGCTTGAAGAAAGCAAATCGGTCTTTAACCAACGTATTCTTCCGCTCTTGTTAGATGACGATAGTCATTATAGACTATATGGAATATTTTTATTAAACCAACTCAATGGTAAAGAAATTCTTATGACAGAAGAGATTTGGTCTATCTTAGAATCAATGAATGATTATGAAAAATTATACCTTACGTACCTTGTACAAGGGTTAACATTAAATAAATTAGATTTTATCCATAGAGGTATGTTGAAATTATATGAAATAGACTATTTTAAAAATGATACCTCACTATTTATTGATTGGATTGATCAAGCTGAGGCGGTTATCTCTGAAAAAGTTGATTTGGCAGAGGTAGACAGATATTTAGCTGCATTTGTATATATGCATTATAAACATACCAATCATGCTATGACTAAGAAACAAATTATTGATTCTTTCGAAGTCACGCGATATAAATTAGATAAAACGATTGCCTTTATTTTGAGCATATAAATTTATGAAATAAATGGTATAGTATATAATGCGATAATGATTAATAACTAGGAGGCATTTTAAAAATGACTGAAGTAGATTTTGACGTAGCCATTATCGGCGCAGGTCCTGCCGGTATGACAGCAGCAGTTTATGCATCTCGTGCAAATTTAAAAACAGTTATGATTGAACGTGGTATGCCAGGTGGTCAGATGGCCAACACTGAAGAGGTAGAAAACTTCCCTGGATTTGAAATGATTACGGGTCCAGATTTGTCTACGAAAATGTTTGAACACGCGAAAAAATTTGGTGCAGAGTATCAATATGGAGATATTAAATCTGTAGAAGATAAAGGTGACTACAAAGTAATTGACTTAGGTAATAAAGAGATTACTGCGCATGCAGTAGTTATCTCAACTGGTGCAGAATATAAAAAAATTGGCGTACCTGGAGAACAAGAGCTTGGTGGTCGTGGCGTAAGTTACTGTGCTGTATGTGACGGTGCCTTCTTTAAAAATAAACGATTATTTGTTATCGGTGGTGGCGACTCAGCAGTTGAAGAAGGAACATTCCTAACTAAATTCGCTGATAAAGTAACAATCGTTCATAGACGAGATGAATTACGTGCACAGAATATTTTACAAGAACGTGCTTTCAAAAATGAAAAAGTAGATTTCATCTGGAGTCATACTTTAAAAACAATTAACGAGAAAGATGGCAAAGTAGGATCAGTAACTTTAGAATCTACTAAAGATGGGTCTGAACAAACGTATGATGCTGACGGTGTTTTCATTTATATTGGTATGAAACCTTTAACAGCGCCGTTTACTAATTTAGGAATTACTAATGAAACAGGATATATTGTTACTAATGCTGATATGAGTACGAATGTGCCTGGAATCTTTGCAGCAGGAGATGTTCGTGATAAAGGATTACGTCAAATCGTTACTGCAACAGGAGACGGTAGTATTGCAGCTCAAAGTGCAGCGGATTATATCACAGAGCTTAAAGATAAATTAGAAAATTAATCCACGCAATCATATGTAGCTAGGACATTGATGTCGATAAGTAGTCGCACTCAATTGTTCTAGCTTTTTTAATTATTAAAGAAGATGCCTTTAGATATACTAATATGATAAGATTAATTTAATTATATGAAGGATAAAGAGAAGAACTTAAATGGTGGTGACTTAAAAAATGAATAATAGCGAAAATGAAATTAGTAAAAGTGAATTATTAGTTGTTACAGGCATGTCAGGAGCGGGTAAATCACTAGTGATACAAAGTCTTGAAGATATGGGGTTCTTCTGCGTAGATAATTTACCACCAGTTTTATTACCAAAATTTGTAGAACTTATGGAACAAGGGAATCCTTCTTTACAAAAGGTGGCAATTGCTATTGATTTAAGAGGGAAGGAGTTATTTAAATCTTTAATTAAAGAAATTGATATTATTAAAAGTCGTAATGATGTTATCGTAGACGTAATGTTTTTAGAAGCCAAAACAGAAAAATTGATTTCTCGCTATAAAGAATCTAGAAGAGCACATCCATTGAATGAAAATGGACAACGTTCTCTTATTGAAGCAATTAATGAAGAGAGAGAACATCTTTCTGAAATTAGAAGCATTGCAAACTTTGTTATAGATACGACACTATTAAAACCTAAAGAATTAAAGCATCGCATCGCTAAATTTTATTTAGATGATAATTTTGAAACATTTACGATTAATGTTACAAGTTTTGGTTTTAAACATGGCATTCAAATGGATGCTGATTTAGTATTCGACGTAAGATTTTTACCAAATCCATACTACGTAGAAGAATTGCGCCCGTTAACTGGTCTTGATGAGCCGGTCTATAGCTATGTAATGAAATGGAAAGAAACTGAAATCTTCTTTGACAAATTAACAGACCTTTTAAAATATATGATTCCAGGTTATAAAAAAGAAGGAAAATCACAGTTAGTTATTGCTATAGGATGTACAGGTGGTCAACACCGATCAGTTGCGCTAGCGAAACGTTTAGGCGAATATCTTAATGAGATTTTTGATTACAATGTTTATGTGCATCATAGAGATGCCCATATTGAAAGTGGAGAGAAAAAATGAAGCAAATGAAAGTAGTACTTATCGGAGGAGGAACAGGTTTATCTGTTCTAGCAAGAGGATTAAGAGAATTCCCTATAGATATTACTGCTATTGTTACTGTCGCTGATAACGGCGGAAGCACAGGGAAGATTAGAGACGTTATGGATATACCTGCTCCAGGTGACATACGCAATGTTATTGCAGCGCTTAGTGACTCAGAATCAATATTAACTCAACTTTTTCAATATCGTTTTAATGAAAACCAAGTCGACGGTCACTCACTAGGGAATTTAGTTATTGCAGGAATGACTAGTATAACAAATGATTTCGGTCATGCGATTAAAGAGCTAAGTAAAGTTCTCAATATTAAAGGTCAAGTTATTCCATCAACTAATACTAGTGTACAACTAAATGCAGTCATGGAAGATGGAGAAATTGTTCGTGGCGAAACTAATATACCTAAAACAAATAAAAAAATAGATCGTGTCTTTTTAGAACCAGGGGACGTTGAACCTATGGAAGAAGCGGTTGAAGCTTTAGAACATGCTGATTTAATTGTTCTTGGGCCTGGTTCATTATATACAAGTGTTATCTCTAATTTATGTGTTAAAGGGGTTTCTGAAGCATTACTTCGCTCTAAAGCGCCAAAACTCTATGTTTCTAATGTAATGACTCAACCAGGAGAAACTGATAATTACGATGTTAAAGAACATATAGATGCTATCTGCCAACAAGTCGGCGAAGATTTTATTGATTTTGTCATTTGCAGTAATGAAAATTATAGCAAAGACGTTTTACGTAGATATGAAGAAAAAAACTCAAAACCTGTAGAAGTTCATAAAGAAGAGCTTAAAAATAAAGGTATAAGAGTGTTAACAGCCTCAAATTTAATTGAAATTTCTGACGAACATTTGGTACGTCATAATACTAAAGTTTTATCAGGTATGATATATGAGCTTGCATTAGAATTAACAAGCACAATTCAGTTTAATCCTAATGATAAACATAAATAGTGTTAGTAGAATATTTGTTATGATATGATAGCTTACGTGTGTTTATCAAAGTAGTGTAACGTAATCTCTATGTCGACCATACAGAGATCAAAATAGAGTTGATTTAGGAAGGAATGAGTATTCTATGAGCTTTGCATCAGACATGAAAAATGAATTAACACGTATTGAAGTTGATGAAGCAAATGCAAAAGCAGAGCTCAGTGCATTAATTCGTATGAATGGCGCGCTTAGTTTATCGAATCAACAATTCGTAATTAATGTACAGACTGAAAATGCAACGACAGCACGACGAATATACTCTCTTATTAAACGGATTTTTAATGTAGAAGTTGAAATATTAGTTCGAAAAAAGATGAAACTAAAGAAAAACAACATCTATATTTGTCGTACAAAAATGTTAGCGAAAGAAATCTTAAACGATCTCGGAATACTTAAAGAGGGCATCTTTACTCATGAAATAGATCCTGACATGATTAAAGATGATGAAATGAGACGTAGTTATTTAAGAGGCGCCTTTCTTGCTGGTGGCTCAGTAAATAATCCTGAGACATCGTCTTACCACCTCGAAATCTTTTCGCAATATGAAAGTCATTCAGAAGGTTTGACTAAATTAATGAATAGTTATGAATTAAATGCAAAGCATCTTGAACGTAAAAAGGGTAGTATTGCTTATTTAAAAGAGGCTGAAAAAATTTCAGATTTTCTTAGTTTAATAGGTGGCTATCAAGCATTACTTAAATTTGAAGATGTGCGTATTGTGAGAGATATGAGGAATTCTGTTAATCGATTAGTAAACTGTGAAACAGCAAATCTAAATAAAACAGTGAGCGCAGCTATGAAGCAAGTTGAAAGTATTCAACTTATTGATCAAGAGATTGGTTTAGATAACTTACCAGATCGCTTAAGAGAGGTAGCTAAATTACGTGTTGAACATCAAGAGATATCATTGAAAGAATTAGGTGAAATGGTTTCTACTGGACCAATATCTAAATCAGGTATGAACCATCGATTAAGAAAGCTCAATGAACTTGCAGATAAAATACGTAATGGAGAACAAATTGAAATGTAACAAATAGGTATTTTTGAAAGAGTTCAAAAATACCTAATTTATGTTTAGGGACTCAGACCCTTAAAAATTAGTTTGATATAGGGATTCAATTATAATACATAATAAAAAAGGAGCGCCGTCATTACAGCGTTCCTCATTTTAAAATGTATGAATTTTTAAATTATATACCCCCTCGAGAGGAATTGAACCTCTATTATAAGAACCGGAATCTCATGTGTTATCCATTACACTACGAGGGGTAAATGAGAATAGAAACATTTTTCTGTACTAATAATAATGATAACAGTACAATTAAAAACGATAATTCTAGTTTACAAATCTTATAGTTAAGCGTCAAACTGAATTTTTAAATAGTTAAGTTAATGTTTTGACCATTTTTGACTTTTAAGGTAAAATAAAATATAATAGTTATTACAAGGAGGAAAAATAGATGAATTTAATTCCTACAGTTATTGAAACAACAAATCGCGGTGAACGTGCATATGATATTTATTCACGTTTATTAAAAGACCGTATTATTATGTTAGGTTCTCAAATTGATGATAATGTAGCTAATTCAATTGTATCTCAATTGTTATTCTTACAAGCTCAAGACTCTGAAAAAGACATCTACTTATATATTAATTCACCAGGTGGTAGTGTAACAGCAGGTTTCGCTATTTATGACACAATTCAACATATTAAACCGGATGTTCAAACAATTTGCATTGGTATGGCAGCATCTATGGGTTCATTCTTATTAGCTGCAGGAGCTAAAGGTAAGCGTTTTGCATTACCTAATGCTGAAGTAATGATTCACCAACCTTTAGGTGGTGCACAAGGTCAAGCAACTGAAATCGAAATTGCTGCAAACCATATCTTAAAAACTCGTGAAAAATTAAATCGTATTTTAGCTGAGCGTACAGGTCAATCAATTGAAAAAATTCAACAAGACACGGACCGTGATAACTTCTTAACTGCTGAAGAAGCAAAAGAATATGGTTTAATCGATGAAGTAATGGAGCCAGAAGGTAAATAATTAAAAGAGAGAATCATTTGATTAATTATGTCTTGAATTGTCTACAAAGTTACTGACTTTGTAGGCATTTTTTTTATGGATTTTGCTTATATTTTTCCTCTTGTAGGATCTTAAAAGTTTTTGATAATACCACTAAGGATGGCTATGTAACAATAAAAAAAGAGACAATGATAATGTGAAAACTAAAAGTCAAATTAACATGTTCAACTTTTTTAAATCACAATTCATGTCTCTTGATTATTTTATTGCTTAGCGCTTCTTTTCTTTTATAAATAATCGCAAAACCACAAAGAATAATATTAAACCTACAATAGTAAAGAGTAGTGACATTAATATCATTGCTATTGTGTGATCAAATGCAAATATTCCATTCAATATTAATAAAATACTAGCAATAATTAACAATATATAAGTTAATTGGTTGTCTTTCATTTTGTAAACCTTCTTCGTACGTTGTAAATTCTTAGGCTTTAACTAAATCATCTAACGCATTTTTTAAATTGTTAAATTTAAACTCAAAGCCGAGTGCGTGTAACTTATTTGGTAAAACCTTTTGAGTGTCTAGAACGACCGTTGACATTTCCCCAAGAACTAACCGCATTGCTAATTTTGGTGCCCAAGTTTCATGTGGTTTATGCATTGCTCTAGCTAAAGTATATCCAAATAAGTTCTGTCTTTCAGGGATTGGTGCAGTTAAATTGAAAGGACCTTGTGCATCTTCATTATCTATAGTGAATAAAATACCTCTGATTAAATCATCAATATGAATCCAAGAATACCACTGTTGACCAGAACCTAATTTACCACCTACGTAAAAACGATACGGTAATTCCATCATTTGTAATGCGCCACCTGTATCAGAAAGAATAAGTCCAAATCTTCCTAGAACTACTCGTGTTCCAAAGTCTTTAAATTTATTTGCAAAACGTTCCCATTGGTAAACAATATCTGATAGAAAATCAAAAGGTAAAGTTTTATATAATTCTGTATAACTGTAATATAAGTCAGGAGGATAGTATCCCATTGCACTTGCGTTAAATAAAACTTCTGGCTTTTGCGTACGATTTTCAAACAACTCATATAAAGCTTGTGTAGATTGAATACGACTAACCATCATGACTTGTTTGTGTGATTTTGTCCAACGTTTATTGAGTGTTGCACCTGCCAAGTTGATAACTACATCTATATCAGGAACTTCATTTTGCCAACCTTCTTTGGACCAATTGACGTAGGTGATTTTTGATTCATTAGAAGTTTTATCTTGTCTAGTCAAGATAGTAATATGTGCGTCTGTTTTTTTAATTTCATTTACTAAATGTGAACCTACCATTCCAGTTCCACCAGTAATTAAATATTGTTTCATCATTTCACCTCATTTTGAAAAAATATAAGCGCTTACCTTATTGATATTGATTATTAATATTCAAAAATTATACATTTTTTAGCCAATAAGATGTCAAATACTTTTGTGAATTTGCATTTAAAATTAAAACATTTAAGTTATAATGAAATTGTACCTTCGATAATTAATTAAACATCTCTTAATTAGTATGAGTATACCCCATAATATACTAACGAAGGTAAATTTTGACTCCCTTTAGTAGTGGATCCATGCGAGCAACGTATGGGTCCTTTTTTATATTTTAAAATACATAAATCACTTTTTACAGAAAATTAACCAACAGATTTAAAAGTTTCAATAATTGTTTGGTTAGTCTAATTTGAGGTTATTATCTACTAGATTAATATATTCTACTATTACCCAAGTAACCATTTAAATATAACAATAGGAGCTATGATTAATAATGTGATTATAAATCCAGCAAGATGGTTTGACTTACCGTCTTCATAATTATCATTTTCAATCATCATGTATTTCAAATTATTTTGAGATTGTTTATTAAATGACATATATTTATTAAAGTCATACATTTAATCACATCCCATTCGTGTTAAGTTTAGATTAAGATATTAAAAATATAGTGTTTACTTATTAGTATGATGTTATCATAAATAGAATAGAAATATGTAAACTTACAGTTTTTAGAGAATTATAATTAATTGCTTTTGTCTTATAGTTAGTTCATTATATAAAGTTGAATTATAAATAAATATTTCATTCGACTATGTTCAATAGATGTGTTTTATTTTCCAAAGTTAATCATTGAATAATCATTTTAGTGAGAATGGATAATCATAACAAACTTAAATTTTATTATATATGAATTCCTAATAAATGAAAGAGAGGTAAGTAAGGAATGAGTGGTTTGGCAAAAATAATTAGTACCACTATAGTATTACTTTTATTAATTGGCTTAGCATTTGGAATATTCTCTTTTGTAGACAGTTCTAAAAAAGCTAATGAGCGTCTTAACAGTGATAAAACTGAACAAAATGATAAAAAGAAAAATGATAAGAAAGATAAAGATCAAGATAAGGATAAAGATAAAAAGAAAGATAAAGATAATTCAAAAGACACTAAAGTAAACAAAACTCAACAAGCTACGCAGCAAACACAACAGTCACAACAAGCGCGTCAAACACAACAAACACAACAGACGCAACAGACACAGCAAACACAACAAAGGAAGCAGTCAACGCAACAAACACCAAATACATCTAAGAAGACACAACAGACTCCTACACAACAACGAAATACTCAAGAAAAGCAAACTCAACAACACAAGGCAGAACCACGATCATCTCAACAAACTCAAGAAGCACAAACCGAAGAGAAGACAACTGAGAAGTCCAAATCAGAAAATAAAGGTGATAATAAAACTCAAGAACAACCAAGTTCGGAAGAAAAATCATCATCTCAACAGCCTAGTTCACAACAACCAAGTTCTCAACAAAATGATAGTAAACAACAATCGCAATCAAATAATAGCAATAGTAATAATCAATCTGTTCAAAGAAATACGAGTCAGTCTCAACAATCTAGTAACCAAAGCAATAGTACTCAGGAAAGATCAAGCAATCAAAGCTCAAGTAATCAAAATTCATCAAATAATAGCTCACAAAGCTCAAATGAAGATTAAAAATAAAGCCAACGTCCACTGCTACGGACGTTGACTTTTGATATTTTATTTAGAATAACCAATATACTAATAATGATAATAAAAAGGATATGAACATGATTGAGAAACACCCTATAGTACAACCGCAACCAGTATGTGTACATCCATAAGAATATGTTTTCCTAATCATCTTTTCATCCTCAAATTGATGGTATCCATTCGTGTTAGGATTTGATTTAAAATAGTCATCATCTTTATAACGTAAATCGCTTGGGTCTATCACTTCTACTTTTTTCTTTGGGTCTTTATTATTCTCATTCGTCATTTTTTGTATCCCTCTTTATGAAATGCTTTGTAACAATACAATTATAATTGAATTATTCATAGATTTAAAATAGATGATTATATTTAATATAGCTTGGGTAAAATTATCTCGTAAAGGTAATAAAACAATATTATGAACCTTTTGGAGCTCGTTGTTGACGCTACAAGGATGTAAACGTTTTATTATCAACTTTAATAAATATTAAAGAAAATTTGAGTTAATTTGCTTGCAATTTATTATACGCAATAGTACTATTGCAAGTGTAAAGAGGTTAATTTTTGTCCCAGGCGGGACTTAAAAAGTCAACCCATGGTTGTGAGTAGCCCCTCGATTACCTTTTTATAAAGATATAAGGAGGAAGGTAGTAGTGAAAGACTTAATTAAAGTTCAGCAAAAGCTCGTTCCTGATCTTGTTGACAAAATGTATCGACGTTTTTCAATTTTAACTACTATCTCTCAAAACCAACCAGTGGGTAGAAGAAGTTTAAGTGAACACATGGACATGACTGAAAGGGTCTTGAGATCTGAAACAGACATGTTAAAAAAACAAGAATTAATTAAAGTCAAATCAACTGGTATGGAAATCACTAATGAAGGTACAGAAGTCTTATCACAACTTAGTGATTACTTCAATGTTTATAGTGATGATCATAGAATGGCTAGAGCGATTAAGAAAAAGTTCGACATTAAAGATGTTCACGTCATTCCAGGTGATTCAGACTCAAATCAAACAGTAAAAAGAGAAATAGGAAGACAGGCTGGTCAGTTACTAGAAAGTATCTTATATGAAGATGCGATTGTTTCTGTAACTGGAGGATCTACAATGGCATATGTAAGTGAATCTATTCATTTGCTACCATTCAATGTTTTCTTTGTGCCAGCTCGTGGTGGACTAGGTGAAAATATGGTCTACCAAGCAAATACTATTTCTTCTAGTATGGCGCAACAAGCTGGTGGGTACTACACAACATTATACGTACCAGATAATGTAAGTGAGTCTACATATGATACTTTGATGTTAGAGCCATCAGTAATTCATACACTAGATAAAATTAAACAAGCAAATGTTACAATTCACGGTATTGGTGATGCGCTGAAGATGGCGCATCGACGTCAATCACCAAAAGAAGTGATTGATAAACTTCAACATCATCAAGCCGTTGGAGAAGCTTTTGGATATTATTTTGATGCTCAAGGTAAAGTAGTTCATAAAGTTAAAACAATTGGACTACAATTAGAAGATCTTGAGAGTAAAGATTTTATCTTTGCTGTAGCAGGTGGACAATCTAAGGGAGAAGCAATTAAAGCTTATCTTTCAATTGCTCCAGAAAATACTGTATTAATCACAGACGAAGCTGCAGCGAAAGTTATTTTACAATAGTAATAAAAAGTTTAATACTTTTTAAATATCATTTTTAAAGGAGGCCATTATAATGGCAATTAAAGTAGCAATTAATGGTTTTGGTAGAATTGGTCGTTTAGCATTCAGAAGAATCCAAGATGTAGAAGGTCTAGAAGTAGTTGCAGTTAACGACTTAACAGATGATGAAATGTTAGCTCACTTATTAAAATATGACACTATGCAAGGTCGCTTCACTGGAGAAGTTGAAGTCATCGATGGTGGATTCCGTGTTAACGGTAAAGAAATTAAATCATTCGATGAACCAGATGCAAGCAAATTACCTTGGGGAGACCTAGACATCGACGTAGTATTAGAATGTACTGGTTTCTACACTGACAAAGATAAAGCACAAGCTCACATCGATGCAGGTGCTAAAAAAGTATTAATCTCTGCTCCAGCTACAGGTGATTTAAAAACAATCGTATTCAACACTAACCATGATGAATTAGATGGTTCTGAAACAGTTGTATCAGGTGCTTCTTGTACAACTAACTCATTAGCACCAGTTGCTAAAGTTTTAAATGATGAGTTTGGTTTAGTTGAAGGTTTAATGACTACTATCCACGCTTATACTGGTGACCAAAATACTCAAGATGCTCCTCACAGAAAAGGCGACAAACGTCGTGCTCGTGCAGCAGCAGAAAACATTATCCCTAACTCTACAGGTGCTGCTAAAGCAATTGGTAAAGTTATTCCAGAAATCGATGGTAAATTAGACGGTGGAGCTCAACGTGTTCCAGTTGCAACAGGTTCATTAACTGAATTAACAGTAGTATTAGATAAACAAGATGTAACAGCTGATCAAGTAAATGAAGCAATGAAACAAGCTTCTGACGAATCATTCGGTTACACTGAAGATGAAATCGTATCTTCTGACGTTGTAGGTATGACTTATGGTTCATTATTCGACGCTACTCAAACTCGTGTAATGACTGTTGGTGACCGTCAATTAGTTAAAGTTGCAGCTTGGTACGACAATGAAATGTCTTACACTTCTCAATTAGTTCGTACATTAGCTCACTTAGCTGAACTTTCTAAATAATTGAAGCATGGTGTATAAGCACGTTATTCAAGTTATTTAAAGTACACATGTCGAGAGAGTGGCTCTCTCAAACGTTCATAATTTGATTAGTGCTCTGTACTGTTTAATTAGATATATAAGCTTATGAGTAAGCGGGGAGCACAAACGCTTCTCCGCTTATTTTTATATAAAGTTTTCCTAATTTAAAGGAGGAAATTAATAATGGCTAAAAAAATCGTTTCTGATTTAGATTTAAAAGGTAAAGTAGTTCTCGAACGTGCAGACTTCAATGTTCCATTAAAAGATGGAGAAATTACAAATGATAACCGAATTGTTCAAGCTTTACCTACTATTAAATACATTATTGAGCAAGGCGGTAAATTAGTATTATTCTCTCACTTAGGTAAAGTGAAAGAAGAAAGTGATAAAGAAGGTTTATCTTTAAAACCTGTAGCAGATGATTTATCTAAAAAATTAGGTAAAGATGTTACATTCGTGCCTGAAACACGTGGAGAAAAACTTGAAACTGCTATCAAAAATTTAAAAGAAGGCGATGTATTATTAGTTGAAAATACTCGTTTTGAGGATATTGATGGCAAAAAAGAATCTAAAAATGATCCTGAATTAGGTAAATATTGGGCATCATTAGGTGATGTATTTGTTAATGATGCATTTGGTACAGCTCACCGTGAACATGCCTCTAACGTAGGTATTTCTACTCATTTAGAAACAGCTGCTGGTTACTTAATGGAAAAAGAAATTAAATTTATTGGTGGAGTTGTAAATGATCCACACAAACCAGTTGTAGCTATCCTTGGTGGTGCCAAAGTTTCAGATAAAATTAATGTTATCAAAAACTTAGTTAATATCGCCGATAAAATTTTAATTGGTGGCGGTATGGCTTATACATTTATGAAAGCGCAAGGTAAAGAAATCGGTCTTTCATTATTAGAAGAAGATAAAATTGATTTCGCTAAAGATTTATTAGAAAACAATGGCGATCAAATCGTTTTACCAGTAGATTGTAAAGTAGCTAAAGAATTCTCTAATGACGCGAAAATCACTGAAGTTTCAATTGATGAAATCCCATCAGACCAAGAAGCGATGGATATTGGTCCTAAAACTGTTGAATTATTTAATAAAGAACTACAAGGTGCTCATACAGTAGTATGGAATGGACCTATGGGTGTATTTGAATTCAGTAACTTTGCAAAAGGTACTATCGGTGTATGTGAATCAATCGCTAACTTAAAAGATGCTACTACAATTATTGGTGGCGGTGATTCTGCAGCAGCAGCTATCTCACTAGGTTTCGAAGATGACTTTACCCATATTTCTACTGGTGGCGGTGCCTCATTAGAATATTTAGAAGGTAAAGAATTACCAGGTATTAAAGCAATTAATGATAAATAATTAAATTTACCTAGCCTAGTCAAGGTGCAAGTTTTTAAATGCAATGATGTGGTAAAAAGATAAGTGAAAGCTTTTGTATGCTTTCTCTATCTAACCTATCAATCGTTACTAAAATTTATTATCATACAAATTTTTAAATTTAACACTAATTATTAAGGAGTGTAATGAATGAGAACACCAATTATAGCCGGAAACTGGAAAATGAATAAAACAGTTCAAGAAGCTAAAGATTTCGTAAACGAATTACCAACATTACCTGATCCTAAAGAAGTAGAATCAGTAATTTGTGCACCAACAATCCAATTAGATGCTTTGGTTACTTCTGTCAAAGAAGGTAAAGCACAAGGATTAAAAATCGGTGCTCAAAACGCTTACTTTGAAGAAAGTGGTGCTTACACTGGTGAAACATCACCTGTAGCTTTAGCTGATTTAGGTGTTAAATATGTCGTTATTGGTCATTCAGAACGTCGTGATTATTTCCATGAAACTGATGAAGAAGTAAACAAAAAAGCTCACGCAATCTTCAATCATGGTATGACACCAATCATTTGTGTAGGTGAATCAGATGAAGAACGTGAAGCAGGTAAAGCAAATGAAGTTGTAGGTAATCAAGTTAAAAAAGCTGTAGAAGGCTTATCTGAAGATCAACTTAAAGAAGTTGTTATTGCTTATGAACCGATTTGGGCTGTCGGCACTGGTAAATCTTCTACTTCAGAAGATGCTAACGAAATGTGTGCACACGTACGTAAAACATTAGCTGACTTATCTAGCCAAGATGTTGCTGAAGCAACTCGTATCCAATATGGTGGTAGTGTTAAACCAAACAATATTAAAGAATACATGACTCAATCAGATATTGATGGTGCATTAGTAGGTGGCGCATCATTAAAAGTTGAAGATTTCGTACAATTATTGGAAGGTGCAAAATAATTATGGCTAAAAAACCAACTGCCTTAATCATTTTAGATGGTTTTGCAAATCGTGAAAGTGAACATGGTAACGCTGTAAAATTAGCAAACAAGCCTAATTTTGATCGCTATTATGATAAATATCCAACCACACAAATTGAAGCAAGTGGTTTAGATGTTGGTCTTCCAGAAGGCCAAATGGGTAACTCAGAAGTAGGTCATATGAATATTGGTGCCGGTCGTATTGTTTATCAAAGTTTAACTCGCATTAATAAATCTATCGAAGATGGAGATTTCTACGAAAATGATGTATTAAATAACGCTGTTAAACATGTTAAAGATAACAATTCAGCACTACACGTATTTGGTCTATTATCAGATGGCGGTGTTCACAGTCACTATAAACATTTATTTGCAATCTTAGAATTAGCTAAAAAACAAGGTGTAGACAAAGTTTATGTTCATGCTTTCTTAGATGGACGTGATGTAGATCAAAAATCTGCACTAAAATATATTGAAGAAACTGAAGCTAAGTTCAAAGAATTAGGCGTTGGCCAATTCGCTTCAGTATCAGGACGCTATTATGCAATGGACCGCGATAAACGTTGGGATCGTGAACAAAAAGCTTATAATGCTATCCGTAACTTTGAAGGTCCAACGTATGCTTCAGCAAAAGAAGGTGTAGAAGCTAATTACAACAATGATGTTACTGATGAGTTCGTTGAACCATTTATCATTGAGAATCAAAATAATGGTGTCAATGATGGTGATGCAGTTGTATTCTATAACTTCCGTCCTGATAGAGCAGCTCAACTTTCAGAAATTTTCACTAATCAAGCATTTGATGGTTTCGAAGTTGAACAAGTTAAAGATTTATTCTATGCAACATTCACTAAATACAACGATGATGTAGATGCTGAGATCGTCTTTGAAAAAGTTGATTTACACAATACCATCGGTGAAGTGGCTCAGAATAATAACTTAAAACAACTACGTATTGCTGAAACTGAAAAGTATCCTCATGTTACTTACTTTATGAGTGGTGGTCGTAACGATGAATTCGAAGGAGAGCGTCGTAGATTAATTGATTCTCCAAAAGTTGCGACATACGATTTAAAACCTGAAATGAGTGCTTATGAAGTTAAAGATGCTCTTTTAGAGGAATTAGACAAAGGTGATTTAGATTTAATTCTTTTAAACTTTGCTAATCCTGATATGGTAGGACACAGTGGTATGCTTGAACCTACAATTAAGGCAATTGAAGCTGTAGATGAATGTCTAGGAGAAGTTGTTGATAAAATTCTTGAAATGGATGGTCATGCAATCATCACTGCAGACCATGGTAACTCTGATCAAGTGTTAACAGATGATGATGAACCAATGACTACACATACTACAAACCCTGTTCCAGTGATTGTAACTAAAGAAGGCGTAACATTACGTGAAACAGGTCGTTTAGGAGATTTAGCTCCTACATTATTAGACTTGTTAAATGTAGAACAACCTTCTGATATGACTGGTGAATCATTAATTAATCACTAATTCAGATTTTTAAGTGTTAAATTTAGGGAGGAAATTGAGTACTCCCGAATTTCACATTCTTGCTAATAAATTATTTTAATAAAGTTATAAATAGGGCTATAATAGCTTTATAATATATTTAAAGGAGATATTAAACATGCCAATTATTACAGATGTTTACGCTCGCGAAGTCTTAGACTCACGTGGTAATCCAACAGTTGAAGTTGAAGTTTTAACTGAAAGTGGTGCTTTCGGTCGTGCATTAGTACCATCAGGTGCTTCTACAGGTGAACATGAAGCAGTTGAATTACGTGATGGAGATAAATCACGTTATTTAGGAAAAGGTGTTACTAAAGCAGTTGAAAACGTTAACGAAATCATCGCACCAGAAATCGTTGAAGGTGAATTTTCAGTATTAGATCAAGTATCTATCGACAAAATGATGATTCAATTAGACGGTACAAACAACAAAGGTAAATTAGGCGCTAATGCTATTTTAGGTGTTTCAATCGCAGTAGCACGTGCAGCAGCTGACCTATTAGGTCAACCTTTATATAAAAATTTAGGTGGATTCAATGGTAAACAATTACCAGTTCCAATGATGAACATTGTTAACGGTGGCTCTCACTCTGATGCACCAATCGCTTTCCAAGAGTTTATGATTTTACCTGTTGGTGCTGAATCATTCAAAGAATCACTACGTTGGGGTGCTGAAATCTTCCACAACTTAAAATCTATCCTTAGTGAACGTGGTTTAGAAACTGCAGTAGGTGACGAAGGTGGTTTCGCTCCTAAATTTGAAGGTACTGAAGATGCTGTTGAAACAATCATCAAAGCTATCGAAAAAGCTGGTTATAAACCAGGTGAAGATGTATTCTTAGGATTTGACTGTGCTTCTTCTGAATTCTATGAAAATGGTGTTTATGATTACACTAAATTCGAAGGTGAACACGGTGCTAAACGTAGCGCAGCTGAACAAGTTGACTACTTAGAAGAATTAATTGGTAAATATCCTATCATTACTATCGAAGACGGTATGGATGAAAACGATTGGGAAGGTTGGAAACAATTAACTGATCGTATTGGTGATAAAGTACAATTAGTAGGTGACGATTTATTCGTTACAAATACTGAAATTTTATCTAGAGGTATCGAACAAGGTATTGGTAACTCTATCTTAATTAAAGTTAACCAAATCGGTACTTTAACTGAAACATTTGAAGCAATTGAAATGGCTCAAAAAGCTGGTTACACAGCTGTAGTTTCACACCGTTCAGGTGAAACTGAAGATACTACTATTGCTGACATTGCGGTTGCTACTAACGCAGGTCAAATCAAAACTGGTTCATTATCAAGAACTGACCGTATTGCTAAATACAATCAATTGTTACGTATTGAAGATGAATTATACGAAACAGCTAAATTTGATGGAATTAAATCATTCTATAATTTAGATAAATAATATCTCTATCATTAAATAAATGAGTTCACGCTTTAATCTTTAGGTTTCACGCCCTAAAGAACTTGTAGACCCGTTACAGAGTTGAGGCTGTAGCGGGTCTTTTTAATACTTTAATTACGTAGCTTCACGTTTAATTTACCTCCTTAAACTGATATAATAGTTAAAGTAATTTAAAAAGGAGTACCATTATGACAGATATCACAGACTCAAACGCGAGAGAAAAAAGATCTGGACGTTTAATAGCAATTAGCTCTTTCATATTTTGTATTTTATTGATTATTCATCATTTTGTAGTTCTAGATGAGACAACAGCTAAATCATTGTTATCTTTAGCCGGTCAAAAGACTTCTAACAATGCAGTACATAATATTTTAAATAGTGATAGATATACAGGTGTAATGTACATTCTTGCCTACTTAGCGGGAGTAGTGGCACTTTGGAATCGTCATCCATATTTATGGTGGTTCATGTTTGCAGTATATGTTTCCAATGCATTATTCACACTTGTTAATTTATATATGTTTGTTCAAGCGATTTTAGATGTTAAAAATGTTATCGCAGTCTTACCTATACTCATTGTTGTGATTGGCTCTATAATTTTAGCAATTTATATGCTAGTTGTTTCGATAGCTAGAAAAAGTACTTTTAATAGATAGAAGTTTGATAACTTTAATAGAGATGTGTTATAATTCGTCTTGTATATAATGAACGGAGGACAATTTTTATGCATACATTAATCATCGTTTTATTAATTATAGATTGTATTGCATTAGTGACTGTTGTATTACTCCAAGAAGGTAAAAGTAATGGACTTTCAGGTGCTATTAGTGGTGGCGCAGAACAGTTATTTGGGAAACAAAAACAACGTGGCGTCGATTTATTCTTGCATAGATTAACAATTATTTTAGCTATTATTTTCTTCGTACTTATGTTCTGTATCAGTTACTTAGGTATGTAAGCCATAAGATAATGTATTAATGAAGTAAATGAATCTTAACCAAGTCTGATAGAAGATGTGATTAACTAAGAAGTGCAATCATTCACATATGCTATCAGCCTGAGTCCGACGATATACTTGTCGGGCTTTTTTATTTTATAATATATAATATTGATGTTTTTGATACCCATATATAAGGGAATAGTTCAAAGACGCTTAATATGTATCATTAAATTTTTTAGTTAAGTGAGAAATTTGCTAATAGCAAGTTGAAATTAGACAAGATTGAAATAAAGTAATGAGTTCTCAATAAAAAGGGAGAGGGATTCTAACCATGCAAATTAAACTACCAAGACCATTCTTTTTTGAAGAAGGAAAACGAGCTGTGTTATTGTTACATGGTTTCACTGGCAATTCAGCTGATGTGAGACAATTAGGTCGTTATCTTCAGAAAAAGGGTTATACATCTTATGCACCTCAATATGAAGGGCATGCAGCACCGCCGGAGGAAATTTTAAAATCTAGCCCTTATGTATGGTTTAAGGATGTTTTAGATGGTTATGACTACCTAGTTGAACAAGGCTATGATGAAATAGCAGTAGCTGGTTTATCACTAGGCGGGGTCTTCGCATTGAAATTAAGCTTAAATCGAGATGTGAAGGGTATTGTAACGATGTGCGCTCCTATGGAAGGTAAAACGGCAGACACTATTTATGATGGTTTCCTTGATTATGCGCGTAATTTTAAAAAATATGAAGGCAAAGATCAAGAAACGATTGATAAAGAAATGGAAGACTTCCATCCTACTGAGACGCTTAAAGAACTAAGTGAAACTTTACTTCGTGGTAAGGAACAAGTGGACGAGGTTATTGAACCTATCCTTGTTATTCAAGCAGAGCAAGATAAAATGATTGATCCTCAATCAGCAAATTATATATTTGAACATGTTGATTCTGAAGAAAAAGATATCAAATGGTATCATGAATCAGGGCATGTGATTACAATTGATAAAGAAAAAGAACAAGTTTTTGAAGATGTATATCAATTTTTAGAATCATTAGATTGGACAGAATAATAAATTTAAAAGTAAGAAAGGAGGGGCATAATGAATTTAAAGCAATCCATCGAAGAAATAATTAAACAACCTGACTATGAACCCATGTCAGTGTCAGATTTTCAAGATGCGTTAGGTTTAAATAGTGCCGACTCATTTAGAGATTTAATTAAGGTGCTCGTTGAACTAGAACAAACGGGTTTAATCGAACGAACTAAGACAGATAGATACCAAAGAAAAGAATCAAGTAAGTCCAATTCAAAATTAATTAAAGGAACATTAAGTCAGAATAAGAAAGGATTCGCTTTTCTTCGACCTGAAGATGATGAAATGGAAGATATCTTCATTCCTCCAACTAAAATTAACAGAGCTTTAGATGGCGATACAGTCATTGTAGAGATTCAAAAATCTAGAGGGGAACATAAAGGTAAAGTTGAAGGAGAAGTTAAATCTATTGAGAAACATTCTGTCACTCAAGTGGTAGGAACATATAGTGAAGCTAAACATTTCGGTTTTGTTATCCCAGATGATAAACGAATTATGCAAGATATCTTTATTCCTAAAGGTCAAAGTTTGGGCGCTGTAGATGGCCATAAAGTACTTGTTCAGATTACTAAATACGCTGATGGTACAGATAACCCAGAAGGTCATATTTCAGCAATACTAGGTCATAAAAATGATCCCGGTGTAGATATTTTATCTATTATTTACCAACATGGAATTGAGATTGAGTTTCCAGATAACGTGCTTAAAGAAGCGGAAGATGTGCCTGAAGAAATTGCACCATCTGAAATTGAAGGTCGCCGTGATTTAAGAAATGATTTAACTATAACGATTGATGGCGCAGATGCTAAAGACTTGGACGATGCCATAGCAGTTAAGAAATTGAAGAACGGTAATACTGAGTTAACTGTAAGTATCGCAGACGTAAGTTACTACGTGAAAGAAGATTCAGCTTTAGACAAGGAAGCATATGTTAGAGCGACAAGCGTATATTTAGTAGACCGAGTTATTCCAATGATTCCTCATCGTCTAAGTAATGGTATTTGTTCATTGAATCCTGAAGTTGATCGTTTAACGCTAAGTTGTCGTATGGAAATTAATGCTCGCGGTGAAGTCGTTAAACATGAAATATTCGATAGCGTGATTCATTCTAATTATCGTATGACTTATGATGCTGTAAATAAGATTATTACAGACCAAGATCCTCAAGTACGTGCACAATATAAAGAGTTGACGCCAATGCTTGATTTAGCGCAAGATTTATCTCATCGTTTAATCCAAATGCGCCGTCGCCGTGGTGAAATTGACTTTGATATTAACGAAGCTAAAGTGCTTGTAAATGAAGAAGGTATTCCTACAGATGTTCAAATGCGTGAACGTGGTGAAGGTGAACGTTTAATTGAATCATTCATGCTAGCCGCTAATGAAACAGTGGCGGAACATTTTAATAAAATGGAAGTACCATTTATTTACCGTGTACACGAACAACCTAAGTCAGATCGCTTAAGACAATTCTTCGACTTTATTACTAATTTCGGTATTATGATTAAAGGTACTGGTGAAGATATTCATCCTACTACTTTACAAAATATTCAAGAAGAAGTTGAAGGTCGACCAGAGCAAATGGTGATTTCAACGATGATGTTACGTTCAATGCAACAAGCACATTATGATGATGTAAATCTAGGACATTTCGGTTTATCTGCCGAGTACTATACACACTTTACATCTCCAATTCGTCGTTATCCTGATTTAACGGTTCATAGATTAATTCGTAAATATTTAATTGAGAACTCTATGGATAAGAAGGAATTACGCCATTGGGAAGATACGTTGCCAGAACTTGCTGAACACACATCTCAACGAGAGCGTCGTGCTATCGAGGCAGAACGTGATACAGATGAATTGAAAAAAGCTGAATATATGATTCAACATATTGGTGATGAATTTGAAGGTATCATTAGTTCAGTTGCTAACTTTGGTATGTTTATTGAATTGCCAAATACAATTGAAGGTATGGTTCATATTGCTAATATGTCTGATGATTACTATAATTTTGATGAACGTCAAATGGCTCTAATAGGTGAACGCCAAGCGAAGGTATTCCGTATTGGTGATGAAGTGAAAGTTAAAGTCACTCATGTTGATGTAGACGAACGGATGATTGATTTTCAAATTGTGGGTATGCCTTTACCTAAAAATGATAAATCCCAACGTCCAGCACGAGGTAAAACAATTCAGGCTAAAACACGTGGTAAGTCATTAGATAAGTCTAAAGACGATAATAGCAAAGGCAATAAAAAGAAACGTAAACAACGTAAAGGTAAGAATGCACGTAAAAAAGATAAACAAGGTAAAACAAATCATAAACCATTCTATAAAGATAAAAGCGTGAAAAAGAAATCACGTCGTAAGAAAAAATAGTCATCAAAGATGAGGTGAATATGAATGGCTAAGAAAAAAACTAAATCACCAGGCACATTAGCGGAGAACCGTAAAGCAAGACATGATTATAATATTGAAGCTACGGTTGAAGCGGGTATTGCATTGCAAGGTACCGAAATCAAGTCTATACGTAGTGGTAGTGCGAACTTGAAGGATAGTTATGCTCAAGTTAAACGTGGTGAAATGTATTTAAATAATATGCATATTGCCCCATATGAAGAAGGTAATAGATTTAATCATGATCCTTTGCGCTCTCGTAAATTATTATTGCATAAGCGAGAAATTATTAAATTGGGAGAACGTACACGAGAGATTGGTTATTCATTAATCCCATTAAAACTTTATTTAAAACATGGACAATGTAAAGTTTTATTGGGTGTTGCGCGAGGTAAGAAAATTCATGACAAACGTCAAGCTTTAAAAGATAAAGCGATGAAACGTGATGTTGATCGTGCGATAAAAGCCCGTTACTAAGCAAGTGTATTGCTTAAACGGGTGCCATTTGGTATGATTAATAATGTTGTTATTTAAATGATGACACATAGAGTCATACCAAATTGTTTGTATTAAAAGTTGTCATTAATATTATTTCGGGGGCGTTTTTGGATTCGACAGGGGTCCCTCGAGCACACTAAGCGTGTCGGAGGGTTGTCTCCGATATCAACACATTTCAGTAAATATAACTGACAAATCAAACAATAATTTCGCAGTAGCTGCGTAATAGCACACTGCATCGCCTAACAGCATCTCCTACGTGCTGTTAACGCGATTCAACCCTAGTAGGATATGCTAAACACTGCCGTTTGAAGTCTGTTTAGATGAATACTAATCAAACTAGCATAATACTGGTTGTCTATTGCTTACTATTATGCGAAATGAATCAATAGACTACACACGTAGAAAGGTGTGTATCAGGACCTCTGGACGCGGGTTCGAATCCCGCCGTCTCCATATTATTGAACCCGCAGCCTATATGGTTGTGGGTTTTGTTTGTTATATGTAATATTTTAATTAACTGTATTTTTTAAAAGATTAGAGGAATTCATATGACATTAATTAGAAGAAAAATTGGGCAAAAAGATTATCATAAGGTCTTAGATATTTGGGAGAAGTCTGTAATAAGTACTCATGATTTCTTAAAAGAAAAAGATAGATTAGAGTTGAAAACTGAAATACCAAATTACTTAAATTATGTTGAAGCTTATTTTTGGTGTGATGAAGATGAAATTATTGGATTTTCAGGTACAAATGACCAAAATTTAGAAATGTTATTTATAGATCCTAAGTATTTTAGAAAGGGCTATGGAACTAAAATACTTCAAACTCTAATTCATGAGGATAAAGTAAGGTATGTCGAAGTTAATAAAGATAATAATAACGCGGTTAAGTTCTATCAAAAGAATGGTTTCAAAAAACATAAAGAAGCTCTTAAAGATGAACAAGGCAGAGACTATCCTATTTATTATCTGAAGATATAATTAAGTGATTTTTAGGTTCGGCTTAAATAATGAATGTTAATTTTAAATTGAAAAATTAATTTATTTATAATAAAAGTCATGAATGCTAAGTAAAATTATAGCATTCATGACTTTTTATGATTCTAAAATCCTCTATTAGTATTTGTTTGTCCTT
This sequence comes from Staphylococcus capitis subsp. capitis, assembly GCF_040739495.1. Lineage (NCBI taxonomy): Bacteria > Bacillati > Bacillota > Bacilli > Caryophanales > Staphylococcaceae > Staphylococcus > Staphylococcus capitis. The sequence goes on along the minus strand of NZ_CP145263.1, from coordinate 1,906,170 downwards.
GTGAGTTATTCATGCCTTGGCTATTATTTGTAGCTTGGTTGTTGCCATTTGAATATTGTTGTTGATTTTGTGGGTTGTTTTGTTGCGTATTATTAGTTTGATTTTGTTGTTGATTTTGTGAATTAGCTTGATTGTTATAAGAATTTTGATTGTTGCCGTTACTATTGTTAGCGTTATTAGCATTATTATTGTTTTGAGGTTGATTTGAAGTATTATTTGCTTGTGATGAGCTTTTAGATGATTGTTGATTAGCTTGTTTATTCTTAGGTTTTGAATCTTTACTCTTTGAACTTTTATCTTGGTTTTTCTTACCTAATTTACTATCTTTAATGTCATCTTTAGCATTATTAACTTTTTTATCTCCCTTTGAATCTTTTTTATTCGACTTTTTAGATTCTGATTTTGAGCTACTCTTATCTGAATCTTTTTTATCAGAATGATCACTATGACCACATGCACTTAGTACCAAAAAGCTTGATAACAATACGGCAAAAAATTTCTTCATTAAAATTTCACTACTAAATTAATGTTTTTATTGTGACAACTTTTCTTTACCCAAAATCTTTAAATCTAATTTAAAATTAACGTAAATTTTTATAAGAGTTATTTATAAATGAAATAAAAAAGCCCCTCTATTAAAAGAGGGGAAGATAATTAATTATTTTTTGTTACCGAATAAACCTTTGAAGAATTCGATTGCTTTTTTGATTAAGTTAACGATGAACATTTGACTCACCTCCTATGTATTTGTTAACTGTAGTATATTATTATCTGAGTTATTTTAGTTAATTATTTCAAAAGTAGTAAAAAAACATTCATAAATGTACTTTTTTAGTTTATAATTCATAACTTTGAATTCTTTTCTGTTAATTTTGAAAAATAATAACAAATTTATTCAATATACATTATAAGAATACTAGGAATTTATTATCTAAAAAAGTACCCTTCATTGAAGAAGGGTACCGCTACTACTCAAAAATATTATTTACCAAATACGTCTTTAAAGAATTGAATTCCTTTTTTTAATAAATCAAAGATGAACATTTAAAAGCACCTCCAATTAATTGATTATGTATATATCATATAGTATGTATTGGAGATTTTGGTGGTTAATGCGTAAATTATAATATATGGTTCTTTTGTGTGAAAAAATAAAAAATTGAGATAATTTTGAATTCCTAACTGTATGATTTCGTTAATTTAATAAGCTATTTCATGAAATCTAAAAGTTACACCAACTATTTCTTCTTGTTTTTGGCAATCATATTATTAAATATTTAAGATCACTATAGTAATTATTAGTGTTCTTCAAAAGTTTGAAATATAAATTAATTGGTTCTGTTGCAAAGTAAAAAATATAGCTAACCACTAATATATCATGTCAGTGTTCGCTTAACTTGCTAGCATGATGCTAATTTCGTGGCATGGGGAAAATCCGTAGATCTGAAGAGACCTGCGGTTCTTTTTATATAGAGCGTAAATACATTCAATACCTTTTAAAGTATTCTTTGCCGTATTGATACTTTGATATCTTGTCTTTCTTACTTTAATATGACGGTGATCTTGCTCAATGAGGTTATTCAGATATTTCGATGTACAATGACAGTCAGGTTTAAGTTTAAAAGCTTTAATTACTTTAGCCATTGCTACCTTCGTTGAAGGTGCCTGATCTGTAACTACCTTTTGAGGTTTTCCAAATTGTTTAATGAGACGTTTGATAAACGCATATGCTGAATGATTATCTCGTTGCTTACGCAACCAAATATCTAATGTATGTCCCTCTGCATCAATAGCACGATATAAATAGCTCCATTTTCCTTTTATTTTGATGTACGTTTCATCAATACGCCATTTGTAATAAGCTTTTTTATGCTTCTTCTTCCAAATTTGATATAAAATTGGGGCATATTCTTGAACCCAACGGTAGACCGTTGAATAATGAACGTTTACACCACGTTCCCTTAATATTTTAGATATATTACGATAACTCAATGCATATCTTAGATAGTAGCCAACGGCTACAGTGATAACATCCTTGTTAAATTGTTTATATCTGAAATAGTTCATACAGAAGACTCCTTTTTGTTAAAATTATACTATAAATTCAACTTTGCAACAGAACCATCAATTTTTTGTTTCATTTGAACCTTTTGTTCTCCTAGTATGATTTTCAAGATGTTTTATTATTATTGAAGGTAGGGAGCAATTCATATATTATTTATTATCCAGTTATATTATTTAATATGGCATTCACATTCGGTATAAGTAGGTTGTTTTTTCAAATTTTTAAATTCAGAAAATATGTTTAATATATTCGACTAGTGGTTAAACATTGTTATAGGAAAGACATTAATTATTAATTAAGGAGGAATTTTATTTATGAAAAATACTAAAACTAATATTGTACAAAGAAAAGGGTTAAGAAAATATAACAACAAGTTAATAGCAGTTACTATTTCTTCACTGGCTTTAGTTGTACCTCTAGCTTTTGGTAATGCAGAAGCTGATGCAGCACAAACAAATGATAATTCAGGGCAACAAAAGACTGTTCAAAGTAATGAAAACCATGGTAATGGTTTCCTTAATGGTGGATTACAAGGTAATAAAAATAATGGCGGATCAGCTGATCAAAGCAATGCCCACGAAGGTAATGGCATATTAAACGGTGGCGCTCAAGGCAATAAGAGCAACGGCGGTGACGCTAACCAAAAAAATGATCATGAAGGTAACGGATTCCTTAATGGTGGTGCTCAAGGTAACAAAAATAATGGTGGAAAAACTGATCAAAGCAATGCCCACGAAGGTAATGGCATATTAAACGGTGGCGCTCAAGGCAATAAGAGCAACGGCGGTGACGCTAACCAAAAAAATGATCATGAAGGTAACGGATTCCTTAATGGTGGTGCTCAAGGTAACAAAAATAATGGCGGATCAGCTGATCAAAGCAATGCCCACGAAGGTAATGGTATAAAGAACGGTGGACTACAAGGTAATAAGAGCAACGGCGGTGACGCTACTCAAAAAAACGAAGATCAAGGTAATGGCTTCAAAAATGGTGGTGCTCAAGGTAACAAAAATAATGGTGGAAAAACTGATCAAAGCAATGCCCACGAAGGTAATGGTATAAAGAACGGTGGACTACAAGGTAATAAGAGCAACGGCGGTGACGCTACTCAAAAAAATGAAGATCAAGGTAATGGCTTCAAAAATGGCGGTGCTCAAGGTAACAAAAATAATGGTGGATCAGTTGCTCAAAGCAATGCCCATGAAGGTAAAGGCTTCTTTAATGGCGGATTACAAGGCAATAAAAGTAATGGTGGAGGAATTGTAAATCTAATCAAAGAATTATTTCATAGTTAAAGACATTACTTAATATTAATAAATAAATGAGATGGTTGATTTTGTATAAAACAGAATCAACCATTTTCAATGTAATTCTCTCTGAACCAAAAATGAATATACTCATTAATAATTTGTTTATCTTCATTGAAATCTTTAAATGCAATTTGCATTTCATAATTTTCCATATGCCTTCCATAGAATCATTGTCATTGCACTTTCCTACTAGAGATATACTATGAGTCATACCGACATGCTTAACCTTATCTTTAAATAAACGGTTCTGTTTTAAAATCAGAAAAAGATATTTCTATCTCTTTACAAAAAATAGGGATATTTTACATTTTTTTGAACAAATTTTCTAAAAATGTTTGATATACTTGATACTTGAAAAACGGTAATGTTATTTTATGTAATAGAAACACTATTTTAGAAAGGGGAATTTATTTATGAAAAAAATTCAAAATAACACTATACAAAAGAAAGGTTTAAGAAAATATAACAACAAGTTAATAGCAGTTACTATTTCTTCACTAGCTCTAGCTGCTCCTTTAGCTTTCGGTAATGCATCAGCTCACGCAGCACAAACAAATGACAATTCAGGACAACAAAAGACTGTTCAAAGTAACGAGAATCAAGGTAATGGTTTCCTTAACGGCGGCTTACAAGGTAACAAAAATGAAGGCGGAAAAGCTGATCAAACAAACGCTCATCAAGGTAACGGTGTACTAAATGGCGGTGCGCAAGGCAATAAGAGTGAAGGCGGCGACGCTACTCAAAAAAATGACAACCAAGGTAATGGCGTAGCTAACGGCGGCTTACAAGGTAACAAAAATGAAGGCGGAAAAGCTGATCAAACAAACGCTCATCAAGGTAACGGTGTACTAAATGGCGGTGCGCAAGGCAATAAGAGTGAAGGCGGCGACGCTACTCAAAAAAATGACAACCAAGGTAATGGCGTAGCTAATGGTGGCTCACAAGGTAACAAAAATGAAGGCGGAAAAGCTGATCAAACAAACGCTCATCAAGGTAATGGCGTAGCTAATGGTGGCTCACAAGGTAACAAAAATGAAGGCGGAAAAGCTGATCAAACAAATGCTCATCAAGGTAATGGCGTAGCTAATGGTGGCTCACAAGGTAACAAAAATGAAGGCGGAAAAGCTGATCAAACAAACGCTCATCAAGGTAATGGCGTAGCTAATGGTGGCTCACAAGGTAACAAAAATGAAGGCGGAAAAGCTGATCAAACAAACGCTCATCAAGGTAATGGCGTAGCTAATGGTGGCTCACAAGGTAACAAAAATGAAGGCGGAAAAGCTGATCAAACAAATGCTCATCAAGGTAATGGCGTAGCTAATGGTGGCTCACAAGGTAACAAAAATGAAGGCGGAAAAGCTGATCAAACAAACGCTCATCAAGGTAATGGCGTAGCTAATGGTGGCTCACAAGGTAACAAAAATGAAGGCGGCGACGCTACTCAAAAAAATGACAACCAAGGTAATGGCGTAGCTAACGGTGGCTCACAAGGTAACAAAAATGAAGGCGGAAAAGCTGATCAATCAAACACAAATAAAGGCAATGGTATTTTAAATGGTGGGAGCCAATCCAACGTAAATAAAGGTGATCACCAAGATGCATCAAAGCCTTCAGATAATGATCATAAAGATCACAGTGACGACCCAAAAGATGACGGTAAAGACAATCATCATAAAGGTGACAAAGATGATCACCACCAAGGTAAAGATGATGGTCAAGATAACCACAAAAAAGATAAAGACCATAACGACAAAGATCATCACAAAGGTTCAAAAGATGATGATACTAAAAAACCAGATCAATCTGACAAAGATGATCACCACCAAGGTAAAGATGATGGTCAAGATAACCACAAAAAAGATAAAGCCCATAACGACAAAGATCATCACAAAGGTTCAAAAGATGATGATACTAAAAAACCAGATCAATCTGACAAAGATGATCACCACCAAGGTAAAGATGATGGTCAAGATGATTCAAAATCAGAACCATCTAAAGACACTGACAATAAAGGCAATCACAATACAACATCAAAAGACGGTAAACACAATGGCAAAAGTCCAGTAGCACCCATTACAGCTGCTACAATAACACCAGCTATGACACATGCACATGGTTATGGTCAAGGTTATGGTCAAGGTTATGGTCAAGGTTCTGCTTCGGAATCAACTGAAACTCCAAAAACAATAACAACAAGCACAACTGAAACAACACCAGATAAAAAAGAAGTAACACATGGCGAAAAAACTGAACACAGTGCAAATGAACTTCCTGAAACAGGTGAAGAAAACCAAGAAAGCAAGGGCTTATTAGCTAGCATTGCAAGTATATTAGGTTTAAGCGGACTTGCGACATTATTTGTTAATCGCAAACGTAAAACAAATGAATAATAAAATATAAATCTTTACAATCATTGTTAACTATTAAATAAGGTGTATAGAAGATAACGACAAAAGAAAGGGGACAAACGCTGAAATGACAGCGTTTGTCCCTTGTTGTTTGGATTATCGATTATTCATATTTTATACATGGTTCTGTTGCAAAGTAAAAAATATAGCTAACCACTAATATATCATGTCAGTGTTCGCTTAACTTGCTAGCATGATGCTAATTTCGTGGCATGGGGAAAATCCGTAGATCTGAAGAGACCTGCGGTTCTTTTTATATAGAGCGTAAATACATTCAATACCTTTTAAAGTATTCTTTGCCGTATTGATACTTTGATATCTTGTCTTTCTTACTTTAATATGACGGTGATCTTGCTCAATGAGGTTATTCAGATATTTCGATGTACAATGACTGTCAGGTTTAAGTTTAAAAGCTTTAATTACTTTAGCCATTGCTACCTTCGTTGAGGGTGCCTGATCTGTAACTACCTTTTGAGGTTTACCAAATTGTTTAATGAGACGTTTGATAAACGCATATGCTGAATGATTATCTCGTTGCTTACGCAACCAAATATCTAATGTATGTCCCTCTGTATCAATGGCACGATATAAATAGCTCCATTTTCCTTTTATTTTGATGTACGTCTCATCAATACGCCATTTGTAGTAAGCTTTTTTATGCTTTTTCTTCCAAATTTGATATAAAATTGGGGCATATTCTTGAACCCAACGGTAGACCGTTGAATGATGAACGTTTACACCACGTTCCCTTAATATTTCAGATATATCACGATAACTCAATGCATATCTTAGATAGTAGCCAACGGCTACAGTGATAACATCCTTGTTAAATTGTTTATATCTGAAATAGTTCATACAGAAGACTCCTTTTTGTTAAAATTATATTATAAATTCAACTTTGCAACAGAACCAAAAATAAGGATAGCTGACAGATCTTTTTTCATTATCATAAATAGCTTGAATTTCAGATTTATCAATCACTTCTACACCTTTATGGGGTGATGAAATAAGTTTACTTAGAGGGATTTTTAAGCCGCTAGATATACGCCATAAAATAGTTATAGAAGGACTGGATTTTTCTGTTTCTATTTGATTAAGCATGGTTTTGCTCACACCTGTAAGATAAGATAATTGTTGCAAAGTAAGTCTTTCTTCTTTTCTATACTTTTTAATGTTATTAGCTACTACATGTTTAATATCTTCCATATTTGCATCTCCAAATTTCGATATTTGTAATTTGTTTAATTTTAACACGCATACTTTATAGTTGTATAAAATTCCTTTAAAGTGTTATTTGAAGGAGGATAACTCATGAAAATTAAACAAAAAAAAATAATACTTATTTTAGGTATTTTGCTAATTGGTTCAAATTTACGTGCTCCTATAACATCAATAGGTGTAGCTATTCCTTATATTAAGTCTGATTTAAATTTATCCAATGGTTTGATTAGCTTATTAACTATAATGCCATTATTAGCCTTTGCAATTGCTTCACTATTTGCAGCTAAATCCGGAAACTCCTTTGGCTTAGAGCGTACTATTTTTTGTGCCTTAATTCTTATTTGTTTAGGATTACTCACGCGTTCAATTGCTAATATATATTTTTTACTAATTGGTACACTAATGATTGGTATAGGTAACGCTTATGGTAATGTACTTACGCCTGCAGTAATAAAGGGGCGTTTCCCTAGGCGAATAGGAATTATGACCGGTCTCTATACGGTTATTATGAATTTGTGTGGGGCTCTTTCTTCATTTATCACCGCACCATTGCTCTCGCATTGGCATTATAGTATTGTTATAAATCTTATCTTCATAGTGAGTATTAGTACTTTGATAGTATGGATTTTTCAGATAAATCATGACCAACTTAAAGTTAGAGGTATGGAAAAATTTACTACAAATGTATGGAAATCTAAAGTGGCGTGGCGTATTACAATATTCATTGGAAGTCAATCTCTTATTTTTTATTCCTTTCTTAATTGGTTGCCTGAGTATTTAAAAGCTAAGCAAGTCAGTTTAAATACTTCTGGAACCTACTTAACTATTTTACAGCTTTGTTTAATTCCGATGACTTTTATTATTCCAATTATAGTTGAACGTATGAAACAACAACAATGGGTGGTATTTTCATCGGGTTTATTATTTTTTATAGGAACTATTTTAATATTAATTGATACGCATATTGTCATTCTAGGAGTCATTCTTGTTGGTATTGCTAGTGGTATTTCTTTTGGAGTTGTTAATACATTTTTTTCACTTAAAACAGAGAGTAGTATGACAGCAGCTAAATTATCAGGAATGTCACAATCCTTAGGTTATCTTATTGCTGCTATTGGTCCTTTGTTTTTTGGTCTTTTACACGATTTAACTCACTCGTGGTTCAATTCTTTCTTTCTATTATTAGCTACAGGTATTATTATGATGATATTTTGTACACCAGCAGGCAAACCACTAACAATAGAGAAAGAGTTGAACTTTAAAGATAGAAAAGTACATAATGCATAACCTATACAAAAGTACTACCTATAATCGTAATTTATGTTAATTAAGTAAGAAAAGCTTAAACGTTTTTAAACAACGTTTAAGCTTTTCTTATATGTTTATATAGAATTGTTACTTTTTAATAATCTCTTTTAGAAATAGTGAAGAAGTCAATGATAGCTAGTAGTATTACTGAAGCTATTGAGATAAATGTTTGCCATCCATTTAATTTGAGAGATCCAAGCCAAACATTATCAATTAAAAAGTTAAAAGGTATATATTTTAAGGCTTTTTTAACTTCATCACCATATTCTGGAATTAATGGAACTAAATTGGTTGCTATAGGTATGATTAATATAAGAAAAACACCAATTGAAAATACTAAAGAAGAACTTTTTACTAATAAAGTGATTAGAAATAAAAATAGACCATAGAACAAAAATAATAGGATGTATATTCCTAAAGTTTTTCCAACCACTTCATTTTTTATAGGTTGACCATCGCCAATATTCTGCATTATTAAAACGAATACATATAATGTTAGAAATACTATGACACTAGCAATTAAGATGGATATCAGTTGAGATATAAAGTATTTCGCTCTATTTTTTAAACTATTCAAATACAATTGTGATGTACCCTGAGAAAAGTCTCTGACTAAAAAGCTAGTAATAATCATCACTCCCCAAAATGCAAATAGCTATGTTGAAAGAGTTAAAATAGTTTCTCCAGAAACTTTATGGTTATTATGAACCTGAGTCATTGTATAAAATATGGGGATTATTAGAACAAATAGTAAACCAATATAATTGAAAGGATTTTTTAGCAATCTTGATATATTAAATTTTGTTAAATGATATATACTCATTATTTATTCTCCTTTATTAATATTAAAGTAAGTATCCCTAAGTGTACTTATTTTATCTTCAATTTTAATTGGAAATATATTAATATTAGCTAAATCTTTTAGTAAATTTTGATAATTATCGAGCTTTGGAATTATCAAAATGTTTCCATTTTTCTTGATCGAATCATATGATTTCGAACTTAAATGATGTTTCGCTTTTTCCACATCATTTTCATTAAATGAGATAGATGTATACTCTTGTGATGATGTATTTTTCATATCAATGTCTTCAACAAACTTTCCATCACGTAAAAACACAGCTCTATCACATATGAGTTCTATATCTTCTAATTTATGACTAGATATTAGTACTCTCATATTGAATTCGTTAGTTATATCTTTAATAGTATTCAATACATCTATTGAACCATCTGGATCCATACCGTTCGTAGGCTCATCAAGTATTAAGTAATGTGGTTTGTTTATTAAAGACACAGCGATTGCTAGTTTTTGTTTCATTCCTAAAGAATATTTTTTTACTCTTTTGTTAATATAACTTTCCATATCAAATGCTTTTATAATTTTATTAGCATAGTCTTTATCAAACTTTACACCTAATATATTACTAAAATTTTTTAAGTTTTTTAATCCCGATAGGTCTTGATATAACTTAGGATGTTCAATTAAATAACCAATTTTTTGATTTTGGTCAAAAACAACTTTGCCTTTAAAGTTCACAATATTGCCGTTCATAATTTTCATAATGGTAGTTTTTCCGACTCCATTTTTCCCAATTAATCCAACGATATGACTAGAATCAAATGAAAAATTTAAATGATCTAATACCGTATTATCTTTGTACTTCTTAGTAATATCTGATATTTTCATTGTGCTCTCCTTTTTATAATTTTTATAAAAATATAAGAAATAAAATATTGATTTAAAAAAATAAGTGAAAGTAGGGTTTATATGAAAGATTTAATTAATTGTGAAAACAAACCTATGTATCTAAATATATCAGAAAATATAATACAAAACATCTACGTCATACAGCCATTGGTAATCGTATTAAACCGACAGTCATCGAACAAATTAAAGAATCCAGTGAAGTCAGTGAATTGTTTAAAAAAGACAACGAGGCACTCAAATCGAACAATCAGGCACTTCAACGCCATATTCATCAATTGGAAGATGAAATCGACCAACTGAGACAAGAAAATGACGTCTTTCATCACTTATTACAACATTTTGATAGTACAGCATTTTTAAACTTCAATACATATCGTGATGATCGTCAACTGAAAAATGCGATTAAACGATTAAAAGAACAGTATAAAAGCAAGTGATTTATAATTTTATAAATCACTTGCTTTTATTATATTAAGTAGCTTCTGACTTATGGTGTAATAATTTTAATAAAAGCTGTGGGTAATCGGATTAAACCGACGGTCATTGAATATCCAAAAGAACAAACGACATTAGAAGATTATGAAGAGGATTCAAAGGTTAGTGAATTAGAAAGCAAAATCAATGAATATGAGGAGCTTATACAAGCTCAATCACATCATATAGAAGAATTAGAGCAAACAGTCAAACATTATCAACCTCAAGTAGACACATTCAAACGTATGTTAACGCATATCGATAGTACAGGATATATTAATTTTGGGAGTTATAAAAATGATCGGTTATTGCTTAATCAAATTAGAAACAGTAAAAGAGACTAGCGATTTGGCTAGTCTCTTTTACTGTTTCTAATTACACTTTAAAATCTACTTTGTAATAGATTTTCTATGATAAAAAGTAATATTTAATCGCTAGATATTTAAATCTTTAATTAAATTTATTTATTCGATTAATATTTTGTAAAATTAAGTGAAGTAAAATATATCTATGATATGTTTTAAATGTAATGAATTCAAAGGAGGATTAAGTTGATGAAGAAACAATTTTTACTTGCTTCTGCTCTTACTCTTGGCATTAGTGGCTTAGGAACTATAGGCTATGCACAGGCATCTATGACAGACGCTCATGGAGGTTCTGAAAATGTAGATAACTCTCATGGTTTAAAAGCTTCAAAAACCTATGATAATAATGTTTCTACTCGTTCAATAAAACAAGGTAAAAAGTCAGGAGGATACTGGGTAAGAGGGACTACAAGCAAAACTGTTAAATCAAATTATAAACATTATAGCCACAAAGGCCATGCTTCAGTTATAAATGGAAGTGGAAATGGAAATAGTGGCGGCTGGAAGAAGCCGGGGCATTGGTCTAAATCTTCTGTGAAAAAAACATGGTCTGGAAACAAAGCTTTTTATGATCACACATAATCATATTATTAAATAAGCAAGAAATTAAGACAGAAAATTCGTTTTATAGAGAATTTTCTGTCTTAATTCATGCTATGAAAGGTATTTATACATATGAAAAAATTATTATTATTTTTATTGGTCTCAATCACGTTGATATTCAGTTTAGGCATCGCAAACTCGGCGAAAAACCTTTCTTTTTATCAAACCATCATAAAAGACCATGATCATTTCGTTTATAATGTTCCGGGAAAAGAAAAGAAACATACTCGGGATGCGCCTCAATACTTTAATAAAATTGCCAAAAATCATCATGTTGGTTTAACTAAAGTTACATATTTCAACGATAATCGTATTCTTTTTAATACAAATGAAAAAAGATTACTTAATCAAAGAGATAATCATCATCAGTTACATATATTTGATAGTAAAATGCATATCGATGTTGAAAATATAACAACTACAAAACATCTGTCTGCAGTAGGAATGTATTATATAAAAGGGGATCCTAAAGATAAAGCGACTGTGCTTTCACTCATGAACAAATATGCGGGGGACACGATCAAACAGGAAAATCCTAGCTTGCTATCTTATTTAACTTTAGATCAATATACTTTAGCATTAATTTTCTTATTAAGTCTGTTAATTTTTATCGTTTATTGTCACTACTTACAACGTAATAAACAAAATTATAAAATGCTTTCAGATTTAGGATATGACCTAACTCATCACTTTATGTTTGTAATGCGAGATTTGAAATGGATATTTTTAAGTTATGTTTTACTATCTATTGGAACTACGCTGATCACTTACTTAGCGATTTATAAAGACTTACATATCTTACAATTATTAGCTGTCGTATGTTCCGTTATGGTTTTAACATTGATTGCACTAAGTTGCATTACAATACTTCTTTTAATGATATATCAAAAAGATTTTTATAAAAATCAAGTCAAACCTAATGTCAACCTAATAATCTATCTTTATATTTTACTTGCCATCGTAATGGGTGTCTTTTTAACGACTTCAACACATCAAGTCATAAAAAATAGTCATGATTTTCAGTCTAAAATTCCTTCACTTAAGGGTTGGAAAAATACGAAAGATGTATATCAACCTAATGTTCAAGACAATGGGGCAGTGTATAACAAGGAAATTGAAATAGCACAGGATAAAAGATTTGATCGTTTATTAAAAAGTAAAGAAAATCCAGGTTTTTTAATAGATACTGAAAATTTTACAAGTGAAGGCGGAGAACTTCCATTATATAAAATGAATGAAGAGGAAAATAACAGTATAGAACCCGATGGTAAAACAATAATCGTCGATCCCAATTATCTTAAACGACATCATATGGTTACGCCTCAAAGTGAAGATGTTTTGAGATACATTCAACATGATAAATATACGAGAAATATATTGGTACCTATTAAGTTCAAACGTTATGAACATAAGATTAGAAAGAACTTTACAAAAGATTTTAAATTTAAGCGCACGTTATATGATGATATCCGAAAAGATCATGCCCCTGCGCATATTAATATTATTTATGTAAAAAACAATTCAAAGTATCCTACGTATAATAGTGATGCAGGGGGCAAGAACAATAAAATAGAGGCTCCTATTGCGATAGTTGAAACAGGTAATACGCATGTCAGAAACAATGCACATTATATGGATGACTGCTATTTCTTTGAGAGTAAAAAAGATAATCCTTATGATACTTTGAAACCACTATTAAAAAAATATGGTTTACTGGACGATATAATTTCTATTAATTCGGTCTATGACACGAAGGTCGATGATATTAACGATATCAAGAAAGAAATTATTAAGTATGTTCTACTAGCACTTATTACGTTAATTTCATTTATTATTGCTATATTTACAGCTATCCATTTATATTTTGTTAATTGGAAGCATGCAATATTTATTAAATATAATCTAGGATATTCCGTTTGGAATAACCACAAGTATGCATTTCTATTATTAGCATTTGTTAACATACTGTTACTTGGTATGTTTTTACAAAAGTATCCTATAACCAGTTTATTGATCTTTATTAGTTTGCTTATTTTTGAAATGATCGTCATCTCTATAGAATTTTTAATACTCAATCAGAAGAATAACAATGCTATTTTGAAAGGAAAAGAGTAATCATGATCCAATTAAAGAATGTATCTAAATCATTTAAAGATATCTATATTTTGAAAAATATAAACCTTACTATTAAAGAAAAAGCATTTGTTGTAATTAAAGGAAAAAGTGGTCAAGGAAAGTCTACATTGCTAAATATTTTAGGTTTATTAGAAACACCTACTGAGGGTCAAATAATTTATAAAAATCAATCTATTGCTTCAAAGTCACAAATTAGAAAGTTTAAAAAAGAAGATATTGCCTATATTTATCAAAATTATGGCTTATTAGAAAATAAAACAGTATTAGCAAATCTTATGTTACCATTAAATATTTCTAAAAAAGATATGCCTAAAATTATCGAAATTATTCAATCTGTCGGATTACCGAAAGAGATACTTAAACGAAAAGTTTATACTTGTAGTGGTGGAGAGCAACAACGTATTGCTATTGCAAGAGCGATTCTTAAAAATCCTACCGTTATATTTGCTGATGAACCCACGGGTAATTTGGATGAGAAAAACGCTCATGATGTTATCAATATTTTCCAATATTTAAATAGACAAGGTGTCACAATCATTATGGCTACACACAGTCAAAACTTTTTTGATATAGGTACAGAATTAATTGATTTAGATGTTCAAAATGCATAATCTATACAAAAGCACTACCTATAATAACTAATTATGTTAACTAACAATAAAGGCTTAAACGCTGTTAAATCAACGTTTAAGCCTTTGTCTTGTGATTATCGTTTATTCAGGTTTTATACATCATTGATTTCACGCGCTTTCATGAGTTTTCATCACGTGAACTTTTGTATCTTTATTCAAAAGAAAAAATCTTATTAAAATCAGATTCTGTTATACTAAAAAAGCACTTCCCGTGCAGAAAGGAGGTGCCACATCTAGTGATTGTCGTTCTGTTTGTTGTGAAATATATCATATGTCCAATTATTGTTGGACGTGTTCTTTATTTAATAAATCAAGAACAACGATAAAAAAGAAACCCCAGCATATGCTTTGGTCGGCATGCTGGGGTTTTCACATCCAATGATGTGTCTGTCTGTTTGTTATTTTTAGTATATCTTGTAACTCCTTCATCTGTAAACTCTTTTACAAATTTTCATTTTTTTTACTAACTCCTATTCCTATAGCTAGCCCCATTAATGTCCCTACAGGAAATCCAAATATAAAACTAAAAAATACCGCAAATCCGCCTATATATAGTACTGGATGTATATTATATTTATTACTCATAATTTTTTATTTCTCCTTAGTCATGTTTTTTCTTTTTTATTGATACGATAAATCCCATTATTAATGGAAATAAGAATAAAATATATATGTAGCTCATTTAAATTATTATTCCTCCCATTTTTCTTCTAATTGACGTTGAAATGCCTCTCGATCTTGTCTTAATTTGCATCTTCGTTATGTAACTCTTGGGATTGTTTATATATCTTTTCGCCTAACCATTTAGGTGTTTTTTTTCACGATTGATATATTGGTGCGACAATAAAGATTTTATTTTTGTTTAATTGTTTGTACGTTTAGTTATCATAATTTGGATATATAAAGCAATCCATACTTCATCAGGAAAAGGTTTATTAATCCGACTTTCAACTTCAATATTATGCTTTTCTCCTCGTTGTTTAGTAAATTGATTTTTCGATAAATCGAAAAAACTTCTATGTGCATTTAATATTTCTTCTTTTCCACTTTTAATAACAGTATTTAAACTTAAATATGGATTATTAAATTTATATTCTTCATTTTCTGTATAAAATATGTAAGGTAACTGTTGAGTCATTCCTTTTTCTGTAACTAATTTTTGTCTTTTTAGTACTCCAATTTTGCTTTCATTTAAAAAAACTTGGTAATGTGGTCGTAGTGACCATAATTTAAAACGTTGAATTTTGACTATATTATCGTTTGATTTTAAAAAAACTCCAAACAATGGGAAAAATCCCGTTATACTCATCCACTTTTGTAAAAAATTATTAAAATTAGGTACATAATACATTTTTTTATTACCATGAATTGTAATATATTGGCTATCCAAAGTTATTAAAGGAGACTGATAAAAATATTCTCCTTCCCTATAATTATTAAAATTATTAGAATAATCATTTTCTAAAACTTTTGAAAACCTTTTTTGTGTAGACTTTCTATATAAAATAAAACCAACAATAATCATAAACACAATAAACCATAATATTATTAGCATCCATAGACTTTCTACAGGAAAAACTATTCCCTTAATAATGCATTGTATGAATTCAATAATAAAAAATATAGTAAGAAACAACCAAATTACAAATACACCTGCTATACCCATTTTCACACCTCTTCTTTATTTGCTATATAAAGCATGATACCAGAGAAAGATAGTACTTAAAATTGGAGCATGCCATAAAAATACATAGTCAAAAAAGACTAATAGCTGTAAATGTATAGGAGAATTTAAATGTAAATAGTGAAACGCAATTTTAACAAGTGTATTTATAAGTATTGTATTAAATATGCAATTGTTTAGTATAGACATGTATAAAAAGTATATTGAATGTTGTTTTTCTTAAATATCTTATATATTATATAATAATAAATCTTTTATGATAGGATACGGTATAGAGGCATTTAAACGTCTTACCTAAAGTCATTTTTGTTGTAAACCATGAGATAAAATTTAATTTCCTTGTTATATCAAGAGGTTGAGTCTCTTAAGAACTACTTTTGCTACATGTAGTTTTTAATTATCCTCCCATTTTTCTTCTAATTGACGTTGAAATGCTTCTCGATCTTTTTTTAATTGAGGGTCATAGTCTGTATGAGCATGTTGTCCCTTATATAAACCAGTTTCAAGCCATCTAGGTGTTTTCTCACGATTAGTATATTAGCGCGACTTACCTATATTAGTTATTTGTGGTTGTCGTTTGTTGTAAATACGTTTCTCAGCGTCAAAGATAAATTCTAAGTATTCAATTTTTCGACCTTTTTTAGCTTTAACTTTATTAATATTAAGATTATTAAAAATAGGTGTAAGCTCTTTAGATATTGGCTTTAATACACGTTTAGTAATGTCACACATTTGATAAGACTTTGATACGTCTAATCGAGTTCTAAAATCTTCCATTGATAATTTTAAATATCCAGTATGTTTATATTGTTTAAGTAAGCGAAACATGGTTTTAGAGTACGAAGATTTTAAATTAGTCAGTTCTTTTAATTCGAATTTTGTAAAATTACGAGTAATATCATTTAAAACAAACTTTAAGTCAGGATTAGTGGAAATTTCAAGATACTTCTCCGTTTTATGAATTTTAAAGTGATTGAAAAGTACAAAAAACTCTATTACATCCTCATCTTCTCTTCGATAAGTTATCTCGAGCATCTTTTTATAAATATTTTGTAAATCTCCAATAAAACGATTAAGATTTCTAGTTTCATAGTTATAATTACTTAAATATTTAAGTTCTTCAAAACTTAAATATAATTTATTAGTATCTTGTTCTTTTAGCTTATTACACATAGCGAAAAATAAATCTATTTCAACAGAAGTAAATTTTCTCAAAGGAACCAAATTCATTTCATTATGATAAATAACAGTTCCGTTCGACATATATCACTCCAAAAAGATCATTATTTTTATGTTATGAAATTTGCTGTCGCTCTAAGGATTAAATCATATTTGAAAAGGTTTATAAAAAGATATTAAAAAGTTCAATATAAAGCAGTTAATATTAAGTTTACTTAAGTTATGGTATTTCTAAAGAATTTTTTGGTTCTTGTATTTTGGACTTTTACTAAGAAATATATAATACATAATGATTTTAAATCTTTGACATTGTCTCTAAAGTTTATTACATTTAAGGTGTGAAGCGATATAAAACTTCATAAAATCTATTTTTAGGAGGCATTTGTCATGCAAGAACAATTTCAAAATTTAGGTTCAGCAATTGGTAACATTTTCGGATCTGTATCTGGTGCCAAAGAAGCAATTACACACTTCCTTGGAAATGGTGCTTCAGATATTGTCAATAATGGTGCACAATTAATCGATGCTTTCTTAACAGCAGCAGGTCTTAAGTAATTAAAAGGTTTAACATGTGATACAAAGTGCGCAGTAGTTTAAACTACTGCGCACTCCTTTTCTTTAAAATAACCGGTTCTGTTGCAAAGTAAAAAATATAGCTAACCACTAATATATCATGTCAGTGTTCGCTTAACTTGCTAGCATGATGCTAATTTCGTGGCATGGGGAAAATCCGTAGATCTGAAGAGACCTGCGGTTCTTTTTATATAGAGCGTAAATACATTCAATACCTTTTAAAGTATTCTTTGCCGTATTGATACTTTGATATCTTGTCTTTCTTACTTTAATATGACGGTGATCTTGTTCAATGAGGTTATTCAGATATTTCGATGTACAATGACAGTCAGGTTTAAGTTTAAAAGCTTTAATTACTTTAGCCATTGCTACCTTCGTTGAAGGTGCCTGATCTGTAACTACCTTTTGAGGTTTTCCAAATTTTTTAATGAGACGTTTGATAAACGCATATGCTGAATGATTATCTCGTTGCTTACGCAACCAAATATCTAATGTATGTCCCTCTGCATCAATAGCACGATATAAATAGCTCCATTTTCCTTTTATTTTGATGTACGTTTCATCAATACGCCATTTGTAATAAGCTTTTTATGCTTCTTCTTCCAAATTTGATATAAAATTGGGGCATATTCTTGAACCCAACGGTAGACCGTTGAATAATGAACGTTTACACCACGTTCCCTTAATATTTCAGATATATTACGATAACTCAATGCATATCTTAGATAGTAGCCAACGGCTACAGTGATAACATCCTTGTTAAATTGTTTATATCTGAAATAGTTCATACAGAAGACTCCTTTTTGTTAAAATTATACTATAAATTCAACTTTGCAACAGAACCAATTAATTTAATAAAATCATGGAAAAGACTTTACTTATTTCAAAATAAGCGTATAGTGGTTATTAAGTAATAAAGAACGTGAAGTTGATTGTGGAATTATTTTTATAGAATATTCTCTTTTAATTAATGGATTTGTTACAAATATTTAGGGCAATAGCACACGGAGGTATTCTATATGAATAACGGTACAGTTAAATGGTTTAATTCAGAAAAAGGCTTTGGATTTATTGAAAGAGAAAATGGTGGAGATGTATTCGTTCATTTCTCAGCAATCGTAGAAGACGGTTACAAATCTTTAGAAGAAGGCCAAAACGTTGAATTCGACATCGTTGAAGGCGAACGTGGTGAACAAGCAGCAAACGTTGTTAAAATGTAATTATAAATTTTTAAGCGCTCTTAGGAGGGCTTTTTTAATTTGTAAAAAAATAATAGCCATAATCTAATAAAATGATAAAATATATAAAATAGTAAATTTTACGGATATATAAATATAAGGAGGAGTACATGTATAAAGCAAAAATGTTATTGAATGAAGTACCAACTATGTTGAAGTCTTTAAAAAATATTTTCAATATAATCAATGGTAATAAAGACTATTATAATCCCAAACTTGATATGAAAAAAGATGACGATAATCTTAATGGGAAAAAAATAATCTTCTTAGGATCTTCTATAACTTATGGGGCGGCTTCGAAAGGGATTTCTTTTGTTGAATATCTTACAACAGAATATGAAGTGAAGGGAATTAAAGAGGCTAAATCTGGAACAACATTAGCTGGAAAAAATAAAAATAGTTATTTAAATCGACTAAGAAAATTAAACTTTGTGAATACCAAAATTGATGCTGTTGTATGTCAGTTATCTACTAATGATGCAAGATTTGGTTATGAAATAGGTGAAATGAGTCAGTCTTTTAATCTTGAAAGTTTTGATACTGAGACAACATTAGGTGCGATTGAATATATTATTAAGTATGTTCAGACTAAATGGTGTTGTCCAGTCATTTTTTATACTTGTATTAGAGAAAATGATGTGACTTACAAGCAATTAGTTAATCATCTTTATCGGCTTAAAACAAAATGGGATATACATATTATTGATGTTTATAATAATGATGAACTTAATAAATTAGCTAAAAGTGATAAAGAAATGATGGCAGATGATTCTCATCCAACCAAAAAAGGATACCGTTACTTGTATACGCCTATTTTAGTAAAACAATTAGATGAGATATTATAGGAAGAGCTGCAAAGTGCAGCTTTTTTTATTTCTTATGACTTAGAGCAAAAAGAACATTTTTTGAGTAGCTTTGTCTTTATTACAAATAAAAAATCGCCTGTACAGTACTTTAATAATGACGAAAATTAAAGTCTGTACGGCGACAACAAGAAGTAATGTTAAACACTCACAGAGTGCAACACATATAGATTACCATAAAACTATATTTATGGCTATTTTATTCGTTTAACAATAATAAAATGATTATTAAAGTTTTGTTAACATAAATTGATAATTCATTAAATATAGAATTATCACAATTTTTAAGATCACATTTTTTGAATATCAAATATACTAATTTCTTCTTGTTCTAATCTCACTGAAACATACAAATTATTGTCATAAATATTTACATCGTTTTCATTAGATAAATTAATTTCAGCAAGTATTTTAAACGCACCATTATCTAATGGTTCTACAATTGATAATTCACCATCATTTTTTTGAATTAAAAATTTACGACTTGAATGATTATCAATTTTCCAATTATCCATTAAAAATCACCTTACTAAAAATATTAACCAAAGCTTTTTTCAATTTCTGTAAAAGCTTTGGTAGTTAATTTAATATTATATATTGTGTGACCTTCAATATTTCCTTCTAGGTAGCCCTCGTCTATAAGCACTTTACAGTTATGAATAAAATCATCATATTTGCGGTCACAGAAGTAATCATCTTGAGTAGTTACGGAATCTTTAAAGTCATTAGATTGTTCTTCAGATAATCCTTCATTTGATCGTTCCATATATAATTTATAAAACTTAGCGACTGTATATTTTTGTTCTTTAGTTAGTTCATCCATAAATTTATCCCTCCACACAAAATACATATCACTTTATACCCTAGATACGTACTTGTAGTAACGCTAAAAAGAATGATTTTTAATAAAATTTCTATGTGTAGATAGAAGATGATTTAAGATTTATTTAGCTCTTTTTATACCTTTTTCTACAGCGTTAGCAAACTTATAAAAATCTTTAGTATATTTTTTAGGATTACCTCGGGTTGTTGAGTCTAGTTTATGATGCTTGAAAAATTCCTCACGCTGCGCAGTGGTTAATTCAAGTTGTACTCCTGAATCTGTATCATTTTTATTTACAAAATTATCATCAGATTGTGCGTTAAGTTCTTTCGGACTTTCTTTAACAGTAAAATCTTTCTTACGTAATGCCTTTGCAATAGATTTTGACATTTTGGTATCTTTACCACCTATATACACGATAGGATCATCTCCGGAAGAACCATGGATAGAGATTGTTTCCTTAGATTTTTCTAACATTTTAATCAATTTTGGTTCATCGTAATTCATTGAAGTCACGTGAAGTTGATCATTATTATGTTTACGTATACCTTCAAATGAATAAAAGTTATATTTACCTACGTTCGATACACGTCTTGCAAGTTCAGTTGTACCTGGTTCTATGCCGCCACCGTGAATGGCTGTAAGTAAAATATTATTATCCTTTCTATATTTCGTTACAATTCTCCAATCCTTATTTTTAGTAGTATTCTTTTTTAATTCTTCGAAATCACTATAGCGGTCGCTTGAGGGTTTAGAAGCTGATTTTCTAGTGTTATAAAAAATCAAAACCACTACTATGATAGCGATGATAATTAACGCTATAGCTAAATAATAAAGTTTTGAATATAGACTGCCCTTATTGCTCATTTTATCTCCTTTATTTTCAATAATTTAACTCATAAATGATAACAATGATTTTATTAAATAAACAAGTATTTCATCTTTTAATTTCTATATAAAAATAATTGAACTTACTTTAATAGGGTAAACAATTATTGTTAATTCAATGTATTTTTTATTTTAAAAATAATTTACGAAGGTGATAAAGTGGAGGATATTCAGATTAAACGCGCTCAATCAAGTGATAAGGAAGGAGGAAAATTAACTCACTTAGCGATTGATGAAATGGCACAAGTCTTTTTAGGAGAAACATCGAATGAACGGTTAAATAAACAGTTGCAACATTTATGGCAAAAGAAGGGGAACCGATTTAGTCATGATATTTCTTATGTAGCTAAAGAAGAGGGGCAAGTTTTAGGTGCCATTACATGTACTTCTCTAGTTAAATTAGAAAAATCAATGTGTCAAACTGTAATTGAAATAATTAAAATGAAAAAATTGAAATCATTAAAAATTATTTTATCCAATCTCAAAAAAATATATGCTTTAATTACAATGGATGAGGGAGAGAAAGATGAATTTCATGTGAGTATGCTTGCAACTCTTCCCGAAGCAAGAGGTAAGGGCGTTGGAACAAAATTATTAAAATTTGCTGAGCGCCTTGCTATAAATAATGGTTTTGACAAATTATCACTAACAGTAGTTCAAGATAATAAGAAAGCTCTGAGTGTCTATAAGAAATTTGGCTTTTCAATTGTAGGAGAAATCAACCAATCGCCATTTTATTTATTTAAAATGAGAAAAAATCTTAAGTGAACGCTCTAAGTCACATGCACACTATAGCAATATTTTCTAAAAATATTATGAATTAATTAAATAATTAGATTGTTTTCACACTCCCTTAACAATAATGTGCTATTTTTATAATAAAGGGATGTGATGTTGTTATGGATAAAGAATTATTGAGAAGATATTTGAATGATGATAGTTTTAAAGCAGTAGCAGTGGTCGTTGGGAATAAGAAAATCGTATTAGAGAATGATATTCACGTTGATTATGAAAATGAAATCATCATCTATCCACTTAAGAATTGCACGCGAATTATCCCATTTAGCTCAATTTCTTATTTAGATTTATTAGATAGAAATGAACAATTCGTTAATTATTTTAAAGAAGTTTAGCTTTCTAAAAACCCTCCTTGAACAATAGGTGAGTCGCTCACTTTGTTTTATGGAGGGTTCAATTTTTAATATTTTTAACTAACTTTAAACGATAGTCATGAGTAAAGTTGTCCTTTAATGCATATGGTGAAATGATATATAATCCATGATCACTCACGGCGTTTTTATCTACGCCATATTTATAAGCTTGATAAATTATTTTAGTGCAATAAGTGAATTTTTGACTTTTCAAATTCAGCGTAACAAGATAACGACTATCACTATTTTCATAATTACGTTTCACCCAATTTGCTGCTTTTTGGCCAGCATTTGGTTTTACACTACGATACACTTTTATCCAATCGTCCTTTCCAGTACCGAAACGACGTTGATATGATTCAAAGGATTCTGTTATAGGTTTATCGCCAGGCCCTTCGATTTGAAGTACAGTATCTTCATCGATGGCTATACTTGAATGACCAAAGAAACCGAATAATACAGGTCCTTTTGTAATTATAATATCGCCAGGTTGAAGCTTAAAGTCTTTAGTATTGATGGTTTCGAAAGATTCTTTGTCTTTATTAAAAACTTTTATTGAAAATAAAGTTGCAAGTACTATAAACAAAGCTATTAATAACATGATTAGCTTATATTTTGTTTTCATTTGTAGTGAAAACTCCTTAAATTAATATACTAAATTAATTATTATAATAAATGACTGTTGATGTAAAATAAACTTCATTTTTAAAAAGCATATAAAAAAGCTAAGTCAATAATTAAAGACTTAGCTAAAATTAATATTATTCTACTTAAACCTTACTTATAACCCAAAAATCAGTGTGTAAATAAGCATAGCGAATCCAAAAATCAAGAATATTACAGTAAATCCTAAATAAGATTCTTTTCTTTCTGCTTTCTTAGTTTTAAGCATGATTGTCAAAATTATAGCCCCAGCGACAATAAATATAATTGCTAGCCACAACAATATTTGAAAATGCAAACTCACATTTATTCCCTCCTTATCTAAAAGTTACTTAATTACAAGAAGTCGTAAAAAATAGGATAAATATAGTAAAGTGCTAATACAATATTTATGAAAAATAATATTTCGCTTAGTAAGTCAGTGTAAATAATAGCTATGATTAGACTAGTGAATAAAGCGACGCCACAAATACATAGTCCTGGTATCAACCATAGTTGATTATCAACATTAGCGTTATATGTTATAAGCACATTAAAGGCTACAAATAATATGGTTAATATAATATTAATCACATTGATACTAAATACTTTCATAGGTGGCCACCTCATTAGACACGTATAGCACAAAATCTTTTACATACTATAATATCATTAAATACTCACAGGTAAATCAATTATTTTTAATTATATACAATTTACATTTTAATTTACTCATAATTACGAGGTATTGTAAAACAAATGAATTAGAAGGTTTACTTTGTTTGTAAATGATACAAAGTCATATTGAAGATTTGGAGTCATTTATGACATAAAAATTTAAAAGAAATCTAATAACAAATTATTACTAAAAGGAAATAATTTCGATTGTGAAATATATTTTTAATGTAATCATATGTGAAGAATTTTAAAAAAGTATATCAAAAAAAGTGCAAAAGTAAAATTTTGCACATAGACAATCTCGAGTAATTTGGTATGATAAAAAGTAAGACTATATAACTTAGCTATTAATAAGTAAAAGGGGTTGAGAGGAAATGACCTTTTATGATTTTATTTTAGGTTTTTTAAATGATGATACACCTTTAGGTAGTTTAGCAAATTACATTTTAGATGATATCCATTTTCCCCGAGAAGAAAAAAATAATAAAGTCATTCGAGCATATGTGCTAGATCACTATAGAGATCATCAGTTAATTGAAAGTACGAATAGAGCAATTAGTTTATATAAATTAATTTGAGTAATACCAATTATGGGTATTAAGCGCTTTCCATACATCTTTAGTTTTAAAATTAACTTCGTTATTTCTAATAGAAAAAGGTTCGATAAGATCTTTATCTAACCATGCATTAATCAATTCTCTTGGAACGCCATCTAATAGCATGTCAGTTTTACTAATAATAAAACATTCCCAATCTAATGAGACTGAATTAGGATTTACATAATTGCATTGATTATGACTATCCATTATAGACACTCCTTTAGTAAATGTAAATCTGATGTTAAGTTATACCCATACTCACAAATTTCAAACTATTTAATATGCATTTAAACAAATTTGTATATTACTAGAAGTTATTTACATCTCATTTTCATAGTGATTAAATGAATATTGAAAAAGAAGTTGAAGGAATCCCATAAATAGGAAAAGTAAGTCATTGTAGTGAAGAGGTGGTTAATGTGACTAAAACATTATACTTAATGAGACATGGTCAAACAGTTTTTAATTTAAAAGGGAGAATTCAAGGGGCTAGTGATTCACCATTAACAGCATTAGGAGTAGCGCAAGCACAGTCTGCTAAAGAATATTTTGAAAAACATCATATAACTTTTGATACGTTAGTTTCTTCATCACAAGAACGTGCTTGTGAAACTTTAGAAAATGCAGTGCCCAATCAAAATTATAAAAGATTAAAAGGTATTAAAGAATGGGGTTTTGGTCTATTTGAAGGGGAAAGTATTGAATTACTGAAGACAATTAAAGAGCCAGAAAATTTATATGGTGATCATGTAGTGCCATTTGGTGGCGAATCAAAATCAGAGGTGGAATCTAGAGTTTTTGAAACGCTAGAAGATGTCATTGTTAATCAAACAAATCAAACAGCCTTAGCAGTAAGTCATGGTAGTACGATTGGTTTATTTATTAGAAAGGTATTAGGCAAGCGAGAAGGCAGCACTTATGATATAGGTAATTGTCATATCTTAAAATTCGAATATGATGGTAATCATTTTAGATTTATAGAAATTATTAACCCGAGCGTATAGAATAATAAGCTCAAATCCGTATATATATCGGTAAATTAATACGGATTTGAGCTTATTTGCATTAAAAAAGAAGTTGACATAATTTTTTAATTATTATTATTGAAACAATGATTATGATAATGCTAGATAACTTGTTTATCACCATTAATAATTTACCTGATTTATCAATAGTTCCAACTGTTCTACCTAATAAAACTAAGATGATAAACCAGAGCCATGAAACAAATATACATGTCAAAGTAAAAGCAAATTTGTCATTACCTTCGTAAGTAGACGCATTTGTACCAATAACGCCAATAGTGTCCATAATTGCATGTGGATTCAATAGAGAGGCAGATAAAGCAAAACTTATTTGTTGTGTTGTTGAGAGTCCACCTTCTTGTTTAACAGGATCAGGGTTTGCATTCCAAAGTGTCCACGCCATATAAAGTAAAAAAATAAGTCCAATTATGTAGATTACGATTTGTAATAGAGGTAGTGACATAAGTACTAAAGAGACACCGATAACTGCTAGGCTAATCAGTATGGAATCGCATATTCCAGCTGTGATAACTGCTGGAAAAGCTTTAATTAGCTTAGATTGATTTGCTCCTTGATTAAACACGAAAACATTTTGTGCGCCTAAGGGTAGAATTAATCCTATAGCTAATAGAAAACCGTGTATTATTGCTTCGCTCATAATATCATCGCCAGTCTTTAAAAAGATGAAAATTCTGATAATTTAGAATCAATATAATTGATAAAAATCACAATGTCAATAGCTTTTAAAAATGAATAGAAAAGTTAGATTGTAGAGGAAACATACTCCCGTAGATAGGGTATAAATCTTTAATACCCCATGTACGCATGTTTAGAGTATATTTCATTAAGAGTTTGATGGAATTTCAGAAATGTAGTAAATTAGCCAGTTTTCATCTAAATATTCGTCACCAATTTTACTGGCATTTTTTTCAAAAGCTAAATTTTCGAACCCGAGTGAACTGAAAAATATTTTAGCGCTAATGTTATTTGAAGCGATTGTGGTCATCAACATTTCAATACCTTGTGTTTTAGCGAATTCAATAATGTGATTAATGAGTTCTCTATTAATTATTTCATCATTATCTTTTACAAAATTATTCTCTAAAACCGCTTTATGACGCTTTCCAACAAATTTTATTTGTTTTAATGTGCATGTTGCAACAAGATGATCATTGTCAAATGCACCGAAAACGTTTAAATACTTAGTTTCTTCCGAGAGAATAGATTTCAAACACTCTTCAGTAACATGTTCTAAATAAAATTGATCCCAAGCATAATTATGATAGCCGTTTGACATTAATTCTTTATAAGATTCTAAATCATCAATATTTAATACACGGATATTTTTCATGTTGACCTCCAGGTTCAAAGAAAATATATTATATCTTTAGATAAAGATACTTATCAAATACATAATAAAAGAATTATTAAAAATACGCAATAATCGTTTTATATTAACAAAAAGCATTTGTAGTAATTTAATTATGCGGAAATTCAAATTATAAAAATATTATTTTGAAACTTCATCTATACAAATATTTAAAAAGGGTTTAACTACATACTATTTTATCAGATAGTGTAAATAAACAATTATGTTTACTGAATCTTAATAAAAAATTTTAATTAAACTTAAACTCAAAAATTTTTGTACAAATGAACCATTTAGAAGATGAAAAAAAGCTACCAACAATTCTATAACAATGTTGGTAGCTTTAACTTAACACTTAAATATTTAATTGATGTGACGAATGATTAGTCGACAACTTCTACGTTTAGGTTGACATCAATGTTACCGCGAGTTGCTTTTGAATATGGACAGAATTCATGTGCATCTTGTAAATATTTCTCAGCATCTTCTTGAGATAAAACATTTTTCACTTTTGCATCAATGTCCACACCTAATTTTGGACTCTCAGCGTTAGGATCGTCTTCTAAACGGACTGTAAGCGTAACTTCTGGTTCAGCGTCGCGAACTTTATTTTGTTTTAAGATAAGGTCGAACGCACCATTAAAGCATGAAGCATATCCTGCTGCAAATAATTGCTCAGGATTTGTAGCATTCCCATCAGCTTGTTGAGGTGGTAATACATCAACATTAATTGCATTATCGTCAGTATGGACATGTCCCTTACGTCCACCAACGTTTGTAGCTTTAGTTTCATATTGAACTGCCATTATTATTACCTCCTAAATCTTTATATATTCTTATAGTACCCGGAGGTAGATTTTTTAAATCATGATTGAATTTTTAAATTGAAAATCAACCTCCTAAACATCATTTGTAAGTGATAAATAAATTAATATAAAATAATCTTAATATCATTCTTATGAATCGAGGGATACCATGACACAAGTAGATGTTGCAGTCACAATTTCTCCAGAGGAAACAATAACACAAAGATGTTTAGACGAAATAATAAAAAATAAAGACTATATAGATATTGTAGAATTACGTATAGATCAGTGGGCGCACTTTACTATTCAAAATGTTGGTGCTGTAATTCAACAATTAAGAGGATTAAATTTAGATTTTAAGATTCTAGTGACTTATCGTACCTATAATCAAGGTGGTAAAGGAAATATTGAAGAAACAGAATATGTTAATATTCTTAAGCTATTGATAGAATATGCTCAATTTGAATTACTCGATATTGAATGGAGCGGAGCTATAGATATAGAGCAATATGCTCAAATAATCAGTGACGCTCAAGAAAAAAATTTACATGTAGTGTTATCGCATCATAATTTTCAAGAAACTCCAACGTTAGAGGAGATTAAATTCATTTATTTCAAAATGCAAAAATTAGCACCACAATATTTAAAACTAGCAGTAATGCCAAATAACAAAGAGGATGTTCTGCATTTATTAGAAGCGATGAGTGTGACCTCTGATAATATTCCTTATAAAGTTATCGGGATATCTATGTCTCATCTTGGTTTAGTAAGTCGCGTTGCACAAGGGGTGTTTGGAGGATCAATTACATACGGTTGCTTGGGTGAGCCGCAAGCTCCTGGTCAGATTCATGTAAAGGCTTTGAAACAACAACTTGAATTTTATCAATTATAAACGAATAAGTTGAATTTAATAGTTTTGTGACTTATAATTGATAATTGTTATCAACGAACGTAGAAGGAGCGAATTAAAGTGGAATTACAAGAAGCTATATCTAATAGAAGAAGTATTAAAAAATTTAAACATGATATGGTGATTGACGATAAGGCATTATATGATGCTATCGAAAAAGCTACAGACGCTCCAAATCATGGAATGCGTGAACCTTGGAGAGTCGTTCATGTTTCAAAGGATAAATTAGGTGATTTTAGTCATGACATCACTCGATTTGCATTTCCAGATCATCCTGAAAAGAGAGAAGACCATTATAATGCAGTTACAAATTTAGGTGGATTATTACTACTCATCTTGAAAGGTGATCCTAGACAAAGACAAAATAGAGAAAATTACTTTGCATTTGGTGCGTTTGCCCAAAACTTAATGCTGTTGCTTTATGAAGCGGGTATTGGTACGTGTTGGAAGTCACCGCACTATATTTTTGAACCTAAAGTGCGTAGAGCTTTGGATATTCAAGACGATGAAATGTTAGCTGGTTTCATGTATTTAACAGATTTAGAAGTTGAGCCAACTAAAGCTAAACGTAAGAATAAAAATTTAATTACTAAGTTCGAGTAATCATTTTAAATTCAACAAAGTATATAAAAGAGCTTTCTCTACTATAATTTTGTAGAGAAAGCTCTAATTTTATTTATTTAAATTTTCATCTAGGAAAGATTCAACTTGTTCTGGTGATTTCGCATTAGCTGAATGTAAATGCGCTAATTTTTCACCATTTTGGAAAATCAAAATACTTGGTATACCCATAACATCATTTTCAGTAGTAACATCTTCTAACTCATCGCGATCAACTACATACCAATCATAGTTATTATATTTTTCTGTAATAGGGTCAATCCACATATCCATTGCTTTACAATCTGGGCACCAATCTGCCTCGAATTTGATAATAACTGGTTCTTTACTATTTATTGTTGAATTAAAGTCTTCTGTTTTATGAATACCTTGCATCGTTATATGCTCCTTTTCGTCATTAGTAAATTTATTATAACGAATGATATCTTTTTTATAAAAATATTAGCTTAAAAAGTAGAGCGTTTTCTTAAAGAAAATGATATATTTGTCTTAATAAAGAGAAGGAGGTAACAAACGAATGATTAAATTTTATCAATATTCAAATTGTACGACTTGTAAGAAAGCCGCTAAATTTTTAAATGAATATGGTGTGAGCTATGAACCTATTGATATCGTACAACATACACCAACTAAAAAAGAATTTGAAGATATTATTGAGAAAACAGGTGTTGAAGTTAATAAATTATTTAACACTCATGGCGCTAAATATCGTGAACTTAATTTGAAAGATAAACTTAAAGACATGTCAGATGATGAAAAATTAGATTTATTAGCATCTGATGGAATGTTGGTAAAACGTCCATTAGCTATCTCTGGAGAAAAAATCACTTTAGGATTTAAAGAAGATCAGTATAAAGATATTTGGTTATAGTATTTAAATATTTATTTTAAAAGTGAACATTATAAACTGAAATGATGCGAATATGTTATTTTACATAAATAAACACGAATTTTATCATATTAAATCTTTTAGATATTAGTTGATTGAATAATATCAGTGTGGCATCATTAAAATGTAATTAATAATTAGGAGGGGATTCTCGTGGCAGTACCGAGCGAATTTAAGTATTCTAAAGAACATGAATGGGTCAAAGTAGAAGATAATGTAGCTACTATTGGAATCACAGAATATGCTCAAAATGAATTAGGTGATATCGTATTCGTTGAATTACCTGAAAAAGATGAAGAATTAAATGAAGGCGATACTTTTGGTAGCGTTGAATCAGTTAAAACTGTTTCTGAATTATATGCGCCTATTTCAGGTAAAATCGTTGAAGTTAACGAAGAATTAGAAGATAGTCCTGAATTTGTAAATGAATCACCATATGAAAAAGCATGGATGGTTAAAGTAGAAATTAGTGATCAAAGTCAATTAGATCAATTATTATCAGCAGAGCAATATTCTGAAATGATTGGTGAATAGTATGTTTAAACTCCTCGATTTATATAATCAAGGAGTTTTTTTAGATTACCTTAGAAACACTAAGCACTGAAGTGCTAAGTGAGTAAAGGAACGCCTGAGCCAAGGCTCATGCATAAGAAACACTAAGCCTTAAAAATGCTAAGTGAGTAAAGGAACGCCTGAGCCAAGGCTCATGCATAAGAAACACTAAGCCTTAAAAATGCTAAGTGAGTAAAGGAACGCCTGAGCCAAGGCTCATGCATAAGAAACACTAAGCCTTAAAAATGCTAAGTGAGTAAAGGAACGCCTGAGCCAAGGCTCATGCATAAGAAACACTAAGCACTAAAAATGCTAAGTGAATTAAGGAACGCCTGAGCTAAAGCTCATGCATAAGAAACACTAAGCATTAAAAATGCTAAGTGTTTCTAAAATGTTTAGTTTTTGAGGATTCTGTGAATGATGTAAGTGACAGTTAACTATCGACTCTTAGAAGGTGGATTGACATGACTATTGTGAATAAAGTTATCATTGTTGAAGGTAAGTCGGATAAGAAACGCGTGCAACAAGTTATTGCAGAACCAGTAAGTATTATTTGTACCCATGGGACCATGAGTATAGATAAAATCGATGATATGATAGAATCACTTTATGGCAAACAAGTTTATGTTCTTGCAGATTCTGATGATGAAGGAGAAAAAATTAGAAAATGGTTTAAGCGATATTTAAGTGAAAGTGAACATATATATGTTGATAAAACATACTGTGAAGTAGCTAAATGTCCTAAAAACTATTTAGCTAATGTTTTAAATAGATATGGTTTCGCGGTGCGGAAAGAGAAGAATCTAATGCCTAATTTAAACACTGAAAGGTTAGTTTTAGTTAATGAGTAGTACAATCGATCTCGAAGATATAACAGAAAACTATAATGAAGATAAACATCTTATATTCGGATATACTCCTATGTGCGGGACTTGTAAGGTCTCTGAAAGAATGTTAGATATTGCTAACGATATCGTTCAGCTACCTATTAAGAAAGTAGATTTAAATTTCCATCCGGATTTTAGTAAAGAAAAAGAAATAATGTCAGTTCCTGTGTTATTGGTAATGAATAAGGATCAAGAGGAAAATAGAATTTATGCGTTTCAGTCAGTTCCTTATTTGTTAGAAAATTTAAAATAATTATTGACGAAACTCTAGTACGATGGTAGGATTAATACAAATTAAATGATGCGACAACTCTTATCGAGAGAGGTGGAGGGATGTGCCCTACGAAGCCCGGCAACCGTCTGATATAGAAATGGTGCCAATTCACATAAAGTTCAACTTTAGAAGATGAGAGAAAGAAGATTTTTGAATGCTTTCTCAACTCTCTATAAGTTGAGAAAGCATTTTTTAATTTACATATGCAATTTAAGGAGGCTATTAACGTGATTGAGTTAAATCAAATTGTTAAACGATATCATACTAAGAACAAAGATGTTCTTGCAGTTGATCACGTTGATTTAAATATTGAATCAGGCTCAATTTTTGGCGTTATTGGTTTCTCTGGTGCTGGTAAAAGTACACTAATAAGAATGTTCAATAACTTGGAAGCTCCAACTTCAGGAGATGTAATTATTGATGGGGACAATATTAGTAAGTTATCTAAATCAGAGTTACGTAAAAAACGTCAAAAAGTAAGTATGATTTTCCAACATTTCAACTTATTATGGTCAAGAAACGTTTTAAAAAATATTACCTTCCCGCTAGAAATAGCAGGCGTACCTAGTAATAAAGCGAAGCAAAAAGCACTTGAGCTTGTAGAATTGGTAGGTTTGAAAGGACGAGAAAGTGCTTATCCATCAGAGTTATCAGGGGGACAAAAACAAAGAGTAGGTATTGCTAGAGCACTAGCAAATGATCCTGATGTTTTATTATGTGATGAAGCTACAAGTGCTTTAGACCCTCAAACCACTGATGAAATTTTAGATTTATTACTGAAGGTAAGAGAACAACAGAATCTTACTATCGTTTTAATTACACATGAAATGCACGTGATTAGACGCATTTGTGATGAAGTAGCAGTAATGGAAAACGGTAAAGTTATAGAACAAGGCAAAGTAAGTGAAGTGTTTGAGAATCCTCAACACTCAGTTACAAAACGGTTCGTCAAAGATGATTTAAATGATGATTTCGAAGAGTCTCTAGATGAATTAGAACCATTAGCGAGTGATTCTTACATAGTGAGATTAAACTTTACTGGTGATAATACGACCGAACCTATTGTTTCGTACATTACGAAAACACACAATATAGATGTAAATATTCTTGAGGCGAATATTAAAAATACTAGAAATGGTTCTATAGGGTTCTTAGTCATTCATATTCCACATATTAATAATGATAGTTTTGAACATTTTAAAAATGATCTTCATGAACAACGTGTGAATGTGGAGGTGTTGAGACATGGGTAAGTCTTATGGCGAAATTTTTCAAGAAATGTTTACAATGCCTAACGTTCAATGGCCGGATGTTTGGCAAGCTATCTTAGAAACGCTTTATATGACAATTGTTTCTACTATTTTTGCTTTTATATTTGGCTTGATTCTGGGTGTGTTACTTTTCCTATCTGCGAAAAGTCATTCACCGGCAGCTCGAATTTTCTATACAATTGTTTCATTTATAGTCAACTTATTTAGAGCAATACCATTCATTATTTTAATTTTATTACTTATACCATTTACGAGCGTCATCTTAGGTACTATTAGCGGACCTACAGGTGCATTACCTGCACTCATAATCGGTGCAGCTCCATTCTATGCTCGTTTAGTAGAAATTGCATTTAAAGAAATTGATAAAGGTGTAATTGAAGCGGCTTGGTCAATGGGGGCTAACACATGGACTGTAGTACGAAAAGTGTTACTTCCTGAAGCGATGCCAGCTTTAGTTTCAGGTATTACAGTAACTGCTATTGCTTTGGTTGGTTCAACTGCTATAGCTGGTGTGATTGGTGCAGGTGGTTTAGGTAACTTAGCATACCTAACAGGATTTACTCGAAATCAAAATGATGTCATATTAGTTTCTACTGTATTCATCTTAATTATTGTATTTATAATTCAATTCCTTGGGGATTGGCTTACAAATAAAATTGATAAACGCTAAAGAAAAGGGGATAAGGTTCAATGAAAAAGATTTTAGGTATTATTTTAGTTTTAGCATTAACAGTTGCTTTAGCTGCTTGTGGTGGCGGTGGTGACAAAGAAAAAACAATCACAGTAGGTGCGTCACCAGCACCTCACGCTGAAATTTTAGAGAAAGCAAAACCATTACTTGAGAAAAAAGGTTATGACTTAAAGATTAAAACAATTAACGATTACACTACACCTAATAAATTGTTAGATAAAGGTGAAATTGATGCGAACTTCTTCCAACATACTCCATATTTAAAAACTGAAAGTAAAGAAAAAGGATACAAAATTGAATCTGCTGGAGATGTAGAATTAGAACCTATGGCAGTTTATTCTAAAAAATACAAAAGTTTAAAAGATCTACCTAAGGGTGCAACTGTCTACGTTTCAAATAACCCAGCTGAACAAGGACGTTTCTTAAAATTCTTTGTCGATGAAGGCTTAATTAAACTTAAAAAAGGCGTTAAGATTGAAGACGCTAAATTTAGCGATATTGAAGAAAACAAAAAAGATATTAAATTTAATAACAAACAATCAGCTGAATACTTACCAAAAATTTATCAAAACCAAAAAGCTGATGCAGTCATCATTAATTCTAACTACGCAATTGATCAAAAATTAAGTCCTAAAAAAGACTCTATCGCTTTAGAAAAAGCTAAAGATAATCCTTATGCCAACTTAATTGCAGTTAAAAAAGGACATAAAGACGATAAGAAAATTAAAGCTTTAATGGAAGTACTTCAATCTAAAGAAATTAGAGATTATATCGATAAAAAATATGATGGTGCAGTAGTACCGGCTAAGTAACAATAGATCACTCTCTTAACGTATGCGTTAGGAGAGTGATTTTTTAATTAAATCTTATAATGCTCTATATAGAATACCTACACCGACACCACCATATCCCATTTGATAATCAAATTTTAGAATTTCTATATTTGGATTGTGTTCTAAAAAACGATTTACTTTCTTATTGAGTCCACTTTCACTCATAGATGTAATATTAACAAAATTCATAATGACACTCCTTAAATCATTTTTAATACTTTTAGTATATGACAATCAAAGTATAAAGCAATCTTTTTAAAATAAAAATTAAGCTATTAACGGTATAAAGATGTTTATTTCAGATTTTAGAGGGTATAAATTATAAAGATAAAAGTCAAAAGGAGGAAATTACAATGGCTGAAGATAATAAATTTGAACAAGCTAAAGGTAATATTAAAGAAACAGTAGGTAACGCTACAGATAATAAAAATTTAGAACAAGAAGGTAAAGAAGATAAAACTTCTGGTAAAGCTAAAGAAGTTGTTGATAACGCTAAAGAAAAAGCAAACGATGTAATTGATAAATTTAAAGGCGATAAATAAGATTATCTAGTTGCATCAAAGAAGCCCTCAAGTACTGTAACGTACATGAGGGCTTTGTTTTGTTTAGATAAAGTAAAACCTAATGATTTTCAGACTTTGCTGTGATTTGCCCTAAGGTAAAACTAACAACAAAGCCAATAATCATTGTTAAAAGTGAAGTTATCCACGCTAAGCCATTTTCAGGATAGCCTGGGAAAACTGCATAAATTGAACCTATCACTAAGCCAATGATCAATGCGAACGTCATCGTAGTATGATGGTGTAAGAAATACTGAATAATACGACTAGACAACATAAATCCCGTCAATATACCTAAACCAACGATGATTAAGATAGGTAATGCTGCGAAATTTAATTTCATGAGTTCAGAAATTGAAAACATAACTGTACCATAAACACCAAATACTAATAACATAAACGATCCTGAAATTCCGGGTAATAACATTGCGCTTGAGGCGAATATACCAGCTATAAAATATTTAATAATAAGACCAAAAGATAAAGTTAATGTTTCGCCAGAATGTTTATCACCATTATTTAAAAGTGTAATAATGACCAAAATAAAAATTCCCAATACAATCATTAGATAGTGTTTAGTTTCAAACGTTCGCTTAAAGTTAGAAATCTTTAGTAAGTATGGAATGATTCCAATAATCAATCCTGTGAAAAAAAACATGGTCGGAATCTCGTGATAGCTTAATAAATAGTTAAATAAGTTACTTAATATAGCGATGGCTAAACCCATTCCTATTATAATAGGAAGTAAAAATTTGAAACTTGGCCAAAAACGTTTCGAAAACAGCCCGCTTATAGAACTTATAAACCCATCATAGATACCAAGTAGTAAAGCTATTGTTCCGCCACTTACACCAGGAATTAAATCACTCGTACCCATGCCAAAACCTTTAAATATATTCATCCATTTGAAGTTGTTCATGAATAGCTCCTTTCATTAAAGATTTAAAGGTTAAACTGCATAATATCACAAAATTCAAATTTTAGGGAAAGAAAACCTTTATTATGTCTAAAAATTGGCTATTGAGAAATTAAGCACATCTTTATCATTTAATGAAATTTTACGAGATAAATAAAAATAATTTTATTTAAAGAATTAATCTAAATAAACGGTTTAAAAAGTTTATATTAGTGCTTAAGTGCGTTATAATAAAGAGAATTGAAATTCACTAAGTCTTTTTGACTACACATTAAAATTATTATAAACTAGTTAAGAAAACTTTATAT
Source organism: Staphylococcus capitis subsp. capitis (assembly GCF_040739495.1). Taxonomy (NCBI): domain Bacteria; kingdom Bacillati; phylum Bacillota; class Bacilli; order Caryophanales; family Staphylococcaceae; genus Staphylococcus; species Staphylococcus capitis. The sequence continues at coordinate 1,869,707 of NZ_CP145263.1, read as the reverse complement.
TTTACGGAGGGAATATAAATGTCATCAACATTAGAAATCAAAGACCTACATGTGTCTATTGAGGATAAAGAAATTTTAAAAGGTGTAAACTTAACTGTTAATACAGGAGAAATACACGCAATTATGGGACCTAACGGAACTGGTAAATCAACATTATCATCTGCAATCATGGGACACCCAAGTTATGAAGTGACACAAGGGGAAGTATTATTAGACGGCGTTAATATTTTAGAATTAGAAGTTGATGAAAGAGCTAAAGCAGGTTTATTCCTAGCAATGCAGTATCCTTCAGAAATTACTGGTGTGACAAACGCCGATTTCATGCGTTCTGCTATTAATGCTAAACGTGAAGAAGGACAAGAAATTAATTTAATGCAATTTATCAAGAAATTGGATAAAGAGATGGATTTCTTAGATATTGATCAAGATATGGCTCAACGTTATTTAAATGAAGGCTTCTCTGGTGGGGAGAAAAAACGTAACGAAATTCTACAATTAATGATGTTAGAACCAAAATTCGCTATTTTAGATGAAATTGATTCAGGTTTAGATATCGATGCTTTAAAAGTTGTATCTAAAGGAATTAACCAAATGCGCGGTGAAGACTTTGGTGCATTAATGATTACGCACTATCAACGTTTATTAAACTACATTACTCCTGACAAAGTACATGTTATGTATGGTGGTAAAGTAGTTAAATCTGGTGGCCCTGAACTAGCTAAACGCCTTGAAGAAGAAGGTTATGAATGGGTTAAAGAAGACTTTGGTGCAGCTGAATAGTCGTCAATAAGACTTATTACAATGAGATGTTCACTTTTAATGATGAAAATGAACATACTAAGCAAAAATATATTTCATCAAGTAGGAGGCAAAGAAAGTTATGACAACTGAAACTTTGAACATTTCTGAAGAACAACTTGTTGATTATTCAAAAGCGCACAATGAACCTTCTTGGATGACAGAACTACGTAAAAAAGCGTTGAAATTAACAGAAACTTTAGAAATGCCAAAACCTGATAAAACAAAATTACGAAAATGGAACTTTGATACATTTAAACAACATGAAACAAAAGGCAGTGCATACGAAAACCTAAATGAATTACCAGAATCAGTAAAACAAATCATTGATATTGAAAACTCTGAAAACTTAGTGATTCAACACAATAATGATTTAGCTTATAGTCAAGTGTCAGAGCAAGCTAAGAATGATGGTGTAATTATTGAAGGTTTACATGAAGCATTGGTCAATCACAGTGAATTAGTTCAAAAATATTATATGACTCAAGCTGTAGATATTGATGAACACCGTTTAACAGCGCTACACACAGCGTTAATGAATGGTGGTATATTCGTATATGTACCTAAGAATATTGTAGTTGAACATCCAATTCAATACGTTGTACTTCACGATGATGATAATGCAAGTTTCTACAATCACGTTATTCTTGTTACTGAAGAAAGCGCAGAAGTTACTTACGTTGAGAACTATTTATCAAACGCTAATGGTGAAGATAATCAAATTAACATTGTTTCAGAAGTAATTGCAGGAGCTAATTCAAACGTCACTTACGGCTCTGTAGATTACTTAGATAAAGGTTTTACTGGTCACATTATTCGCCGTGGCACAACTGAAGCAGATGCCTCTATTAAATGGGCATTAGGTTTAATGAATGAAGGTAGTCAAATTATTGATAACACTACTAACTTAATTGGTGACCGTTCTACAAGTGAATTGAAATCTGTTGTAGTTGGTACAGGTGATCAAAAAATTAATTTAACATCTAAAATTGTTCAGTATGGTAAAGAAACTGACGGCTACATCTTAAAACACGGTGTAATGAAAGAAAATGCATCTTCAGTATTTAACGGTATTGGTTATATTAAACACGGCGGTACTAAATCTATTGCCAATCAAGAATCACGTGTACTCATGCTATCTGAAAATGCACGTGGTGACGCTAACCCTATCTTATTAATCGATGAAGATGATGTTGAAGCAGGTCACGCTGCATCAGTAGGTCGAGTTGACCCTGAACAACTTTATTACTTAATGAGTCGTGGTATTTCAAGAACTGAAGCTGAACGTCTAGTTATACATGGTTTCTTAGACCCAGTGGTTCGTGAATTACCAATTGAAGACGTTAAACGTCAATTAAGAGAAGTTATTGAACGTAAAGTATCTAAATAAATCTTTAATTTATATTTTCAAAAGGTAAAACCTAAATAAAACGAGATCTTTAATTACAGAAAGGTCGTGAATATTGTGGACGAAAAAACTTTTGATGTGAACAACGTCATCAAAGATTTCCCAATTCTTGAACAACAAGTTAACGGAAAGCGCTTAGCGTATCTTGATTCAACTGCTACAAGTCAAACGCCTGTTCAAGTGTTAAATGTATTAGATGATTATTATAGACGTTATAACTCTAACGTCCATCGTGGTGTTCACACTTTAGGATCATTAGCAACAGATGGCTATGAAAGTGCACGTGAAACAGTTCGTCGATTTATAAATGCTAAATATTTTGAAGAAATTATTTTTACTAGAGGAACAACAGCATCAATTAATATTGTTGCTCGTAGTTATGGGGATGCAAATGTTGAAGAAGGCGATGAAATTGTTGTTACTGAGATGGAACATCACGCAAATATCGTTCCTTGGCAACAATTAGCTAAACGTAAAAATGCATCTCTAAAATTTATCCCAATGACTGATGAAGGCGAACTTAGAATTGATGACATTAAAGAAACAATAAATGAAAAAACTAAGATTGTAGCTATTGCACATGTTTCAAACGTTTTAGGCACTATTAATGATGTTAAAACGATTGCAGACATCGCACATGAACATGGTGCAATTATTAGTGTTGATGGCGCTCAAGCAGCACCACATATGGCTTTAGATATGCAAGATATTGACGCTGATTTTTATAGTTTTAGTGGACATAAGATGCTAGGACCTACAGGTATTGGAGTTTTATATGGTAAGCGCGAATTACTTAAAGATATGGAACCTGTAGAATTCGGTGGAGATATGATTGATTTTGTTAGTAAATATGATGCTACTTGGGCTGACTTACCGACAAAATTTGAAGCAGGAACACCACTCATTGCTCAAGCAATTGGTTTAGGTGAAGCGATTCGATATATTGAAGAACTTGGCTTTGATGCTATTCACAAACACGAGAAAGAGCTAACTGAATATGCATATGAGCAAATGTCCGCAATTGAAGGTTTAGAAATTTATGGTCCTCCAAAAGATCGTCGAGCAGGTGTTATTACTTTCAACTTATCAGATATACATCCTCATGATGTTGCGACAGCAGTTGATACCGAAGGTGTTGCTGTACGAGCTGGACATCACTGTGCTCAACCGCTAATGAAATGGCTTAATGTATCCTCAACTGCACGAGCAAGTTTCTATGTTTACAACACTAAAGAGGATATTGATCAATTAGTTCAAGCATTGAAACAAACGAAGGAGTTTTTCTCTTATGAATTTTAATAATTTAGATCAACTATATCGATCTGTAATTATGGATCATTATAAGAACCCTAGAAATAAAGGTGTTTTAGATAACGGCTCAGTGACAGTGGATATGAACAACCCTACATGTGGTGACCGTATTCGTCTAACATTTGATATTCAAGATGGGATAATTAATGATGCGAAGTTCGAAGGAGAAGGTTGCTCAATCTCTATGTCAAGCGCATCAATGATGACAGAAGCTGTTAAAGGTCATTCTCTTGCTGAAGCCATGCAAATGAGTCAAGAATTCACTAAGATGATGCTTGGTGAAGATTATGAAATCACGGAAGAGATGGGTGATATTGAAGCACTACAAGGTGTATCTCAATTCCCAGCTCGTATTAAATGTGCAACTCTTGCTTGGAAAGCTTTAGAAAAAGGGACAGTCGAAAAAGAAGGTAAAGCAGAAGGTACAACTGAAGAAGAATAATTTATTATCAATGTAATCTTCAGTGTGTTTTGAAATGAATCGGGTAAACTTAAACTATAATAACTGTATAGTCTTTAGAAGGCTATAGTATGTTGTTATAATATATATTACAACTTTAAAGAATAGTCATTTTTAAGTATTACACTTTTAACTATATAAAATTAAAAATCTCAAGCGCACGTTGTTTATTAATTATAAATTCAAGGAGTGATTAAAATGGCTAAAAAAGCACCTGATGTTGGAGATTATAAATATGGTTTCCACGATGAGGATGTGTCCATTTTCAGATCAGAGCGAGGTTTGACAGAAAATATCGTTACTGAAATTTCTAAAATGAAAGAAGAACCACAATGGATGTTAGATTTCCGTCTTAAAGCATTGAAATTATTCTATAAAATGCCAATGCCTCAATGGGGCGGAGACTTATCAGAATTAGACTTTGATGATATTACTTATTATGTTAAACCATCAGAGCACACAGAACGTTCTTGGGATGAAGTTCCTGAAGAAATTAAACGTACGTTTGATAAATTAGGTATTCCTGAAGCTGAACAAAAATACTTAGCAGGTGTATCTGCGCAATATGAATCAGAAGTTGTTTATCACAACATGGAAAAAGAATTAGAAGAAAAAGGTATTATCTTCAAAGATACTGATAGTGCATTACGCGAAAATGAAGATTTATTTAGAGAATACTTTGCTTCTGTTGTACCTGCTGCAGATAATAAATTCGCAGCATTAAACTCAGCAGTATGGTCAGGTGGATCATTTATCTACGTACCTAAAAACGTTAAATTAGATACACCTTTACAAGCATACTTCCGTATTAACTCTGAAAATATGGGGCAATTTGAGCGTACTTTAATCATTGCAGACGAAGGTGCATCAGTAAACTATGTTGAAGGTTGTACTGCACCTGTATATTCAACAAGTTCATTACATTCAGCTGTAGTTGAGATTATCGTGCATAAAGATGCGCATGTTCGTTACACAACTATCCAAAACTGGGCAAACAATGTCTATAACTTAGTTACAAAACGTACCTTTGTTCATGAAAATGGTAACATGGAATGGGTAGACGGTAACTTAGGTTCTAAGTTAACAATGAAATACCCTAACTGTGTATTACTAGGTGAAGGCGCAAAAGGTAGTACATTATCAATTGCATTCGCCGGTAAAGGTCAAGTTCAAGATGCGGGTGCTAAAATGATTCATAAAGCGCCTAATACGTCTTCAACTATCGTTTCTAAATCTATCTCTAAAAATGGTGGTAAAGTTATCTATCGTGGTATCGTTCACTTTGGACGTAAAGCCAAAGGTGCACGTTCAAATATCGAATGTGATACGTTAATCTTAGATAATGAATCTACTTCTGATACAATTCCATACAACGAAGTATTTAATGACAATATTTCATTAGAACATGAAGCTAAAGTATCTAAAGTGTCAGAAGAACAATTATTCTATCTAATGAGTCGTGGTATTTCTGAAGAAGAAGCTACTGAAATGATTGTTATGGGATTCATTGAACCATTTACTAAAGAATTACCAATGGAATATGCAGTAGAAATGAACCGATTAATCAAATTCGAAATGGAAGGTTCAATCGGTTAATCATATACTAGAGTTATGAGTTGAATCATTAAGAATTTCACACCTGCCAGCAACTTTATATCAGAGTTGTTGGCAGGTTATTTATTTAATTCTTTTAATATCGTTGTAGTTTATCGTTTCGAATGTTTATTTCTTGGGAAATAGTTTATAAACGTTCACAATGATTAATTTATAAGGAGAATACATCATGATTGTCTCGATTATCATTTTATTTCTAGTTTCATTTTTCTTCTCTGGAAGTGAAACAGCTTTAACTGCTGCAAATCGTACTAAGTTTCAAACTGATGCTAAGAATGGTGACAGAAAAGCTAAAGGACTTTCGAAATTACTTGATAAACCTAGTGAATTTATTACAACTATTCTTATAGTCAATAACGTAGCAAATATTATTTTACCTATTCTAGTGACTATTTTAGCCATACAAAAGGGAGTTAATATCATAGTTGCATCTGTAATTATAATAATATTAATTATTTTAATTTCAGAGGTTATCCCGAAATCAATTGCTGCGACATTTCCAGATCAAATTTCACGATTGGTATATCCTATCATCAATATTTTAGTTATTATTTTAAAGCCGATAACATTTGTGTTGAATAAAATGACAGATGGTATTAACCATTTGTTTTCCCGAGGGAAACCTGTTGAAAAGCGCTTTTCAAAAGAAGAGATACGTACTTTATTAAATATTGCAGGGCGAGAAGGTGCATTTAATGAAGTTGAAAATGCGCGTTTACAAAATGTTATGGACTTTGAGAAATTAAAGATAACTGATGTAGATACAACACCACGTGTGAAGGTGGTGGCATTTTCTAAAGAAGTCACTTATGATGAAGCATATGAAACAGTTATGAACGAACCTTATACAAGATATCCGGTGTATGATGAAGACATTGATGATATTATCGGGGTATTTCATTCAAAATATTTATTATCATGGAGTAAACATAAAGATGATAAGATTACGAATTATGCATCAAGCCCACTATTTGTGAACGAGCACAATCGAGCGGAATGGGTGCTTCGTAAAATGACTGTGACGCGTAAGCATTTAGCGATTGTGCTAGATGAGTATGGCGGCACCGATGCAATTGTGTCTCATGAAGATTTAATAGAAGAGTTATTGGGCATGGAAATAGAGGATGAAATGGACCAAGAAGAGGAAGAAAAGTTGAAAAATCAAAGGTTTCCTCAGAGTGTGAAAAGTCGATAACTTTATAACGAAGGGTGAAGTAAGATGTGGAATCAAAATGAAATGACGAAAATATTGGGCGTGCAGTATCCTATTATCCAAGCGGGGATGGCTGGTAGTACGACGCCTCATCTTGTTTCTACTGTAAGCGAACGAGGTGGTTTAGGTACAATTGGTGCTGGTTATTTTAATGCTGAAAAGTTGGAAAGTGAAATTCAAGAAGTGCAACGATTGACTGATAAACCTTTTGGAGTGAATCTTTTTGTTCCAAGTATAAATCGTTATCTACCAGATCAGATCGAACATATGAATGCATGGTTGAAACCATATAGACGTGCATTTAATTTAGAAGAACCTGTTGTCAACGTCACTGAAGAAAAACAGTTTAAACAAGCAATCGATTTAATTATTAAGTATCATGTGCCAGTATGTTGTTTTACATTTGGTATTCCGGATGAAGAAACAATTCAAAAACTTAAAGAAGCGAATGTCACTTTAGTTGGAACGGCTACTAGTGTAGATGAAGCAATTGAAAATGAGCGTTCTGGAATGGATATCATTGTCGCCCAAGGTAGCGAAGCAGGTGGACACAGAGGTTCATTTTTAAATCATAGTGATGAAGAACCTATGATAGGGACGATGTCACTTGTACCGCAAGTGGTAGATAATGTATCTATACCGGTTGTAGCTGCTGGAGGTATAATGGATGGTAGAGGTTTACTTGCGAGCATGATGCTTGGTGCCCAAGGGGTGCAAATGGGCACAGCATTCCTAATTTCTGACGAAAGTGCTGCGAGTGATTTATTGAAAAATGCTATACTAGGAAGCAAAGAAACAGATACTGTAGTTACTAAAGTATTTAGTGGTAAGTTTGCACGTGGAATTCATAATGAGTTTATTCATGAAATGAATCAATATGACGGTGAAATCCCAGATTACCCAATTCAAAATCAACTGACAAATAGTATCAGAAAAGCTGCGGCGCAAAATGGTAGTCGAGAACTTACACATATGTGGAGCGGACAATCTCCACGTCTTGCTGAAAGAATGCATGCTTCAATGGTAATGGATAAAGTAATATCACAAGTGGAAAAGAAATTACAACTTATATAATCATAGATAAATTAGGAGAGGGAAGCGTCCTTAAATATTAACGGATGTTCCTTCTCTTTTTATATATTAATCATTGATTTTTATAATATTAAAGAATATGTAAAGTTTATATTGTTAGAGTGAACCACTCTATTATAGTGTGGTATCATGTTGATGGTGATAAAAATGATAGAAATAGGTCTTACTGGTTGGGGAGACCATGATACATTATATGAGGATTTAGAACGTAAGAATGATAAGTTAAAGACTTACGCTAGCCATTTTCCCATAGTGGAATTAGACGCCTCATATTATGCAATTCAACCAGAACGAAACATAATGAAATGGATAAATGAAACGCCTAAACGTTTTCAATTTATCGTAAAAATACATCAAGCATTGACGCTTCATGCTGATTATAAAGAATACGCTGAAACACGTAGTGAATTATTCGTACAATTTAAAGAGATGCTCGAGCCTCTTAAAGAACATAATAAACTTGCGATGGTCTTGGTTCAATTTCCACCATGGTTTGATTGCAACGCTCAAAATATTAACTACATACTATATGTTAGAAAGCAATTAGAAAATGTGCCTATGTGCGTGGAGTTCAGACATCAATCATGGTTCGACGAACGTTTTAAAGAGCAAACGTTATCATTTCTAACGGACCATCAAATCATACATTCTGTAGTTGATGAACCTCAAGTCAAAGAAGGTAGTATCCCTCTCGTTAACAGAATTACAAATCAAGTTGCTTTTGTACGTTATCATGGACGTAATCGTCATGGCTGGACGAAAAAAGATATGACAGATCAAGAATGGCGAGATGTTAGATATTTGTATGATTACAGTAGAGAAGAACTTGAGGATTTAGCACAAAAGGTTAAAATCTTAAATCAAAAAGCTAAAAAGGTTTATGTAATTTTTAATAATAATTCAGGTGGGCATGCTGCTCAAAATGCTAAAACATATCAAGACATACTAGGTATTGATTATGAAGGTTTAGCTCCGCAACAATTAAAATTATTTTAAGAGGCGAATATCATGTTATTAACTATTATTTTACTGGTTTTAATAGGTGGACTCTCAGCAATCTTAGGGTCAATTGTAGGTATAGGAGGCGGCATTATTATCGTGCCAACTCTTGTATATTTAGGAGTGAATCATCACTTACTTCATGGCATCACACCGCAGATTGCTATTGGTACATCTTCAGTTATCCTTATCGTTACAGGATTATCATCTTCGTTAGGTTATTTAAAAACGAAACAGGTTGATATAAAAAACGGGTCTATTTTTCTTTTTGGCTTATTACCGGGGTCTCTTATAGGATCGTTTTTAAGTCAATTCTTAACTTTAGATTCATTTAACTTATACTTTGGTATTTTTATGATTTGCGTAGCAATATTGCTTATGGTGCGTCATAAAATTAAACCTTTCAAAATATTCGATAAACCACAATATGAACGTACATACGTTGATGCAGAAGGTAAAACCTATCATTACAGTGTGCCACCACTTTTTGCATTTGTAGCAACTTTATTTATAGGCATACTCACAGGTTTATTTGGTATTGGTGGAGGAGCACTTATGACTCCATTAATGCTCATTGTATTTAGATTTCCACCACATGTTGCCGTAGGAACGAGCATGATGATGATTTTCTTTTCAAGTGTAATGAGTTCTGTTGGACATATTGTACAAGGTCATGTCGCTTGGGGCTATTCGGTGGCATTGATTATTTCTAGTATTATTGGCGCGCAAATAGGAGTTAAAGTGAATCGTTCATTAAAATCAGATACAGTAGTCATGTTATTAAGAACGGTCATGTTATTATTAGGCGCATACTTAATAATTAAATCTCTCTTGTAATACACTAAGCACTTCTACTTTTAGATAGAGAATTTAAATGCTAAAGTAACTAATAAGTATATTTGATTTATTAATTTGAGAGGGGGACGTGTCATGGAATTAACAATTTATCATACCAACGATATTCACAGTCACTTAAATGAATATGCTCGTATTCAAGATTATATGGCTAGCCATCGACCACAACTTCAACATCCCTCCCTTTATTTAGATATTGGTGATCATGTCGATTTATCAGCTCCAGTCACAGAAGCAACGATTGGTAAAAAGAATATTGAATTACTAAACAAAGCACATTGTGATATTGCGACGATTGGTAACAATGAAGGTATGACAATCTCTCATGAAGCACTACAAAATTTATACACTGAAGCGAATTTTAAAGTCATATGTGCAAATGTGTTTGATGAGAAGGGTCAGTTACCTAATCATATTACGTCTTCGTATATTAAAGAAATTGAAGAGAGCCGAATATTATTCGTAGCAGCAACCGCACCTTTCACTCCTTTTTATAGAGCGCTTGATTGGGTAGTGACTGATCCATTAGCGGCAATTAAAGATGAAATTGAAGCTCATGAGGGTCAGTTTGATGTTCTCATTGTTATGAGCCATGTTGGCGTATTCTTTGATGAGAAATTATGTCAAGAAATCCCAGAAATTGATGTCATTTTCGGGAGCCATACACATCATTACTTTGAAAATGGTGAACTTAATAATGGTGTACTTATGGCTGCAGCTGGAAAATATGGTCATTTCTTAGGGGAAGTCAATTTAACCATCGAACATGGTAGAGTCACTGATAAAAAAGCTAAATTACATCCTCTCGATGCGTTACCACAAGTTGAAACACACTTTGACGAAGAAGGTAAAGCTTTATTAAGTGAACCTGTCATCGATCATCATGTTAAATTACAGAAAAAAACGGATGTTATTACTGAAACTTCTTACTTATTAGCGGAGAGTGTTTATGAATTTACACATGCAGATTGTGCATTAGTTAATGCTGGATTAATTGTGAATAGTATAGAGGCTGATGAAGTCACAGAATATGATATTCATCGTATGCTGCCGCATCCAATTAACTTAGTGAGGGTTCGTTTAACAGGTGAAGAATTAATAAGAGTCATTAAAAAGAGCCAGGAACAGGAATATATGCATGAACATGCTCAAGGATTAGGTTTTAGAGGGGACATTTTCGGTGGTTATATTCTTTACAATCTTGGTTTTATAGAATCTGAAAATAGATACTTCATTAATGGTGAAGAAATTCAAACAGATCGCCAATACACGTTAGGTACTGTTGATATGTATACATTTGGTAGATATTTCCCGATTTTAAAAGGCTTGCCAACAGATTATATCATGCCAGAATTTTTAAGAGACATTTTTAAAGAAAAGTTGCTTAGATTTTAAATTTAACGTATATTAGATTTTAATTTATTGTTAATTTCGTTATAATAAACGGAGAGATATTAAACAGGAGGGTATGCGTTGTTATGGCGACTAAAAATGAAGAAATTTTACGTAAACCAGATTGGTTGAAGATAAAGCTTAACACGAACGAAAACTACACTGGTCTCAAAAAGATGATGCGTGAGAAAAATTTACACACAGTTTGTGAAGAAGCAAAGTGTCCAAACATACACGAATGTTGGGGAGCAAGACGTACAGCTACGTTTATGATTTTAGGTGCTGTTTGTACAAGAGCTTGTCGATTCTGTGCTGTTAAAACTGGTTTACCAAATGAATTAGATTTAAATGAACCAGAACGTGTCGCTGAATCAGTAGAGTTAATGAACTTAAAACACGTGGTTATTACTGCAGTAGCACGTGACGATTTAAGAGACCAAGGCTCAAATGTTTACGCTGAAACAGTGCGTAAAGTGAGAGAGAGAAACCCATTTACAACGATTGAAATTTTACCATCAGATATGGGTGGAGATTATGAGGCGCTTGAAACTCTAATGGCTTCAAGACCTGACATTTTAAATCATAATATTGAAACAGTTCGTCGCTTAACGCCTAGAGTACGTGCGCGTGCCACGTACGATCGTACGTTAGAATTTCTACGTCGTTCAAAAGAATTACAACCTGATATTCCAACGAAGTCTAGTCTTATGGTCGGCTTAGGGGAAACAATGGAAGAAATTTATGAAACAATGGATGATTTACGTGCAAATGATGTAGACATCCTAACAATTGGACAATACTTGCAACCTTCTCGTAAACATCTTAAAGTTGAGAAATATTACACACCACTAGAATTTGGTAAAATGAGAAAAGTTGCTATGGATAAAGGCTTCAAACATTGCCAAGCAGGTCCGCTTGTACGTAGTTCATATCACGCAGATGAACAAGTTAACGAAGCAGCTAAAGAAAGACAACGCCAAGGTGAAGAACAATTAAGTAAATAAGATGTTATATATATTCTGAAACTTAGGTTGGTTCGTCATCAACCTAAGTTTTTATATTAATTAAATTAGGTGAAACGATGATTAAAGTAGAAGAACAATACTTTGAATTAATTGAAGAATATAGAGATTGTTTTAATGAGGAAACATTTGCAGCGAGATACTCAGATATTTTAAATAAATATGATTACGTAGTTGGTGATTTTGGTTATGATCAGTTACGTTTAAAAGGTTTTTATAAAGATAGTAATAAGAAAGCTGAAATTAGTAAACGATTTTCAAGTATTCAAGATTATTTGCTAGAATATTGTAATTTTGGTTGCCCATATTTTGTAGTACGACACATACCCGAAGATGAACTCGTAGATGAAGTAGAGGATGAAGAGGATCTAATAGATAAACTTCATGATGTTAAAATACAACCCACCATTCAAGATACTGAGAAACCACATGATACTAAAGATAAATAAAAGTCCATTAAGTCGAGTACTTTACCTCGATTTAATGGACTTTTATGCATTTTATAAGTTGATATATTTAGAATTCTTACTCACTGTTGTAGAGAAATCTCATTCTGTTAACAGATTTATTTAGTGAATCACTTCGTTCAAGTATTCAATAATTTCATCGCCTTCTTCTTCAGTGACGCCTAGTATATGCGCAATATATCCTTCTTCTTCAATATCATCTGTTCCAATAATTCCGAATTTATTAGTTTGCATATTTAATACGAGTGTTTTCCCGTAGTGTCTGTCAGTTTGAACGAGCATTAAATCATAACGACTGTGTTCACCAACAAAACCTACGAACTGAACTTGGCTCTGTTCTTCGTCATCATATAAGTACATATCAATCATGCGTTATGCGCTCCTTTATTTTCCAAAAAGTGTTACGTCTAAGTATAACGACAAATGAAGAGGACTGCAAAATTATGATATGATAAGCATGATAGATGTATGAAGAGGTGACGAAGGAATGTATTTCGTAGATAAAGAAAAGTTAACTCAGAAATTGACCTATTTACAAGGTTTAACAAAAGATTATGATAAAAATAAAGATAATCGATATGCGTATGAACGTATTGCTCAAATGTTAATTGAATCATCTGTAGATATTGGGAATATGATTATAGATGGGTTTATTTTAAGAGATCCTGGCAACTATAAAGACGTGATTGATATTTTAGAATTAGAAAATGTAATTTCTAAAGAGACTCAAACCCATATTAATGACACTGTAGATGTTAGAAAACAATTTGCGCACAACTATACAGAATTGGATGTAAAAGAAATTATGCCTCTATTTGATAAAGCGTTGCCTTATTATAAGCAATTTATCCAAGAAGTTGCACAATTTCTTGAAAGTGAGAACGTTCCAATTACTGCATTTGGAAAAGGGGAGAACCAATAGTGAAGAATTATAAAGCCTATTTAATCGATTTAGACGGTACGATGTACAAAGGTACAGATGAAATCGATGGGGCCGCGCAATTTATAGATTATTTGAATCGTAATCATATACCGCATTTATACGTAACAAACAATTCAACGAAGACTCCGGAACAAGTCGTGAAGAAACTTCGTGAAATGAAAATCGATGCGAACCCTGATGAAATTGTGACTTCAGCACTTGCAACTGCTGACTTTATATCAGAAGAGCATCCAAATGCATCAGTTTACATGCTCGGCGGGAATGGCTTGAAAACAGCTTTAACTGAAGCAGGACTAACTGTAAAAACTGATGAAGACGTAGATTATGTGGTAATTGGTTTAGATGAAGAAGTTACATATGAGAAACTTGCAGTAGCCACATTAGGAGTTAGGAATGGTGCCAAATTCCTCTCTACTAATCCTGACGTCTCTATTCCTAAAGAAAGAGGATTCTTACCAGGAAATGGTGCTATCACAAGTGTGGTCAGTGTCTCTACTGGGGTACAACCACAATTTATCGGTAAACCTGAAACGATTATTATGGATAAAGCTTTAGACATACTAGGTTTAAACAAAGAAGATGTAGCAATGGTTGGGGACTTGTATGATACAGATATTATGTCAGGTATTAATGTAGGCATTGATACGATTCACGTTCAAACAGGCGTAACTACTTATGAAGAAATTCAAACTAAAGAAGTGCCACCAACATATTCTTTCGCAGATTTAAATGTTGCTATCGCTGAACTTGAAAAGTAACCCTTAAAGCCGTGTGATAAATTTCAATGGTAAGCATTATATAAAGGAAAATGTAAAGATAAACTGGGGTGAATGGATGAAAAAAATACTAATTACTCGAAAGATTTCGCATCAATTTATTGAACAATTAGAACAAATTGGCCATGTTGTCATGTGGGATAAAGAATTAACACCAATGCCTAGAGAAGCATTCTTAAGTGAAGTTAAAGACGCCACTGCCTGTTTTATTACTTTAAGTGAAAGCATAGACGAAGAAGTTTTAAAGGAAGCATCAAAGCTTAAAATCATTGCAAATATGGCTGTAGGGTATGACAATATCGATGTTCAAAAAGCGAATGACAATGGCATAACTGTAACTAACACACCTGATATATTAACTGAAACAACTGCTGAGTTAGGTTTTACTCTTATGTTAACTGTTGCTAGACGTATAGTTGAAGCGGAAAGATATGTGCAAGAAGGTCAATGGCAGAGTTGGGGGCCTTATCTACTCTCTGGTAAAGATGTTCACGATTCGACAGTTGGTATATATGGTATGGGTGATATCGGTAGAGCGTTTGCGCGTCGTTTAAAAGGGTTTAATACTCGTATTTTGTATCATAATCGTACTCAGAATCAAGATGCTGAAAATGAATTAAATGCGACATATGTTTCATTTGAAATTTTATTAAAAGAAAGTGACTACGTTATTTGTACAGCACCATTAACGCCACAAACTGAGAATCAATTCGAATCAAATGCATTTAAATTGATGAAAAATGATGCCATATTTATTAATATTGGTCGAGGTGCAATTGTTGATGAAACTGCTTTGGTCGAAGCGCTGCGGAATAAAGATATTTTAGGTTGTGGACTTGATGTTCTACGTCAAGAACCCATTGATATGAATCATCCTCTATTAAAATTTGACAATGTTGTTATTGTACCTCATATTGGAAGTGCATCACGTCTCACAAGAGACCGAATGGTACAACTTTGTGTTAACAATATTGTAGCTGTTTTAAATAAGCAACTACCTATCACACCGGTAAAAGTTAATAACTAAATAAGATATCTAAACTCACGTAAACTAGGGATGATGATCCTTTTTAGGTTGCGTGAGTTTTTAGTGACCTAATCTAACAATTTTGTTAGTCGGTCTGTAATTGTTTAATAAATGCTTTAGTCTTAAAATAATGTTGTTCTAATTAAAAGAGAACGTTAAGCTGTTCTCATTATGTAACGAAAAATGTTTTACAATGAGTTGCTAGCCAAGTTGAACATGCAACAATTATAAAAAATAGAATTGAATTATAATTCAATTGTGACTATAATGAATCGTAAAACAAAAATATAGAAGTAACATTGTATTTTTATGTTAATGATTCGAGAGAGCTTTAAATTTTAACGAATATATTATATATGTAGTAAGCAATTGAAGTTTAAGAGGTGCTATATGAAAACTAAAAGTAAAGAACCTAATAAGTATTTTGGAAAAATGAAGCCTTACTTACTTACATTATTATATTTAGCTATATTTATAGCTTTATACTTAATATATGGTAGTGGCGATACACATAATAACTTCATTTATAATGAATTCTAATGAGGGAGAGTAATGATGGCAGAAATTATTAATACGTTAAACCATTTCGCTAAAGAACAGCCAGATAAGATAGCAGTTAGACATACAGAGGATGTCTTAACATATAAAGAATTAGATGAAGCTTCGAGTAAATTGGCACATCGATTACAAGATGGTAAAAAACCAATGATATTATATGGGCACATGTCTCCATATATGATTGTAGGGATGTTCGGAGCAATTAAAGCGGGATGTGGTTATGTACCTATCGATACATCAGTACCAGAAGAACGTGTGAAAATGATTATCGAAAAAGTTCAACCAGAATTTATTTTTAACACATCAGATGAAACTTTAAATCAATCTATTGGTAAAGAAATTTCTATCAAAGATATTAAAGAATCACAGGATCCAGTTATTTTCGATAGTCAAATGAAATATAACGATGTTGTGTATACTATCTTTACATCAGGTTCGACAGGGGAACCTAAAGGAGTACAAATCGAATATGCAAGCCTTATTGAATTTGCAGAGTGGATGGTATCACTAAATAAAGCAGGCCAAGGTAAAGAATGGCTAAACCAAGCACCTTTCTCATTCGATTTATCTGTAATGGCGATATACCCATGCTTAACATCTGGTGGTACGCTTAATTTAGTGGATAAAGATATGATTAAAAAACCTAAACTGCTAAATGAGATGCTAATGAATACACCAATAAACGTTTGGGTATCTACACCTTCGTTTATAGAAATGTGCTTATTATTACCTAATCTTAATGAGGAACAATATAGTAGTTTAAATCAATTCTTCTTCTGCGGAGAGATTCTACCTCATAAAACAGCTAAAGCTTTAGTAAATAGATATCCTAATGCCACAATTTATAATACGTATGGACCTACAGAAGCCACTGTTGCTGTAACAAGTATTCAAATCACCCAAGAGGTATTAGAGCAATACAATCCTCTGCCAGTAGGTGTATCAAGACCAGGTACAACTTTATCAACTACTGATGAAGGTGAGCTTGTTATTGAAGGGCAAAGTGTAAGTTTAGGTTATCTTAAGAATGAGGAGAAGACCACAGCGGTATTCAACTTTGAAGATTGTGTTAGAACATATCACACTGGAGATAAAGCTAAAGAAGAAGACGGATTATGGTTTATTCAAGGACGAATCGATTTCCAAATTAAGTTAAACGGTTATCGAATGGAATTGGAAGAGATTGAAACACAATTACGTCAATCACAATATGTAAGAGAAACAATTGTCGTACCAGTTTATAAAAATGGTAAAGTTGTACATCTCATTGGTGCAGTTGTACCTCATGAAAAAGTTGAAGACAACTTAGAAATGACAACGAACATCAAACACGAACTTAAATCACGCTTACCAGAGTATATGATTCCGAGAAAGTTCGAATGGATGGAACAATTACCACTTACTTCAAATGGTAAATTAGATCGTAAAAAGATTGCAGAGGTAGTTAACGGATGATTCCATATGGAACGTTTACCTTCTTCTTAATTGCTTTTATCGTGCTTATACCTGTTATTGTACTCGGATTTTTAGGTAAGCGTAGTTATATTTATAACGGTATAAGTACTGCCATTATGATTGTACTTATCTTCTCTTCAGATAAACACAACCTTCTAGGTCAGAAGTATTTAAGTGTACAATTGTTAAGTTTTATTATTTATGTGATTTGGCAAGTCGCATTAATCATGTTCTATTATAAGTCTCGTCAAAAGAATAATACATTTACTAAGTTTACCACTGTGATGGTGTTATCTATCCTACCTTTAGCGATTGTGAAGATTCTTCAAAGTTCATGGTTAGGCGGACATCAGATTCATTTTCATGAAAGTAAATTAATCGAATTTGTCGGCTTCCTAGGTATATCATACGTAACGTTTAAAAGCGTTCAACTTATTATGGAAATTAGAGATGGTTCAATTAAAGAAATCAAAGTTTGGAAGTTGATTCAATTTATATCATTCTTCCCAACAATTTCATCAGGACCTATTGATCGTTATAAACGCTTTGTTAAAGACGATAAGAAGGTGCCTACTAGTGGAGAGTATAGAGAGCTTGTTCTTAAAGCTATCCACATGATTATGTTAGGGTTCCTGTATAAGTATATTATTGCTTACTTTATCCAAGTATATGCAGTTAATCCATTACAATTAAACTTACACGGTTTCACACATATGTGGCTTTATATGTATGCTTACAGCTTATACCTATTCTTTGACTTTGCGGGTTATAGCTTGTTCGCGATTGCAGTAAGTTATTTATATGGAATTAAAACACCACCTAACTTTAACCAACCATTTAAGGCTAAAAATATTAAAGATTTTTGGAACAGATGGCATATGACATTATCGTTCTGGTTTAGAGATTGTATTTACATGAGATCATTATTTTATATGTCTCGTAAGAAGTTGTTAAAAAGCCAATTTGCAATGTCTAATATGGCATTCTTCTTAAATTTCTTTATTATGGGCATATGGCATGGTCTTGAAGTATATTACATTGTTTATGGCTTATATCATGCGGCCTTGTTCATCGGATACGGTTACTATGAACGTTGGCGTAAAAATCATCCACCACGTTGGCAAAATGGATTTACTACAGCTTTAAGTATTATCATTACTTTCCATTTTGTAACATTTGGATTCTTAATTTTCTCAGGTAAATTTATTTAATAAAGGAGTAATTAATTATGGAATTTAGAGATCAAGTTTTAGACTTATTAGCAGAAGTAGCTGAAAATGATATTGTAAAAGAAAAACCAGATGTAGAAATTTTTGAAGAAGGTATTATTGATTCTTTCCAAACTGTAGGTTTACTTTTAGAGATTCAAAATAAATTGGATATTGAAGTATCAATTATGGACTTTGATAGAGATGAGTGGGCAACTCCTAATAAAATTGTAGAAGCTTTAGAAGAATTACGATGAAATTTAAACCTTTCTTACCTATCTTAATCAGTGGTGTGATATTCGTAATCTTCGTCCTATTACCAGCAAGCTGGTTTACGGGATTAGTAACGGATAAAACACTGGCTGATAATAGAATTTCTTTAACAGATCAAGTTTTAAAAGGCACGCTCATTCAAAATAAACTATTTGAGTCGGATAAGTATTATCCTATATACGGTTCAAGTGAACTTGGTAAAGATGATCCTTTTAACCCAGGTATTGCATTGAATAAACACAATTCAAGCAAACAAACGTTTTTACTCGGGACTGGAGGATCAACGGATTTGATTAACGCTGTTGAATTAGCATCACAATACGATAACCTTAAAGGGAAGAAATTAACATTTATTATTTCTCCTCAATGGTTTACTAATCATGGTTTAACAAATCAAAACTTTGATGCTCGTATGTCTCAAACTCAAATCAACCAGATGTTCAATCAAAAGAATATGCCTGCTGACTTAAAGAAACGTTATGCTCAAAGATTATTACAATTCCCGCATGCTCACAATAAACCATACTTAAGAGAGCAAGCGAAACATCCTGGAGACGTTTCAGGTAACTATATTTCAGCATTTAAAGAAAACCAACTTATAAAAATTGAAGCAATTAAATCTCTATTCTCATTTAAAAAGCCTCCATTAGCACATGTTAAACCTGCTACTAAGGAAGATGCTTCTTGGAATGAGATGAAAGATAAGGCTATTGATATTGGGAAGGCTAATACTAAATCTAACAAGTTTGATATTAGAGACCCATACTGGAAGTTAATTAAAGAAAATAAACGTAAAATAAAACGTGATTATGAATTCAATATTGATTCTCCAGAATTCCAAGACTTACAATTATTAGTACAGACATTGCATGAAGCAGGTGCAGATGTTCAGTATGTAAGTATTCCATCAAATGGTAGATGGTATGACCATATTGGTATAGATAAGGACAGACGTGAATCTGTTTATAAAAAAATCCATTCTACTGTAGTAGATAATGGTGGCAAAATTTATGATATGACAAATAAAGATTACGAGAAATATGTTATTAGTGATGCTGTCCATATTGGATGGAAAGGTTGGGTTTATGTAGACCAACAAATTGCTAAACATATGAATGGTAAAGACCCTAAAAATCATAAAGTTGATTACTCTAAGAATCAGCCACCAAATAAAGACCACAAAGCCCATGACCACCATGAAAAGAAACATCACGAAGAATAATTTATAATAATAAAGCCAGTGACTACAGAATAGTAGTTTCTGGCTTTTTTAATATAAACGTTGACTTAACTTTGAAAGTACATCAATTTAAAATTATATGCTAATTCGAAGTATTGAATATAAAAAAGCAGTAAGACAATTTCTAATTGAAATCATCTTACTGCTGCTATTTTGAGAATTATGTCCCAGCCTCAATCTATATTTACATATTCAATTAGAATACTTGTTCTACCTCGATAACACCAGGAACTTCTTCATGTAGTGCACGTTCAATACCGGCCTTTAAAGTGATTGTAGAACTTGGGCATGTACCACAAGCACCGTGTAATTGTAATTTAACAATACCATCTTCGACATCTACAAGTGTACAGTCACCGCCGTCGCGTAATAAAAATGGACGTAAGCGTTCAATGACTTCAGCTACTTGGTCGAACATCGTTGCATTCTCAGTAGGCATGTGACATGTCTCCTTTCAAGTCATTTATTTCATAATCATTATTAATTCATTATAATAGATTCAGTAGTAAAAATCTATAAAACAAGATGGGGGATTTTAATGACAAAGATAAGTGTCGTGGTGTATGGAGCTGATGTAGTTTGCGCAAGTTGTGTTAACGCACCAACTTCGAAAGATACTTTTGAATGGCTCCAACCCTTGCTTAAACGAAAGTTTCCTAAACATCATTTTGAATTTACATATATTGATATTAATAAAGATACAGAGAATTTAACAGACCATGATGAACAATTTATTGAGAGGATTCAAGAGGAAGAGTTATTTTACCCATTAGTGACGATGAACGATGAGTACGTTGCTGACGGTTATATTCAAATGAAACCAGTAGTGCGCTTTGTAGAAGCACATTTTAAAGAGTAGTTTAATATAGAAAATGAAGGCAAGTTCTCACATGAGTAGAACTTGCCTTTAATAAGTTGTTTAACCATTATGATATTTATATAGCCAAAGCACTCCAGATTTTAATATAGAAGCTAAACGACCAGTGACTGTACGATCCATAATATATGCAAAGCCTTGTTTATCACCAAGAGAACCTAAGAAACCTTGAATTTTAATTTCAGGCATCTTATCAGGTAGTGATTCATTATTCCATTGCTTTTTAAGTACATCGGCGATTTGATCACCTTGTAGCTCGGCTAGTTGAGCACTAGGTGCATGAGGAAGATCAGCACAATCTCCTACGACATACACATTTTTATAAGTTGGAACTTGATGGTATTGATTAAGAATGACACGCCCTGTATTGCTTAAATCAATAGGTAAATTTCGTACAACTTCAACAGGTTGTATTCCTGCTGTCCAAACAACTAAATCGATATCTTCGGGTTGACCATTATTATATATCTTACCGGGTTCAACACGATCAATAACTGAATTTGGTACTACAGTAACATCGTGTTTAGAGAACCACTTTGATATGTATTTACTTAGCTTTTCAGGGAAATTTCTTAAAATACGAGGGCCTCTATCATATAGAAGAATCTCTAAATCTGAACGACTTTCACGCAATTCACTCGCTAATTCGATACCACTGAGTCCAGCCCCTACGATACCCACACGTGCTCCGCTAGGTAATTTACTGATACTATGAAAGGTTTCACGTGATTTAGATAATGTTTGAATGCTGTGAGTATATTCTTCAGCACCAGGGACATTATGATATTTATCTTCACAACCAAGCCCTATAATGAGTTCATCGTAGTCGATTTTAGAATTGCCTACAGAAATGATTTGTTCCTCTAAATCAATATCATTGATTTCACCATATACTGTATTAATTTGATTATTATCTGGAAATTGCATACGTACGTCTTTATCTGATTTTGTACCTGCTGCTAGCGCATAAAATTCAGGTTTTAAACCGTGGAAAGGCATTCGATCGACTAACGTTACTTGATACCCCTCGGGAATTGAATTTGGTAAGATGCGTGACATAATTCGCATATTACCGTAGCCCCCGCCTAGTAAAACTAAGTTCTTCATTTTTTATACCCCTTTATTCAATATATTTTATTTTTTTAAAATTATTGAGACCTTTTTAGACTATCTTCTAAAACGTGCCCGATTACACTATAGATAGTTAACGATTTACTTTCTTAACCCCTGAATTGAAAGTAAATATGAATATGTCATTATTATATCGGTTTTTCAAAATGACTACAAACAAATGTAGAATACAATTTAATTTTTAGAAATAAGGGTATATATTCAATGCTAGAAATCATCAAGCTGACCGATAGGCATATAGCTAGGAACTTTGTTATAATGTTAAAACTAATAAATAGTAAGAAGGTGTCTTATGTTTCCGTTAGTAGAATTTTGTGTGTCGAACATGGCTAAGGGCGGAGATATCGTCTATGAAAAATTGGAAAATGATCCAGACGTAGATGTATTAGAATATGGATGCTTGCAAAATTGTGGCATGTGCTCTAGTGGGTTGTATGTACTTGTAGATGGTGATATCGTTGAAGGTGATACACCAGACGATTTGTTAAATAATATTTATAAACACATTGAAGAAAACGATATTACAAATATGTTTTAATGTATAACATAAATTAGGAATTTAATGATGTTGAAGTTTTAAATCTTCATTGAGAAATTGGGAGGTAAATGATATGCCAACAGTAATTTTAACTGAAGCAGCTGCTTATGAAGTAAAAGATATGTTAGAAAGCAATGATATGTCTGATGGCTATTTAAAAATTAAAGTGAATGGTGGCGGCTGTACTGGACTCACATATGGAATGTCTGCTGAAGAAGCACCAGGGGAAAATGATGAAGTATTAGAATATTTCGGACTTAAAGTACTTGTCGATAAATATGACGCACCAGTTTTAAATGGAACAACAATTGACTTTAAACAATCGCTTATGGGTGGTGGCTTCCAAATAGATAATCCAAATGCTATTGCATCTTGTGGTTGTGGAAGTTCTTTTAAAACGGCTAAAGTATCAGGTAACCCTGAACAGTGCTAAATAAGTCAAATTAAAGTATAGTATTAGAATTATAGGCATTCCTTATTACAGGGTGCCTATTTTTATTACGTATTTTGTATGCTCTACAATGTTTTTATATTAATTTTTAGAACTACTTTATTTAAATTAAAAACTTCACAATCTGGCTCTGTTGTAGCTTGAAAATGTAGCGTAAAAGCTATAAAATTAGAATTGGATTAAAAATTGTCTTTTGTGTGAACAACTGAAGATTTAACCTTAATAAAAGACGTAATAATTTAAGATGTCGACGAAGTCTATAACGATAGGGCAATTTACCTTGTCATAAGTTTATAGCCTTTATCTTCATTTTGGTTAAAATATTATGAAAGCTTAGGTGAATTAGAGATGGCTCAAGATCGTAAGAAAGTGCTAGTTTTAGGTGCCGGTTATGCTGGTTTACAAACAGTTACTAAATTACAAAAAGAAATTTCTGCAGAAGAAGCAGAAATCACTTTAATTAATAAGAATGAATATCACTATGAATCAACTTGGTTACATGAAGCTTCTGCTGGTACAATCAATTATGAAGATTTATTATATCCAGTTGAAAGCGCTGTAAAACAAGATAAAGTTAACTTCGTAGTTGCTGAAGTAACAAAAATTGACCGCAATGCTAAACGTGTCGAAACTGACAAAGGTGTATATGACTACGATATCTTAGTAGTAGCATTAGGTTTCGTAAGTGAAACATTTGGCATTGAAGGTATGAAAGACTATGCTTTCCAAATTGAGAACGTATTAACTTCTCGTAAATTATCTCGTCACATTGAAGATAAATTTGCTAATTATGCAGCTTCTAAAGAAAAAGATGATAAAGACTTATCAATCTTAGTAGGGGGAGCTGGATTTACTGGAATTGAATTCTTAGGTGAATTAACTGACAGAATTCCAGAATTATGTAGTAAATATGGTATCGATCAAAGTAAAGTTAAATTAACTTGCGTTGAAGCAGCACCAAAAATGTTACCAATGTTCTCTGATGAACTTGTAAACTATGCTGTTAATTACTTAGAAGATCGTGGCGTAGAATTCAAAATTGCTACTCCAATTGTTGCTTGTAACGAAAAAGGTTTCGTTGTAGAAGTAAATGGTGAAAAACAACAATTAGAAGCTGGTACTTCAGTATGGACTGCTGGTGTACGTGGTAGTAAATTAATGGAAGAATCATTCGAAGGTGTTAAACGTGGTCGTATCATTAATAAGCAAGATTTAACTATTGAAGGTCACGATGATATTTTTGTTATTGGTGATTGTTCAGCGTTCATTCCAGCAGGTGAAGAACGTCCACTACCAACAACTGCACAAATTGCTATGCAACAAGGTGAACATGTTGCTAAAAATATCAAACATATCTTAAATGGTGAATCTAAAGAGGATTTCCAATATGTAAACCGTGGTACAGTATGCTCATTAGGTGCTCATGATGGTGTAGGTATCGTTTATGGTAGAGACATCACTGGTAAAAAAGCAGCATTAATGAAGAAAGTTATTGATACACGTGCCGTATTCAAACTCGGTGGTATCGGCTTAGCATTCAAAAAAGGTAAATTCTAAACTGAGCTAATAAATATATGAAAATATTTTACCCTTCTGTTCTCAAGCAGGAGGGTTTTTTAATAGAATATGTGTAACACATTAATGGAGGGATTACATGAACATTTACATCAATGAAGAATCTATATTACATATTGAGACGCTCATCGTGGGCTTACCTGAACATATTAATCAATTAAGAGAGATTAAATACAACAACCAGTCTATTAATGAACAACTTGAGACATTGAAGCAACATCATATTATAGGTAGCTCGGTAGGAAAGATATCTTCAACTATGTTTTACACAAATAATCAGCCAAAGCGGTTATTAACAGTAGGTTTAGGCAATCTTAAAGACCTTTCATATCAGCGATTATTAAAAGTTTGGGGACATACGTTTCAGTTTTTAAAGCAAGAACATATTAATGAAGCAGAGGTGCTTTTAGATACATTCATATCTAAATATAATGACAGCATAGAAGTAGCTAAAACATTTGGATTGCAAAGTAATCAGTCTATTTATCAATTTGATAATTATAAATCGGATAAAAAAGCGCCGTATCAACCAAATATTTATGTACAAACTGAATTTGATAAGGTTAATTCTGCTATTTATGAAGGGCAACAACTAGGAAAGTCTATTAATCTAGCACGAGAGTTAAGCCAAATGCCTCCTAACATTTTAACACCACAGTATTTTGCGGAAGAAATTGATAATCACTTTAAAGAGAGTGGTGTATCAGTACATATTAAAGATGCGGAAACACTTGTTTCAGAAGGTTTTGGTCTTCTACATGCAGTTGGTAAAGGTTCGGTAAATGGTCCTCGTTTAATAACAATGACATATAATGGTGGGAAGGCCAATGATGCCCCCATTGCTTTAGTAGGTAAAGGTATTACATATGATTCAGGAGGATATAGCATTAAATCTAAAGTCGGCATGCAGACCATGAAATTTGATATGTGTGGGGCTGCAAATGTTGTAGGTATGATAGATATTATTGCAAAATTAGAATTGCCAGTTAATGTAGTGGGCGTCATTGCTTCAGCTGAGAATATGATAAACGAATTGTCTATGAAACCAGACGATGTCTTTACAGCACTCAACGGTGAAACAGTTGAAATGTTAAATAGTGATGCTGAAGGACGTATGGTGTTAGGTGATGCTGTAACATATGCTACGCAATTTCAACCTCAACTTATTATGGACTTTGCCACTTTAACTGGTGCAGCAATTGTTGCACTTGGAGAGGATAAAGCAGCTGCCTTTCAATCTCATGCTGAAAATGAAATCAAAAGTCTTTTAGATATAGCTAAATCAGTAGATGAAAAGGTGTTTGAATTACCGATTACTGATACTGAAAAACAATTAATTAGAAATTCGGATATAGCAGATTTAGTCAATCATACGAATGGACAAGGTAAAGCACTATTTGCCGCGGCATTTATTACACATTTTAGCGGTCAAATACCTCATATTCATTTTGATATCGCTGGACCAGCTACGATCAATAAAGCAACTTTTAAAGGACCAAAAGGACCAAAAGGATATATGATTCCTACAGTAGTGGAATGGTTAAGACAGCAATACCAATAACACCCCTATACTTGTAAAGATGATATTTATTAGGTGAAATGATAATATCTTGGAATTTGTAATTCTATAATTTCCCCAGATTAACTCTGACTGAAAAATTTCTTTGGCAACACTTTCATCACTTACCATCACTTGGCATGATTTGACTCGGATTAAAAGAAGCTTGATTCTAGCAGTACACTTTTAATCCAGTCAGCAGTTGCCAATAAGATAATTAAGTCTATAACAATAAAATATTTTGCATCATATTTTATATTGACATTAAATTTGTGTCTTGGTACTATTTAAAACATAAATACTTTAGTTCGATAGAGTGGTAAAGGATGGGGAGAGAAATGATCAATGCAGTTGTTATAGCGGTTATTTTAATGATTGTCTTATGTCTATGTAGACTCAATGTAGTCATCAGTTTATTTATAAGCGCACTCATAGGTGGTTTAATATCTGGCATGAGTGTAGAGAAAGTCATCAGTGTTTTTGGGAAGAATATTACCGATGGGGCAGAAGTTGCATTAAGCTACGCTTTATTAGGTGGTTTTGCAGCACTCATTTCATACAGTGGGATTACTGATTATCTCGTTGGTAAAATTATTGAAGGTATTCATTCTGAAAATAGTAGACTATCACGTATAAAAGTAAAAGTTATTATTATCCTTGCTTTACTAGCAATGAGTATTATGAGTCAAAACCTTATTCCAGTACATATAGCTTTTATTCCAATAGTTATTCCGCCATTAATTAGTTTATTTAATGATTTAAAAATGGATAGACGACTTATTGGTTTAGTAATTGGATTTGGTTTATGTTGGCCTTATGTTTTACTTCCATATGGCTTTGGTCAAATCTTCCATCAAATCATTCAAAGTGGTTTCCAAAAAGCACATCACCCGATTGAATTCAATATGATTTGGAAGGCGATGTTGATTCCTTCAATGGGTTATATTGTAGGACTTATATTAGGATTTATTGTGTATCGTAAACCAAGAAACTACGTACAACGTAATGTTGATGAACGTGAAACAGTTACTGAATTAAAGCCATATGTTTTAATCGTGACAATCATTGCGATTTTAGCAACATTTATTGTACAAACTTTCACAGATTCAATGATTTTTGGTGCTCTAGCAGGTGTGCTTGTCTTCTTTATTTCAAGAGTTTATAAGTGGTATGAGCTAGATGAACAGTTTGTCGATGGTATTAAAATCATGGCATATATTGGGGTAGTAATACTGACAGCTAACGGCTTTGCAGGAGTTATGAATGCGACAGGTGATATTGATACTTTGGTTAAAGATTTAACAAGTGTCACTGGCGATCACAAATTAATTAGTATTATTGTCATGTATATCATTGGTCTTATAGTTACTTTGGGTATCGGATCTTCATTTGCAACGATACCAATCATCGCATCGTTATTTATACCTTTTGGCGCATCTATTGGTCTTGATACTATGGCGCTTATTGCCTTAATAGGTACTGCAAGTGCTCTAGGTGATTCAGGTTCACCAGCAAGTGATTCTACTTTAGGTCCAACAGCGGGACTCAATCTTGATGGGCAACATGATCATATACGAGATACATGTATTCCAAACTTCTTGTTCTATAATATACCTCTCATCATTTTTGGTACGGTTGCAGCTATGGTACTATAAAACTTGAAATGAGGTGGGTAAAACGTGACCAATCTTTTGGAAACATTTGAAATGCAAGTTGAACATGAGGATGAAGGTGTTGTAGTAATTTCTATGCCTGTCACAGATAAAGTTAAACAACCATTTGGTTATTTACACGGTGGGGCAAGTCTTGCCTTAGGTGAAACAGCATGCTCTTTAGGAGCAGCTAATTTAATAGATACAACTCAATATATTCCTCTTGGCTTAGAGATGAATGCTAACCACATACATTCCACAAAAGAGGGACGCGTCACAGCAATTGCTAAGATAGTTCATCAAGGTCGAACAACACAGGTTTGGAATGTTGAAATCAAAAATGACTCGGATCAATTAATTAGTATTATGCGTGGCACAATTGCTATCAAGTCAATCAAATAAAAAAGTGCTCCTTTGAATTGTTTAAAGACGATTAAGTCTACAATAAAAGGGAGCATTTTTTATTTTATGATATCTTTTTATTTAATCGGTGTAATGCTTTACTAATTCGCTCGGCACCTTCTTTACCACCCATGATATTTCTCGCAAAGGGTCCTAATTCTAAATCGGCGAGTGCACCTACAACAAATAATTGAGGTAGCCATTCAAGTTCATCACTTAAAGAAGGATACCCACAAGAATTTAATGGGGCATGTTCATCGCGCACAAGATGTTTAATCATAGGTTGATTACAGACTTTATTGTGAAATCCAGTTGCAAGTAAAATATGATGATAGTCATAATGACAACCTTCGGAAGTAATCTTATCATCACTTATCTCATCTATAGGTGAATGATGAATAATTAACCGATCCGCTTGTTCTTGTTTCTTTAATCGTAAAAATAGCTCCATAGGCATTGAACCTTTATGGCGTTCTTTATTAATGACTTTTAAGCGTGCTTCTGGTGAAGGCATCGCCAATAAGTGATTCATACGTTTTGGACCCAACCAGCCAGGATCAGCATCAAAATCATGTATTTCAATGTTTTTATTAAGCCATAAATGTAATTTATTATGATTATTTTGACGGTGAATTAATTTTAAAGTTAAGTGTGCTGCTGAAATTCCTGAACCAACAATATGATTAGCTTTTTCTTCAATTGTTTGATCATAATTTTTATCAAATATATGGGTAACTCTAGGTTTATCAATAAATAAAGAAGGTATAAATGGTTGATGATTACATCCATTTGCTATAACTACACAATCGGTATCGACATACTTCCCATTATGTAATTCAATTTGCCATTTACCTTTATTATGACTAGTAATTTTAGAAGCAATGCCTTGAATATGACTATTGTTTAAGTCATATTGATGAACTAAATCATGAATATGATGCATAAACATATCTCTTTGAGGACGTTTGTATGGACCATAATATGCCGAAGTATACTGATTTAATTTAGCATATTGTTTTAAATGAAAAGGTTGGGGGTGTATATGGTGTACAAATGGTGACCTTAAAAAGGGCATACTTATACGTTTAGTATACTCGTTGAATTGCTCACATAGGGAAGGATAAGGATCAATAATAGTTAGTTGATTGCTACTTATTCCTTCATTTCTTAGTTTAATTGCTACAGTTGTACCTTGAATTCCGCCACCTATAATAGTCCAATGCATGTAAAGTGCCCCTTTTCTAAAAATTTAAATCGAAATAATTACGATTTAAATCATATCACACTTTTTACATATAGACAAAAGAAAATAGAAGGATGATTTCGCATAAAAAAGAGGTTGAGACATAATTCATTGACTCGACCTCACTTAACATATTGGCAGAAGATGTCTGAATTGAAAGTGCGCTTATTCCAAGCTTCTTTCAATCCTAGTCATCCTTGCCGCGGGGCCCCAACATAGAGAATTTCTTTTGGAAGAAATTCTACAAACAATGCAAGTTGGGGTGGGACAACGAAAATAATTTTAACAAATTATATTTCTGTCCCACTCTCTTAAAACTATAATTTTGTATCATTCATATCTTCTTTAATTTCATCAACCTTTGTTTCTTTACTGTAAGGTGTTTGAATATTGTACGCTGCTTTCATAATTAAATGACTTGAGAGCGGGCCAGTTATAAAAACAAAGATGATGCCTATGATTAATTGCATATTGACATAGCCTTCAGTACCAATGAAATACAAGAAGGCCCCAAAGAGTAAAAACATCGCACCAAGTGTTGCTGCTTTACCGGCAGCATGGGCACGTGAGTATACATCTTTAAGTCTAATTAAACCTATCGCTGCAAAGGCACTAATTAGCGCACCTAACATGACAAAGATAATGGCAATACTAGTGACGATTGTTGTTATCATGTTTAATCACCTTACCTTCATCCATAAATTTAGAAAAGACTGCAGTACCTAAGAAAGCCAATATACCTACCATTAAAATGACTACTAGCATATATTTGATATTTAATAAAATACTAAATAGTGCGATTACAGCCATCAACTGTAATCCAATAGCATCAAGTGCAACAACGCGATCGGCTAAAGAAGGGCCAAGAATGACACGTACAAGCATTGCTAACATAGAAGCTACAACAATGATTAATGCAATAATAATGAAAATATTATGTGTCATTCGTTTTCACCCACCTTTCTTACTACCTTTTCTAATGATGATTTTATACTTTCAACCTCTTCCTCTTTAGTACTAAAATCAATTACATGAATATATATTTTCTTGCGATCATCACTAATGCCTAATACCACAGTTCCAGGAGTTAATGTTATAAGATTCGAAAGTAAGACAATTTGCCAGTCTGTCTTAAGATCTGTTTCATATACAAAGAAACCTGGTTTATTCGTGATACTTGGTTTAAGAATTATTTTCAGAACATCGAAATTCGCCTTAATTAGTTCACTTAAAAATGTAAGGATTAATACAATGATGCGATAAATCCTTACTAAATAAAAGCGACCAGGCATAACGCGGTGAAGGAGATAGACAAGTATAAGACCAAATAGAAATCCTAAAACAAAGTTATTTAAAGTGTAGCTGTCAGTAACAAATAACCAAATGATAGCTACTAATAAATTGACGATGAATTGTGCGGCCATATTACTTACCTCCTAAAACGCTGTGAATATAGATATTTGGATCAGTGAAAGTTTCAGAGCCTTCTTTAACTATAGGGAATAATAAATCAGCGGACAAGCCAAATAGTACTGTAATGATAGTTGAAATTACGGCGATAGTTGTTAAGTAATTTACATTCACTTTGCGTGTTGTATCATAACCTTTTGCTTCACCGAAGAAGCCTTTGAGGAAGATACGTATGACTGAATATAAAACGATTAAGCTTGAAAGTAAGACAATGATACCGCTAAGGTAGAATCCCTTTTCAAAAGTGGCCTGTACAATATAAAACTTTCCATAGAAACCACTCAATGGTGGTATTCCTGCTAAACTAAGTGCAGCAATAAAGAAGGTCCATCCTAATATAGGATAACTCTTGATCAGACCACCAAAATGGCGCAAGTCCGTTGACTTAGTAATCTTATACATGACTCCTATAAGTAGGAATAATGAAGCTTTTACTAGCATATCGTGAATAGTGTAGTAAATAGCGCCCATCATACCACTTTCATTCATCATAGCTACACCTACTAAGATGACTCCAACAGCAATCATAATGTTATATAGAATAATCTTCTTCGTATCATAATAAGCTACTGCACCTACACATCCGAAAATGATTGTAAGTAAAGCTAAAAATAGAATGACATAATGTGAAAAGCTTACGGTACTATTGAAGAATAGGCTAAGTGTTCTAGCAATTGCGTAGACACCCACTTTAGTAAGTAGGGCACCAAAGAATGTAATAATAGCTACCGGTGGTGCATAATAAGCCCCTGGCAACCATACGTACATAGGAAAGACGCCAGCTTTAGTTGCAAAGACAAAGATAAATAAAATAAAAACTATATTGACTAAGCCACTATCATGAACGGATAAACTAGATAATCTTTCGCTAATATGCGCTAAGTTAAGTGTTCCAACTATTGAATAAAGTATCGCTACACCCATGACAAAGAATGATGAAGAAACAACATTAACTAAAACATATTTAATCGTTTCTTGAAGTTGAATTTTTGTCGTGCCAACGACTAGTAAACAATAAGATGACATGAGAAAGACTTCAAAGAACACGAACATATTGAAGATATCACCAGTTGTGAATGCTCCGATAATACCAATTAACATAAACATAATTGAAAAGTAGTAATAATACCGTTCTCTTTCAATACCTATAGAACGATATGAATATAAAATGACTAAAATCGTTATAATAATACTTGTAATAATAAGTAATGCACTAAAAACGTCTAATACAAAGACAATACTGTAAGGTGCCTTCCATGAACCTAATTCTACTTTTAAAGGTCCTGTATGTAGAACATTTTTCAAATTAATGAATGCTACAATCAATGTCAGTATTGATCCAGCAAGTGCCACGTAACGTTTGATTATAGGACGCTTTCCGATAAAGATAAGTAAGATCGCAGTCAAAATAGGTATTACAAGTGTTAAAACGAGCAAGTTACTCTCTGTCATCATCAGGCGCTCCTTTCATACGCTCCACATTATCCGTTCCAAGTTTTTTATAAGTTCTAAATGCAAGTACAAGGAAGAATGCTGTTGTAGCAAATGCAATAACGATTGCAGTTAAAATAAGTGCTTGTGGAATAGGATCAACATAGCTGGCTATTCCTTTTTCATAAATAGGTACGGTACCATGTTTCAATCCACCCATAGTAATTAAAAATAAGTTTGCTGCGTGTGTTAGTAAAGTAGTCCCCATAATAATTCGTATCAAACTTTTAGACAAAACGAGATAGACACTAATTGCTGTGAGAATACCACTAACAAATATCATGATAATTTCCACTATTCGTTCTCTCCAATCGAAATAATAATAGTCATTACAGTTCCTACTACTGCACAAAGTACCCCAAAATCAAAAAA
This sequence comes from Staphylococcus capitis subsp. capitis, assembly GCF_040739495.1. Lineage (NCBI taxonomy): Bacteria > Bacillati > Bacillota > Bacilli > Caryophanales > Staphylococcaceae > Staphylococcus > Staphylococcus capitis. The sequence continues at coordinate 1,836,836 of NZ_CP145263.1, read as the reverse complement.
CATTGCCGTAGTCATATGCATGGGTGCAAGTAGGGGAAGTGGTATGTCAAAAGTGACATGTGTGAAAAAGTTTTTTGACATAAACCAACTTGCAATTGGGGTACCAACGCAAAACAGTAAGCCTACGCCAATTAAAACTTTAAAGTCGAGAGGGAAAATTTTACGCATTGTTTTTACATCGAACGCGATTGTAATGACTAATAGCGCACTTGCAAATAATAATCCTCCGACGAAGCCACCACCTGGCGTATAGTGACCTGCTAAAAATAATGAAAAACCGAAGACGATAACCATGAAGAAAATGACGACAGCGGCGTATTGGAACATTAAGTTATTTTTTTGTCTATTCATGGTCATTCACCTCGCTAGATTGATTTTTCTGTTTAAGACGAAGTTTAATCATCGTATAAACACCTAAACCAGCAATACCTAGTACTGATGATTCGAATAATGTATCCATGCCACGGAAGTCGACAAGTATAACGTTTACCATGTTTTTACCATGAGCCAGATCATATACATGGTCTTGGTAGTACTTTGTAATTGAAGAAAAATGTCTGTTTCCATATCCTATCAAGCCTAAAATTATTACGACTAAACCAACGCCAGCAGAAATTATAGCATTGTTAATTTTAAACGCTGATGACTCATTATAGCGATTTAAATTTGGCAAATGATAGAAACATAATAGGAATAAAGCCGTAGAAATAGATTCAACAACAAACTGTGTTAATGCTAGGTCCGGTGCTTTAAAGAATATAAATAATACTGAAATTGCATAACCTACAGCACTTAGCATAATAATGCTAAAGAGTCGTGATTTAGCAAATATAATTAAAAATGAGGCAACAAGTAAGAATAATACAATGCCTCCCTCGAAAATTCGGAATTGACTTACGTTTTTAAAATTGATACTAAATGGAACACTGATTAAAGTTACCAATGTAAGTAATATTAAGATGCCAAATATGATGATTAAGTTATTCCTAGAGAATCCAGTGACATAGCTATTGGTCATATTTTCAGAATAACCTGGGATCTTACGACCCATAGTGTCGTACCAATGATTAAATTTAAGTTGAGTAGGTTGAGCTTCTAATAATCTTACCCAATAACTAAATGTAATGATGAGTAATATACCTATGATATATATAGCCATTGTTGAAATAAAAGCTGGTGTAATTCCATGGAAAAGATGGAACTCCGCAGTTATTCCTGTTGATTGACTCACTGATTGAGTTGCAGGCTCAATAATAGATTGCGTTAAAATGCTTGGGAAAAGTCCAAATGCAATAACTAACAGTGCTAGAATAATTGGAGATAAAAGCATTAAAATAGATGATTCATGTGCAGATTGCGGTAAACTTTCAGGTTTATATTTACCAAAGAATATATGCATAATAAATTTAATTGAATACACAAAAGTAAAAATACTACCTACAATCGCTATGATTGGGAAAATAAACCCTAATGTACTGAGACTCATTAAATTCGCGTGTGTCACATCAATCATTGCTTCTAAGAACTTTTCTTTTGATAAGAATCCATTAAATGGTGGTACTCCAGCCATACTCAACGCAGTGATAACTGTAATTGTAAATGAGATTGGCATGATTGTTAGTAAACCGCCTAATTTTCTTACATCTCGAGTACCTGTAGAGTGATCAACCCCACCGGTAATCATGAATAATGCACCTTTAAATGTTGCATGGTTGATTAAATGGAAAATAGCAGCAATGAAACCAGCAACATAAACTTGGCTATCAGCGCCATGATAGTGGTAGCTTACTGCACCTATTCCTAACATTGACATAATCATTCCGAGTTGGGATACAGTTGAAAATGCCAAAATGCCTTTCAAATCTTGTTGTTTAGTGGCATTTAATGAAGCCCAAAAAAGTGTGATTAACCCTACTAAAGTGATTGTCCATACCCAACCTTCAGATACGGCAAAGATAGGCGTCATTCTTGCTACTAAATAAAGTCCAGCTTTTACCATCGTGGCTGAATGTAGATAAGCACTAACGGGTGTAGGGGCTTCCATAGCATCAGGTAACCAAATATAAAATGGCACTTGAGCTGATTTAGTAAACGCACCGATCATGACTAGTACCATTGCTAAAATAAAGAAAGGACTATTTTGTATGTCACTTGTTTTTTCAATCATTGTTTGAATGCTGAAAGTATGAGCGGCTAAAGATAAAAGGATAATCCCTCCTAATAAGCTTAATCCACCTAGAACTGTAATAACTAGTGATTTTTGTGCACCGTAAATTGAAGCTTTTTTCTCTCTCCAAAATGAGATAAGTAAAAAACTTGAAAATGAAGTTAACTCCCAAAATAAATATAAAATAATTAAATTATCTGAAAGCACAACTCCTAGCATTGCACCCATAAATAGTAATAAATAGCAATAAAAATTACCAAGTTGCTCAGATTTACTTAAGTAGCCAATTGAATATAAAACAACCAAGCTACCTATGCCTGTAATAAGGAGGCTAAAGAGTAATCCAAGACCATCCACATATAGATTAAAATTCATACCAAAATGTGGCATCCAATTTAAGGTTTTCATTACTGTATTACCTGACATCGTAATTGAAATCATAGTTAAGAAATAAATAAATAAGACTATTGGGACAGGTAATACAAACCATCCTAAATGTATACGTTTAACGAACCGATACAGGATAGGAATAATGAGTGCGAATATTAACGGTAATAGTACCGCAATATGTAATAAACTCATTATGTTGTCCTCCTTTAAAAAATATTTATGACTTACATTATACATGAATGCGCTTAGTCTGAAAAACCTCTTAATCGCTTGAAAGCATTGATTTTAAGGGTCTGTTAAATAAGAAGAAACACGTTAAAATTTATAGAAAAATTTTTATTTCGTAAACAAGCATGCTGTTTTAAAAATTTTAGACAAATTGTCTTTTATATTGAATTGAATAATCTTCTTTAAGTTGATTTAAATTTTTAAGTGAGAGACGAGCATGTTCAGAATCATCTTCTTCTAATTGATGTTCTAAATTTGTAATTGCTTGTTGAAGTGAGTCCTCATAATTCATTTTTTCCATATTAAAATCGCGTAGTTGTGAACGTTTGGCATATCTTTTTTCAAAGTGACTCAAAGCTTTACGCTCGTGAAAGAAGACACCTTCAGTTTCGTTAGGATTATGTAAATCACCTTGTTTTGGGTGTTTAATAACTTGTTCGACTTGTACTAAAACTTGTTCATCATTCTCTTCTTTGATAGTTACACCATAACTACCAGTCTTATGAGAAAATCGATATAACATGCTATATTACTTCCTTTCAAATGTGTTAAGATATGCTTATATCATAACATGAATGGAGAATTTAAATGGCGAACTATCCTCAGTTAAATAAAGAGATTAAAGACAATGAAATTAAAGTCGTTATGCATACAAATAGGGGAGATATGACTTTTAAACTCTTCCCTGACATTGCACCTAAAACTGTTGAAAATTTTGTGACACATTCTAAGAATGGATATTATGATGGCGTGACTTTCCATAGAGTTATTAATGATTTTATGGTTCAAGGAGGCGACCCAACAGCAACAGGTATGGGCGGTGAAAGTATTTATGGTGGAGCATTTGAAGATGAATTCTCATTGGAAGCTTTTAATTTATATGGTGCACTTTCAATGGCAAATGCCGGTCCGAATACTAATGGGTCTCAATTTTTTGTGGTTCAAATGAAAGAAGTTCCTGAAAATATGCTAAATCAACTACTTGATGGTGGCTGGCCTCAACCTATAGTTGAAGCTTATGGTGAAAAGGGTGGCACACCTTGGTTAGACCAAAAACATACAGTATTTGGTCAATTAATCGATGGGGAATCTACTTTAGAAGATATTGCTAACACTAAAGTAGGCGCACAAGATAAACCAGTTTACGATGTCGTCATCGAATCTATCGACATTGCAGAGTAATATTAAAATATTTATAACGAATTTAAGCTTTAAGTTATTACATGTCTGATTGATGTATGTAACTTAAAGCTTTTTTGATTATATAAAATAGTTGAAAAGGTACGCGTTACACAACAATTTTTAGAATAATTGAAATTTATTATCGTTTTAGTTAGTCCATAAAAATGATTTATGCTATGATATGTGTGTTAAGAAAAATCGAAATAAGGGGTTATCACGTTGAATAATCACTATAAAGTAGGTCAACATATTAAGGTACGTGTGACTGGTATTCAACCGTATGGCGCATTTGTTGAGACCCCTGACCATACTGAAGGACTAATCCATATCTCTGAAATCATGGATGACTATGTCCATAACTTGAAGAAATTTCTATCTGAGGGACAAATTGTAAAAGCTAAAATTTTATCCATCGATGATGAAGGAAAATTGAACTTGTCTTTAAAAGATAATGATTACTTTAAAAATTATGAACGTAAAAAAGAAAAACAGTCAGTCTTAGATGAAATAAGAGAGACGGAAAAGTATGGGTTTCAAACACTTGAAGAACGCTTACCGGTCTGGATCAAACAGTCTAAACGTGCCATTCGTAATGACTGAATGACTGTACATTCGTGCCAATAAGTGATGAGCTCACTTAGAGTAATTCATCACATCATAACGATAATCTTACGATACATTGTCGTAGGATTATCGTTTTCTTTTTGTCGTAAAATGATTTTTTAAGTTGATAAAGTTCAATACGCTTTTGCGAGTCACTCTATTTAGCTAATTGAGTTAGAGGATTACAAGCGCTACACGCTTGCATAAGTCACATTAATTATCTTTTAAAAAAAGATAAAAGAGGTACTGAGGAACACAGATTTAGAAATCTGCGTAATCTCAACTATTTACCTCTATATAGGTAAAATTTTCGATAAATATGCACGTGCAAGCAAATAATTAGAGATAAATGAAACTTGCATGATATAGTCATGTCAGCATATAAACAAGGAGAGTATTAACACATGAATAATAAATACAAATCTTTATTCGAACCACTCGTGTTACCGAATGGCGTAGAATTGAGAAATCGTTTTGTTTTAGCTCCATTAACTCATATTTCATCAAACGATGATGGGACGATTTCTGATGTAGAAATCCCATATATTGAAAAACGTTCTAAAGATGTTGGACTTGCTATTAACGCTGCAAGTAATATTAATGATGTAGGGAAAGCTTTCCCAGGACAGCCTTCAGTAGCTCATGATTCTGATATTGAAGGTCTTAAAGAACTTGCAAAAGCAATGAAGAAAAACGGCGCGAAGGCATTAGTACAAATTCATCATGGTGGGGCTCAAGCTTTACCTAATTTAACACCTCAAGGTGATGTTGTTGCACCTAGTCCGATTACACTTAAAAGCTTTGGGCAACAAGAACCTCATAATGCGCGTGAGATGACATCAGATGAAATTGAACAAACAATCAAAGATTTTGGTGAAGCAACACGAAGAGTAATTGAAGCTGGATTCGATGGTGTTGAAATTCATGGTGCGAACCATTATCTTATTCACCAATTTGTTTCTCCTTATTATAATAATAGAAACGACGTTTGGGCAGATAATCTTAAATTCCCAATGGCAGTAATTGATGAAGTTGTTAAGGCTAAAAAAGAATATGCTAATGATGAATTTATTGTAGGTTATAGATTGTCACCTGAAGAAGCTGAATCTCCAGGTATATCTATGGAAATCACTGAACAACTCATTAATCAAATTGCGAATCAACCTTTAGATTATATTCATATTTCATTAATGGACGTTAATTCCGAAACACGCGAAGGAAAATATAAAGGTGAAAATCGTCTTAAACTGATTCATCATTGGGTTAATGGTCGTATGCCAGTTATTGGTATTGGTTCAGTTTTTACACCTGAAGATGCGTTAAATGCAATTGATAATGTTGGCGTAGAACTTGTTGCATTAGGACGTGAAATTCTTCTTGATGCTGATTTTGTCGGCAAAATTAAAAATGGACAAGAAGAGGAAATTATTAGCGAATATGATCCGAATAGAGAAGATCGCCACGAATTACCACCGAAGTTATGGAAACAATTTGACGAAGGATTCTATCCGTTACCTCGTAAAGATAAATAACCGTTTCGGTATTAAACCAGGTTCCATTTGGATTGAGGAACTTGGTTTATTTTTTTATTCTAAAAGGTTGTAAGTTATAAATTAAAAGTTGTGGAAATATTGTAAATTTTGCTTGTAAATTGTAGCAATATTGTGTCATTATATTTGTAAGGGCTTTCAAATATGTTGGTGTTCGCTTTTTATGATTATTTATATTGAGATGAAATAGCTGTTGCAACAGTATTTAAAGGTTTTTTCATTTTCAATAAAATAAAGCTTGAGAGCCGTTAGAAATCAGTTATGATATTGTTAATAAGTTTCATAATTAGAGAACAAAGGGGAGATATTATGACTAAATCTGAACAAATTATTGAATTGACTAATCATTATGGGGCACATAACTATGTACCACTTCCAATTGTTATTTCAGAAGCGGAAGGTGTATGGGTTAAAGATCCAGAAGGCAATCAATATATGGACATGCTTTCAGCTTATTCTGCGGTAAATCAGGGACACCGTCATCCTAAAATTATTCAAGCGTTAAAAGATCAGGCGGATAAAGTGACTTTAGTTTCTCGCGCATTTCATAGTGATAACTTAGGGGAATGGTATGAGAAAATTTGTAAATTAGCTGGTAAAGATAAGGCGTTACCAATGAATACTGGTGCTGAAGCAGTAGAAACTGCATTAAAAGCAGCTCGACGTTGGGCTTACGATGTTAAAGGGATTGAACCTAACCAAGCTGAAATCATAGCGTTTAACGGTAACTTTCATGGACGTACCATGGCTCCAGTATCACTTTCATCAGAAGTTGAATATCAACGAGGTTATGGTCCTTTACTAGACGGTTTCCGTAAAGTTGATTTTGGTAATGTTGAGAAGTTGAAAGAGGCAATAAACGAGAACACTGCAGCGATTTTAGTCGAACCTATTCAGGGAGAAGCAGGTATTAATGTACCGCCAGAAGGTTATCTTAAAGCGATTAGAGAATTATGTGATAAGCACAATATTCTATTTATTGCTGATGAGATTCAAGCAGGCTTAGGTCGTTCAGGTAAACTATTTGCTACAGATTGGGATAATGTTAAACCGGATGTCTACATTTTAGGAAAGGCTTTAGGAGGAGGCGTCTTACCAATTTCGGTAGTCTTGGCAGATAACGAAGTACTAGATGTATTTACGCCAGGTTCACATGGTTCCACATTTGGAGGAAATCCTCTAGCTTGTGCGGTCTCAATTGCAGCATTAGATGTAATTATAGATGAAGACTTACCAGGTCGTTCATTAGAATTAGGTGAATACTTCAAGGAAGAACTTCAAAAAATTGAACATCCTTCTATAAAGGAAGTTCGTGGAAGAGGTTTATTCATTGGTATAGAGCTTCATGAAAGTGCTAGACCATATTGTGAAGCCTTAAAAGAAAAAGGTTTATTATGTAAAGAAACGCATGACACAGTTATTAGATTTGCACCACCATTAGTTATAACTAAAGAGGAATTAAATTTAGCATTAGAGAAAATCAAAAGCGTGTTTGAGTAAGTTCAAAAAGTTGTAACATTCGCTTTGTAAACCCTTTAAAAAGCGTACACTTGTGTTACAATAAAATTTGAAAGCGAAATCATTAGTTAAAAAGAGGCGAATAGGATCATGACTGAGAATAATAATTTAGTGACTTCCACTCAAGGGATTATTAAAGAAGCATTACACAAATTGGGATTTGACGATGGAATGTACGATCTTATTAAAGAACCATTAAGATTTTTACAAGTTCGCATTCCAGTACGTATGGATGATGGTACAGTTAAAACATTCACTGGTTACCGTGCACAGCATAATGACGCCGTTGGTCCTACTAAAGGTGGGGTACGTTTCCACCCAGAAGTGGATGAAGAAGAAGTTAAAGCTTTATCTATGTGGATGACTTTAAAATGCGGTATCGTTAACTTACCTTATGGTGGTGGTAAAGGTGGTATCGTTTGTGACCCACGTCAAATGAGTATTCATGAAGTTGAACGATTATCTCGTGGATATGTAAGAGCTATTTCTCAATTCGTTGGACCAAACAAAGATATTCCAGCGCCAGACGTATTTACGAACTCCCAAATCATGGCTTGGATGATGGATGAGTATAGTGCACTTGATAAATTCAACTCACCTGGTTTCATTACTGGTAAACCTATCGTATTAGGTGGTTCAGAAGGGCGAGACCGTTCAACAGCTTTAGGTGTAGTTATTGCAATTGAACAAGCAGCAAAACGTAGAGGTATGAACGTCAAAGATGCTAGAGTAGTTATTCAAGGTTTTGGTAATGCTGGTAGTTTCTTAGCTAAATTTTTATATGACTTAGGTGCCAAAGTAGTTGGTATTAGTGATGCTTATGGTGCATTACATGACCCTAATGGTTTAGATATAGATTATCTATTAGATCGTCGTGATAGTTTTGGTACAGTAACTAACTTATTCGAGGAAACAATCTCTAACCAAGAATTGTTTGAATTAGATTGTGATATTTTAGTACCTGCTGCCATCTCTAATCAAATTACAGAAGATAATGCGCATGATATTAAAGCTGACATTGTTGTTGAAGCGGCAAACGGACCAACAACACCTGAAGCTACACGCATTTTAACTGAAAGAGGTATTTTACTTGTTCCAGACGTATTAGCAAGTGCTGGTGGTGTGACTGTATCTTATTTCGAGTGGGTTCAAAATAACCAAGGTTACTATTGGACAGAAGACGAAGTTAATGAAAAATTACGTGAAAAATTAGTTAGTGCATTTGATACAATTTATGAATTAGCACAAAACCGAAAAATTGATATGAGACTTGCCGCGTACATTGTAGGTATTAAACGTACAGCGGAAGCTGCTCGTTATCGCGGTTGGGCTTAAAACTGTTAACCAAATAAAGAATGTAATAGGGAAACCTGCAACTTGTAATGAGTTGCAGGTTTTTTTAGAGCTATGAAATAGTAAAAGTTTTTTCAAAATAATTTCGATATCTTAGCTTAAGAAAGCAACCGATGATTAAAGAATGAAAAATCGTAGTGAGTGGTAGAACGACATACTAAAAGACTTTGTGAGATAGTTTGACTATCCCACAAAGTCTTTTTGAAAGAAATATTTATTGATTTTTTGAAACGGCTTTATATAAATCAGCGTAGTTAGTGAAAACGCCATCCACACCATACTGATTTAAACGTCTCATATCATTAACGTTATTAACTGTATAAGGGTGTACTAAGAAACCTAAATCTTTAAGGTGTCTAGTATTTTTAATATTTAAGTCTGTGTATTCAGGACCAACACCCACTGCATATGATTTAATTGCCTTCAAATCTTGGTCTGAAGCGTTCGTTAATTCAAATTTATTCATTAATTTGATTAAAGGTACATTTGGATTCATTTGATGTAGTTTTTGTAAACTATCTCCGGAAAATGATTGTAACATTACATGTCCATTGTTTAATGAACTGTTCGTTAACATACCATGTCGGGCTAAGGTATTTAGTAATTGTTTTTCCATTCCAGGATAAACATCAGGTGATTTAGTTTCAATATAATAATTGGCATTTTTACCATATCTATCTAAAATTTCATCCAACGTAGGTACTTTTGCATTTTTATATTTCTTGTTGGCATATTTAGGATTTGCTTTATTAAACCAACTTCCAGCATCGAGTTGTTTTAATTGTTTTAAAGTATAATGATCAACACGACCATGTCCATTTGTAGTGCGATTTACTGTTTCATCATGCATTGCTACTAAATGACCATCTTTAGTGCGTTGTAAATCAATTTCTATGTAAGAAGCGCCTAATTCATTATGACTTTTATCATAAGATTGAAAAGTATGTTCAGGTGCATAACCACTTGCACCTCTATGGGCTATAGTGGTGTATTTTTCACCTGTAGGATTTGTAGCCCAGTGAGCATGTGAATCGTTAGTTTTTCCACTTACTGAATCAGATTCGGATTCTCGTTTGAAATGGTTATTTTGATTTGTCTTAGTTGTTTGATGTGTTTGACTTTGATTGGCTTTTACTCCTTTAGTATTAAGGAAGTTAGAGGTAGTGATACAAATGATACCAATAAATAGCGCAACTAAACTCGTCAAAACTATTCTTTTAGATTTGAACATAAAAACATCCTTTCAAATTGATGTGATAAATATAAATTACACCATTTTAAAAGGATGCAAAAGAGAACGAAGAAAATTTTATATAAAATTTACTAAATTAAAATATTATTAAAAAACTTAATTAATATTTAACAAATTCGAAAGGTATTAATTATCAGTTAAATAATATCTCGAAGGTATTAATTTAATAGTGATTTTGCTATGTCTAATTGATGTTTAACAGAATTTTGTCCTGTTGAACCATAACTTTTACGACGTTTTAAACAATTTTCAGGATGTAAATAGTCATAAATATCTTCATCAATATTAGAATGATGTGCTTTATATTCCGATAATGGCACAACAAGTAGGTAAATACCTTTATGAATGCAATTTAGTACAATTTTTCCAACAATTTCATGAGCGGTTCTAAAAGGCACCCCTTTACTTACTAGATAATCTGCAAGCTCAGTAGCATTTGAAAAATCTTTTTTTACAGTTTCACTTAAACGTTCAGTATTTACGGTCATTGAGGCTATCATACCTTCAAAGATACGTAGAGAGCCTTTGACTGTATGAATTGCATCGAATAAACCTTCTTTATCTTCTTGCAAATCTTTGTTATAAGCTAATGGTAAACCTTTTAGCGTAACTAACATACTCATTAAGTGACCTGTTGTGCGTCCAACTTTACCTCTAATTAATTCCGCCATATCTGGATTCTTCTTCTGAGGCATAATCGATGAACCAGTTGAAAAAGCATCTGATAAAGTTATAAATTTAGCTTCATCCGTTGACCAGAAAATAATTTCTTCAGCAAAACGAGAAAGATGGACCATTGTTAATGAAATATTATGCAACGTTTCGATAATATAATCTCGGTCGCTGACTGCATCGAGACTATTTTCATAAATATTTGTAAAACCTAAGAGTTCTTGTGTTTCGTGTCTATCAATAGGATGTGTCGTACCACTTAAAGCAGCAGCGCCAAGAGGTGAAATATCGATACGCTTCAGACTATCATTAAAGCGCCCTTTATCACGTTCTAACATCCAGAAGTAAGTCATGACGTGATGCGCAAAAGAAATAGGTTGCGCACGTTGGAGATGCGTGTATCCAGGCATTATCGTATCAACATGGTCTTCAGCAAGTTTAACTATTTCATGTTGAAATGAGTTGATTAATTCGATAATATTCTGAACTTCTTCTTTTGTATATAAATGCATATCTGTTGCGACTTGGTCATTTCTACTACGTCCAGTATGCAATTTACCACCAGTTTCTCCAATACGTTGAATCAATTCATGCTCAATATTTAGATGTATATCTTCTAATGATGCTTTAAATTCAATATTTCCTTCATTAAAATCTTTCTGGATATCTTTTAATCCTTGGATGATAGTTTGAGCTTCATTCTGTGTAATAATATTTTGATTCGCAAGCATAGTGGCATGTGCAATACTACCTTGTATATCCTGATTAATTAAATTTTTATCGAATTCAATTGAAGCATTAAAGTCATCAACCCAATCTTCTGGTTGAGCTTCAAATCTACCTCCCCAAGCTTTACTGCTCATCACTATAACCTCCATGTAACATTGCATTTACTTGTGTAGGTAATCCATAGATGTCGATAAATCCTACTGCGGCTTCTTGGTTGAATGCATCCTCTTTTGTATAAGTAGCAAGTTTTTCATCATATAATGTGTATGGTGATTTTCTACCATTCACTACTGCATTACCTTTAAATAATTTAACTCTTACGTCGCCTTCAACGTATTGTTGTGTGCTATCAATAAAGAGTTTTAAACTGTCCGTAAGTGGTGAGAACCATAATCCATTGTATATTTGTTCTGAAAATTGCTTTTCAATAACCGGTTTAAAATGAGCAACATATTTGGTTAAAGTAATTGTTTCTAGTGCCTTATGAGCTTTGAGTAATACTTCAGCTCCAGGAGTTTCATAAATCTCTCTAGATTTAATACCGACCATTCTATTCTCAACATGGTCGATTCTTCCAATACCGTGTTTACCAGCTAATTCATTTAAGAAAAGAATAAGGTCATCGAGTTGATAATCTTTACCGTCAATTTGAACTGGGATTCCTTTTTTAAATGAAATAATAATTTCATCTGCTTTATCAGGTGTCTGTTCAAGAGGTGTAGTTAAGTCAAATGCATCTTCAGGTGGAGCTGCATAAGGATCTTCTAAAATTCCACATTCATTTGCTCTTCCCCAAAGATTTTGGTCGATGGAGTAGGGAGAGTCATGGTTGATTGAAACCGGTATATTATGTTTAATGGCATAATCAATTTCTTCTTCTCTACTCCAAGCCCACTCACGTACAGGAGCAAATGCTTTTAAATTAGGATTTAATGCTTTAATAGCTACTTCAAAACGTACTTGATCGTTTCCTTTACCAGTACATCCATGTGCAATTCCAATAGAATTAGTTTTTTCAGCGATTTCTACTAGCTTTTTAGCAATCAATGGACGAGAAAGAGCAGAAACTAGTGGATATGCATTTTCATACATTAAATTTCCTTTAATTGCATAGCTTACATAATCTTCACTAAATTCTTTTGTTGCATCAATGATATGACATTCAATAGCTCCCATATCTAAAGCTTTTTGATATACAACATCAAGATCTTTGCCTTCTCCTACGTCTAAGCAACATGCTACGACGTCGTATCCTTTATCAATCAACCATTGCACTGCAACGCTTGTATCTAAACCGCCAGAATAGGCTAAAACAATTTTTTCTTTCATAAGTTTACACCTCTAATAAATTTTCAGAATTTTAATATGGATACATCATAGCAGATTATAGATGAAAATAAAACCATTATATTACATAAATATTCAAAATATACATGTAGGAGGATGCATTGATACTTCATTAAACTTTGTAATAATGGTATTTTTAATATATTTAAAAATTCTGTAAAATGAATATAAAGTTAATATAGATATTGCTGATAAAATCTATAAATAGCTTGTAATTTAAATTGAAAATTCACAGAACAATCACTTTTCTGGTCTTGAGACAGTCTTGTGAATTGAATAGCTTATATAAACTTAGTAAAATTAATATAGTATACATCATAGGAGGCAATAAGATGACGCATATTCAATTAGATTATGGTAAAACTTTAGAATTTTTCGACAAACATGAATTAGAACAACAAAAAGATATCGTTAAAACGATTCATCATACAATTCATAAAGGTACTGGCGCCGGTAAAGACTTTTTAGGTTGGTTAGACTTACCAGTAAATTACGATAAAGAAGAATTTTCAAGAATAGTGGAAGCATCAAAACGTATTAAATCCAATTCTGACGTACTTGTTGTAATTGGAATTGGTGGTTCATATCTAGGTGCGAGAGCAGCTATCGAAATGTTAACTTCATCATTCAGAACTAGTAATGAATATCCAGAGATTGTATTTGTAGGTAATCATTTATCATCAAGTTATACTCAAGAACTAGTAAATTATTTAGCTGATAAAGACTTTTCAGTAAATGTAATCTCTAAATCTGGAACAACTACTGAACCAGCAGTTGCATTTAGATTATTTAAACAATTAGTAGAAGATAAATATGGTAAAGATGAAGCGAAACAACGCATTTTTGCTACTACAGACAAATCAAAAGGTGCTTTAAAACAATTAGCAAAAAATGAAGGTTACGAAACTTTTGTCGTACCTGACGATGTAGGTGGAAGATATTCAGTTTTAACTGCAGTAGGTTTATTACCAATCGCTACAGCTGGTATTAATATCGAGTCAATTATGATTGGTGCAGCTAAAGCACGTGAAGAATTATCATCTGAAGATTTAGAGCAAAACATTGCATATCAATACGCTACTATTCGTAATATTTTATATAGCAAAGGCTATACAACAGAAATGTTGATAAACTATGAACCTTCTATGCAATATTTTAATGAATGGTGGAAACAATTATACGGTGAATCTGAAGGTAAAGATTTCAAAGGTATCTATCCTTCAAGTGCCAATTACACAACGGACTTGCACTCTTTAGGACAATACGTACAAGAAGGACGTCGCTTCTTATTTGAAACAGTTGTTAAAGTAAATCACCCTAAACATGATATTACTATTGAACAAGATAGTGAGGATTTAGATGGATTAAATTACTTAGCTGGTAAAACAATTGATGAAGTTAATACAAAAGCATTTGAAGGTACACTATTAGCGCATACTGATGGTGGAGTTCCTAACATCGTAGTGAACATTCCTCAATTAGATGAAGAAACATTCGGCTATGTCGTGTATTTCTTTGAACTTGCATGTGCAATGAGTGGTTATCAATTAGGAGTAAATCCATTTAACCAACCTGGCGTAGAAGCTTATAAACAAAATATGTTTGCATTATTAGGTAAGCCAGGATATGAAGATAAGAAAAAAGAATTAGAAGATCGCTTATAATTTTTCAATTATAAGTTAGTATTCAAAATATAGTAATTTGTAGCCAAGGCTTGAGAAAATCTCTCAAGTTCTTGGCTTTTTTACATATTCAGTTTGAGATCTTGTTATTAATTATTTATAAATACCAGTGTGAGTATTTACTACTAAAATTTGACTTATATTGTGAACAAAATTTAGTTGTTTCAAAAAGCGTAAATTACCACTATAATAATAAAGTAATATTAACCCTAGAAAGGATTTGATGTTTTGTCGTTTCATCAATTGGAAGAATGGTTTGACGTATTTCGGCAATTCGGATACATTCCTGGGTTCATTATGCTCTATTTGAGAGCAATTGTACCTGTGTTACCTTTGACACTTTATGTTGTGTTATTAATGCACGCTTATGGGTCAATTCCGGGAATTATCATCAGTTGGTTAGGCATCGTAACTGGTACATTCACAGTATTTTTAGTATGCAAGAAATTAATTAATACTGAAAAAATGAAAAATGAAAAAAAGAGAAAATCTGTACAAAGACTTATAAGTTTTATAGATAGACAAGGTTTAATACCTTTATTTATATTATTATGTTTTCCATTTACACCTAATACATTGATTAATTTAGTAGCAAGTTTGTCTCATATTAAAGTGAAATATTATTTCATTGTTTTGACTATTTCGAAACTTATTTCCATTACTATTTTAGGAGTAATGGGAAGAGAAGTAACTACCATTTTTACTAATCCAATACGCGCACTAATAATGCTACTATTGCTCGTTGCACTTTGGTTTGTTAGTAAAAAAGTAGAAAAATATTTTATGGGTTCTACTAAGGAGTGAAAATGTGCAACGCACGATTAAATATTTGATTTCCTTAATTTTTGCAATTATTATTGTACTATTCGTTCAAACCTTTATTATTGTTGGTGCGGTTATACCTAATCATAATATGTCTCCGACGTTGAAGAAGGATGATAGAGTGATTGTTAATAAAATAAAGGTTACTTTTGATTTACTAAGAGATGGGGATGTTATCTTGTATAGACATAACGGGGTAATCCATTTCAGTAGAATTGTTGGTAAACCTGGAGAATCAGTTGAAATTAAAAATCATCATCTATATAGAGATGATAGACGCGTCAATGAACAATATGCTAAAAATAGACAAATAAAAAATATTGCATTACGAAATATTAAAGATTCAGATGGAGATATTGTGCCACCTGGTTCATATTTTGTATTAAATGATAATGATGATAATAAATCAGACTCGAGACGCTATGGTTTAATTGATAAACAAGATATCATTGGCGATGTGAGTTTAAAATATTACCCTTTTAAGGAATTCGCCTATGATTTTTAGAAACTAGAAGAGGTGTGAAAATTGAAAAAAGAAATAATTGAATGGATTGCCGCCATTGCCGTAGCGCTAGCACTTATATTTTTAATTGGAAAATTTATTGCTAAGCCGTACACTATTAAAGGTGATTCAATGGACCCGACGCTCAAGGATAGTCAACGTGTAATGGTAAATATTATTGGTTATAAAATCGGTGGCGTTAAAGAAGGTAACGTTATTGTTTTCCATGCTAATAAAAAAGATGACTATGTTAAACGTGTTATTGGAACACCGGGCGATAGTGTTCAATATAAAAATGACACATTATACATCAATGGAAAGAAACAAAAAGAACCATATTTAAACTATAATGAAAAGCGCAAACAAACTGAGTATATTACAGGAACATTTAAAGTGAAGGACTTAGCAAATGCTAACTCTAAAACAAATGTAATACCTAAAGATAAATATTTAGTTTTAGGTGATAATCGTGAAGTAAGTAAGGATAGTCGCTCATTTGGTTTAATAGATAAAGATCAAATAGTTGGTAAAGTTTCATTTAGATTTTGGCCGTTTAACGAATTTAAATCAAATTTCAATCCTGAAAACACTAAAAACTAAGAATTTTAAAGCTATGTAAAATTATTTCAATAATGGGGACATCTATAATTTTTAAAATTATAGATGTCTCCATTTTTTATTTATATTAGAACCTAACTTTGGTGTGATAATATAAAGGATAAAGGAGTGAGGGAATGTTATGGAATTAAATACATATATCGGTAGAGCTGGTACGGGTAAATCAGCTTCAATGTTAAATTATATAAAGAACGAAATGAAACATGATCCTCTAGGTGATCCTATTGTATTAATCGCTCCAACTCAGAGTACATTTCAATTAGAACAAGCCTTTGTAAATGATACAGAACTTAATGGAAGTTTAAGAACAGAAGTCCTTCACTTTGAAAGGTTAAGTCATCGTATTTTTCAAGAAGTAGGAGGATATACAGAACAAAAATTATCTAAAGCTGCCATGCAAATGATGATTTATCATATTGTTCAACAATACGATACAGAACTTAAATTGTACCGTTCTCAATCTAAATATTATGGCTTTAGTGAGAAACTCGCAGAACAAATCCAAGATTTTAAAAAATATAGTGTCACACCGGACCATTTAAATCAATTTATTAAAGAACATCAGTTACAAACGAGAACACAACATAAACTAGAAGATATTACTCTAATTTATAAAGAGCTAGAATCTCGCATGAGTGGGGAATTTATAACTACTGAGAATAGTCTAGAACGTTTTATCGATCAAATGTCAAAATCTGAG
Organism: Staphylococcus capitis subsp. capitis; assembly: GCF_040739495.1. NCBI lineage: Bacteria > Bacillati > Bacillota > Bacilli > Caryophanales > Staphylococcaceae > Staphylococcus > Staphylococcus capitis. The sequence continues at coordinate 1,819,521 of NZ_CP145263.1, read as the reverse complement.
TGGCTCAGACGAGCAGAAATATTTATTGATGGATTCTATAACTTTTCAACACTTGAATACAGAATGATTGAAGCTTTGGTACAACATGCTAAGAGTGTCACAGTTTTATTAACAACAGATGGTGACCAAGACCCTTTTAGTCTATTTAGAAAACCATCAGAAGTTTTAACACATCTCGAAGACATTGCGAACCAATTAAATATTCAATTAAATAAAACCTTATTTCATCAAAGATTTCGATTTAAAAATGATGATCTCATGCATTTAGAAAGTGATTTTGATGCTTTGCAAATGACACCTCTATCTCATTCAAATCATGTTGAAATACTCGAATCTTCTAATATACGTGAAGAAGTGAATGAATTAGCCAGACGAATTATTAGAGATGTTCGTGATAACCAATTGAGATTTCAAGACATTGCTATCTTGTATCGTGATGAATCATATGCATATTTATTCGATTCTATTTTCTCCCTATACGATATTCCATTTAATATAGATACTAAAAAGTCAATGTCACATCATCCAATTATGGAAATGATTCGTTCTTTAATTGAGGTTATACAGTCGAATTGGAATATTAACTCTATGTTGCGTTTATTTAAGACAGATGTACTAACTGCACAATTTAAGCATAGTAGCTACTTAATAGATTTATTAGAGAATTTCGCATTAGAGCGTGGTGTTTATGATAAACGTTGGTTGGATGAGGAAGTATTTCATGTCGACCAATTTAACAAAATGGGACGTAAATCACATGCTTTAACTCCCCAAGAAAAAGAAACGTACGAAGAGGTAATTCGTTTAAAGAACAATGTCATTGATAAAGTTTTATACTTTGAAAAAGCGATGAGTGAAGCACATACTGTGAGGGATTTTGCGACTGCTTTTTACGAAAGTATGGAATATTTCGAACTCCCAAACCAACTCATGACCGAAAGAGATGAGTTAGACGTAGCAGGTAAGCATCAACAAGCAGAGGAAATCGATCAAATTTGGAATGGATTAATTCAAATTTTAGATGATTTGGTAACAGTTTTTGATACTCAAGAGATGACTTTAAAACAATTCCTTGAAGTGTTTGATATAGGATTAGAGCAGTTAGAATTTGTTATGATTCCGCAGACCTTAGATCAGGTAAGTATCGGTACAATGGATTTGGCTAAGGTTGATAATAAACAACATGTATATATGGTAGGGATGAATGACGGTTCATTGCCTCAACCTGTATCTTCATCTAGTTTGATTACAGATGAAGAAAAGAAATATTTTGAACAAAATGCACAAATTGAATTAAGTCCGACATCAGATATTTTACAAATGGATGAAGCATTTGTTTGTTATATTGCTATGACACGTGCATGTGAAAAAGTAACTTTCTCATATAGCTTGATGGGAAATTCGGGAGAGGAAAAGGAAATAAGTCCCTTTTTATCACAAATTAAAGATTTATATCATAATTTAGATATTGTTAATATTCAGCGACAACATGAAGAACAACCAATAGGTCTTATGCAACACGTGCATCAAACTAAAATTGAATTATTTGATACATTGCGTAGATGGTTAGATCATGAAGATGTAGATATAAGATGGCTAGATGCATACCAAGTGATTCGAGATGATGAGCGATTAAATGAGGGATTAGATTATCTTATCACTTCTCTGACATACGATAATGAAACAGTTCAGTTAAATGAAACACTCACAAAGCAATTATACGGAAAAACTATTAATGCAAGTGTGTCACGCTTTGAGGGTTACCAGCAATGTCCGTTTAAACATTACGCATCACATGGATTAAGGTTGAATGAACGTTCGAAATATGAATTACAAAACTTTGATTTAGGAGATATTTTCCATTCAGTGCTAAAACATATTTCTGATCGTGTAGAAGGAGACTTTAAGAACTTAGATCGTAAAAAGATTAGAGCGTTAACTGAAGAAGCATTGGAGTTGATATTGCCTAAAGTACAGTTCAACTTATTGAATTCAACAGCTTACTATAAGTATTTATCTAGAAGAATAGGTTCTATAGTAGAAACAACTTTAAATGCTTTAAAGTATCAAACAGGCTTTTCCAAATTTGTACCGCAAAGATTTGAAACAGGCTTTCGTAAATCACCTAAAAATAGAGATGAATTAGTTGCAAAGCCTCTACATACTAGACAAGGAATTCCTATTAATATTAGAGGTCAAATCGACCGAATTGATACGTATACTAAAGACGATCACAGTTATGTAAATATCATTGATTATAAATCTTCAACTGGTAGTGCGACTTTAGATTTAACGAAGGTGTACTATGGGTTGCAAATGCAAATGATGACTTACATGGACATTGTCTTACAAAATAAAGATAGACTAGGGCTGACTGATATAGTTAAACCAGGTGGGTTACTCTATTTTCACGTCCATGAACCGCGTATTAAATTTGATAACTGGTCCAAAATTGATGAAGAGAAATTAAATAAAGAATTAATTAAAAGTTTCAAAATGAGTGGTCTTGTAAATAGCGATGAAGAAGTAATAGATGCATTAGACAAGCGTTTGGAGCCAAGTTTTAATTCAGATATCGCTCCAATTGGTTTAACTACTAAAGGTGCAATAAGTAAGAATACGAGTCGTGTAGCTAATGAAGATGTGATTCGACAATTTATTCAGCACAATAAGAAGAATTTCATTGAAACAGCTACTCATATTATGGATGGTCATACAGAGGTAGCGCCTTTAAAATACAAAAATACTTTACCATGTCAATTTTGTAGTTATCAGTCGGTATGCCATGTGGATAGTATGATAGATAGTAAACGTTATAGAACAGTAGATGAGTCTATTAAACCTATAGAATTAATTCAAAATATGATTGATGAAGGTGGTGACCAGTGATGATACCAACTAAACCTAATGATGTAATTTGGACTGACGCACAGTGGCGTAGTATATATGCTAAAGGTCAAGATGTCCTCGTCGCTGCTGCCGCTGGTTCGGGTAAAACTGCTGTATTAGTTGAACGTATTATTCAACGAATTCTTCGAGATAATATGGATGTTGATCTTTTACTAGTTGTAACGTTTACAAATTTGAGTGCGCGTGAAATGAAGCTTCGTGTAGACCAACGTATTCAAGAAGCTTCTCTTGCTGAACCCGATAATGAGCATTTAAAAAATCAACGTGTTAAAATTCATCAGGCTCAGATTTCTACGTTACATAGTTTTTGTTTAAAATTAATTCAACTACATTACGACGTTTTAGACATTGATCCTAATTTTAGAACAAGTAGTGAAGCTGAAAACGTCCTACTGCTTGATCAAACAATTGACGATGTTCTCGAACGCCATTATGACATTCTAGACTCTGATTTTATCGAGTTAACTGAGCAGTTGTCCTCAGATAGAAATGATGACCAATTTAGAAATATTATTAAACGTTTGTACTTCTTTAGTATTGCAAATCCTAATCCATTCAAATGGTTAGATCAATTATCTCAACCTTATAAAAACGAAGGCCAACAAAATCAATTATTGAAATTACTAAATGATTTAGCAATGATATTTCTAAAAGCTGCTTATGAAGAAATTATAAAAAGTTTTAACTTATTCTCAATGTTTGACAATGTTGAAAAACAATTAGAAGTAGTGGAAGATGAACGTCGTTTTATTTCTAAAGTTATCGAAGGTGACATGATTAATACTGATGCACTGGTATCACACCAATTTGTAAGCCGTTTTCCTTCAATTACCAAAAAGATTAAAGAAGCAAATGAGGGTATGGAAGAGGCGTTAGATGATGCTAAAAAACACTATGATAAATACAAAGGCCTCGTTAGTGATGTGAAAAATGATTATTTTTCAAGAAGTGCGGACGATTTGAAGTTAGATATGCAGAAATTGGCTCCTAGAGTAGCTTATTTAGCTCAAATTGTGAAAGACGTCATCGAAGAATTTAGCAAACAAAAACGAAGCCGTAATTTACTGGACTTTGCAGATTATGAGCATTTTGCATTACAAATACTTACTAACGAAGATGGTACACCTTCACATATTGCAAAAACGTATCGAGAACATTTTGAGGAAATTCTAGTGGATGAGTATCAAGATACGAACCGTGTTCAAGAAAAGATTTTATCTTGTATTAAAACAGGCGAAGAATATAACGGTAACCTATTTATGGTAGGGGATGTAAAACAATCAATTTACAAATTTAGACAAGCTGATCCAAGTCTTTTTATTGAAAAATATAATCGCTTCACTAGTGAAGGAGAAGGTACAGGGATGGTCATAGATCTATCTCAAAACTTCCGTTCTAGACAAGAAGTACTTTCTACCACAAATTATCTTTTTAAGCATATGATGGATGATAACGTTGGAGAGATAATCTATGATGATGCGGCTCAACTCTATTATGGAGCACCATATGATCAAGCTGATAAACCTGTACAACTTCGTGCATTAATTGAAGCTGATAGAGAAACGAGTGAATTAACAGGAAGTGAGCAGGAAGCTAATTACATCGTAGAACAAGTGAAAGATATCATTGAAAATGAACAAGTATATGATATGAAAACTGGAACTTATAGAAGTGCAACATTTAAAGATATTGTAATACTTGAAAGAAATACTGATAATGCGCGTAATTTGCAGCAAGCATTTAAAAATAGTGATATTCCATTCCATGTTAAAAGTAAAAAGGGTTACTTTGAACAAACTGAAGTACAACTAGTATTATCATTTTTAAAAACTGTTGATAATCCTTTGCAAGATATTTATCTTGTAGGGCTCATGCGTTCAGTTATTTATCAATTTACAGAAGATGAATTAGCAGAAATTAGAGTAGCTAGTCCTAATGATATTTATTTTTATCAATCGATTCAAAATTATATAGATGACAATAATGCTAAAGAGGATTTAGTTCACAAATTACAAAGATTTATAAAAGATATAAAAAATTATCAAGATTATAGACAAAATGAACCTGTTTATCAGCTTATTGACAAATTTTACAATGATCATTTTGTTATACAATACTTTAGTGGTCTTATTGGTGGAAAAGGACGACGCGCAAATCTCTATGGTTTAATTAATAAAGCTATTGAATTTGAAAACTCTAGCTTTAGAGGTTTATTCCAATTTATTCGATTTATAGATGAGCTGATTGATAGAGGAAGAGATTTCGGTGAAGAGAATATAGTTGGGCCAAGTGATAATGTTGTTAGAATGATGACCATCCATAGTAGTAAAGGATTAGAATTTCCGTTTGTTATTTATTCAGGACTTTCTAAAAAATACAATGAAAAAGACTTGACTCAACCTGTCATTTTAAACCAACAATACGGTTTAGGAATGGATTATTATGATACAGATAAAGAAATGATCTATCCATCATTATCTTCAGCAGCCTACCGCGCTATTAATCGAAAAGAACATATCTCTGAAGAAATGCGTCTCATTTACGTTGCATTAACTCGTGCTAAAGAACAATTGATTTTAATAGGTAGAGTCAAGAAAGAACAAGAATTGACTGAACTTGAACAATTACCTATATCTAAAGATCTTATTGCAGTAAATGAACGCTTGACTGCTAAGAATTCATTCAAATTCATTTATAGTATTTTAGCTAAACATCAATCAGCATCTTTACCTGACGAACAGAAATTTGAACGAGATATTGAAACACTTAATTCTGAAGTGAAACCACGCGTAACGATCACAATTGATCACTACGAAGACGTATCCACAGAAGAGGTTACCCCTGAAAATGAACGTCGAACAGTTAATGATATTGATGACTTCAACAGTGGTAATGATGATGTAAAAGCTAAGATTCATCATCAATTAGCGTATGAATATCCTTATCAGGAAGACACTTTGAAACCTTCAAAGCAGTCTGTATCTGAACTTAAACGTCAACTTGAAACAGAGGAAAGTGATACAAACTATGATAGAGTCAGACAATACCGTATCGGTGTAGCAACATATGAGCGTCCTAGATTTTTAAGTGAAGATAAGAAGCGGAAAGCCAATGAAATTGGTACGTTAATGCACACAGTAATGCAACATCTTCCATTTAAAGAAACGGGATTAACAAGAGAAGAGCTCGATTCATATATTGATATGCTGATTCATCGTAATATCATTGAAGAGGATGCTAAAGCCGATATTAAATATGATGATATAATGAGATTTATTGAAAGTTCTTTATATCTGCAAATTGCACAAGCAGACAAAGTGTATACAGAATTGCCATTTGTTGTTAATCAAGCGAAGGTCGATCAATTACCTGAAGATAATCAAGACGTTTCAATTATTCAAGGTATGATTGATTTAATTTTTCAAAAAGATGGAAAATACTATTTCGTGGATTATAAAACAGATGCATTTAATCGACGAAAAGGGATGACTGATGAGGAGATTGGACAACAACTTAAAGAGAAATATCAAATCCAAATGAAGTATTACCGTAATACGTTAGAAACTATACTCAAACAGCCAGTTCAAGGTTATCTATATTTCTTTAAATTTGGTATGTTAACAATAGATGAATAATAAGCATAATACTGTTTGTTAGAATAAAGACGTGCTACGTCTATCTTAAGTGTAAGACTTATGATGACGTAGCATTTTTATTTAAGATTATCCAATATCCTATTAAGAAATTTCTTAATTTTCTTACTTATATGTTTGTTATTTGAACTCAGATATAGTTATAATATGTAATAAGATATAGATGAGGAGTTGATTATGAATGAAATTTTTATCATTCAAACACAATGACAGAACTTCATACGGGGTAAAAGTTAAACGTGAAGATGCTGTTTGGGATTTACCAATGGTTTTTGCTGAATTTGGTGAAGAAGATTTTCATCCCAAAACATTACTACAAGGCTTACAACAAAACCAAACTTTAGATTTTCAAGAACAAGTGCGTAAAGCAGTTGTGGCTGCTGAAGATAGCGGTAGAGAAGCAGAGTTTAAAATTTCGTTCAAAGATGTAGAGTTTTTACCTCCAGTTACACCACCAAATAACGTTATTGCATTTGGTCGTAATTATCAAGATCATGCTAGCGAATTAAATCATGAAGTTGAACGTTTATATGTATTTACTAAAGCTGCTTCATCTTTAACTGGTGATGAAGCAACAATTCCTAATCATAAAGATATTACAGACCAATTAGATTACGAAGGTGAACTAGGCATCGTTATTGGGAAATCAGGGGAGAAGATTCCTAAAGGATTAGCTTTAGATTATATCTATGGTTACACTATTATTAATGATATTACAGACCGTACAGCTCAAAATGCACATGATCAAGCATTTTTATCTAAAAGTTTAACGGGTGGTTGCCCAATGGGACCATATATTGTCACTAAAGATGAATTGCCAACACCTGAAAATGTTAATATCGTCACTAAAGTGAACAACGACATCCGTCAAGATGGTAACACTGGAGAAATGATTCTTAAAATTGATGAATTAATAGAAGAAATTTCTAAATATGTAGCATTACATCCTGGTGATATCATCGCAACTGGTACACCAGCAGGCGTAGGCGCAGGTATGGAACCACCTCAATACTTGCAACCGGGTGATGAAGTTAAAGTCACTATTGATAACATTGGTACACTAACAACTTACATCTCTAAATAATTACTACCATATTTAAAAAGTTTGATTTATAAAAATATGCTGTCGATAAAACTCTATTATCGACAGCTTTTTAAATTTGAATTAATTAATAATTTATACGTTTTACTGTTTGCAAAAGATAGAATTATAAAATCTTGAAATGTTGTTACATTTGTAATTTCGAAATATGTTATGATATTTGGGAAAATAAATATATGGGGGGACACAAGCATGTTACATGTCCATATTTTGAGTTGGGTATTAACAATAGTATTATTTATCGCAACTTATTTAAACTTTTCAAAAATTCAAGGTGCTTCACCTTACTTTAAACCATTACATATGGCACTAAGACTATTTATGTTACTCACATTATTTACTGGTTTCTGGGAATTAATTAAAGAATTTATCGCAGCAGCACATGGCGGTGGCGGAAACCATATGTTACTCACTTTAAAAATGTTATGTGGTTTAGCAGTTATTGCTTTAATGGAAGTAACTATTGCTAAAAGAAAGAAAAAAGAAGAAGGGCATAAATTCTTTTGGATTACAATCGCGCTAATTATTGTAACAATGGCAATTGGAGTCATCTTGCCATGGGGTCCATTAACTAAAATGTTTGGTTTAGGATAAAATAAGTATAAATTGAAAGAGGCTGGGACATATTCATTGTCTCAGTCTCTTTCGTTTATGTGGTTAATTACATTGTGTAATTCTTATTGATATTTAAAGATTTGACGCTAGAATATAACACGATATTAATATGCTTTATCTAGCTTTATAACCAATCATATTAATCAAATCTTTTGGGTGACTATAAGGTGGAGCATAAGCAACTTCAAATTCGGTTAATTCATCTACCGTCATTTGGTTCATCATTGCTATTGATAAGACATCAATTCTTTTGTCTACACCTTCTTGTCCAACTGCGGCAGCACGTAAAAGTTTACGTGAAGTTTTATCATAATAAACTCTTAAATGTAGAGGTGTATTTCCTGGGTAATAACCGGCATGAGCTCCTTGTTTAACTTCCACCATTTCATAATCAAATTGACATAGTTCATTTGGTTTAATGCCCACACTTGCGAAGGTATAATCAAAGAATTTAACTATGTTAGATCCTAAATAGCCTTTAAATGTAATTGAACTATCTCCAGCCAATTGTTCGGCAATAATGCTAGCTCCTCTATGTGCGCCCCATGCTAATGGCACTTGAGCTTGTAAATCTACATGACGATAAAATGACGTTATGACATCTCCTAAAGCGTAAATATTTGGTATATTAGTTTGAAATTGTTTGTTTACTGGTATAAAGCCATGATCATCTAAGTGAATATTTGATGATTTAATAAAGTTCGAATGTGGATGTGTTCCTATGCCTTCAATTATAATGTCGTAATTTTCTTTTATTCCTGATGTAAAAGTAACTTCATTACCTTTAATTTGATGAATTTCTTCGTTAAATCTGTAAGAGATATTTCTTTTTTCTAATTCATCAATAATAGGTTGATTCATATCTTGATCCATTAGTTTATTAATCCGCTCTGAACGATGAATTAATGTGACGTCAAGTCCGCGTTCATATAGATTTTCTAATACTTCAAGTGATATATATCCTGCACCGACCACTAACGCATTTTTAGCATGATTATTAGCAATAAACTGATCAATTGCATCAGTATCTTCTAAATTTCTTAAATTAAATGAAATATTGCTATCAAAACCTAGAGTATTAGCGCCGGCACCAGGACTTAAAATAAGTGTGTCATATAATTCTTCATATGTTTCTCCAGTTTGCCTATTTAAAACTGTGACAGTTTGATGTGTATCATTGATTTCTATTACTTCATGATACGTTTTAACATTAATCTGCTTTTTATCATAAAATGATTCAGGTGTATAAGCTAATACTTTTTCTCTCTCAGTAACTAGCTCACCAATATAATATGGTAGGGCACAGTTTGCAAAGCTCATATCTCTATCTTTTTCAAAAACAATAATCTCGCTTTCTTTATCTAAACGGCGAATCTGACTAGCACAAGTTGCACCACCTGCAACAGCACCGATGATGACTATTTTATTCAAAATGTGAACTCCTTTTAAAAAAATTTAAAAACAAAAGGGATACATGATTTATGTCATCCCCTTTAATACTTATCTATATTAATAATAGCGAATATTCAAATCAAAGAACTCATTTAAATAGCGACCTATGCCATCTTCGTTATTACTATATGTGGTATCATTTGCAACATCTTTTAATTCCTGTAAACCATTATTCATTGCAATACCATGTGAGGCATATTTAATCATTTCGATATCATTATCTTCATCACCAAAAGCAATGACTTGTTCGTCCGCAACATTAAGGTATTGTTTTACATGTTCAATACCTCGTGCTTTATTAATACCACGCTTAACGATTTCTATAACGGGGAATGGTGCACCCCAACGACGATGTTCAATATTCTCAGCATAGAAATGAGTTAACATATCTTTTATTTTAGGGATGTTATCTTCTTCTGCTTCAACAAGTAAAGAAGTTGGGGGTTCTGTTAATTGTTCTAATAAATTACCTGTTTGTATTCTAGGATTACCCATTGAGAACCCTTCAAATAGTCGCGGATCATGATTATTAATAAAAACATAATCTTTTACTTCAGCAATGATATTTGTAACATGAGATTGTTGAAGAGCAGTGATAATATTTTTGGAAATCTCTACATCTAAAACTTCATGAATAGTAGTAAAATCTTTATCTTTAGGATGATGTACGTATGCACCATTGAAATTGACAACCGGTGTGTCCATATTTAATTCATGATAATAGATTTGACTTGCTCTATATGGACGACCAGTGGCAATCATTATATGGTGACCGCGTTGTTGTAGTTCTGTTAAAACTTGTTTTGTATAAGATGAGATTTCTTTGTTGTCATTTAATAACGTTCCATCTAAATCTAGACAAATTAAATAAGGTTGCATATAAAACTCCTTGTATATCGATTGTTCATGTATCAGTATCATAGCATTTTATTGGCGTTTTGTCGGATATTTGATATATTAGTATAAAGATAATTTTAAAGAGGTGATACTAATGGAGGAAGCATTAAAAGATAGTATCCTAGGGGCTCTTGAAATGGTAATTGACCCTGAATTAGGCATTGATATTGTCAATTTAGGTTTAGTATATAAAGTTGATGTAGACGATGAAGGTCTATGTACAGTTGAGATGACTTTAACTTCTATGGGCTGTCCTTTAGGACCACAAATTATTGAACAGATTAAAGGAGTATTAGCAGAAATTCCTGAGATTTCTGAAACAGAAGTAAACATTGTTTGGAATCCGCCTTGGAACAAAGACATGATGTCTCGTTATGCTAAGATCGCTCTCGGAGTTGGATAATTGATAAAAGACTAGGAATAGTTACACATTTCACTTTGAAAATGTGTGTAGCTATTCTTTTTTTGTTTAAACATAGAAAACTTTTATGATAGAGCAATTTAAGCTTAAAGTGAGTTAAGAAATTTTTAATAAATTGAAAATGCTATTTAAATTGAATTAATGTTACAAGTATATTACAATACATAAGACTTACTACATTTCGGGAAATGAAAATTCTTACATAAAAGAGTTGAAATTTACACTTTAAAAGGTGTATGTTTAATAAAAATATGAAGGATTTGACATAAATTTATTAAGTTAACGAGAATGAAACATTAATTTTCAATATTTAATATGTAGGGAAAACTGAATAAGAAGTGTATTAGATGAACTGAAAAGCATTTGTTTTATTATGGGAAATTGTTGAAAACTCAATTTATCTGTCTAACAAATTAACTACTTATAGGGAAAGAATGTTAACAATGGAAAAAGAATTAAAGAAAGGTCATCAACGCGGTAAAAAAATGCGTTATATGCCTGGACTTGATGGTTTGCGAGCAATTGCTGTTATTGGAATTATAATATATCACTTAAATAAAAAATGGCTTACTGGCGGTTTTTTAGGAGTGGACACGTTCTTCGTAATTTCCGGTTATTTAATAACCAGTTTGTTATTAAAAGAATATGAAGAAACAGGTATAATTAATCTTAAAAATTTCTGGATTAGACGTATAAAAAGATTGTTACCCGCAGTTTTGGCATTACTAATAATTGTAGGACTTGCAACCCTTATATTTGAACCAGATAATATTGTAAGAGTTAAACATGATATTGTTGCGGCAATATTCTATGTTTCGAACTGGTGGTTTATTGCTAAAGATGTTAATTACTTTGAACAATTTTCATTTATGCCATTAAAACATCTGTGGTCGTTGGCTATAGAAGAACAATTCTATTTGTTCTTTCCAGCGATATTAATATTATTACTGCTTACGATTAAGAAATACAGAAATGTGGCATTATTATTTTGGATTATATCATTAGTATCACTTTTATTAATGGTAATCATTTCGCAACCACATATGAATCACTCACGTGTCTATTTTGGAACGGATACAAGATTACAAACACTTTTATTAGGTGTACTTCTAGCATTTATGTGGCCACCATTTAAACTCAAGGCTCAACCACCTAAGACATTAAGAGCTACAATTGATACTGCTGGAATAGTAGGTTTAATATTTTTATTTGTTTTATTCTTTACCGTTAAAGACGAGAGTGATTGGATTTACAACGGTGGATTTTATCTAATTTCAACAATGACCTTGCTTATTATAGCTAGTGTAGTCCACCCTGCAACATTAGTCTCTAAAGTATTAGGGAATCCAGTTTTAGTGTATATTGGCAAACGCTCATATAGCTTGTACTTATGGCATTTTGCAGTAATAAGTTTTATTCATAGTCACTATATTGATGGTCAAATACCGTTCTATGTATATCTATTTGATATCATTTTAACGATAGCTTTAGCAGAGTTATCTTATCGATATGTAGAGACGCCATTCAGAAAGCAAGGTTTTAAAGCTTTTGCGATTAACAAACGTTTCAAGCCTCAATTTATTAGAACAATCGCTACTATTGTATTAGCATTGCCATTTGTTTTAGTACTTGCAGGTGCGTTTGATAAATTAGGTAAAGATAATATAACTGATAAAGCACAAACATTTAACACTAGTGAAAATGATAAATATCTTATCCATATGTTGCCTATAGATGACATTAAACTAACTGATGACGGAAAAACTGAAGAGGGCAAAGAGGATGAAGTCTATTCTAATATTAAACCATTATTAATTGGCGACTCAGTAATGGTAGATATAGGTGAACAATTTAAATCCAGAGTCCCTAAAGCAAATATTGATGGTAAAGTAGGAAGAAATTTATACCAAGCATTACCTTTAGCAGATAGCAATTATAAACATTATAATCAGCCTTCAGATCAAGTTGTTCTTGAATTAGGTACTAATGGAGATTTTACTGAAGATCAATTAGATAATTTAATTGACAAGTTTGGTAAAGCTCAAGTTTATCTCGTGAATACAAGAGTACCTCGATCCTATGAAGGTCATGTTAATGAACTAATGGCTGACGCTGCTAAAAAGCATAAAAATGTGAAACTTGTTGATTGGTATAAACGTTCAGAGGGACATACAGAGTATTTCGCTCCTGATGGTATTCACCTTGGAAATAGCGGTGTTGAAGCACTCACTGATGAAATTCTAAAAAATATGAAAAAGAAATAGCTTTAAAAAAGGAACTAGTTTGACGTATTTATTACGTTAGGCTAGTTTCTTTTTGTGGTATAAAAATGATGATGAAAGATATGATTGTGTACTTTGAGAATTATAGAAAAAGGTCAAAAAGTAAGTGTAAATGATTGAATATAAAGTAAAGAGGGTCTATAATATAATTAAGGTCAAAGAAAGTCAAAGTCAAAACCTTATTTTTGACCTACTCTAAATGATAGAGGTGAAAACAATTGGATATTAATCAAATGACATATGCTGTTCAAGGAGCTTTACAGAAAGCCGTTGAATCAAGCAAAGAATATCAGTTACAAAATATTGAAATCGAAGCTTTATTAAAAGCTGCTTTAGAAGAGAATGAAAGTTTATTTAAAAGTGTATTAGAAAGAGCAAATATAGATATTGAGCAACTTACAAAAGCTTATGAAAACAAATTAAAAAATTATCCATCAGTGCAAGGTGATAATGTTCAATATGGTCAATATATAAGTCAGAAAGCTAATGATTTACTAAATAAAGCTGAAACTTATATGAAAGAATATGATGATGAATTTATTTCTATGGAACATTTATTGCGTGCAGCAATGGATATTGATGAAACGACTCAACAATATGTCGGAAATAAAAGTGAAGTTATTAAAGAAATCATTACTAAAATTAGAGGGGGAAATCATGTGACATCTCAAAATCCTGAAGTAAATTACGAAGCTTTAGAAAAATATGGTCGTGACTTAGTGGAAGAAGTTCGTCAAGGAAAAATGGATCCTGTTATTGGCAGAGATGAAGAAATACGTAATTCTATCCGTATTTTAAGTCGTAAAACAAAAAACAATCCGGTACTTATTGGTGAACCTGGGGTAGGTAAAACAGCTATAGTTGAAGGTCTAGCACAACGTATAGTTAAAAAAGACGTTCCTGAATCATTGTTAGATAAAACAATTTTCGAATTAGATTTAAGTGCATTGGTAGCCGGTGCGAAATTTAGAGGTGAATTCGAAGAACGACTTAAAGCTGTGCTTAAAGAAGTAAAAGAATCAGAAGGTCGAATTATTCTCTTTATTGACGAGATACACATGTTAGTAGGCGCTGGCAAAACTGACGGTGCTATGGATGCCGGAAATATGCTTAAACCTATGTTAGCACGTGGTGAATTGCATTGTATTGGTGCGACAACACTTAATGAATATCGAGAATATATTGAAAAAGATTCTGCCTTAGAACGTCGATTCCAAAAAGTAGGTGTCAGCGAACCAGATGTTGAAGATACAATTTCCATTTTACGTGGTTTAAAAGAACGTTATGAAGTTTATCATGGTGTTCGTATTCAAGACCGTGCTCTAGTTGCAGCTGCAGAATTATCCGATAGATATATAACAGATAGATTCTTGCCAGATAAAGCTATCGACTTAGTCGATCAAGCTTGTGCGACAATCCGTACTGAAATGGGCTCTAATCCAACTGAATTAGACCAAGTCAACCGTCGTGTAATGCAATTAGAAATTGAAGAAAGTGCTTTAAAAAACGAATCTGACAATGCAAGTAAACACCGTTTAGAAGAGTTACAAGAAGAGTTGTCTAATGAAAAAGAAAAACAAGCTTCTTTACAGTCTCGTGTAGAACAAGAAAAAGAAAAAATTGCAAAAGTACAAGAAAAACGTGCAGAATTAGACCGTAGTCGACAAGCATTAGAAGATGCTCAAACTAAAGGTGACCTTGAGAAAGCTGCGGAACTTCAATATGGTACAATTCCTCAATTAGAAAAAGAATTAAAAGAATTCGAAGAGGCTTATCAAGACGAAACAGGTGAGGATAGCGAGAGAATGATTCGTGAAGTCGTATCAGATGAAGAAATTGGCGATATTGTAAGCCAGTGGACAGGTATCCCAGTATCTAAACTTGTTGAAACTGAACGTGAAAAACTTCTTAGCTTAAGTGATATCTTGCATGAACGTGTTGTAGGACAAGATAAAGCTGTCGATTTAGTATCTGATGCTGTAGTTAGAGCTCGTGCAGGTATCAAAGATCCTAACAGACCAATCGGTAGTTTCTTATTCTTAGGACCAACTGGTGTTGGTAAAACTGAATTAGCCAAATCTCTTGCAGCATCATTATTTGATTCAGAAAAACACATGATTCGTATTGATATGAGCGAATACATGGAAAAACATGCAGTCTCTCGTCTAATTGGTGCACCTCCAGGATACGTAGGTCATGATGAAGGAGGACAATTAACTGAAGCGGTAAGACGTAACCCATATTCAGTTATTTTATTAGATGAAGTAGAAAAAGCGCATAGTGATGTCTTTAATGTACTACTTCAAATTTTAGATGAAGGTCGTTTAACTGATTCTAAAGGGCGTAGTGTTGATTTCAAAAATACAATCATCATTATGACAAGTAACATTGGATCACAAGTGTTACTCGAAAATGTGAAAGACGCTGGAGAAATTAGCGAAAGTACTGAAAAAGCGGTAATGGATAGTTTACATGCTTACTTCAAACCAGAAATTTTGAATCGTATGGATGATATTGTATTATTCAAACCATTATCTGTGAGTGATATGAGTATGATTATAGATAAAATTTTAACTCAATTAAATATCCGTTTAATGGACCAACGTATTACAATTGAAGTGTCTGATGAAGCTAAAAAATGGTTAGGTGAAGAAGCATATGAACCACAATTCGGTGCTAGACCATTAAAACGTTTCGTTCAAAGACAAATTGAAACACCACTTGCACGCATGATGATTAAAGAAAGTCTACCTGAAGGTACAACAATTAAAGTCGATTTAAATTCTGACAAAGAATTACAATTTGACGTTGAAAAAGCAGAAAATATTTAATGAAATAGAATGAATCAAATAAAGATCCAAGAAAGTGTGTTCAAATCACTTTCTTGGATTTATTTTTTTATTGCGCTTTCTTTATAAATTATTTGTTTAGTTCACCTTTTTTAATCTAAATTTTACATTTTATAAGTTGTAATATGTATATAGATAATATTTGTAATTTATTCAATAATAATTTTATTACTAAGGAGAAGACAACATGAAAATCAACACTAATTTTAACAACAACATTATACCTTATGACTATGCTGCAGGTGCACAACCGGTTGACTTAATTAACAATAATCCTATTAAATCATTTCCATTTAATGTAGTAGACTTGCCACCAGGTACACAATATATTGCTTGGACTTTAATTGATTATGATGCTGTTCCAGTATGTGGTTTCCCATGGATTCACTGGGTCGTGGCTAACGTGAGTGTCAATAGCGATACAATCGATATTGTTGAAAACTTTTCTAGAATTAAAGGTGACTTTGTACAAGGTAAGAACAGCTTTGCAACAGGTTTATTAGCTGAAGATTTTTCAGAGATTGAAAATCATTATGTAGGACCGACGCCTCCAGATAAAAATCATTACTATGAACTTATAGTTTATGCTTTAAGTGAAAAGCTAAATTTGAAAAATACTTTCTATCTAAATGAATTATTGCACCAAGTTGATTCTAAATTATTAGATAAAGCAAAAATTAATTTAATAGGTAGAAAAGTTTAATCAACTATCAAATCTAGATATTATGTGAATGGTTTATTAAGCCATATTAGTAAAAATAAAATAGAATTTAAAAAAAGACGAGTTACTTATGACAGTATATGTCAAAGTAACTCGTCTTTTTATACATTATGCTATGAATCGTATTGATCTGAACCTTTGTTTGGTTCCATAACCGCACCTAAAATAGCGATAAAAATTGTAAATACAACAGCCATAATGATTGGATTAATTACATTTAGCGCTGGACCGCTGTTAAGGCTATTCAATACGAAGTTAACCATTTCAAGCAATAATACTGCCCAAATAAATGTCATGAGGTATTTCATTGCTTATAACCTCCGCTTATAAAATCGATAACTCTATTTTAAGTGAAATATCTAAGTTTGTATAGTAGTAATCAAGGATTAACTCCTATAATTTTAACCTTTTTAGGATTATTTATAATATAAAATTATGATGAGTAAATTGTTGTCCTCTATCATAAAAAATATGTGTAAATTATAATTTTGTATAAATCCTTAAAACGCTATACTTGAAAAGTGGTATTAAAATGAATCTACTTGAGTTTGAAAACAATAATGTGTTAAATTAATACCTGGTATTAAAAATTTATTTAAGAAGGTGTACGACCATGAACGTGGGTATTAAAGGTTTCGGTGCTTATGCTCCGGAAAACATTGTAGACAATGCCTATTTTGAGCAATTTTTAGAAACTTCAGATGAATGGATCTCTAAAATGACTGGTATTAAAGAAAGACACTGGGCAGATGAAGATCAAGATACATCTGATTTAGCGTACAACGCAAGTGTTAAAGCAATTGAAGATGCTGGTATTCAACCAGAAGATATAGACATGATAATTGTAGCAACTGCAACAGGCGATATGCCGTTTCCAAGCGTTGCCAATATATTACAAGAGCGTTTAGGAACTGGTAAAGTAGCAACGATGGATCAACTTGCTGCTTGTTCTGGATTTATGTATTCAATGATTACTGCTAAACAATATATTCAATCTGGTGATTATAAGAATATATTAGTTGTAGGTGCTGACAAGCTTTCTAAAATTACGGATTTAACTGACCGTTCAACTGCTGTTTTATTTGGCGACGGTGCCGGTGCAGTAGTAATGGGTGAAGTTTCTGAAGGCCGTGGAATCATTAGTTATGAAATGGGATCTGATGGTAGCGGTGGAAAATATTTATATTTAGATAAAGAAACTGGTAAATTAAAAATGAATGGCAGAGAAGTATTTAAATTTGCTGTAAGAATTATGGGTGACGCATCAACACGTGTAGTAGATAAAGCAGGTTTAACTTCAGATGACATTGATTTATTTATCCCTCACCAAGCAAATATTCGTATTATGGAATCTGCAAGAGAGAGATTGGGTATAGAAAAAGAGAAAATGAGTGTTTCAGTGAATAAATATGGTAATACATCAGCTGCTTCTATACCTTTAAGTATCAATCAAGAATTACAAAACGGAAAAATTAAAGATGACGATACTTTAGTCTTAGTTGGCTTCGGTGGAGGCTTAACTTGGGGCGCAATCGTTATCAAATGGGGAAAATAGGAGGATAACGTATGAGTAAAAATAATAGAGTTGTTATAACGGGTATCGGAGCCTTATCTCCAATCGGTAACGATGCTAAAACAACATGGGCAAACGCATTAAAAGGAGTTAATGGTATCGATAAAATTACACGCTTAGATACCGAAAATTATAATGTTCACCTTGCAGGTGAGCTTAAGGACTTCAACATTGAAGATCATATTGATAAAAAAGAAGCACGTCGTATGGATCGTTTCACTCAATATGCCGTTGTTGCTGCGAGAGAAGCTGTACAGGATGCAAAGTTAGAGATCAATGATCAAACAGCTGATAGAATCGGTGTTTGGATTGGTTCAGGTATTGGTGGCATGGAAACATTTGAAACTGCGCATACAACACTCGTTGAAAGAGGCCCACGTCGTGTAAGCCCATTCTTTGTACCAATGTTAATCCCTGACATGGCTACTGGACAAGTTTCAATAGATTTAGGTGCTAAAGGTCCGAATGGTGCTACGGTTACAGCTTGTGCAACTGGTACTAATTCAATTGGAGAAGCATTTAAAATCATTCAACGTGGTGATGCAGATGCGATGATCACAGGTGGTACAGAAGCACCAATCACACATATGGCAATTGCTGGATTTAGCGCAAGCCGTGCTTTATCTACAAATGACGATAAAGAAACAGCTTGTCGTCCATTCCAAGAAGGCCGTGACGGTTTTGTTATGGGCGAAGGCGCAGGAATCGTAGTTATTGAATCATTAGACTCAGCTAAAGCTCGTGGTGCAGAAATTTATGCTGAAATCGTTGGTTATGGTTCTACAGGAGATGCCTATCATATCACAGCACCAGCTCCAGAAGGCGAAGGCGGTTCAAGAGCTATGCAAGCTGCCTTAGACGATGCAGGTATTGAAGCAAAAGAAGTTCAATACTTAAACGCGCATGGTACTAGTACGCCTGTAGGTGATTTATA
Source organism: Staphylococcus capitis subsp. capitis (assembly GCF_040739495.1). Classification (NCBI taxonomy): domain Bacteria; kingdom Bacillati; phylum Bacillota; class Bacilli; order Caryophanales; family Staphylococcaceae; genus Staphylococcus; species Staphylococcus capitis. The sequence goes on along the minus strand of NZ_CP145263.1, from coordinate 1,800,112 downwards.
TGAAGTTAAAGCTATCCAAAATACATTTGGAGAAGCTGCGAAATCTTTAAAAGTAAGTTCAACAAAATCAATGACTGGTCACTTATTAGGTGCAACAGGTGGTATTGAAGCCATCTTCTCAGCACTATCAATTAGAGACTCTAAAGTCGCACCTACCATCCATGCGGTCACACCAGATGAAGAATGCGATTTAGATTTCGTTCCTAATAAAGCTGAAGATTTAGATATTACTTACGCCATGAGTAATAGTTTAGGTTTCGGTGGACATAACGCAGTGTTAGTATTTAAGAAATTTGAAGACTAAGGTCACATATAAAATTAAATCTTCAAGTGGGTTTATAAATAACTCACTTGAAGATTTTTTATATTGAAAATGAAATAACAATAGCTAAAACGAAATATATGAGATTAATGAGCAATATAGGTATTATCCATGAAGAAATTATGTAGTGATCCTTTTTGGCATGTTTAGGGTTAAAAAACTCATCATCTTCTATAGTTTGTTTTTTCTTAGAGGAAGAGAGTTGAAATTTTAAACGACGAAAACCATAACTAGATGCATCAAAGATACCTTCTTGAATGACTAATAAGCCGAAAACTATAATAAAAATGATTAAGGAGACATAAAATATTATATTTATAAAATCTAAAAATCTATGCCCGGTGAATTGCCAAATAATGAGTGATAGCAAGGGTGTTATTGCAATTCTTATTGATGTTGATTTGTAACACATATACGCAGACCTCCACTGTAAATAGTATATATATTTTACCTTATTGCCAAGAATTCGAATATATTGTATTGCAATTTTGAGACTTGTTTATCCTAAAGTAGGACAGACATTACTTTAAAATAATGTATATCAATTAATCTATTTAAAGGAAAATAGCCGAAAAACAATAAAACAATTAATTTATAGACGGTACTGGTTAGTTAAAACCAGTATCGTTTTTTATATTTTAGTGAGGATTCCACACTTAGTTAAATTTGTTTATAAGATTTTGAAATTTTAAATTAAATATCAAAAACATATTGCGAATAACATATATTGCTATTTATAATATACATAATATTCTGAAAAAGGAGTGATAATATTGAAATCATATTTTTTAAAACGCTTGGGATATATGTTTGTTTCTTTATTCATAATTATCAGCATAACTTTTTTCTTAATGAAATTGATGCCTGGTTCACCTTTCAATGATGCAAAATTATCTCCTGAACAAAAGCAAATATTAGCGGAAAAATATGGATTAAACGACCCTGTCGGTGTTCAATATCTAAACTATTTAAAAAATGTTATAAGTGGAGACTTTGGGAATTCTTTTCAATATCACAATCAGCCAGTTTGGGATTTAATAAGCCCTAAGTTAATCCCTTCATTAGAAATGGGATTGATTGCAGTAATGATTGGTATTGTACTAGGTTCATTTCTTGGTGTAATAGCAGCGGTAAAACAAAATACATGGATAGATTATTTAGCGACTACTGTTTCAGTAATAGCTGTCTCAGTTCCATCATTTGTTTTAGCAGTACTATTGCAAAACGTTTTTTCAGTTCAATTAAGATGGTTTCCAGTTGCTGGGTGGGAAGGACTACCTACAATAGTTTTACCATCTTTGTCTCTATCAGCTATCGTTATGGCTACTGTTTCGAGGTATATCAGATCTGAAATGATTGAAGTACTTAATTCTGATTATATTCTTTTAGCTTATGCTAAAGGAGTGCCACAATATAAAATTATCTTTGTACATGCTTTAAGAAATGCGTTAATACCGGTTATTACTGTCATAGTTCCTATGACTGCCAGCATAATGACTGGAACATTAACAATTGAAAATATTTTTGGTGTACCAGGATTAGGTGATCAATTTGTAAGATCTATAGCTACAAATGATTTCTCTTTAATTATGGCGATTACTATATTATTTAGTTCATTCTTCATAGTATCTATATTTGTAGTTGATATTTTATACGGAATAATTGATCCAAGGATTAGAGTTAAAGGAGGTAAATAGATGAGTAACAGTAATTTAATAAATGAGTTTAGTGATAAAGACTTTACCTTCAAAAATAAAAAAACAGTAGAAGATAATATAATAACTAGAAAATCTAAAAATTTTTGGCAAGATGCTTGGACACAAATGAAAAGAAATAAACTAGCTATAGTAGGGTTAGTAGGGCTTATAATAATTATTCTTTTAGCTTTGATAGGTCCTTCAATAAGTAAGTATGATTATGCAGATCAAAATATTCAATATAGAAATCTTCCGGCCAAGATGCCGGTTTTAGATAAAGTGAAATTTCTTCCATTCGATGGTGTTGATTTTAATGGGGACAATACATATAAAAAAGGAAATGTTAATGAAAATTTTTGGTTCGGTACTGATCAATTAGGGAGAGATTTATGGGCTCGCACTTGGAAAGGTACTCAAGTATCTTTATTTATTGGTATAGTAGCAGCAATTTTAGATATATGTGTAGGTGTTACGTATGTTGCTATATCAGGTTATTTTGGTGGCAAGATAGATATAGTTATGCAAAGAATCATTGAGATTTTAGCTTCAATCCCTACTTTGATAATAGTGATATTGTTTGTATTAATATTTGAATTTTCTATTTGGACTATTATTTTAGCAATGACCGTTACTGGTTGGTTAGGTATGAGTAGAGTAGTTCGTGGAGAATTTATAAAGTTAAGAAATCAAGAGTACGTATTAGCATCGAAGACATTAGGTGCTTCAAATTTAAGGATTATTTTTAAACATATATTACCGAATACTCTTGGAGCAGTAATAGTTACCTCTATGTTTACCATTCCAAATGCAATATTTTTTGAAGCTTTTTTGAGTTTTATTGGAATAGGTGTGCCAGCACCCAAAACTTCCCTTGGTTCACTAGTGAACGATGGTAGAGCAATGTTACTAATTCACCCACATGAACTATTTATACCTGCAACAATATTGAGTTTATTAATTTTATTCTTTTATTTATTTAGTGATGGATTGCGTGATGCGTTTGATCCCAAAATGCGTAAGTAAGGAGGTATGAGTTGATGGTTAACAAAATACTAGATGTTAAAAATTTGAAAGTCTCTTTTTTTATTGAAGATGGTGAAATACAAGCAGTTAGAAATGTAGATTTCCATGTTTTAGAGGGAGAAACATTGGCCATTGTAGGTGAGTCAGGTTCTGGAAAATCAGTAGTTACTAAGGCAATTACTAAATTATTTGATACTAATATAGGAAAAATAAAGAATGGAGAAATTTTATTTTTAGGAGATAATTTAGCTGTTAAAAATAATAAGGAATTAAGTGAAATACGAGGGAAAGAAATCTCAATGATTTTTCAGGATCCTATGACTTCACTTAATCCTACCATGAAAATTGGAAAACAAATAATGGAGCCTTTAATATATCATAAAAATCTGAATAAAAATGATGCGAAGAATAGAGCAATGGAGCTATTAGATTTAGTAGGATTAGATAAAAGTGAAGAAAAATTTAATTCATATCCACATCAGTTTTCTGGTGGTCAACGTCAAAGAATTGTTATCGCTATTGTTTTAGCATGTGAACTGAAGTTATTGATTGCTGACGAACCAACTACAGCCCTTGATGTTACTACTCAAATTCAGATTCTAGATTTGATGAAGGAAATACAAAAGAAGGTTAATACGTCTATTATATTTATAACGCATGACTTAGGTGTTGTAGCGAACATAGCGGATAGAGTAGCTGTAATGTATGCAGGTGAAATTATAGAGACTGGCAGTGTTGAGGAAATATTTTATGATTCAAGACACCCATATACTTGGGGATTATTGTCGTCAATGCCGGATTTAGATACAAAAGATAATGAAACTTTAATTTCTATACCTGGTACACCTCCTGATTTACTTAATCCTCCTAAAGGAGACGCTTTTTCAAGACGTAGTGATTATGCTTTGGAGATAGATTTTAGAAAGGAACCGCCTTTATATGCTATATCTCCAACACATTTTGTTAAATCTTGGTTGTTAGATGAAAGAGTACCTGAGGTAGACCCTCCTAATATTGTTAAAAATAAAAGAAGAAAGATGCCACTAAATTATAAAATGCCACGGTTACTAAGTGAGGTGTCAGCTAGTGGAGAATAAAAGTAAAGTTTTTTGTGAAGTTAAAAATATAAGTAAAACTTATAATTTTAAAAAATTTAATGAAAAGAAAGCTTTAAATAATGTATCATTTAAAATCCTTAAAGGAGAAACATTTGGAATAGTAGGGGAATCAGGATGCGGGAAATCTACATTAGGAAAAATCATAATAAATTTAATCAATAATGATAAAGGTGAAATCATATTTGATAATCAAGAAATACATAATTTAAAAAGAAAAAAAGATATTTTGAAATTAAATAAACGTATTCAAATGATATTTCAAGATCCTTATGCCTCACTTAATCCAAGAATGAAAATTATGGATATAGTAGCTGAGGGCATAGATATTCATAACTTAGCCAAAAATAAAAGTGAAAGAGAACAAAGAGTATATGAATTATTGGCTAAAGTAGGATTAAATAAAGAGCATGCTAATAGATATCCACACGAATTTTCTGGGGGTCAGAGACAAAGGATAGGCATTGCTAGAGCTTTAGCGGTTGAACCAGAATTTATAATTGCTGATGAACCCATATCTGCATTAGATGTTTCTATCCAAGCACAAATAATAAATTTACTTTTACATTTACAAGAACAAGAAGGTTTAACGATTTTATTTATCGCACACGATTTATCTATGGTTAAATATATCTCCGATAGAGTTGCAGTAATGCATGCAGGTGAAATTGTTGAAATTGGTTCTTGTGACGAAATATTTATGAATCCATTGCACGAGTATACTAAGTCATTATTTAATTCAATACCTAAATTAGATCCTAATTATGAAAAATCACGTATCAATAATAGTTATGAAGATATTGACCAAGACACTGAAAAATCTCTATATGAGATAAACTCGCAGCATTTCATACTTACTACTGAAAAGCGAGCAAAAGAAATACTGGCATCTAAGAAAATAGCAAAGTAGATTAAGAGAGGCTGATGGAATTGAATAAATATTTTAGAACAACTATTATTCTAGTTATATCAATTTTAATTTTAAGTTCATGTTCTCAAAATAAGGGTATGTATTCTGATGAAGGACAAGTCTTTAGAAAAGTTATACCTCAAGACATGACAACACTTGATACTGCAATGATTACTGATTCTGTATCTAATGATATCGCAGAGCAAGCTTTTGAGGGGTTATTCTCGTTAGATAAAAATGATAAAGCAACTTTGGCCATTGCTAAAAATATGCCTAAAAAATCTAAAGATGGAAAAACTTTAATTTTTGATTTGAAGGAGAATGCTAAATGGAGTAATGGTGATGATGTAACAGCAAATGATTTTGTTTATGCATGGAGAAAAGTAGTTAATCCTAAAACAGGATCTGAATATGCTTATATCATGACAGATATAAAAAACGCTGACGACATTAATGCTGGAAAAAAGCCGGTTGAGTCTTTAGGTATAAAAGCAATTAATAAACATAAACTCGAAATACAATTAAATAGACCTATACCTTACATTAATGAACTTCTAACATTAAGTACTTTCTATCCTCAGAACGAAAAAATTTCTAAAAAATATGGTGAAAAATACGGAACAAAAGTAGAAAAAACAGTCTTTAATGGTCCTTTCAAAGTTGATAAATGGAAACATGAAGATAAAATCTTATTATCAAAAAATAATAATTACTGGGATAAAAAGAATGTAAAGTTGGAGAAAGTTAACTACAAAGTTTTGAAAGACAAACAGGTAGGAGCCTCTCTCTATGAGACAGGTTCTATAGATGATACTTTGATAACTGCTGATCAAGTCAATAAGTATAAAGACTCTCCAGCATTAAAAAAGAGAATAACTTCAGGAAACTTCTATATTAAATTAAATCAAAAGAAAGTAAAAGAATTTAGTAATAAGAATTTACGTTTAGCAATCGCAAGATCAATAAATAAACAAGGTTATGTAGATGCAGTTAAAAATGATGGTTCGTCTCCTTCTAACACTTTAACTGCAAAAGGAGTAGCCAAAGTAGAAGGAGATAAAGATTATACTTCAACTATAAATTCTCCATTAGATTTTAATCCTAAATTAGCTAATGAAAACTGGCAAAAAGCTAAAAAAGAGTTAAAAATAGAAAAATTTACATTTACCATGAATACTGAAGATACTCCTGATGCAAAAATTTCCGCAGAGTATATAAAATCTCAAGTTGAAAAAAATCTACCTGGGATTACTTTAAAAATTAAACAATTACCTTTTAAACAAAGAATAGCTTTAGAAACCAAGATGAATTATGAAGCTTCATTAAGTGGTTGGGGCGCAGATTATTCAGATCCAACATCATATTTGGGTACCATGACTAAAGACAATCCTCAAAATAATACTGGATGGAATAATACATCTTTTGATAATTCATATAATGAAGTTAATGGGAAGTTGTTGAAATATATAGATAAGAGAAATGAGACTATGAAAAATATGGAAGAATTATTAGTAAGTGATGCACCAATCGCTCCTATATATCAAAAAGGAGAGGCACATTTGACTAATCCTCAAGTTAAAGGACTAATATATCATGTAGTGGGACCTGATACTACACTAAAAAATGTTTATATTGATAAAAGTGTTGATAGAAATACAGGTAAGAAAAAGAATTAATAAAAAAGGTACTGGAAAAGAATTTCCAGTACCTTTTTTATTTAAAATTATCTCTTACGACCTAATCCCATAGCTTTTTCCATTTTTTTCAATGTTTTAAATGATGCTTTATGAGCTTTGTCTCGACCTTTATCTAAGATGTCATCTAATTCATCAGAATTATAGAAGCTTTCATATTTTTCTTGGAAATTAATTAAAAATTCTTTAACGATCTCAGCTAAGTCACCTTTGAATTTACCATAACCTTCACCTTCATATTTTACTTCAATGTCTTTGATAGGTTCATCAGTTAGTCCTGAGTATATAGATAAAAGATTTGAAACACCTGGTTTATTTTCACGATCAAATTTAATGATGCCATCAGAATCTGTTACGGCACTTTTAATTTTTTTAGCTGCCACATTCGGCTCATCAAGAAGTGAAATAAAGTTTTTCTGATTATCATCACTTTTACTCATTTTTTTAGTAGGATCCTGTAAACTCATCACACGTCCTCCAACTTTAGGCATGCGAATTTCTGGTTTTACTAAGACATCGTTATAACGACTATTAAAACGATCTACTAAATTACGAGTTAGTTCCATATGTTGCTTTTGATCATCACCAACTGGAACTATGTTAGTATTATAGATTACTATATCAGCTGCCATTAGAGGTGGATATGTTAGTAATCCTGCTGGTACACCATCAACGCGTTTTTGTGCTTTATCTTTAAATTGTGTCATACGTTCAAGTTCACCAATAGAAGCAATTGTTGTAAGCATCCAACCAGCTTGTACGTGAGCAGGAACTTCAGATTGAATAAATAAAGTAGATTTATCTGAATCAATTCCTGTAGCTAAATATATTGCTGCTAATTGACGAATTTGTTTACGTAATTTCAAACGATCTTGTGGTACCGTTATGGCGTGTTGGTCAACGATACAGAAAAAACAATCATAGTCATCTTGAACATCTACAAATTGTTTTAACGCACCTATATAGTTGCCAATTGTAGGAATACCACTCGGTTGAATTCCTGAGAATAAAGTTTCCATATTAGATGCCTACTTTCTTATTAATATTGTTTAGATAACATTATAACAGTATTTCGTTAAAATGTAAGTTGTGTTAAAATATTAATATAACTGGGTATATACTAAAAGCGAATTAAAAATTTGATGAATTTCAAGATTTCTCAGGAAAATTAGGATTTTCTCATTTAATTTTAATCTTAGATAGTTATACTATTAAGTGTAAGATTAAGAAAGCTTAAAAATTCAATTTCTTAAATCGATAATAATATTAAAATAATGAATTTAATTCATTCTATAGGAGAGTGAGATGTATGGTAACATTATTTACTTCACCAAGTTGCACATCTTGCCGTAAAGCGAAAGCATGGTTACAAGAACATGACATTCCATATACGGAGCGTAACATTTTTTCTGAACATTTAACAATTGATGAAATTAAACAAATTTTAAAAATGACTGAAGACGGAACAGATGAAATTATTTCAACTCGTTCTAAAACATATCAAAAATTGAATGTAGATATTGATTCTTTACCTTTACAAGACTTATATTCTATTATTCAAGATAACCCAGGTTTATTACGTCGTCCAATTATCTTAGACGACAAACGCTTGCAAGTTGGATATAACGAAGATGAAATTAGACGTTTCTTACCAAGAAAAGTTCGTACGTTCCAATTACAAGAAGCTCAACGTTTAGTTGATTAAAAACTAACATAACTATGTGATAATATCACTTTACTAAAAGATTAAGAACAACACTATTTATGGTTAATAGTGTTGTTTTTTTGCATGTTATAGTCCCTTCTAAAGTAGTAGTTTTTTGGTAAATAAATAGGGAATATGTTAATATAGATTACCAATTAAAATTAGTTAAATTTAATCAAACAAATAGATTGTAATTTACGTTCCGTTCTAATACAATATGGTTACTATTCATCGACTGTAAGGAGTGAGATGATATGAGAATAGAACGCGTTGATGACACAACAGTTAAATTGTTTATCACATATAGCGACATTGAAGCACGAGGATTTAATCGTGAAGACTTATGGACTAACCGTAAACGCGGTGAAGAATTCTTCTGGTCAATGATGGATGAAATTAACGAAGAAGAAGATTTTGTGGTAGAAGGTCCATTATGGATTCAAGTACATGCTTTTGAAAAAGGCGTGGAAGTGACCATTTCTAAATCTAAAAATGAAGACGCAATGAATATGTCAGATGAAGATACAAATGATCAATTTGATGATCAAGTTAATGAATTATTAGCACAAACATTAGATGGTGAAGATAATTTAGAAGAATTATTTGAACAACGTAATCAACAGAAAAAAGCAGAACAACAAGCTAAAAATCAACGAACTCACAAACGTGCTAACGTAAGAACTGTAATTGTTAAATTTGATGATTTAGAACATGTTATTAATTATGCTTATCATAATAATCAAAATACGACTGAATATGAAGATTTATTATATATGATTGATAATCACTACTATTATTCAGTTCATTTTGATGACTCTGTAAGTCAAGAAACTATCAATGATAGCTACAGTCAATTGCTAGAGTTTGCTTATCCAACAGATAAAACGGAAGTATATTTAAATGATTATGCTAAAATAATCATGAGCCATAATGTTACTTCTCAAGTTCGTAGATATTTTACAGACGCAGAAGAATAACTCAATTTATTTCACAAGGTACCGAATCAAGGTACCTTGTTTTTTTATTAAATTTTAAAGTAAAAACATTTATCTCTTCGTTGTTATATATGAGGTGATGAAATGTTAATAGCAATGAATAATATGGAGGAGCGAGTTTTAGCAAAAAATGCAAAGAGAAATCAAGAATATTATTGCCCTTATTGTCGTGGAGAGGTGATATTACGTCACGGAGTTAAAGTTATACCCCACTTTGCACACAAAGTTAAAAGCAATAGCCCTTGTTATAAAGCTGAAACGTATAATCATTACCAATTAAAAATGCTATTAGCTCAAAAATTTGCAGCATTGAATTGCCATGTTGATATAGAACCCTTCATTAAAAGTATTAAGCAATATCCTGATTTAGTAATAAACCAAAGTAACGCCATTGAAATTCAGTGTTCCACAATTAGTTCGGCAGAAATAATAGAAAGAACACTTGGTTTAGAAAGTATAGGCTTAAAGGTTTTTTGGTTGATAAATGATGTGAAAATAAGAGGAAGGTTAATTGAACTCACCCAATTTCAGACTACTTTTATTAATCCTATTCAACGTACACTGATAACTTGGAACTTTAGTGAATCTAACCTCATAGTTTATACACACATTCAAAATATCGCTGGTAAAAAATTTATTTGCAAAAGACAGCCAATATCTCCTAATGAGCTTTTCAATACATATAAATCAAAACAAGTAAGAGTTTATAAATTATCTAAGAGAACAATTAATAATTATATTCTACAGTGTAGAAGAAAGAATTCGGTTCTCGAACCAACTTTAAGTGCTATGTATCAGTTAAAAATGAACGATAGTAAAGTATGCATAAGTACGGGCTTTATATTTCTAAATCAAATTTATATAGAAACGCACCCAGTTGAATGGCAACTTAAATATCTATTATTAAGACGGAAATATGACAGTCATCAAAGTTGTGAATTGTTATTACCTATCATTAAATTTAGGTATTTCGCATATTATAACTATAATAAGTTGACTATATTAAGAGAATTAGTAAACGACTTCGAGAAAATGTATTATAGCAGATGTTTAAGCGTGCAAAACGAATCCTAAAATGAGAAAATTGAACTATTGATATAATCAAGGAGGTTTACTTTATGAGTCAACAATTAACAAGAGAAGAGCAGGAACGTAAATATCCTGAGTATACGTGGGACTTAACAACAATTTTCGAAAATGATGAAGCTTTTGAGGAGGCGTTCAAGGAAGTAGAAAATGAGTTAGGTAAAGAAGAACAGTTCAAAGGGCATTTAGGTGATAGTGCTGAAACTTTATATAATGCCTTGGCAACTGAAGATGAATTAGGAACTAAACTAGAAAAAGTCTATGTCTATGCTCATTTAAAACAAGACCAAGATACTGCGAATGATAAATATACTGGTTTAGAAGCACGTGCACATCAATTACTTATTAAATATAGCTCAGCATGGAGCTTTTTAGTGCCTGAAATATTACAGTTAGATCAATCGACAATTGAACAGTTTATTTCTTCATTTGATAAATTAAAACAATATGAGTTTGACTTAAAATTAATTAATGAGAAACGTCCACACATTTTAGATGCAGATACAGAAAAGCTTTTAACAGAAGCACAAGATGCTTTATCAACGCCTTCGAATGTTTATGGAATGTTTAGTAATGCAGACTTGGAATTCGAGGATGCTATTGATAAAAACGGGGAAGCACATCCATTAACACAAGGAACTTTTATAAAATATTTAGAGTCTGATGATCGTAAGTTAAGAGAATCAGCATTTAGAAATGTTTATAAAGCTTATGGTTCGCATAACAATACATTAGGCGCAACACTTGCAGGAGAAGTGAAGAAAAATGTATTTAATGCTAGAACTCATCATTATAATTCAGCTCGGGAGCGTGCTTTAAGTAATAATCATATCCCTGAGGCCGTGTATGATAATTTAGTTAAAACAGTGCATAAATATCTTCCATTACTTCACAGATACACTAAATTAAGAAAAGAGCTTTTAGGTATTGAAGATCTTAAAATGTATGATTTATACACACCTCTAGTTAAGGATGTTAAATTTGAAATGCCTTATGAGGAAGCTAAATCATGGATGTTGAAAGCTTTAGAACCAATGGGCGAAGAGTATTTAAACGTAGTTAAAGAAGGTTTAGACAATCGATGGGTTGATGTTTATGAAAATAAAGGTAAACGTTCTGGAGGTTATTCTTCAGGTGCGCATCTAACGAATCCTTTCATTCTATTAAACTGGTCAGATACTGTTTCAGATTTATACACTTTAGTACATGAATTTGGTCATTCTGCTCACAGTTATTTCAGTCGTCAAAATCAACCTTCAAACTTAAGTGATTATACAATTTTCGTTGCAGAAGTCGCATCTACATGTAACGAGGCACTTTTAAGTGACTATATGGATAAACATTTAGATGATGAGCGTCGATTATTGTTGTTAAACCAAGAATTAGAGCGCTTCAGAGCTACTTTATTCCGTCAAACTATGTTTGCTGAATTTGAGCATAAAATTCACCAAAATGAGGAAGCGGGAGAACCATTAACACCTAACCGAATGAATGAAGAGTATGCGAAACTTAATAAACAATACTTCGGAGATGCTGTTGAAACAGATGAAGATATTAGTAAAGAATGGTCTCGTATACCACATTTCTATATGAATTATTATGTATATCAATACGCTACAGGTTATAGTGCAGCTCAGAGTTTAAGTCACCAAATTTTATCAGAAGGCAAACCAGCTGTTGAAAGATATATTAATGAATTCTTGAAAAAAGGTAGCTCAAACTACCCAATCGAGATCTTAAAAAATGCAGGTGTAGATATGACTACGCCTAAACCTATTGAAGAAGCATGTGAAGTTTTTGAACAAAAATTAGATGCATTTGAAAAACTAATGAAAGCTTAGTATGAGTGAATTCGCTTACAATTTGAACAGATTGTGACAATTTAAATATATAATTAAACAAAGGTTGAAAAGGGGTATACACCGTGTTATATTATGAACATGAAATTAATCACATAACAAACATACCCCTTTGTTTGAAGTGAAAAATTTCTCCCATCCCCTTTGTTTAGCGTCGTGTAATCAGACACGGCGTTTTTTTATGTTCAATTTTAAAAATACAATTTTCTTATGTGTAAATTATGCAGTTCTTATACAAAAAAGAGTATAAGATGATTCTCTATATAAATATTAAAAGACGGCTAGTCCTCATTTGACTAGCCGTCTTTATACATTAAATTTGTTTTAATTAGCATTGGGGCATTTTTGATTTCCAAAATTCGCCTTCTGGATATTGTAATTTCTCAACTTTTTGTTGTAATGAAAGTTTTTTTAACTCCTTATTGAGTAATTTTTCTGGCCATTCATAAATGGTTAGAAGTTCTTCCATCGTTACTAATTGTTTCTTTTGAATGTACACTTCTAATTTAGGTGGGAGATTCTTCTCAATAGGTTTTCCCATTAATTCATTTATGATGTAAGTGTAAATATGATATGGGTATAGACCTTCTACTTTTAAACCTTCTTCTTGGACGTCTTCACTAAAGAAAACAAGAGAGGGCGCTTGTTCGATGTCCATTTCTCTTGCAATGTGGAGATCTACTTTCAAACTATCAGTAAGTTTACTCTTTTGTAAATCTTCCTTAAATACTTGATAATCAATACCTGCATTATTAATACAATCGCAAATCATATCTTCAGTAATGATATCGCGTTTAGGTATGATTTCATTTTGCATTAAGTGAATAAATCTTTCAGCTCTCAAACGTCCTTGTAATTCAGCTGCTTTATATGCAAGGGCAATGTTATCGAAATCGGATGTACTTTGAGCTTGGCACTTAGTTAAAACTTTTAAAGAAGGGTTTAAGATGTGTCTTACTCGGATATATTGATTATATTCAATTCTTAATTTTGATAATATAGCTGATAGCTTAAAACAGTCTTTGCTAAAAGGATCAAAAAAAGAATAAATTTCTATTTTGCTTACAGGTGATAGATTAGCATCTTCACGACTCTTGTTATCCAATATTCTTAATTCTTCAGCCATGTATTTTCACCTACAATTATTTTTCGGAATTTACCATGTGGTTTGCAGTTAAGCGTAATCTTTCAAATAAATAATCACCAACGCCTGCGGGGAAATTTGCATATTGAATTGCAGTATGCATATTTTCTAACCATGCATCTCGCTCATATTCAGTAATTGTAAATTCCATATGTCTTCTTTTTAACATGGGGTGGCCATGTTCTTGAGTATATAAGTCAGGGCCGCCAAGAAATTGAGTTAAAAACTGTTTCTGCTTTCGGCTTGTTTCATTAAAGTCCCCTGGAAATAAATAATTAATACGATTATCTCTTTCGACTAGGTAATAGAAATAGTCGATCATTTGATACAAAGCGTCTTGACCTATTATCTCATAAGGTGTTTTAGACATAATATCACCGTGTTCCATTAATATATATCTAATATAACATGAATTTTTACATTTGAAAGTAATTTGCCTTTTAGGAAAATATTGCTACTTATTGCTTGCATTTTGCTTTTCTTCAAAAAATCTTTGTACCTTATTTAATGGTTTCTCATGTTTAATATCGAATTCCTGAAGTAATTGTTTAAACTTTTCATAACCTTCATTGTATGAATCAACTTCAAATTCTAGCTCATAGTCAACTTTATTTAGGTATTCACTTTTATCTAATACAAGTAATTCATTTTGATAATGAGTTTCTACTCTAAGTGTTGTTAAATCCCCTAAAATAATTAATTCATCTTCTGAAACATTAAATTGTCCTTCAATAATATTTCTTATATCATCTGGTAGTTTGGAGTTTGAAAGAGTATCATTCATCTTTAGTTTAACATTAGTTGGATGATTATACTCCATTAATCCAACTTCAGCAGGGACTTTCAAAGTCATCTCATATGAGTTATCTTTTACTCTGATACGTAATGCTGAACGATGATCTCTAAGTTTGAAACCCTTAGTATCAATATAATAATTAGTTTGGCTAAAGGGTTTTTCATTTTTAAAATAAGTGTTAAAAATCTTATCGTATAAATCTTTGGTTAAGATTTGCTTGAACTCGATCTCATTATTTGTTGCCATAGTTAACACCTCAATCATTTACTTTTGTTGATATTTAAAGCATTTATAATTATGACGAATTTTACCTTTAAATTAAAGTAATTTAATAACTGTTTTAAGGTAGTGAAAAATTATCTGTAGTCTTTTTAACTCTGAAAATTAATTTATAACGTATTTCAATTTATATATATGAAAATAACTTTAAAGAAAGTGGAAATCTGTGATTTAATCTAGAATTTCAATGCAAGTTGTGGCGTGTTTTGTAAGTGTATATTATGTTAAACTAGTATGGAATAAGGAGGAAAACAGGCATGCGTATTTATATAAATGAAATTAAAGTTAAAGAAGATGGCATTTATTGCTTCTCAGAGGACTCTACAGATGGTCTAGAAGAAGTTGGACAAATGCTTGTTGATAGTGATAATTATGGATTCGCATATATATTAGATGACGGTGAATCGTATTCTTATCTAATTTTTGTGCAAGAGACATGGTCGTTGTTACATGAAAATAGAGATAAAAAGATTATCATTAATAACGATTTAGAATTAAAACACTTCCAAGAAGAACTAGATTACATAATAGATAATATAGAAGGAAATAATAACTATGGTAAGGAGTTTGTTTCAACTGTTGAAAAAACTTTCGAACTAGAGTGAAGCGGAGTGAAACAAAATGAACCAGTGGGATCAATTTTTAACACCTTATAAACAAGCGGTAGATGAATTAAAGGTAAAACTTAAAGGTTTGCGTAAACAATATGAAGTGGGTGAACACACGTCACCTATCGAGTTTGTAACAGGAAGAGTTAAACCCATTTCAAGTGTTATCGATAAGGCTAATAAAAGAGGTATTCCGTTCGACCGCTTACATGAAGAAATGTATGACATTGCTGGATTAAGAATGATGTGCCAGTTCGTAGATGATATCGATATTGTTGTTAATATATTAAGGCAACGAAGAGATTTCAAAGTCGTAGAAGAACGAGATTATATCCGTAATACGAAAGAAAGTGGCTATCGTTCATATCATGTGATTATTGAATATCCAATTGAAACGTTAAATGGACAGAAACATATTCTAGCTGAGATTCAAATAAGAACATTAGCTATGAATTTCTGGGCAACAATAGAACATACTCTACGTTATAAATATGATGGAGACTATCCTGATGAAATACAACATCGCTTGGAGAGAGCAGCAGAAGCAGCTTATTTATTAGATGAAGAAATGTCTGAAATAAAAGACGAAATTCAAGAGGCACAGAAATATTATACTCAGAAACGTGCTAAGAAACATGAAAATGACTAATGAGGTGTAGATAATGCGTTATACAATCCTAGCTAAAGGTGATTCGAAATCGAATGCATTAAAGCATAAAATGATTAATCATATGAAGGATTTTCAAATGGTAGAGGATAGTGAAAATCCTGAAATTGTCATATCTGTTGGTGGTGATGGTACGTTACTACAGGCGTTTCATCAATATAGTCATATGTTATCTAAAGTCGCCTTTGTAGGGATTCATACTGGTCACTTGGGTTTTTATGCAGACTGGTTACCTCATGAAGTTGAGAAGTTAATCATTGAAATAAATAATACTGAATTTCAAGTGATTGAATATCCGTTATTAGAATTAATTGTAAGGTACAACGATAATGGATACGAAACACGATACCTTGCTTTGAACGAAGCAACAATGAAAACTGAAAATGGTTCAACATTAGTTGTGGACGTTAATATACGTGGTAAACATTTTGAGCGATTTAGAGGAGATGGATTATGTATATCAACACCGTCTGGTTCAACCGCTTATAATAAAGCCTTAGGTGGAGCGCTGATACATCCATCCTTAGAAGCAATGCAAATTGCTGAAATAGCTTCTATTAATAATAGAGTGTTTAGAACTGTAGGATCTCCTTTGGTTTTACCTAAACATCATACATGTTTGATTACACCTGTTAATCATGACACGATTAGGACAACTATTGATCATGTAAGTATTAAACACAAAAATGTAAATGCCATTCAATTTAGAGTAGCAAATGAGAAAGTAAGGTTTGCTAGATTTCGACCATTTCCTTTTTGGAAAAGAGTTCATGATTCATTCATTTCAAGTGATGATGAAAGATGATTTTCAAGTATGTTATCAAGAAATCAGAAACTGTTAAATCTTTTTTACAAAGACATGATTACTCTAAAAAGACTATTAGCGCCATTAAACATAATGGCGCTTTATTAGTAAACGGGCATCCTGTAACAGTTAGAAAAGAGATGACTGTTGGGGATCAATTTGAAGTTCACATGCCTATTGAGGAACCCAGTTCCAATTTGTTACCTTATCCCAAACCATTAGATATTGTATTCGAAGATGAATTTATTCTTATCGTCAATAAACCCCAATCTCAAAATTGTGCACCTTCAAGAGAACATCCACATGAGAGTTTAGTAGAGCAAGTATTAGCTTATTTAATGAATAAAGATGTGCAGACAAACCCTCATATTGTAACTAGATTAGACCGCAATACATCAGGCCTGGTCTTATTTGCTAAGTTTGGACACATCCATCATTTATTTTCTAAAGTAAAATTTGAAAAAGAATATATATGTTTGGATTATGGTCGTACTCAACCTGAAGGTGTTGTAGAAGCACCAATTGCTAGAGATAGCGATAGTATTATTACAAGAAAGGTCTCGGACAAAGGGAAATATGCCAAGACAAGTTATTATACTATTGTTCAAAATAATACCTTGAGTTTGTGCAAAGTAAAACTTCATACAGGACGAACACATCAAATTAGAGTGCATTTTCAATTTATGGGGCATCCTATAGTAGGGGATGATTTATATGGTGGCGTACATCATTTAGTTAAGGGACAGAGTTTACAATGTTGTTCACTTAAGTTTGTTCATCCTATAAATCATAACAAAATATCAATAAATATTGATTACAAACAATTAATTCAATTATTTAACGTGCTATAATAAATATGCTTTGGAGGTGTGTATATTGTCTAACGACACAGAGATTAAAGATAAAGTGCGCGAAGACGTTTATGATGAAGAATTATTAAATAGATTATTAGATGAAAATGACATCGACCAATTTAGAGATGAATTTTTATCTATGCATAATTACGAACAAAGTGAATACTTTGAAGACACAGATGAAAATAATAGACAAAAAATATTTGAGTTCTTATCTCCAAAAGAAGTTGCTAATTTCTTTGATCAATTAGATATTGATGATGAAGATTATGAAGAACTATTCGATAAAATAAATGCCAATTATGCAAGTCATGTCTTAGAGGAAATGTCTTATGATAATTCGGTAGATATTTTAAATAAGCTGTCAAAACCAAAAGTTGCTAGTTTACTAACATTAATGGATAAAGATGAAGCTAATGAAATAAAGGCTTTATTACATTATGAAGAAGATACTGCTGGCGGTATCATGACAACGGAATATATCTCATTAAAAACTACAACACCTGTGAAAGAAGCATTGATGCATGTCAAAGAACAAGCACCTGATGCTGAAACGATTTATGTTATCTTCGCTGTAAATGAAGCGGGGCAACTGGTAGGGGTCCTCTCTTTAAGAGATTTAATCACAGCTGAAAATGATTCGTATATCGAAGATGTCATGAGTGAACGTGTAATTAGTGTGAATGTGGCTGATGACCAAGAAGATGTTGCTCAAGTTATAAGAGATTATGATTTTATTGCGGTACCAGTTGTTGATTATCAGACTCACTTATTAGGTATCATTACTATTGATGATATTTTAGATGTAATGGATGAAGAGGCGAGTGAAGACTATTCTCGTTTAGCCGGTGTGTCTGATATCGACTCTACAAGTGACTCAGTTATCAAGACAGCCAGCAAACGACTTCCTTGGTTAATTGTCTTAACTTTCTTAGGAATGATTACTGCCACTATTTTAGGCAGTTTTGAAGATACATTATCTCAAGTCGCTTTATTAGCGGCATTTATCCCTATTATTAGTGGTATGTCTGGTAATTCAGGTACACAATCCTTAGCCGTTTCTGTACGTAATATTTCTACTGGTGAAATTAACGAACAGAGTAAATTTAAATTAGCTTTAAGAGAAGCTGGTAGTGGATTTTTATCTGGTTTAGTTTGTTCAGTGGTACTATTCCTAATCATTGTAGTTATATATAGACAACCTTTATTAGCACTAATAGTAGGTGGCAGTCTGACATGTGCGATGACTGTCGGAACATTAGTGGGTTCTATGATTCCATTAATCATGAATAAATTTAAAATTGACCCAGCAGTTGCAAGTGGTCCTTTCATTACAACTATAAATGATATTGTAAGTATGTTAATTTACTTCGGTTTAGCAACGTCATTTATGTCATATTTAACTTAGGAGGTCTCATGGGGTTTTTATCTTTAGTTATTGTAGTTGTTGCTGCATTTTTAACTCCTATTATCGTTAACCGACTTAACATCAATTTTCTACCTGTGGTAGTGGCAGAAATTTTGATGGGAATTATCATTGGTCATTCTTTCCTTAATCTAGTTGAAAGAGATTCTGTATTAAATATATTATCTACCTTAGGCTTTATATTTCTAATGTTTTTAAGTGGATTAGAAATTGATTTTAAAGCATTTAAAAAAGATTCACGTTCCAGACAAGGAAAGAATAAACAAGAAAAGAATTTACCAAGTCATTTAAACTTAGCTTTAACTGTATTTGGTTTTATCATGTTGATCTCAATTATCTTGGCTTACGCCTTCAAATGGCTAGGTTTAGTAGATGATGTATTATTAATGGTCATCATTATTTCAACTATTTCTTTAGGTGTTGTAGTACCAACGCTTAAAGAAATGAATATAATGCGTACAACAATAGGTCAATTTATACTTTTAGTAGCAGTTTTAGCTGATTTAGTAACGATGCTTTTATTAACTGTTTATGGAGCGATAAATGGTCATGGTGGCAGTACGATATGGTTAACGGGAATACTAATCGTATTTACAATCATTTTCTACATAATCGGTGGTCTATTTAAACGTATGTCATTTTTACAAAAGTTAATGGACGGAACAACTCAAATTGGAATCCGTGCAGTTTTTGCATTAATTATTTTATTAGTAGCACTTGCTGAAGGTGTAGGTGCTGAGTATATTTTAGGTGCATTCCTAGCTGGTGTTGTTGTTTCGTTATTAAATCCAGATGAAGAAATGGTGGAGAAATTGGACTCATTTGGGTATGGGTTCTTTATTCCAATATTCTTTATTATGGTCGGTGTCGATTTAAATATACCTTCTTTAATTAAAGAACCATCTCTACTCTTAATCATTCCAGTGCTTATTTTAGCTTTTATAGTATCGAAGCTTATCCCAGTTTTATTTATAAAACGTTGGTTTGATACTAAAACGACGATTGCTTCAGCATTTTTATTAACTTCTACATTATCTTTAGTTATTGCTGCAGCGAAAATCGCAGAACAACTTAAAACGATTTCAGCAGAGACATCAGGTATATTAATTTTAAGTGCCGTGATTACTTGTGTATTTGTGCCTATTATTTTTAAAAAGATGTTCCCAATACCTAATGAGGTTAATCGTCGAATTGAAGTGAGTTTAATTGGTAAGAATCAGTTAACTATTCCGATTGCTCAAAACTTAACATCTCAGTTGTATAACATTTCGTTGTATTATCGTAAGGATTTAAGTGATAGCAGGAAATTATCAGACGAAATTACAATGGTAGAAATTGCCGATTATGAAGAAAGTTTATTAGCCCGTTTAGGTTTGTTCGAAAGAGACATTATGGTGTGTGCAACTAATGATGATGAAATTAATAGGAATGTAGCATTAATGGCCAAGAAATACGGAGTCGATCGTGTTATTTGTAGATTAGAGAGCTCCAATGAAGATGCGGAAATTAAAGCTCAAGGTATTGAAGTGTTTAGTAATTATTTAAGTAATAAAATTTTATTAAAAGGTCTAATTGAAACTCCAAATATGTTAAACCTTTTAAGCAATGTAGAAACTTCATTATACGAAATTCAAATGTTAAATCATCATTATGAAAATATGCAATTACGTAATTTCCCATTTGGCGGAGATATCATATTCGTACGAATAGTACGTAATAATGAATCCATCGTTCCTCATGGTGATACTCAACTTCGTTATAAAGACCGTCTTATTGTTACTGGTTCAAAAGAATATGTTGATGAACTTAAACAAGAATTAGAATTCTATTATTAGATTTATGATTTCAAAGATCTTTAAAAAGTAAGTCAGAGAATAAATATATTATTAATGCCTATAATTGGGTTTGAAAACGATCCAGTTGTAGGCATAATTTTTAATTAGGTATTTATTAATCTATTGAGTTTCTAAAAAGTGTTGAATTTGTGTGTTAATCTTCTAGAATTTTTTAGTACTCGTAAGAATGTTTTTTCAAAAAATTATCCATAAGTTTCGAATAATGATGAAGGTCTAAAATACTTTATTATCAGGTACTAAAAGTGTTAAACTAATTATGGTAAAGGGGTTATTTAAGAAACAAGTTTATAACCATTGAAAAAAGAATTGATTTTTTATTAAGGAGTTATACTGTAATGTTAAATTTAGAGAATAAAACATATGTCATCATGGGTATTGCAAACAAACGTAGTATCGGATTTGGTGTAGCTAAAGTATTGGACAAATTAGGTGCAAAGTTAGTATTTACATACCGTAAAGAACGTAGCCGTAAAGAATTAGAAAAATTATTAGAACAACTCAATCAATCTGAACATTATTTATATCAAATTGATGTACAAAGTGATGAAGATGTTATTAACGGATTCGCAAAAATTGGCGAAGAAGTAGGAAATATTGACGGAGTTTATCATTCAATTGCATTTGCCAATATGGAAGACTTAAGAGGCCGTTTCAATGAAACTTCACGTGACGGTTTCTTACTTGCTCAAGATATTAGTTCTTATTCTTTAACTATTGTTGCACATGAAGCTAAAAAGCTTATGCCAGAAGGTGGAAGTATCGTTGCAACAACTTACCTTGGCGGTGAGTTTGCTGTTCAAAACTATAACGTCATGGGTGTTGCTAAAGCTAGCTTAGAAGCAAATGTAAAATATTTAGCACTTGATTTAGGCGAAGATAATATTCGTGTAAATGCCATTTCAGCAGGTCCAATTCGTACTTTAAGTGCGAAAGGTGTAGGAGGCTTTAATACAATTCTTAAAGAGATTGAAGAACGTGCACCATTAAAACGAAACGTTGATCAAGAAGAAGTAGGTAAAACAGCAGCGTACTTATTAAGTGATTTATCAAGTGGTGTAACTGGTGAAAATATCCATGTTGATAGTGGATTCCACGCAATTAAATAACAATTTATATTATTTGAAGCGGTTGAGTAACAAGCTCAATCGCTTTTTTATATTATTTTCAACCATAAATCAACATGAGATTTTTAACTTTTAATTGCTCGTACAATCGCACTCGTAAGTTTAATCATTTTCAATAAAAAAACATCGCTTACTCGTTAATAGTAAGCGATGTTTAGAATGTTTATTTCGTATCTTTAACGTCACTGTTAGCTTTATCAATAATTCTTTGACGATATTTAAAGATGTTGCTAACTAACGTTTTAATTACCGCATATAAAGGAACAGCTATTAGAATTAAAGTGAAGCCACCTAAATCTCCTGCAGCTAAGATTACAACAATAATTGTTAGAGGGTGAATACTTAAAGATTTACCCATAACATTAGGAGTAATCACATTTCCTTCAAGTTGTTGTGCTATTAATGTAACTACACAAACCCATATAAATGTTGTAGGACCTTCAATGATGCCTAAAATAGCCGCGGGTGTAAATGAAAGCCATGGGCCTAAGAAAGGAATTAAATTTGCTACACCTGCAAATAGTACAAGTAATGGTGTGTATGGTAGTCCTATAATTGAATAGCCAATGTAAAGAATAATACCTAGAATCACACTAACTGTCACTTGACCTTGAATATAAGATTTTAAAGTGAAGTTTAAATCTTTTAATAAATCAACGATGAATACTTTACGTTCACCTTTGAAAAATTTCCCTATAGCTGGAATAAATTTCTCATGATCCTTCAACATATAAATTAAGAAGAAAGGTACCATAATTAATAAGAAAACTGTTGAAATAAATGATGTGATGTAAGTGACTGAGTTAGATAAAACGGATGTTGCACCATCACCTACAGATTTAACTGCCTTATTAATACGATGCGTCACGTCATCAGGTAATTTATCCATTTGTTTTAAAGAGAAATTAATAATATGTTCAGCTTCTTTTTGTAAAGCAGGTGTCTGCTTAATTAAATTATTGATGTTTGAAATAATTATCGGTGCGATGAATGACACTACAATAGCAATAATTGCAATTAACCCGATAAATATTGTTAAAATACTTGCCCAACGTGGAAATCCCCATCTTTCCAAAATATTTTGGAAAGGTAAACATATGTAAAATAGAAAACCACTAATAAGGAATGGAAGGAATACAGAGCCGATAATCGTCGCGATTGGTGTAAATACTTCATGTACTTCCATAAATAGTTTGATGAGTATGAACAGCATTATAATAAATATGCCGGTTCTAAACCAAACTTTATTTAACATAAACCTCTTTCCTCCTATAGTAATACTTTTATTTATTCTTAATAAGTATATCTTAAAACTATATCTTAAAAAAGAGAAAATACTTTATAAATCATACTCAAAGACGGCATAAATAAGCTTTTACTTAATTTATAAAGAAAGATTATTATATCTTTAAAATTAATAATATGCTACTAACGTATATGCATAAAATTACTATAGAGAATTTAAATGTAGTGTAAGTCTTGATACAATGATAATACTACTATGAGGGGGCATACGCATATGACAGAGTTTAACGCTGGAAAGATAAATAAAAAAATAATACACAGTGACATTCTAGATAGGGATGTGACACTCTCCATTTATTTACCTGAAGAATATACTGAGTTGTTTAAGTATCAAGTGATTTTATGCTTTGATGGTTTAGATTTCTTAAGATTCGGTAGAATTCAACGTACGTATGAACAATTGAGAAAGGATAATTCTATTCAAAGAGCAATTATCGTTGGTTTTCATTATGAAGATGTTGATAAACGACGAGAAGAGTTTCATCCATCAGGTAGTCGCTCGCATTTGACAGTTCAAGCAATAGGTAAGGAAATATTACCGTTCATTGATTCTACTTTTCCAACTTATAAAGTAGGTAATGCTAGATTATTAATTGGAGATAGTTTGGCTGGTAGTATCGCTTTAATGACTGCGCTCACTTATCCAACTATATTTAGTCAGGCAGCAATGCTAAGTCCAATGTATGATGATAATGTAAAACAGAAAGTAGTTAATTGTGATAATAGAAATCAACTTACACTATGGCATGCAATTGGTTTAGAAGAGGAAGATTTCACATTACCTACAAATGGTAAACGTGCTAATTTCCTTACGCCTAATCGAGAATTAGCTGGACTTATTAGAGATTATGATATTGATTATTATTACACTGAGTTTGAGGGCGGGCATAGTTGGAAATCATGGAAGCCATTATTAGGTGAAATTCTTGAATATTTTTTAAGTGATGTCATACCAGATTAAGTGTTCTTCCTATTTTAGTATTCTAATCATAAAGGGATTATAAATATAAATTTTACTAAATGTAGAAATTTCAGATATGTAATTGTTTTCACTTTAAAAGTAACGGTTTTCAAAAAATTTTGATATAATGGAAATATGTTAAACAAAGGAGGAATTTAAATGATTCTAGGATTAGCATTAGTTCCGTCTAAGTCATTCCAAGAAGAGGTAAATGCTTATCGTAAACGTTATGATACGCATTATGCACAAATTATGCCTCATATTACTATCAAATCTCAATTTGAAATTGATGATAATGAATTAGATTCTATTAAAGAAGAAGTGAAAAAACGTATTAATGACATTCAACCGGTGGATGTTCATGCAACAAAAGCTTCAAGTTTTGCTCCAACAACTAATGTTATTTACTTTAAAGTAGCTAAAACTGATTCTTTAGAAAAACTTTTTGATAAATTCAATACTGATGAATTTTATGGTAAGGCTGAACATCCATTTGTTCCGCATTTTACAATTGCACAAGGGCTTTCAAGTCAAGAATTTGAAGATATTTATGGTCAAGTAAAATTAGCAGGGGTAGACCATAAAGAGACAATTAATGAACTTTCTTTACTACAATATAATGAAGCAGACGATAAATGGACAGTAGTGGAAACATTTGAGTTAGGTTAATTAATATAAATGATTGGATGAATTGTACAGGGGTGTCGATTCATCCTTTTTTTGTAGCGGAATATTATATGTATCACATATGAAAATCTAGCTTCTCATTAGGTCGAATAAAAGCCTATCAATGAAATTCATCAATAGGCTTCGAATAATCTATTTCTTTTTTTGTTTACCGCTTATGAAGTAATATCCATAAAATACAGCTAAAGATAAGAAAATCATAGCTGAGAAGTAAAATGTATTATTTAAATTGTTTGTAAATTGAGTGATTAATCCACCAACTAATGGTCCAATCATAGATCCAAAACCTTGAACGCTATTAAATACGCCCCAAGTTTCCTCTTGTTCTTCAGGATTAATATGACCCGCCATAAAAGTATTCCACGCAGGTAAAAGAATTCCATACATTAATCCAATAAATAGACCGATTACCCAAACTAAGTAAATATTTGTTACCAATGATAAAGCAAAAATTAATAACGTATATAGTATGAAGCCACCGAAGATGATGGTGTACATAAATCCACGACTGTTATTATCAATAATTTTTGATAAAAATAACATTGAAAATGCACAACCGATACCACCAATAATAATTGCAATGGTGTATTCAACGGTAGAAACTTTGATTACTTTTGTAGCGTATTTAGGTAGTATAGGCACTAACGCTGAAATTGCAGCACCTTGTAGTAATATCCCAGGAAACAGTACGAGATGTCGTTTAGTTACATCCACGATTTGTTTAAGCTGTTCAGAAACAGGCTTCGTATTATAGTTCGTCAATTGTATATTAACAAAGTAATATAATACCCATGCGATAAGAACTACAAGAGACATCATGAAAGCAAAGTGGGTCGGATGCACTTTGATTAATAAATTCATAACGACCATACCGACTAATAAACCGAGTAACCATGAGAAGTATACATAACCCATTTGTTTACCACGATTATTCTCTTCAACACTTGATAACATGATAACCCAAATAGGACTAACGGCTATTCCTAGCATAATCGAACTAAAGATGATTACGAATGGTGATGCCGGGAACCAGATGACTAGAAACAAACTAACAAACGCGAGTAAAAAGCCTGCAGTTAAGACAATTTTAGCACCAAATTTCTTTAATAAAAATCCGATAACAAAGTTTGTCGCCGCATCAGCTATAAAATGTATAGAAAATGCGAATGAAGTAATTGCGATTGCAATAGACGTCACTGTAGGCAAGAAGTTGATATAGCTAAGTATGTACATGCCTCGTGCAAATTCCATTAAGAACAAAATAACTAACATAATAACAAAATTTTTGTTATTGGAGTAATTATTTAACGAAGAATCTTGCATATAAAGGAACCTTTCCGTAGATTTCTTCTGGTTGAGATGAATGACCAATTAAATCTAATAAATCTCTACATAACTTCTGAGTTGAATAACTTACTTTGGATATTCGCATTTGATTTGTCATAGCTTCTAGTCTATCTTCATGATTTGTTAAATGTGATACGATATCAATGGCTTCATTTGGCGTGTCAGCAATTTTGCCAAATCCTTTATCTTCGAAATAATGAGCATTTTCAAGTTCTTGACCAGGTGCAGGATTTAAGAAGATCATTGGGATGCAACGAGTAAGTCCCTCAGAGATTGTTATTCCACCTGGTTTAGTAATCATTAATTGACTTGAAGCCATCCACTCATTCATATAGTTTGTATAACCTAGAATTAAAACGTTTGGATTATGTTTAAATTTAGCTTTTAAAGAACGTTTGAGTTCTTTACTACGTCCGCATATCATAACGACTTGTGAATGAGGGCTTTTTTCTAAAATTTCATTAATCATATAATCGAAACCTTTAGAAACTCCAAATGCACCTGCTGACATTAGAATCGTTGGTTTGTTTGGGTCTAAATGATGTTTAGATAACCAAGCCTCTTTATCAATGGAGTCTTCAAACTTATCAGCAATAGGAATCCCTGTTACCTTTATATGAGAGGCAGGAACGCCTGCTTCAACGAAATCATCTTTGGTATCTTCTGTAGCAACGTAATATCTTTGAGAATCTGGAGTAATCCAATTTTTATGCATGCGATAATCTGTCATAACAGTCGCAATTGGAATATTAATATTAAACTGCTCAGTTAAGACTGACATTACAGGTGTAGGGAATGTTAAAAGAATTAAATCTGGTTTCTCTTTGATGAGTAAATTGATTAATTTATTTAATCCGTAATATTTATAAAAACATTTATCAAGCTCGTTAGGGCGGCTATAATAAAAACGTTTATACATATTTCTAAAATATTTAAAGCTATTGATATACCATTTTTTACATATAGAAGTCATAATTGGGTGAGCTTCCATAAATAAATCATGTTGTATTACTGATAAATGATCTAAATTCATTTCGTTCAATTGGTTGACAATACTTTGTGTGACTTGCATATGACCGTTACCAAATGATCCAGTAATAATCAATATCTTTTTATTTTGAGTAACCATTTATAGCCACCCTCCATTAATTTTTAAAATTTATAATAAGTGTAACGTATTTTCATACATTATAAAAGAAATTAAGTGACAACAAGGTGCCGTTTCGTAGCACAATAAATACAGTGTGCAACACATTTTTTGGCTGTATGTTAACTTTGTAAACTAAGTAATTTTAAATTTTTATTTATGCATTATACCATACTCATCTTCAAAATAAATTTTTAATTACTCAATCAAAACTTCGTGCTAACTCAAAATAAACTTATTAAAAACTTTATATTTTCTTAATCTACTTTCATACTAGCATTAATTAAGGGAAATGTATTGGGATGATTGGGGCTATAGAAATATTTTTAAGATATTTTTACTTAAGCTTAATAAAAATTGCCTAAATTTTACATTGAAGTATATTTTTCATTGGATTTTTACTTCCTATTTAATACAGAAGTACATAATTTTATTAACTACCCTTAATAAATAAGAATAAATTTATCAACACAAGTAAAATGTGTATAATAGAATTATTGTAAATAAAGGAGCGATACATTTTGAATGCGAGTGCGTTGTTCGAGAAAATAAGAGTAAAAAATGTAATTGGAACACTAGATAAAAATGTAGACGATATTACTACTGATTCACGTACAGCTAGAGAAGGAAGTATTTTCGTAGCATCAAAAGGATATACGGTAGATAGTCATAATTTTTGTCAAAATGTAATTGAGCAAGGTTGTAGTATTGTAGTTGTAAATAGGGAACTCGAACTTGAAGGAGAAGTGACTCAAGTTATTGTTCCAGATACATTGAGAGTAGCTAGTTTACTAGCACATACGTTATTTGATTTTCCAAGTCATCAGTTGACGACTTATGGTGTAACAGGTACTAACGGTAAAACATCAATTGCAACAATGATTCATCTCATTTATAGAAAATTAAATAAAAATAGCGCTTATTTAGGTACCAATGGTTTCCAAATTAATGAAACGAAGACTAAAGGAGCTAACACTACGCCAGAAACTGTTTCACTAACTAAAAAAATTAAAGAAGCAGTTGATGCTAACGCGGAAGCAATGACAATGGAAGTCTCAAGTCATGGTTTATCGCTTGGCCGATTACGAGGTGTAGAATTTGATGTAGCAATCTTCTCAAATCTAACACAAGATCACTTAGATTTTCACGGTACTATGGAAGCATACGGCCATGCAAAATCACTTTTATTTAGCCAACTTGGTGAAGATTTAGCGAAAGAAAAATACGTTGTTCTTAATAATGATGATGAATTTTCTCATTACCTAGCAAGCGTGACACCTTATGAAGTGTTTACATATGGCATTGATAATGAAGCTCAATTTATGGCTAAAAATATTAATGAATCGTTGCAGGGTGTAGAATTCGATTTAAGCACACCATTTGGAGATTATCGGGTTAAATCACCATATGTAGGGCGATTTAATATCTCTAACATTATGGCTGCTATCATTGCAGTTTGGAGTAAAGGTGCTTCTATGGAAGAAATTATTAATGCGGTAACTTCTCTAGAACCCGTAGAAGGACGATTAGAAGTGCTGGACCCATCATTACCAATTGATTTAATTATTGATTATGCGCATACTGCTGATGGTATGAATAAATTAATTGACGCTGTAAAACCGTTTGTTAAACAGAAATTGATTTTCTTAGTTGGTATGGCTGGAGAAAGAGATATGACTAAAACGCCTGAGATGGGTAGCGTAGCTTGCCGTGCAGATTATGTTATCTTCACTCCTGATAACCCTGCAAATGACGATCCTAAAATGCTAACAGCTGAATTAGCTAAAGGTGCAACACATGATAATTATGTTGAATTTGATGATCGTGCTGAAGGTATTAGACATGCAATAGAGGTTGCTGAACCCGGAGATACAGTAGTATTGGCGTCTAAAGGTAGAGAACCTTATCAAATAATGCCAGGACATGTGAAAGTCCCTCATAGGGATGATTTAATTGGATTAGATGCTGCTTATAAGAAATTCGGCGGTGGCCCTGTTGAAGATTAAGCAACTTCAGTATAATGAACTAACGATAAATATTTATTTCTGTCAATATATAGAGAGAGGCGTAATGATAATTGCGATTCCCGATATATTCTGGTCAACAGAATTACCTCTCGACTTAACTAAAGATGAATTACATGAAGAATTATTAATGCAATTATTTAATCTATATACGGAAAATGAAGCCGATGCACTCGCACGTGACATTAGTGATTGGATAGCAACAAACTAAAAGGAGAATGATGAATGAATTTAAAGGAAGAAGTAGAGTCAAGAAAAACTTTTGCCATCATCTCACACCCAGATGCTGGTAAAACTACCTTAACTGAAAAATTATTATACTTCAGTGGAGCGATTAGAGAAGCTGGTACTGTTAAAGGTAAAAAGACAGGGAAATTTGCTACAAGTGACTGGATGAAGGTTGAACAAGAACGTGGTATTTCCGTGACTAGTTCAGTTATGCAATTTGATTATGATGATTATAAAATTAACATTTTAGATACACCAGGACACGAAGACTTCTCTGAAGATACTTACCGTACTCTAATGGCTGTTGATAGTGCTGTCATGGTAATTGACTGTGCAAAAGGTATTGAGCCTCAAACTCTAAAACTTTTCAAAGTATGTAAAATGAGAGGTATTCCTATTTTTACGTTCATCAATAAACTTGACCGAGTTGGTAAAGAACCATTTGAATTATTAGATGAAATTGAAGAAACATTAAATATTGAAACGTATCCAATGAACTGGCCTGTTGGTATGGGTCAAAACTTCTTCGGTATTATAGATAGAGCGACTAAAACTATCGAACCATTTAGAGATGAAGAAAATTTAATACATTTAAATGATGATTATGAATTAGAAGAAGATCATGATATTAAAAATGATAGTGCTTTTGAACAAGCTATTGAAGAAATGATGCTTGTGGAAGAAGCGGGCGAAGAATTTGATAATGATGCGTTACTAAACGGTGAGCTCACACCAGTTTTCTTTGGTTCAGCTTTAGCTAACTTTGGTGTACAAAACTTCTTAAATGCTTATGTTGACCACGCACCTATGCCTAACGCTCGTCAAACAAATGAAGATGTTGAAGTAAGTCCATTTGATACAGACTTTTCAGGATTTATTTTCAAAATACAGGCAAATATGGATCCTAAACATAGAGACCGCATTGCCTTTATGCGTGTTGTAAGCGGTGCATTTGAACGTGGTATGGATGTTACATTACAAAGAACAAATAAGAAACAAAAGATAACACGATCTACTTCATTTATGGCAGATGATAAAGAAACTGTTAACCACGCAGTAGCTGGAGATATAATCGGTCTATATGATACTGGTAATTATCAAATCGGCGATACGCTTGTCGGTGCTAAGCAAAAATATAGTTTCCAAGATTTACCTCAATTTACACCTGAAATCTTTATGAAAGTTTCAGCTAAAAACGTAATGAAACAAAAGCATTTCCACAAAGGTATTGAGCAACTTGTACAAGAAGGTGCAATCCAATACTATAAAACACTACACACGAATCAAATCATTCTAGGTGCTGTAGGTCAATTACAATTTGAAGTGTTTGAGCACCGTATGAAGAATGAATACAATGTTGATGTAGTGATGGAACCAGTAGGCAGAAAAATTGCACGTTGGATAGAAAATGAAGAAGATATTAAAAATAATATGAACACATCACGTTCTATTTTAGTGAAAGACCGTTATGATAACTTCGTCTTCTTATTTGAAAATGAATTTGCGACACGTTGGTTTGAAGAGAAATTCCCTGATATTAAGTTATACAGTTTATTATAAGTTTTGAGTTTAACTTTATTGACAAAGGGTATTCTTTAAGAACATATTAAACGAAGTAAGTACGATTTAGATTGTGTAACTTGTACAATCTATGTATACTATTATTAACAAATGAATACCTATGACAACTTTGTCAGAGGGGAGTAACTTGAGGATAGTAGAACTTTAATTATTAGTAACTACTATTTAACACTTTATCGTCATTACGAAGGTAAGTCTTCCGGTAAAGTGGGCAATACAATTGCTTAGTGAGACCTTTGCTATGATTTAGCATAGGTCTCTTTATTTGTATTTCTTAAATAAAGGAGTTGTCCACTATGGATCCAAGTTTGATTTTACCTTATTTATGGGTGCTTTTAGTGCTTGTATTCTTAGAAGGTTTATTGGCAGCTGATAACGCAATAGTTATGGCTGTAATGGTAAAACATTTACCACCAGAACAACGTAAGAAGGCATTGTTTTATGGTTTATTAGGAGCATTTATATTTAGATTTATTGCCTTATTCTTAATTAGTATCATCGCTAATTTCTGGTGGATTCAAGCTGCAGGTGCAATCTATTTAATCTATATGTCTATTAAGAATTTATGGGATTTCTTTCATAAATCAGATGAAGAGCATCATAAAGACTCAGGTGATGACCATCACTATGATGATTCTGGAAATGAGAAGAAAGTTGGGCCTAAAGCTTTTTGGGGTACAGTTTTCAAAGTAGAATTTGCAGATATTGCATTTGCTATTGATTCAATGTTAGCTGCCTTAGCTATAGCAGTGACATTACCTAAGATGGGTATTCACTTCGGTGGGATGGATTTAGGTCAATTTATAGTCATGTTCCTAGGTGGCATGATTGGCGTCATCCTAATGAGATTTGCTGCAAATTGGTTCGTTGAATTATTAAATAAATATCCAGGTTTAGAGGGAGCAGCCTTTGCCATTGTTGGCTGGGTTGGTATTAAATTAGTTGTAATGGTTCTTGCGCATCCTGATATTGGCGTATTACCAGAAGAATTCCCTCATGGTGCTTTATGGCAATCCATTTTCTGGGCAGTGCTTATTTTACTAGTAATTATAGGATGGTTTACTTCTGTCATTAAAAACAAAAAGAAGAATAATTAGTTTATTATTTTAAATTTCGCTCCACTCATTAAAGTTTTTGAGTGGAGTTTATTTTTAACTTTATTATATTGAACATTGCAGTTTTATAGTTAAAATATTAAAATTTAAACTATAAACAAACTCGATAATAGTGTATTAAAAATCTTAGAAATAACTAAATTTAATAATTTTACATATATAATTAATATAAGTGAATATAGGAGTGGGTCATCAATTGGATAATGATAAAAAACAAGTCATACCCCGTAGTCAGTATCGTCGAAAGCGACGTGAATTTTTCCATAATGAAGAAAGAGAAGAGCGTATTAAACGTGAACGTGAAGCTCAAAAACAGCAAGTTGTTAAAGAACAACAACAATCAAAAGTTAACGAAGAGCGTGTTAAAGATAATTTACGTAAAGCAAGAATTGAGAAATTAACCCAAGAAGAAATTCAACAACAACACGAGTTGGCAAATCAAAGACAAAAAGGTAGAAATGTTAATACAAATAAGAATGATACAATTAAACATTCTTCCACAAGCTCAAAATCGTCTACTTCTGATGAAATAGGTAACAACATTCAATCACATTTAACTTCAGATACTGAAAAACAAAATGAAGTTGAAGATGAACAAGTAATTAATGTTCATAAAGAACAACGAGTACCATATTCTATCACTAACCAACCTAATGACTTAGAGAGAGCTAAAAAGAATGATGACACTATTCAACAAGAACAATCTAATCTTAATAAAACATCTGATAAAAATGAGATCAGCACTAAAGATAGTAATTATAAGAAAAATAATCAGACAGAGACCTCTAAAGGCAAAACAGATAAAAGAATAGATAATGATGAGCTTCGAAGAGATTCTGAACAAAATAAAGAAAAGCCATATTCATCTATAAATAATCATTCAGATGAAAGTGATAACTATGGTGACAAAGATTATGATAAACATGCTACGAAAGATACTGCAAAAACGAGTAATGAAAATGATAATTTTGAACACATCAAGAATATAATAACTTCTTTTTTAAAAGAACACTGGCCAAAATTTTTAATTATCATAGGTATTATCTTATTGTTACTTATATTAAATGCTATATTTACAACAGTTAATAAAAATGATCATACTAATGATAGTGCTTTTAACGGAAATGACAAGAATTATACAACTACAATGAAAAATGCTAATAACTCTGTCAAATCAGTAGTAACTGTTCAAAACAATGTATCTAATAATACTACTATTCCTAAAAGTAAATCAGGATCAGATAATGAAATTGGTTCAGGTGTCGTCTACAAAAAAGTAGGCGACTCTATTTATATATTAACGAATGCTCACGTAGTAGGAGACAAAGATAAACAAAAAGTTACATACAATAACAATAAGTCTGTTGAAGGAAAGGTGATAGGCAAAGATAAATGGTCTGATATTGCTGTTGTTAAAGCTAAGTTAACAGATGATAGTATGAAACCAATAACTTTAGGTGATTCAAATAACTTAGTATTGGGACAGTCAATATTGGTAGTTGGTAATCCTTTAGGAGTAGATTTTAAAGGTAGCGTCTCTAAAGGAATTATTTCAGGTTTAGAACGTCATGTACCTGTAGATATAGTTAAAGATGATAGCTATGATGTATTGATGAAAGCATTTCAAATTGATGCCCCTGTTAATCCAGGAAACTCTGGAGGAGCAGTCATTGATAAAGATGGTAGACTTATAGGTATAGTTTCGTTGAAGATAGATATGGAAAATGTAGAAGGTATGGCTTTTGCAATTCCGATTAATGATGTACGTAAAATAGCACAACAATTAGAAGATAAAGGTAAAGTCCAATACCCTAATACTGGTATAAACATTAAAAATGTAGCAGATATTTCAAGTGAAGAGCGTGAGGAAACTAAGCTTCCACCAAGTATAAATAATGGTGTACTCATCAATGATGTTAAAGAAAATAGCCTAGGTGAAAAATCAGGGTTGAAAAAAGATGATGTCATAGTAGAATTAGATGGTAAAACTGTTGAAGATAATTTACGCTATAGACAAATTATTTTTAGCCATAGAGATGATTTGAAAACTTTAACAGCTAAAATTTATAGAAATGGTACTGAAAAAAATATTAAAATTAAATTGAAATAAACGTTGAGGTGAAATTTATGTCTATATTAAGTCAATTACTTAAGAAATCAAGTCCTCAACAAGGGATTGTTCTTTATTATCTCTTTGCCATTGTGGTTGCATTTCTATTATTAAATTTACCTTATGTGCACAAACAAGGAGTGGATGTAAATCCTATAGATACACTATTTGTCGCGGTTTCTGGAATTAGTGTTACCGGGTTAACACCAGTAAATATAGTTGATACTTATTCTACCTTTGGACAAATAATAATTTTGATTATATTAAATATCGGTGGAATAGGTGTCATGGCTATTGGTACATTACTCTGGGTAGTGTTAGGTAAGCACATTGGTATAAGAGAACGTCAACTTATCATGTTAGATAACAATAAAGACACGATGAGTGGTACAGTAAAATTAATTTTAGAAATTGTGAGAACAATATTTGTAATTGAACTGGTAGGCGCATTATTATTAGCTTTTTACTTTTATCGAGATAATCCTGATTTAAAACATGCTTTTATGCAAGGTGTATTTGTATCGGTTTCAGCCACAACTAATGGTGGTTTAGATATAACGGGGGAATCTCTCGTGCCATATGCAAAAGATTATTTTGTGCAAACAATAGTTATGTTTTTAATTGTTTTAGGCTCTATAGGATTTCCGGTGCTTCTTGAACTTAAAGCATACATAAAGAATAGAGTGACTAATTTTAGATTTTCATTATTTACTAAAATAACAACTTCTACATATCTATTTCTATTCGTATTTGGTGTGTTATCTATATTGTTATTGGAACATAATCATGCCTTCAAGGGTTTGAGTTGGCATCAGGCTCTATTTGATTCATTATTTCAGTCTGCGACTACACGTAGTGCTGGCTTACAGACAATTGATGTGTCACATTTCAGTGATGCCACAAATATTATAATGAGTATATTAATGTTCATTGGGTCTTCTCCAAGTTCAGTTGGTGGAGGTATCCGTACTACGACATTTGCTATCCTTATTCTTTTTATTATCAATTTTAATAATACTGCTGACAAAACAGGTATCAAAGCCTTTAATAGAGAAATTCATATTATGGATATTCAGCGTTCGTTTGCAGTATTTACAATGGCTTCAATTTTAACGTTTGTAAGTATGATTATTATTGCTGCTACTGAACAAGGTAAACTGACGTTTATTCAAATATTTTTCGAAGTGATGTCAGCTTTCGGTACTTGTGGCTTGAGTTTAGGTGCTACAGACGATATCAGTAATTTAACTAAAATTGTACTTATGATTCTGATGTTCATCGGACGTGTCGGCTTAATATCGTTTATCATTATTTTAGCTGGACGTAAAGAACCTGATAAATTTAGCTATCCTAAAGAACGGATACAAATTGGATAATTGTTATATCAATACTTCTGGTAAATGAATATTATTTATCAGAAGTGTTTTTATGTTTTGATAAGTATTTAATTATACATTCTATTTTGTTTCCCGAAGGCATTATTTGAAATACTTTTATATTAATTACACTACAAGATATTTACATGTTAAACTAACTTTAATGAGAGGAGTGGCTAGATGGAAAAAAATGAAAATATTACAGTGGATGTGATTGCAACATCTGATATGCATAGTCACTTCTTAAATGGGGACTATGGATCAAATATATACAGAGCTGGTACGTATGTAAAAGATGCACGTAATCAAAATAAACATGTTATTTTACTAGATAGTGGAGGCAGTTTAGCTGGCTCATTGGCAGCATTTTATTATGCTGTAGTAGCTCCTTATAAGCGTCATCCTATGATTAAATTAATGAACGCTATGCAATACGATGCTAGTGGTATAAGTCCTAATGAATTTAAATTTGGTTTATCATTCTTGACACGTTCAGTTGCGTTAGCCCGTTTTCCTTGGTTATCTGCAAATATAGAATACACTGTGACTCGAGAACCATATTTTTCAACACCGTATACAATAAAAAATTATGATGATTTAAAGATAGCCATTGTAGGATTAACAGCTGATGGTTTAATGAAAAATGAATATGCTGAAATGGAAGACGATGTTAGTATTGAAAAGACGCTTCTATCAGCTAAGCGTTGGATTAGATATATTCATGAGGTTGAGGAACCAGATTTTCTTATAGTCATTTATCACGGTGGTCTTAATAAAATTAGTAATCAGAATAAAAGAAACGAAAGAAATGCTAATGAAGCTGAAAAAATTATGGAAGAATTAGGTGTTATTGATTTAATTATTACAGCTCATCAACATCAAACCATTGTTGGTAAAGATCATGAAACAGTTTATGTACAAGCAGGTCAAAATGCTGAAGAGTTAGTACATTTATCAATTCATTTTAAAAAGCGGACTAGTTCATATGAAATAGATAATATTGAATCTAAAGTGATAGATTTAAATGACTATAATGAAGATGAAGCTTTATTAAATGAGACACATTATGATCGTAAAGCTGTTGAGTATTGGGCAGATGAAATTATATCTAATAACAAATTTAACTTGGCAATTGATAGTATTGAAGACATTATTTGTCAGCCACATCCATTTGCACAATTGCTTCATGATGGCATAAAAACTGCTTATAATCATGAAATCTCATGTGTACATCTACCTATAAATGGTGAGGAAGGACTAAGTGGCGTAGTTCGTAATAGGGATTTATATGAGGCATATCCTCATCCAGACAAACCTGTTGATCTGACAGTTAGAGGAAAAAATATCAAAGACATTTTAGAGTATAGCTACTCCCACATAGAATTTGAACAAGGAAAATTAAGTTTAACAATTGTTGATGAAACGTTATTTACATTCTGGCAAGGAATTAATTATACAGTCGACATGAATCAAGAACCATACCAACGAGTTAAAATAGAAAATATAGATGAAGAACAAATGTATAGAATTACAATGACAGATTACTGTTATAGAAATTACAAAGATTACTTGAAAGATGCGATTGTTCATGAAACCCATGATGAAACAATGGGGGGACTGATTAGAAATAATTTAAAAAAAGCAGATTACAATATTAAAGTAACGAATAATTTTAAGGTTAATCTTTAATTTTCCTCTATATATATAACAACGGTATAAGCAATGAAATTACTTCAATAAAAAAGCATTTCTTAACCCGCAAGAGTAGGGTTAAGAAATGCTTTTTATCCATGAAATATTAATAATAATATGATAGCAACAATTTGAGCTATAGAAGTTGTTGCTATTCGTCTAGTATATTCATAACTTAATGATAAAATGATTTGAGTTACAAAGATAAAGAATACAATCCACCAATTATCAAGATAGATAAATAATGAACTTGAACAGATTGCGACAATTAATATGCTTACCCATTTAGGTAAATTGAAACGAATTAATTCCTTTTGTAAAACAGTTCGCATATATAACTCATGGCATGGAATTACAAATAGTAATGTAACGAGCATTTGCCATTTGAAATAAACGCCTGTTCTTGATAATTCTTTGATTAATGATGCGTACGATAATTCTGATGAAATAAGTGAAAAAATGAGTTGTACGATTATAAGTACAATACTTGTAATTATACCAATTCCAATTGAAGTTAATAATCGTTTTGATACAATGTCTCTTTGATAAAAAACATAACTTATTCCTGCTATTAGCATAATGCCAGTATATAAGTACCAGTACTCTTGGTGTTCACCCCACATCACAAATAAAATTGCGTGAAAGACGATGAAGCTTATAATAAACCAAATTAAAGCTTTAGAAACATTTTTCATTATAATTAACCTTCTTGTTCAACGATTTTATATCGCTTATGATTAATGACAGTTTTCTCAGGTAAATCTAATTCATTAAAGTTTTCCATAATTGTTAAGTCTACAATAACAGAATTGTCATTAATTTTCTCTACACGGCCTCTTAAACCGTCATAAAATTCTACAATATTACCTACTTCTGCAACAGTCATAATGACTCCTCCCTTAAATCATAGCTAGATAATATTGTACTAAAATTTACATAACAAATAAACTAATATCCTTAAAAAACTAAGATTGTTATATATAAATATGAAAAGTAAGACATAAATGAGTAAATAATTGGAATTTTTAATATAAATCATTCATAACTAGGGTAAGGGCATATAGAAAGACACTTTAAGGAGAGGAATGTTATGAAGTTTATTAGTAATAATAATATTACTGATCCAACGCTCAATCTAGCTATGGAGGAATATGTTCTTAAGCATCTTCCAGCTGAAGAAAGTTACTTTTTATTCTACATTAATAGACCTTCAATCATAGTAGGTAAGAATCAGAATACAATTGAGGAAGTTAATAAAGAATATATTGATAAAAATAATATTGATGTTGTACGTCGTATATCCGGCGGTGGTGCCGTTTATCACGATACAGGTAATCTGAACTTCAGCTTTATCACTGATGACGATGGAAATAGCTTTCACAATTTTAAAAAATTTACAATGCCAATTGTACAAGCTTTACAATCTTTAGGTGTTAATGCTGAAATGACGGGTCGTAATGATATTCAAGTTGGTGAAGCTAAAATTTCAGGGAATGCGATGGTAAAAGTTAAAAATAGAATGTTTAGTCATGGCACGCTAATGTTAAATTGCGAACTTGATGAAGTTCAAAATGCTTTAAAAGTAAATCCTGCTAAAATTAAATCTAAAGGTGTTAAATCTGTTAGAAAAAGAGTGGCTAACATTGATGAATTTTTAGAAGAACCACTAGATATTAATGAGTTTAAACAAATTATTCTAAAGACTATTTTTGGGGAAAATGAAGTAGAAGAATATGTATTAACTGATGACGATTGGACTAAAATCAAACAGTTAAGCGACGAAAAATACCGCACTTGGGAATGGAATTATGGTAAAAATCCTAAATATAATTTTGAGCGTGAAGAAAAATTTGAAAAGGGATTTATTCAAATTAAATTTGATGTTAAAAAGGGACGTATTGAACATGCGAAAATATTTGGAGACTTCTTTGGTGAAGGTGATGTAACTGAACTTGAATATGCATTGGAAGGTTGTTTACATGATTTCGAGCATATCGAGGAAGCATTATCCAATTATGATCTTTATCATTATTTTGGTGATATTGATAAATATGAAATTATAAGATTAATGTCTTAAATATTATAAAAAAGGTCTATTCTCAACACTTAAATTAAGTAGGGAATAGACCTTTTATAATGAGTGACTCGAATCTAATTTATTCACTGAGAAAAGCCTCCAATTTTTTATATTCATCCGTATACTGTCTGAAATCTTTCTCATTCTTATTTACTAGTGCTTCATCGATAAGAGTCTCGAGTTTTTTCTTCCTAGCTTCTCGTAATGCTTCATCAATTACAAGTTCTACACCTAAATCATTTACCGTTGTTACAAAGTCTTCAAGTGTAGTGTATTTTACATTTGTATTATGATTCATGAAAATCACTACCTTTCTTTTTTATTGATATATGAGTAGTATACAGTTTTTAATTTTTGAAATCAATGAATATTCTGACATTTTAAAAGAAATATGTGTAAAAAGAAAATAAAAGTATAACTTGACTTAATTTGAAGCTCGTATAAAATAATATTAAGTTATTATTATTAAAAGAAAATAGTAACAATAATTAATTTTTTGTGAAGTGAGGTAATCGAATGACTAATTTTAGTGAATCAATCTATGTTATTAGAAAAGGTGATATGTTAATTCGACCAAGGTATGATGAATATCAACAAACTTCAGGGGCAGAAATTATAAGATTTGATAAATCACGAAAGGAAAGTCCATTTAAAGTACAAAGAATTATTGAAAGGTCCTGCAAATTTTATGGTAATAGCTATCTAAGTAAAAAATCTGAAACTAATAGAATTACAGGTATCTCTAGTAAACCACCTATTTTACTTACTCCATTATTTCCAACTTATTTTTTCCCAACACATTCTGATCGTCAAGATGAAAACATCTGGATAAACATGCATTATATTGATAGCATCAAAGAACTAAAAAATCGTAAAAGTAAAGTGATATTTGCTAATAGTGAATCATTTATATTAAACGTTTCTTATCATAGCTTATGGCATCAATATACGAACGCGATTATTTATTATTATATGGTAGATAAACATGCACGTATGAAATCAAATAACCCAGAACAACTCATTGATTATAACCAATCATCGTTAAATATATTTGAAGCTCTTTCAAGGTATTCACTTTTAGATGATAAGTAGACACTTTTTTAATACTTTAGCTACTCATATTTAGCATAAAATTGTTTGTTTAATTTTAAAATATGCGGAACGTTAATATTAAATTAGTGTAAATGTTCCGTATATTTTTTTAAGATTTCTCTTGAAAAACTGAACAGGATTGATATAATAATATTTGTGCTTGATAGAGATAAATTACATTAATCCGCAGTAGCTCAGTGGTAGAGCTATCGGCTGTTAACCGATCGGTCGTAGGTTCGAATCCTACCTGCGGAGCCATATGGAAACGTACTCAAGTTGGCTGAAGAGGCGCCCCTGCTAAGGGTGTAGGTCGCGAGAGCGGCGCGAGGGTTCGAATCCCTCCGTTTCCGTACAATAGTAAAAATTAATAGACTTTTATTTTACTAAATTTTGTTAGAACGTTGTTAAATCAACGTTCTTTTTTATTTTGGTAAAAATCTGTAAAAGTCTGTTTTAAACATTTTGGTCAATTCGTGGTCAATATTACTTGAGTTTTTGTTAAATTGTCGGTCTCTTTGACGGTTTAAATTTTTTTCATATTATCTAGCTTTGTAAGTTTTTCACTTTTTTAGTACTTCCTATAAATGGTGATAAATATGTCATGTTATTTAAATACTGTCATAATCGTGTTTTTTACATACAAATTGAAATGTAAAATTTTGAAAGTAACCTGGTCAAATATTGCCGTATAGTTTTGGCTAAATAAATTATCTGTGTTAAAAATTGAGTATATGTTTTAACCTCTTTTTTCATAATCTATTTTGTATCAAGCTTTTATGCTACTTGTTATGTTCTTCTCTATAAATTCTTTTCTATAAAAATGATAAAAAAATAAGGGTAGACGTGCTACCCTAAAATGGAATTATTTTTCTAGATGATCTACAGCATATTGCGCTTCTTCTTTAGTAAATTTCTCACCGTAAGATGAAGTTAGTTGGTTAAATACCGCATCTTTTGACATATTTTGTTGTTCAACGTAATCCTTTGCCTTCTTCTTAGCGTTTTCTTTGTAGTTCGCTTTTAAATGTTCTATTGCATAATTGGCATCTTTTTCTTTAAATTTCTCACCTGCATCAGATGTTAATTGATCATATATTCCTTGTTTTGACATGTGCATTGTATCTGAATATATTTTTGCTTTATTCAAAGCGGCTTTTTCCTGAGAAGTAGCATTAGTATCATTTGGACTATTGTTTGAGTTAGTGGTAGTTATACTGGCTGTACAAGCTGAAATGCCTATAATGATTAAAATAACTAAAACTAAACATCCACCGCAACCCCATAGCCAACCTTTCTTAGAATTCTTTTTTTGTCCATTCATTTTCTGATATTCTTGAAATTGTTCCTGATGTCTTTCTTGTTGATACTTATTGTAGTTTTCTTCCATCTTTTTACTCCCTTTTAATAAGTTTTAAAGTCATGCACACTGAAATCATCAATAATCACATTACATCAACTTCATGTTGAGATTTGAGGTTAAAATCTAATTTGTTTATTACCTATTAAAAGATGATATTGTCATTATTGAGATGTATCTATTTGAATGAAAGGTGTAACCATATTTCAATGAATAATTAATTGGTAACAGCATCACATTCAAAATATTC
This sequence comes from Staphylococcus capitis subsp. capitis, assembly GCF_040739495.1. Classification (NCBI taxonomy): domain Bacteria; kingdom Bacillati; phylum Bacillota; class Bacilli; order Caryophanales; family Staphylococcaceae; genus Staphylococcus; species Staphylococcus capitis. The sequence continues at coordinate 1,757,798 of NZ_CP145263.1, read as the reverse complement.
CTTCTTTATAAATTTTATTTTAGATATTTCTATAAAACAACGAAACTAAGAGTATTGCTTGCTTTAATTTATATATATTAGAAATATAGTGGTAAACTTTATAAAAAAATAATATGGATTTATTATACCAAAATATCAGCAGATAAGTTAACGTTTTTTATTAATGTTTCATTAACTATTGGTTATTCTCACTTAATTTATTTTACTTAGATTAAGAAGAATAAAACTCATTTTATAGATTTTTTGCTACTTTAAATTTAAAAAGCGTTTGACATATTCTATTTTAAAATTAAAATAGGCGAAGTTTACTATTAATTTCCTATGCTCATTCTTATAATTACTCTCATTTTAAGTGTTATAGAGACAGTAATTCGTCCTCAAGAACTAATTATCTAGATGGTCTACAGCATATTTTGCCTCTGATTCAGTGAATTTTTCGCCATATTCAGATATTAATATATCGTAAATTGCATCATTAGACATGTTCATATCTTTAGCATACGATTTCGCTTTTTCTAAAGCATTTTTCTCATAATTAGCTTTTAGATGATCAATAGCAAATTGTGCATCTTCTTTATTAAACTTTTCCCCATATTCCGAAGTTAAAATGTCATATATTCCTAGTTTAGACATATGCATATCTTTAGAGTATGATTTTGCTTTTTCAAGTGCTGCTTTTTCTAAACGTGTACCTTCAATATTTTTGTCATCATCTTCTTTAATTGTAGTATTATTATCCTGTTTAGAATTATCATTTGTTTCTTCATCTTTACTATTATCATCAGAATTTATATTTTTTGTTTCATTAGCGTTATCTTTAGTTTCATTATCAGTAGTTTCGGTAGATTGTGTTTCATGATTATCGGTTTTGATGCTACCAACATAAGTTGTACTAGATAACGCTATAACCACTATTGCCACTGTTACAATTGTCTTTGCAACAGATGGCCATTTACTATATCGCCACATTAAAAATAAACCTAGTGGAAAAATGAATATTAAAGTTAAAACTATAAACCATTCTTGCTTGTACCACGGTGTTGATTCTTGTTGCATAAAAATATCCTCCTATGTATCAATTTGATAAATTGTTAGTTTTTTAAATTGTAATATATTGAGAAAAGGTAAATTAGAATATTTAATAGTATACAAATAAAGATTTAAATCAAAGTAGTGGGAAGTTTGGAAAACATACTCAGTTTAAGTAGGATAGTGCAGTTGTTGGATATAACTACATACTCTATTTGATTTAAAGAGATTAAAAAAATACTTTATTGTTTTGAATAATAAGAATCAGATGTTTCTCTAATGTAAGCAGTCAATGATAAGCTTTCATCAGTATATAAATCATTTTCTAAGATTAAATATTCTAATTTGGTAAACATCTCTATATATTTAATATTATCAATCAGCTCCTTGTATTCATGCATAGTTCTCATACCTTTTTTAGTTTTAGAAATTGTATATTTATTATTTGTTTTTAAACATCAACTCCTATTAAAAGTTCAAATTATGCATAATTTTTATATAAAAAAGAGAACACACTCATACTAATGGTTATTTATTAGTAAATTAGCGTTCTCTTTATTTTTAGCTATATTTAGATTTTTAATTCTAAGATATTTATGAATTTCTCATCGCTTTGTAAAAAATATATAGTCAGTTAAATGTGTAGTAATAATTTTACTTTAAGACTTTTTTAGTCGATTACTAATGATAATTCTTATTTAAGAACCTACTTAAAGCCTATGAGCATATTATATATAATATTAAACAAAAGTTCGATAAGAAAATTCTAGAATATGAAATTAAAACATTGTGAAACTTTTGTTTAATAGTGAAATAAAAAATTTAAAGTGTTCAAACAACAGTTAAAATTAAAGGACTAAAACGAGTTATGGTTATTAATCTTTAGTATTGAGGGATTGAGTTGCTAATGGTAAATAGGCATATAGTATATAAAGCAATTCAAATAAGTTAGTCTTGTCAAGAAATTTTTCAGCTTCACGTACTATAAAGCCACCTAACCTTTATTGTGGTTTATAAAAAGATAAAGATGATGATAATTTGTAAGATAAATTTATTATGAGTTGTCATTGAATATGAACATTTAAACTTGATTTGTTAGGTGCCGCTATTATGTTAGTGACTATTATAGGGTTAATGAGTATGAAACTTTCTTAATTAAGATTTTATTTTAATATAAATACTTGAATTGAATATCTTAATTTTTAGTTGGAGCCATGACTTTATAGTCATGGCTTTTTTAATATGTAATTTTTTTAGAGAGTATGTAAGATAGCATTGTATTCTTGTTATTTAATAAAGTTAATCCTAAATCAAATTATTATATTATTACACATATGTAATAATAATGATAAAATATAGAAATATTTTTAAACTCGTATTAATATGTAACTGAAAAGAATTTAAATATTCTTTTAAAAATTTTAAGGAGTGGTTCAATGAAAGCTGTTAAAGAAAAGAAAGAACTTTTTGATCTTGACGTTAAAGTAAATGCGAGAGAAATCAGTAATTCAGAATCAGATCCGCCAAATACAAGTTTAATTTGGTGTACACCAGGTTGCGCTAAAAACTTGTAATTCTCTAGTAAAAAGTGTTGATTTAAGTGCAATGTTTGAGCAGAGTTCCTTATAAAGGGCTCTGCTTTATTTTTAGAGGTGAATAGATGAAAAGTATTTTTAATACATCGAATTATTACATTATTAGAGCCCCTTTACTTCCTGTATCTATTTATAAAAATTATTTAAAAAATGATGAAATAGATTACTCCTCTTTTTTCAAAAACAAAATTATTGAAGAAACCATTATGACTACTACATATCATTTATACAAAAGCTTAACTAAAATTTCATATGATAGTGAGACTAAAAAAGCGCGTAATGCTAAAGAGAGCTTTTTAAAGTATCTTATTAGAATGAGTACGAGAGGAACGCCATATGGATTGTTAAGTGGTATATCTTTAGGGCAATTTGATGAGAAACCTAATATTCAAATACAAGAAGATATTAATTACTATTATAAAAGCGTTAAAATCGATGGTTCATGGTTATGTAAATTAATTCATTTTTTAGAAAGAAATTATGATTATTATCAAGATAGTTTAGTCATTTGGAATGAAAGAAATTACATTACTGAGCAGCGCATTTATTTAGATAATCAAACATGTTTAATTCAAGAAAATAATAAAGAACGCGTCTCTATCAAAAATAATGATTTACTTAAGTTCATTAAACAAAGTTTGCATGAAGATTTAACATTTAAAGACCTAATAAAATTAATTTCAGAGAAGTTTTTAATTGAGGATGAGAATGAAATAAAACGTTTTATACAAAGTTTATTAGACAAAGAAATAATCTTTACTAGCTTGAGGACTGCCTTAAAAAAAGAAAACCTGTTAGATTATCTATTATGCCTTTATAGAGACGTTAATAATGATTTTATAAGATCACTTCAGTTGATACATTTTGAAATTATGAAGTACCAAATTATGGAAATTGGAGAGGGGAAGACGACCTTTTTAAGAATTAGAGAGTTGATGAGCGGTTTATTTAAAGCTAAAGAATATATTCAAATTGATACTAAAATTCAAACTAAAAATAATTATTTAAGTAACGAAATTGCTGAAAATATAAGTGAAGCGGCATATCTACTTTGGTTACTTTCTCCTAATGACTTGGAAATTAGCACTAATAATGATTTCCATTATAATTTTTTGGAAAAATACGGTTTAGAACAAATTGTAAATTTAAAGGAATTACTTTCTGATATCAATGGTATGGGTTATTCCACAAATGAAGATAAGCCAATAAAAAATGATATTCCATTTTTGAAAGATAAATATTATTATGCACTATCTCATAATGAAGAGATAGAAATCACTGAGAAAGAACTCTTAGATTTAGAAAAGAAAAACACTGTTCCTGTGGAAAGAGCACCTTTAACTACAGAAATATATAGTGAATTTTATTATGGAAATATGATAAATGGATATGATGAATTTTTAGTAATTAGTCCTATCGTATCTTCTTTCAATGCCGGAGCAACGATGGGACGATTTTCACAAGAAATTGATAGAGATTTACGTAGTCAATTAGATAACGAAATATATGAACAATACCTTCAATATAGTAATAAAAATGATACTGAGGTTATCCATATAAATGAGATACCTAAATATGCTAGAAATTTAAATATCAATCATTCTGGTACTACTCAATTCAAAGAATTAGATTTAGATATGCCGTATAATTCATTTGTGTTAGATGATTTATTCGTTGGAAGTACTTTTGATCAATTATATTTATTTTCTAAAACTTTAAATTCAAGGGTTATATTTATAACACATTCTATGTTGAACTATGTTTTATGTTCTAATTTATATAGGTTTTTGAGAGAAGTGTCTATAGGTAATACAAGATTTATTCAACCTATCAAGGACAATGGAATTGAGGGGTTTAATTATTGTCCTAGAATTAGATATAAAAATGTAATTTTAAAACCAGCAACATGGAAATTAAATAAAGATATGTTCACCAGTAGTGAAAAAGAAAATTGGATTGAACAATTTCGAAAGATTCAACAATATTATAATATTCCCAATGATGTCACGATGGCTTATGGAGATAATAGGTTAACTATTGATTTGTCTAATTATGCACATATTTCTATATTGAAAAAGGAAATTGAAAAGCAAGGTAGGCTAAGTCTGTTAGAGGATTTTATATCAAAGTCTAACAATGATAGAGTTATAGAAATTGTGACACCAATATATAGAAAAGTTAAACCCAATGAAAAAAGAATATCTATTCCTAAAAATATTTATAAGCGATTGGAGACTAAGAGGAAATGGTTTTCAATACATTTATACATTGATGAAAACTACCAAAATGATTTTATAATTCAACATATCTTACCGTGTTTAAGAGAACTTTTAGATAATAATCATGTAGAAAGTTTCTTTTTCATTAAATATAAAGAAAATGAACATTTCATTAAACTCCGATTATTAAGTAAACAAAATAACTCAATGCATTTGTATTATGTTATGTTGCAACGGAAACAAAAGTGGCTTAATGAATCTGAATTATCTAATTCTGCAATTGTTGATTACCAACCAGAATTCAACAGGTATGGTGGCATTGAAACAATTGAAGTTATTGAGGATTATTTTATGTATGATAGTTGGTTGGCAATTCAAATAATTGATCAAACATTTAATTACCCTAAAGAATTTATTGTAGCTATAAGTCTTATTTTCTTAGTGAATGAATTATAAATAAGCCAAGAAGAAATAAATGAAATTAGATATAACAATGTTGAAAATCTATATCGTAATAATGAGATAAGAGAATATAAAAATGAGATGGTTAAACTTACGAACCCTAAGGATAATTATCACTATTTACATGAAAAGCTACCCAAACTTCATCAAATTTTATATAACAACTATAAAGAAATAGAAAAATTGAAAGTTGCTTTAAGTAAAAATTTATCTACACCTAGAACACATATAATTGGCAGTATAATTCATATGAGATGTAATAGAATATTTGGAGTTAATAGAGATAAAGAGAAATTTGTACTTTCTATTTTTAACGAAATAGAGAAGACTAAGAAATACTGGCGTGGTGAGACAGTAAATGAATAACATCGAAGAAATAATGAAAAGAGAAGTAAAATTCTTATCTCACTTTGGAAGTGCTACATCTCAATTTGAGAATAAGAGTGAGTGTTGGAGTTCTTATACATTGTCTCATGGTTACCCTGGAGTGATATTGTTCTTAAATGAATTTCAAAATTTATACAACGTTAACCTTGATGAATTAATACATAAATATGTGTCGAGATTAGGTAAAGAATTAGAAAGAGGAATAGAAGGTTATTCATTGTTTAGCGGTATATCAGGTGTAGCATTCTCAATTGACGTGATTTCAGATAATACTATGCACTATCAAAGCATTTTACAGACACTAGATGATTATTTAATCGAGTTTATCAATAGAAAAATGAAATGTTTAGATATGGACGCAAATCCAAAAGAATATGATGTGGTAAGAGGCTTAGCCGGTATGGGTAGGTATTTGCTAAATAGAGTAGAGGCTAATCCAAAGGTTATATCTAGTTTAATAAAAATAATGAATCATTTTAGAGATATACATTATTCAAAAAGCCACTGGATTGTTTCAAGAGAAAACCAGTTTTTAGATATAGATAAAGAAAGGTTTTCTTTAGGAAATATTAATTTAGGTTTAGCTCATGGAATATTAGGTCCATTCTCGCTCTTAGCTCTTAGCAAATTAAAAGGAGTAGAAATAGATAATCATACGAGGTTACTGTCTGATATTACGGAATATTTATTTAGGACAGAATTCCAAAATAAGTTGGGATGGCTTGATCGCTATGATATAGCAGAAAAGTATTATCCAACGTACTCCGTAAGAAATGGCTGGTGTTATGGAGATACTGGAATAATGAATACAATTTGGCTATTAGGTTTAGCTTTAAATAATGATACGCTCATAGAAAAAGCTAAAAATCTAATAATTAAAATTGTTAGATTAAATAATGATAATTTAGTGAGTCCAACGTTTTGTCATGTTCTTTCATCTCATTTAACTATTTTAAATAATGTAAATAGATATTTTAATATAGAAGAAGTTAATAGTTATCTTGAATTAATCCAAGAAAAGATATTGTCACTTTATTCTTATGGAAATCAGTTTATGTTTCATGATATCGAGTTAGATAATAAACAGAAACTATTTAAAAATAAGGTTGGTTTATTAGAAGGACAGATAGGTGTTCTTTTATCATTATTAGATTATCAAAGTAGGCACACTGACTATTTAGAAAAAGGTTGGAAAAACATGTTTTTAATTAGCTAGTTATGAGGACGCGTTAATATATTGATGGCTCGTGAAAGATTAGGGCTTCAATCGCAATATAATAGTTTATTAAATAACAATGTTTTTTATTTTTTTGAAAATAAAACTTTTTAACTCAATATCTAAGATTATGAACTTCATTCATCGGAACAAGTACTCTAGACGTTTAATTTTAAATATTAAATCCTCAAAGTATTAAGACTTCAATTACTTTGAGGATTATTTTTGATTATGTACTGATGGCAAGTACAATTACCTATCTTTTATTACTAATTTGTAGCCTGTAGACCTTTTGTTGACAATTTCCAAATTATTGCAAGTTTGAAGATGATATCTTAATCTGTGAATGTAAACATTTATTGTATTAGAGTCTACATATTCTAGGGTATCCCAAACTTGAATTTTTAAATCTTTGCTAGAGACGTATTGATTCATATGTTGATATAGGTAATTTAAAATTTGCAGTTCAATGTGAGATAGTGCATATTTTTTATCATTAAAAATAAATAATTGTTTCTCAAAATCGATGAGCAATTTAGGTCTAAGGTAATGTAAATGCTTTTTTATTTCGTTAATAATGAGACACTCTATCGAACAATCATCTTCGTCATTGATGATGACATACAAAGCTACACCTTTTTCATAAAAATAATACTTTCTGTCTCTATTATTATTTTTAGTTATTACGATGATAGGTAATGAACTAACTTTATTTTCTATCATTTGATCATATTCATTACTTGATTCCCAAATGATAAGCAAATCTGGATTGGTGGTTTTTGAATTAATGACAATGCAATCATTGATTTCTAGTATTTTTTCTTTTGTTATTTTATTTAAAGAAGGCAAAATTTGAATATTAAACACTTATAACTACTCACTCCTTTAATAAACTTTGAAATATTTAATATGTCATTGTAGTACTTACTCTCTCTATCTTTTTCTTTTAGCATTTTTTCACCTCATTTGATTTTAGTAATTTAAGAAATCTCGGTAGATAAGGGGAAATAAAATCATTATTTAGAAAATTCCGATTATTAATCATAATTACTAATAAATGCAACTCTTTAATATTAATAAATTGCTATAACAACTAGCATGACTTGATTAGATTGAATTGGTCCTCTTACACTAATATTTTATCTGAATTTTACATTATATATTGTAAGGGTTTTCAATCGAATATTCCATAAAATTTTAAATAAAGATTTCGACATTTTTATTACATTACTTCAATGAATATCTTTTAATTATTAATACATATTTTTATTTAATAAAAAGTCGAACTAACCGCATGTGATTAGTTCGACTTAAAATAAATATAGTGTTTTTACACCTAAAACATATTCCCATTAATTAAACTTATAAGGTTTTACTTTTCTTTGTTCTCATTGTTATTGCTGTTGTCTGATTTTCCAGATTTCCCAGATATGAGGTTTCTTATGGCTTTGACAATATAGCCTGTGATTAAAATTCTAAACACTCTTCTTATAATATCCATAATTATTCTCCCTTATATAATTGATTTATTATTCATACTTACCCCTGATTGTAGTTTATTAAAAGTAATTTTAAGAATTTTTTAAAAAATCCATAGTTTAATTCACTCTTCAATTTAGTCCCAAGTTAGTAATAATTTTATTAAATCACAGAGATTATATATAATAGCATTGCAACCTATTTAAAAAGGGGAATGAATGATGATTAGAAGAGCGCGTCCAAGTGATAATAGGCAAATTGCTAAATTGTGTTACATCATATGGCAAGATATGGAGCTAGAACTTACACAAACGTTTACCAAAGAACGTGTCATTGAGGCGATAGAACTAAGCATTGTGAATGTTAAATACCGTACGTATTATGAGCATATTTGGGTATATGAAAAAGAAGGTGTCGTGGCTGGTTGTATCATTGCTTATCCAGGTGAAAAAGAGCTAGATTTAGAGCGACAATGGTTGAATTTACCGCTTGAAGAGGATATTCGTGAACTAGGCACACCATTACCGCAACAAGAAGCTTATAATGATGAAATTTATATTGAAGCGGTAGCTACTTTTCCTGAATACAGAGGTCAAGGTATCGCTACGCAATTGTTAAAACATTTAATTGATACTGATAAACATGCGAAATGGAGTTTGAATTGTGATTATGACAATGAGGGTGCTTTTAAACTTTATAGTAAATTAGGTTTTAAAGAAAATGGAGATATTGATTTGTATGGACATCAGTATCATCACATGACATTAAATTAAAAAACTCGACATTGAAATATCATTTCATTGCCGAGTTCATTTTCAAAAGTATTAAATTAAATTGCGCCTAAAAGTGCACTAATATATATTCCTAATGCATATAAAAGACCAAATATTGTGTTGGTCTTACCTGTAGCTGCCATAGCTGGCATCATAGTAGCTGGCGTATCGTTCTTATTGAAACGTCTTACAGCTTTAATTGGCATAGGGAAAGATAATAACACTAATAAGTAAAATAGTGATCCTGGAGCTTTGAATAGTGCTGTGAAAATTACGAACACATAAGCAACTATATACATGGCTGCCATGAAAATCACAGAGGCACGTTTACCTAATAAAATAGGTAAAGTTTTTCTGCCGCTTTCTTTATCTTTAACACGATCACGGATATTGTTTGCCATATTAATAAGTCCAATTGTAATAACGATTGGAATACTAATCCAAAAGGCATAACCTTGAACATTTCCAGTTTGAATAAAGAATGATAACACTATAATAATCATTCCCATAAATAAACCGGAAAATAGTTCGCCAAATGGTGTCCATGAAATAGGAATAGGTCCACCAGTATAAAGATAACCAATTGCCATACAAACGATACCGACTGGAATAATCCAGAATGAACTTTGTATAGCTAAAAAGATACCTAATAATGCTGCAATAATATAAAATGCAATCGCTATGTTCATGACAAGTTTTGGACTCATACCATTGCGTACGATAGCGCCACCAATACCTACAGAGTTATGATCATCAAGACCTTTTTTGAAATCATAATATTCATTAAACATGTTTGTTGCAGCTTGTATTAATAAACATGCAAGAAGCATAGCTAGGAATAAGCTGAATTTCAAATGGTCTTCACTACCAAGTAGGTAAATCTTTGCTGTAGCTGTTCCGACTAAGACCGGGATAACTGCAGCGGTTAAAGTATGAGGTCTCATCAATTGCCAGTATTTCTTAACAGTTGAATATTGTTGATATTGATCTGCCATAATATGCATAACCTCTTATTTATATAGTTTTAACATAAATATTTTAAAAGAATCGTAGATAAAGGTCAATTGACGTGAAAAATTGCATGTTTAGTTTAAGCAAGAATGATAACACATTAATACAAAAATGATACAATATACTAATGAGTAAAATTCGAAGGAGAAAGAAGTGAAAAGAATGGCTGTGAATGTAAAAGAAGAAGACATTGTCGATAAGTTGTATGCGAGTACCAAGGACTGGGTATCTGTTGAAACTGAATTAAATAGAACAATTGATCCAAGTACTTTATTTCATTTAACAGAACAAGATGCTGGCGACCGCTTTTATATGCGCTTGAATGACAATCATTCTTCATATTTTGGATATCATGAAGTTCAAAGGTTTAAAAATAACTTTGAAAATAAGCAGTCTATCTTTAGGGAATGGGAAAAATTAAAAAATGAGATTGAATTGATACATCCTAATACAAGTCAACATCACTTAAGATTATGTGGTGGATTTCAATTTTCAAGTCATAAATCAGACGATGAGTGGCGAGAGTATGGATTAAATCACTTTGTATTACCTAAAGTATTGATATCTATTGAAGGGGACCGCACATTCATCACTTATACTACTGAACGTCAAGATTTTAATATTGAAACTTTCAAAGAAGTAGTTTCATATTTTGAAAATACTGAAGTTAACGAAACAGAAGATAGCCTGGGAGATGTCACACGTGTAGAAGACATCTACAAAGATGACTGGCGAGAACTCGTTGAAGAAGCGATTGACACAATTGATGAAACGAAAAAAATCGTACTCGCACGTAGACGTTTAATAAAATTTGATAAAGATATTAATATTCCTTACGTTCTAAATCAAGCTTTAAAAAATGAGAAGAATAGCTATATGTTCTTATTAGAATCAAATCAATCTATATTCTTTTCACAAACGCCTGAACAATTGATTAAAGTTCAAGATGGCGTGCTTTCGACAAAGGCTGTCGCGGGAACGATTAAACGTTCGCACAACGAAGTAGAAGATGAAGCGAATATTAAAGCTTTCTTAAAAGATAAGAAAAACTTAGGTGAACATCAATTTGTAGTGGAAAGTATCTTGAATGATATTAAGCCGTTCGTACAAGATGTAGAGTACAATGAAACACCTAATATTTTAAAAAATGATCATTTATATCATTTATACACAGAGATCAAGGGTCATTTAAACGATAAATCATACATTGGATTAATTGATTGCTTACATCCTACACCAGCTTTAGGTGGTTATCCAAAGGACGAGGCATTAGAATTTATTGAGAATAAAGAATTTGGAACGCGAGGACTGTATGGTTCTCCGGTAGGCTACATTGACGTTTATGATGATTGCGAATTTATAGTCGCGATTCGTTCGATGTTAATTAAAGGAGACCAAGCTACATTATTTGCAGGTTGCGGAATTGTTAAGAATTCTGATCCTGATAGCGAAGTCGCTGAAACGGCAGTTAAATTTTCACCAATGATGAATGCATTAGGAGTAGATAATTATGACAAATCATAGCGATGCATTGACGCAACAAGTTTTCACATTTGCGTCGGAATTATATGCATATGGCGTACGTGAAGTGGTGATTAGCCCGGGTTCACGTTCAACGCCGTTAGCTCTTGCATTTGAGGCACATCCGAAAATTAAAACCTGGATACATCCTGATGAACGAAGCGCAGCATTTTTCGCATTAGGACTTATTAAAGGAAGTAAAAAACCAGTCGCGATATTATGTACGTCAGGAACAGCAGCTGCGAACTATACACCAGCCATCGCTGAAAGCCAGATTAGTAGATTGCCTTTAATCGTATTAACAAGCGATAGACCTCATGAATTGCGTAGTGTGGGTGCACCTCAAGCGATTAATCAAGTGAACATGTTTAGTAACTATGTTAATTTCCAATTTGATTTACCTATCGCAGATGGTAGTACGCAATTGCTAGACACGATACATTATCAGATGCAGATTGCAAGCCAATATCTATATGGACCGCATCGTGGTCCAATACATTTCAACATGCCATTTAGGGAGCCTCTGACTCCTGATATGAATCGTGTTGATTTACTCACATCCGAGAATAAAACATTACCACACTATCAAAAGAGTATTGCTGTACATGATATTAGTGCGACATTACAGAAGAAAAAGGGACTTATTATTGTTGGAGATATGCAACATCAAGAGGTCGATCAAATTCTGAAATACTCTACAATTTATGACTTGCCTATATTGGCTGATCCATTGAGCCAATTACGTAAATATAACCATCCTAATGTGATTACCACATATGATTTACTCTATCGTGCAGGTTTGGATTTAGATGTAGACTTTGTTATTCGTGTTGGTAAACCTGTGATTTCTAAAAAGTTAAATCAATGGCTTAAACGAACATCAGCTTATCAAATATTAGTACAAAATAATGATAAAATTGATGTATTTCCAACACCACCACATATATCTTATGAAATTTCAGCGAACGATTTCTTTAGATCATTAATTGAGGAAGAGAGTGTTCAACGTAAAGATTGGTTAGAATTGTGGCAATCATTAGAACAACAATCTCGCATTGAAATTAAAGATTACTTGAATCATGCAACTGATGAAGCTGCTTATGTGGGTGAACTGATTCATAAATTATCAAAAGAAGATGCGTTTTTCGTTGGAAATAGTATGCCGATTCGAGATGTTGATAATTTAATGTTTGAAACTGAAGCGGAAGTTTATGCAAATCGCGGCGCAAATGGTATTGATGGCGTTGTCTCAACCGCGATAGGTATGGCAGTTCATAAGAATGTGACGCTCTTGATTGGAGATTTATCTTTTTATCATGATATGAATGGTTTATTAATGGCGAAATTAAATGATATTCATATTAATATTGTGCTTGTTAATAACGATGGTGGTGGTATCTTCTCTTATTTACCACAAAAAGATTCAGCGAATGAATATTTCGAGAAATTATTCGGCACACCTACAGGTTTAGACTTCGAGCATACTGCGCTATTATATGATTTTACTTTTGATCGCTTTGAAAACTTAACAGATTTTAAATACATGGAATTATCAGCGATGGGTTCTCATATATATGAAGTATTAACAAGTCGAGAAGATAATTTACAACAACATCAAATTTTATATAAGAAATTGAGTGATATCGTTAATGTTAAATTATAATTTTTTTAAATCTCAAAATGATAGCAAACAATTACTTGTGATGTTGCATGGGTTTATTAGTGATTCAACGACGTATGACAGTCATATTGAACAACTTAGCCAACATGTGAACGTATTAACTATTGATTTACCCGGACATGGTAAGGATACTTCAGACATGAATGATACTTGGGATTTCCCGTATATTGCTCATGCACTTGATGAGGTATTGTCTCAATATGACATGTATGACGTGTACCTACTTGGTTATTCTATGGGCGGCCGCGTAGCGCTATACTATGCTTTGAATGGCAGTGTAGCGCTACGTGGGCTGCTCTTAGAAAGTACTTCAGCGGGGATTCAATCGGAAGCGGATAAAGTGGAACGTGTTCAAGTGGATGCTGCTCGTGCGAAGGTGCTTGAAATTGCTGGATTGGAAATCTTTGTGAATGATTGGGAGAAGTTGCCGCTTTTCCGGTCGCAGTATGAATTGGATGCTGAGGTGCGAAAGGCTATTAGGGCGAATCGAATGAGCCAGAACCCTGTGAGGTTGGCTAAAGCGCTTCGTGATTATGGTACGGGCAATATGCCGAATCTTTGGCCACACGTGTCGTCGCTAAGTGTTCGTACGTTAATTTTAACTGGTGAAAAAGACGAAAAGTTTGTTCAAATAGGACAGAAATTAAAAGAGGAAATACCTAATAGTCATACTGTGCAAGTTTCAGATGTTGGGCATACAATTCATGTGGAAGATAGTGCGGAATTTGATACAATAATATTAGGTTTTTTAAAGGAGGAGCAAAATGACTAGACAGTGGGAAACACTTAGAGAATATGATGAAATTAAATATGAATTTTTCGAAGGGATTGCAAAGGTAACGATTAATCGTCCTGAAGTACGTAATGCGTTTACACCTAAAACAGTCGCTGAAATGATTGATGCATTCTCACGTGCACGTGATGATCAAAATGTATCAGTTATTATCTTAACTGGTGAAGGAGACAAAGCATTCTGTTCAGGCGGAGATCAAAAGAAACGTGGTCACGGTGGTTATGTAGGTGAAGATGAGATTCCTCGTTTAAATGTATTAGATTTACAACGTTTAATTCGCGTTATTCCAAAACCGGTTATCGCAATGGTTAGAGGCTATGCTATTGGTGGCGGTAACGTATTAAATGTAGTTTGTGACTTAACTATCGCTGCAGACAATGCAATCTTTGGTCAAACTGGACCTAAAGTAGGTTCATTCGATGCTGGTTATGGTTCTGGTTACTTAGCGCGTATCGTTGGTCATAAAAAAGCGAGAGAAATTTGGTACTTATGCCGTCAATACAATGCTCAAGAAGCTTTAGATATGGGCTTAGTTAATACAGTAGTACCTTTAGATAAAGTTGAAGACGAAACAGTTCAATGGTGTAAAGACATGATGAAACATTCACCAACTGCTTTACGTTTCTTAAAAGCAGCTATGAATGCCGATACAGACGGTTTAGCTGGTTTACAACAAATGGCTGGAGACGCAACACTACTTTACTACACAACTGATGAAGCGAAAGAAGGACGCGACGCTTTCAAAGAAAAACGTGATCCTGACTTTGACCAATTCCCTAAATTCCCATAAGCGTTTAGTGAGAATATAAATAAATCCACTTGATTGTAGAATATCAATCAAGTGGATTTTTGTATTTGTAAGTATTTTATTTAAAAATGAATTACCTTACAAGTAATTATTTCATCTTATCAGGATAATTTTGATTTAAATAATTTTCTAAGCGACGCATTCCTTCTTTAAGCATATCCATCTCATAAGCATATGAAATTCTAATATATCCTTTACCCATATCTGTAAATGATGATCCAGGAACCATTGCGACATGTGCTTGTTCTAATACATCTACACAGAAATCGAAGTCATTTTCAGTGAATTTTTTAATACTTGGGAAAATATAAAATGCGCCTTCCGGTTGAGCAGTTAATTCAAAACCAAGTGATTCAAGTTTATTTTTTAAATAATCGCGACGTTTAATGTAAGCATCGTTCATATATTGTGGTGCTTCTAATCCCTCGTTTAAAGCTGCAATACAAGCAATTTGAGCAGGTACATTTGCACAAATACAATTATACGCATGCATAAATGTTAACTTTTCAATTAAATATTCTGGGCCAATGAGGAAACCAATACGAATACCTGTAGCTGAATGAGATTTACTTAAACCACCAATAAGTAACAATTGATCACGAATCTCTGTGAATTCCGCAAAGGATGTATGGGTGCCTTTAAAAGTATTTTCAGCGTAGATTTCATCGCTAATGATAAAAAGATGTTTATCAACAAGTGTATTTACTATGGCTTTGACCTCAGAACGTTCAAGTATAACGCCAGTAGGGTTAGTAGGGTAGTTGAGTAAAATAGCTTTCGTTTTTTCTGTAATATGGCTATTAATGAGTTCGGGTGTCACTTTGAATTCGGATTGTGTAGTATCCATATAAATAGGTGTACCACCGAGTGTTTCAATCAATGGTATATAACCTGCATACACTGGACCAGGAATTAATATTTCATCACCAGGTTCAATCATACTTCTTAATGATGTATCAAGCGCTTCACTAGCTCCATTCGTAATAATAATTTCTTCTTCACTATATTCGAAACCGTATTTCTTTTTGAAATAATTACTAATTGCTTGTCGTGTTTCTGGGAGGCCTTTATTGTGGGAATAACTTGTCTTATCTTCTTTAATTGCACTGATATAAGCTTCTTTAACAACATCAGGCATTGGAAAATCTGGTTGTCCGATAGTTAAGTTCACACAATCATCAATGTGTTTCATTCTGTTTGAAAATTGACGTATACTTGGCGCTCTTAAAAATTTTGAATTTGTATTTAATGATAACTTCATTTTCGAAAAACACCTCTAAAAAAATACCAAAATGTAGTATTTGAATTGTTAAAATAGTCTCATAATTCTTTCAAATTATTACTATCATAACATATTTTGAGTACTACATTTCGGTATAAAAATACATCTATGATTAATAATTAGATTGTTAGTCTCTGAAATC
This sequence comes from Staphylococcus capitis subsp. capitis, assembly GCF_040739495.1. NCBI lineage: Bacteria > Bacillati > Bacillota > Bacilli > Caryophanales > Staphylococcaceae > Staphylococcus > Staphylococcus capitis. The sequence goes on along the minus strand of NZ_CP145263.1, from coordinate 1,741,400 downwards.
AGCTGGTTTCCGTAAGTTGATAACAGGATTGGTCCATTTACACACAAATCTTGATGATAATACGAGTACGATGATTAGTGTAGTAATGATTAAGAATAAATAAGTGAATATTGAAATCGTATCTTTAAACGGATATATAGCAAAGCCTCTTAATACACCAATAACAATGCCATGTAATAAATATACAAACATCGTTCTTCGTCCTATATACGTGTAGAAGCGCTTCTTTTGCGATGTCAGATTTAAGAATGCCCCCATAGTGACTAGAATAATTATATAGTGTATTAAACGTTTAAATGGACTATACATATCGCCACCATGATTTTCGAGTGATATATAGGGTGAACTGCCTAGTAACCAATCACCATTAATAGGGTGTAGAACATATCCTATAAAGAAGCCTATAAGAATGATGATTGATATAGGTACCCATTTTTTATTTCTTAATTTCATTGTTTGTTCTTTAGTGACTAAATGGCCTATATAAAAGATAGGAAAGAAGACGATTGTTCTTGAAATACTCATATAACTATCTATATTACCTGAAAAACCCGCAAGCACAGAAACTAATATAGACACAGATAAAACAATATATGGATTGTATCTTCGTACAATCACTAATACAACATGGAAGAAGAATAGCGTGAGTAAGAACCATAGGGCAAAGACTGGATTAAATGGATCTAACTGTATAGCGTCTTCTTTGCCAGTTAAGTAATAATATATAGAAAAGAATGCGAAAAAAATGATATAAGGTACAAGTAATTTTTTAGCGATTTTCTCTAAATAATGTGGTTTATCAAGATTCTTCGCAAAATATCCCGAAATAAATAAGAACGTAGGCATATGAAAACTATAAATTAAAAGGTATAATGCTGATAAAAATTTATCTTCGGAAGTATAAGGTTGTAAAAGATGTCCAAAGACAACTAGAAATATTAAAAATGCTCGGGCATTATCGAAAAAATAATCCCTATCTTTGATAGCTGTCATAAAGCGTCTCCTTTTTCTCTAAATAGACTTATTATAATTTAGTATACTTTTAGGTAGATATGCAACGAATTTGTGCAAAGTGTATAATAGTATTGTATATTTTATAAATAAAGAATATAATATTAAAAACATTAAATAGTGGAGTAGAACAACATGTATAAACAACTTGAAAAACTTATAACACTCACAAATAATGATTTAAATTTAGTAAACAGACGTTTTGGACAACGCACAGATATAACCTCTGAACAGTTAGAATTATTACGTATTTTATATAATTATGATCGCTTATCACAGTATGATTTAACTATGAAGATTAGTAGAGAACAATCGATTGTCTCACGATGGATTAAAAAGCTTGTACTTAAAGGTTATATTACGAGTCAACAATCTCATGAGGACTTACGTTGCAAGGAGTTAATATTAACTGATGAGGCTCGTGCACTTATTCAACAAATTAATACAGCGAGATGTGAATTAATCGAAGCAAGATGCCAATGTTTAACACCTAAAGAAATAGAAAGTCTTAATCAATTATTAGATAAATTGAACAGTAGACATATTTATATTTAGTTTAGTAAATATTTTAATTTTTGCTTTAAAGTGCAATATACATTTAAACAAATATTTGACTAAAAAGGTAAGTAACTTATAAGTAATATTTTATTACTGATATAAGTTGCTTATTTTTTATATTCAAAGTGAGACGTATGTTAGATTTTAGATATAAAACGAAAAAAGGGCATCTCTTAGTTATTTTACTTAAGAGATGCCTTAGTATTAATTACTGTTTATTTATTATATTGTGGGATTTCAAAGTATTTACCAACTTCACCCATTTTATCGTAAAATCCTTTAATAACTTGAGCGTTTAAATTAGCCCAGTTAATATCTGTAGCATATTGATGTGTACCTGGATGTGCAGGGTTCCAACGCATTTTATAAAGCGTATTTTGTCCTGCTTTGACATAAGATTGACCGATAAATTTCGCTCCGCCAATAATAGCTTTCGATACTGAATCCCAACCAGCTTCTTTTGCATATTTAATACCCTCTACTAAAGGATTATTATCATATGCGCCTATACCAAATACGTTGTGATATTTTTTAGCTGATTTATTTGTGAATTTACCATTAACAATGTCTCCACCTTTAGCTAAATCAGAAGTACCATTGCCAGTTTCTATTAAAGCGTGAGATATTAAATAAATTTCATTAATACCATACTTTTTAGCTGCTTGGCTAAATGATGCGCCTTGTCCTTCCAGCACACCTTTACCTTCTAACAATTTATTAAGTGCTGAAACTGGTAAGTATTGTGGTTGATCTAAAAGTAAGAATTGATATTTATACTCATCGTCTTTAGCTAATCTAACAGGATCCATAGCATTTTTAATTTCATCATAATTCGCATCTTCCCATTTTCCTGCTGTTCTTTGAACTTGAGGGTTATAGTAAGAATTATTTTGAATATTTGCTGCTTTTGTTAAAGTCATACCAGTTCTAACGTATTTAATTGACTCTTTAGATAAGTCCGTTGGTTTAATCCATACATATTTACCATTTGTTAATTGACCATAATACCAAGTTACGCCATTGACTTGCATTTGTTTCGATACAATGAATGGTTGATTGTAATAAGAATTGAGTGAATAATGTGCATTATTCGCAAAGTCATTATAGTAGTACCCCTTATTATTATTAACAACAAATGTGTAATGATATGGAGTTGCTTGAGTATCATTACCGTTTTGAGTTAAGTCTTTTGCTGCAACCCAACCAGTTCTGCTATTAACAGTTCCGTATAAGAATAATTCTTTTCCAACATATACTGATTTAGAAGCTTTAAATGATTTGTTAGAAATCATGTTTGATGGAAGAAGTTGTTGATTCTTCGTACCCCAGGCAATAGAGTATAATCCGTCATTAGATGAATTAACTTTATATTGACCAGAAGATTTCGTTTGTTTACCAATGTTTTGGCTTGTGACATCTTTAATGTTTACCCAACCTAATGGTGTATTTTGTGTGCCATCTTGAAGTAAAACATAAGTGTTATTTCCTTCAGTACGTTGTTTGCTAACGATAAAGGTACGATTAGCATATTTAGCACCGCTCTTAGCTTTTTTATCATAAACAGATGTTCTGATGCCTGAATTATTAGCTTTAACTTGCGCTATTTTATTTATAGTTTGCGTCGTTGCACTTTGAGTTGCTTTAGGTGTTGATTGAGTTGAAGCAGCTCTATTTGCTGTTGTTACTTTAGTGTTCGTTGCAGCTTTAGATTGAGTTGGGGCAGTTAAATAATATTTACTTACCCAACCAGATTTACCGTTGACCGTGCCGTATAAATAAATAGCTTTGTCAATTTGTTGTTTTTTCGTAGCTTTGAATGTTTGGTTGCCAGAACCTGAAACTTTACTAGCTTCTTGATTAAATGTACCCCAAGGTACCGTATATAACTTAACGCCAGGTTTAATATTATAAGTTTCGTTCACTTTGACAGGTGATTTCGCTGTATTATACACAACATCACTTTGTTTAACCCAACCATATTTTTTGCCACTATTATAATCTTCAACAAGATAGAATTTATTATTACCTAAAGTCGCAGATTTAGTTACAGATAAAGTCTTTTGAGATTGGTCTGTAGAATGTCCTTTAGAATCATAGACTGTAGTATATAATCCACTATTGCTAGGTTTAATTTGAGCAACACCACTATTAGCACTTACAGTTAATTTATCGCTACTTGATGAAGAACTAGAACCACCTGATGGTTTAGTAGAGCTTGAAGAAGTAGTTCCCCAAGGTGCAACTTGTCCAGTTTTAATTAAGTATTTTTCATTAATTAAATCATAAAGTTCAGCATAGCTATAGTTATGATCTCTGAAGTATTGATGAGGGTCGGCGTGGTCTGTACCACCTAACCATCGGCTAATTGCATAGTGCGTCCACACTGTTCCTTGACCGTCATTTTCAGCACTATCTGGTTTTAAACCGTAATAAACAAGTTGAGTTGCAGCATAGTCTGCATAGTTATTCATAGAGCGTGCAAATGAAGCGTAATCGTGTGTATGGACGATTTCGACATTAATAAAGCGCTCGTTACCAGCTGGACCTGCACCCCAAGATAAATAGTCAGTTGGTGCAGTTTCAATAATTCTATTACCATCCACAAATGCATGTACAAATGCTGATTCATAATTGTTCTTCATAAAGTTAATTTCGCCATCAATTGTAGAATTATCGTTAGCAGTGTCATGTACAACGATACCCTCAGGACGACCTACACCATATCTATATCCATATTTAGGGAAATATGAAGTGTAGTTTTCTTCAATTTGAGGTGCTTTGAAATTATTTTTACGAATATAATCATTGATTGATGATTTAACTTGTGGCGTGTATTTAGGTAAAGAAGAAGTGGCTTTAGATGTAGTTTTCTTATTTACTGAATACATCATTCTAGGTTTAGTTACTGAACCGAATGTAGTCACTTTTTTATTATTACTAGAAGTGGCTTTTTCATTAGTTGATTGGTTTGAACGAGTTGTTGCGTTATTATTAGTAGCTTTCACACTAGGTGTTGTAGTTTTATTTGTTATTTCATTATTTTTAGTATTATTAGATTCAGTTTTAGGCTTCTGACTATTGTCGTCTTTAGCTTGAGCCGTTAATGATGCGATTTGAGGCTGTTTATCATTAGTAGCTCGAGTAGTTTGAGATTTTGCACCATTTGATTTTAAATCTTGAACATCAGTTGTATCTGTATCTTCAGTAGTGTCATCATCATAGTCAAAATTATAACCTGATTTATTAGTGTTACTTACTTTAGTACTTGATTGTTCAGTTTTTTCATCACTTGATTGCTGATGATTAGAATTTTTAGTTGTTTGTTCATCAGAATTACTTGATGTAGTAACAGTAGTCTCGTTATTTTCATCATCATCAACTTGGTTTGATGATGATTGAGTAGCATCTGACTCCTTGTTTTTAGTACCTTGCGTTTGAGCTGTATCTTGGTCGTTTGTAGATTGGTTATTTACTTGTTGATCATCATTTGAACTTGAATTATCAGTATTTGATGGCTGAGTTGCTTCTTTAGATTGTGAAGTAACCTCATTTTTATCTGAAATAGATTCACTGTTTTGTTGATCAGGTTGTGAAGCATCTTCACTATTATTTGGTTTTAAGTCTTCTTTAGTTGAACTATTAGTTGCTTCTTGTGCTTGTTGTTCAGATTGTGAATTTTCATTATCAGCATCTTGCGTGTTAGCGACTTCTGTATTAGAAGTTGTTTCGTTAGCATCTTGAGTTTGTTGTTCTTTTTGAGTTGAATTGTTCGATTGATCTTGAGAAGTTTTACTTGAAGAATCGTTTAATTCATCTAGTGAGGCATCGTATGTATTAGAAGTAGAATCATCATTTGATTGAACTTTTGTAGGATCTTGATAAGTTTGAGTTCCTGACACATTTTGCGCTGGTTGAGAGACCTTCTCTTTAGCTTGTTCAGCTTGTTTAAGAGCGGTTTGGTCATCCAATACGTTTTTATTGTTTGTTTGATCTTGAGTATTTTCTGCGGCGTGTGCGTGGTGAGCAGTGAAGGCAGTTCCAAATAACGTTAATGCAACCATTGACGGCAATTTGTAATTGAATTTCTTCGTCATATTTTTATTTATTCCTCATAATATTTTATTTTGTACCAATTATAATATTAGTTGTAATATCTGTATTACTTTTAACAGTTTTGTAATCAAACTTTAACGTATACGAGTTGATAAATATTTTATTGTTTTTACCGTTAAAGCATTGGTTACGCGTTTTCTATACATTTTCATAAGTGTAAAATGAATATTAAATATTACATTTTTAAGTTTGTGCAAAGTTGAAAATTGAATATAAAAAGTTGTTATATTGATTTATTCATTCTGACGTGTTCAATATTTTCTTCAATAAATGTCTCCCCAATTGCTTTGTAACCTATTTTTTCATAAAAAGCTTGCGCTTGTGTTTGAGCATGCATGGTTAATTTATCGAAGTCTAAATCTTTAGCTATTTCTTCAATAGATTTCATTAATAGTTTGCTGTAACCCAATCCTCTATTTTCTTTAGTGATAGCTACACGTTCTACTTTTCCTAACTTTGTATTAAGAGGTCTAAATCTAGCTGTAGCAAACGGATCACCATCTTTTGTATAACCGATTACGTGATATGATAATTCTTCATATTTATCTATTTCATTTTCTTCAGGGACGTTTTGTTCTTTAACGAAAACTTTTTTTCTTATCATAAAACAATCATTTAACATTTCTTGATTAATTACTTTTTTAAACATTTAAAACCTCCAATATCTCTAATAATTCCCAATTTCATGTAAATAAATCACAAATTGAACAGATTATTGTTAAATTTTTTCATTCTAAGAAATGGTTCATCAAAGAAAGACAACTTTTTCATTAAAAAACCGCTAACAAAGATAAATACAATGTTAGCGGATAGGTAAAGTTATATAAAAATACTTTGATTATAAATTTTATAGAGCTTCTTTTCGTACAATGGCGCAATATTGCCAAAAAATTCTTAATTGCGCGATATTCCAGTTGTTCATGCCCATTGTAAAACCAGATGGTTTAAATAAGGTAACGTCAGTCACTTCGAGCGCAGCAGCAATTAAGTATTGTAAAGGCACGCTAATACTTTTCATAGTTTCAGTAATGCCATTCTCATCATAAACCCATGTAAAAGGTAAGTCAGATTCGAATACATCTACTTTGTTGAAAATCTCAGGAAGGGCGACAATGTAACAAGCGCCGTCTACGACTGGATTATCTAAACTATTTTTATAATAAACGAGTAACGCTTCGTAATTTTCTCTATGCTCATGATTAACATAGAAGAATTCATTACGAAATAGGGCCATGTCTTTACTATGAATAATTTGTTGTTCCAACATATTAAACATGCCATTTATGTTAGCGACTTTTTCATATGTTTTGCGGCTCATTGTATAAGCTCCTCTCCGTATTATATAACTGTGATGATTAACATAATCATTTATAAATGATTATTGTACACTCATATTAGCCTCATCATTTAAAGTGCTATTTTGCTCATTATTTTGTTGATATTGATTTTGGTAATTATTGTCATCAGTAGTTTGATTATTATTTCCTGTATCTTCTTGATCATAATTTTGATTATTGTTATTCTCTGTTGCATTATTTGAACTATCATTTGTAGTGTCATTATTATCGTTATTATCGTTGTTGTTATCACTAGTTGTATCTTTTTGATTATGACGTAACAAACTATCACTTAATTCTGTTAATGGTACGAGTGAACCATAATGTTCAATAACTCTATGATCTAAAAAGTCATCTTTATCTGTTATTTTAGATAAGCCTAAATCAGAGCGCAAGACATTTGAATATTTCATAATACTTTTAACGCTTGGATTATAATAATAAATACCATCTAAATAATCGTCTTTACCTTCAAGTTGAGATGTTTTTATATCAGTACTGCCTGTAAGATACATCTTGGCTAATGATTGAATTTCCTTTTTAGTAAGATTATGTTTAGCATTTTTACCCACGATTTCAACTACATTGTCTAATTTATCAATTGAATCTAGACTTTGGGCTTTTTGGAAAAGAATTTTAATTAAGTCCATTTGTCTTTGACCGCGTTTTAAGTCTGAATCGTGATGTCTTGTTCGTGCTACGGCTAAAGCTTGGTCACCATTTAGCTTTTGATAACCTTTTTTAATTTTAATTCTGCCGGTATCGTCACTATTTGGTTCGTTTAAATTATAAGGTACATCATAGTAAATACCGCCTAACTCATCAACGGCTTCAACAAATGCTTTCATATTAATTCGAACATAATAATCTACTGGTACATTCATCGTTGCTTCTACAGAGTCCATTGCAGCTACAGGACCACCGTAAGCATGAGCGTGAGTGATTTTATCGTAATAACCAACTTTTGGTATATAACTAATTGTATCGCGTGGAATACTTAACATTCTAATTTGATGTTTCTTTTGATTAAATGTTGATAAAATCATTGCATCTGATCTAGAGTGTTCAATACTTTGTCCGTTCTTTTCTCTGCCTTCATTATCATCTATTCCTAAAAATAAAATAGAAATAGGTTGCTTTTCAGGATTTACTTTTGAATCTCTTAAAGTGGATTGACGTTGTGCATTATGTTGATCTTGAGATTTTTCAAAAGCAGATTCTGAACTTTTATATAATTGAGTAGCAAATATGATTGGAACGACGACAAGAACGAATGTTAATAATATTAAAAAATACTTTAAAAATTTGTTCATCGTAAGTGCTCCTATATTATTAAAATTTATATTTATGTTTTGAAATTTGTGTATAATTTTTTCATGCGTGATCACTTTTGTATTTATGCACTATAGCCTTAAATTGTATTACTTTATAAGCAAAATTACAACTCATAGCTTTATATTAATTTTACAATCTTAAAACTAAATTTACATTATTTTTCTATAAGTTTGAAAATAATTTCGTACAAAATCCTTTATGGTACTAAAGTGCTATAGAATTATTTTTAAATAAGCGTATTATCTAATTAAAGTGATTTATCTATGTCATTAAGTTATAATAATGCATAGCTAATCAAATACATAAAATATGTAAAAATATATTTTGAATACAATTTCAATTATCAAATTTTCACCATAGACTCGACGTGCTACTTTCCTTTAAATTGATTGTTTATAAGAAAGGAGATTACTAATGAAACAAGAATGGATAAAGCGCTTGGATGAAAGTTTAATTCAATCGTTTTATGAGCAACAAAATGATAGAGAAATAGAAGAAGGATTAACAACACAGTTATCTTTTGGGACTGCTGGAATTAGAGGAAAGTTTGGCATTGGTCCTGGTAGAATGAATGCTTTCACGGTAAGAAAAGTAGCTTTTGGCTTAGCAAAATTTTTAAAAGCAAACTGCAATGAAGCAACTATTGTTGTTTTTTATGATTCTAGATTACTTTCAGAAGCATTTTCAAAAGAATTATCTACAATTTTAGCTGATAATGAAGTTAAAGTTATCACTGCTGAAAGTTATAAATCTACACCTGAACTTTCTCACGCCATAAGGTATTATGGAGCTGATGGTGGAGTAATGATAACCGCAAGTCATAATCCCAAGAATTATAATGGTATCAAAGTTTATAACGAATATGGCGGACAATTATTACCTAAAGACTCTGAAATTTTAAGTAGTTATATAGACGAAATTGAAAACCCATTAGATATTGAAATCGGTAGCTTTGATAAGTTAGTGACTGAAGATCAAATTAATTTCGCAAGCAGTGATGTTAGAAATAATTACATTGATGAAGTTATTAAAGCTACGGGAAACATTGAAAAAAAGAATGCAAAGACAGTATTAACGAGTCTACATGGAACAAGTTTACCTATTGTTTCTGATATTTTAGATCAACTGAATTATGATAATTATGTCATTGCGCAATCACAGTCTATTCCAGATGGAACATTTCCAACGGTAAATAGTCCTAACCCTGAGAATGAATCAGCATTTGAAGTAGGGAAGCATCTCGCTGAAGAGAGTGATGCCCAACTCATTATTGCTACTGACCCTGACGCGGATAGATTAGGGATTGTAGAACGTTTAGGCAATGGAGAATATAAATTTTTCAATGGTAATGAACTAGGGCTTATATTAATGAAATTAAGATACCAAGATTTAATTGATGCTTCATATGAAGATTTATATATCGTTAAGTCCATAGTAACTAGTGAATTAAGTGAACAATTGGCGGATGTTTTAAATGTTAAAGTCTATAATGTGCTTACAGGATTTAAGTACATCTCAGAAATTTTAAATGATAAGAGCCACTCTAAAGAAAAGTTATTGTTAGCATTTGAAGAAAGTAACGGTTATATGGCTAAACCATTTGTAAGAGATAAAGATGCTATTCAAATCGTACCTTTAATCATCAAATATAAAAATTTACTTTACGCAAATAATATCACTTTAAAAGATACGCTTGATGATATTTATCGTACTATCGGCCATTATCATAGCATTAATTTAAGTCCTGTATTTGAAGGTGCAGAAGGGCAGCATAAAATAGAGGAAATTATAAATTCATTCAGAAATAAGACAATTCATCAAGTATGTGGGTTAGATGTAAAAGCCATTGAGGATTATCAATTAGGTACAATTGAAAACATTGAAAGTGGAGAAAAAGATGCCACTTATTTACCTAATACAAACTTAATACGTCTCATATTTGATGAAGGTTTTATAGCTATTAGGCCATCTGGTACAGAGCCTAAAATTAAGATATATTTTTCACTAAATGTGAATAATATTGAAAATTTAATTAAAGAATTTAAAGAGACATATATTGAATATTAAAGACTTGAATGTGTGAGGCTAACAAGAGAAAATGAAACTTAATAAATTTAAAATTATCTTTTTTATAATCGTACTAGTTATATTGATTGTATTAGTTGGAATATTAGGATTTAAATGGAGTAAACATCATGAAGTAGAAACGCGAGTATTGAAGAATCAAAGTGATAACACAAATTATATTGAGAAGAGAGATAAGTCAGTTAAAGCGCCTAAGAAGTTAAAAACAGTAGTCGATAAGAAGGAACCTATGTATGGTCAAATCGACAAGTATTTAAAAGAGACACATTTTAATGGTACAGTTGCTGTTTTTGATAATGGTAAGTTAAAAATGAATAAAGGATATGGCTATAAAGACATTGAGAAAGGTAAGAAGAACACTGCCAATACAATGTTTCTTATTGGTTCTTCTCAAAAATTTACAACAGGTTTAATGCTTAAACAATTAGAGCTAGAACATAAGGTGGATTTAAATGCACCTGTAACGAAATATTTACCATGGTTTAAAACTGATAAAGAAATCACAATTAAAGATTTAATGTTACATAAAAGTGGATTATACAAATACGAAGCTTCAACAAACATTAAAAATTTAGATCAAGCAGTTTTATCAATTCAGAAACGCGGAATCGATGATGAAATTTATCATAAACATAGTTATAACGATGCAAACTATTTAGTTCTAGCTAAAGTAATTGAGAAGGTAACAGGTAAACCTTATGTACAAAATTATTACAATCGACTTGGCAATAAATTTCACCTAAAGCATTCTGCATTTTACGATGAAAAACCATTACAAAATGAAATGGCTAAAGGTTATAAATTTAAAAATAACTCATTTTCATTCCTACGTCCTAATGTACTAGATCAGTATTTTGGTGCAGGGAACTTATATATGGCACCTTATGACATGGGCAAACTTATTCATATTTTACAACAAGATAAGATATTTAGTTCTAATGTGACAAATCCAATGTTACATGAATTTGGTACTGAAGAGTATCCTGAAGAATATCGATATGGTTTCTATGTAACACCATATCTTAATAGAGTGAATGGCGTGTTCTTTGGTCAAACATTTACAGCTTACTTCAATGACCGCTATATTGCTATATTAGGTACAAACATTAAAAACACTAATGGATTCGTACCAAATGAAGACAAAATGAAGCATATTTTCTATAATATACTTAATCAAAAGAAACCTTATAACACACCAGGTGTTAAAGTTCATGATAAACATCATATAAATCAATAGCTATTCGTCTAGAAGGGCGAGTGCGTTAGAAATAAATGCACATATTCAATAAAAATGTCGTTTGCTAATATAAAAACAGACTGAGATATTAATCTTATCTCAGTCTGTTTTTTTAAATAGTTAAATCATAATCTTACTATTTACAATAATTCAATGCGTCTAGGAATAAATCTTCATAACCTTTATCTACAGGTGAGAGTACAACTGTACAATTAGGATAATGAGATTCAAAATCTACAACAGTTGCGCCTTTAGTGTATTGACCAGCTAATTCTATTTGAACATCTGCCTCTTTAACATTAAATGCTTGCGGTTGCAGTAAATAAAGTATTGTAAACACATCATAAATTTTAACGCCATATTCGAAGTCTTCGCTTCTATAATGTTGAAATAAATCATGTAACATATGACCTGTTTCATTTTGATTTTTAAAGCTTTTAACGAAATCATGAGAAAACATGGCTTCTCTAGCTAAGTCTAAACCTATCATTGTTAGGGGCAAACCAGAGTTAAATACCACTTGTGCGGCTTCTGGATCACAATAAATATTAAATTCTGCTAAAGGAATGACATTCCCTCTTCCTGTACTACCACCCATAAGGACAATTTCTTTAATGTAATCAGTTACTTCGGGATATGTAGAAAGGAGTATCGCTATATTAGTCAATGGACCAATTGCAATGATAGTTAAAGGGTCATCGCTTTTAAGAATTGTCTCTTTCATAGCTTCAACAGCGTGGGTAGACGCCAAATCCTTTTCAGCAATAGGGGGAAAGTCATAGCCATCCATACCAGATTCGCCATGAACTGGGGCAGCGTCAACAATTTCATTTAATAAAGGTTTTGATGCACCTCTATGAACAGGAACATCACTATTAAAGAAATGTTTAAGCTTTAGGGCATTTGCAGTAGTTTTCTCGATTCCCACGTTGCCATTCACAGTAGTAATCATCTTTACATCAAAATCTGGGTGACACAGACCCAAACTAATTGCTGCAGCATCATCTATTCCTGGATCAGTATCAATAATAATTGGGGTTGCCATTGTATCAATTCTCCTTTTAAAAAATGAATTTCCCATTAAGCGTATCATTGTATCATCATAATTTCGACAATAAAAAAGCAAGCTAACACATATATGTTAGCTTGCGAGTAGATTAACTAAGCCATGAGCTTGATAATCTTTATCTCAGTTTTATAAGTGGTGAGAGTGACCACCTTGCATTACCCAATAAGTACCGATAACGATAGCTAGAGTAATGATAATTGCGAAGATAACTTTGAATGATTGAACTCGACCATCTTTACCTTCAGTTAAGTGCATGAACATTAATAATTGTACTGCAGCTTGAATAAAAGCAAAACCAAAGATAATTGTTACCTTAGCGTGGAATGTCATTGAAGTGTATAGTGTTACGAAAACTGCTAAAAGCGTTAAAACAATTGAAGCAATAAAACCGACAGTATGTTTTACGATTGTATTCATCCGCTATACACCATCCCTATCATATATACGGCAGTGAAGATGAAGATCCAAACAACATCTAAGAAGTGCCAATATAAACTTACTATAAATAATTTAGGAGCATTGTAAGAATCTAAACCGCGAGTTCCGATTTGGATTAATAAACAAATGATCCAAACAATACCTACTGATACGTGACATCCATGCGTACCTAATAGGATGAAGAAACTAGACCAGAAGGAACCGATAGTAGGGTTTACTCCTTCTTGTGCATAGTGTGCGAATTCGTAAATTTCAAAACCTACGAATACAAGCCCTAATAATACAGTGATAATCATCCAAATCATCATTAAGTTTTGTTTCTCTTTACGCATGTAGTAAATTGCAATACCACAAGTGTAAGAACTTAATAATAATGAGAATGTCATAATTAGTACAAGAGGCAATTCAAATAACTCTGTAGTCATTTTGTGAGCGTAATCGCCACCATGTTGCAATGTTAATAACGTTGCGAATAGGGTACCGAATAACGCGAATTCAGCTGTAAGGAAAATCCAGAAGCCAAGTTTATTTAATTCGCCTTCATGACTACGTGAATCGATTGTATTAGTATCATGACTCATGACTTACAGCCTCCCTTTCTTTAATACGAGCTTCTCTTAAACGTTTCTCAGTTTCTGCAACTTCAGAAGCATGGATATGGTAACCATGGTCAATTTGGAAACTTCTCCAAATCATAGTTCCGAAGATACCTGCTAAGCAGATAATTGCAGGAACGAGTGTTTCAAAGATTAAGAAGAAACCACCGATTGTAAAGAAGATACCCATCCAGAAACCTACTGGAGTATCGTTAGGCATATGAATATCTTTGTAATTATGGTTGTCTAAGTAGTGACGACCATGTTCTTTCATGTCAACAAACGTATCGTAGTCATTCCAATCTGGAGTGATTGCAAAGTTGTATTTAGGTGGAATAGCTGAAGCTGTAGACCACTCTAAAGTACGACCAAGTCCATCCCAGTTATCACCAGTTGCTTCACGTGGTGCTTTGATATGAGCATAAACGATACTTGCAACTAAGAATAGGAAACCAATTCCCATTAATAATGCACCGATAGTTGAGATGAAGTTTAGTAACCACCAACCATCAGAAGGCATGTAAGTGTATAAACGACGTGGCATACCATCTAATCCGAGTACGAATTGTGGTAAGAAACAAACGTTAAATCCAATCATGAATAACCAGAAGCACCATTTGTTTAATGTTTCGTTTAATTTGTAACCCATCATTTTTGGATACCAGAAGATTAAACCAGCTAAGCAGGCAAATACTACACCAGTAACCAATGTATAGTGGAAGTGGGCTACTAAGAAATAAGTGTTGTGATATTGATAGTCAGCAGATGCCATCGCTAACATTACACCAGTAACCCCACCTAATAGGAAGTTAGGGATGAATGCTAGTGAGAATAACATAGGTGACTCGAATGTAAGTCTACCTTTATACAATGTTAGTAACCAGTTAAATAATTTAACACCGGTTGGAACACCGATTAACATTGTTGAAATTGAGAAGAATGAGTTGATTAATGCACCATTACCCATTGTGAAGAAATGGTGAACCCAAACTAAGAAACTTAAGAACGCGATACCTGCAGTCGCCCAAACCATGCTTTGGTGACCGAATAGGCGTTTACGTGCGAAAGTTGGAATAATTTCAGAGTAAATACCGAATGCTGGCAAGATAACGATGTATACCTCAGGGTGCCCCCATACCCAGAAGAAGTTTGCCCATAACATTGGCATACCGCCATCTGCTACTGTAAAGAAGTGTGTTCCGAACACTCTATCTGTTGTCATTAAAGCTAATGCTACTGTTAAAACAGGGAAAGCTAAAATGACGATAAGTGTAGTAATAAATGTTGTTACAGTAAACATTGGCATTTGCATAAACTTCATTGTAGGAGTTTTACATCTAAGTATTGTTACAAAGAAGTTAATACCAGTCATTAATGTACCAAGACCGGAAATTTGAATTGCAACTAAGTAATAGTTGACTCCTGGTCCAGGACTAAATTCACCAGCAAGTGGTGCATAGTTAGTCCAACCTGCAGCTGGAGATCCACCTACGATAAATGATAGGTTGAATAAAATCATACCAGCAAAGAATAGCCAGAAACTAACGTTGTTCATTACAGGGAAGGCAACATCACGTGCACCGATTTGTAATGGAACTACGATATTCCATAAACCAAAGATGAAAGGCATCGCCATGAAGATAATCATGATTACACCGTGCGTACTGAAAATTTCATCATAGTGGTTTGCTTCCAAGAATTTATTATCTGGAATAGTTAATTGAGTACGAATTAATAACGCGTCAATACCACCACGTACGAACATTAATACGGCACAGATTAAATACATTACACCGATTTTTTTATGGTCTACGGATGTGAACCATTCTTTGTATAGATATTTCCATAATTTAAAATAGCTAATTACTGCGATAAGTCCGATAACTAAGAATGGGGCAGCAATTTGCGCCATGATAATCATCCAGTTACCTTTAACGAGTAATTCATCCCATGGAAAATTCATTAATGTCCACCTCCATGATCATCATGTTCTTTTTTTTGAAGTTTAGACGCATTTTCGTCTTTTGCTCCCTTAGAAATTTTTTCCATTTCTTTAGAGTTATGGTCCTCTTCTTTTTTGAACTCACTGTCATATTTTTCATTGTTGCCGAGAATCATAGGTTTCATACCATGACGTTCATAGTTCGCGTTTGTAACTTTAACCTTACGAGCTGGTTTAACAGGTTTATCTTTTACATCTTTATAAAGATCTTTTTCATCAGTGAAGTTAGGATCTTTTTGAACGAAATTATAACGTTTATAAGCGTAGAAGATATATTCTGGATCAGCCGCTGGGTCAACAAACGCCATATGAGTACCATTGAATGTTAATTCTTTATTTGGTGTGCTTGGTAAGAGTTGTTTATCAAATGTATCTTGATTTAATGTTTTCTTACCTTTAGCTTCTTTAACCCATTTATCGAAATCATTTTGGCTTACAGAGTGAACTTTAAATGTTTGACGAGCGAATCCGTCACCATTGAAGTTTGAGTTACGACCTCTGAATGTACCTAATTGATCTGCTGTTAAAGTCCAATTCATTGTCATACCAGTCATAGCATATTTCTGACCACCTAATTGTGGAATCCAGAAACTTGTCATAGTATCCATAGCTTGAAGCTTGAATACGACTGGACGATCTTTAGGAATTGTTAAAGTATTAACAGTCTCGATGTGTTGATCTGGGTAAGCAAAGAACCATTTGTAACCAGCACTTACTGCGTATACCACAAGTGGGTCTTTGTCTTTTTGAGGTGGTTTCTCATAATCATATAATGTTTTAACTGTTGGTACAGCTAAAGCAATAACGATTAGGATAGGTACCACAAACCAAATTGTTTCTATTAAAGAATTGTGGTGCATCTTGCCTGAGACTTCATTCTTATTATAACTATACTTATAAATAAAGAATGCAAACATGGCAAGCACAACGACAACAATAACAAGCATGAAGATGATTGAGTAGATGATCAAGAACTTCTGACTACTTGCTACTGGCCCTTTTGCATTAAAAACTTCTATATTTGAACAGCCACTAAGTAAAATTAGTGTGCCAAATAATAGAAGCAAAGACTTAAATTTTGACACTTTTTTTAACCTCCTAATACTACAAATGTAGGGCTTACCACTAATTTTAGTTTATTACACAATATTTACAAGTACCTGTAAAAAAAAATTTGTTGTTATATGTAAAGAATAAGCATTGATATAAGGTATGACGGGGATTTTAAGATTTGTTAAAATTATGTGTACATTTTGTGAAATTAGACAAATTTAACAAAATTGCATGTAATACAACTTATGTATTGAGAAGTGTTATCAATTAAAGGGTTGAGAGGGTTTTTAAATAAAAAAGTTGAGAAAATTCTCAACTTTAATTAGGAAGTTTTATTTTACTTCAATATATCTAGTAGATGTTTGTTCTGCTCCATCAGAGTCAGTTACTATATATTTCACTTCATATTTTCCAGCTTTAGATGTATCTACCTGACCGTCAACTTTGATTTTATGAGTTAAGTCACCATCTTCTTTATCATATGCGCTTATACCTTTTAATAAATTATAATCTTGGCCTTTTTCGATGACAATGTCATTGACACCTCGTAATTGAGGTTCAGTATTAGTTGTCGCTTCTGCATTTAAATTAGGTGTAACTAAGGTAGCTGAAACGCCAAGCGCTGATAATGACTGTAGTAATTTGTTCATAACTTAACCTCCGTCTGATAGTCATCTATGATTTAAATCTAATATACTTTATATTTAAGATTTATACATCATACTATGGTCTTAATATACCCCAGTATTAATAAAAATTAAATATATTTTAAGTAAATTTCATTAAAGATTATGTAAATTGAAAGTTTTGTGAAGGTTTTAGCATTTTATTTATTTTTTAGAAAAATAGGAATAGAATTAACTTGTAATAAATTAATAGGCCTTTTAAAACCTTTATGTGGGAGTGGAAATGATGTTAACTGAAAAAGAAAAAAGTATCATTAAAGAAACTGTGCCTGTATTACAGGATAAAGGTGAAATAATTACATCACATTTTTATAAAAGAATGTTTAAACAACATCCTGAATTGAAGAATATGTTCAATCAAACGAACCAACAAAAAGGTCTTCAATCAACAGCACTTGCGCAAAGTGTTTTGGCTGCAGCCGTAAACATTGAACATTTGGAAAATATTATGCCAGTAGTTAAAGAAATCGCATATAAACACTGTGCATTACAAGTTCCACCTGCTGGATATGATATCGTTGGTGAAAATCTAATTGAATCTATCAAAGAAGTAGTAGGATTAGATGATGATCATGAAATTATTAAGACATGGAAAAAAGCATATCAAGATATCGCTGATGTTTTTATTTCAGTTGAACAAGACATTTATAGTCAAATGGCTTGGGACGGTTTCCAACCATTTAAAATAGAAGAAATTAATCAAATTTCTTCAGATATTAAGTCTTTCACAGTTGTTTCTGATAAACATGATTTAAGTCAATTTGTTCCAGGTCAATATATTACTGTAGATGTAAGTAGTGAAAAGATGCCTTATCGTGCTAAACGTCACTATTCAATAGTAAAAGGTGATAAACAACATCTCACTTTTGCAGTTAAACGCGATGTGACAACTGAGCATGAAGGAGAGGTTTCTACTATATTACATGATGAGTTAGCTGAAGGCGATTCAATTAATTTATCTGCACCAGTTGGTCCATTTAAAGTTGAAAACCTAAATAATGAACAATTATTCTTAGGATCTGGAATTGGGGTTACGCCTTTAGTACCTATGTTCAATGAAGTTGTTACAAATGGTTCTAAAGCACAATTTATTCAAGTTACTAATGATGTGAACGATGTACCTTTTGAATCATTAATAAATGAAATTGCTAGTACTAAAGAATCTGTTAATTATCAACTCCATGATAAAAACTCAGAAGGCTATTTAGATACTGAAAAACTTAGAGCCTATATTAATGAAGAAACAGAAATTTATATTTGTGGAGGCACTCACTTCCTACAATCTATTATTAAAGCATTAAAAGAAATGAATGTTGATACAAGTAAAATTCATTATGAAACATTTATTCCAAAATTAAGTGTAACTGTATAAGATAATGAAGAAACCATCTCAGTATTAAAACAAGTACTGAGATGGTTAATTTTTTATATCATTCAAAAGTGAAGATTTAAAGAGCTTGAAGATTTATTCAATACCTCTGCGCATTTTCTCTGCTATGAGTGTATTATTGAGTACCATAGTAATTGTTAGTGGGCCTACTCCGCCAGGAACAGGTGTAATAGCTCCAGCTATTTCTTTTACTTCTTCATATTCTACATCGCCTTTTAATTTGCCATTTTCATCAGGTGTATTACCAACATCAATAATCACTGCACCTTCTTTAACTACGTCTTTAGTAACAAGACCAGGTTTACCTACCGCACTGACAATAACGTCAGCGTCTTTTAAGTGTTTACTCATATCTTTAGATCGTGAATGTAAAATAGTTACAGTCGCATTTTGTTGTAATAACAATTTTGAAACAGGTTGACCAACAATATGACTTCTACCAATTACGACCGCATGTTTCCCTTCTAAATTAATATCCGCATGTTTTAAAATTTCCATGATTCCTAACGGTGTACAAGGTACAAAAGTTTGTTCATCTATATATAGTTTACCAATATTTGAAGGGTGGAACCCATCTACGTCTTTGTCAGGGTTAATAGATTCTAAAACTTTTTGTTCGCTCACTTGTTTAGGTAGAGGAACTTGAACAAGAATTCCACTTACTGAATCATCGTTGTTAAGTCTATCTAGCTCTTTTAAAACATCTTCTTCTGATGTTGATTCATCTAAATGAGCAATTTCGGAAATCATTCCTATTTTTTCAGCGGCTTTCTTTTTAGACTTTACATAACTTTGACTTGCGCCGTCATTACCAACTAATATAACTGATAATTTTGGAGTGAAACCACGTTCTTTTAATGCTTCAACTTGTTCTTGTAATCCTTGACGATATTCCTTTGCTATTTGTTTTCCATCTAAAATTTTAGCAACCACTTAAAACTCCTCCTTAAATTTCTTTAATAACTTAACTTTAACATTAATTATAAAGTAATTGATAGTCAAAAGACGTAAATTAAATTTAAAATAAGAATTAAAGTTCGATTTTTAATTGAAAAACTATCATATGATTGTTATGCTATATCTGTAATATACAACTAATTCATATCACAATCCAAACTTTTGAAAGGGTGTAAAAAGTGAGAGTAGCAGTCATTATGGGTAGTTCTTCAGACTGGGAGATTATGAAAGAGAGTTGCTTGATGTTAGATGAATTTAATATTCCGTACGATAAAAAAGTAGTTTCTGCTCATCGTACGCCTCAACTTATGTTTGAATTCGCTAGTCAAGCAAAGCAAAACGGCTATGACATCATTATTGCTGGAGCAGGTGGCGCAGCACATTTACCTGGTATGGTAGCATCAATGACTACTTTACCTGTAATAGGTGTACCAATAGAGTCAAAAAGTTTAAAGGGGTTAGATTCTCTATTATCTATTGTACAAATGCCAGGTGGAATACCGGTAGCAACTACGGCTATAGGCAAATCAGGTGCAAAAAACGCTGGAATATTAGCAGCTAGAATGATTGGCATGACTGATAACTCGGTTCACAAGAATTTGGAAAATTATGAAAAAACATTAGTGAATAAAGTGGAGGCAATGCAGAATGAGCTTCAATAAACTGAAATTCGGTTCAACTATCGGAATAATTGGGGGAGGACAATTAGGAAAGATGATGGCACAGTCTGCACAAAAAATGGGCTATAAGGTTATTGTTCTTGATCCAAATGAAGACAGTCCATGTCGCTACGTTGCACATCACTTTATCCACGCTAATTATGACGATGAACAAGCATTAACAGAACTAGGTGAAAGTTCAGACGTCATCACTTATGAATTTGAAAATATTTCTTCTCAACTACTTAAACAACTTACTGACAACTACAATGTACCTCAAGGATATCAAGCGATTCAGTTACTTCAAGACCGTCTCACTGAAAAGCAAACTTTACAAGATGCTGGTGCACATATTGTTCCTTTTTTACAAATTAAAAATAAACAAGATTTATATCTAGCTTCTAAAGAACTAGGTTATCCATTTATCGTTAAAACCCGTTTTGGTGGCTATGATGGAAAAGGACAAATTCTAGTCAAAAGTGAATCATATTTAGATGAAGCGATTGATTTAATTTCCGACCAAGAATGTGTAGCAGAACAATATCTTGATATTGATAAGGAAGTTTCTCTTACAGTAACAATCGGAAATGAGCAACAAACAACATATTTCCCTTTACAAGAGAATGAACATAGAAATCAAATCTTATTTAAGACTATCGTACCTGCTAGATCTAATAAAGAACAAGAAGCGCGTAAAGAAGTAGATAAAATAACTAATGTCATTCATTTTGTAGGCACATTTACCGTTGAGTTCTTTATAGATAAAGAAAATAACCTTTACGTTAATGAGATAGCGCCACGCCCTCATAACTCTGGTCATTATTCAATAGAAGCATGTGACTTTTCTCAATTCGATACACATATTTTAGCAGTAACAGGACAGAAGCTCCCACAACAAATTGATGTACTTAAACCAGCTGTAATGATGAATTTACTCGGACGCGATTTAGATTTGCTTGAAAATGAATTTGCGAATCATCCTGAATGGCATGTTCATATTTATGGTAAGTCACAACGTAAACCAGATAGAAAAATGGGGCACATGACATTACTTACTAATGATGTTAATCAAACTGAACAATACATGTTAATGAAATTCGAAGGGAGAGACAAATAAGTGTCATTATTATATGAAGGAAAAGCAAAACGTGTTTACACCACTGAGACAGAATATCAATTGCGAGTAGAATACAAAGATGAAGTAACCGCAGGCAACGGGGTCAAAAAAGACACAATGGTCGGCAAAGGAAAGTTAAATAATCAAATCACATCTATTATATTTGATTATTTAACTCGTAACGACATCAATAACCACTTCATTAAGCAACTCTCAGAGACAGAGCAACTCGTAGAACAAGTAGACATTATCCCTTTAGAAGTCGTAGTGAGAAATATCGCCACTGGTTCTATTACTAAGCGATTAGGATTTGAAAAAGGACACGAGTTTGAAGAACCATTAGTCGAATTTTTCTATAAAAATGATGACCTCAACGACCCACTCATCACAGATGATCATGTAAAGCTTCTTCATATTGCTGATGATGACGAAATCGCCAAGTTAAAACATATGGCAAAAGAGATCAATAAAGTGTTGGTTCAACTAATGGATGAAATGGAACTTAGACTTGTTGATTTCAAAGTTGAATTTGGTAAAACACATGATGGCAAAATTTTATTAGCGGATGAAATTTCTCCTGATACATGTCGCATATGGGATAAATATTCAGATACAAACTTTGATAAAGACGTTTATAGAAATGATACTGGCTCACTTATTGATACGTATCAAACATTCTTAAATAAATTGGAGGATCTTAAATAATGAAAACAATCGAATTGCACATCACTTTACAACCACAAGTATTAGATACTCAAGGACAAGCCCTAAACAGAGCCGTACATGATTTAGGTTATACGCAAGTGAACGACATCCGTGTAGGTAAAGTTCTATATATGACGGTTGATGAAGCAACAGATGAAGCGGTAGATAATATCATTACGACATTAAGTGAAAAGTTATTTGCTAACACAGTAATTGAAGAATATAGCTATAAAGTGATTGAAGAAAAGGAGAATGCATAAGATGAAGTTCGCAGTGCTTGTATTCCCTGGCTCAAACTGTGATAGAGACATGTATAATGCCGCAATTAAATCTGGTGTTGATGCAGCTTACGTCGATTATCGAGAAACGAGCTTAGAAGGATTTGATGGGGTGCTTATTCCTGGTGGCTTTTCATTTGGTGATTATTTAAGATCTGGAGCAATGGCAAGTGTAGCACCTATTATTAATGAGGTTAAACGTCTTGCAAAAGAAGGAAAACCAGTGCTTGGTGTATGTAACGGTTTCCAAATATTAACAGAAATTGGATTACTTCCTGGTGCGTTACTGCATAATGATTCACATCTTTTTATAAGTAGAAATGAAACTTTAAAAATAGTTAATAACCAAACTCTATTTACGCATTTATATGAAGACAATCAAGAAGTTATTTATCCTGTAGCTCATGGTGAGGGACATTATTATTGTACGGAAGAGATCTTTAATGAACTTGAACAAAATAATCAAATCATCCTTAAATATACAGATAATCCTAATGGCTCTTATGAAGATATAGCAGGCATTGTTAATAAAGAAGGAAATGTTTGTGGAATGATGCCTCATCCTGAACGTGCATTAGAAACTTTATTAGGCACTGACAGTGGAGTGAAATTATTTGAATCAATGGTTAAAAGTTGGAGGGAACAACATGTCTAAATTTATCGAACCAAGTGTTGAAGAAATTAAACTTGAAAAGCTTTATCAAGATATGGGGCTTAGTGATAAAGAATACGATAAAGTGGTTGAAATTCTTGGCAGAGAACCCAACTTTACTGAGGTAGGAATCTTTTCAGTAATGTGGAGTGAACATTGTTCATATAAACATTCTAAACCATTCTTAAAGCAGTTCCCTACTACTGGCGAACATGTCCTAATGGGTCCCGGAGAAGGGGCTGGTGTTGTAGATATTGGAGATAACCAAGCAGTGGTATTTAAAGTGGAATCACATAACCATCCATCAGCCATTGAACCTTATCAAGGCGCAGCAACAGGTGTAGGTGGAATTATCAGAGATATCGTCTCTATTGGAGCGAGACCAATTAACTTGTTGAATAGTCTACGTTTCGGTGAATTGTCAGTCAAACAAAATCAACGCCTATTAAAAGGAGTTGTGAGCGGAATTGGCGGTTACGGAAATTGTATAGGTATTCCAACTACAGCTGGTGAGATTGAATTTGATGACCGCTATGATGGTAATCCGCTAGTAAATGCGATGTGTGTAGGTGTCATTGACCATGACATGGTACAGAAAGGTACAGCTAAAGGCGTTGGTAACTCAGTTATTTATGTTGGTCTAAAAACTGGTCGCGATGGCATTCATGGTGCAACCTTTGCTTCAGAAGAGCTTACTGAAGAAAGTGAAAGTAAACGACCTTCTGTTCAAATCGGTGATCCATTTGTAGGTAAGAAACTTATGGAAGCAACACTTGAAGCCATTACCTTTGATGAGCTTGTAGGCATTCAAGATATGGGGGCAGCTGGTTTAACATCTTCTTCATCTGAAATGGCTGCTAAAGGTGGAAGCGGTCTTCATTTAAATCTTGACCAAGTTCCAACTCGAGAACCTAATATTTCACCATATGAAATGATGCTTTCTGAAACACAAGAAAGAATGCTTCTTGTAGTAGAAAAGGGTACTGAACAAAAATTCTTAGACCTATTTGATAAACATGAACTTGATAGTGCTGTTATTGGTGAGGTAACTGATACGGATCGATTCGTCTTAACATATGAAGATGAGGTGTTTGCGGATATTCCTGTTCAACCTCTATCTGACGAAGCGCCTGTTTATGTACTTGAAGGTGAAGATAAAGAATATAATACGTCAAAAAATGATTATAGCAATATTGATGTAAGAGATGTATTTTCAAAATTATTAAAGCATCCAACGATTGCTTCAAAACGATATTTATATGAACAATACGATCAACAAGTTGGAGCAAACACGATTGTGAAGCCAGGCCTTCAATCTTCAGTTGTACGAGTAGAAGGGACTAATAAAGCAATAGCTTCAACAATTGATGGAGAAGCGCGTTATGTATTTAATCAACCTTATGAGGGTGGAAAGATGGTTGTTGCAGAGGCGTATCGTAACTTAATTGCGGTTGGTGCGACACCGCTTGCAATGACAGATTGCTTAAATTATGGTTCACCTGAAAAGAAAGAAATTTATCAACAATTAATTGATTCAACTAAAGGCATGTCAGAAGCATGTGAAGTTTTAAATACACCTGTTGTATCAGGTAACGTGTCGCTGTATAACGAAACGCGTGGTACGTCCATTTTCCCAACACCGGTTGTAGGAATGGTTGGTCTTATTGAAGATATCAATTATTTAAATGACTTCCATCCTAAAGCTGGAGAGAAACTTTATCTAGTTGGGGATACACGTGATGATTTCGGTGGAAGCCAAATTGAGAAGTTATTATACGGTTCTGTTAATCATGAATTTGAAGCGATTGATTTAAGTGATGAAGTAGAAAAAGGTGAATCCATTAAAGAGGCAATTCGAAACGGAGTAGCTTCTCACGTTCAAACTGTAGGTAAAGGTGGGTTACTTCTTACCTTAGCTAAAATCAGTGCTTACTATAACCTTGGACTAAATGCTCAACTTGATATGACAAATGCACAATTATTTAGTGAAACTCAAGGGCGTTATATTATCTCAGTTAAAGACGGTCAGTCTCTGGATGTGAATCAAGCTATAGAAATTGGTCAATTAACAAGTGATGGCACATTTGAGGTATCTAATTCAGAAGTTACAATTTCGAAAAAGGTCTCAGACATTAAACACACATGGGAAGGAGCAATCGCTCAATGTTTAACTACTCAGGATTAAATGAAGAATGTGGCGTATTTGGAATCTGGAATCATCCTGAAGCAGCTCAATTAACATATATGGGACTTCATAGTTTACAACATCGTGGTCAAGAAGGTGCAGGGATTGTTGTTTCGGATGATCAAACACTTAAAGGTGAAAGAGGACTAGGTTTACTGACTGAAGCAATTAAAGATACGAATATGGAAAATTTGAAAGGGTACCCTCATGCGATTGGTCATGTGCGTTATGCAACATCTGGTAATAAAGGAATTGAAAATATACAACCGTTCTTATATCACTTTTATGATATGAGTGTCGGTATTTGTCATAACGGTAATTTAATTAATGCACAATCTTTACGCCAAAATTTAGAAGAACATGGTGCTATATTCCATTCATCATCAGATACAGAAGTCATCATGCATTTAATTCGTCGCAGTAAAGCACCGACCTTTGAAGAAGCACTTAAAGAAAGCTTACGCCAAATTAAAGGTGGTTTTACCTTTGC
Organism: Staphylococcus capitis subsp. capitis; assembly: GCF_040739495.1. Taxonomy (NCBI): domain Bacteria; kingdom Bacillati; phylum Bacillota; class Bacilli; order Caryophanales; family Staphylococcaceae; genus Staphylococcus; species Staphylococcus capitis. The sequence goes on along the minus strand of NZ_CP145263.1, from coordinate 1,715,447 downwards.
GATACTTACTAAAGATGCACTCTATGGTGCAGTCGACCCTAATGCGATTCGTCCTCTTGTAGTTGGTAAAATGGAAAATGGTGCTTATATCTTAGCTAGTGAGACCTGTGCCATTGATGTTCTAGGTGCAGAGTTTGTACAAGATATCCATGCTGGAGAATATGTCATTATCAATGATGACGGAATAGTAGTTAAAAATTATACTCGCCATATTAATACTGCTATTTCGGCAATGGAATATATTTATTTTGCAAGACCAGATTCTACAATAGCCGGTAAGAATGTACACGCTGTGAGAAAAGCTTCTGGTAAACGACTTGCAGAAGAAAGCCCTGCCAAAGCGGATATGGTAATCGGAGTACCTAATTCTTCGTTGTCTGCAGCTAGTGGTTATGCTGAACAAATAGGACTTCCTTATGAAATGGGACTCGTTAAAAACCAATATGTTGCACGTACATTTATTCAACCTACTCAAGAATTACGTGAGCAGGGTGTGCGTGTTAAATTATCGGCAGTCAAAGATATTGTAGAAGGTAAGAAAATCATCCTCGTAGATGATTCAATCGTGCGCGGAACTACGTGTAAAAGAATTGTAAAAATGCTTAAAGATTCAGGGGCTGATGAAGTGCATGTGAGAATTGCTTCTCCAGAGTTCATGTTCCCTAGTTTCTATGGTATTGATGTGTCGACTACTGCTGAATTAATTTCAGCAAGTAAATCACCAGAAGAAATTAAAGACTATATTGGTGCTGATTCACTTGCATATCTAAGTGTTGATGGGCTTATAGACTCAATTGGTTTAAATTATGATGCCCCGTATCGTGGTTTATGTGTGGAAAGTTTCACAGGTGATTATCCAGCAGGTCTTTACGATTATGAAAAGAATTACAAGTCACATTTAAGTGAGCGTCAGAAAGCGTATATAGCTAATAATAAACATTATTTTGATAGTGAGGGAAACTTACATGTCTAAAGCGTATGAACAATCAGGTGTAAATATTCATGCAGGTTATGAAGCGGTAGAGAGAATAACAAGTCATGTCGAACGTACGATGCGTAAAGAAGTTTTAGGTGGACTTGGAGGTTTTGGTGCTACTTTCGATTTATCTCAACTCAATATGAAAGCACCTGTACTAGTTTCTGGTACAGATGGTGTAGGTACAAAACTAAAACTTGCTATTGATCATGACAAACACGATACGATTGGTATTGATGCTGTAGCGATGTGTGTGAATGATATTTTAACAACTGGCGCAGAACCTCTATATTTCTTAGACTACATTGCTACAAATAAAGTAGTTCCATTAATTATTGAACAAATCGTTAAAGGTGTAAGTGATGGTTGTGAACAAACTAATACCGCGTTAATTGGTGGAGAAACTGCAGAAATGGGTGAAATGTATCACGAAGGTGAGTACGATATTGCAGGTTTTGCAGTGGGAGCTGTTGAAAAAGATGAGTACATAGATGGTTCCAAAGTGGAAGCAGGACAGGCAATTATTGGCTTAGCATCAAATGGTATTCATTCTAACGGTTATAGTTTGGTTAGAAAGCTCATTAAGGAATCAGGCGTAAACTTAAACGATGATTTCAATGGTAAGTCTTTTTTAGAGACATTTTTAGCACCAACTGAATTATATGTAAAGCCAATTCTTAAATTGAAAAAGCATGTGGATATTAAAGCAATGAATCATATCACTGGTGGCGGATTTTATGAAAATATCCCTAGAGCTTTGCCTAAAGGTTTGTCGGCTAGAATAGATACAACATCATTCCCGACACAAGAAGTTTTTAATTGGTTGCAACGACAAGGGAATATTAGTACAGATGAAATGTACAATATCTTTAACATGGGTATAGGTTACACCGTTATAGTAGATAAAAAAGATGTATCAACAGCTTTAGCGACCTTACAAGAGCTTGATGTCAAAGCTTATGAAATTGGTGAAGTGATTGAAGATGCTCATACACCACTTCATTTAATGGGGGTAGAATCGTGATTAAAATAGCGATTTTCGCTTCCGGTTCAGGTAGTAACTTTGAAAATATCGTTAAACGTGTTCAAGATGGTGATTTACCTCATATAGAAGTAACTGCACTATACACTGATAAAGCAAACGCTCAATGTATAGAACGTGCTAAAAAACTAAATATACCTGTTCATATTAACCAACCCAAAGACTTTGCTTCAAAGTCTGCTTATGAACAACAGTTGCTTAAACATTTATCCGACGGAGGGGTTCAATGGATAGTTTTAGCAGGTTATATGAGATTGGTTGGACAAGATTTACTCCAAGCCTTTGAAGGACGCATGTTGAATATACATCCTTCACTATTGCCTAAATATAAGGGGTTAGATGCAATAGGACAAGCGTTTGAAAGTGGAGATTCAGTAACAGGTTCAACTGTTCATTATGTAGATAGTGGCATGGATACGGGAGAAATTATTGAACAACAACAATGTGATATTAGAACGGACGACACAAAAGAAGATCTAGAAGAGAGAGTCAAAAATTTAGAATATGAACTTTATCCTAGAGTTATCGCTAAAATCATTAAATAGAGGAGTATCTAAGCAATGAAAAAAGCAATTTTAAGTGTTTCAAATAAAAGTGGAATTGTAGAATTCGCTCAATCATTAACATCATTAGATTATGAATTATATTCTACAGGCGGCACTAAACGTGCGCTAGAAGATGCGGGTATCGCTGTAAAATCAGTATCTGAATTAACTCAATTTCCTGAAATTATGGACGGTCGAGTAAAAACATTACATCCAGCAGTTCATGGAGGTATTTTAGCAGATCGTGATAAACAAGAACATCTCGATCAATTGAATGAACAACATATCGATCTTATCGATATGGTTGTAGTTAACTTATATCCTTTCCAAAAGACAGTAGAAAACCCAGATGTAACTGAAGCAGATGCGATTGAAAATATTGATATTGGTGGACCAACAATGTTACGGGCTGCAGCTAAGAACTTTAAACATGTAACAACAATCGTACATCCTTCCGATTACAATGAGGTCATTGATAGAACTAAAAATAATCAATTGGATGAAGCTTATAAAAAATCATTAATGATTAAAGTATTTGAACATACAAATCAGTATGATCATGCTATTGTAAGTTTCTTTAAAGGTGACAAAGAAACACTTAGATATGGAGAGAATCCTCAACAATCTGCATACTTTGTAAGAACATCTAATAGTAAACACACAATTGCTGGTGCAAAACAATTACATGGTAAACAGTTAAGCTTTAATAATATTAAAGATGCGGATGCGGCACTAAGTTTAGTTAAAAAATTCGAGGAACCTACAGCAGTAGCTGTTAAACATATGAATCCATGTGGTTTAGGTGTTGGAGAAACTATTGAAGATGCTTTTAAAAATGCATATGATGCTGATAATCAATCTATTTTCGGCGGAATTATTGCCTTGAATCGTACAGTAGATGCTGAATTAGCAGAAACATTACATTCAATTTTCTTAGAAGTAGTTATCGCTCCTAAATTTACTGAAGATGCACTTGAAATTTTGACTAAAAAGAAAAATATCCGTTTACTTGAAATAGATATGACAATTGATAATGCTGAACAAGAATTTGTTTCTGTTTCAGGTGGTTATTTAGTGCAAGATAAGGATAATAAGGATGTCAAACGTGATGACATGACTGTTGCAACTGATGCACAACCTACTGAATCACAGTGGGAAGCAATGTTGTTAGGATGGAAAGTTGTAAGTTCTGTTAAAAGTAACGCAGTGATTTTAAGTAACGATAAACAAACAGTTGGTATTGGTGCGGGTCAAATGAATCGTGTTGGTTCAGCTAAAATTGCTATCGAGAGAGCAATTGAAATAAACGATAACGTTGCGCTTGTTTCAGATGGCTTCTTCCCAATGGGAGATACAGTAGAATACGCGGCAGAACATGGTATTAAAGCGATTATTCAACCTGGTGGCTCTATAAAAGACCAAGAATCTATTGATATGGCTAATAAATATGGAATCACAATGGTTATGACTGGAATGCGACACTTCAAGCATTAAGTTTTACTTAAAGAAAGGAGTAAACTTATGAAAGTTTTAGTTATCGGAGCTGGTGGACGTGAACATGCGTTAGCTTCTAAAATTAATCAATCATCACTCGTTGAAAAGGTCTATGCTATACCAGGCAATGAAGCAATGGTTAAAGTGGCTGAAATTCATAATGAAATAGCCGAGTCAAATCATCAAGAGATAATCAATTTCGCTAAAAATAAAAACATTGATTGGGTGATCATTGGTCCAGAACAACCATTAATTGACGGTCTAGGAGATTTGCTTAGACAACAAGGGGTAAAAGTATTTGGCCCCGGACAAGATGTTGCTCAAATTGAAGGCTCTAAGCTATTTGCGAAACAACTAATGGAAAAGTATGACATCCCCACCGCAGATTATAGGGAAGTTTCAAATCAATCAGATGCTCTAAAATATGTTGAAACGTGTGAGTTGCCAGTAGTTATTAAGAAAGATGGTTTAGCAGCTGGAAAAGGTGTAATCATTGCCAAAACACGTGATGAGGCAATCGAAGGTGTAAAAGCTGTATATCCTGAAGAGCAGGGACGAGTTGTTTTTGAAAGCTTTCTAGAGGGTGAAGAGTTTTCTCTTATGACATTCGTTAATGGTGATTATGCAGTTCCTTTTGATTGTATCGCTCAAGATCATAAACGTGCATATGACAATGATGAAGGGCCTAATACTGGTGGTATGGGTGCATATTGTCCCGTTCCACATATTAGTGAAAATGTACTTCGTCAAACAAATGAGCGCATTGCCCAGCCTATTGCTCAAGCGATGAGTAAAGAGGGGCATCATTTCTTTGGCTTACTTTATATTGGAGCTATTCTAACTAAAGAGGGCCCTAAGGTGATAGAGTTTAATGCGAGATTTGGGGATCCAGAAGCGCAGGTAATACTCACACGTTTAGATAGTGATTTAATGCAGCACATCATTGATTTAGAAGAACGTGAACCAATTGATTTTAAATGGAAAGAAGAAGCAGTTGTAGGAGTAATGTTAGCGTCCAAAGGATATCCAGGAGCTTATGACAAAGGGTATAAAGTTAGTGGTTTCGACTTAGATTCTCATTATTTCGTTAGTGGTTTAAAGAAAGATGGAGACCATTTTGTTAATGCTGGTGGGCGTGTGATTTTAGCCATCGGCGAAGGAGCTACGGTTAAGGATGCACAAGTTGCTGCTTATAACAATGTAGATAAAATTGAAAGTGATAATCTTTTCTATCGTAAGGATATAGGTAATAAAGCAATAAAATAGTAAAAAAGAGAGTGGGACAGAAATATAATTTGTCAAAATTATTTTCGTTGTCCCACCCCAACTTGCATTGTTTGTAGAATTTCTTGCTAAAGAAATTCTCTATGTTGGGGCCCCGCGGCAAGAATGACTAGGATTGAAAGAAGCTTGATACAAGCGCACTTTCAATTCAGACATCTACTGCCAATATGTTAAGTGAGGCTGAGACAATGAATTATGTCTCAGCCTCTTTTTAGTGTATATAGTTTATACAGATACAATCTAAAGAACCTAGCAAGATTTTATCCTAATTTACCAAAACGTACATCGTGAATGCCAGTTAATGGTATATAACTTGATAGTATGAAAGACAACCCAATAATCATTAATACACATACAATAAATACTAAATCTTTATAAGAGAAAGGTGTCTTGTAATAGTATGTTCTAGGACCATCTTTAAATCCTTTAGATTCCATCGCAACTGAGAGTTGATGAGCACGTCTTATGTTTTGACTTAATAATGGAATAACTAAATGATTTAATCTTTTGAGCCCTTTGTAATTAGAGGCATCAATCATTTGGTATCTCATTTTTAATGAGCGTCTCAATTGTATTAATGAACTAATAATTAAAGGTACCATTCGAATCGCTGCCATAAAGGCATAAGCGATTTTAGGTTTGATTTTCAGATGTTGCATTAAACTATAAAAAATCATAACTATTTGAGATGTTAATGCAATCAGAATACCAAACATTGATACTGTTATAGTTCTTAAAGAAAGATGTAAGCCGCGAACAATACTTTCTTCACTGATTTGAACAATTCCAAATTTCACTAACATATGCTCGCCATCTCCATAAAGAATCATAAATAGTGATGATAGTAGTGCGAATAGGGTGGTAACGAGTATGAATAGACCTGTAATTTTAAATTCTGTGCCATTAAATAATAGTAAGAAAATGAACATGAGTAACACGATATAAATCATAAAATCGAAATTATGAATAAAAATTATAAAGAAAAACAGTGCTATCCCTAGTATCAATTTCGTAATAATATTTACATCATCAACAAAGGTGTGACGTTTCTTCCATCTTTCAAACAACGTGTTCACCTTCAATCTCTTTAAGTATGCCATCTTCAACATGTAAACGACGTGTTGGATAGCGACGAATAATTTCAGAATCATGTGTAACCATAACAATTGTTTGTCCTTGCTTAACACGTTCTTGGAAGAGTTTAATAAGCTGGAATGTATTATGACTATCCAAACCGAATGTAGGTTCATCTAATAACACAATTTGTGCTTTTGAACTAAGAGCAGTCGCTACGCTTAATCGCCGTTTTTGTCCCGTTGATATTTCAAAGGGATGATGGTTTTTCACTTGATCTAGGTGTAGCAATTTAAGCAATTGAGTGGTTTCTTGTTCAGCATTTTCAGGGTCTAAATGATTGTAATGAATGTAAATTTCATCATAGACAGAATTCGTAATAAATTGTAATTCTGGATTTTGATACACGAGATACATATGTTTCGCTGCTTGTTTTATCTTTTTCAATTCTTCGTTTTTATAGGTCATTCGGCCTTTATATTTTATTAATTGAAGTATCGATTCGAGTAAAGATGTTTTTCCAGCACCATTTTTCCCTGTTATAGTTAGCCATTCTCCCTTATGTAATTCAAGTTCATCTATAGAAAAGAGTGTTTGTTTACCACGCACAATTTGACCTTGTTCAAATTTAAATAAGGTATGAGAAGGTTGATCACCTAGATTAATAGGACGTGGCGCATTATTCCAGGCTTTGGGATGCCATACGCCATACTCAGTTAGTAAATGTTCATAATCATTAAGGATGTGTTGAGGAGTACCATCAGCTATGATCTCTCCTTCATAATTCATTAATAGTACACGATCGACATGTTGCCAGATGTGTTCAACCTTATGTTCAACTATTAATACTGTTTGATCGTCCCACAATTCTATTAATTTCTTCCATAAATCCTCAGTTGCCTGCACATCTAACATTGCAGTTGGTTCATCTAAGAATAAGGTCTTCGCTCTTTGTAAAATGGTTTCTACTATAGCTAATTTTTGCTTCATGCCTCCGCTTAGATGATTGACATAAGTTTGATCAGAAACTTTTAAATTCACTGATTCAAGCGCTTTTTTTATCTCATTATCCATTTCACTACGAGGGATTTTACGATTTTCTAGCACAAAAGCTAACTCTTCGTATACCTTAGGCATACAGAATTGCGTATCAGGGTCTTGGAAAATAACACCACTTTGACGATCGATATGTAATTCATCATATTTCATTGGTAGTTCGATTAAATTAGGAACAATACCACTTAGTACATTAAGTAATGTGCTTTTACCCGATCCTGATGGACCGAGTAAAAGCACTTTTTCTTTATCATTAATCTCAATATTTAAGTTATCAAATATTTTTCTATCCCCGTTTGGGTATTTCAAGCGTAAATTTTTTACTTTTAACAATTAAAAAATCCCCTTATAGGTTGTCATAATCATGTTTAGAAGCAGGTCTGAAGAGTTTAGTAACTCCCGTTTTGTCGAGTGCTTTAACAAGCCAATATGACACTAACCCTGTGATAACAATTCCGCTAATTGCGCGGAATAAAATGTATAAAAATAAGTTCCATCCAGCAACTTCATTTAAATAACCGTAAAAATAATCTACAGGAAAAGTAGCGAGAGCAGTTACGAGACCAGCAAGCATTGCTACTGCTGCAGAACGAGATTGATATTTAAAAATTGCAAAAATAATTTCACAAGCTACACCTTGTAATAAAGCATAGATAATTGTAGGTATATCAAATTTACCCATTACAATGGTTTCTCCAGCTCCAGCAGCGAGTTCAGCTAAGATTGCGATACCTGGTTTTGGAATAATTAAGTAGCAAACAACTGCTGCCATGAACCATACGCCATATGTAAGTTGCTCTAAGTGGATACCTGCAACTTGCGTAATATTGTAGAAGAACCACCATAAGTTATAGATGATTGCAAAGACTACAGAAATTAATACAGTTACAAGTATTTCTGATAGTTTTAAACCTTTAGACATTGTGTCTCCTCCTAAAAAAACGCACAACCCTCCCTAGGAAAGTTGTGCGTCAGAAGATATATCTTAATGAAGTAAGTTCATCTAGATTCTATAGTTAACTACACTTTCCTACGCTAGTATCTAGCTAGATCAGGTTCAAAGGGTTTGAGGGATTCCTCATCTCAGTAAATATACACCCCTAGTGCGTCGATATTTTTAATTTAACTTAAATGTATGATTTTTCTGTTGTATTGTCAAGGCTGTTTAAAGACATGGATAAATAAGTTAGTAAAGTTTTTAATTAAAAAAACTCTCAAAGCAAAAACTTTGAGAGCGCTTCATGATTACGATATATAAAAATTAGTCTAATGTATCTTGTACATCTTTTTTAGTTTGTTCAATATCATCAGTCTTTTCTTCATTTTGCTCTTTTAGTTTTTCTTCTGTTTCTTTCGCTTTTTCAGCTGATTTCTTTTCAAATTCTTCTTTTCCCATAGTATTTCCACCCCTTATATAGGAATAATAGTTTACACATTAAGTTTACCCCGTTATTCTATAGATAAACCCTAATAGGTCTCTAGACGTATTTCATGGTTAATTTAAAGACAATTATAATATCTTCATATATAATAACGTTTGAGGTGAACAGTATGTCTTTTCTTAGGAAACACACCGAGATCATATTTAGCTACATTATCGGTATCGTTTCACTTTTCACAGGTCTCATCATTCTAATTAACTTACCATTAATAAAACAATTCAATGGTGACAAAAAAGTTAATACTCATGTACATAATGTATGGGAATTTCTTAATGCATTCTTCGCTGAAATTATAAAAGTGATGAGTAGGTTTATAGGTAGTTTCCCAATTATAAGTGCCATTATCATTATTTTATTTGGTATCTTAGTTATGCTTTTAGGTCATACTTTATTTAGAACTATAAAATATGACTATGACATATCCATTTTCTTCTTAGTTATTGGTATTATGTATTTTATCATTACATTAATATTAATGACTCAAGTTTATGGTTTCTTCGCAATTGTGTTCATTATACCGTTCATCGTTCACATTGGTTACATTGTTTATAAAGATGAATTAAATAAAAATAACCGTAAAAGTCACTACATGTGGATTATTGTGACATATGGTATTAGTTATTTAATTACACAAATTTTTTTATACGGTCGTATAGATGCGAATGAAATTGAATCAATAGATATTTTAAGTGTGAACACATTCTTCATTATAATGTGGTTATTAGGCCAAATGTCTATATGGAATTTCTTATTCTTAAGACGCTCATTACCATTAACTAAAGAAGAGTTAGGTGAGGAAGAACCTGAACTTTCTAGAACAAATAAAGGGAACGTATCTAATCAAACTAAAGTTCACTTAAAACAACTACAAGATAAGACAACAGAATATGCACGTAAGACTAGAAGAAGTGTAGATTTAGATAAAATAAGAGCTAAAAGAGATAAATTTAAAGAGAAAGTTAAAAATATTGTAGATATACAAGAAGATGATATTCCAAATTGGATGAGAAAGCCAAAATGGATTAAACCAATGTATGTTGAGTTGTTCTGTGGCGCTGTTATATTATTCTTTACATTCTTAGAATTTAATAACCGTAACGCCTTGTTCTTATCAGGAGAATGGGAACTTTCACAAACACAATATGTCGTAGAGTGGGTAACACTCATCTTATTACTATTCATCATTATTATCTTTATTGCTACGACTTTAACTTATTACTTAAGAGATAAATTTTATTATCTACAGCTCTTTATGGGTAGTATTTTATTCTTTAAATTCTTAACTGAATTTATCAATATTATGATTCACGGTCTATTGTTATCAATTTTCATCACACCAATTTTACTGCTAATGTTAATTGCAATGATTGTTGCTTATTCATTACAGTTAGGAGAGAAACCATAATTCATTAATAAAAGTCATTGTTATTGTTTATTCAATAGCAGTGGCTTTTTTAAATATAATTACAGACTGATATTTGTTAAAATAATTTTTGAAATTGTGCATACGGTTTATTTTTAGAAAAAGAGAATAGAAAGTGAGGTAAAGGTGAAAATGAAAATAGCAACGTTGAACAAAGGTAAAGAAACGAAATATCTTAATCAATATCCTTTAATAGATGAGGAAGATATTTACCAACATGATCACTTAAAAGAAGGGGATTTAGTTAAGATTGTGACTGATCAACAGCAATACATTGCTACTGGTTATGTTGGCCGTCAACATAAAGGATTGGGTTGGGTATTAAGCTACGATGAGAATGAAGACATTAATACTCAATTTTTCGTAAAATTATTTGAAAAAGCATTAGATGAAAGAGAATACTATTTTAATATTGATGGTACAAATGCTTTTAGACTTTTTAACGCTGAGGGTGACGGCGTTGGTGGTTTAACAATCGATAATTATGATAGCCATTTATTAATTCAATGGTATTCAAAAGGAATTTATAAATTTAGATACCTTATTTTGGAAGCAATTAAAATGGTGTTTGGTTTTACATCTTTATATGAAAAAATGCGATTTAAAGATACAGAGTATACAGGGGGATTTGTTGAAGGTGAAGCACCTGAGTTTCCAATTACTATTGAGGAAAATTTCACATTTTATAATGTAGATTTAGAAGATGGTTTGATGACAGGTATCTTTTTAGATCAGAAGGAAGTACGTAAGAAATTAAGGGATCAATTTTCCGAAGATAAAGATGTATTAAATCAATTTAGTTATACTGGGGCATTTTCAGTTATAGCAGCGCAAAATGCACGTTCAACTACAAGTGTTGACTTAGCAAATCGTTCAAGAGGCTTAACGGAAGAAAACTTTGGATTAAATGCTATTGATCCAAAATCTCAGTATATTTATGTAATGGATACATTTGATTATTATAACTACGCGGCACGTCATGGTCTTCAGTATGACACAATAGTTATTGATCCGCCAAGTTTTGCTCGTAATAAGAAAAAGACATTCTCTGTTCAGAAAGACTATGGTGCCCTTATTAAAGGAGCTTTGAGTGTATTAGCTCCAGAGGGGTCATTACTATTATGTACAAATTCAAGTGCATTTTCTTTAAAGGCGTTCAAAAATGTGATTAAAAAGACATTAGATGAAGAGGGTGTTGAGTTTGAAATAAGAGAAGTAATGGGCCTTCCTAAAGATTTCAAGACACATCCTCATTATAAACCTTCAAAATATTTAAAAGCCGTGTTTATAGATATTAAGCATTAAATTTTAGAATAATGGGTATAAGATTTTATTGAAACAAAACAAAGAAAGGATGTTTGAATTTGGGTATTAGAAGTAAATTCACAAATGATATTACAAACAAAGTAGGCAATGAACTTTTAAATATAGAAGAAATTAAAGAAAAAAATAACTTACCTAAGACTAGAGAAGAACTTGAGCGTCGCCGAGAACAAGCGCTAACTTTAGTTAAAAAGAAATCTATACTTTCTTCAGGTGCAAGTATTGTACCTATTCCAGGATTAGACTTCGGTGTGGATATCAAATTAATGAGAGACATTATTGAGGATGTAAACAAAATTTATGGTCTAGATCATAAAGAAGTAAATTCATTGGGTGATGATGTGAGAGAAAGAGTGATGTCTGCAGCAGCAATTCAAGGTAGTCAATTCGTAGGAAGAAAAGTTTCAGAAGCACTCTTAAAAGTTGTTATTAAAGATGTAGCTAAACGTGCAGCTGCGAAACAAACAAAATGGTTCCCGGTTATCGGTCAAGCTGTTTCAGCTTCAGTTAGTTACTACTTTATGAATAAACTGGGCAAAGATCATGTTGAAAAATGTGAAAAAGTTATCAATAACCTATAGTAAGTGATATAATTTCTAATGTAGTGAAATAATGATACTGAAACCGGTTTTAAACGAATTGAATTTAACAATCGGTTTTGGTAAAGTTATTGTATAAAATATATGTTAGATTGTAGTAATATTGAAGATTCTAACTATACGAAGGAGAATATAATTATGGAACAAAAATCATATGTAATTATCGACGAAACAGGGATTCACGCTCGCCCTGCTACAATGCTAGTTCAAACTGCATCAAAATTTGATTCAGATATTCAATTAGAATATAACGGTAAAAAAGTTAACTTAAAATCAATCATGGGTGTTATGAGTTTAGGTGTAGGAAAAGATGCTGAAATCACTATTTATGCTGACGGTAGCGATGAAACTGATGCTATTGAATCTATCAGTGATGTCTTATCAAAAGAAGGATTAACTAAATAATTATGTCTAACTTAATTAAAGGGATTGCTGCCTCTGATGGTGTAGCAATCGCAAAAGCTTACTTATTAGTAGAGCCAGATTTATCTTTTGACAGTAATGAAAAAGTCACTGATGTAGAAGGCGAAGTTAATAAATTTAATCAAGCTATCGAAGCATCTAAAGTTGAATTAACTAAGATTAGAAATAATGCTGAAGTTCAATTAGGCGCTGATAAAGCAGCTATTTTCGATGCTCATTTATTAGTTCTAGATGATCCAGAATTAATTCAACCTATCCAAGATAAAATTAGAAACGATAAAGTTAATGCGGCTACAGCATTAAGTGATGTAACAACTCAATTTGTTACTATATTCGAGTCTATGGATAATGAATACATGAAAGAACGTGCGGCTGATATTAGAGATGTTTCTAAACGTGTTTTAGCGCACATTCTAGGTGTAGAATTACCAAACCCAAGTATGATTGATGAAAGCGTTGTTATTATTGGTAACGACTTAACACCTTCAGATACTGCACAATTGAACAAAGAATTCGTTCAAGGCTTTGTAACTAACATTGGTGGTAGAACAAGTCACTCTGCAATTATGAGTCGTTCACTTGAAATTGCAGCAGTTGTAGGTACTCAAACTATCACTCAACAAGTTAAACAAGGTGATATGATTGTTGTAGACGGTATTACAGGTGATGTAATTATCGATCCAACTGAGGATGAGTTAATCGCATACCAAAATAAACGTGAACGTTTCTTCGAAGATAAGAAAGAATTACAAAAATTACGTGATGCTGATACAGTAACTGTTGATGGTGTACATGCTGAACTTGCAGCGAATATTGGTACCCCAAATGATTTACCAGGAGTTATTGAAAACGGCGCTCAAGGTATAGGTTTATATCGTACAGAATTCCTTTATATGGGAAGAGACCAAATGCCAACTGAGGAAGAACAATTTGAAGCCTATAAACAAGTTCTAGAAACAATGGATGGTAAACGTGTTGTTGTTCGTACTTTAGATATCGGTGGAGATAAAGAGCTTCCTTACTTAAATTTACCTGAAGAAATGAATCCATTCTTAGGTTATAGAGCAATTCGTTTATGTTTAGCTCAACAAGATATTTTTAGACCGCAATTACGTGCATTATTACGTGCATCTGCTTACGGTAAATTAAATATCATGTTCCCAATGGTTGCTACTATTAAAGAATTCCGTGATGCCAAAGCAATTCTTTTAGAGGAAAAGAAAAACCTTGAAAATGAAGGTTATGACATTTCTGATGATATTGAATTAGGTATCATGGTTGAAATTCCAGCAACTGCTGCATTAGCAGATGTCTTTGCGAAGGAAGTAGATTTCTTTAGTATTGGTACAAATGATTTAATTCAATATACACTAGCTGCTGATCGTATGTCAGAGCGTGTATCTTATTTATATCAACCATATAACCCATCTATATTACGTCTTGTTAAGCAAGTCATTGAAGCTTCTCATAAAGAAGGTAAATGGACTGGTATGTGTGGTGAAATGGCCGGAGATGAAACAGCTATTCCATTATTACTAGGTTTAGGATTAGATGAGTTCTCAATGAGTGCTACTTCTATTCTTAAAGCTAGAAGACAAATTAATGGCTTAAGTAAAAATGAAATGGCTGAATTAGCTAATCGTGCTATTGAATGTGCAACTCAAGAAGAAGTTATGGAATTAGTTAATAACAAAGCAAAATAATAGAGCTCAGTAATTTACAGCATGAGAGAGTGAATGCAGCATTGCATTTACTCTCTTTTTAATCTCTAAATGAAGTAAGCTAGCTGTATTTATAAAAAAAATCACTCAGCATCCTAGAAAAGATAATGTTGAGTGATTTTTATGATTAATTTTGACTATTTAGATTCAATGTACGATTAATTTTGTCCATATCTACACTATACATAGGTTCATTATTTAATAAGATAAAAGGCGTTGCAAATGCGTCATAATCAATCATTTCATTACGATATTGATTATTTTTGATATTCTTTTCAATAAAATCAACACCTTGCTCTGTTAAATAATTTTTCACGTAAGTGCATGGTGGACAATCATCTTGAGTATAGATGACTATATTTGAGGTCATGTAAGTCGTCCTTTCATCAATTATTCTCAAAATACTATATAGAAAAATATTATGAATTTCAACTATGTGAACATTATGTGTCCTGTCAAAAAATAGACATATAAATTTAAAGCAATTTAATTTTGTTCAAAGTCTTGAGGTTTTATAATTTTAAACACTTGTGACTCCAATTTTTATAAAAATAGATAAAAAAGGTGATTATTATATGGATTCAGTTGAAATTAGCCGATTTCTCACGGGTATGACATTAGCAGTACATATCATATTTGCCACAATTGGCGTTGGTATGCCTTTAATGTTTGCGATTGCAGAATTTATCGGTATTAGAAAAAATGATGCAAATTACATTGCATTAGCTAAAAGATGGTCAAAAGGGTACACAATTACAGTAGCCGTTGGAGTCGTAACAGGTACTATTATCGGTTTGCAACTTTCACTTGTATGGCCGACATTCATGAAAATGGGTGGGCATGTCATTGCATTACCTTTATTTATGGAAACTTTCGCATTTTTCTTTGAAGCAATCTTCTTAAGTATTTATCTATATACTTGGGATAGATTTAAACATAAATGGACGCATTTTATTATTTCATTACCAGTAATTATAGGTGGTTCATTTTCTGCGTTTTTCATTACATCAGTTAACTCATTTATGAATACACCAGCAGGTTTTGAAATGAAGAATGGACGCATGGTTAATGTACAACCGTTAGAGGCAATGTTTAACTCGTCATTTATTGTCAGAGCGTTCCACGTCGTAGCTACTGCAGGTATGACGATGGCATTTATATTGGCTGCAATTGCTGCGTTCAAATTACTACGTAATAGACATTCTGAAGATAGAACGTATCATAAGAAAGCATTGAAAATGACAATGATAGTTGGTTTCTTATCAACAATATTATCAATGGTAGCTGGAGATCTTTCTGCTAAATTCTTGCACAAAGTTCAACCAGAAAAATTAGCTGCTTATGAGTGGCATTATGATACACAATCTCATGCTAACTTAGTATTCTTTGGTGTGTTGAATGAGAAGACACATGAAGTATCTGGTGCTATTGAGATTCCTGGATTGCTTAGTTTCTTAGCAGATGACAGTTTTAAAACAAAAGTTAAAGGATTAAATGATTTTCCTAAAAATGATTTACCGCCTATGATTGTCCATTATTTCTTTGATTTAATGGTTTCTATGGGAGTTTTTTGTTTCATTATTTCAGGATTATATATGCTAATTTTATTCTTCAAGAAGTTACGTAAATATAAAACTAATAAAGCCATGCTTTATGCAATACTTTTAACCGGCCCAGCCTCCTTGCTTGCGATAGAATTTGGTTGGTTCTTAACTGAAATGGGTCGTCAACCTTGGATCATTAGAGGCTATATGCGTGTGTCTCAAGCTGCAACACAAGCAGGTGGTATCACATTAGTTACTATTCTCTTCGGTATATTATACCTCGTACTTATGGTAACAGCAGCATATGTACTTATTCGTATGTACCGAAATAAACCAGCTTATCAAGATGTAGATAAAGTGATTGAAGAAAGAGGTGGAACAAAATGATTTACGCTTATATTGGAATTACAGTATTATGGATATTTTTATTTTGTTACATCATCGTAGCTTCAATTGATTTTGGTGCTGGGTTTTTCGCTTTACATTCCAAAATTACTGGTGAAGAGAAGAAAATCAATCACTTAATTCATCGCTACCTTAATCCAGTATGGGAAGTTACAAATGTTTTCTTTGTCTTCTTCTTTGTTGGATTTATTGGGTTCTTCCCTGATTCTGCCAAGTATCTAGGAACGGTTTTATTAATACCAGGTTCTATAGCTTTAATTCTTATATCTATTAGAAGTAGCTTTTATGCTTTTGAAAATTATGGCCAAGATACGAAGTTGCCTTGGATAGTTCTGTATGGTTTTACAGGATTACTTATTCCAGCATCATTAGCTACTGCACTAACCATTTCAGAAGGCGGATATATAAGAGAACATGGTTCTCATATAGATTTAAACTGGGTACAATTGCTATTAAGCCCATTCGCCTGGTCTGTGGTATTTTTAGCAATTATTTCGGTTCTATATATTTCTTCAGGGTTCTTAACATTTTATGCTAGTAAAGCTAAAGATAAACCTGCTTATCATTTAACAAGACAATGGCATATTTTTTGGCACCCGCCTATGATTGTCATCTCACTGTTTGTGTTTTTATCTTTAAGAATACAAAATGCAGATCATTTCAATAATGCCGTATTTAATTATTGGTGGATGTTTGTAATAAGTTTTATCTTCTTTTTAATCGCCGGTGCATTAACGATTCTTAAGATAAATCATGGATTGGCTTTTGTCATGGTAATCTTACAAATGTTTTTTGCATTCTTTGGCTATGGAATGAGTAAATTACCATTTCTATTGCATCCTTTTGTGAAAATCACAGGCTCTCATGTAAACCCAGAAATGGGACTAGCGTTAGTAATAGCGTTTATTTTAGGTTTACTTTTATTAATTCCATCGTTAATATTATTATTAAGACTATTTGTTTTCGATAAAGAATATGTAGAAGGAAAGAAATAATATAACCTATGAGTAAAAGAGGAGAAAAGTTCATAAATCTTTCATTAGCAACTCTCTTTTTCTCATTCATTTAGTGGAGGACGCATATGGATAAAGAATACGTCGTTATTGGACTAGGTCGTTTTGGTGGCAGTATTGTGAGAGAACTTAACGCTCTAGATATGGATGTCATGGCAATTGATAATGATGAAAATCGTGTAAATGAATATAGTGATATCGCAACACATGCAGTTGTAGCAGATACGACTGATGAAGCGGTGATGAAAAGTTTAGGTATACGTAATTTTGATCATGTCATCGTAGCTATTGGTGAAAACATTCAATCAAGTACGTTAACGACTTTAATTTTAAAAGAATTAGGTGTTAAAAAGGTAACTGCTAAAGCGCAAAATGACTACCATGCTAAAATATTAAATAAAATAGGTGCAGACACTGTCGTTCATCCAGAACGTGATATGGGTAGACGTATAGCGCATAATGTTGCAAGTGCAAGTGTATTAGATTACTTAGAACTTGCAGATGAGCATTCAATTGTAGAACTTAAAGCAACTGAAAAAATGGCTGGACAAAATATAATTGATCTAGACATCCGCGCGCAATATGGTATAAATATAATTGCAATTAAGCGAGCGAAAG
Organism: Staphylococcus capitis subsp. capitis; assembly: GCF_040739495.1. NCBI lineage: Bacteria > Bacillati > Bacillota > Bacilli > Caryophanales > Staphylococcaceae > Staphylococcus > Staphylococcus capitis. Next base: position 1,697,465 of record NZ_CP145263.1, on the reverse strand, counting down.
AATTTATCGTCTCACCAGATCCTAATATGAATATAGAAATTGGTGATATTCTCATAATGATTGGTCATGATAATGATTTAGGCCGTTTTGAAAAGAATATTAGCAAATAAATTTTAATAAACATTAAGACATAAGTTCTTATCTTTATAGCTTATATATGAATTGAGTTTAAATTCGTATATAAGCTTTTTTATATTAAGCAATAATCTAATTCAGTTGATTATACGTATCAAATTATCTGATATATAATGATTTATAAAAAAATAATAAAGCTTTAGCCAATTTAAAAATAAAACAAAATATGAAATATTGTGATTGATTGAATTTATAATTTATTTAGTTTTGTGTATACACTTGAGAAAGAGAATATATCAATTGGGGAAGATAACAAAAATTTTTAAACGATGATGTTAACATTACATTTGAAAAAATAAATAAGGAGAGTAGATATGTGAAATTCGTTTTAAAATGCACATCATTGTTAGTTATTGTTTTGTTATTATGTAGTTGCTCTACAATAAAAAATGGCGCATTTAACAACCATTTGGATCAAACTAAATGCATAACAATTTATGGCGATTACAAGTGTGCCTACTGTAAAAAGATTGAAAATACAATTGTTCCTAAATTGAAAAAAGATTATGTAAAAAAGGACAAAGCGGAAGTTAATTTTGTCAATCTTGGCTTTTTAGGTAAAGATTCAATAAATGCTGGGAGAGCAGCTTTAGCAGTCAAACTCATATCTGATAAAGAGTATCTAAAATTAAATCACTTAATTTTTAACGAGCAACCTAAAAATAGCCATAAAACTTGGATTACTAAAAACTTATTAGACAAGCAAATAGATAAACTTAACTTAAACGATGAAGAAACAGAGAAAGTTAAGAAAATGTATAAAGAAAAAAATAGTAAAGCTTGAGAAATGGCTAGCGATGATAAAAAAGTTGCTAAAAAGAAAAATGTTAAGAAAGTTCCTTTAGTATACATAAATGGCGAAAAAGTAAAAAATCCATATGAATATAAAGACTATAAACGTATATTAGACAAAAAGACATCATAGTAATATATTTTCATGCAACAACTAGAGTGAAAACCATAGGAGTAAAGAAAATGTTAATTAATAACAAATTATATATACTTAGCATTATCATATTCATGATTATAGACTTGTTCTTAATTTTAACGAAAGTGTCATTGAAAGTCCAATAGGTTACAGACTTATTTATTTCATCATGTTTATTTCATTTATAATGATTATTATAGGTACTACTGTTAGAAGGAGAAAGAAATAAAGGCAAGGACGCAAGTCCTTGCCTTTAGTATTAAAATAGATAAATTTTATAAGTTAAAAAGTATTATTTAATTACTTAGACTCATTTTTATCTTGTTTGTTATTTTTCTTGTTGGAAGACTTATTATTACCTTTATCTTCATTCACTTTCATAATAACTGGTAGAATCATAGGTCTACGAGCTGTCTTTTCATATAGATAAGGTTGAAGTGTTTCAATTATAGATGATTTAATTTGATGCCATTGAATATCTTTATTACCATTTAATTTAGATATAACATCTGTTTTAATCTTACGTTGCGCATCATAAATAAGTTGACCAGATTCACGCATATAAACAAAGCCACGTGAAATGATATCAGGTCCAGATAATAATTTATTAGTATTAAAATCAATACTAACAACAACAATCACTAAACCTTCTTTAGAAAGTAATTTACGATCTCTAATAACTACATTTCCAATATCCCCAATACCGCTGCCGTCTACTAACACATTACCTGAAGGAATTCTTCCGGCTTTACGAGCTGAATCATGTGTTAAAGCTAAGACATCGCCGATATCAAAAATAAACACATTATCCTCATCTACACCACATTCAACACCAGTTTGACCATGTGCTTTCAACATACGATATTCACCATGAATAGGTAAGAAGTATTTTGGTTGAATTAAACGTAGCATCAATTGTTGATCGCCTTGTGAACCATGTCCTGATGTATGGATATTTGAGATTTTACTATGAATAACATCCGCACCAGCTTTATAAAGAGCATTAATTGTGCGATTGATACTTTTAGTGTTACCTGGAATAGGGGATGAACTGAATACTACGGTATCCTCAGGTATAATTTTAATTTGTTTATGTGTACCATTTGCAATTCTTGATAAAGCAGCCATTGGTTCACCTTGTGAACCAGTACAAAGGATTAGCAATTCATGTTTAGGAATATTGTTGATTTTATTTGGTTCTACAAATGTTTCAGGTGGGGCTTTGATATATCCAAGCTCCATACCAATTTTTATGTTATTTTCCATTGAACGACCAAAAGTAACGATTTTACGATTATATTTTATTGCTGCTTCGACAGCCTGCTGAACACGATAGATATTAGATGCGAAAGTCGCAAAAATGATACGACCTTTGCAGTTTCTAAAAATCTTATCAACATTCTGACCAACTTCACGTTCACTGAGGGTAAAGTCAGGTACTAATGAGTTTGTTGAGTCAGATAGTAAACATAATACGCCTTCTTCACCAAGTTTAGCCATTTTAGCTATATTAGCTGGTTCGCCAACTGGAGTGAAATCGAATTTAAAGTCACCAGTATGAACAATTTTACCTTCCGGTGTATCAACGATAACTCCGTATGCTTCAGGAATACTGTGTGTAGTTAAATAGAATGATATTTCAAAATGCTTAGATTTTATTACACTACTTTCATCAATTTCATGTAATTCAGTAGTTCTAAGTAAATGATGTTCTTCTAATTTATTGCGTATAAGACCTAATGCTAATGGACCACCGTAAATAGGTACATTAATTTGTTTTAATAGGAAGGGCACACCACCTATATGGTCTTCGTGTCCATGAGTAATAAACAGACCTACAATTTTGTCTTGGTTCTGTTCTAAGTAAGTGTAGTCAGGAATAACATAATCTATTCCTAGTAAGTTATCATCAGGGAATTTAATACCTGCATCGATGATAACAATTTCATTCTTGTACTCAATGGCATAGGTATTTTTACCAACTTCACCTAGACCACCAAGTGCATACACACCTACTTCATTAGAATGTAATTGCTTCATTATTCAGCATTCTCCACATTAAAATGAGTTGAGTGTTCTTTCTCATAATCTAAATGTGCGCCCTCTAATTTAGTAATAAACTCAATGTTGTAATTGCGATCTTTCAAATAACGTCGAACTTGTTCTTCAGTTTGTCCTTCAACATAAATTGTTTGAGTGTTCTCACGAACGATGACTTCATCTTTATTATGTTGATAAAATACTTTAAATACTGCCATTTTTTATATTTCCTCCTAGAATAATTTCCATAATTTATTTACGACCCTAGTGATTAATACTCGGGTTATTAAAGAATATTTATACTTTAAAAATTAAGTCTTCAATAATTTAGTTTTCTAATATTGTATTTAGAAACATACCAGCTCAATCTAAACTTTAGTAAATACACATTCGTTTAATTTCACTGCCCAGTATGTTTTCTAGGGTAATAGTGTCGTTCCTATTTAGAAATTAGTATTAATATACTAAGATTTCAGTTAAGTTATATTTTACATGATGTATTTGAATAAATAAAGCAGTTTTATCTTACTAATTATTGAGTCATACTTATTATTATATATAGAAATATTTTTATTTTGAAAAATAAAAAAACACTTCAACAAGCGTAATCAATTACTAACTTGATGAAGTGCTAATAAATGTCCATAAGTTTACTTAAACTTCAACTGCATCGTCGTGAGGTTTAAGTGGTTCATTAGCGTCAATGTAATCATAGAACATAACGCCGTTTAAATGGTCAATTTCGTGTTGAAACACAATTGCTGGATAGCCTTTTAGTCTGAGTTTAACTTCATTGCCATCAATATCTTGAGCTTTAATTGTTACTCTATTATGACGGTGGACTAACCCTGGAATGTTTTCGTCAACACTCAAACAACCTTCGCCAGTGGGTAAATAAGCTTCCTGCACACTGTAGCTCATAACTTTAGGATTAACGAGCATATAATCATAAGATTTTCCATTACCATCGTCTGGTAAATAAACTGCAATCATTCTTTTAGCCAAATCAATCTGTGGGGCTGCTAAACCTACGCCAGAACGTAATCCATAACGTTTTGCAGTTTCTTCATCTTGACTATTAATTAAAAACTCTCGCATTGAGCGTAATGTTTCTTTATCTTCTTCAGAAAGAGGGAAGCTTAATTCTTTAGCCTTCTCACGAAGCGTTGGATGACCGTCTCTAATAATATCTTTCATAGTTAACATGTCATACACCTTCCTTATGTAATAATATATCAGATACGATAGAGATTCGTACATTAATAGGTACTTGATTTTAAATACATGTTTTATATTATAGATTAAACTAAATCTTATGATTATTTCTCTTAGCTTCTATGAATAGTTATATTAGTGTATATTGATTTATGAAAGATTATTATTTAATATTACAAGCGAACAACTATGAGGAGGTAACAGTTAATGAAGTTCGGTAAAACTGTCGCAATTGTCCTAACATCAACAGTGTTATTAGCTGGGTGTACTACTGATAAAAAAGAAATTAAAAAATATGACAATCAAGTTCAAAAAGCTTTTGACCAAGAAAAATCAGTAAATAGTACAAGTAAAAAATTAAATAATTTAGAAGAAGAGAAACAAAAATTATTCAAAAAAGTAAATGGCAAGGATCAGAATACTAGAAAACAAGCTGCAGAAGATATCGTTGAGAATGTAGAGAAACGTCAAAAAGAGTTTAAAAATGAAGAGAAAGCGTTAAATAATTCTGAAAAAGAATTTAAAAAAGCTAAACAGTATATGAGTCATATCGAGAACTCAGCTAAGAAAAAAGAAGTGACACAACTTAATGATGCAATCAAAGAAAAATACAAAGCACATGACGCATATGCAAAGGCTTACAAGAAAGCTTTAAATAAAGAGAAAGAACTGTTTACGTTCTTGAACCAAGATGGTGCTACACAATCAGAAGTAGACAGTAAATCTAAAGATTTATCAAAAGCATACAAAGACATGAATAAAAAATTCAATACCTATTCAAAAGCGATGAGAAAGGTTACTCAAGAGAAACAAGACGTAGATCAATTAAAATAATTTAGTGAACTGATACAGTTGTGCGAAAAGTACTATAACAGACTGCGCAACTGTATCTTTTTCTATTGAAACAGAACTTTATGAAATCGTTTAACAGGTAAAATCATTTGTGATACAATTAGGGAGGATAAAATGAATTTCTATTTACATGGGAAAGGTATGGTGAATTGAATGGCTCCTAAGTTACAAGCCCAATTCGATGCAGTTAAAGTATTAAATGAAACTCAATCGAAATTTGAAATGGTTCAAATTTTGGATGAGGATGGTAATGTCGTAAATGAAGACTTAGTACCTGATTTAACAGATGAACAATTAGTAGAATTAATGGAAAGAATTGTATGGACGCGTATTCTTGACCAACGTTCTATCTCATTAAACAGACAAGGACGTTTAGGTTTCTATGCACCTACAGCAGGTCAAGAAGCATCTCAACTTGCTTCTCAATATGCTTTAGAAAAAGAAGACTTCATCTTACCTGGTTATCGTGATGTTCCTCAAATTATTTGGCATGGTTTACCACTTACAGAAGCATTCTTATTCTCTAGAGGACACTTCAAAGGTAATCAATTCCCTGAGGGCGTTAATGCTTTAAGCCCACAAATTATTATCGGTGCTCAATATGTTCAAACAGCTGGAGTAGCATTCGGTCTTAAAAAACGAGGTAAAAATGCAGTTGCAATTACTTATACTGGTGACGGTGGTTCTTCACAAGGTGACTTCTATGAAGGTATCAACTTTGCATCAGCGTATAAAGCGCCTGCTATTTTTGTAATTCAAAACAACAATTACGCAATTTCTACACCTCGCAGTAAACAAACAGCGGCAACTACATTAGCACAAAAAGCTATCGCAGTAGGTGTACCAGGTATCCAAGTAGATGGTATGGATGCATTAGCAGTATATCAAGCAACATTAGAAGCGCGTGAACGAGCTGTTGCGGGTGAAGGTCCAACAGTTATTGAAACTTTAACATATCGTTATGGACCACATACTATGGCTGGTGACGATCCAACTCGTTACAGAACTTCAGACGAAGATGCAGAGTGGGAGAAAAAAGACCCATTAGTACGTTTCAGAAAATACTTAGAAGCAAAAGGTCTTTGGAACGAAGATAAAGAAAATGAAGTCATTGAACGTGCTAAATCTGAAATTAAAACAGCTATTAAAGAGGCTGACAATACAGACAAACAAACTGTTACTTCTCTAATGGATATTATGTATGAAGATATGCCTCAAAATTTATCAGAACAATATGAAATTTATAAAGAGAAGGAGTCGAAGTAAGCCATGGCACAAATGACAATGGTTCAAGCGATTAATGACGCGCTTAAAAGTGAACTTAAAAGAGACGAAGACGTTTTAGTTTTCGGTGAAGACGTTGGTGTTAACGGCGGTGTATTCCGTGTTACTGAAGGTTTACAAAAAGAATTTGGTGAAGATCGAGTATTCGACACACCATTAGCTGAATCTGGTATTGGCGGTTTAGCCCTAGGATTAGCTGTAACAGGTTATCGTCCAGTTATGGAAATCCAGTTCTTAGGATTCGTATTTGAAGTGTTTGACGAAGTTGCGGGTCAAATTGCTCGTACACGATTCCGTTCAGGTGGATCTAAACCAGCACCGGTTACTATTCGTGCACCATTTGGTGGGGGAGTACATACTCCAGAATTACACGCTGATAATTTAGAAGGTATCTTAGCACAATCACCTGGTTTAAAAGTTATTATTCCATCAGGTCCTTATGATGCGAAAGGCTTATTAATTTCAGCGATCCAAAGTAACGATCCTGTTGTATACTTAGAACATATGAAATTGTATCGTTCATTCCGTGAAGAAGTACCTGAAGAAGAGTATACAATCGACATTGGTAAAGCTAATGTTAAAAAAGAAGGTAATGATATTACTCTAATCGCATACGGTGCCATGGTTCAAGAATCTATCAAAGCAGCTGAAGAACTTGAAAAAGATGGACACTCTGTCGAAGTTATTGACTTACGTACAGTTCAACCAATTGATATTGATACTTTAGTTGCTTCAGTAGAAAAAACTGGACGTGCAGTAGTTGTTCAAGAAGCGCAACGCCAAGCTGGTGTAGGTGCACAAGTTGCTGCAGAATTAGCTGAGCGTGCAATTCTTTCATTAGAAGCACCTATCGCTCGTGTAGCTGCAGCTGATACTGTATATCCATTTACTCAAGCTGAGAATGTTTGGTTACCAAATAAAAATGACATCATCGAGCAAGCGAAAGCTACATTAGAGTTTTAATTTAAACTCATGAATAAATTAAGTAGCTAACTATAGCAATGAGTGATGAATAAGTGTAAACTAAGTTGTAAGGGCTTCCTTAACTTGCAACTTTAGTATATAAGTATTTGAAATGATTTGATTAAGTAAAATCTTAGGAGGACAAGAACGTGGCATTTGAATTTAGATTACCCGATATCGGGGAAGGTATCCACGAAGGTGAAATTGTAAAGTGGTTTGTTAAAGCTGGAGATACCATCGAAGAAGATGATGTCTTAGCAGAAGTGCAAAACGACAAATCTGTAGTAGAAATCCCATCGCCTGTTAGCGGAACTGTGGAAGAAGTTTTAGTAGATGAAGGAACTGTTGCAGTAGTTGGTGACGTTATTGTAAAAATTGATGCTCCTGATGCTGAAGAAATGCAATTTAAAGGTAGTCATAGTGATGACTCTTCTTCTAAACAAGAAGAGAAACAAGAAGAAGCATCAGCTGAAGAAGAATCAACTTCATCATCACAAACTCAGCAAGCTTCAACAGCTTCTAATCAAGAAGCGGAAGTTGATGAGAATAAAACAGTTAAGGCTATGCCTTCTGTACGTAAATACGCTCGTGAAAATGGTGTAAACATTAAAGCTGTTACGGGCACTGGTAAAAACGGCCGTATTACAAAAGAAGACGTAGACGCATACTTAAATGGTGGAAGCACTGATTCTGCTTCTAACGAAAGTGCAGCTGCATCATCTACAGGTAATGAAGAAACTAGCACTTCAGCTAGTCAATCAGTACCAGAAGGTGACTTCCCAGAAACTACTGAGAAAATCCCTGCTATGCGTAAAGCAATTGCTAAAGCAATGGTTAACTCAAAACATACAGCACCACATGTTACATTAATGGATGAAATTGATGTACAAGAACTATGGGATCACCGTAAGAAATTCAAAGAAATTGCAGCTGAACAAGGTACTAAACTAACGTTCTTACCATATGTTGTTAAGGCTTTAGTTTCAGCACTTAAAAAATATCCAGCACTTAACACTTCATTTAATGAAGAAGCTGGCGAAGTTGTACACAAACATTATTGGAATATCGGTATCGCAGCAGATACAGATAAAGGTTTATTAGTTCCTGTTGTTAAACATGCGGATCGTAAATCAATCTTTGAAATTTCAGATGAAATCAATGAACTTGCAGTTAAAGCTCGTGATGGTAAATTGACTTCAGATGAAATGAAAGGTGCAACTTGTACAATTAGTAATATCGGTTCAGCTGGTGGACAATGGTTCACTCCAGTTATCAATCACCCAGAAGTAGCCATCTTAGGAATTGGCCGTATTGCTCAAAAACCTATTGTTAAGGATGGAGAAATTATAGCAGCTCCAGTATTAGCGTTATCATTAAGCTTTGACCACAGACAAATTGATGGCGCAACTGGTCAAAATGCTATGAATCACATTAAACGTTTATTAAATAATCCAGAACTATTATTAATGGAGGGGTAAAAACATGGTAGTTGGAGATTTCCCAATTGAAACAGATACTATTGTAATCGGAGCAGGTCCAGGTGGATACGTTGCAGCAATTCGCGCAGCACAATTAGGACAAAAAGTAACAATCGTTGAGAAAGGTAATTTAGGTGGTGTGTGCTTAAACGTTGGTTGTATTCCATCTAAAGCATTATTACACGCATCTCATCGTTTTGTTGAGGCGCAACATTCAGAAAACTTAGGGGTTATTGCTGAAAGCGTGTCTTTAAACTATGAAAAAGTTCAAGAATTCAAATCATCAGTAGTAAATAAATTAACTGGTGGTGTTGAAGGTTTATTAAAAGGTAACAAAGTTGAGATTGTCAAAGGTGAAGCATACTTTGTAGATAATAATAGCCTTCGCGTTATGGACGAAAAAAGTGCTCAAACTTACAATTTCAAACATGCAATTATTGCAACTGGTTCTAGACCAATTGAAATTCCTAACTTTGAATTTGGTGAACGTGTTATCGATTCAACTGGCGCTTTAAATTTACAAGAAGTACCAGGTAAACTTGTAGTTGTCGGTGGCGGTTACATCGGTTCTGAATTAGGTACAGCATTTGCTAACTTCGGTTCTGAAGTAACAATCCTTGAAGGTGCGAAAGACATCTTAGGTGGATTCGAAAAACAAATGACACAACCAGTTAAAAAAGGCATGAAAGAAAAAGGTATCGAAATTGTCACTGAAGCTATGGCTAAATCTGCTGAAGAAACTGACAATGGTGTTAAAGTTACGTATGAAGCTAATGGTGAAGAACAAACTATTGAAGCTGACTACGTACTAGTAACTGTTGGACGTCGTCCAAATACTGATGAATTAGGTTTAGAAGAATTAGGTCTTAAATTCGCAGATCGTGGATTATTAGAAGTAGATAAACAAAGCCGTACTTCAATTGAGAACATCTTTGCAATTGGTGATATCGTTCCTGGTTTACCACTTGCTCATAAAGCAAGTTATGAAGCTAAAGTTGCTGCTGAAGCAATAGATGGTCAAGCTGCTGAAGTTGATTACATTGGTATGCCTGCAGTATGCTTCACTGAACCAGAATTAGCTCAAGTAGGTTACACTGAAGCTCAAGCAAAAGAAGAAGGTTTATCAATTAAAGCTTCTAAATTCCCTTATGCAGCTAATGGTCGTGCATTATCATTAGATGATACGAATGGTTTTGTTAAATTAATTACACTTAAAGAAGATGATACTTTAATCGGTGCTCAAGTTGTTGGTACCGGCGCATCTGATATCATCTCTGAATTAGGTTTAGCAATTGAATCAGGTATGAATGCAGAAGACATCGCATTAACTGTTCATGCTCACCCTACTTTAGGTGAAATGTCAATGGAAGCTGCTGAAAAAGCAATTGGTTATCCAATCCACACTATGTAATTCAGCCTTAATCACAATAGTTAAAGATTAATTATTATATACTGCTGGGACTCGTCATGTACGGGTCTCAGCTTTTTTAGATTATTTGAATCGGTTGTTTTATGAAAATGGCTCCGATACACTGTACATACATTATTATCATAGGAGGTTATCATCACAATGGAGTATCAATATCCGTTAGATTTAGATTGGACAAATGAAGAAATGATGCAAGTCATTCACTTTTTTAATAAAATTGAAAATTACTATGAATCTTCTGTTAAGGGTGAAGACGTAAAAAAAGCTTATAAAAAATTTAAAGAAATTGTACCTGGTAAAGCTGAAGAAAAACAAATTTTTAAAGAATTTGAGAATAAAAGTGGATATAATAGTTATAAAGTTGTCCAAGAAGTAAATAAAAATCCTGAGCAACAGCGATTTGGTAAAGAATCTTAATTGATTTCACTTGCACTTAATATCTAAAAATTTATACTCACTTGTTTTTTAAAACAATTTAATAAAACTATTGCTTACAAAGCTATATTCTGTTACTTTTATTAAGCATTAAACAAAATGTTTGATATTAGTAAACTTAATGTAGCTTTTTTAGGTGGTTAAATTATGAATATAGGATATAAATTACGAAATTTAAGACGCATAAAAAATCTCACACAAGAAGAACTTGCCGAACGTACGGATTTGTCAAAAGGGTATATCTCTCAGATTGAAAGTCAACATGCATCGCCGAGTATGGAGACGTTTTTAAACATCTTGGAAGTGCTTGGAACATCGGCCAGTGATTTTTTTCAAGAGAGTCCGAGTGAAAAAGTGTTATATAAAAAGAAAGATCAAATTACATATGATGAATATGATCGAGGATATATCCTTAATTGGCTTGTTACAGATTCTAATGAATTTGAAATGGAACCACTCATACTAACATTGAAACCTGGCGCATCCTATAAAAATTTTAAACCATCTGAATCAGACACTTTTATATATTGTTTAGAAGGTGAAGTGTCGTTGCTACTTGGTAATCAAACCTTTAAAGCGAGTGCTGAAGATGTACTTTATTTTAAGGCAAAAGATAAGCATCGCTTATATAATGAAACAAATGAAGAAGTGAAAATATTAATTGTTGCCACAGCTTCATATTTATAGGGAGGAATGATCATGAATCCATTACTTTCATTCAAATCTGTAAGTAAAGGCTATGATGATGTACAAATTTTAGATGAAATTGATATTGATATTGAATCAGGTTATTTTTATACATTATTAGGACCTTCTGGCTGTGGAAAAACTACAATATTAAAGTTGATTGCTGGGTTCGAATATCCTGACAGCGGAGAAGTGATTTACCAGAATAAACCTATCGGAAAATTGCCCCCAAATAAACGTAAAGTCAATACAGTTTTCCAGGATTATGCGTTATTTCCCCATCTTAATGTTTATGACAATATTGCTTATGGCTTAAAATTAAAAAAATATAGCAAGACTGAGATAGATAAAAAGGTATCAGAAGCATTAAAATTAGTGAAATTACAAGGTTATGAACAACGACAAATTGAAGGCATGAGTGGTGGACAAAAACAACGTGTAGCGATTGCTCGGGCAATTGTGAATGAACCTGAAATACTTTTACTTGATGAATCATTATCCGCATTAGATTTAAAATTACGTACGGAAATGCAATATGAGTTACGAGAATTACAATCTCGTTTAGGGATAACTTTTATATTTGTAACACATGATCAAGAGGAAGCATTAGCATTAAGTGATTACATCTTTGTTATGAAAGATGGAAAAATTCAGCAATTTGGTACGCCTATAGATATATATGATGAACCTGTTAATCGTTACGTTGCCGATTTTATTGGTGAATCCAATATCGTAGAGGGACGAATGATTAAAGATTTCGTGGTGAATATCTATGGCCAAGACTTTGAATGTGTTGATATGGGAATACCTGAAAATAAGAAAGTAGAAGTTGTAATTAGACCAGAGGACATTTCACTTATTGAAAAAGATCAAGGACTTTTTAAAGCGACTGTAGATTCAATGTTATTTAGAGGCGTTCATTATGAAATTTGCTGTATTGATAGAAAAGGTTACGAATGGGTTATTCAATCTACTAAGAAGGCTGAAGTTGGCAGCGAAATAGGTCTATACTTTGAACCAGAAGCAATTCACATTATGGTACCTGGTGAAACTGAGGAAGAATTTGATAAGCGTATAGAGAGTTATGAGGATGTGGACCATGCGTAATATTAATAAAGTACTTCTTATTCCATATTTATTATGGATGGTTATTTTTATTATTATACCTGTCATTTTACTCGTCTATTTCTCATTTACAGATGTGCATGGTCATTTTAGTTTTACAAATTATGAACAAATTTTTTCACTACGCTATTTTAAAATGTTTGCGGATTCAATATGGTATGCGTTTCTAATTACTATAATTACTTTGTTTATTAGCTATCCAGCGGCATATTATATTGCTCAATCTAGATTCCAAAATATATTACTAATGATAATGATAATTCCAACATGGATTAATTTACTTCTGAAGACCTATGCTTTTATAGGACTATTAAGTCATGATGGTATTATAAATCAGACATTACATGTCTTTCATTTACCAGTATTTAATATGCTTTTTACAAGTGGAGCATTTCTATTGGTTGCAAGTTATATTTATATCCCATTTATGATTTTACCTATATTTAATAGTATGAAAGCAATACCTAATAACTTGTTACAAGCTTCTAGTGATTTAGGCGCTAGTCCATTAACTACTTTTAGAAAGGTTATCATTCCTTTAACTAAAGAAGGAGTAATGACAGGCATTCAAGTTACATTCATACCTGCGTTATCTCTATTCATGATTACGCGATTAATTGCAGGTAATAAAGTCATTAATATAGGTACATCGATTGAAGAGCAATTTCTAACTATTCAAAATTATGGTATGGGCTCTACAATTGCGTTATTTTTAATTATATTTATGGCCTTTATTTTAATTATAACTAAATCTAAATCATCTAATGGGAAGGGGTGAGCGACGTGAAATGGTATGGAAAGGTGTACATAGGTATTTTAATAGTAATACTTTATATACCGATTTTTTTCTTAATGTTGTATTCATTTAACTCAGCTGGAAATATGATTCATTTTGAGCATTTCACGTTAGAGCATTACCGTACTCTTTTCCAAGATGATCGATTAATGTCTGTAATATTTAATACTGTAGCAGTGGCATTATTAGCTGCATCAGTTTCTACAGTAATTGGTACATTTGGCGCAATTGCTTTGTATTATTTACGTAATAAAAAATTCAAAGTGACCTTATTGACTTTAAATAATGTACTCATGGTTTCATCGGATGTAGTTATTGGTGCGTCATTTTTAATTATGTTTACTGCAATTGGACATTTCACTGGATTAGGTTTAGGATTCTCTACTGTTTTAGCCTCACATATTGCATTTTGTATACCTATCGTCGTGATTATTGTGTTACCGAAACTGTATGAAATGAATGATAATATGTTGAATGCGGCTAGAGATCTAGGAGCAAATGAATCTCAATTATTAAGTAGCGTCATTATACCCAATATTATGCCATCAATCATTGGCGGATTCTTTATGGCTTTAACATATTCTTTAGATGATTTCACAGTTAGCTTCTTCGTAACAGGAAACGGGTTTAGTGTCTTATCTGTAGAAGTTTATGCAATGGCTAGAAAAGGTATAAGTATGGAGATTAATGCGATATCTACAATTTTATTTGTAGCTATTTTAATAGGTATAATAGGTTATTATTTAATACTACACTTCGTCAAACGCCAAAAGACAGTGAAGCGAGGTGTAAATGAATGAAACGATTTCTACAACTTATCATTTCCGCAATAATTATTGGTATTTTATGTTTAGTTGTGAGTCATTGGTTTAAATCTAAAGAGAACACCCAAACAAATGAAAAGATTTATGTTTATAACTGGGGAGAATATATTGATCCTAGTTTAATTAAAAAGTTTGAAAAACAAACAGGTATTCAAGTTGTATACGAAACGTTTGATTCAAATGAAGCAATGGAGGCCAAAATTCGTAATGGTGGTACACATTATGATGTGGCATTTCCAAGTGAGTACACTGTGCAAAAGCTAAAGCGTTCAAATCTGTTAGTTCCTTTAGATCATAATAAAATACCAAATATAAAAAATCTCGATTCTGACTATATGAATATGTCTTATGATCCTCATAATAAATATTCATTACCTTATTTCTTTGGTACAGTGGGTATCTTATATAATAAAGAGAAATACCCTCATGAAAAATTCAATAGTTGGAGTGATTTGTATCAATCTAAGTATAAAAATGATATTTTATTAGTAGACGGTGCTCGCGAAATTATGGGAATGGGACTCAACAAATTAGGCTATAGTTTGAATGATAGTAATCCTTCTCATATTAAAAGGGCTGAAGTGGATTTGAAAAAGTTAGCTCCACAAGTAAGAGGTGTTGTTGGAGATGAGATAACAATGATGCTTCAACAAAATGAAGGTAACATCGCTGTAGTTTGGAGTGGAGTGGCAGCACCTTTAGTACAAAATAGTAATAAATATGACTATGTTATTCCTAAAGAAGGATCTAATCTTTGGTTTGATAACATGGTTATTCCTAAAACTGCTCAGAATAAGGAAGGCGCATATAAATTTATGAACTTCTTATTAGATAAGAAAAATAATAAACAGAATACAGAGTGGGTAGGCTATGCAACGCCTAATAAAGCGGCTAGAGATAAGCTGCCTAAAGAAATTAGAGAAGACCATAGATTTTATCCTACAAATAAAGAACAAAAGCGTTTAGAAGTTTACAAAGATTTAGGTCAACAAACACTCAGTGAATATAACGAGAGTTTTTTAAATTTTAAAATGACCTTAAAATAGATTAATGATAAATAGTAGTTATTTACTCACATTTCTTATATAATGATTTGATAGTAAAGTAAGGAGTTGTAGCGGATGTCAGGAGAGCAATACACACAAATTAAGCGTCCAGTCGGTCGGCTAACTGAAAAAGTACTAGGTTGGTTTAGTTGGGTATTTTTACTCATTTTGACGATTGTAACGATGTTTATTGCACTTGTATCATTTAGTAATGATACTTCGATTGCTAATTTGGAGAGTTCATTAAATAATAATGAGTTGGTTCAACAAATTTTAGGTAACAATGATTTAAGTACAACTCAATTTGTTATTTGGTTACAAAATGGTGTTTGGGCTATCATTGTTTACTTCATCATTTGTTTATTGATTTCATTCTTAGCGTTAATCTCAATGAACATTAGAATACTTTCAGGTTTCTTATTTCTATTAGCAGCTGTAGTTACGATTCCATTGGTATTACTAGTTGTTACTTTAATTATTCCAATTTTATTCTTTATCATCGCTATCATGATGTTTGCTAGAAAAAATCGGGTAGAAACCGTACCGGCATATTATAATGATGGCTATGGACAACCATATTATGATGATTATGAATACTATGATAATCGCGGACCACAGGCTAATCCTCATAGTGACCATTATGAAGAGGGGTACAATCACGGTTATTACGATGATTATGAACAACCTCGTGATAATAAAGAATATAGAAATACACGTCGAAAACGTAGAAAAGAACGTCAACGTAGAGAAGCTTATGAAGCAGAGCAACACTATGAATCGCAACAACATGATGGTTATGTTAATGATGAGCCAGAGGGTCATTATTATGATGAGGAAGATAATAAATACGCACAATTTCCAAAGCGTGCTGTAGAAAGTGAATATAAATCTACTCAACAAGACGAAGAAGAACCGGCAATCATGTCTAGACAAGCTAAATATAATAAGAAATCTAAAAAAGCTAAGCGTGACGAACAATTCCAAGAAGATTATTATCAAAATGAAGATGATAATTACGGTTATGAAGATGGTTATGCCTATCACCAAGAGCCGCATGAACCTCAAGTTGATCCTAAAGAACTTAAGGCTCAACGTAAGAAGGAAAAAGCTGAAATTCGTGCGAAGAAAAGAGAAAAGAAAAAAGCTTATAATAAACGCATGAAAGAAAGAAGAAAAAATCAACCTAGTGCAGTCAATCAACGAAGAATGAATTACGAGGAACGTCGTCAAATGTTCCAAGAGGAACAACCTCAAGAAGATATTCAAGAGAACCAAGTTGAACATGGAGACGACACCGAAAATAAATAACACAAAAAAGAGAGTGGGACAGAAAATATAATTTGTCAAAATTATTTTCGTCGTCCCACCCCAACTTGCATTGTTCGTAGAATTTCTTCCAAAAGAAATTCTCTATGTTGGGGCCCCGCAGCAAGGATGACTAGGATTGAAAGAAGCTTGATATAAGCGCACTTTCAATTCAGACATCTACTGCCAATATATTGAGTGAGGTTGAGACAATGAATTAAGTCTCAGCCTCTTTTTATATGTGTTCGCTATAAGATCTAATTTTTAGTATTATTAATTTTAGAACGTAACAAAGAGGAGTGTAGCCTAATATGAGTAAAAAAACAGAAACTATCTTAGCATGGATAGCTAATGGTTTAAGTATTATATATTTATTATTAACTTGTTTATCACTGACAGTGATGAAAAGTGGTCATAATCAACAACAATATAGAGATTTAATGAAACAAATGTATGGGAATGACCAAAATGTTACCTCTGATATTTTAATAGCATCCATGATTTTTTCAATTGGATTTTTAGCATTCTCTACAATATTAGGTATTTTTGGGGCCTTAACTATTAAAGGTCGTAAAAATCTAGCAGGAGGATTACTTGTAGCTGCTGCAGTAACTGGTTTGATAACTATGAATCTCATTGCCATGATTTTATGGATTATTGCAGCTATTATGTTGTTTAGTAAAAAGAAAGACAAATATAATAATAAACATCTTAATCAAATTAATGATAATCATCAACTTAAAGATGATTACCGTGAAAATACTCAATCACATGATAAAGAATGGGATCCAGATAAAGAATTAAAAAATCACAAAAAAGATGATCCCTACATTTATTAAGTTTTAAAGAAAAGAAATTTTTAAGTTTATAATATTTAACAATAGTTTATTAAAAAAATAAGTGACTCAACATGTCTGATTTTACTAAAGAAGCACAAAGATGATTTTTTAATCGAATCATCTTTGTGCTTTTTTAAATAATAATGAAATTTTTATAATTCTTGGAAAGTTTGAATGATTAAGTAAACATTTAATCCGCTTAGAATTACAATAAGCGTCCATGAAATAATATTAACCCACGTTTTATTAATAAAAGGTCCCATTAATTTTTTATTACTTGTAGCAAGTTGAAGCGGTATTAATGAGAAAGGTAAGGCGATACTTAGAAAGACTTGTGAAAATACAAGTAGTTGTTCAATCTTTTCAGAGTTACCCTTGAAGATAATTAAACAAATTATAACTGGAATAACTGCAAGCGCACGTGTGATTAATCTACGTAACCAGTTAGGGATGGATAAACGTAAAAATCCTTCCATAACAATTTGACCAGCCAAAGTACCTGTAATAGTTGAATTCTGACCAGAAGCTAATAAAGCTACTGCGAATAGTGTACTCATGATTCCACCTAAAGTTGCACCTAATACTGGTTCAGTTTTTAAAGCATGATATAAATCGTAGAAACCACCTAAATCATTTGTTTTAGTTCCGAAAAATAAAGCTGCGCCTAGAGTCAATAATAAACAGTTTACTACAAAAGCTATAGATAATTGAAGGTTTGAATCAATTGTAGCGTACTTAATTGCTTGAGCTTTCTCTTGGTTATCATGTCGATCATACTTACGAGACTGAACTATAGAAGAATGTAAGTATAAATTATGTGGCATGATTGTCGCACCAATAATACCTAAGGCAATATATAAGATACCTTGATTTGTAACAATTTCTTTATGTGGTACAAAGCCATTTAATATGTCAGTTAATTGAGGTGAAGATATAAATACTTCAAATACAAAAATCGCTAATACTGTAAATATTAATGTTCCAACAATAGCTTCAATTTTTCTAAAACCGAAGCGCATAATGAATAACAATAAGAAAACATCGAATACAGTAATTAATGCGCCGACAATTAATGGGATACCAAAAATTAAGTCTAATGCGATAGCACTACCAATTACCTCTGCGATATCAGTAGCAATTATAGCCAATTCAGCGATAATCCAAAATATGATAGCTACAGGTTTACTTAAAAAGTGACGTGTCATTTGCGCAAGATCTTTACCAGTTGCTATTCCTAATCTAACCGTCATACTTTGTAATAACATTGCTGCTAAACTTGAGATTAAAATCACGAATAGCAAGGTATAGCCATATTGTGCACCACCCTGCATGGATGTAATCCAGTTGCCGGGGTCCATATAACCTACTGCGACGAGTAAACCAGGACCTAAAAATGCTAAAAATTTCTGGCTTGCACTACTTTTATGGTCAAAATGAATCGTATTATTAATTTCGTCTAAACTTCGTTGCTGTTCATAGTTGTCGTCTTTTAACTTCAATCAAATCACTCCTAAAATCTTATGAAGATATATTAACCTAAACAAAAAATTAGGTCAACCTAAAAATATTGTGAGACTATAAAAAAGCTTGAATGGAATTCTAAAATTTCCATCCAAGCTTGAAATTATAAATGTATTATTGATAAAACCTTAAAAATGCATCAAATGTCTCTTCAACAAACTGTAAAAAGGCTTTATCACTTTTTAATCTTTTATCGGAAGGTTGAATTTCTCGTGCAATGAAAAATTCACCTTTTTTAACATTGATAGCGCGATCAATCGCTTTATGAAGATCGTCGTCACTCATCTCTTTTATAAGTGTCTTATCAGGTTTCATATGATCTAAACAAACACTATAGTCTTCAGGTAAGTCTTTTATTTTATCGAAATGCTTTTTAAATATTTTCATCTGATCGGCTTTATTTTTAGCTTCATGCATGACGCCAAACATTACAAATAATTGATCTCTAAATAATCCAATTTGAAAATGTGGCAACATCTTATATCCACGTTTATTAGGAGCAAATGCTACCCACGTATCTTTTGGCGGATTGACACTACGACGCGCATGTTTAGCTACATGAGGGTAGAACTCTTCGCCAGTTTGAGAACTAAAATAATCCGCAAAGTATGTACCTAAATTATTTAATTGAGGTCTAACGTATTCATTGAGCGCCTCCATACGATTGTCTAAACCTTCAACATCGAAAGCTTTGAAATCTTTTGGAGCAAATGTATATTGAGTCATTTTAAGCCTCCTAATTATTAATTACGTATATTGTAGCACAAGTAAGTACTACTAACCTAAAGTATAAGCTTTTTGAGCAAGTGTTTGATTTATTGAAAATAAGGTATATCAATGTGTATTAATATAATTTTCTAGTGTACATCATGTATAATGGTAAGTAATAGGAGATGATACGATGGCATTATATGATTTTGCAAAGGGAATCATTTTAGAGGCTGGTAATAAAGTTCGTCATATGATGAAAGAAGATTTGGATATAGAAATGAAATCTAATCCTAATGATTTAGTTACAAATGTTGATAAGGCTACCGAAAATTATCTTTATGAAACAATCCATCATAATTATCCTGAACATCGCGTTATAGGTGAAGAAGGGCACGGGCACGATTTGAAAGATACGCAAGGTGTCATTTGGGTAATAGATCCAATTGATGGTACGCTTAACTTCGTTCATCAAAATGAAAATTTTGCGATATCAATTGGTATTTATCATAATGGGAAACCATATGCTGGGTTTGTGTACGATGTAATGAGAGATGTTTTATATCATACTAAAGTCGGTGAAGGTGCCTTTGAAAATAGCCATCAATTAAAGCCACTAAAAGATACTGAACTTAAAAAAAGTCTTATAGGTATAAATCCTAACTGGTTAACTAAACCGATAATGGGTAAAGTGTTTACGCCAATCGTTGAGGATGCTAGGAGCGCAAGAGCTTATGGTAGCGCAGCATTAGAAATTATAAGCGTAGCTAAAGGCCAACTCGCTGCATATCTCACACCAAGATTACAACCATGGGATTATGCTGGAGGCCTGATGATATTGAATGAAGTGGGAGGCGTAGGTACAAACTTATTAGGTGACCGTCTAGAAATGAATCAACCTAATTCTATTTTAATGGCTAACGCAAAACTTCATCGTGAGATATTAAATAATTATTTATGTGAATTTGAAGAGATAATTGCTACACATCATGAAAAGCGATTTGGTAGACAACGAGAAAAATAAAAAAGCAGAGACGATTTATTTTCGTCTCTGCTTTTACTCATTGATTGAGTATTAAAATGTAAGATTTCTGGGCTATAGCCAGTTGTTTTCTCGGTATTTCTTTTTAACAGTGAATCCAACGCCAAATGTTGCAATGAGTAATATAAATGTTAAAATCATCCATGGAACGTTAGCAGCGCCTAATGCAAAACTAAATGATACTAAGAAAATGACTGCTAAAATAGAAAATACCCAGAAGATGCCTTTTGATTTTTTTTGTTGCATCCCATACCCCACCTTTTACTTATCTTTTCACTAATATATGATATAATAAAACAGTTGTAATTAAAAGTGGGAGTTTACTCAAGAAAGGAAATTTATAAAATGACTAATTTAAGAGAAGATGTTCGTAATATAGCGATTATTGCGCACGTTGACCATGGTAAAACAACTTTAGTAGATGAGTTGCTTAAACAGTCTGGTATTTTCAGAGAAAATGAACATGTCGACGAACGTGCAATGGATTCAAACGATTTAGAAAGAGAACGTGGTATTACGATTCTTGCTAAAAATACGGCGATTGATTACAAAGGTACTCGTATTAATATCTTAGATACACCTGGCCATGCCGATTTCGGTGGGGAAGTTGAACGTATTATGAAAATGGTTGATGGTGTTGTTCTTGTAGTCGACGCCTATGAAGGTACAATGCCACAAACTCGTTTTGTTCTTAAGAAAGCACTAGAACAAAATCTAAAACCTGTAGTGGTTGTAAATAAAATTGATAAACCTGCTGCACGTCCTGAAGGCGTAGTTGATGAAGTATTAGACTTATTTATCGAATTAGAAGCTAATGATGAACAGTTAGATTTCCCAGTTGTCTATGCTTCAGCAGTTAATGGTACAGCAAGTCTTGAATCAGATAAGCAAGATGAAAATATGCAATCTTTATTTGAAACAATTATTGATTATGTTCCAGCACCAATTGATAATCAAGATGAACCGTTACAATTCCAAGTAGCTTTATTAGATTATAATGATTACGTTGGACGTATAGGGGTTGGACGTGTATTCAGAGGTAAAATGCGCGTTGGAGATAACGTGTCATTAATTAAATTAGATGGTTCAATTAAGAATTTCCGCGTAACTAAAATATTTGGTTACTTTGGTTTAAAACGTGAAGAAATTGAAGAAGCACAAGCAGGGGACTTAATCGCTGTATCAGGAATGGAAGACATTAACGTTGGTGAAACAGTGACGCCACACGATCATCAAGAAGCATTACCTGTTTTACGTATTGACGAACCTACACTTGAAATGACTTTCCGAGTAAATAATTCACCATTTGCTGGACGAGAAGGTGATTATGTTACTGCACGTCAAATTCAAGAAAGACTTGAACAACAACTTGAAACAGACGTTTCATTAAAAGTAACTCAAACTGATCAACCAGATGCATGGATTGTAGCTGGACGTGGTGAGTTGCACCTTTCAATCTTAATTGAAAATATGAGACGTGAAGGTTTTGAATTACAAGTTTCTAAACCTCAAGTAATCTTAAGAGAAATCGATGGTGTGTTAAGCGAACCATTTGAACGCGTACAATGTGAGGTGCCTTCTGAAAATGCTGGTGCAGTCATCGAATCTTTAGGTGCACGTAAAGGTGAAATGTTAGATATGATGACTACCGATAATGGTCTAACTCGTCTTATCTTTATGGTACCAGCACGTGGTATGATTGGTTACACTACAGAATTCATGTCTATGACACGTGGTTATGGTATTATTAACCATACTTTCGAAGAATTTAGACCTCGTGTTAAGGCTCAAATTGGTGGTCGTCGTAACGGTGCTCTAATCTCTATGGACCAAGGTCAAGCAACATCATATGCAATTATTAACTTAGAAGACCGTGGTGTAAACTTTATGGAGCCAGGTACAGAAGTTTATGAGGGTATGATTGTTGGCGAGCATAACCGTGAAAATGACTTAACAGTCAATATTACGAAAGCGAAGCATCAAACTAACGTGCGTTCTGCAACAAAAGATCAAACTCAAACTATGAATCGTCCTAGAATTTTAACTCTAGAAGAAGCATTACAATTTATCAATGACGATGAATTAGTTGAAGTTACGCCAGAAAATATTAGATTAAGAAAGAAAATCCTAAATAAATCAGCGCGTGAAAAAGAAGCAAAACGTGTTAAACAAATGATGCAAGAAGATCAATAAACATAAAAAAGAGAGTGGGACAGAAATATAATTTGTCAAAATTATTTTCGTTGTCCCACCCCCAACTTGCATTGTTTGTAGAATTTCTTTAGGAAGAAATTCTACAAACAATGCAAGTTGGGGCCCCGCGGCAAGGATGACTAGGATTGAAAGAAGCTTGATATAAGCGCACTTTCAATTCAGACATCTACTGCCAATATGTTAAGTGAGGCTGAGACAATGAATTATGTCTCAGCCTCTTTTCCTTAAGATTAATTTTTATCGAATGACTGCTGATTTTCTGCTTCAGAAATTTCATCCATCACTTGTGGTTTACGTTGTTTAGGTGTATCTAAACGACTTTTACAATCATCGCACATAAAGGTGCGAATTGGATTGTTTCTCAAGCGTTTAGCCTCAACTGTATTTTCATCAATAAACACTTTAGTATCACAAATGATACATTGAACTTCTAGCACATTAAATCACCTCTATATGAGTTACATATTTGAATTCATATGTATACCCATCTTCTGGTACATAAACAAAGCTATCAACTGCATTATCACTATATAAACGTTTGCCATCTTTCGCGAATTGGAAGAATAAGTATGGTAATAATTCAATAGGTACTTCGATAGCATCATTGTCATTATAAAGTTTAATAGTTGTTGCTTCATCACGTGGTTCAGCATTTTTGAAAAATGGTGTCATATTAATGACGAAAGATCCTTCTAAAACTGAACGCTTTTTATATTTAATTTCAGAATCAAGTGTGGGAGGATTTGTTTGTCCTTCTAAAATAGCTCGATTCCATTCAGTGTTATCTTCAAATTTAACAGGTCTAGTACCGTCGAAAACCCCACGTTCTAAATCGTCGATACTTACTTTTCTGTCATCGAAAATCCAAGTTGTACTATCCAAAGAGATAGGAAACTTTACTGCGCCCTTAATTTGGATCATATATGCCCACTCCCTCATTTTTTATCTTTAATTATTTTAACATAAAATCATAGTGACATAATTCAAATTCACTTGCTTTTTAATACCTATTAAGATAAACTTCTAATGTGAAGATATTAATTGAAATGATAGGGGGAGTATGTCATGGCTAACCAATCGAAATTAAATAATGCGGCATATGACCAGTTGAATAAAGATGCTGATAGAATTTTACATCTTATTAAAGTTCAGATGGATAACTTAACTTTACCTTCTTGCCCGCTTTATGAAGAAGTGCTAGATACTCAAATGTTTGGCCTTCAAAAAGAGGTTGATTTCGCTGTTCAACTTGGTTTAGTTGATAAAGAAGATGGTAAGCAATTAATGTTAAGATTAGAAAAAGAACTTTCTAAATTACATGAAGCTTTCACAAATGTTTAATGTTTTACTTACAATAGATATAACATAACGCACATATTTTAAGTGTCAATATGAACTGCGTTAATAACATATATAATTACGACAACGTATAAGCTTAATCGTACATATACGTCATCGTATGAGTGACTGAGATGATATCTAAATGTGATGTCCTTCTCAGTCATTTTTGTTTCAAGGTTATCTTTTAAATTAAGTAGCTGATTAGCCTAATAATATTTGTTTAATTGAAGGGTTCAAGTATATAATAGGTAAGACAGCTTTTTAAAAAGTGAAGATAAATGAACTAAGTCAACGAAGTGATTAACTTTAAAAATTTAGAATTGGATGATCTAGTATATGAATAATTTTAAAAATATAATGCGGTATATTGGAAAAACTTCTAAATTTATCGATTATCCATTATTAGTTACATACGTACTCCTTTGTTTGATTGGATTAGTAATGGTATACAGTGCAAGTATGGTAGCTGCAACTAAAGGTACTTTAACTGGTGGTGTAGCCGTTGCAGGAACTTACTTTTATAATAGACAGCTTTTATACGTTATTATGAGTTTCGCCATAGTCTTTTTTATGGCATTTATTATGAATGTAAAAGTGCTTAAGAAGCCTAATGTTCAAAAAGGAATGATGATTGGTATTTTCGTATTACTATTACTGACTTTAGTCATTGGTAAAAATATCAATGGTTCCAAAAGTTGGATTAATTTAGGTTTTATGAATTTACAGGCATCAGAGTTATTAAAAATTGCCATCATTCTTTACATACCATTTATGATTGAAAAGAAAATGCCCGCAGTAAGACAAAACATCAAGTTAATTTTAGGTCCAATTCTATTCGTAGTAACGTGCCTGGTTCTTGTTCTTTTCCAAAAGGACGTTGGGCAAACAATGTTAATATTAATAATCTTCTTCTCAATCATTTTCTATTCTGGTATAGGTGTCCAGAATATATTGAAATGGGGACTATTAGTTGCATTGGGATTTGTTATTATTGCCTCGTTCATGTTGATATTACATATGGTTCCTAGCTATTTAGAGGCACGTTTTAGTACGTTAACGAATCCATTTGGTCAAGAATCTGGTACAGGGTATCATATTTCTAATTCCTTAATGGCGATAGGTAATGGCGGACTATTTGGACGAGGATTAGGTAACAGTATTATGAAACTGGGTTACTTGCCAGAACCACATACCGACTTTATCTTTGCAGTTATTTGTGAGGAGTTAGGTCTCGTGGGTGGTTTATTAGTAATTATTTTAGAATATTTCATTGTGTACCGAGCATTCCAATTAGCTAATAAAACAAATTCATATTTTTACAAATTAGTATGTGTTGGTATTGCAAGTTATATAGGAAGCCAAACATTTGTTAATATTGGTGGTATTTCAGCTACAATTCCATTAACAGGTGTGCCGTTACCATTTATTAGTTTTGGTGGTTCAGCAATGATTAGTTTAAGTATTGCAATGGGGCTTTTATTAATTACTGCTAAACAAATCAAACAAGATGATAAACGTCTAAAACAACGTAAAAACGATATGAAACGCCGTTATAATTAAATATGTGATTTAAGACAATCGATAGCTAAATGATGATCAAGAAGTTGAGATCAAATTGCTATAGATTGTCTTTTTTATTTTTTTAAAAAATTAAAATTATGTAAAGCATACATTCTAAACTAGCGCGCATATTCTTTTAATGATAAAATTATGTTATCGATAGTAATAAGATTATGTAAAGTTATAGATGTATTTGATTTTCCTCATGTAGAGGGTTCTCACGATAACTATGTTGTATTGTAAAGTGTTACAAAAAATTAAATTATCTTTAACTTTGTAAATTACTATAGAATTATTCAATCATTTAAGATAAAATCTTATTATCTAATTAGTTAGAAAATTCAAAAAATACGAGGGGTGTCTTCGCTTTTGAAACAAATAAAGAAGTTACTTGTTGCTAACCGTGGTGAAATTGCCATCAGGATTTTTAGAGCAGCAGCAGAGTTAAATATCAGTACAGTAGCAATATATTCTAATGAAGATAAAAGTTCATTACATAGATATAAAGCAGACGAATCTTACTTAGTAGGTAGTGATTTAGGACCTGCTGAAAGTTATTTAAACATTGAACGCATTATCGATGTAGCGAAACGTGCAGGTGTTGATGCGATTCACCCTGGATATGGTTTTCTAAGTGAAAATGAACAATTCGCACGTCGTTGTGCGGAAGAAAATATTAAATTTATAGGTCCACATCTTGAACATTTAGATATGTTCGGAGATAAAGTCAAAGCAAGAACAACTGCTATTAAAGCAGATTTGCCTGTTATTCCTGGTACAGATGGACCAATTGAAAGTTTTGAAGCAGCTAAGCAATTCGCACAAGAAGCTGGCTTCCCACTAATGATTAAAGCAACTAGTGGTGGAGGCGGTAAAGGCATGCGTATTGTACGGGAAGAAAGTGAACTTGAAGATGCTTTCCACCGTGCTAAATCTGAAGCTGAAAAGTCTTTTGGCAATAGCGAAGTTTATATAGAAAGATATATTGATAATCCTAAACATATTGAAGTACAAGTCATTGGTGATGAACTAGGCAACATCATACATTTATATGAAAGAGATTGTTCGGTACAACGACGACATCAAAAAGTTGTTGAAGTTGCTCCTTCAGTAGGATTATCTAACAGTTTAAGAGAACGTATTTGTGAAGCAGCCATTCAATTGATGGAGAACATTAAATACGTTAATGCTGGAACAGTGGAATTTTTAGTCTCAGGTGATGAATTCTTCTTTATTGAAGTCAATCCACGTGTACAAGTAGAACACACAATTACTGAGATGATTACAGGTATAGATATCGTTAAAACTCAGATTTTAGTAGCTGATGGCGAGTCACTTTTCGGTGATAGAATAGCTATGCCAAAACAGCAAGATATTCAAACGCTTGGATATGCGATTCAATGTCGTATTACTACTGAAGATCCTTTGAATGATTTTATGCCAGACTCTGGAACAATCATTGCATATCGTTCAAGTGGTGGATTTGGAGTTAGATTGGATGCGGGTGATGGTTTCCAAGGGGCTGAAATCTCGCCATATTATGATTCTCTACTAGTTAAATTATCTACGCATGCAGTTTCATTTAAACAAGCTGAAGAAAAAATGGAACGTTCACTACGAGAAATGCGTATACGTGGAGTTAAAACGAATATTCCGTTTCTAATCAACGTGATGCGAAATAATAAATTTAGAAGTGGAGACTATACAACTAAATTTATAGAAGAAACACCTGAATTATTTGATATCGCACCCACACTTGATAGAGGTACAAAGACACTTGAATATATCGGTAATGTGACGATAAATGGCTTCCCTAATGTAGAACAACGTCCTAAACCAGATTATGAATCAACATCAATTCCAAGAGTATCTCAAGAACGTGTGAATCAATTATCTGGTACGAAACAAATTTTAGATGAACAAGGACCTAAGGGTCTTGCTGATTGGGTACGAGCACAAGAAGATGTACTCATTACAGATACTACATTTAGAGATGCGCATCAATCATTACTAGCCACTCGTGTAAGAACGAAGGACATGATGAATATTGCATCTAAAACAGCTGAAGTATTCAAAGATAGCTTTTCATTAGAAATGTGGGGCGGCGCAACTTTTGATGTGGCTTATAATTTCTTAAAAGAAAATCCATGGGAACGTTTAGAAAGATTACGTAAAGCAATACCTAATGTCTTATTCCAAATGTTATTACGTGCTTCTAATGCTGTTGGTTACAAAAACTATCCTGATAATGTTATTAAGAAATTTGTACATGAGAGTGCCAACGCAGGTGTAGATGTCTTCCGTATCTTTGACTCATTAAACTGGGTCGATCAAATGAAAATTGCTAATGAAGCTGTACAAGAGGCAGGTAAAATATCCGAAGGTGCTATTTGTTATACAGGAGATATTTTAAATGTCGAACGCTCTAATATTTATACATTAGATTACTATGTGAAAATGGCTAAAGAGCTAGAAAGTGAAGGTTTCCATATATTAGCTATTAAAGATATGGCTGGTTTGCTTAAACCTAAAGCAGCAAATGAATTAATTGGTGAATTACGAGCAGCTGTTAATTTACCTATTCATCTTCATACACACGATACAAGTGGAAATGGTCTGTTAACTTATAAACAAGCTATCGATGCAGGTGTAGACATCATAGATACAGCTGTTGCTTCAATGAGTGGATTGACGAGTCAGCCTAGTGCGAATTCATTATACTATGCTCTCAATGGTTTCCCACGCAATTTAAGAACTGATATTGAAGGTTTAGAAGAATTAAGTCATTACTGGGCTACTGTTCGTCCTTACTATGCTGACTTTGAGAGCGATATTAAGTCACCTAACACTGAAATATATCAACATGAAATGCCTGGAGGTCAGTACTCTAATTTAAGCCAACAAGCTAAAAGTTTAGGTTTAGGTGAGCGATTTGATGAAGTCAAAGATATGTATCGTAGAGTGAATTTCTTATTTGGTGATATCGTTAAGGTTACACCATCTTCCAAAGTAGTGGGTGATATGGCGCTCTACATGGTACAGAATGATTTAGATGAATCATCAGTACTTAGCGATGGGTATAAACTTGATTTTCCTGAATCAGTGGTTTCATTCTTTAAAGGTGAGATTGGTCAGCCGGTAAATGGGTTTAATCAAAAGTTACAAGAAGTTATTCTTAAAGGTCAACAACCGCTTACTGAGAGACCTGGTGAATATTTAGAGCCAGTTAACTTTGATGAAATTCGTGAAGAGTTAGCTGATAAGCAACAAGGTGAAGTGACAGAACAAGATGTTATAAGTTATGTCTTATATCCGAAAGTGTATAACCAATATATTCAAACTAAAGAGCAATACGGTGACTTATCATTACTTGATACACCGACATTCTTGTTTGGTATGCGTAATGGTGAAACGGTTGAAATAGAAATTGATACAGGTAAACGTTTAATCATTAAACTTGAAACAATTAGTGAACCTGATGAAAATGGTAATCGTACAATTTATTACGCCATGAATGGTCAAGCACGTCGAATTTATATTAAAGATGAAAATGTGAAAACAAATGCTAATGTCAAACCTAAAGCTGATAAAACTAATCCTAGTCATATAGGGGCTCAGATGCCAGGTTCTGTCACAGAGGTTAAGGTTGCTACAGGTGATGAAGTAAAAGCGAATCAACCATTGCTGATTACTGAAGCCATGAAGATGGAAACTACGATACAAGCACCATTTGATGGTGTTATTAAACAAGTGACTGTAGTAAGTGGTGATGCTATTGCTACAGGTGATTTACTTATTGAAATAGAAAAGCTATCATAACATGCGAATCCCGCCCGATTGTGTGATAATTAAAAGTTTACACAATCGGGCGGGATTTTATATATGCTAGCAATGATGTATTACATATGTATAGGTATATAGAACGCGCCCTTCAAGGATAATTAGTTTAAGTTTACCTTGAAGGGCGCGTTTATAAATATTATTTTCAATTAACCTAGAAATGAAAGGTTAAAAAATCTTGTTGTGATACTACTTCATGCTACGAGTCGTTCTTAACATCAATAAGATGAAATAGGCAATCATACCGAATAAATAAGTGATAAATAACGCATGGAATAATGCAATTATTAAATTTACATTTGTTATCACTGAGAGTGCACCTGTAATAACTTGTAAAATAACTAAAATAAATGCAGCTGTATAACCATAGCGTACTGTACGATTGTCTGGATAATTTTTAATAGCATGAATAAATGTGAACATAATCCACATAAAAGTGATAAACGCCATACCTCTATGAGCGAATTGTACCCAATCATGCGCATTATGCGGCACAATATCATTAAATGGAACTGGCCATGCACCATAAGCAAGACTTGACTTAGTATGTCTTACTAAAGCACCAGTGTAAATAGTAAGGTACACGATAATTGCCATGAGCCATGTTAATGTTCGCAGTGGCTTCTTAATAAATAATTCATCAGCTTCATATTTCTGGTCGACTGAAAATATGATTAAAGTCATAACAAATACTGATGAAAAACTAATTAAAGAAATACCGAAATGTAATGCAAGAACATAAGCATTTTGTTGCCATATAACGGCTGCGGCTCCTATTAGCGCTTGGACAAGTAAGAAAGCAACACTAATGATTGAAAGTGGTTTGATTTCTTTAATATATCCAATATTCTTCCATGCTGTAATAACTAACCAAAGCACAACGATAAGAGAAAGACCTGATACAGCTCTGTGGCTTAATTCAATAATCGTCTGAATTGGTAAATTTTGAGGAAGAAGTGCACCATTACATAATGGCCATGATGATCCACAACCATCTTCTGATCCTGTTTTAGTTACGAGGGCGCCACCCAATTGAACAAAGGTCATAATAATCGTAGCTAAAACACCTAACCATTTAAGGTTCTGCTTTCTAAACAATGATAAACACCCCATCATTAATTAAAGTACTTATTTCATTGCCATCATTTGTCATTAATCTTAACTCTACTTATTGCATCACATATTGTGAGTATGAGACAAAAGATATGCTATAAACTGTTTTGACACTTGTTAGTTTTAGTACTTTAGATTAATGTACATATTTTTACTTTTAACTTATTATAACAAGAATACCATTTTTAATTGTGTCACAAAATCGACGATTTATAATGTCGCTAAAGTGTCACAATTTAATTTTATAAAACCTAGTCTTTTAGTAAAATATGCTATATCATTGTACTATATGAAAAATTCAAGGAGGGGAACTATGAGCAAAGAACACACTTTGTCACAGGATACGGGCCGAGTAACCTTCAAAGAATTACAACAAATTATTAAAATGGGCCTCGTTCAAGGTAACTTGATACCTGCATTTGCAGGCGCTTGGCTTGCAGTTGTAATGACAAACCATTCCTTCCTATCGTCTATTCCTCAAATATTATTGATGATTGTTGGTTCTACATTAATCATGGGGGGCGCATGTGCTTTAAATAATTATTATGATCAAGATATTGATAGCATCATGCCTAGTAAACAAGGTAGACCAACTGTAAACGATAGAATCTCAGATAAAAACTTATTAATATTAAGCTTTGGTATGATGTTAATAGGTGAAGCTTGTCTTTTCTTATTAAACGTACCATCAGGCGTTTTAGGTTTAATAGGTATTGTAGGATATGTTTCTTATTATTCAATTTGGTCTAAGCGACATACAACTTGGAATACAGTTGTCGGAAGTTTTCCTGGTGCTGTACCACCATTAATTGGTTGGGTAGCTATCGATGGCAATATTAGCTTAGCAGCCATTGCGCTATTTTTAGTTGTCTTTTGTTGGCAACCAGTTCATTTCTATGCGCTTGCAATTAAAAGAAGTGACGAATATTCATTGGCTAATATTCCAATGTTACCATCAGTTAAAGGTTTTAAACGCACTAGAATTAGCATGTTTATTTGGTTAGTCTTCTTATTACCTTTACCATTCTTATTATCAGACTTAGGTGTAACATTTGTAGTCATTGCTACATTACTTAATCTAGGATGGTTAGCTTTAGGATTGACTACCTTTAAGAAAGATTCTGACCAAACAAAATGGGCGACAAAAATGTTCATTTATTCATTGAACTACTTAGTTGTATTCTTCGTACTTGTTGTTGTCGTTTCATTAATAAAAATGATCTAAATTTACTTAAGTAAGGATGAAACTTATGAGCGTACCTATTTTACCCACGATAAGTACTTCGTGTATCGTCATTAGTGCAATCTTAGTTGCTATTGGATGGAGATTAATTTGGAAACGTCAAATTGATAAACATAAAAAAGTCATGTTATGGGCAGCAATTTTTGCATTAACTTTCTTTATTATTTACGCTAGTAGAACTATTTTTATTGGAAATACTGCATTTGGTGGTCCAGCTTCAGTGAAAATCTACTACACCATCTTTTTAGTTTTCCATATCAACTTAGCTACTATTGGCGGTATATTAGGATTATTACAAATTATTTTAGCTTTTAAAGATAAATTTAATATTCATAGAAAGATTGGACCGGTTGCGTCGATAATTTGGTTCTTCACAGCAATCACTGGTGTAGCGGTGTACATTCTATTGTATGTACTTTACCCAGGAGGAGAAACAACTTCGTTAATCAAAGCAACACTAGGACTATAATTTACTTATTCGTTCTTTCTATTCAATGTATACTGATAAAACTTCATTCTGGGTTTTGTCAGTTTTTTTAAATTTTAATTTATTATTGCACTAAACTGTGAATTAGCGCAGAAAGCTTAATCGCTTGTCTTGATAATTAATAGAATATTTTTGTACAATAAACTTAATTCTGAAGAGGTGGGTGAGTAATGAAAAAGTTAGTTATCAAAGTAGTAGGTGTCATTTTTTTAATTACTTTTTTAATTTATTTATTTTACTCACCACGTCTTAAATTTGATGTGTTAGAAAATCCAAATAAAAGTCATAAAAGTAATCACTCAGAACAATTCCAAAAGTCTAATAAAAATGTTGAAAATCCTAAACCTAAACAAGGTATCGGCACTTGGATAGGTAAGGATATTAAATTTATGACTAAACACTACGGTCAAGCTGATCGCACATATCCATTTAAATATGGTTATAAAAATTACATATTCAAGAAAGATAAGCAATATTATATTGTAAGTACTAAGAAAGATATCATTACCTCAGTTTATGCAACCGGAAAAGATGTCAAAGTTGATCCGTTATCCATTGGCGAGAGTGCTTCACACCTTTTTGAAAATACAAGCATTAATCCTGAACCAACGATACAATCTAAAGGTAAGACGTATCGATTTGAAATGTCAGATGAAGACATGAAAACTCAAACATTAATTAAATATGGTAATATTTACGCACAAGTTTACTCAGATCAACAATCAAATAAAATTTTAGCAGTTCGATTTTTAGATTCTGATACATTAGCAGCCTTACAACCATACAAACTCAATACAGATGAAGGGGATAGCTCGGAGTCTAAAGACAAAGAAACACCATTCGAACAAACCCCAAATCAACTTATTACACTTTATGAAGTAGCTAATCAAATGAGAGAATTAAAAGGTTTAAAACCTTTAAAAATTAATGATGATATCGCACACATAGCTTCAATTAATTTATACGAAGCAACTGAAAAAGGTACAGATAGTGCTGAATTCACTGAGAGTGCATTAACACAACAACTCGATGAAAACAATGTGTCTTACTCATCAACGAGTCAGAATGTAGGGTATGATTTTGATGATGTACCAACCTTAATTCATAGTTGGATGAACTCAGATATCCATCGCTCTCGCATGTTAAATAATAAGTATGACGAAATGGGCGGAGAGGTCATGAAAGATTATTATTCATTAATTTTCTTGGAAAAGTAAAAACGAAAGGGTGAAAAAATGATTACTGAAGAAACATTATCCATTTTAGATGAGATAGAAAATCTATCTGATATGATTGTTCAATCAGAAGTATATCAAAATTATCAATATGCTAAAGAAAATTTAGAAAATGATGACGAAGCACATCTACTTTATCAAGCATTTTTAAAGTCAAAAGATCAATACGATGATGTCATGAGATTTGGTAAATATCACCCTGACTATAAAAGAATTATGATGGAAACACGTCAACGTAAGCGTGCATACGAAATGTTACCTGTTGTTATGGAATATAAAACAAAGGAAGTTGCATTACAAAATTTAATTGATGAAGTACTCACAAAAATTGCTTTTGCAGTTTCAGAAAACGTAAAAATAGAAGCAGGGAACCCTTTCTTCCAAACAGGGCATAACGGGTGTGCAACTGGTGGATCTTGCAACTGTTCATTGTAAATGTTGATGAAGGAACATATGAAGAGCGTACAATATTTGTAAATAAAAACACTTTCGGTGAATATAAAAATGTCATCGAAAGTGTTTTTTATCTGATTAAGATGTGATTTATGATGATATATCTACTAAAAATGATGTAATCCTACAAAGAGAAAGAAATATAAATTTATAA
This sequence comes from Staphylococcus capitis subsp. capitis, assembly GCF_040739495.1. Classification (NCBI taxonomy): domain Bacteria; kingdom Bacillati; phylum Bacillota; class Bacilli; order Caryophanales; family Staphylococcaceae; genus Staphylococcus; species Staphylococcus capitis. The sequence goes on along the minus strand of NZ_CP145263.1, from coordinate 1,663,173 downwards.
GTGTCATTATTTTTATATTGAGTCTCAACTCTATCGAGAAACCTTAAGCTGTAACATCTTATTTTTTAAGAAGTGTTTCTTTAAATTGTTTAGCTAAGTCAGGGCGGTCAGTAACTAAGGTATGAACGCCTTTATGATACAAGTCTGTCATTAAATCAATACTATTAATACCATAGAAACCTGGTACGATATTATTAAGATTTAGCCATTCAATAAAACGTTTAGATGTTAAAGGCACACCTTTAAATTCAGTTGGCATTTGAAATGTATCAGCTTGAGGCGTAAATGTATTACCAAGCATACTATTAAATTTTAAGAACCCTTCAGCTACTTCAGCTTGACTTGCACCGACAGCTATTTCTCCCTTACTATACTCGACAAAACGTCGAATTTGAGTTTTATGAAAACTTGTTACGAGTACGCGATCTTGGGCTTGATGTTTAACAATATTATTGTACATGATCTCAGGAGCAAGACGCCCTTCGTACGTATTGGGAGCATCTTTTAAATCAACATTGATATACATGTTTGGGTACATCTCTAATAATTCTTCAAATGAAAGTATTTTAGCGTGTGGATCATTGCGATAAGGCGTAGTACCATTAATATCTGTAAAATGATAGCCTGCGTCTAAACGTTTTAATTCTTCTAATGTATGTTCACTTACTTTCCCTGAACCATTAGTAGTACGGTCGACAAGTGCATCGTGAAAGACAATTAATTTACCATCTTGAGTTAAACGTACATCTGTTTCGAAACCATCTAGACCGTATTCTACAGCATTGTCGAATGCTAATTGAGTTTGTTCGGGACGAACCGCCATACCACCTCTATGGGCGAATAAATAGGGTGCTTGACCTGAGAAGAATGCTGGAATAGACTTAGCCTGTTTAGGTGCTTTATTTTTATTAAAATAAAACAAACTACCTATGATACCAGCCGTTGCTAAAGAACATTTGACTAACCATCTTTTATTATTACTCATTTATGAGCCTCCTCTTTATTATAAGACATAGCTTAACAAATATTTTCTTATTATTAAAAGTATAGTACCTTCATTTCATATAGTAATGATTTTATTCTTTTTAAAAATTAATGGGCATAAGAATCATCTTTAATAGAAAAGATATGGTGTTTCAAGAAGAATCATAGTCATTTCAATACAAACATAGACGTGATATGATTACTTATGTATAAATAATGGAGTGAGCAAGATATGAATTTAATTCCTAGAGTGAGTTTAATTATTTATTTAAAACATATTAAGCATGAACGACAAATAAGAAAGTATGGACATATTGTTCATTCAAATAGACAAAGAAAATATGTAGTGATGTACGTCGATGAAGCGGATGCTGATTATGTAGTGCACAAACTTATGCAGCTAAAATATGTGCGAGATATTGACGGATCGCCTTATAAGTTCTTAAAGAAAACTTATGAGAAGGAAAAAACATGAAGTGTCATAAACACTCATGTTTTATTGCAATGGTGGAATCCAACGCTGTAGACGTAATACACTGATAAGATAGTTGAAATATAAGTCTAGGTCAGGGTATGTTTCTGGTGGTTGAACATCAATGCCTACAACTGGGATATCATACTTTTCAGCTTCAGTGTTAATGATATCAAATTTCTTATTTCCATCAGGATATGGATAGTTTAGAGCATTGACCATGATATACATGGCTTGGAAGTGGTTACCAGATGTTGGATTCATTATCATTGCTACTGAAGATAATTGTTTCTCAGATTGTGGCGAATGAAAGTAAATGATGCGATTGATACGAGGGTGATTGTATTCGATGAGAGTGGTAAACTCGAATAAATCTGTTAAACCTTCACCGATTTTGATAAAAGATTGTTTCATATTTTAATCATTCTCCTTTGATACAACAAATTATATTAAATAACTTATTGAAATGGAAGTGTAAGCGATGCGCGTAATAGCAGGGAAGCATAAAAGTAAAGCGTTAGAGAGTCTTGAAGGGCGAAATACAAGACCTACTATGGATAAAGTGAAAGAAGGCATTTTTAATAGTTTGCATGAAGTTTCAGGTATAGGTTTAGATTTATTCGCCGGAAGCGGTGCATTAGGTATAGAAGCTTTGTCACGTGGTATGGAGAAAGTTATTTTTGTGGATCAAAACTTTAAGGCTGTTAAAGTCATTAAAGCTAATTTAAATCAATTGGATTTAATGACTCAAGCTGAGGTATATAAAAATAATGCCGATAGAGCACTAAAAGCACTTGCTAAACGTGATATTCAATTTGATGTCATTTTCTTAGATCCCCCTTATAAAAAGGGGTTGATTGATGAAGCAATTGAACGAATTTCGGAGTTTAATTTATTAAAAGAAAATGGTATTATCGTTTGTGAGTTTAGTAATCATGAGGATATCAAATATGAGCCGTTCCAAGTGATTAAGCGTTATCATTATGGTTTAACAGATACTTTGTTACTTGAAAAAGGAGAATAATATGAGTAAGACGAGAGCAGTTATTCCCGGTAGTTTCGATCCTATTACATATGGTCATTTAGACATTATAGAGCGAAGTGCCGATCGCTTTGACGAAATTCATGTATGTGTATTAAAAAATAGCAGCAAAGGTGGAACATTTGATTTAGAAGAACGAATGGATCTAATCAGAGATTCCGTTCAACATCTATCAAATGTCGAAGTTCATCACTTTAATGGCTTGCTAGTTGATTTCTGTGATCAAGTAGGAGCAAGAACGATTATTAGAGGTTTACGTGCAGTGAGTGACTTTGAATATGAATTACGTTTAACTTCAATGAATAAGAAGTTGAATAATAACATTGAAACAATGTACATGATGACAAGCACAAATTATTCTTTTATTAGTTCAAGCATTGTAAAAGAGGTAGCAGCCTATAAAGCAGATATTTCAGCATTTGTGCCACCAAACGTCGAAAAAGCATTAAAAGATAAATTTGATGTTTAAAAAATAACCATTTCAACACATTTTACTGACAGAAATTCAATCAGTGAAGGTACGTGTTGAAATGGTTATTTATTTGCAAATAATAGGTGTGTTGAAATCTGTTTGCGATTGACTGCTGATTAGGTTATAAACGTTTGTAGCTTTAATTTCATTATGAAAATAATGGGCATTTTTTTTATTTAAGTTAGTGATGAAATGACGATAAGGAAATTTATTTTTTAAATATTTTAAGTAATTTCTGCCAGTATCATTCATACTTAAAATTCTGACAGCATTGATTTCTTTGCTGACATCTTGACCAGATATATTCATTAATACATTCATAAGAATGCGTTGTATGTGAGTATATGTGTAACGTTTGGTTTTAAGATTTTCCATTAGTTCTCTATGTGAGTGACTCACTTGAACCATCGACTTTAAACGATTTTCGAAGCCTTCATTGACAGTGTATATTGATGCTAGAGAATCAGCATCCTGTATTGTGAGTTGATATTTAATAAGAGGAAATGTATCTTCGATTAGAGCGTGAGGTTTTTGATATAAAGCGTGTGCTGATTCGGGAACCACACGTTTCCATTCATTATCGCCATTTGTTAGAGATTGACGAATTGATGTACCACTTGCAAAAGTATGATGTTGTATTTCAGAGTGATGATGGTGGGAACCTTCACGTTTAATTGTCATAGCTTTTATATGTGGCGCCAATTGTTTGATTGCTTTGAGATAACTCAACCCTAGCAGATTGTTCGGCGATTGAATGAGTTCATGATGATGGGTAAGTTCGCTCAATATACGAGGGTAACTCTTTCCTTCTTTAAGTTTACTTTTAAAATCAGGGTGACTTTCAAGAGTTGAAATATAAGTCGCAAGTTGCTGTAGTTCCTCTATATCAGCACTTTCACTTCCAAAAGAAATTTCATCAATATCTAAATAATCAGCTACTTTGATAGCCATTTCAGCGAATGTATCTCCTGAAGAAAGACTAGCTATTAAAGGCAATTCCACGACCAAATCAACGCCAGTGAGGGCCATTTGAGCACGAGTAAATTTATTATAAATTGCAGGTTCTCCACGCATAACAAAGTTGCCACTCATCAACGCAATTGTTAAATTTGAATTGGAGTGTAATTTAGTTTGTTGTGCGTGATACAAATGTCCATTATGAAAAGGATTATATTCAGTTATGAGCCCAACACTTTTCATTTGCATTTCGTCCTTTCAATATTCATCATTAGTATTGTAACAGAACAATATATGTTAAGAAAAAATCTTGACAACTTTTGTTGGGAAAGTTAAAATAAATTTTGTGCTTGTTAGAGGTGAAGCCATATGAAATGGTCAATAACACAATTGAGAAAGTATCAAGGTAAGCCGTTTGAGTTTAACCAAAAGGCTCATTTTGATCATTTGAAAGAGTCATTAGATTTAATTGATCTATCAGAAATAAATGTTGAAGGCCAATTAACAGTGAAATCTAATGAAGTAATTGCAGACATGCATGTGACTGGTACATATACTATGCCATGTGCACGTACTTTAGAGCCAGTAGATGTGCCTTTAGATGTAACTACTTCAGAAGTATTTGACTTAGAAGGCTATGATAATTATACCGATGATGACGATCAAGAAGATGAACATTATCATCTTGTGACTGATGGTATGATTAATATTAAAGACATTGCTGAAGAACTTGTAATTATTGAAAAGCCTATGCGTGCCTTTTCTGAGAATAGTGATCAAATGCTAACAGAAGGTAATGGCTGGGAAGTCATTGATGAAGATCAATTAATTGAAGTTCAAAAAGAACAAGAAAATGATGATTCTGAAACTAAGCAAATTGATCCAAGGCTTCAGAAATTACAACAATTATATGATAAAGAGCAATAGCAGTTTAATTAATGGTATAATAGTATTAATTGAACTGACATTTTAATTAAGTGTCTATTCTAAGGAGGATTAATCATGGCAGTACCAAAAAGAAGAACGTCTAAAACTAGAAAAAATAAACGCCGTACGCATTTCAAAATTTCAGTACCTGGTATGACTGAATGCCCAAGCTGTGGCGAATACAAATTATCTCACCGTGTATGTAAAAACTGCGGTTCTTACAATGGTGAAGAAGTCGTTTCTAAATAATAAATATATCTATTTATTTCTATCCAGTAATCTTACTAAGGTTACTGGATTTTTTAATTTGTTATATAAAATAAAGAGTGGGACAGAAATATAATTTGTTATAATTATTTTCGTTGTCCCACCTCGGCAAGGATGACTAGGATTGAAAGAAGCTTGATATAAGCGCACTTTTAATTCAGACATCTACTGCCAATATGTTAAGTGAGGCTGAGACAATTAATTATGTCTCAGCCTCGAAAATAAATTATTTATTAATCATGCGCGTAATGATGATATTAATGTTTGTTGTCTTTACGTTGCTTTCTATTAATGAGTAACGTACAACCTAAGAAAGCTAATAAACTTGCCCAAATCGTTGTTTGAGAAGAATTTAAACCTGTATTAGGTAAAGTTTTAGATTTATTAGTTGATTGAGCCTTGTTTGACTTGCTATCTTTAGTAACTGTTACCGTTGTAGTTTTAGTTTTTGTAGTAACCTTTGTAGGTTTAGTTGGACTCTTAGTATTTGGTTTTTCTGTATTAGGAGTTGGAGTAGGTTCTGCTTTTTTATTGAATTCGTTATTGACTATTCTAATATCGTAATTTCCTTTATAGCCAATTTTAGGTACTTCAACACTTACAAATGCGTTATAAACCTTTTTGCCCTCTACATAAGGGAACGTTACAGTACGTGTGTTATGTTCTTTATCTCTTGCTATTGTAGTTACACGTTGACCTTCAACTTTAAATTCTTTCCAATAAGAATCATTCTTGATTGTTAAAACGACAAGTTTATTACCTTTGTCATCTATAGCAACTTTGAAAGGTTTTTGAATATAACTTTCTATGATAGAAGGTTGATCTTTTAATTTTTTCAGTATAGAAAAATCAACGGCTTTTTCTTCTTTTAACATTGTAGGTATTGTTGTAGCACTCTCAAACTCTGTTATATTTGGTTTTACTACTGTTGTCGTTTTTTGAGTCTCTACAGGTTTTGTATTTGGTGTTTCAACAGGTTTCGTAGTTGATGTATCTGTTGGTGTTTCGACCGTTTTATTAGTCGGCGTTTCTACTGGCTTTTCTATAGGGTTAGTAGTTGCATTATTAATGTTAGAATTACTATCTGTAGGATTGTTCGTTTGGTTAGAATCAGCTTTTGGTTTCTCTATAACAGGGAAATCAAGTACTAATGTTGTGCCTACGTCATTTCCTTCTTTGTCTAATTTCGATACCACTTTAGTGACAAGTTGGATTTTATCTAGTAATTTATCAGTGGTTAAAACTGCTTCTTTAACTTTATTACCTTGATCAGTTAAAGATACATTTTCGCCATTATGCGTAATTTTAGAGAATTGATATTTAGTTCTCTTAGTAATCAATGAATTACCATTTGCCTCTTTAACTTTAAAAGTATATTGATACTTGTCCCCAACTTTTTCAACTTTAAAATCTTTTTCAATCAAATTAGCGTATGTTGAATCTTGATTATTATCTTTTTGATATTTTAAATCACCTTTGACTGTTATAGGATAAGTTTCTGGAACCTTGTTTGCATCTACTACATGATCATTAAATTCTGGTGATGCTGGTGTTTCAGGTGCCTTTTCAACAATAGGGAAGTCAAGTGCAAGAGTAGTATCTACTTCATTACCAGCTTTATCTTGTTTAGAAACGACAGTCGTTTTAAGTTGGATTTTATCTAGTAATTTATTAGTAGTTAAAATTGCTTCTTTAACTTTATTACCTTGATCAGTCAATGTTACATTTTCGCCATTATGCGTAATTTTAGAGAATTGATATTTAGTTCTCTTAGTAATGAGCGAATTACCATTTGCCTCTTTAACTTTGAAAGTATATTGATAATTGTCCCCAACTTTTTCTACTTTTACATCCTTTTCAAATAAATTAGCATATGTTGAATCTTGATTATTATCTTTTTGATATTTTAAATCACCTTTGATAGTTACAGGGAAAGAAGTTGGAACTTTTGTTGTTTCTACTTCGTGGTCTGGAACTGGTGATTGGGCAGTGCTATTAGTTTGAGTAGTAGGTTGTTGATTCTGAGATGAAGATGATGCCGGTTTTGTTGTTTTAGCTGGCTTAGATGGACGTTCTTTTGGATCATTCCATAAGTCATTATTAAATTGGCGTGCACTATCATAGTATAATTGAAGTGTAACGTCATGAGCTTGATCTCTACTTTTATTTGGATTGTTAATATTTTCAGGATATTTAGTTGTGCCTGTAAGTTGAATTTTCTCCAATAAATCTTTAGAAGTTACAGTGAACTCTTTTATTTTATTCTTTTCATTGATTGTTTTTAGTTCTAATGGTTGGTCTTTATATTCTACTTTAAAAAGTTCGAAATCATAAAATTCTCCGCCTACATCCGCAATTCCAGGATGTAAGTGAACAGTGTATTTATAGAGGTCATTTAATTTTTCGATTTTTACATTAGGGTTTAAAGCACCTTCATATAAAGATGATTCTTCATTATTAATTGCATTTCTAAAATGTCCGCTTACAAAAATTGGTAATTCTTTATGTAATTTATTTTTATCATACACCACGTCTTTATATATATTTTTATAAGTCGTAGCTTGATAATCTTTTGCGGTCACTTTTTTCGATGAATTATTGTCTTGTGATGCGTTTGAAGTACTTGTTTCTGTTGGTGTGGTTTTATTTTCTGTTGAATCACTTAAAACAGGTTTTTTCGCAAATTCATTATTTTGAATTCTCACATGATATTGACCATCATATCCTATATTTTTAACTAAAACTTTCACGATAGCGTTGTATATATCTTTACCGTCTTCATAAGGGAAAATGATTGTACGTGTATCATTCGTTTTATCACGAGAAATAGTTACTACACGTTTACCTTCAACTTTTAAATCTTTCCAATATGAGTCAGTTTTAGTTTGCATTACAACATATTTTTTACCATCAATAGTTGCTGTTTTAAAAGGATGTTGAACAAAACCGTCCATAACTGAAGGGTTATCTTCAGTGCTTTCAAGTACCACAAAGTCTGCATTTTTTTCGTCAGTTAATGTTTTAGGAGTTGGTTCTACATTTTCAAACTCTGTTTTAGCGGATGTTACTTCTTGCTCTAAATCACTTTTAGCTTTAGCAAGTTTTTCTTTATATTCTTGTTTTAAATGATCAGGTAATTTATCTTGTATCTTTTCTAATTCATAAACTTGTCTTTCCAGTGTTTTAGCTTTTCTGTAGGGTTCTAATAATTTTTCAGTATCATATTCCTGTTGAGTTTGGAATTGAGATGTATCATTTTGAATAGGCTGTTTAAATACTAATCTCGCATCATAATTATCTCTGTTGCTACCTCCCCATACAATAGTAGCAAGAACTCTGACTTCTTTAGTTCCGTCTGTAACTGGAAATCTTACATATGCATAATCTTTCTCTGAATCAAATGAAACAAGATTTACGGGTAATTTAGTGTCACCATTATATACTTCCAATTTTTCAAATGAATCTGCCGTTTGAACTTCAAGTTCAACTTTTGCCCCATCTCTAGCAAAGATGACATCGGCTGGATTTTTTGTGCTCGCTTCAATATAGAAAGTTTTTTCACTACTACCTTCAACACTAAATTCAATAGGACGTCTAGGTCCTTCATCATGTGGTTGGTTTGCGACTGCTGGGTCTTTAATTGCTTCTTTTAAATTATCAGCAGAGTGAAATTGAGTTTGTGCACTTTGGTTAGTGCTTGAAGCGGATGGTGTTTGATTGCTTGCATTATTATTTGTATTATTTTGAGAAGTAGGCGTGCTTTGTGTGCCAGTTGTAGCTTGAGTAGTATGACTTGGTTGAGTTTGATTAGTTGAACTTGAAGTAGAAGACGTTGTTGGGTTAGCTGAATTAGTATTTTGTCCAGAAGAAGTAACCGTATTAGTACTAGGTTGGGAAGTAGTATCTTCAGCAGCTTGTGCTTCGTGATTAGTACCTAGAAAGATTGCAGTTCCTAACGTTATTGAAGCTACTCCTACAGTTAATTTACGAATTGAAAAGTAATTGGTATACCTCAATGAATGATTCTTATGATGTGTGTTCATGATGTTAACAACTCCTGAAAATAAATTTCTAATTGATAAATCTTATCAATTAGCTTAGGGTTATTATACACTATTTATTTTAAATTTGAATAGTATTTTAAAAATATTTTATTGATTTAATTTTATAATAAAAAACAAGTACATCGCTTAATGATGTACTTGTAGTGGTTCGTTAGATATTTTTATTGTTTTTTCTTTTAAGAAGGAGTAATGAAGATAATAGGGCAATTAGACTAAATACCATTCCATTATTATTTGATTCATGCTGTGAACCAGTTTCTGGTAATTCTTTTGAAGATTTAGATTTACTATCATCTTTAACTTCAGAAGAATTAGATATGGTTGCTTTAGAATCTTTACCTTTTACATGGTCTTTATTAGTATCGTTATCATGTTTCTGATCTTTCTTAGGTTTAGGGTCGTAGGTGTCCTTATGTGTTTTATTGTCTTTTTTATCTTGTTTATTAGTTTTTACTTTTTGTTTATCAGTATCGCTTACTTGATATGATGGTTCTTGAGTCGTATCTTGTTTTTTATCAGCATCAGGTTGTTGATCTTTAGAAGTATCATCTTTTTTATCTTGTTTATTAATTTTTACATCTTGCTTTTTAGTAGTATCGTTTGCCGGCGCTACTGGTTTTTGAGTTGTATCTTGTTTTTTGTCAGAAACAACTTGTTGGTCTTTATCTTTAGAAGTATCGTCTTTTTTAACTTGCTTATCAGTTTTTACATCTTGTTTATCAGAAGTATTACTTTCTGAAGTAGATGTTTTTTGAGTTGTATCTTGCTTATTACTATAATCAGCTTGTTGATTTTTAGAAGAATCGTCTGTTTTAGCTTGATTATCAGTTTTTACATCTTGTTTATTTGTAGTATTGCTTTCTGAAGTAGATGTTTTTTGAGTTGTATCTTGTTTCTTACTAGAATCAGCTTGTTGATTTTTAGAAGAATCGTCTGTTTTAGCTTGATTATCATTTTTCACATCTTGTTTATCAGTATCGTTTGCCGGCGCTACTGGTTTTTCATTATCAACTTGATTTTTACTAGCATCAGTTTGGTTGTCATTTAAAGTATCATTTTGTTTAGCTTGGTCTTGATCAGTTGTTGGCTCTGGATCCTCAATAGTAGGAATGACACTTTCTAATTCAATATGTGTTGTATATTCGTGATCATATTTTAATGCTGGTATTACAATATGAACTTTACTAATAATATTATTCATGCCTGGCGTTACTTCTATATTAACTGTTTTAGTATCTTTTTCAGTATTATTATCTACAACAGTAGTAGGTAATTCAGTATCGCTTTCATCGAAAAATCGAAAACTCTTCCACCATGAGGCATTATCTAAAGTAATTTGGAAATAGTATTTATCATCTTTTTTAATGACTTTACCTGGGTGTTGCACATATTGATCCATGTGAGAAACGTCGTTTGTTTTATCTTTTTGAACTTGGAAATTTAAAGGTTGAGAAAGTTCATTTGACTGAGAATTATTATTTGATGCATTAGTAGTTTGCGCATTTTGAGTCGTAGATTGACTATTTTGTGCATTTGAATTCTGACTATCAACTGTTTTGGATGGTTTGGACTGATCTTGTTGAGTTGATTGATTCGTATTAGTGCTAGTTTGGTCGAGAGTAGTAGAGTTTTGAGTAGCTTGACTGTCATTGTTTTCAGCAGCTTGAGCTTCATGGTGTGCACCAATAACAAGTGCTGAACCTAATGTGATTGAAGCAACTCCAAATTTGAGTTTTCTAATCGAAAAGAAATTATTTGAAATGAGTGTATTTTTCTTATGTTGGTGTTTCATGTTGTTAACAACTCCTATGTAATTTTTTATTGATATTATTTATCAATTAACATAAAGGTATTATACACTAATATTTAAATAAGTGGATAGATTTTTAATAATTTTATTATTATATTTTGCATCCAAAAGGCGAGCTAATCTACTTAAAGATTAACTCGCCTATAATTTAATAACTATTTAGATTCTTTTCTTTGTCTTCTTAATAAAAGTAATGACGCAGCTAAAGATAGTGTGCCGAAAACAGTAGTAGTGTAGTCTGATTCATTACTTAATCCAGTTTCTGGTAATTCAGATTTTTCTTTTGAAACATTTGAAGTTTTCACCTCATCGTTAACAACAGTTTTTTCGTTAACATTGTTTGAACCAGTTCTGTTACCAGTATCTCCGCCAGTTGGACTACCATTACCGTTGTCATCAGGTTTTACTTCAGTATTTTGATCAGGTTTAGCTGTACCAGGTTTAACACCAGCACCTAATTGACCATTTTGTTCATGAGCAGTAGCACCAGTATTACCAGCACCTGCTTGGTTGTTTTGTTCTGGAGTAGCTGTTCCAGGTTTTTGATCAGTTTCAGGTTTGTTACCAGCACCTTGGTCAGGAGTAGTAGCCCCAGCGTTATTATCAGTATCAGGTTTAGTTTGGTTCTCAGTACCAGCTTGGTTTTGATCAGGAGAAGGCGTTACAGTAGTACCAGCACCGTTTTCACCTGTTTGATTGTCTTGACCAGGAGTACCAGTTTGAGGTGTGTCTTGACCTTGTTGATCAGTACCAGGAGTACTTGGTTTTCCTTGATTATCTTGATCATTTGGCGTTGGTGTAGTTTGCTCTGGTGTACCTGTTGCGCCGTTATTATTTTCAGGAGCTGGAGTACTAGTAGTGCCAGCACCTGCTTGATTATTTTGTTCTGGAGTAGCTGTTCCAGCATTCTGTTCTGTGCCAGGTTTAGGTGCAGTACCTTGATCAGGTGTAGTAGCGCCAGCGTTATTATCAGTATCAGGTTTAGCGACACCATTGTCATTAGGTTTTACTTCAGCATTCTGATCAGGAGAAGGCGTTACAGTAGTGCCAGCACCATTTTCACCTGTCTGATTACCTTGTCCAGAAGTACCAGTTTGAGGTGTGTCTTGACCTTGTTGATCAGTATCAGGTTTAGTACCAGTGTCTTGACCAGTAGTACCTTGTCCAGCTTGATTATTATTTTCATTACCAGGAGTTCCTGAACCCGCTTGGTTATCTTTATCTGCAGGTTGAGTCACAGTAGTTCCTGCATTTTGATTGCCAGCTTCAGGTGTAGCTGGTGTACCTGTTGTTCCTGTATTTTGACCTGTACTTGTTTCAGTTGTGCCAGGTTTAGTTTGAGTACCTTGATTATCTTGACCAGTAGTACCTGGTTGAGGAGTTGTATCAGCGCCATTTTCTGTATTACCAGTTTGAGTGTCTTGGTTGTTAGGAGCAGGTGTAGCTTGATTAGGTTTAGTTTCACCTGTGGTACCTGCAGTATTTTGAGCGTTACCTGCTGAAGTACCTGTTTGTTCTCCTTGAGCTTCTGTATTAGGTTTCTCTTGACCAGTAGTACCAGTACTTGGCTTAGCTGAACCTGTAGTGTCGGTATTAGGTTGTGTTTCAGGTTGAGATGGAGCAGGTGTTCCAGCTACAGTACCATCTTGACCTGTACCATTATTTTCAGTAGTACCTGGTTTAGGTGCAGTGTCTTGACCAGTAGTTGCCTCTGGTTTTGTTGGAGCTGCTGGGGAAGCTGTATCATTTTGAGGGCTAGGAGTCACAGTAGCTCCGTTACTTTGACCTTCCGTTTCAGCGTTAGGTTTTGCTTGAGCATCTCCAGTAGCTGTAGTTGGCGCAGCTTGTTCTGTGCCAGCAGCTTGAGTGCCTTGTGGAGTTCCAGTAGCTTGGTTATCTTGACCAGTAGTATTTGGGCTAGGATTAGTTTGTGTAGCATCAGCTTGATTAGTTTGAGTTCCAGTAGCTTCTGCAGTACCTTGACCTTGTTGGTCAGCAGCGTTTGTTCTAGCTCCGTCTTGGCCTGTTTGTGTAGCAGCAGGAGTACCAGCTTGGTTATTTTGGTCTTGACCAGTAGTACTAGGTTGCCCAGTTGGACCAACAGTACCTACGGCTTCTCTTTGCCAAGTATTACCATTTGTACCTTCTTCAGCATGTGCTTGTCCGAAGAAAAGGAATGAACCTACGATAATAGAAGCAGTACCAACCGTGAATATTCTAATTGAATAGTGATTTTTCTGTGTGGGTTTGCCATTTGAAAAAATTGTTAGGTTTGTTCATAACTTATTCTCTCCTTTGATAAGTAGTTGTCTCAGTTGTCTTTTGAGAAGTTATAGAATTAGAGTGAAATAAAACATTATCCAATGATAATGGTCAAACAATATATTAGAATATTTTTATAACTTTAAACAACTAATTAAAAATATTATCGATTTTATATTGACATTGATAACTATTTTCATTTATTCTTTTTACAAGAATTAGGGTGAGTTATTTATCAAGTTTTTCACTCTTATGGAGGTTGTATAAATGAAAGTGACTTATAAAGCGTTAAGTTTTATTTTAGTTTTATTAATATTTTTAGTGAATTGGGGACCTAATGTAAGTTACGCAGCCGAAGGTAAGTCTATTAATTTTGAAGTTTTAAAATACAATACAAATGATACTTCAATGGCTAATGACTATTTTGAAAAGCCTGCAAAATTAATTGAAAAAGATGGAAAGAAAGTACTTCAAATTACAGTCAATCATAGTCATTGGATAACTGGAATGAGTATTGACGGTAGTAAAGAGAAAATTATTAGCAAAGATGCTAGTAAAGACATGAGAACATATGAATTTGTGGTAAACAAAGCTTCTGGTAAAGTAAATGGAACAATTGCAGTATATATCAATGAGCCAGTTAATGGTAAACCATTTAAATATGATCATCATTACAATATTACTTTTAAATTTGATGGTAAAGATGGTGGTGGAGCGACTGGTTCACCGAATATTGTCCAAGATAAATCAACTGTTGAAAATCCTCAAACTAGTGGTGGAATACCAGCATATACATATTTACTTCCTATAGTTTCTCTATTTATATTAGTTACAATTTCAGTTTTCACATTCAAATTAAAAAAAGGTAATGAATAATGAAATATTGTAGTCGCTTAATGATGAAATTATTCGTTATAGCGTTTACTTTAGAAATATCTTTATCTTTAAATAATGATACATATCAAGTAAAGGCTGATGATAAAAATTTATCATCAGCCGATTATTATATAAAAGAAAGCTTTGAAGAGGATAAAAAGCATGCGAAACGCTATAGTGATCATCAAGAAATCAAAAATAAGAAAAAGCAAGCTATAGAATTTTACGTTCGTAAACAGAATAATCAGGATGTTTCACATATGAATGAATATGTAAAACATCCAGGTTATATTGTTAATGACGGCAAACAAACTTATTTTGTAATGACATTATTAAATAGAGAATGGTGGGAAAGTTATAAATTTTATCAACAAGATAAAGAATTAAAAGTTAGTATTACGAAAGAGGATAAGGAACAAGGTACTGTTACCATTCAAATACCACTAATAAATACAAAAGAAGAAATAAAATCTCTTATCCATATTAAAATACCTTCGATACATTATGATCATATATATACAACTTACATCGTTATGAATCATAGCGAAAAGAAAGAAGAAAAAATTAACAAAGAAGCCACTCAGAGTAAAAATTCTAATCATTGTAATGATAAAGAGTGTCAAAAAGAAACGTCTAAAACGGAAAATGAACTTCATGAAATAAAAAATGATAATAATCATCCAAATGAGTCAAAACAGCCAACTCAACATGATATTTCTTCAATTCAAACTATTAATAGAGAAAAACAAAATAATTTTTCTAATTCAAATAGCAATCGATTATCAAATCCAAGCGCAGTTTCACCCAATCATACTATCACAAATACACCAACTAGTTTAAATACTAATTCTAAGTATAGCCAATTGCCTCAACTTAATCCTTTTAAAAAAGAAAAGGAAAAACCTAATCCAAGTTTCAATAGGGATGCTGATAAGAAAAAAGTTGCAAAAAAAGAAATTAATCAAGATATGCCCTCTAATCATAGAAGTACTTATTATCTTCTAGGATCCATTATTTTATTGGCAATTTTAGCTTTAATCACAACATATTTTGTTAAAAGAAAGAGTGAGTCGAAAGAATGAGAATAACTCGAATATTGATTACTATCATAACATTTATCGTTTTACTCAGTGGTTGCGAGACGGATGATAGCAATAAAAAGAAAGATAAAGCTGAATCGAAGGATGTTCGTATCGTACCTACTACCGTCGCATTAACTATGACATTAGACAAGTTAGATTTACCTATTGTAGGTAAGCCAACCTCTTATAAAAAGTTACCAGATCGTTATAAAAATGTTCCGGAAGTCGGACAACCTATGGAACCAAGTGTTGAGGCAGTAAAAAAGGTTAATCCCACACATGTTTTAAGTGTATCTACAATCAAAGATGAAATGAAGCCCTTTTATAAACAGTTAAACATGAAAGGTTACTTCTATGATTACGATAGTTTAGATGGTATGGAAAAATCGATTACTGAACTTGGTAAACAGTTTAATAGGGAGAAAAAGGCTAAAGAACTAAATAATCACCTTAATTCTGTGAAGTCTAATATTGAAAGTAAAGTTGCTAAACAAAAGAAACACCCTAAAGTACTTATTCTGACGGGTATACCTGGCAGTTATTTAGTAGCCACTGATAAATCATATATCGGTGATCTTGTGAAAATCGCTGGTGGGGAGAATGTGATACAAGATCATTCTAAACAGTATATTTCTTCTAATACTGAACATTTAGTCAATGTGAATCCCGATATTATATTAAGACTTCCTCACGGGATGCCAGATGAAGTAAAGAAAATGTTCCAAAAAGAATTTAAACAAAATGATATTTGGAAGCATTTTAAAGCAGTCAAGACTCATCAAGTTTATGATCTAGAGGAAGTGCCATTTGGTATCACCGCAAATGTAGACGCTGATGATGCGATGACACAGCTATATAATTTATTTTATAAAAAGTGATGGGGGACATAATGTTACAACACTATTCTAAATTACTCTTTTTAATTTCATTTATTCTCCTATGCGTAACATTATATATATCATTTATTGTTGGCACGATACCAATTACGTTTAAAGATATTTTAAACCAACTTACCACTGGTCATGTGTCTAATGTTGAGACAATTATTGATTTAAGATTACCTAGAATTATAATCGCTTTATGCGTCGGTGCGATGCTCTCGGTGTCTGGGGCATTATTGCAAGCAGTTTTGCAAAATCCTTTAGCTGAGGCGCAACTACTTGGTGTTTCATCAGGAGCACTGGTCATGCGTATGATTCTAGTGTTGATGACACCCCATTTATTTTTTGTAATACCTTTACTTAGTTTTATAGGGGGAATGATACCTTTTTTATTATTATTTCTCTTAAGTTTGAAATTCAACTTTCAACCGACACGTATGATATTAATCGGTGTAGCGATGTATGCGATGCTTACAGGATTACTTGATTTATTTGCGCAGAATCCATTTTTGAAAATTCCTCAAGGTTTAACCATGAAAACATGGAACGACGTTAAAATTATTGTGATATCAGCGAGTATAGGCTTAGTGATTACATTGCTATTAATATCTAAAGTTAATTTATTAGCTTTAGAGGACAAGCAAGCTAACAATTTAGGTTTTCACATTACTAAATATAGATTAATCATTGGGGGCGTTGCTGTATTTCTAGCGAGTGCTTCTTCTGCAATTGTAGGACCGTTAACTTTTGTAGGTTTAATTATTCCACATATTGTGCGTAAGTTAATCGGAAGTAATTATAAAAAAGTGATACCACTATCAATGATTTTAGGTGGGTGGTTTGTTGTTGCTACTGATTTATTAGGTAGAACGTTACATCCACCACTCGAAATACCAGCGAATGTCATTATGATGCTTATAGGTGGGCCAGTCTTAATTTATCTTATCTGTAAGGGAGCGATTAATGATGCGAATTAAGGGGCTTCATTTTCAATATAAAAATGGATCTGAAATTATAAAAGATTTGTCATTAACATTTAGCTCTAATGCAATCACTTCTATAATTGGACCGAATGGATGCGGTAAATCCACTTTATTAAAGTTACTTTCTCGTAATTTGAAGCCTTCAGAAGGTGTCATATATTTAGATGAGTTAGATTTGAAGACATTTAGTAAGAAAGCATTTGCGCGTATGCTTGCTACAGTACCTCAAAAGATGAATATACCTGAAGAATTCACTGTAAGACAATACATAGAACTTGGACGATATAGTCATGAAAGTTTGTTGAAGAAGGATGTTAAAAAAGAAACAATTGTTCAACACATTCTACAACAATTAAATTTAGTACCTCTTCAAAATAAAAAGTTGGCGTCTTTATCTGGAGGTGAAGCGCAAAGAGTATTTTTAGCAACTGCACTCGTGCAAGAACCACGTTACATCTTATTGGATGAACCAACAACATATTTAGATATTCATTATCAGTATCAAGTTTTAGATACTATTCGCAACTTAAAAAATTATTACCAAATCACTTTTATAATGGTACTTCATGACATCAATCAAGCAATAGAATATAGTGATGAAGTAATATGCTTAAGTGACAAAGGAATTATTGCGCAGGGTGCTCCTCATGAAGTTATTAATGAAATCATTTTAAAAGAAATGTATCAAATTGATACTAAAATTATTAAAGATAGAGAATGTGGCATGATTGTTTGTAGAAAAAGGGTGATGACTTCAAATGATTAAAATCGTTAGGATTATTCAAATTGTATTGATAGCAGTTATTCTTGTATTTAGTTATCAATTGTTCAAAACTTACTTTGAAGACAAAGCGTCAGCCAAAAGATATGAAAATTTACAACAACAATTTAAGTCAGAGTCTATGTCCAATAAAAATGAGGTGCGCCCGCAATTTTCTAAATTAGAATCTATTAATAAAGATATTGTTGGTTGGATTCAACTTAATGGAACATCATTAAATTATCCAGTATTACAAGGTAAAACTAATCATGACTATTTAAGGAAAGATTTTGATCACGAAAAGACGCGCAAGGGAAGTATTTTTATGGATTATCGAAATTCTATAAAAACGCCTAATGCTAACACAATTATTTATGGTCACCATATGGGTGATAATACAATGTTTGATGTATTAGAAAAGTATTTAAAACAAAGTTACTTTGATCAGCATAAAGATATTCAATACGACACGAAATATGGAAAATATCAATTGGAAGTTTTTAGTGCATACCGCACTACTACGAAAGATAATTACATACAAACTGACTTTAAAACACCCTCTGAATTTCAACAATTTATAAATAATACTAAGAATAAATCAGAGATACAATCGAAAGTTCAAATTAATGCTCAAGACAAGGTAGTTACTTTGTCTACGTGTGAAGATGCTTATAACCAAACATCAGGAAGAATTGTAGTCGTGGCGAAATTAGTCAAAATAAATTAACAGAAAAGAGGAAGACATCATGAAATTTATGGCAGAAAATAAGTTAAAATTAGATAAAGGAACAGCACAAGATATAATTGAAAGGTTCTATACAAGACATGGCATTGAAACACTTGAAGGTTTTAAAGGGATGTTTGTAACAAACACTAAAGAACAATCAGATTATGATGAAGTAAAAATTTTAACGTTATGGGAATCTGAACAAGCTTTTACCGATTGGTTACAATCAGATGTGTTTAAAAAGGCACATAGAAACGTTCGTCATCAATCAGCGGATGCATCAAGTCCAATTCTTGAAAATGTAGTTAAGAAATATGATATTGGATATCAATACTTCAAATAATAAGAACTGTTATTTAAATGAAGTTAAAGTACTAATATTAAAATTATGATTACTTGATTTCTATCAAACTAAAGCAAGTCGAGAGTTTACAGGCTATATATAATTGAAACATATTATATTCATGTGGAACTTTCGCTTGCTTCTTTTTAATGGAAGAAATTATAGTAGACTTTGAAATCAATAAAAAGTAGATTACAATATGAATACATTAACTTAAGAGTTGGAGAATTGATCATGGAACAAATTACGTCTGCTCAAAATAATAAAATAAAAAATGCAAACAAGTTAAAAAAGAAACGTGATCGTGATAAGACAGGCCTAGCGTTAATAGAAGGAATACATCTTATTGAAGAAGCATATCAAAGTGGTATTGAGATAACGCAATTATTTGTGATAGAACCTGACAGAACAGATGAAGCACTACTGGATTACGCGAATGAAGCGTACGAAATTAATATGAAAGTGGCTGAAGCGCTTTCTGGTACGGTGACACCTCAAGGTTTCTTTGCAGTGATTGAAAAGCCACAATATAATGAAATAGAAGCGCTGCAAGTATTATTAATTGATCGTATTCAAGATCCAGGGAACTTAGGTACATTAATTCGTACTGCAGATGCTGCTGGTATAGATTTAATTGTAATGGAAAAGGGGACTGCAGACCCATATCAAGATAAGGTAATGAGAGCGAGTCAAGGTAGTATATTCCATATTCCTGTTGTTATTAAAGACTTAGCTACCTATATCACTGAATTTGAGGGGCCGGTGTATGGAACAGCACTTGAAAATGCAGTAAGTTTTAAAGAAATAGAATCACAATCACAATTCGCTTTATTATTAGGCAACGAAGGTGAAGGTGTTAACAAAGATTTGTTACAACGAACTACTAAAAATCTGATTATACCAATTTATGGTAAAGCTGAGAGTTTAAATGTTGCCATTGCAGGTAGTATATTACTCTACCAGTTGAAAGGTTGACCCTTTGTTGAAATTTCGGCTATAATAATTAATGAATTTATTAAAAATGAAGTATTCATTATCATTTAGACATCACTAATACAATTAAATGATTAGCCTATAAAAAGACGTAAATTATTTAGAAAGTTGAAAAGGGAGAATAACCGTGACTGAAAGTTATTCCAACTTGAAATAGTTTTGTTCATCTTTTTGGTTACTTAAAGAAATTTAAGTCGGAATTGTCATTCCGTTATCAATAGATATACAAGTGTATGCTTAGGCATAAATTTGGGTGGTACCACGGAAAGCTTTCGTCCCAGTTCGATATGGGGTGAAAGCTTTTTTTGATGTTGAAGTATTTGGGTTTTTATTTTCAAAAATAAAATAGTGGCATAAAAAGGAGGAGTTCGGTCATGACTCAAAATGATACGATGGCGGAATTAAAACAACAAGCTCTCGTTGATATTAATGAAGCAGATAATGAACGTGCATTACAAGATGTGAAAGTTAAGTATTTAGGTAAAAAAGGTTCAGTAAGTGGTTTAATGAAAAATATGAAAGATTTACCTAATGAAGAAAAACCTGCATATGGTCAAAAAGTAAATGAATTGCGTCAAACAATTCAGAATAAATTAGATGAAAGACAGAAGTTGTTAAAAGAAGAGAAATTAAATCAACAGCTTGCTGAGGAAACTATTGATGTGACGTTACCTAGTCGTCATATTGAGATTGGTTCAAAGCATCCTCTTACTCGTACAGTTGAAGAAATTGAGGATTTATTCCTTGGATTAGGTTATGAAATTGTAGATGGTTATGAGGTTGAACAGGATTATTATAATTTTGAAGCTTTAAATTTACCTAAGTCACATCCTGCCCGAGATATGCAAGATAGTTTCTATATTACTGAAGAAATACTAATGCGTACACATACGTCACCAGTTCAGGCTCGAACAATGGAGAAACGTGGTGGACAGGGCCCCGTTAAAATAATATGTCCAGGTAAAGTGTACCGTCGAGACTCAGATGATGCGACACATAGTCATCAATTTACACAAATTGAAGGTTTAGTTATTGATAAAAATATTAAAATGAGTGATTTGAAAGGTACTTTAGAATTATTAGCCAAAAAGTTATTCGGGGCGGATCGTGAAATACGTCTGCGTCCAAGTTATTTCCCTTTCACAGAACCATCAGTTGAAGTAGATGTGTCTTGTTTCAAATGTAAAGGAGAGGGTTGTAATGTCTGCAAACACACAGGTTGGATTGAAATTTTAGGTGCTGGTATGGTACATCCAAACGTTCTTGAAATGGCGGGCTTTGATTCAAATGAATATTCAGGATTCGCATTTGGAATGGGGCCAGATCGTATCGCAATGTTGAAATATGGTATCGAAGATATTCGTCATTTCTATACAAATGATGTTAGATTCTTAGATCAATTTAAAGCAGTGGAAGATAGAGGTGACCAATAATGTTGATTTCAAATGAATGGTTAAAAGATTATGTCAATATTAATCAACCCGTTCAAGATTTAGCAGAAAGAATTACTCGTACAGGTATCGAAGTTGATGACATTATCGATTATACGAAAGATATAAAAAATTTAGTGGTTGGTCATGTTGTGTCAAAAGCACCGCACCCAGACGCCGATAAATTAAATATTTGTCAAGTTGATTTAGGTGAGGATGAGCCGGTTCAAATCGTTTGTGGTGCTCCTAATGTAGAAGAGGGGCAGCATGTCATCGTTGCAAAAGTTGGAGGTCGTCTACCTGGTGGCGTGAAAATTAAACGTGCGAAGCTACGTGGTGAACGTTCTGAAGGTATGATTTGCTCATTACAAGAAATAGGTATTTCAAGTAACGTTACGCCTAAAGCGTTTGAATCAGGTATTTATGTATTTCCAACGGAAGTTATTCCAGGAACAGATGCACTTGAAGCATTATATCTTAATGATCAAGTGATGGAATTTGACTTAACTCCTAACCGTGCTGATGCATTAAGTATGGTTGGTACGGCTTATGAAGTAGCTGCTTTATATCAAACTGAAATGACAAAACCACAAACTTCAAGTCAAGAAAGTGACAAATCAGCTAGTGATGAATTATCTGTTACAGTTCAAAATGAAGATAAAGTGCCTTATTATAGTGCAAGAATTGTTCATGATGTAACTATTGCGCCATCACCCGTATGGATGCAAGCACGCTTAATGAAAGCGGGTATTCGTCCTATTAACAATGTTGTAGATATATCTAACTATGTTCTATTAGAATATGGTCAACCACTTCATATGTTTGACCAAAATCAAATTGGTTCACAAAAGATTGAAGTAAGACAAGCCAATCAAAATGAAAAAATGACGACTTTAGATGATTGTGAGCGAGAATTGCTCGATTCAGATATCGTTATTACTAACGGAAATGAGCCGATAGCTTTAGGTGGAGTAATGGGTGGAGACTTCTCAGAAGTTACTGATCAAACACGCAATGTAATTATCGAAGGTGCAATCTTTGACCCAGTATCTATTCGTCATACTTCGCGTCGTTTAAATCTTAGAAGTGAATCATCAAGTCGCTTTGAAAAAGGTATTGCAACTGAATTTGTAGATGAAGCAGTAGATAGAGCTTGTTATTTACTAGAAAGATATGCTTCAGGTACAGTTTTAAAAGATAGAGTAGCAGCAGGTGATTTAGGAGCAATGGTGACTCCAATCAATATTACTGCTGAAAAGGTAAATCAAACAATTGGGTTTAACTTAAGTGATGAAGAAATCATTAATATATTTGAACAACTTGGATTTGAAACTCAAAATCAAAATGGACAATTAATAGTTAATGTACCATCACGTCGTAAAGATATTTCAATTAAAGAGGATTTAATTGAAGAGGTTGCACGTATATATGGATATGACGAAATCCCTTCAACACTTCCTGTATTTGAAGATGTAACGAGTGGATCATTAACAGATCGTCAATATAAAACACGTACGGTAAAAGAAACGCTTGAAGGTGCTGGTCTTGATCAAGCTATCACATACTCATTAGTATCTAAAGATCACGCTAAAGACTTTGCTTTACAAGATCGTTCTACTATCGAACTATTAATGCCAATGAGTGAAGCGCATTCTACATTAAGACAAAGTCTTTTACCGCATCTGATTGAAGCGGTGGCATACAATGTTGCGCGTAAAAACTCAGATGTTAAATTATATGAAATTGGTCGTGTCTTTTTCGGTAATGGAGAAGGACAATTACCAGATGAGGTTGAATATCTAAGTGGTATTTTAACAGGTCAATATGTTAATCATGCTTGGCAAAGTAAGAAAGAGTCAGTAGATTTTTACTTAGCTAAGGGTGTTGTTGACCGAGTGGCTGAAAAGCTAAATCTAAAATTTGATTATAGAGCAGGTCAAATCACAGGTTTACATCCAGGTAGAACTGCTATAGTTTCATTAAATGGAGAAGATATTGGTTTTATTGGTGAATTACATCCAACGCTTGCTGCAGAGAATGATTTAAAACGCACATATGTATTTGAATTAAACTATGATGCGATTATGAAAGTATCTGTAGGTTATATTAATTATGAACCAATACCTAGATTCCCAGGTGTAACAAGAGATATAGCGTTAGAAGTGGATCATGAAGTTCCTGCTTCAAATTTAATATCTATCATTCATAATAACGGGGAAGATATTCTAGATGATACGTTAGTATTTGATGTTTATGAAGGTGAACACTTAGAAGAAGGTAAAAAATCAGTAGCTATTAGATTGAATTATTTAGATACTGAAAATACCCTTACAGACGAACGTGTATCAGCAGTACACGATAAAATTTTAGAAGCGCTACAGCAACAAGGGGCTACAATAAGATAATTTATTAAGAAAAAAGACCTATCCTCAATAAAAATTAAAAAAATGAGGATAGGTCTTATTTTATTTATTTATATTTTTTCTCGATTAAAGCAAGTGCTTTTTCACGATTTTTAAAATGTTTTTTAGATATAGCATCGAGTTGGCTTAAGCCACATTTTTGAATGATTTTAGCTGCGAATAAATCAACTTTTTTACTAGCACCTTTTGGAACATCCATTTTAATTTGTTGTGTTATATGGTTCATATGTTTTACGAAAGCATATCTCGAAATAATACTGGCTGCTGCAATGGCTAGAGATTTTGATTCACCTTTAGTTTCAAATTTAGTTTTATTAGGAAATGGTAATTCAGAAAGTGCATAGTGTTGATAAACTTCACGTTTAGCAAACTGGTCTATCACAATATAATCTAAGTCATCTACTTCAATTTTCTGAGCGACATTTTTGATGGCTTCATTATGTAAGACGGCTTTCATTTTCACTTGTGACCAACCCATCTTTTGACGCTCATTATATTTCACATTATTCAAAGTTAGTAGAGAATGAGGAATAAAAGTGATGAGCTGTTCGGCTAGTTCAACAATTTTGTCATCAGATAATTTTTTAGAATCATCCACGCCTAAAGTTTTTAAAACTTGAGCATTTTTTTCTGAAACATATGCTGCACAGACCGTTAATGGACCAAAATAATCACCACTACCTGCTTCATCACTCCCTATGCAATTATATTTATTGTATTGAATTGAAGACTGTTTAGGAGTAGAGGTATTGGATTGAGACGGTGAAGAAATAGCTTGATTAGGTAATATGTTTTGAGCTACTACTTCTGCATTTTTTCCTTGAAACATGACTTTCCCTGAATTATATATGTTAATTGTAGTGTTTTGGTATTTAGTTCGAGCTCTCATACCTTGTGGCAATTGAGTTGTTTCAAATTGGATTTGAGATAATAATTTATCTATTTCACTTTGAGTTAATTTTTGAACGACATTTCCCATGGTAAGTAACCTCACTTTTGATTTCGTACTAATATATTCTATCAAATTTCATTTTCTAACACATTCATGAATATAAATTATAACTATTAAATGATTTAAAATAATATAATAGCTAAATTTGTTTAAAAACAGCTACTTACATAATTTTTTACTCTCATGTATAATGTGTGTTGATAAGTAAAAATTGAAATTAAAACAAATAGCTATTTATTTTCAAGATTAAGTGAAGTATCTTGAAGTAAAACATTATAGAAAGTTAAAATCATTTAAATATTAGGTCAGGAGCAATTAAATATGAGTGAATTTAAAAATAGAATAAATGTTACGATCAACGATCAACATTTCACAATCATTGGCGATGCCAGTCCTGAGCATATTCGTTATGTTGCACATCTTGTAGATGAGAAGATGCAAGAATTAGGTCAAAAATCCGCAGGCTTAGATACAACTCGTAAATCGATTTTAACAGCGGTAAATATTATGCATGAGAAAGTTTTATTAGAAGAAGAAAATCGTCGATTACAACAAGAAATCAATCAATTCAAACAAAGTGAAGATTAGATGATTGTTGATTTAATTGTCATTATATTGATTGCCTACTTTATGATGATTGGTTTCCGTAGAGGCACGTGGTTGTCGACACTACATTTTATTTCTTCAATCGTATCATTGTGGATTGCATCTCAGTTTTATCAACCGATAGCACAGAGACTAATTGTATTTTTACCGTTCCCTAAGACGGTAGCATATGACACGTCTTATGCAATTCATTATAATCAATTGCAACAACGATTTGAAAATATTGTTGCGTTTATAATGTTAGCGATATTAGCTAAGCTTATTTTGTATCTAATTATTGTTACATTTGATAATATAGTAGCGTATCAGAAACACCAATTAGTCAGTCGAATTATAGGACTTATTTTAGGACTTATAATGAGTTTAATCGTAATTCAAATTGGACTTTATTTTATTTCATTATATCCAGAGCCATTTATTCAAAATCAAATAGCACAATCGTTAATAAGTAAAAGGTTAATTTTAAATTTACCCTATGTATCACATGTTATTTTAAACTTATAAACTAATTATATAAGGTCAGGACTAGAGCTAACTTGAATGTTGTGTCCTGGTCTTCTTTTTATGGAGAGATGTATATGACTAAAAAAGATGTAATTCAATTGTTAGAAAAAATAGCAACATATATGGAGTTAAAAGGAGAAAATACATTTAAAGTATCTGCCTATCGAAAAGCAGCACAGAGTTTAGAAATAGATGAACGACCTTTGGATGATATTAAGGATGTTACTGAACTTAGAGGCATCGGTAAAGGTGTGGGTGACGTCATTAACGAATATAGAGATAAAGGGGAGTCTAGCACATTAAAAGCTCCCCAAGAGGAAGTGCCAGAAGGCTTAGTCCCATTACTAAAAATTCAAGGACTCGGTAGCAAGAAAATCGCTAAACTATATCAAGAACTGCAAATTATCGATAAAGAAAGCTTACAGAAAGCTTGTGAAAAAGGTGAAGTGAGTAAACTAAGTGGTTTCGCGAAAAAAACTGAGCAAAATATTTTAGAAGCAGTTAAAGCAATGGGCGCTAAAAAAGACAGTTATCCAATTGATCAAATGAGAGGGCTAAATAATGAAATTATTGATTTCATTAAAAAGCTTGAACATGTAGATAACTATTCTTCAGCTGGCAGTTTTAGACGTTATAAAGAAAAGAGTAAAGATTTAGACTTCATTATCAGTACGACACAACCTCTAGAAGTTCAACAACAATTGCTTAATATTCCTAACAAAGTAAAAGAAGTTGCAGTAGGGGATACTAAAGTATCGTTAGAGTTATCTTATGATGATGAGACGATAGGTGTAGATTTCAGATTAATTGAACCTAAAGCCTTCTATCATACTCTTCAACACTTTACAGGTTCGAAAGACCATAATATTCGTATTCGACAATTAGCTAAAGAACGTAATGAAAAAGTAAGTGAATATGGTATAGAACAAGCTGATGGTACTTTATTACAATTTCAAAGTGAAGAAGAAATTTATCACCATTTTGACGTAAGTTGGATTTCACCTGCAATGCGCGAAGATGGCAGTGAATTTGATAAAGACTTAAGCAATATCATTTCATTAGAGGATATTAATGGAGATATTCATATGCATACCACGTATAGTGATGGTGCTAACTCAATAAGAGAAATGGTAGAAGCAAATATCGCTAAAGGTTATAAATTCATGGTTATTACAGACCATTCACAAAGTTTAAAAGTTGCAAATGGTTTACAGGTAGAGCGTCTCTTACGACAGAATGAAGAAATCAAGAAATTAAATGAGGAATATGATGAAATTGATATTTACTCAGGTACAGAAATGGACATATTACCAGATGGTTCACTAGATTATGATAATGAAGTACTAGCACAACTTGATTATGTGATAGCAGCTATCCATCAGAGTTTTAATCAATCTGAAGATGAGATAATGAAACGCTTAGAAGTAGCTTGTAAAAATCCTTATGTACGTCATATAGCACATCCAACAGGTCGAATTATTGGGCGACGTCCTGGTTATAAACCTAATATAGAAAAACTAATGAAATTAGCTGAAGAAACAAATACGATATTAGAAATTAACGCGAACCCTAAACGTTTAGATTTAAATGCTGAGACTGTTCGTAAGTATCCTAACGTTAAGTTAACGATTAATACGGATGCACATCATACGAATCACCTAGAATTTATGAAATATGGTGTTGCTACGGCACAGAAAGGCTTTGTAGCAAAAGATAGAGTGGTCAACGCGTTATCACGAGAAGAGTTTAAATCACTCATTGAAAATAATATTAAATTAAGGAAATAGAGGGATTGCATGAGACAAAAGACATTAGATGTTTTGGAATTCGATAAGATTAAATCGTTTGTTGCGGATGAAACAATAAGTGATTTAGGTCGTGAAAAAGTAGATGCAATGACACCAGCAACTGAATTCGATACTGTTGAATTTCAAATCAATGAAACTGATGAAATTTCTCAAATATACAATAAACATCGATTACCAAGTTTAAGTGGTTTAGCAAAGGTCTCACCACTAATCCATAGAGCGAATATAGGTGGTGTTTTAAATGTGTCTGAATTGAATGTAATTAAACGACTCATTCAAGTTCAAAATCAATTTAAAACATTTTACAACCAACTTTTAGAAGAAGATGAAGAAGTAAAGTATCCTATATTAGATGAGAAGATGAACCAGCTACCGGTTTTAACTGATTTATTTCAAGAAATCAAAGATAAATGTGATACTTATGATTTATTTGACCACGCAAGTTATGCTCTGCAAGGTATTAGAAGCAAAATTTCAAGTACTAATCAGAGGATTCGACAGAATTTAGATCGTATTGTTAAAAGTCAGAGCAATCAAAAGAAATTATCTGATGCCATCGTCACAGTTAGAAATGATCGTAATGTTATTCCGGTCAAAGCGGAATATCGACAGGATTTTAATGGTATTGTGCATGATCAATCAGCGTCTGGACAAACGCTCTATATTGAGCCAACTTCAGTAGTCGAGATGAACAATCAAATCAGTCGTTTACGGAATGATGAAGCTGTGGAACGTGAACGTATTCTTACTGAATTGACTGGTCAAGTAGCTGTAGACGCCGATTCAATCCTTATTGCTGAATCAGTGATGGGTCAGATTGACTTCTTGATTGCTAAAGCACGTTATGCACGTTCGATAAAGGGAACGAAACCTACTTTTAAGAAAGAGAGAACAGTTTATCTTCCTAATGCGTTCCATCCATTGTTAGATAAAGAAACTGTTGTTGCGAATACGATTGAATTTATCGATGATGTTGAGACGGTGATTATTACTGGGCCTAATACAGGCGGTAAAACAGTGACACTGAAGACACTTGGACTCATTATTGTGATGGCACAATCAGGTTTATTAGTTCCGACGCTTGATGGCAGTCAATTAAGTATTTTTGAAAATGTTTACTGTGATATAGGCGATGAACAATCAATTGAACAGTCATTATCAACCTTCTCCTCTCATATGAAGAATATTGTCGAAATTCTACACGAGGCTGATAAAAACAGCTTAATATTATTTGATGAATTGGGAGCTGGAACTGATCCAAGTGAAGGGGCAGCCCTAGCAATGAGTATATTAGATTACGTTCGTAACTTAGGATCACTTGTTATGGCAACAACGCATTATCCAGAGTTAAAAGCTTATAGTTATAATTGCGAAGGAGTAATGAATGCTAGTGTGGAGTTTAATGTTGATACGTTAAGTCCAACTTATAAATTACTCATGGGCGTACCTGGACGTTCTAACGCATTTGATATTTCTAAAAAGTTAGGACTAAGCCTCAATATTATCAATAAAGCAAAAACAATGATTGGTACAGACGAACAAGAAATCAACTCAATGATAGAATCTCTTGAAAGGAATTCTAAATGTGTAGATGAACAACGTATTGAATTAGATCGACTCGTTCGAGAAGCACAAGAAACACACGATGCACTAGCAAAGCAATATCAACAATATCAAAATTATGAACAATCATTGATGAATGAAGCGAAAGAAAAAGCCAACCAACGTGTTAAATCTGCGACTAAAGAAGCGGATACAATTCTTAAAGAATTAAGAGATTTACGCGACAATAAAGGTGCAGAAGTTAAAGAACATGAATTAATTGATAAGAAAAAACAACTAGATGATCAATATGAAGCGAAGTCAATTAAACAAACTGTCCAGAAGAAGAAATACGATAAAATTAACGCTGGTGATGAAGTAAAAGTGCTTTCTTATGGTCAAAAAGGCGAAGTACTTGAACTTGTTGGTGAAGATGAAGCAGTTGTACAAATGGGCATTATTAAAATGAAATTACCTATTGAAGATTTAGAGAAAACGAAGAAGAAAAAAGAAAAGCCAGCTAAAATGGTTACGCGTCAAAATAGACAAACGATTAAAACTGAGCTTGATTTAAGAGGATATCGTTATGAAGAAGCATTATTAGAATTAGATCAATATCTTGATCAAGCAGTTTTAAGTAATTACGAGCAAGTTTATATTATTCATGGTAAAGGCACAGGCGCGCTTCAAAAAGGTGTTCAACAGCATTTGAAAAAACATAAAAGTGTGAACAACTTTAGAGGTGGTATGCCTAGTGAAGGTGGTTTTGGCGTAACAGTTGCAGAATTAAAATAAATACTTTTGATTAATAAAAGCACTGCATTTGATTTTTTGAAAAAATAACGTACAATAAACCCAGTATTATTAGTTAATAATACGATGTGATGAAGCTAATGAGATATTCATACTTTAATTGAGCAATAGCAATGCAGTTGTTATTAAAGTCTGTTATAATTTGCTCATCATTTAAAAATTAAGGAGGATTGGCATTTATGGCAATCGTAAAAGTAACTGACTCTGATTTCGATACTAAAATTGAATCTGGCGTTAAATTAGTAGACTTCTGGGCTACTTGGTGCGGACCTTGTAAAATGATCGCTCCAGTATTAGAGGAGTTAGCCGGAGATTATGATGGTAAAGCTGATATTTTAAAATTAGATGTTGATGAAAACCCATCAACTGCTGCAAAATACGAAGTAATGAGTATTCCAACTTTAATCGTATTTAAAGATGGTCAACCAGTTGATAAAGTTGTAGGTTTCCAACCAAAAGAAAACTTAGCAGAAGTATTAGATAAACATCTATAAGAATTATATGACTTAAGACTGGGGCATTTCATTATGTAAATGCTCCAGCTTTATTTTGTTTAAGGACAGAAATTAAAACATAAAAGAAAGGAGGAAGACATTGGAGGACTATCAAAAGAAAATTAAGGAAAAGCTTAACGTTGTACCCCTAGAGCCGGGTTGCTATTTGATGAAAGATAGAAATGATCAAGTGATTTATGTAGGTAAAGCCAAAAAATTAAGGAATCGTTTGCGTTCCTATTTTACTGGTGCACATGATGCTAAGACGACACGCTTAGTTAGTGAGATACGAAACTTTGAGTTTATTGTAACTTCAAGTGAAACTGAATCTCTATTATTAGAATTAAATTTAATTAAGCAATATCAACCACGTTACAATATTTTACTTAAAGACGACAAAAGTTACCCATTTATTAAAATTACTAAAGAAAAGCATCCTAGGCTTATCGTTACACGCACTGTTAAAAAGGGAACTGGAAAATACTTTGGTCCTTATCCAAATGCGTATTCTGCACAAGAAACTAAGAAGTTATTAGATCGAATTTATCCTTTTAGAAAATGCGATAATATGCCTGATAAACTATGCTTATACTATCACATCGGTCAATGTATGGGACCATGTGTCTATGATGTTGATTTAGATAAATATGCACAAATGACGAAGGAAATTACGGATTTTCTAAATGGAGAAGATAAAACGATTATTCATAATTTAGAGAGCAGAATGACGAAAGCTAGTGAAGATTTAGACTTTGAACAAGCTAAAGAGTATCGTGATATGATTCAGCACATTCACAACTTAACGAAGAAACAAAAAATTATGTCTACTGATAATACAATTAGAGATGTCTTTGGATACAATGTTTCTAAAGGTTGGATGTGTGTTCAAGTGTTCTTCATTAGACAAGGTAATATGATAAAACGAGATGCTACAATGATACCGATACAACAATCAGAGGAAGAAGAGTTTTATACTTTCATAGGACAATTCTATAGCCTAAATCAACATATCTTGCCAAAGGAAGTCCATGTACCAAAGAACCTCGATAAAGATATGATATATTCAGTTGTAGATACAAAAATTGTTCAACCTTCTCGAGGAGCTAAAAAAGAAATGGTTGATTTAGCCAATCACAATGCCGAAGTGCAACTTGAAAATAAATTCGAATTAATTGCTAGAGATGAATCTCGAACTGTGAAAGCTATAGAAGAATTAGGAGAACGCATGGGAATTCAAACGCCTATTAGAATAGAAGCATTTGATAATTCCAATATTCAAGGTGTGGATCCAGTTTCTGCGATGGTTACTTTTGTAGATGGTAAACCAGACAAGAAAGGGTACCGTAAATATAAAATTAAAACTGTAGAAGGCCCTGATGATTATAAATCAATGAGAGAAGTAGTACGCCGTCGTTATACGCGTGTCTTAAATGAAGGTTTACCTTTACCAGATTTAATTATTGTTGATGGTGGTAAAGGTCATATGAACGGCGTGATGGATGTCCTTGAAAATGAATTAGGCTTAGACATTCCTGTTGCAGGACTTCAAAAAAATGACAAACACCAAACATCTGAATTACTTTATGGTGCGAGTGCTGAAATTGTGCCATTGAAGAAAAACAGCCAAGCATTTTATTTACTTCATAGAATCCAAGACGAGGTACATCGTTTTGCGATTACTTTCCATAGACAAACTCGACAAAAAACAGGACTTAAATCAGTTTTAGATGATGTGGATGGTATTGGTGCTAAGAGAAAAACCACGCTTTTAAGAACATTCGGATCTATTAAGAAAATGAAGGAAGCAAATTTAGATGATTTAAAAGGTGCAGGCTTACCTGAAAAAGTCGCTAAAAACCTACAAAAAGCTCTACAAAATAAATAAATTTTAAAAAAATGGGCATGAGAATTATTCTCATGCCCAAAAGTAGTATAAATAATGTTACAATATGGTTAACAAAAGCTAATTTTTTTAAGGTTGTGTGGAAGCGTTTTCTAAATGAGAAATGTTATCAATTAGGTGTTGGTAACTTCAACTATGAGTCGTCACATCTTTATTAAAGAATTCTTTATAATCACTAGCCTTTTACTTTTTTAAGCCATACTTGTGTGGATGTATTTCTCATTTAACTAAAGTGTTTACACGTACAAGTACAAAATAAAGAAGTAAATGAAAGCTAGTCTTTTATATGGAATTTCAGGGCATATTGCATACAATTTTCTGGGAATTAGCAAATTTAATTATTTGTTTTACAGGGGGGACTCCTTTTGGCTCAATCAAAAAACGAATTTTACCTTAGACGACTACATTCGTTATTAGGTATTATCCCAATTGGTGCATTCTTAATTGTTCACTTATTGGTAAACCATCAAGCAACACAAGGCGCAGAGGCTTTCAATAAAGCATCTGGTTTCATGGAATCACTACCATTCTTAATTGTGGTAGAATTTTTATTCATTTATATTCCATTGTTATACCATGGTCTTTTTGGACTACATATCGCATTTACTGCTAAAGAAAACATCGGTCACTATTCTCTATTTAGAAACTGGATGTTCTTCTTCCAACGTGTAAGTGGTATTTTAGCTTTCGTTTTCATCGCAATGCACTTATGGCAAACACGCTTACAGAAAGCATTTTTCGGTAAAGCAGTGGATTACAACATGATGCATGAAACGTTGAAGCATCCATTATGGGCGATTTTCTATATCATTTGTATCATTGCGGTAGTGTTCCACTTTGCAAATGGTTTATGGTCTTTCTGTGTTACGTGGGGCTTTTTACAATCTAAAAAATCTCAACGCGTATTCACATGGATTTCTTTAATTGTATTCTTAGTGGTTTCATATATCGGTGTATCAGCTATTATCGCATTTATGTAACAACGATGATTTCAACTTAAGTCTTAGATTTATAATATCAGGGGAGTGACATTTCTATGGCAGAGAAAAAAGTTATTGTTGTCGGTGGAGGACTTGCCGGTCTGATGTCAACAATTAAAGCGGCAGAACAAGGTGCGCATGTAGATTTATTCTCATTAGTGCCTGTAAAACGTTCGCACTCTGTTTGTGCCCAGGGGGGCATTAATGGTGCGGTTAATACTAAAGGTGAAGGAGATTCTCCGTGGATTCACTTCGATGACACAGTATATGGGGGAGACTTCTTAGCTAACCAACCACCAGTTAAAGCGATGGCTGAAGCAGCACCAAAAATTATACACTTATTAGACCGTATGGGCGTAATGTTTAGTAGAACAAACGAAGGTTTATTAGACTTCAGACGTTTTGGTGGTACGTTATATCACAGAACTGCATTTGCTGGTGCTACAACAGGTCAACAATTATTATATGCTTTAGATGAACAAGTTCGTTCTTATGAAGTTGATGGATTAGTAACTAAATACGAAGGCTGGGAATTCCTAGGTATCGTTAAAGATGATGAGGATGCAGCAAGAGGTATCGTTGCTCAAAATATGACTACATCAGAAATTCAATCATTTGGATCAGATGCAGTTATTATGGCTACAGGTGGTCCTGGTATCATCTTCGGTAAAACAACAAACTCAATGATTAATACAGGATCTGCAGCATCAATTGCTTATCAAGAAGGTGCAATTTATGCCAATGGTGAGTTTATTCAAATTCATCCAACAGCTATTCCTGGCGATGACAAATTACGTCTTATGAGTGAATCAGCTCGTGGTGAAGGTGGACGTATTTGGACATATAAAGACGGTAAACCTTGGTACTTCTTAGAAGAGAAGTATCCAGATTATGGTAACTTAGTACCTCGTGATATCGCGACGCGTGAAATTTTTGATGTATGTATTAACCAAAAATTAGGTATCAATGGCGAGAACATGGTATATCTTGATTTATCTCATAAAGATCCACATGAATTAGATGTTAAATTAGGTGGAATCATTGAGATTTATGAAAAATTCACAGGTGATGATCCACGTAAAGTACCAATGAAAATATTCCCAGCTGTACACTACTCAATGGGTGGACTATATGTAGATTATGATCAAATGACAAATATTAAAGGTTTATTCGCTGCTGGTGAGTGTGATTTCTCTCAACACGGTGGTAACCGTTTAGGAGCAAACTCTTTATTATCAGCAATTTACGGTGGTACTGTTGCAGGTCCTAACGCTGTTAAATATGTTCAAAACATCGAAACTTCTTACTCAGAGTTAGACGACAGTATCTATGAAAAACGCGTTAAAGAAGAACAAGAGCGTTTTGACAAATTATTAAACATGCGTGGTACTGAAAATGCATATAAACTTCACCGTGAGTTAGGTGAAATTATGACAGCTAACGTAACAGTAGTACGTGAAAATGATAAATTATTAGAAACAGATAAGAAAATCCAAGAATTGATGAAACGTTATGAAGATATCGATATGGAAGATACACAAACTTGGAGTAACCAAGCTGTCTTCTTCACTCGTCAATTATGGAATATGCTAGTATTAGCACGTGTTATTACTATTGGGGCTTACAACCGTAACGAATCTCGTGGTGCACACTACAAACCAGAATTCCCAGATCGTAATGATGATGAATGGTTAAAAACTACAATGGCTCATTATAGAGGTAGAACTGAAAAACCAGAATTTACTTACGAGCCAGTTGATGTAAGTTTAATTCCACCTCGTAAACGTGATTACACTAGTAAGTCTAAAGGAGGTAAAAAATAATGGCTGAACAATCAGTAAAAGAAACTCCAGAAACTCAAGGTAATCAACAAGCAAAAGAACAGAATCAACAATCTAAACAAAAAACAGTTAAATTAATTATTAAACGACAAGATAATAACGAATCTAAACCCTACGAAGAAACTTTTGAAATTCCTTACAAAGAGAATTTAAATGTTATCGCATGTTTAATGGAGATTAGACGTAATCCTGTAAATGCTAAAGGTGAGAAAACGACTCCAGTAACTTGGGATATGAACTGTCTTGAAGAAGTATGTGGAGCTTGTTCAATGGTTATCAATGGTCGCGCAAGACAATCTTGTTCAGCAATCGTTGATCAATTAGAGCAACCTATTCGTCTAGAACCAATGAGTACGTTTCCAGTAATTCGTGACTTACAAGTTGACCGTTCAAGAATGTTCGACAACTTAAAACGAATGAAAGCTTGGATTCCAATCGATGGTACTTATGATTTAGGTCCAGGTCCACGTATGCCAGAGAAAAAACGTCAAACAGCATATGAGTTATCTAAATGTATGACATGTGGTGTTTGCTTGGAAGTATGTCCAAACGTCACGCCTAACAACAAATTCGTTGGGGCACAAGCAATTTCTCAAGTACGTTTATTCGACTTACATCCAACTGGTTCTATGACTAAAGATGAACGTTTAGATGCTTTAATGAGTACGGGTGGTTTACAAGAATGTGGTAACTCTCAAAACTGTGTAAATGCTTGTCCTAAAGGTATTCCTTTGACAACTTCTATCGCAGCTTTAAACAGAGAGACGTCATTCCATATGTTTAAATCATTCTTCGGTTCTGACCATAAAGTAGATTAATATTAATTAGATTACGGCTAAGACTATTTGAGTCTTAGTCGTTTTTTGTTTTGGCCAATTTAGTATTAATATTAGAGACTTTTTAAATGGTATGCCTCTTAGAATTATTTTTAAAATAGAAAGAAAAACTAAATTCGTAATAATAAACAGCTTAAGTCCGTTGTGATAAAATAAAGGTTAACTGAAAAAATAAGGATGAAGATATATGAATAAACCTATAGGTGTTATCGACTCAGGTGTGGGAGGTTTAACGGTAGCCAAAGAGATTATGAGACAATTACCTAATGAGACGATATATTATCTCGGTGATATTGGACGATGTCCATATGGACCTAGACCTGGGGATGAAGTTAGACAATTTACTACAGAAATTGCTCAAAAATTAATGGAATTTGATATAAAAATGTTAGTCATTGCTTGTAATACAGCAACAGCCGTTGCGTTAGAGCATTTACAAAGATTGTTACCAATCCCCGTGATTGGGGTTATTGAACCAGGTGCACGAACTGCGATTATGACGACTAAAAATCAAAATGTTTTAGTATTAGGCACCGAAGGTACAATCAAATCAGAAGCCTATCGCACACATATTAAAAAGATTAATCCTAATGTCAATGTATATGGTGTAGCATGTCCAGGTTTCGTACCATTAGTTGAACAAATGAGATATAACGACCCAACTATCACAAGTATTGTTATACATCAAACATTAAAGCAATGGAGAAATAGTGATGCTGATACTGTAATTTTAGGTTGTACGCATTATCCACTATTATATAAACCGATTTATGATTATTTTGATGGTGAAAAAACTGTAATTTCTTCAGGCTTAGAAACAGCACGTGAAGTAAGTGCATTATTAACGTTTAGTAATGAACATGCGAGTTACACTGAACATCCGAAACATCGATTCTTTGCAACTGGCGATACCACACACATAAAAAATATCATTGCTGAATGGCTTAAAATGAATGTGCAAGTTGAACAAATTACTGTAGGTAAATAGTAGAAGGGAGTAGATGTAATTATGGAAGATATTGTCATTGCAACGAACAATAAAGGTAAAATTAATGACTTTAAAGTTATCTTCAAAGAAGATAATGTAATAGGTATTTCTGAACTTATTCCAAATTTTGATGTTGAAGAAACAGGTTCTACTTTTGAAGAAAATGCTAAGTTAAAGTCTGAAGCTGCAGCTAAGGCATTAAATAAGCGTGTAATTGCAGATGACAGTGGACTTGAGGTGTTTGCACTCAATGGTGAACCTGGTGTCTATTCAGCAAGATATGCAGGATTAGATAAAAGTGATGATGCTAATATTGATAAGTTATTGGCTAATTTAGAGAATGAATCTGATCGACGAGCACAATTTGTTTGTGTGATTAGCATGAGTGCACCAGGTGAAGAAACAAAAACGTTTAAAGGCACAGTTTCTGGTGAGATTACTCATACAAGACAAGGGAATCACGGATTTGGTTATGATCCAATCTTCTTTGTGCCTGATAAAAAAAGAACAATGGCAGAACTTACTGATGAAGAAAAAAGTGAAATAAGTCATAGAGGAAATGCGATTCAATTATTGAAAGAGTATCTAGAAGGTGGTCAAGATGAGTAAGTGGATCATTATTAGTGATAATCACAATGAATCAGGGATTTTGTATCACGTTTTTGAAAAGCATCAAGATGCAGATGTCTTTCTACATTTAGGTGATTCAGAGTTTCAATATAATGATACGGAATTAAGTCTATATCATCGTGTTAAAGGTAATTGTGATTTTTATCCTGAATTTCCTGAAGAAGATATGATTGAACAAGACGGTATTAAAGCATTTTATACTCATGGTCATTTTTATGATGTCAATCGTACGCGTATGAAACTTGCTGAAAAAGCAAAATCTCTATCCTGCCCATTCGCATTTTATGGACATACCCATGTTGCTAAATATGAAAATATTGCTGGAATTCATGTAATTAATCCGGGAAGCATTTCTCAATCTCGCAGTAATATAGAAGAAACATTTGCCGAACTTATTATTAACGATACAGACACGCAGGCTCAACTAAACTTTAGAAACAGAGAAAATAAAATAATAGATACAGTTAAGATAGATATTTAAACAGATAAGCATTAAAGTGCTAAACCTATCCATAAAAGGATGGGTATTTTTTTATCAAGTAACACTTTAGCAATTTTTAAGTACAGTTAGGCACGATAACTGTACTATTTTTATGAATTTACGTGATTATAATGCATACTTGCTTTGGAAGAATTGAAACACACACTTAAAAATTTCATAAGTATTATTAAAATGAAAGAAACTATCATTATAAATAGTGGTAGTTAGTTTAAGTTATAGAGGTGGGTTTTATTTTCCAACCACGTCACTAAAAGGCGTGGTTATTTTTTAGGGACTCGGTGCCATAAAAATTCGCTTTATATAGTGGTAGAAACTAGATTTTGTATATCGATGGCTTTTGGTGCAGTTTTGGTGCAGTTTAGATTCGTTATATGTTGTGTTATAAACAAGCAAAATAAAAAGAACCCCGTCGTTACGGGGTTCTCTGTTTCGAAAAGTGTTTAATTTTAAGCTATTAGCGTCCTGGGAGGGATTCGAACCCCCGACCGATGGCTTAGAAGGCCATTGCTCTATCCAGCTGAGCTACCAGGACATTTTTTAACACAAGAATTATTATATCTAAGTGGGGGAGTTTTAGCAATAGTTCTCTAATAAAAAATGTTTATATTTTTCACTATATTAGTGCTTTTTATACTAGAATGTTAATTTATTGTAAAGATGCAAGAAATTTTTAACAATTGGATTGTAAACAATACACTAGCGAATTCCAAACTGTTGTGTAAACGTTTTCATTTAACAGTTTAGACCTTTAAATACCGACTTAAGGAAATATGAACAAATTGTGCTAAATCCGCTTTATAGTATAAGTAACAAAACGATAGATAAACAAACAACACAAGTTCATTCATCGTTTTAAATTAATTAACTCACGCATTATTACATTTTACTTAAGGAGTGTTTGTAATGGAAAAACTATTCGACGCAATTAGAAACACAGTAGATGCTGGAATCAACCAAGATTGGACTAAATTAGGTACAAGCATCGTTGATATCGTAGAAAACGGTGTAAGTGCATTAACTAAAGTATTCGGTGGTTAATTTTCGATAAATAAGAACTTTAATAATAAATAAAATATACTAAGGGAGAGACTATAATGACTAAATTAGCAGAAGCAATCGCAAACGCAGTAAAAGCAGGACAAGACCAAGATTGGGCAAAATTAGGTACAAGCATCGTAGGTATTGCTGAAAACGGAATTAGCTTATTAGGTAAAGTATTCGGATTCTAATTTAAGCGAATTACTAATATTACAATAAACTACTAAAAGGAGAGATTATAATGCAAAAATTAGCAGAAGCAATCGCAAACACAGTAAAAGCAGGACAAGATCATGACTGGGCAAAATTAGGTACAAGCATCGTGGGTATCGCAGAAAACGGAATCGGTTTATTAGGTAAAGTATTCGGATTCTAATAAATTATTCAATGGACCAGGGCAAGCGCTCTGGTCTTTTTTTATTTGGAAAATATTTGTTAATATAAAGAAGATTAAAATATTTGCTCATTAAAATAGGAAACGGGGATTAATTGTGACTTATAAAAATATATTATTAGACTTTGATGATACCATTGTTGATTTTTACGATGCAGAGGAAAAAGCATTTTATAATATGTCGAAACATTATCGTCATTTTCCATCTGAACAAGATTTTCAACATTTTAGAAAGGTCAATCAAGCACATTGGGAAGCCTTTCAAAAGAATGAATTGACGAAAGAGCAAGTTTTATCTCATCGATTTACTAACTATTTTAATGATTATCACATAAAAGTAGACGGTAAAGAGGCAGATGAGATATTTAGAGATGAATTAGCTAAAGCCCCGCTCAAATTCTTCGATCAAACGATTGAAACGATTAATCAACTGAAAAACAAACACTCATTATATATAGTTACAAATGGTGTGACAATTACGCAACAGCGTCGTATTGCTCAGACAAATTTTAATGATAAATTTAATGGAATATTTATTTCAGAGCAGACAGGGTACCAAAAACCTATGCCAGAGTTTTTTGATTATATTTTTAATAAAATTGGAGATCTTAATAGAGAGGAAACGATTATAGTCGGAGATTCTTTGACTTCTGATGTCAGGGGTGGCCTCAATGCTAATATTAAAACATGCTGGTTTAATTATCGTGAAAAAGAAAATAACTCTAACATCCAACCTCATTACGAGATCAGTAATTTAACAGAACTTATTGATATTGTTGAATAGAAAATGAGGCTGAGACATAATTTATTGTCTTAGCCTCACATAACGTATTGGCAGTAGATGTCTGAATTGAAAGTGCGCTTATATCAAGCTTCTTTCAATCCTAGTCATCCTTGCCGCGGGGCCCCAACATAGAGAATTTCTTTTGGAAGAAATTCTACAAACAATGCAAGTTGGGGTGGGACAACGAAAATAATTTTTTTAAATTATATT
Organism: Staphylococcus capitis subsp. capitis; assembly: GCF_040739495.1. NCBI lineage: Bacteria > Bacillati > Bacillota > Bacilli > Caryophanales > Staphylococcaceae > Staphylococcus > Staphylococcus capitis. The sequence continues at coordinate 1,622,593 of NZ_CP145263.1, read as the reverse complement.
TCTGTCCCACTCTCTTCTAATTATATTAAGGTTTCCAAATTAATACATCGTGACCTTCAGGATTTTTAGCTTCAACATCCTTAAAGCCATGTTTTAAGAAATAGTCTTTTGAGTTGTTTCTTGCGATGGCTTTAATAGGTTTATTATTTTCTTTAGCAAAATCGATAAGTTTTTTAGCATATCCACGACCTTGATATTTTTCAAGAACTTCTAATTTCCATAATAAGATGTAATCATCACAATCTGGGAAATAAGTTTCTTCAACTTCACCCTTATTAAGTAAAGCCATTCTTGCCGCTAATTTATCTCCTACAAAAATGCCATAAAAAGGTGAATCTGAACTTGCATCTATCATTTGACCTTTTAATTCTTCGACCATATAGAGATCTTTATTTCCGAACTCTCTGAAATCTTCAAAACGCTCATCAGTTTTATAATTAATCTCTAGATGTTTTACCTCGCTCATATTTTCTCTCCCCTTTAATTTCTTTTCTCTATTATACCTTATTTTAATGGTAACTTTCATTTATTTAAAATTATAGAAATTCAAAGTATTAAAGAGAATATGTAAATAAATTTAAGCCGTAAAATTGTCATAAATGAGTATAGTCTTTATACTATATGAGTAATAGTGATACTGAAGGAGTTAAAACATGAAGTGCAATGTAATAAAGTTAAATGAAGATGATCAGTTTATCTCTAAAATAAAAAATGGCGATTCTCAAATTACGACATTTTATGAATATGATGTAAGTTTAAATGATAGTTTTTCTAAAAGACTTAAGACACCTAATAATGGTAGAGAAGAGCAACTTTCTTCTGTTATAAAATCTTATATGGGTGATTTAGATTTGTCGGAATCACAAATGATAAATATTGATGATTTAGCTAAGGGAGCTAAAGTAGTGATTGGTGGACAACAAGCGGGGATGTTTGGAGGACCACTCTATACATTTCATAAAATTTTTTCAATTATAACTTTAAGTAATGAGTTGGCAGATCAATATAACGAAAAAATTATTCCTGTATTTTGGATTGCTGGAGAAGATCATGATTTTGATGAGGTTAATCATACTTTTGCATTTAATCATAATAAGGCAACGCTTAATAAGATTAAATATCACACGATGACTCCACCTGAAAGTAATGTTACTCGTTTTACTCCTGATAAAGAGGCTTTGTTAGATGCACTGAATCAGTTTTTTAAAGAATTAACAGAGACCCAGCATAGCAATGAAGTGTATCAGTTGTGTCGTAACATTATCTTACGTTATGAAAGTTGGACTGATATCTTTAAAGGGCTACTACATGAAATTTTTAAAGAATATGGATTATTACTCCTAGATGCTCAATTTTCAGAGTTGAGAAAAATGGAGAAGCCTATTCTCAAAAATATGCTAGAAAAACGTGAAAGTTTGGATCAAGCTTTTCGAAACACACAATTTAAAATTGAAGCTCAAGGGTTAAAACCAAGGATTCAAACGGATACGAACACGCATTTATTTATTCATGAGGAAAATATGAGGCAGTTATTAACATATGAAGATGGCAAGTTTATTACTAGTAAGTCAGACATATCTTATTCGAAAGAAGATTTGTTTGAAATAATTGATAATGAGCCTGAAAGAATATCAAATAATGTTGTTACTCGCCCGGTCATGGAAGAATGGTTGTTTAATACTGTTGCATTTATTGGTGGACCAAGTGAAATTAAATATTGGGCAGAATTAAAAGAAGTGTTTAATTTACTCGATGTTGAAATGCCTATTGTTTTACCTAGACTTAGAATAAGCTATATGTATGATAGAACTCAAAAACTGTTGAATCAATATAATCTGAAAACTGAAATGATTATCTCACATGGAGTTGAACAAGATAGACAGAAATTTGTTCGTGAAAAAGCTTCTCAAGAAATGATAGATGAAGTAGAACAAATGAAAGCACAACAACAAAAACTAACTGAAAGATTAAAAGCTCAAGTTACAGGAAATCATGATAATGAATTATTGGTAGAAAAAAATAATGAAATTCATCAAAAGCAATATGATTACTTGTTGAAACGCTACTTATTAAATGTAGAAAGAGAAAATGATATTAGTATGCGTCAATTTAGAGAAATCAATGAAGTGCTCCACCCAATGGGTGGATTACAGGAAAGAATTTGGAATCCAATCCAAATAATGAATGATTTTGGGAAAGATGTGTTCAATCCCTCCACCTATCCACCACTTCAATACACTTTTAATCATATTATTATAAAACCTTGATATAAAGCCTTTTAAGCCCGTTTTATCAATTTGATAAAACGGGTTTTTTTGTGTTTGAGCAAATTAATTGAACTATTTTTGCATAATTAGTGGAGGATAGTGGGGAGATGTGGTAAATTATAGATAAGGTGAGGTGATAAAAAATGTTCATGGGAGAATACGATCATCAATTAGATACAAAAGGACGGATGATAGTACCGTCCAAGTTTCGTTATGACTTAAATGAACGTTTTATTATCACTAGAGGCCTTGATAAATGCTTATTTGGTTACACACTTGAAGAATGGCAACAAATTGAAGAGAAGATGAAAACCTTACCTATGACTAAAAAAGATGCACGTAAATTTATGCGTATGTTCTTCTCTGGAGCTGTAGAAGTGGAATTAGATAAGCAAGGGCGTATTAACATACCTCAGAATTTGAGGAAATACGCTAATTTAACCAAAGAATGTACAGTAATAGGTGTTTCAAATCGTATTGAGATTTGGGACAGAGAAACTTGGAATGACTTCTATGAAGAATCTGAAGATAGTTTCGAAGATATTGCTGAAGATTTAATAGATTTTGATTTCTAAATGGAGGTATTTAAGTGTTTCATCACGTCAGCGTCATGTTAAACGAAACCATTGATTATTTAAATATTAAAGAAGATGGTGTGTATGTTGACTGTACGCTTGGTGGTGCAGGTCACGCCCTTTATTTACTTAATCAATTAAATGATGAAGGTAGACTTATTGCGATTGATCAAGATTTAACAGCCTTAGAAAATGCAAAAGTTGTTTTAAAAGAGCACTTACATAAAGTCACTTTTGTTCACAGCAACTTTCGAGAATTAACGAATATTTTAAAAGACTTAAACATTGAAAAAGTGGACGGCATCTATTACGACCTCGGTGTTTCGAGTCCGCAATTGGATGTCCCTGAAAGAGGATTTAGTTATCATCACGATGCGAAATTAGACATGCGAATGGATCAGACTCAAACATTATCAGCTTTTGAGGTAGTGAATGAATGGTCTTATGAAGCATTAGTTAAGATCTTTTATCGTTACGGTGAAGAAAAGTTTTCAAAACAAATTGCAAGAAGAATTGAAGCTAATCGAGAACAACATCCAATAGAAACGACTTTACAACTCGTTGACGTCATCAAAGAAGGTATACCAGCAAAAGCGAGACGTAAAGGGGGACATCCTGCTAAAAGAGTTTTTCAAGCAATTCGAATAGCTGTAAACGATGAATTATCCGCGTTTGAAGATTCAATTGAACAAGCAATTGAGAGTGTAAATATTAATGGAAGGATTTCGGTCATCACGTTCCATTCCTTGGAGGATCGCTTATGTAAGCAAATTTTCCAAGAGTATGAAAAAGGACCAGAAGTTCCGAGAGGGATACCAATTATTCCAGAAGGTTACTCGCCGAAATTGAAACGTGTAAATCGCAAACCGATAACTGCTACTGAAGAAGATTTAGACGAAAACAATCGTGCGCGTAGTGCGAAGCTACGTGTTGCAGAAATTTTAAAATAAGGAGTAATTGAAATGGCTGTAGAAAAAATTTATCAACCTTATGATGAAGCAACTCAAACCAGTATTCCACAAAGACAACCGCAATCTCGTCCTGAAAAACAGACTGTTAAAAGAAAAGTAGTCGTACAATTAACTAGATTTGAAAAAGTTTTATACATAACGCTTATTACAGTAATTGCCATGATTAGTATTTATATGCTATCTTTAAAAATGGATGCGTATGATACGCGGGGAAAAATTGCAGATTTAGATCAAAAAATAGAAAAACAATCTAGTGAAAACAGCGCATTAAAGTCTGAAATCAAGAAAAACTCTTCATATGAACGCATTTACGATAAGGCTAAACAACAAGGTATGAGCCTACAGAACGATAATGTAAAGGTAGTGCGTAGTAATGGCGAAGCGAAAAATTAAAATTAAAAAAAATAAAATAGGGGCAGTCCTACTAGTTGGTTTATTCGGACTGCTCTTTTTTATATTGGTTTTAAGGTTCTCATATATTATGGTAACAGGTCATTCTAATGGTCAGAATCTTGTGATGAAGGCAAATGAAAAATACTTAGTTAAAAACTCTGAGCAACCAGAGCGAGGTAAAATTTATGATCGCAATGGAAAGGTTCTTGCTGAAGATGTTGAAAGGTATAAAGTTGTTGCAGTTGTCGATAAAAAGGCAAGTGAAAACAGTAAAAAGCCACGTCACGTAGTAGATAAGAAGAAAACAGCTAAACAATTATCTAAAATTATAGATATGAAAGCCTCTGATATTGAAAAACGACTCAATCAAAAGAAAGCTTTCCAAGTTGAGTTTGGTCAAAAAGGAACTAACTTAACATATCAAGATAAAGAAAAAATTGAAAAGATGAATTTACCTGGTGTTTCATTATATCCAGAGACAGAACGATTCTATCCTAATGGAAACTTTGCCTCCCATTTAATTGGTATGGCTCAAAAAGATCCTGACACAGGGCAACTCAATGGTGCACTAGGTGTTGAAAAAATCTTTAATAGTTACTTAAATGGAACGCAAGGTACGCTTAAATACATCCAAGATATTTGGGGGTATATAGCTCCTAACACTAAAAAAGAACAAACTCCTAAACGAGGAGATGATGTTCATTTAACGATTGATTCTAATATTCAAGTCTTTGTTGAAGAAGCGTTAGATGGCATGGTAGATAAATATGCTCCTAAAGATTTATTTGCAGTAGTGATGGATGCTAAAACAGGTGAAATACTTGCTTATAGTCAACGACCTACCTTTAATCCTGAAACAGGTAAGGATTTCGGTAAGAAATGGGCCAACGATTTATACCAGAATACGTATGAACCAGGTTCTACATTTAAGTCTTATGGATTAGCCGCTGCTATTCAAGAAGGTAAATTTAAACCTAATGAAAAATATAAATCTGGTCACAGAGATATTATGGGTTCTGAAATTTCCGATTGGAATAAAGAAGGCTGGGGCAATATACCTATGACACTAGGTTTCACTTACTCATCTAATACTCTAATGATGCACTTACAAGATTTAGTTGGTGCAGATAAGATGAAATCATGGTATGAACGTTTTGGCTTCGGTAAGAAAACAAATGGAATGTTTGATGGAGAAGCGTCAGGACATGTAGCTTGGTCTAATGAGTTACAACAAAAAACGTCTGCGTTCGGACAATCTACGACTGTTACACCAGTACAGATGATTCAAGCGCAATCAGCATTCTTCAATAAAGGTAATATGCTAAAACCTTGGTTTGTAAATAGTATCGATAATCCTGTTACTAAGAAAAACTCCTATAGTGGTAAAAAACAATATGCAGGAAAACCAATTACTAAAGATACTGCAGACAAAGTTGAAAAAGAGCTAGATAAGGTTGTTAATAGTAAACAAAGTCATGCGATGAATTATCGTGTTAAAGGTTATGACATCGAAGGTAAAACAGGTACTGCTCAAGTTGCAGATTCAAATGGTGGCGGTTATGTTAAAGGTGAAAATCCTTACTTTGTAAGCTTTATAGGCGACGCACCTAAGAAGAATCCTAAAGTCATTGTTTACGCAGGTATGAGTTTAGCTCAGAAAAATGATGAAGAAGCTTACGAGATGGGTGTGAGTAAAGCATTTAAACCTATTATGGAAAATACTCTCAAATATCTCAATGCAGGTAAATCAAGTGATTCTGCATCTAAAGCTGATTACAGCAAAGTACCTAATGCTGAAGGTCAAGAAACTCAAAAAGCTGAAGATAGTATGAATGCACAGTCACTCAAACCAGTTACTATAGGTAGTGGTAAACAGATTAAATCTCAATCTGTTAAAGCAGGAACAAAGATCTTACCTCATAGTAAAGTGTTACTACTTACTGATGGTGATATCACGATGCCTGATATGACTGGTTGGACAAAAGAAGATGTACTAGCATTTGAAGACTTAACAAATATTAAGGTTTCTACTAAAGGTAATGGTTTTGTAACTAATCAAAGTATTACTAAAGGCCAAACGTTGAAAAACAAAGATAAAGTAGAAGTGACTCTATCTGCTGATAAAACTGATGATAGTGAAGATGATTCTAATGCAACTGAATCTAACAAAAGCTCAAAAGATGACAGTAAGTCTAAAGATAAAAACTCTAAACAAGATTCAAGCCCATCTTCAAAATCAGATTCAAAGGATAGTTCTAATTCTGACTCTAAAAAAGACTCCAATAGTAATTCAAAAAATAATTCAAGTTCCAGCGATGACAGCTGATTGAACTAAGCAGACAACAGAGGTTGGGATGATCATTTTAGGGATTAACTAAGAGATGGTCCCAACCTCATTTATTTATGTTTTAAGTTTTATATGAAAATAAAACGAAAACTGATAAACTATTAAAGGTTATTTACATTTAACGAATAAATTAGAAAGTGAAGAAAAGGAGATTCATATGTTATTTATATATGCGATCATCGCACTACTCATAACATTTATATTAGTACCCGTGCTCATTCCAACCTTGAAAAGAATGAAATTTGGCCAAAGTATCAGAGAAGAAGGGCCTCAAAGCCACATGAAAAAAACAGGAACACCGACTATGGGTGGACTCACGTTTTTAATAAGTATTATTATTACTTCTATTATTGCGATTATATTTGTCGATAAATCAAACCCTATTATCTTATTATTATTAGTTACAATTGGATTTGGGTTAATTGGATTTATTGATGACTACATTATCGTAGTTAAGAAGAATAACCAAGGTTTAACGAGTAAACAAAAATTCTTAGCTCAAATTTTAATTGCAGTTATATTCTTTGTGCTGGGTGATATCTTTCATTTAGTCAATTTCGCTACAAACTTACATATTCCATTTACTCATTTTGATTTACCCCTCTCTTTTGCTTATGTAATATTCATAATCTTTTGGCAGGTTGGTTTCTCAAATGCGGTTAACTTAACTGATGGATTGGATGGCTTAGCTACTGGGTTATCTATCATTGGATTTGCAATCTATGCGATTATGAGCTTTATACTAGATTCTCCAGCAATCGGTACATTCTGTGTCATCATGGTGTTTGCATTAATTGGCTTTTTACCTTATAACCTTAACCCTGCTAAAGTGTTTATGGGTGACACAGGTAGTCTAGCATTAGGGGGAATATTTGCCACAATTTCAATTATGTTAAATCAAGAATTGTCACTTATCTTTGTAGGATTAGTATTCGTAATTGAAACATTATCAGTTATGATGCAAGTGGCGTCTTATAAATTAACTAAGAAACGAATTTTTAAAATGAGTCCTATTCATCATCATTTTGAATTAAGTGGATGGGGAGAATGGAAAGTAGTAACTGTATTCTGGACAGTAGGTTTAATTTCAGGATTAATAGGCTTATGGATTGGAGTGCATTAGAGTGCTAAATTACACAGGATTAGAAAATAAAAATGTTCTAGTAGTTGGCTTAGCTAAAAGCGGTTATGAAGCAGCTAAATTATTAGCTAAATTAGGCGCAAACGTCAAAGTAAATGATGGAAAAGACCTTTCCCAAGACGCACATGCAAAAGATCTTGAATCAATGGGAATTGAGGTTGTTAGTGGAGAACACCCTCTTTCACTACTTGATGATAATCCTATTATCGTCAAAAATCCGGGTATTCCTTATACAGTTTCAATTATTGATGAGGCAGTTCGAAGAGGTTTAAAAATCTTAACCGAAGTCGAATTAAGTTACCTTATTTCTGAAGCGCCTATTATAGGTGTTACTGGTACTAATGGGAAGACAACTGTGACATCTTTAATTGGAGATATGTTTAAAAAAAGTATCATAACAGGACGTTTATCAGGAAATATAGGCTATGTTGCTTCGAAGGTGGCTCAGGAAGCTAAAGCTGATGAATATTTAATTACAGAACTTTCATCTTTCCAATTACTAGGTATTAATGAATATAAGCCTCACATAGCTATCATTACAAATATATACTCAGCACATCTAGATTATCATGAGTCTTTAGAAAATTATCAAAATGCTAAAAAGCAAATTTATAAAAATCAAACTGAAGATGATTATCTTATTTGTAACTATCATCAAAGACATTTAATTGAAACAGAGAATCTCAAAGCAAAAACACTTTACTTTTCAACACAGCAAGAAGTTAATGGAATATATATTAAAGACGGATTTATCGTATTTAATGGCGTTCGTATAATAAATGTTAAAGATTTAGTTTTACCAGGCGAACACAACTTAGAGAATATTTTGGCTGCAGTATTAGCTGCTATTTTGGCAGGCGTACCAGTTAAAGCCATCGTAGATAGTCTGACAACTTTCTCAGGAATTGATCATAGACTGCAATACATTGGTACTAATCGTACGAATAAATATTACAATGATTCAAAAGCAACTAATACTTTAGCTACTCAATTCGCTTTAAATTCATTCCAACAACCTATTATTTGGTTATGTGGTGGTTTAGATAGAGGTAACGACTTTGATGAGCTTATACCATATATGAATAATGTACGTGTGATGATTGTTTTTGGAGAAACACAAGAAAAATTTGCTAAACTAGGTAATAGCCAAGGTAAATATGTAATTAAAGCAACTAACGTTGAAGATGCAGTTGATAAGATTCAAGACATTATCGAACCTAATGATGTGGTGTTACTATCACCAGCTTGTGCAAGTTGGGATCAATATAAAACATTTGAAGAACGTGGTGAGAAATTTATCGAGAGATTCCGAGCACACTTGCCATCTTATTAAGGAGTGTGAATGCTCATGGATGAAAATAATAAAAATAAAAATGATAAAGTTTCGCGTATTGAAGATTTTACTACATCTAAGAAAGACAATAATGATAAAGATGATGTGAGTCTTTTTAGAAGAAATAAAGATTTCCGTAATAGAAAAAGAAAACGTTTCGGTGATAGAGTTAAAGATGATGAATATTCGAATGAGGAAATACATGAAGATGATACTCGCGAGATGGAACGTACGCAACAAGATGAAAAGACTCAATATAAGAAAGAACACGATAATGAAAGTCTAGACAATGGTGATGAAGTAATTCAACATCATAATAATGCTGACACAAAACCAAATGAAGATTATAAAAAAGAATCAAATGAGGACATCGAAGATAAAGAAGAATCCTACTCAGATAGTAAAAGTGATTCTTCTGAAGCTAACCAAGATGAGAAGGATAAGATAGAAAAAGATGCTCAAGAAGAGAAAAGTGGTAGAAAAGGTTTTATAAATAAGATACCTTTTTCTAAAAACAACAGTAAACACAACAAAGAAAAAGATAAAAATGAACATCAAAAACCTCTAACATTGGAGAAAAAAAGAGCGTTACGCCGAAAAAGACAAAAGAGAATACAGTATGTCATTATTACTGTATTAATATTGTTGATTGTTATTTTCTTACTTTATATGTTTACTCCTTTAAGCAAGATTTCTAATGTAAATATTAAAGGTAATAACAATGTTAGTAAGAGTAAAATCAATAAAGAGTTAAATGTCACATCTCATTCAAGAATGTACACATTTAGTAAGAGAAAGGCAATTAACAATTTGAAGAAGAATCCTTTAATCAAGGATGTGGAAATTCATAAACAATTGCCAAACACGTTAAATGTAAAAGTAACTGAGTATCAAGTTGTTGGTTTAGAAAAAAATAAAGACAGTTACGTTCCAATTATTGAAGATGGCAAAGAATTAAAAGATTATAGTGATGATGTTTCACATGATGGGCCAATTATCGATGGCTTTAAAGGAAATAAAAAAACACGAATCATTCAAGCTTTATCTGAAATGTCACCTGAAGTGAGAAGTTTAATTGGTGAAGTGAGTTATGCTCCAGAAAAGAATAAACAAAATAGAATAGAGATCTTTACTAAAGATGATATGCAAGTTGTCGGTGATATAACTACAATAGCTGATAAAATGAAATATTATCCGCAGATGTCCCAATCTTTAAGTAGAGATGATTCAGGCAATCTTAAGACGGATGGATACATTGATTTATCAGTCGGTGCTTCGTTTATACCTTATAGTGGAGCAACAGGTGCTGAGTCTGAATCTGATCAGAATGTAACTAAATCTACTCAGCAAGAAAGTGAAGCTAAGGAAGAACTTCAAAGTGTTTTAAATAAAATTAATAATCAATCAAAAGATAATAATTAAAAAATTTCGTTAATACTATGTGTTTATAGTTCACAAGCTATTCAACGTATTGTAAACTAAACATAGTGTATTTTAATAGTAATTTGTCAGGAGGTGCCTATCTATGGAGGAACATTACTATGTAAGTATAGATATAGGTTCATCAAGCGTAAAAACGATAGTAGGCGAAAAATTTCACAATGGAATAAATGTGATAGGTACAGGACAAACCTACACTAGCGGTATCAAAAATGGTCTTATTGATGATTTTGATATTGCGAGACAAGCAATCAAAGATACGATTAAGAAGGCTTCAATTGCCTCTGGTGTAGATATAAAAGAAGTATTCTTAAAGTTACCTATCATTGGTACCGAAGTATACGATGAATCAAATGAAATTGAGTTTTATGAAGATACTGAAATTAATGGAACACACATTGAATCGGTTTTAGATGGAATTCGTGATAAGAATGATGTAACAGAAACAGAAGTGATTAATGTCTTTCCTATACGATTCGTAGTTGATAAAGACAATGAAGTTTCTGACCCTAAAGAATTAATTGCTAGACACTCATTGAAAGTTGATGCAGGCGTTATAGCGATACAAAAATCTATTTTAATTAATATGATTAAATGTGTTGAAGCATGTGGCGTAGATGTATTAGATGTTTATTCTGATGCTTATAATTATGGTTCAATTTTAACCGCTACAGAGAAAGAATTAGGCGCTTGTGTCATTGATATTGGCGAAGATTTAACTCAAATTGCTTTTTATGAGCGTGGAGAGTTAGTCGATGCTGATTCAATTGAAATGGCTGGTCGTGATATCACTGATGATATTGCGCAAGGCTTGAATACTACATATGATACTGCTGAGAAGATTAAGCATCAATATGGACATGCTTTCTATGATTCTGCTTCAGAGCAAGATGTATTCTCAGTAGATCAAATTGATAGTGAAGAACATGTTCAATATACTCAGAAAGATTTAAGCGATTATATCGAACAACGAGTAGAGGATATATTCTTTGAAGTGTTCGATGTGTTACAAGAACTTGGACTTACTAAAGTAAATGGCGGATTTATTGTTACAGGTGGTTCTGCTAACTTACTTGGTGTAAAAGAATTGCTACAAGATATGGTAAGTGAAAAGGTAAGAATTCATACTCCATCACAAATGGGTATAAGAAAGCCTGAATTCTCTTCTGCTATTTCGACAATTTCTAGTAGTATCGCTTTTGACGAGTTATTAGATTATGTTACAATTAGTTATCAAGATAATGAAGAATTTGAAGAGGAAGTTATCGAATCAGAAGATAAAGATAACGAATCTAAATCAAGCGGTTTTGATTGGTTTAAACGTAAATCAAACAAAAAAGAGAATCATGAGGAAGAACCTGAAACGCCTCGTGAGGAATCATATGAAGGCCGCAGAGAACATCACGAAGAAGATTATCATCAAGCAGAAGGTAAGGACAAAGAAGAAGGTAAATTTAAAAAATTAATGAAATCTCTATTTGAATGATTATTGGCCATTAAGACTAGGAGGAAATTTAAATGTTAGAATTTGAACAAGGATTTAATCATTTAGCTACATTGAAAGTCATCGGTGTAGGTGGCGGCGGTAACAACGCTGTTAATCGTATGATTGACCATGGTATGAATAACGTTGAGTTTATCGCTATCAATACGGATGGGCAAGCACTTAACTTATCTAAAGCGGAATCAAAAATCCAAATTGGTGAAAAGTTAACAAGAGGTCTTGGTGCAGGTGCTAATCCGGAAATTGGTAAAAAAGCTGCCGAAGAATCACGTGAACAAATCGAAGATGCTATCCAAGGTGCAGACATGGTATTCGTTACTGCTGGTATGGGTGGCGGTACTGGTACAGGAGCTGCTCCAGTTGTCGCTAAAATCGCTAAAGAAATGGGTGCTTTAACAGTAGGTGTTGTAACTCGTCCATTCGGTTTTGAAGGACGTAAACGTCAAACTCAAGCCGCTGCAGGTGTTGAAGCAATGAAAGCTGCAGTTGATACATTAATCGTTATTCCTAACGATCGTTTATTAGATATCGTAGATAAATCAACACCTATGATGGAAGCATTTAAAGAAGCAGATAATGTATTACGTCAAGGTGTACAAGGTATCTCAGATCTAATCGCTGTATCAGGTGAAGTAAACTTAGACTTTGCAGACGTTAAGACGATTATGTCTAACCAAGGTTCAGCATTAATGGGTATCGGTGTATCTTCTGGTGAAAACAGAGCAGTTGAAGCAGCTAAAAAAGCTATTTCTTCACCATTATTAGAAACTTCAATTGTTGGTGCGCAAGGCGTACTTATGAATATTACTGGTGGAGAATCACTTTCATTATTTGAAGCTCAAGAAGCAGCTGATATTGTTCAAGATGCAGCTGACGAAGATGTAAACATGATTTTCGGTACAGTAATTAATCCTGAACTTCAAGATGAAATCGTTGTTACAGTAATTGCTACAGGTTTTGAAGATAAACCGTCATCTCAAGGTCGTAAAGCTACAAGTACTGGTTTCGGTTCAAGTGTAAATAGCAATTCTTCTAACCAAAGTCATTCTGCTCCTAAAGAAGACTCATTTGCTACAAACACTTCATCTAGCTCTCAATCTTCAGAAGGTGTAAGCGAAAGAAGTCACTCTACTAAAGATGACGATATTCCTAGCTTCATTAGAAATAGAGAGGAAAGACGTTCTAGAAGAACAAGACGCTAATTCAATATACAATAATTAACATAAAAAGCCATCAGAGTTTGTACTGATGGCTTTTTAAATTACCGTTTATTAATTACATATATAGTTTACTTATTTCTTTAACCCAATATTAAGCACGTATTTAAATTATTTGTTCTAATAACTAGTAGTTTAAATGGTAGAAAGTATGATATATAATAGTTTTATAATATACTTTATTGTCATGAAGTATAATCATGCTTTAATAACGTTCTCAAATGGTGGTGAAACATAGTGACTGAAAAGTTTATAAAGAAAGAACATTATTTAGATTATGATGTAAAACCTACTAGTAATATTAAGCTCGGTTTCACAACTAGAGAGAATGGGCTGAGTCATTATCCTGAACACGCTTTTAACTTGGCGAGATACGTGGATGATAACCAAGAGAATATCACTCAACATCAGGAAATCCTTGCAAATGAAATAGAATTTAATAGAAAAGACTGGGTTTTTCCAATTCAAACTCATGGAAATAAAGTCACAGAAATTACTGAAGAACATCGAGGTATGAACATTGATAAATTAACTAATGACTTATATGGTATAGATGGTATTTTCACATATGATTCCAATATATTATTAACCATGTGTTATGCTGATTGTGTTCCTGTTTACTTCTACAGCGAAAATCATGGATATGTGGGCCTCGCCCATGCTGGGTGGCGTGGAACTTATGGTGAAATTGTTAAAGAAATGGTTAGAAGAATTAACTTTGATTTAAGAGATTTACATGTGGTCATCGGACCAGCAACATCTAATACCTACGAGATAAATGATGATATCAAAGACAAATTTGAAACATTATCAATAGATTCATCTAAATATATTGACTCGCGTGCGGTAGATAAACACGGCATTGATTTAAAGAAAGCCAATGCTTTATTACTTGAAGAAGTAGGCGTTCCATCAGATAATATTTATATAACTGAATATGCTACTTCTGAAAATTTAGACTTATTTTTCTCATATAGAATTGAAAAAGGTCAAACTGGGCGTATGTTAGCATTTATAGGTCGCAAGTAAAGTGAGGAGGAAAATTAGTGAGTGTTAAACAAAATTTAAGGCAAATTGAACAAAAAATAAGTGAACATTTAGAAAAAAGTTCTAATTCAGCACACCCTCACGTGATTGCAGTGACAAAGTATGTTACAATAGAGCGAGCTAAAGAAGCTTATGAAGCAGGTATTAGGCACTTTGGCGAAAATAGATTAGAAGGCTTCAAAGAGAAAAAAGCAACATTACCTGATGATGCTGTATTTCATTTTATTGGTTCTTTGCAATCTAGAAAAGTTAAAGAAGTAATTAATGAAGTTGACTATTTTCACGCTTTAGATCGCCTGAGTTTAGCTAAGGAGATTAATAAGAGAGCAGACCATGTTATATCTTGTTTTTTACAAGTTAATGTTTCTGGGGAAGAATCTAAACATGGTATAGCATTAGACGAAGTTAATGAATTTTTAAAAGAATTAAAAGCTTATGAAAACATCAAAGTAATTGGTTTAATGACAATGGCACCTTTAACTGATGATAGTGCGTACATAAAATCAATTTTCAATGATTTAAGACATAAAAAAGAAGAAATTCAACAATTCAATTTAGAACATGCACCTTGCACAGAATTATCTATGGGAATGAGTAATGACTATCAGATAGCAGTTGAAGAAGGTGCAACCTTCGTCAGAATTGGGACTAAACTTGTAGGAGAAGAGGAGTGAGCCCCTTGGCTTTAAAGGATTTATTTAATGGATTTTTTGTAGTAGAAGATGAAGAAGAAGTTGAAGCACCTGAAGAACGTGAAACATCTCATACACGTGAGCGTGGTCAAGAACGTGATGTTGAATCACGAAATGAAAATAATTTAACATCATCGCAATCACAAAATAATGTGAACAAACAAAATGCAATTAAATCTGTGCCACAAAAGAGCACAACAAGAAAAAGTGCAACTTCTGAAGAAAGGAATTATCGTATGAATAATAATTCTAAAAGTAATTCTCGTAATGTTGTAACTATGAATCAATCATCACAAAATTATGCGACTCAAGAAAGCTCTAAAATGTGCTTATTTGAACCACGTGTATTTTCAGATACACAAGATATTGCGGATGAATTAAAAAATAGACGTGCTACTTTAGTTAACTTACAACGTATTGATAAAGTATCTGCTAAACGCATTATTGATTTCTTAAGTGGAACGGTATATGCGATTGGTGGAGATATTCAACGTGTAGGCACTGATATATTCTTATGTACACCTGATAACGTAGAAGTTGCTGGAAGCATAACTGATCATATCGAAAACATGGAGCAACATTACGAATAAGGAGTCTAATTATGGATATCGGTCTACTTAGTACTATATTCCGATTTATATTATTTTTAGTTCAAATTTATTATATAGGAATGATTATTTATTTCTTCACTTCTTGGGTTCCAAGCATTAGAGAATCAAAAGTGGGAGAATTTCTTGGTAAAATTTATGAACCTTTTTTAGAACCATTTAGAAAAATCATTCCGCCCATTGGTATCATAGATATTTCTTCTATAGCAGCGATTATTGTATTAATGTTATTTCAAAGAGGTTTAGTGTCTATTTTTAATATGATACTTACACATTTAGCGTAAAATGATGTAATTTAAACTTTATATGAGTATTCTAAGCGAGGCAAAGTAATTAGTGAACTTTGACCTCGTTTTTATCATGTGAAATTGAAGTTATCTAAATTAATGTTGTGAAAATAAAATGTTAGGAGTGTCTCACATCGATATATATCAACATTTTAGAAGAGAAGAGCAAGAATTAATAGATCAATTAATAGATAAGTGCAATCAAGCTGATAATCATTATGCGCCCGTGCTTACTGCATTTTTAGATCCAAGGGGTCAATATATCTTAGAAGTAATCGTAGGGAGTTATGATATGTTAAAAGTCAACTTTTATGGTGGCCCTTATGCTGAAAGAAAACGTGCTATCATAGCTCCCTCATATTATGAAGCACAACCAGAAGATTTTGAACTTTCACTATTACGCATCGATTATCCTGAGAAATTTGTTTCAATTCATCACCAACATGTGTTGGGTACCTTAATGTCTTTAGGTATTGAAAGAGAGCAATTGGGAGATATTATAGTCGCTGGTGATATACAATTTGTTTTGACAGAACGTTTAGAATCTTATATTATGTTTGAATTAAATAGGATTAAAGGTGCAACAGTTAAACTTAATTCTATTCCTATAAAAGATATGATACAATCAGAAGAGAATTGGAAAATTCACAGCACGACTGTAAGTGCAATGAGATTGGACGTTGTTTTGAAAGATATGATCCATAAATCTCGTAATATAGCAAAGCAATTAATAGAAAAGAAGAGAGTCAAAGTGAATCATACTATTATTGATACACCTGACTTTCAATTAGAACAAAATGATCTTCTTTCTATCCAAGGATTTGGCAGAGCTCAAATTACTCAAATTGGAGGAAGAACTAAAAAAGATAAACTACACATTACCTATCAAACATTATTTAAATAGTGATGAAATAAGGAGGATATATCATGCCTTTCACACCAAGTGAGATTAAAAATAAAGAGTTTAGTCGAGTGAAGAATGGTTTAGAGCCTACTGAAGTTGCTAATTATTTAGATCAATTAAGCACTGAAATTGAACGACTTAAAGAAGATAAAAAGCAACTTGAAAAAGTAGTTGAAGATAGAGATACTAATATTAAATCTTACAAAGATGTGCACCAATCTGTAAGTGATGCTCTAATTCAAGCTCAAAAAGTTGGAGAAGAAACGAAATTAGCTGCAAATAAAGATGCTGAAGCTACACTTGCTAAAGCTCAAGTTCAAGCTGACAAAATTGTGAATGATGCTATTGAAAAAGCACGTCGTTTATCATTCCAAACTGAAGATATGAAACGTCAATCTAAAGTGTTTAGATCTCGTTTCCGTATGTTGGTAGAAGCTCAATTAGACTTACTTAAAAGTGAAGATTGGGATTACTTATTAAATTATGATCTAGATGCAGAACAAGTGACTCTAGAAGATATTCATCACTTAAATGATAATGATCTTACACCTGAAGAACGTGCTATGAAAGAAAGTCAGTCTCAAGCACAAACTAATAGTGGAGTAACTTCTACTTCTGAATCATCACACACAACTAATAGTCAATCAGAAACTTCTACAACTAATAGTAATGTATAAGCATTTTTTTATAAATTGTTAATCAGTAACTGGAGACTTAATCCTAGAATATTGAATTTGTGAAGTTATTTATGTTAAAAATACATTTTCTTAAAGACAATTTATTGATATGATATAAAAAGACAGACGCGTAAGAAACAGGAAACATATTCCAGCGAGTTAGGAATGGTGAGAGCCTAACATATAGTTTGTTTCTTATATCACTGGCTTTTAATTTTTAATAGATTTACGAGAGAACTCTAAGTTGAGTTAAATAGGGTGGTACCGCGGTTTAGCCGTCCCTATTAATTGAACTTAGAGTTCTTTTTATCATTAGAAGGAGTGAACAGAATGAATTACAAAGATACTTTATTAATGCCCAAAACTGACTTTCCTATGAGAGGCGGTTTACCTAATAAAGAACCTCAAATTCAGGAAAAATGGGATGCAGAAGATCAATATAAAAAAGCATTAGAAAAGAATAAAGGAAATCAATCCTATATCTTACATGATGGACCTCCGTATGCAAACGGTAGTTTACATATGGGACATGCACTTAATAAAATTATCAAGGACTTCATCGTACGTTATAAAACAATGCAAGGTTTTTATGCACCATATGTACCGGGTTGGGACACACATGGTTTACCTATAGAACAGGCTTTAACTAAAAAAGGTGTAGACCGTAAAAAAATGTCAATTGCTGAATTTAGAGAAAAGTGTAAAGAATTTGCACTTAAGCAAGTAGATATTCAGAAGAAGGATTTCAAACGCCTAGGTGTTCGTGGTGACTTTGATAATCCATACATTACACTTACTCCTGAATACGAAGCAGCACAAATTCGTTTATTCGGTGAAATGGCAGATAAAGGTTTAATTTATAAAGGTAAGAAACCAGTTTATTGGTCACCATCAAGTGAATCTTCATTAGCTGAAGCGGAAATTGAATACCATGATAAACGTTCTGCCTCTATTTATGTCGCATTTAACATTAAAGATGATAAAGGTGTCGTTGATTCAGATGCTAAATTTATTATCTGGACTACAACGCCTTGGACAATTCCATCAAACGTAGCCATCACTGTTCATCCAGAACTTAAGTATGGTCAATATAATGTAAATGGACAAAAATATATTGTTGCTCAAGCTTTATCTGAGACTGTAGCTGATGCCTTAGGTTGGGATAAAGAATCAATTCAACTTGAAAAAGAATTCACTGGAAAAGAATTAGAGTATGTTGAAGCGCAACATCCTTTCTTAGATCGTACATCATTAGTGATTAATGGTGAACACGTTACAACAGATGCAGGTACTGGATGTGTACATACTGCTCCAGGACACGGGGAAGATGACTATATTGTCGGTCAAAAATATGAACTACCTGTCATCAGTCCTTTAGATGATAAGGGTGTATTTACTGAAGAGGGTGGCCAATTTGAAGGTATGTTCTATGACAAAGCGAATAAAGCTGTCACTGACTTATTAACTGAAAAGGACGCACTTCTTAAACTCGACTTTATTACACATAGTTACCCACATGACTGGCGTACAAAAAAACCGGTTATCTTTAGAGCAACTCCTCAATGGTTTGCTTCAATTAACAAAGTAAGACAAGATATTTTAGATGCAATTGAAGAGACTAACTTTAAAGTAGATTGGGGTAAAACACGTATCTATAATATGATTCGTGATCGTGGCGAGTGGGTTATTTCTCGTCAACGTGTATGGGGTGTTCCATTACCAGTATTTTATGCTGAAAATGGTGACATCATCATGACGAAAGAAACTGTTAATCATATTGCTGATTTATTCGCAGAACACGGCTCAAATATTTGGTTTGAACGCGAAGCGAAAGATTTACTACCAGAAGGATTCACACACCCTGGGAGCCCTAATGGTGAATTTACTAAAGAAACAGACATCATGGATGTTTGGTTCGATTCAGGTTCATCTCACCGTAGTGTATTAGAAACAAGACCAGAGTTAAGTTTCCCAGCAGATCTTTACTTTGAAGGTAGTGACCAATATCGCGGATGGTTTAACTCTTCAATTACTACTGCTGTGGCAACTCGTGGCCAAGCGCCTTATAAGTTCTTACTCTCACACGGTTTCGTTATGGACGGAGAAGGTAAAAAAATGAGTAAATCACTTGGTAACGTCATCGTTCCAGACCAAGTTGTTAAGCAAAAAGGTGCAGATATCGCACGTCTATGGGTAAGTAGTACTGATTATCTTGCAGACGTACGTATATCAGATGAAATCTTAAAACAAACTTCTGATGTTTATCGTAAAATTAGAAACACTCTAAGATTTATGTTAGGTAATATTAATGATTATAACCCTGAGACAGATTATATCCCTGAAAATGAATTACTCGACGTAGATCGTTATTTACTTAACCGTTTACGTGAATTTACGGCTAGCACTATTAATAATTATGAGAATTTTGATTACCTAAACATCTATCAAGAAGTTCAGAACTTCATTAACGTAGAATTAAGTAACTTCTACTTAGACTATGGTAAAGATATTCTTTATATTGAAAAGAAAGATTCTCATAAACGTCGCAGTATGCAAACAGTGTTATATCAAATCTTAACTGATATGACAAAATTATTATCACCAATCCTAGTTCATACTGCTGAAGAAGTATGGTCACATACACCTCATGTTAAAGAAGAGAGTGTTCATTTAACAGATATGCCAGAAGTTGTTGAAGTTGATAGAGAATTATTAGATAAATGGAATACACTAATGGATCTACGCGACGATGTGAACCGTGCATTAGAACAAGCTCGTAATGAAAAAGTTATTGGTAAATCATTAGAAGCTAAAGTAGTTATCGGTAATAATGAGTCATTTAAAGCTGCCGAGTTCTTACAAGAGTTCAAAGACTTACAACAATTATTTATCGTTTCTCAAGTTGAAGTTGTCGATTCAGTTGAAAATGGAGAAACGTACAAATATGGTGACATTCGCATTGAACATGCAGAAGGCGAAAAATGTGAAAGATGTTGGAACTATAGTGATGAATTAGGTTCTGTAGGAGAACTTGATCATCTTTGCCCACGTTGCCAAGAAGTAGTTAAAACATTAGTATAATTTCTCAATAATTACGTTTAAGTGATAATTATGAATCAAAGACCTAAGAAGATTTCTCATCATAAAGAAGTTTTCTTAGGTCTTTTTACTTTGAAAAATTTATTTGAAAATGAGTAGTAAGATGTTATGAATAATATCTACATAGACTTTAAATGGATACTATAAATCAGAAATTTGAATTCTTAAATGTTTTTAGTCATAATGTTAAAAATATGGTGATGGGGTCTTAAATTAAGACTACCATTAATAGTACAAGTAATTGTTGAGAGGGTAGAAAGATGTTTCATAGTAAAGATGCACATTTCGTCAATGGAATAATAATCAATGTACGTGATATAGAAGTTATTAGAGCTTTTTATGAAGAAGTTTTAGGGTTTAATTTTGTTAATGAATCTATGAAAGCTGTTCAATATAAGGTTGGAGCTCATAATCAATATATAACTTTTAATGAAATACAAAATGGTAGAGAACCACTCATGTCTGAAGCTGGCTTATTTCATATAGGAATTGAGCTGCCTAATTTATCCTCTCTAGCAGATTTATTAGTACAATTGAGTGATTTTGAGATACCGGTCAATGGTGGAGAACAAAGTGTTGGAACATCTCTCTTTGTTGAAGATCCTGAAGGCAACGCGCTCAAATTTTATGTCGACTATGATTTTGAAATGTGGAATTATGATGAAGAAAATAGAGTGAAAATGGATATAAGACCCATCAATGTACCTAGATTGTTGAAAGAAGTTTCTGACGCAAAATGGCAAGGTATACCTGATGAAGCGAAATTTGGTTCTTTGCATCTTAAAACGATTAGAATTTCAGAGATTAAAGCATATTATCTTAACTATTTCGGTTTAGAAGAGTCAGCTTATATGGATGATTTCTCGTTATTCTTATCCTCAAATAATTATTATAATCATTTAGCGGTGAATCAATGGTTATCAGGAACAAAACGTATTGATAATGAAAACACTTATGGTTTAGCGTTGATTGATTTCCACTACCCTGAATCTACGCATATAAATTTAAAAGGTCCAGATGGATTATACTTCAGATTTAATCGAATTAAAGAAGAATGATTGCATGAAATTAATATTTACTATAAAGAGTTGGGACACTATTAGGTCTCAACTTTTTATATGTTGATGCTACCCATTAATTATTAAAGAATAGATTTATACTCGGCAATCTTTTTTTATGACTTGGAGTAGGATATAATGTTAAGTGTTGTCAAAAGTGACGTTGAACTGAATGGAGGCACATGAATGAAAAAGAAATATTATACTGGAATCTCACTTCTAATAACAATTTTAATTATAGTTTTTGACCAAGTTTCAAAGTGGATTATTGCTTCATCCATGAAAATTGGTGATTCCTATGAAGTCATTCCTCATTTTCTAAATATTACTTCACATAGAAATAACGGAGCAGCTTGGGGAATTTTAAGTGGTAAAATGGGATTTTTCTATATTATCACACTAGTCATTTTAGTAGTTCTCGTGCTGTTTTATATAAAAGAAGCTAAATATAATTTATTTATGCAAGTTGCAATTAGCTTACTCTTTGCTGGTGCGTTAGGTAACTTTATTGATCGTGTATTTAATGGTGAAGTTGTCGATTTTATAGATACAAATATATTTGGTTATGATTTCCCGATCTTTAATATTGCAGATTCAAGTTTAACAATAGGTGTTATATTTGTAGTTATCGCGTTATTGAAAGATACAACTAAAAAGAATTAAGGAGGTATACTCTTGGAAAAACATGAATTTAAGATTACAGATGAAAGACGAGTCGGTCAACGAATAGATAAATTTTTATCTGAGTCTAATGATGCATGGTCACGTAGTCAACTCCAAGATTGGATTAAAGAGGATTTAGTCAAAGTTAATGATAAAGTGATTAAATCTAATTATAAAGTTAAATTAAATGATCATATAATTGTTACTGAAAAGGAAGTCGTAGAAGCAGATATTCAACCAGAAGATTTAGATTTGGATATCTATTATGAAGATGATGATGTGGCGATTGTGTATAAACCTAAAGGTATGGTAGTACATCCATCACCAGGTCATTACACTGGAACACTCGTGAATGGTTTAATGTATCAAATTAAAAACTTATCTGGTATAAATGGTGAAATACGTCCGGGTATTGTTCACCGTATTGATAAAGATACTTCTGGATTATTGATGGTTGCTAAAAATGACATCGCTCATCGAGGTCTTGTCGAGCAACTTATGAATAAAAGTGTTAAACGTAAATATACTGCGTTAGTTCACGGTAATATCCCACATGATTATGGCACAGTAGATGCTCCAATCGGTCGTAATAAAAACGATCGTCAAGCTATGTCTGTAGTTGATGATGGAAAAGAAGCTGTCACGCACTTCAATGTATTAGAGCATTTTAAAGATTATACATTGATTGAATGTGAATTAGAAACTGGACGTACGCATCAAATCCGTGTGCATATGAAATATATTGGCTTTCCACTTGTGGGAGACCCTAAATATGGTCCGAAGAAAACATTAGATATCGGTGGTCAAGCATTGCACGCAGGTGTAATTGGTTTCGATCATCCAGTAACACATGAGTATATTGAAAGAAGTTCGGAATTGCCTAATGATTTTAAAGATTTATTAGAAGACATTCGACGTCGTGATGCTTAAAATATTTTAATAATTTAACCACTTTATAAGGTTAAACATTTCGAATACTATTGATAACTTTTAGTTTAAATAAAACATTGACTTATTTATCAAAAAGTTTTAGACTAGTAACAGTTTAAATATATTAATCTTAGTCTTTAATTGCGAGTCCAGAGAGGCTCCGAAGACATGATAATAGGAATAATTATGCATATTAATGTAATTTTGCTTAAGAATGTATTCGCGTTCTTAAAGTGAAAATGCTGTAATGATATACTTGAAAGTTAATTACTTAAGTGTAATTTATTTTCTTGAAGTGCGCCTTAACCTCATGTCTTGATTAAAGATATGAGGTTTTTTCTATATAGAAGAGGTGAAACGATGTCTGAACGTATCATTTTAGATGAAGCCGCGATACAACGTACAATCACTCGAATTGCACATGAGATTTTAGAATATAACAAAGGCACTGACAATTTAGTGCTTTTAGGAATCAAAACACGAGGCGCATTTTTAGCGAATCGTATCCAAGAAAAGATTCACGCTATTGAGCAGCGTAATGTACCAACCGGCACGATTGATATCACACATTTTCGTGATGATATTGATAATGTCACACAACAATCAGACATTAAAGCGTTTGATATCGACGTTGACATTACTGATAAAGTGGTAGTTATCGTTGACGATGTTTTATATACCGGTCGTACAGTAAGAGCTTCATTAGACGCAATATTATTACACTCACGACCAGTTAAAATTGGACTAGCAACGCTTGTCGATAGAGGTCATCGTGAACTTCCTATCCGAGCAGACTTCGTAGGAAAAAATATACCAACTGCACGTGATGAATCCGTTTCAGTTTATTTAAATGAAATTGATACTCAGAATGCAGTAATAATTAAATAATATCCCTTTTAAAGCAGTACGAGAGACTGAAAAAGGTGAAGTAAATAAATTAAGCATTTGATATATAATGGAATGAATGTGCAATCACTAAAGATTTAATCATATCTTAAACATTGCTTAATGTAATACTTCGTTAGAAATGTAACCTTAAAGGTGTGAAACCTTATTCAAATACATTTCAATTAGTCTCTTTGCATTTGCTGATGTAAAGAGATTTTTTTATGAAAGGAAATGAATTAAATGGAAAATGAACAAATGTTTGAGCGCACTGTTAAGCCAGTGCTTGATGTTAGAGACAAACCTAAACCAGCACAATGGGCATTCTTAAGTTTACAACATTTATTTGCAATGTTTGGCTCAACTGTCCTTGTACCATTTTTAACGCATTTACCGATATCAGCTGCATTACTTGCTTCAGGTATCGGCACGCTTATTTACATATTAATCACAAAAGCTAAAATTCCAGCTTATTTAGGCTCAAGTTTCGCCTTTATTACACCGATTATCACTGGCCTAAGCACACACAGCTTAGGAGATATGTTAGTGGCTCTGTTCATGAGTGGCTTGATGTACGTCATTATAGGTTTGCTTATTAGATTAAGTGGAACGGGTTGGTTAATGCATTTGCTACCACCAGTTGTAGTGGGACCAGTGATTATGGTGATTGGATTAAGTTTGGCACCTACAGCCGTTAATATGGCTATGTATGAGAATTCTTCAGATATGAAAGGTTATAACTTAAGTTATTTACTTGTTGCGCTTATTACTCTTATAGTCACAATCGTAGTACAAGGTTTCTTTAAAGGATTTTTATCACTGATACCTGTATTAATTGGCATTGTAGTAGGTTATATTGTTTCTATTTTTATGGGCTTAGTAAAATTCGGGCCTATTGCTCAAGCAAAATGGTTAGATTTTCCACATATTTATTTACCATTTAAAGATTACACGCCGTCATTTCATCTAGGGTTAGTATTAGTGATGATACCCGTTGTATTTGTAACAGTAAGTGAACACATCGGTCATCAAATGGTCATTAATAAAATTGTAGGTCGCAATTTCTTTAAAGATCCAGGATTAGATAAATCAATTATTGGAGATGGGGTCTCTACAATGTTTGCGAGCATTATCGGTGGGCCTCCAAGTACAACCTATGGTGAAAATATAGGCGTACTAGCGATTACTAAAATATATAGTATTTACGTAATTGGTGGGGCAGCAGTCATCGCAATCATTCTAGCTTTCATAGGTAAATTTACTGCATTGATTTCATCGATACCTACTCCTGTCATGGGCGGTGTTTCTATACTATTATTTGGTATCATTGCGGCGAGTGGTTTGCGTATGATAGTGGAAAGTAATGTAGATTTTTCAAGTAACCGTAACTTAGTGATTGCTTCAGTAATACTTGTAGTAGGTATTGGTAATTTACTTATCAATTTAAAAGGTATTGGAATTAATTTACAAATTGAAGGTATGGCATTATCCGCACTTTCTGGAATTATTTTAAATTTAATTTTGCCAAAAGATAAAAAAGAAGAAAATTAAGATTTAATCCATTAGGAGGGCGCTATATGAAAAATTTATTATCTATGGAACATCTATCAACTGACGAAATATATGATTTAGTTATAACTGCAAGCCAATATAAATCAGGTGAAAGAGCTTTACCTCAATTTGATGATACGTATGTAACGAACTTATTCTTTGAAAATTCAACAAGAACAAAGTGTAGTTTTGAAGTAGCTGAACTCAAATTAGGGCTAAAACAAGTGAGCTTTGAAACGAGTACCTCTTCAGTTAAAAAAGGGGAGTCTTTATATGACACTTGTAAAACATTAGAAAGTATTGGTGTTAATTTATTAGTTATTCGTCACTCTCAAAATGCATATTACGAAGAATTAGAAAACATCAATATACCTATTGCAAACGCAGGAGATGGAAGCGGTCAACATCCTACGCAAAGTTTACTAGATATAATGACTATATATGAAGAGTATGGATCATTTGATGGATTAAACATATTGATTTGCGGTGATATTAAAAACTCTCGAGTAGCTAGAAGTAATTATCATAGTTTGAGAGCGCTAGGTGCAAATGTAATGTTCTCAAGTCCTAAAGAATGGGTAGATGAGACATTAGAGGCGCCATACGTTAATATAGATGATGTGATTGATCAAGTCGATATTGTAATGTTGTTAAGAGTTCAACATGAAAGACATGGTATAGCTGGTGAAGCTAATTTTGCAGCAGAGGAATATCATCAACAATATGGGTTAACTCAGTCAAGATATGATAAATTAAAAGATGAAGCCATTGTCATGCATCCTGCTCCAGTCAATCGAGGTGTCGAAATTAAAAGTGATTTAGTAGAAGCACCAAAATCACGCATTTTTAAACAAATGGAAAATGGGATGTATTTAAGAATGGCAGTTATAAGCGCGCTTTTAAAATAGGAAGGGGTTATTTTAAAAATGAAATTAATCAAAAATGGAAAGATTTTAAGAAACGGAATTTTAAAAGATACTGAGATTTTAATTGATGGTAAACGTATTAAAACAATTAGTAGTAAAATCAATTCTTCATCACCAAATATTGAAGTTATCGATGCTAAAGGTAATTTAATCGCACCAGGATTTGTTGATGTCCACGTGCATTTACGTGAACCCGGTGGGGAACATAAAGAAACAATTGAAACTGGTACGAAAGCAGCTGCAAGAGGTGGTTTCACTACTGTATGCCCAATGCCTAATACTAGACCAGTACCAGATTTAGTTGAACATGTTAGAGAATTAAGACAAAGAATTTCAGAAACAGCTAAAGTACGTGTATTACCTTACGCATCTATCACTAAAAGACAAGCAGGAAAAGAACTTGTTGATTTCAAAGAGTTAGCATTAGAAGGGGTATTTGCATTTACAGATGATGGCGTAGGAGTTCAACAAGCCAGTATGATGTATGCAGCTATGAAACAAGCAGCTCGTGTTAAGAAACCAATCGTAGCACATTGCGAAGATAATAGCTTGATTTATGGTGGCGCAATGCATAAAGGTAAACGTAGTGAAGAACTAGGTATTCCAGGTATTCCAAATATTGCCGAATCAGTACAAATTGCTAGAGATGTCTTACTAGCTGAAGCTACAGGATGTCATTATCATGTATGTCACGTTTCTACTAAAGAAAGTGTACGTGTAATTAGAGACGCTAAGAAAGCGGGCATTCACGTTACTGCAGAAGTAACACCGCATCACTTACTTTTAACTGAAAATGATGTACCAGGTGATGATGCCAATTATAAAATGAATCCGCCATTAAGAAGTAAAGAGGATAGAGAGGCGTTATTAGAAGGTTTATTAGATGGAACGATTGATTGTATCGCCACTGACCACGCACCACATGCGAAAGAAGAAAAAGATCAACCAATGACTCAAGCACCATTCGGTATTGTAGGTAGTGAGACAGCTTTCCCATTACTTTACACTCATTTTGTAAGAAGAGGTAATTGGTCACTTCAACAGTTAGTGGATTATTTCACTATTAAACCTGCAACAATCTTTAATTTAAATTATGGTAAATTGCATAAAGATAGTTATGCTGATTTAACAATTATTGATTTAAATAATGATAAAGAAATCAGAAGTGAAGATTTCTTATCTAAGGCCGACAATACACCATTTATCGGTGAAAAAGTTTATGGTAATCCGATTTTAACAATGGTTAAAGGCGAAGTAGTATTTGAGGAGGAAAAATAGATGCTTGAAAAACGTTATCTTGTACTGGAAGATGGCTCTTATTATGAAGGATATCGCTTAGGTTCTGATGATCTTTCAATAGGCGAAATCGTATTTAATACTGCAATGACGGGGTATCAGGAAACTATTTCTGACCCCTCATATACAGGTCAAATCATTACATTTACTTATCCATTAATTGGAAATTATGGTATTAATCGTGATGATTTTGAATCATTAACACCGACATTGAATGGTGTAGTTGTGAAAGAGGCAAGCACACATCCTAGTAACTTTAGACACCAAAAAACATTACACGAAGTACTTGTTCAATATCATATCCCAGGTATTTCTGGCGTGGATACTAGAAGTATCACACGTAAGATTCGCCAACACGGTGTGTTAAGAGCTGGATTTACAGATAATAAAGATGACATTCAAGCGCTTGCAGAACAATTAAAAACTGCTGAATTGCCAAGAGATGAAGTTCAAACAGTTTCTACAAAAACACCGTATGTATCTACAGGTTCAGATTTAAGTGTTGTTTTACTCGACTTCGGGAAGAAACAAAACATTGTTCGTGAACTTAATTCACGCGGTTGTAATGTAACCGTTGTACCATACAATACAACAGCAGAAGAAATTTTAGGCATGTCACCGGACGGAGTGATGTTATCTAACGGCCCTGGAGATCCAGATGAAGTTGCTATCGAAATGATCAATGGTATCTTAGGTAAAATACCTTTCTTCGGCATTTGCTTAGGACATCAACTTTTCGCTTTATCTCAAGGTGCCACTTCTTTCAAAATGAAATTCGGACATCGTGGTGCTAATCACCCTGTAAAGGATTTAAGAACAGGTAAAGTAGACATCACCAGTCAAAATCATGGTTATTCAATTGATCGTGATTCACTTAAAGATACTGATTTAGAAGTGACACACATTGCGCTTAATGATGGTACAGTTGAAGGTTTAAGACATAAACAATTACCTGCCTTCTCTGTTCAATATCATCCTGAAGCAAGACCAGGCCCAAGTGATTCAAACTATTTATTCGATGAGTTTATAACGATGATGAATGAGTTCAAAGAAAAGGAGCGTCATTTTAATGCCTAAACGCGACGATATTCAAACAATTTTAGTAGTAGGTTCAGGACCAATTATTATAGGTCAAGCTGCAGAATTTGACTATGCAGGTACGCAAGCATGTCTTGCTCTAAAAGAAGAGGGATATAGAGTAATATTAGTAAACTCAAACCCTGCGACAATTATGACTGACAAAGAAATCGCTGATAAAGTCTATATTGAGCCATTAACTCATGACTTTATTGCTCGCATTATACGTAAAGAGCAACCAGATGCATTGTTGCCTACATTAGGTGGACAAACTGGTTTAAACATGGCAATTCAACTCCATGATAGTGGTGTACTCGCTGCTAATAATGTAAAACTTTTAGGGACTGAGTTAGAATCCATTCAACAAGCTGAAGACCGTGAAATGTTTAGAACACTTATGAATGATTTAAATGTACCTGTGCCTGAAAGTGACATTGTTAATACAGTAGAGCAAGCCTTTGAATTTAAAGAACAAGTGGGATATCCACTTATCGTACGACCAGCCTTCACTATGGGTGGTACTGGAGGTGGAATCTGTTACAATGATGACGATTTAAAAGAAATCGTAAGTAATGGATTGCACTATAGTCCGGCTACACAGTGTTTAATCGAAAAATCTATAGCAGGCTATAAAGAAATTGAGTATGAAGTCATGCGTGATAAAAATGATAATGCCATTGTTGTATGTAACATGGAAAATATCGACCCAGTAGGTATACATACAGGGGATTCAATTGTCGTAGCTCCAAGCCAAACATTGTCAGATGTTGAATATCAAATGTTACGTGATGTGTCATTAAAAGTAATTAGAGCATTAGGTATCGAAGGTGGATGTAACGTACAACTTGCCTTAGATCCACATTCTCTTAATTATTACATCATTGAAGTGAATCCTCGAGTGTCTCGTTCATCAGCTTTAGCTTCTAAAGCTACAGGTTACCCAATTGCTAAATTAGCAGCGAAAATTGCAGTAGGTTTAACATTAGATGAAATGTTAAATCCTATTACCGGAACATCTTATGCTGCTTTCGAACCAACATTGGATTATGTGATTTCTAAAATACCTCGTTTCCCATTTGATAAATTTGAAAAAGGTGAACGTGAACTAGGTACGCAAATGAAAGCAACTGGAGAAGTCATGGCTATTGGCCGTACTTACGAGGAATCACTACTCAAGGCGATTCGTTCACTCGAGTATGGCGTGCATCACTTAGGTTTACCAAATGGTGAAAGCTTTGATTTAGACTACATTAAGGAACGTATTGGTCATCAAGATGATGAACGACTATTCTTCATAGGAGAAGCTATTCGTCGAGGTACAACTTTAGAGGAAATCCATAAAATGACGAAAATTGATTATTTCTTCTTAAATAAATTCCAAAACATTATCAACATAGAACACGAATTAAAAGAACATCAAGGTGATTTGGAATACCTTAAATATGCTAAAGATTATGGATTTAGCGATAAAGTCATCGCACATCGTTGGGACATGAATGAAGACGACGTTTATCAATTACGAGTTAAAAATGATGTAAAACCGGTATATAAAATGGTAGATACATGTGCTGCGGAATTCGAATCTACGACTCCTTACTATTATGGTACGTATGAATCTGAAAATGAATCAATCGTAACAGATAAAGAAAAAATCCTCGTATTAGGTTCAGGACCTATTCGCATTGGTCAAGGTGTAGAATTTGATTATGCTACTGTACACGCTGTATGGGCTATTCAAGATGCGGGTTATGAAGCTATTATTGTCAATAATAATCCAGAGACAGTGTCTACTGATTTTTCAATATCTGATAAATTATACTTCGAACCATTAACTGAAGAAGATGTCATGAATATCATCAATTTAGAACAACCTAAAGGTGTTGTCGTTCAATTTGGTGGGCAAACTGCTATCAACTTAGCTGATAAACTTGCTAAACATGGTGTTCAAATCATGGGAACTTCTTTAGAAGATTTAAATCGCGCTGAAGATAGAAAAGAATTTGAAGCGCTATTACGTCAGATTGAAGTACCGCAACCTCAAGGTAAGACATCTACATCTCCTAAAGAGGCACTTGAAAATGCGCGTGAAATCGGTTATCCAGTTGTCGTACGTCCTTCATACGTGTTAGGTGGCCGTGCTATGGAAATTGTAGATAATGATCAAGAATTAGAAAATTATATGACACAAGCAGTTAAAGCAAGCCCTGAACATCCAGTACTTGTTGACCGTTACTTAACAGGTAAAGAAATTGAAGTGGATGCTATTTGTGACGGAGATACAGTTATTATTCCTGGTATTATGGAACATATTGAACGTGCTGGTGTGCATAGTGGTGACTCGATTGCAGTATACCCACCACAAACGTTAACGCAAGAAGAGATTGATACGCTCGAGGATTATACAATTAAACTAGCTAAAGGATTAAATATTATTGGCTTAATCAACATTCAATTTGTCATCGCTCATGATGGTGTTTATGTGTTAGAGGTTAATCCACGTTCAAGTCGTACGGTCCCATTCTTAAGTAAAATTACTGACATTCAAATGGCACAGCTTGCTATGTGTTCTATTATGGGACATAAATTAGCTGATATAGGATATCATCAAGGAATTCAACCATACTCAGAGGGTGTATTTGTTAAAGCTCCAGTATTTAGCTTTAATAAATTGAAAAATGTAGACATCACGCTTGGACCTGAGATGAAATCAACTGGTGAAGTTATGGGTAAAGATCTTACTCTTGAAAAGGCGCTTTACAAAGGACTAACAGGTAGTGGTGTAGAAGTCAAAGACCATGGCACAGTCTTAATGACTGTTAGCGATAAAGATAAAGACGAAATCGTAAAAATAGCACATCGCTTAAATGAAGTGGGTTATAAAATTTTAGCTACTAAAGGTACAGCTGAAAAACTTGAAGACAACCAAATACCTGTTGAAGTTGTAGGAAAAATTGGTGGCGAAGATGATTTACTTACTCGTATTCAAAATGGTGAAGTACAAATCGTTATTAATACAATGACTAAAGGTAAAGAGGTTGAACGTGATGGTTTCCAAATCCGTCGTACAACTGTAGAAAATGGTGTGCCATGTCTCACATCACTTGATACTGCAAGTGCATTGACTAACGTAATTGAAAGTATGACTTTCACAATGAGAAATATGTAATTAAAAGAATGAATGATTGAAGGAGTATTTAAATGAGAAATTTACCAATCATTGCATTAGATTTTAAATCTGCAGAAGAAGTAAATGCCTTTTTAGATCAATTTGATGAACCATTATGTGTCAAAGTTGGTATGGAATTGTTTTACCAAACGGGGCCTGGACTTATCCAATCTCTAAAAAAGAGAGGTCACGATATCTTCTTAGATTTAAAATTGCATGATATTCCGAATACCGTAAGCAAAGCTATGGAAGGATTAGCACGATTAGATGTTGATTTAGTAAATGTTCATGCTGCTGGCGGTGTGAAGATGATGGAAGAGGCTAAAAAAGGTTTAAGAAAAATTAATCCTCATACTAAAATAATTGCTGTAACACAACTTACTTCTACTACTGAACAACAGTTGCATGAAGAGCAAAATATTCAAACTACTATTGATGAAGCGGTACTAAATTATGCTCGTCTTACTCATAAAGCTGGTTTAGACGGTGTAGTATGTTCACCGCTAGAAGCTGAATTAATTTCTCAGGAATTAGGCCCTGAATTTATGAAAGTCACTCCCGGAATTAGACCTAAGGGTGCTGCTCAAAATGATCAACAACGTATTACCACGCCCGAAGAAGCTCAAAGCTTAGGTTCTACACATATAGTAGTAGGGAGACCCATTACGCAAAGTGATCGTCCTGTAGAGAGCTATCAAAATATCAAAGAAAGTTGGTTAGGTTAATGGCTAAAGAAATTGCAAAAGCTTTATTAGATATTGAGGCAGTCTCATTGTCTCCGAATGATTTATACACTTGGAGTTCTGGGATTAAATCTCCAATTTATTGTGATAATCGTGTCACACTTGGTTATCCTTTAGTACGCAATGCAATTAGGGATGGTTTAGCACGATTAATAAATGAACACTTTTCAGAAGTAGAAATAGTGTCTGGTACTGCAACTGCAGGTATACCTCATGCTGCTTTTATTTCTGAAAAGATGGAACTACCAATGAACTACGTTCGCTCTAAAAGTAAAAGCCATGGTAAACAAAATCAAATTGAAGGCGCTAAAAGCGAAGGTAAAAAAGTTGTAGTGATTGAAGATTTAATTTCTACTGGTGGTTCTTCAGTAACAGCTGTAGAGGCTTTAAAAGAGGCTGGTGCTGATGTGCTTGGCGTAGTAGCTATTTTCACGTATGGTTTGAATAAAGCAGAGGTTACATTCAAAGAAGCGGGAATTCCTTTCTATACTTTAAGTAATTATAATGAATTAATTGAAGTAGCGAGAGAAGAAGGAAAAATTTCTGAAGATGATATTCAGACTTTAGTTGATTGGAGAGATAACTTGTCATAAGATAAGTTTATGAAGGGGGAACGTGAATGACTCAAAGAGATGAAAATAATTATCTTTATGTTACGATGAAGCATTGTAATGATTTTCTAAAAAGACAAGATGATTACAAAGCCCCAAAAAACTTAAAAAGCATTGACGAAAGTGTTCGAGATTTCTCAGAATCAATAGATGATGATGCATTCACACATTCTGGTGATATATTTAAAAGAGCTAAAGAAAGTTTACGTCATAAAGGACAATTATAATCGAAAATTAAATCTGAAAATATTTAAAGCCAAAGTACATGAAATTTCATGTCTTTGGCTCTTTTTTATTAACGGATAAATACTTTAGTGAGTAACCAACCGATAAGTAAAACAACTAATAAAATTAAAATTGGAAGACCATAATGAATTATCATTTTTAGCCATACCTCCCTATATAGTAAAAAGCTTTATTTAAATTGTTATGTGACAATAAGATTAGGGTAAGCTATCTTATAAACATAAAAAAAATGAAGCCATAGTTTTGTTTCATCTGTATCGTGAGATTCTACAATCTAATAGTTATCATGTTAAAATGATATACGAGATACTTAAATTGGTAAAGTAATTAAAATTTAAAAACTAGGGGAGATATAAAGTGGAAATACCTAAAATTACAACATTTCTTATGTTCAATGACCAAGCTGAAGAAGCAATTAATTTATATACAAGTCTATTCGAAGATAGTGAAATATTGACGATGGTTAAATATGATGAAGATGGACCTGGCACTCCAGGAACAGTACAACACTCTATCTTTACTTTAAATGGTCAAGTATTTATGGCGATTGATGCGAATAATGGTGAAGAATTGCCTATGAATCCTGCTATGTCATTATATGTCACTGTTAAAGATGCTATGGAAATGGAACGCTTATTTAGTGGCTTGAAAAAAGAAGGCGCTATTCTTATGCCTAAAACTGAAATGCCACCTTTTAGAGAGTTTGCTTGGGTTCAAGATAAGTTTGGGGTTAGTTTCCAACTTGCTCTACCAGAATAAGGATGAGAATGATTAAAAATTCCGTACGATAACTTATCCAGTTTATCGCACGGAATTTATTTATATTAAGATTCTTTCATTTGTTGGATTTTATCATAGTCTGGTGTTGCATATAATGTTTTTTGATTGTCATAAGTTACAAAGCCAGGTTTTGCGCCAGATGGTTTGTGAACATTTCTAATTTCTGTATAATCAACCGGAATTTGACCAGAATTTCCTGCTTTAGAAAAGTAACCAGCTAACATTGCAGCCTCTTTAATTGTTTCATCACTAGGACTATCATTTAAAATAACGACATGCGAACCTGGGATATCTTTAGTATGGAACCAAATATGAGACTTTTGTGCTTTTTTATTTGTTAAGTAATCATTTTGCTTATTATTTTTACCGACTAAGATGGTGTCACCATCGCTTGAACGATATGTTTGTAATTGAATTTGAGCATTCTTTTTCTTTTTAGTATTTTTACGCTGTTTCATAAAACCTTGGTCAGCTAATTCGTCGCGGATATCATCTATGTCATCAACGGTGATATGTTCTAATTGTTGCTCGATATTTGAAAAGTAATCAATATTTTCTTTCGTTAACTGAATTTGATGATCTAATTCATGTTCACGTGTTTTAAGTCGGTTATACTGCTTATAATAGTATTGAGCATTTACTGAAGGGGATTTAGTTGGATTGAGCGGTATATTTACTTCTTCGCCGGTATAATAATTTAGTGCCGTTACCGATTCATCACCTTGCTTGATTCTGTAAATGTTTGCAGTAATTAATTCACCATAAAGTTGTTGTGTTTCTTTATCTTTAGCACTCTCATACTCATCAATTAACTTACTCAATTTATTTTGTTGTTTTTGCAATTGTTGTTGTACAAATCTGACTAAATCATTTGCACGTTGTTTAACACGTTCTCGTTCCCCACGAGCATCATAATAACGATCGAGTAAATCGTTAAGTGAGTCATACTCTACGACATCATCATAAAACTGATTTAATTTCATAAAATAGAAATCTTCCTTGCCAGTCTCATGATTTTTATGAAAAACAGGAGTCGGGGTTAATGTAGTTTCAGCCATCACTTCATCGTATGCTTCTGGTAGCGTATCTTGTGTCATAAATTGTCGACGACTAACTATTTCATTTGTAATAAGTGGGCTAAACCCTTCAAATGAGTTTAATAATTGTTTAGAAATTTTGCCTGCATTGAAATCAATATATTTCAATGCTTCTTGTCCAGAAATTTCATAAGGATTTAACTTATTTTGACTTGGAGGCGCTTCATATTCAAAGCCAGGCATTACAGTACGATATTGGTTAGTATTGGGGGTTAAATGCTTAAATCCTTCAATAATTTTGCGATTTTCATCTACAAGAATAAGGTTACTATGTTTCCCCATAATTTCTAATATAATAGTACGATGCATTGTGTCGCCGATTTCATCTTTACTTTTAATATCAATTTCAACACGACGATCATTGCCAACTTGACGTATATTTTCTATAAATCCACCTTCTAAATGCTTACGAAAAACACGTGCGAACATAGGTGGATTAAATGGATTATCATATTTTTTATCTGTAATTTGTAATCTTGAAAAGCTAGGATGAATAGATAACAATAATTGATGATTTTTACGATTTTGTCGTACTACCATAATAATAGTATCGTTTTCAGGTTGATTTATCTTGTGAATACGACCTGAAACTAAATTTTGTAATGATTCAACCATCTTTTTAGTAAATAAGCCATCATATGCCATATTTATCTGCCACCTTAAAATTTTTCATTCATCATATTGTAACATGCGTTATCTAAACGGTCATCGTTTTAGTTTTATAAAATATAGAATGGTGAATAACATTAGTGAAATAATCAAACTGAAGTTAATGCATTAAGGAGTACTATTTATCAATCTGATAAAAGTACTCCTATACATTCTTTAGTTTGGTATGATATTATATTTAAATAATAGAAGAATAGCTTAGAGAGGTCGTAAGGCATGGATAATGAAAAAGGATTGCTAATTGTTCTTTCAGGTCCTTCTGGTGTCGGCAAAGGAACTGTAAGAAAACAGATTTTTGATGATCCCACTACTTCATATAAGTACTCTATATCAATGACTACTCGTAACATGCGCGAAGGTGAAGTGGATGGTGTAGATTACTTTTTCAAAACGAAAGAGCAGTTTGAAGAATTAATTAAGGACGATCAATTTATTGAATATGCGGAATATGTAGGCAATTATTATGGTACGCCAGTTCAATATGTTAAAGATACTATGGATCAAGGTTACGATGTTTTCTTGGAAATTGAAGTTGAAGGCGCAAAACAAGTAAGAAAAAAATTTCCTGATGCATTGTTTATCTTCCTTGCGCCACCAAGTCTTGACGACTTAAGAGAGCGCTTAGTTGGCAGAGGCACTGAATCAGATGAGAAAATTCAAAGTCGTGTGAATGAAGCACGTAAAGAAGTTGAAATGATGAATCTATATGATTATGTGGTCGTAAATGATGAAGTTGAACTTGCTAAAAATCGAATTCAGTCTATAGTAGAAGCTGAACATTTAAAAAGAGAGCGCATCGAAGCTAAATATAGAAAAATGTTATTGGAGGCAAAAAAATAATGTTAAATCCACCGTTAAACCAACTTACTGCAAAAATTAATTCTAAATATCTTATCGCTACAACTGCTGCGAAAAGAGCACGCGAGTTAGATGAAAAACATGAAACAGCACTTATAGAAAATTATCATTCAGCTAAACCAGTCGGTAGAGCTTTAGAAGAAATTGCTGATGGTAAAATTGAACCAGTAATTCCTGAAGAATACTTAGGTTAATATTTTTACTTTAGTCTATAACTTTGACACACCTTATTAAGGACACATATTTTAGATGTGTGATCCATAATGATTAAGGTGTGTTTTTTTAATTATTAAACTTATTTGTGTATAATAAAATTAAATATGAAGAACATGGTTCATGCTCTAATTATGCATAGGAATTGAACATTTTAACTGTCTAAATGAATATTTTAAGTTAAGTATCAAGGAGATTATATAATGAAACACATTTTATTAGCTGTAACTGGAGGCATTGCAGCATATAAAGCGATAGATTTAACGAGTAAGTTAACTCAAGCAGGTTATGAAGTTAGAGTAATGCTTTCTAACCATGCACAAGAGTTTGTTACACCACTCTCATTTCAAGCTATTAGCAGAAATCCAGTTTATACCAATACTTTTAAAGAAGAAACACCAGAAGAAATTCAACATGTATCTTTAGGCGATTGGGCAGACGCAATTGTTATAGCGCCAGCTACAGCTAATACAATTGCGAAGTTAAGTGTAGGTATCGCTGACGATATGATTACATCAACGTTACTTGCTACTGAAACGCCAAAGTTTGTTGCGCCAGCAATGAATGTGCATATGTTTGAAAATCCTCGTACTCAACGTAATATTGAAGTTCTAAAAGGAGATGGCTATCATTTCATTGAACCTGGTGACGGGTATTTAGCTTGTGGTTATGTAGCAAAAGGACGAATGGAAGAACCGTTGCAAATTGTGTCTGTAATGAACCAATTTTTCAATAATGATGCAGTTTCGACTGATAGTTCATTTTCAGGGAAGAGAGCTCTAGTAACTGCAGGGCCTACAGTTGAAGTCATTGATCCGGTGAGATATGTTACAAATCGTTCTTCAGGTAAAATGGGCTTTGCGATAGCTGAAGCTCTTAGAGAGAAGGGGGCTGAAGTAACATTAGTAACAGGGCCTACGCAATTAACAGATCCTAAGGGCATCAATGTGATACATGTTCAAAGTGCTGAGGACATGTTCAATGCTGTAAAAGAAAGATATAATGCGCAAGATATTATTTTTAAAGCGGCTGCTGTTTCAGACTATACACCTTCAGAAGTGCTAGATCATAAAATGAAGAAACGTGAAGGAGACTTATCTGTCACATTCAAGCGTACAACTGATATCTTAAAGTATTTAGGTGACAACAAAAAGCATCAATATTTAGTTGGCTTCGCTGCTGAAACTCAAAATATTGAAGCGTATGCGCAAGATAAATTAGCTCGTAAAAATGCTGATGTCATTATTTCAAATAATGTAGGTGATCAATCTATAGGATTTAGTTCTGATGATAATGAATTGACGATGCATTTTAAGAATAAAGATATGGTCAATATAAAGAAGGGCAAAAAAGTAGAATTAGCTAAACAAATTTTAGATGAATTAGAAACTAGGTGGCAACAATGATTGCAAAAGTAATTGTTGATATACCATCTAAAAGTGTTGATTTTAAATTCGATTATATTGTCCCGACTCATTTAGAAAGTGTCGTTCAAGTTGGAGTGCGTGTGATTGTTCCTTTTGGACCTCGTACTATCCAAGGCTATGTGATGGACATTCAAGATGAACCTGATGAAGATGTTAACATCTCCAAGCTTAAAGCGATTAAAGAAGTTCAAGATATTCAACCAGAGCTTACTACAGAACTTGTTCAATTAAGTGAATGGATGAGTCATTATCACGTTACTAAACGTATTTCTGTGCTTGAGGCTATGCTGCCGAGTGCAATAAAAGCAAAATATAATAAAGCTTTTGAAATAATTAAGGGGGATGACCTACCTGAAGCAATTTTAAAGAAATTTAATAAAGATGGTCACTATTTATATAAAGATGCGCAACACAATAATGATTTAGATGACCTGCTCTCTTTAATGAAAGAGGGACTTGTACAAGAAGTCACTTTATTGACTCAAAATATTAAGAAGAAAACACAAAGAGCGATTGCTGTAAGAGAAGAATTCAATGGAGATGATGTTTTAGCTCGACTTGAAAAGTACGCGAAACAATATGATTTATACGCTTTTTTATTAGAGGAATCGCATCGCACTATATTTTTAAAAGAAATAGAAGATATTGGATTCTCTAAGTCTAGTTTAGATTCTTTAATTAAAAAGGGCTACGTTGAAAAATATGATGCTGAGGTTAATCGTGATCCATTTGCTAACCGCATATTTGAACAAGAAGATAAACGTCAACTTACAACTGAACAACAACAGGCTTATGAAGCAGTTAAAAATAAAATTGATCACAATGAATCTAGAACCTTTTTACTACATGGTGTGACAGGTTCTGGCAAAACCGAAGTTTATCTACAAACAATAGAAGCCGTTTTAAATAAAGGTAAAGAGGCGATGATGCTTGTACCAGAAATTGCCCTTACACCTCAAATGGTTTTAAGGTTCAAACGTCGTTTTGGAGATGATGTTGCTGTACTTCATTCAGGTTTATCTAATGGTGAACGCTATGATGAATGGCAAAAAATCCGTGACGGTCGTGCGCGTGTAAGTGTAGGTGCACGTTCGAGTGTGTTTGCACCTTTTAAAAAATTAGGAATTATTATTATCGATGAGGAACATGAATCTACATATAAACAGGAAGATTATCCAAGATATCATGCGAGAGATATCGCACAATGGCGTAGTCAATATCATCAATGTCCTGTCATACTCGGAAGCGCGACACCAAGTTTAGAAACATATGCGAGAGCGGAGAAAGATGTTTACGAATTACTATCCTTACCACATAGAGTGAATCAACAGGCATTACCTCATATTAATATTGTAGATATGCGTGAAGAGTTAAGTGAAGGAAATCGCTCTATGTTCTCTAATTCGCTTAAAGAAGCGATTCAACAATGCTTAGATAAACAAGAACAAATCGTACTTTTCTTAAATAGAAGAGGCTATGCTTCATTTATGTTATGTAGAGATTGTGGATATGTTCCGCAATGTCCTAATTGTGATATTTCATTGACATATCATAAAACGACTGATCAACTGAAATGTCATTATTGTGGTTATCAAGAAACACCACCTAATTTATGCCCAAATTGCGAAAGTGATCATATTAGACAAGTAGGTACTGGAACGCAACGTGTTGAGGAATTGTTGCAACAGGAATTTCCAGAATCAAGAATTATACGAATGGATGTTGATACCACATCTAAAAAGGGTGCACATGAAAAGTTACTAAATGACTTTGAAGCGGGTAAAGGTGATATTCTCCTAGGTACGCAAATGATTGCGAAAGGTTTAGATTATCCTAATATCACATTAGTTGGTGTCTTAAATGCTGACACCATGCTTAATTTGCCTGATTTTAGAGCAAGTGAACGAACATATCAATTATTGACTCAAGTTTCTGGTCGTGCTGGTCGTCATGAAAAGGAAGGTCAAGTCATTATACAAACGTATAATCCGGAACATTATGCTATTGAAGATGTAAAACTAAATGATTATCTCACGTTCTATCAAAAAGAAATGAACTTTCGTAAACTAGGGAAATATCCACCTTATTATTTCTTAATTAATTTTACAATTTCACATAAAGATATGAAAAAAGTGATGGAAGCGTCAAAACACATTCATCAAATATTATTGCAGCATTTAAGTGAGAAAGCTTTAGTTCTAGGGCCATCGCCCGCAGCCTTATCAAGGATAAATAATGAATATCGTTTCCAAATCTTAGTAAAATATAAAAGTGAACCACAATTACATCAGGCACTTCAATATTTAGATGATTATTATCATGACCAGTATGTAAAAGAAAAATTAGCACTTAAAATTGATATCAACCCACAAATGATGATGTGATACTATCATATGAGCTTAAATAAGATAAATGCAAAAAGGCAATTTCTGTTTTAATCATACAGAAATTGCCTTTTTAAAATATTTTAGAAGCAGTTGTGTAACCAACTATAAACTTTTATATTTACATTGTTACATTACCATATTCGTCAGCTGGTCTGAATAAAGTTAAAATTGCACTGATGATAGCTAGAATATGAGGAATGGCTGTCCAACAGAATAAAATATGCATAATTCCTTGAAATGGTTTACCAGCGTAAAATTTATGAATGCCAAAGCTTCCTAGAAAAACAGCTAATAAAATATATATTACCTTATTTACTTCCATAATGTTCACCTCCGTCCAGATTTTTAAGTCTTTAATAAACTTACCTTACTTAGTATTTTATTAGTTCATAGATTAAAATCAATTATTTTACTTTCCCATAAATCAAATTCAGACTAAAG
The DNA here is from genome assembly GCF_040739495.1 of Staphylococcus capitis subsp. capitis. NCBI lineage: Bacteria > Bacillati > Bacillota > Bacilli > Caryophanales > Staphylococcaceae > Staphylococcus > Staphylococcus capitis. The sequence continues at coordinate 1,581,067 of NZ_CP145263.1, read as the reverse complement.
TTGCAAGACATTAAATAATTAAAATTACTTTTAAGAAAGGTCGCAATTTCAATTTAAGTAAGTTATAATGATATGATGAATTTTAAAGAGGAGCCGTTAGCATGACAGTAAAGAAATTGGTTAAATCTACACATCCGATTTTAAAAAAAGAAATTAAGACCGTGAATCAATATGATGACCAGTTAAAATCATTATTACAGGATTTAGAAGATACTTTATATGCAGAAGAGGCTGCTGCAATTAGTGCACCACAAATTGGGGTGAACCAACGAGTTGCATTAATCGATATGGAACTCGAGGGACTACTTCAATTAATTAATCCAGTCATTAAAAGTCATTCTGATGAAGAAATTACTGATCTTGAAGGTTCGATTACTTTACCTAATATTTTTGGTGAGGTAACTAGAAGTAAAATGATTGTTGTACAATGCAATGATGTAAATGGAAATCAAGTTGAATTGACAGCGTATGATGATGTAGCTCGAATGATATTACATATGGTAGATCATTTAAATGGTATCCTTTTTACAGAGAAAGCAAATCGTATTTTAAATGAAGATGAAGTGGAGGCATATTTTGAAAATGAGTAAAATTATATTTATGGGTACACCTGACTTTTCAACTAAAGTACTAGAAATGTTAATTGCAGAACACGACGTGATTGCAGTGGTGACACAACCTGATCGTCCAGTTGGTCGTAAAAAAGTTATGACGCCACCTCCTGTAAAAAAAGTAGCGCTTGAACATGACATTAAAATCTATCAGCCTGAAAAACTTAAAGATTCAGCAGAACTTGAAGAATTATTAACGTTAGATGCTGATTTAATTGTTACCGCTGCATTTGGTCAATTACTACCTGAGTCTTTACTTAATGCCCCACGTTTAGGAGCAATTAATGTACACGCTTCATTACTACCAAAATATCGTGGTGGCGCACCCATTCACCAAGCAATTATTGATGGCGAAGCAGAGACAGGCATAACGATAATGTATATGGTGAAAAAATTAGATGCTGGTAATATTATTTCTCAGAAAGCAATTAACATTGAGGAAGATGATAATGTAGGTACAATGCATGATAAATTAAGTTTCCTTGGTGCTGATTTACTTAGAGAAACAATGCCTTCGATTATTAATGAAACGAATGATAGTATTCCTCAAGATGATGCAAAAGCGACATTTGCTTCTAACATTAGCAGAGAAGATGAACGAATCAATTGGAACCAAAGTGCTCAAGATATTCATAATCATATACGTGGGTTATCACCATGGCCTGTAGCATATACAACTATGGATGACAAAAACCTTAAATTATTCTCAGCTCACGTTATCACAGGTAAAAATGGAGATACGGGTAAAATTATTGAAACTACTAAAAAAGCTATCATTATTGGAACAGGATCTAACGATGCTATCGCTTTAACGGATATGCAACTTGCTGGGAAAAAACGCATGTTAGTAGCTAATTATCTTAGTGGCGTTCAAGAGTCACTAGTTGGGAAACAATTAATATGATAAATACTGTCAGAGCCCATGCCTTCGAAACTATCCAGCATATTTTAAATGAAGGCGCATATAGTAATTTGAAAATTAATGAAGTCTTATCTTCTAATATCATCGCTGATGTTGATCGAAATTTATTCACTGAGCTTGTTTATGGAACAATTAAAAGAAAATACACCTTGGATTATATTTTAAAACCTTTTGTAAAAACGAAAATAAAAGGATGGGTACGTCAGCTTTTATGGATGAGTATTTATCAATATGTTTATTTAGATAAAGTACCAGATCATGCCATTATCAATGAAGCAGTTGATATTGCTAAACAAAGAGGTGGCCATCATAATGGAAATATTGTCAACGGTATTTTACGTTCACTAATGAGAAGTGACCTGCCTGATTTTCAAGAAATAAGAGATGACAAGAAACGAATCGCTATAGAGTATAGCTTGCCTAAATGGCTAGTTAATCACTGGGTAACGCATCATGGCCTTGAAAAAACAGAAGAAATTGCACAGTCATTATTAGCTCCTGTAAAGTCAACAGTGAGAGCTAACATTTCTCGTGGTTCTGTAGATGACATCGTTACTAAATTGGAAAATGAAGGATTTAATGTTGAAAAAGATGATATTTTACCTTTTTGTTTGCACGTGAGTGGGCAAACGATTGTAAATTCTAGAGCCTTTAAAGATGGTTATGTATCTATTCAAGATAAGAGCTCGATGATGGTAGCTCATATAATGAAATTAGGCAGAGATGATAAAGTATTAGATGCATGTAGTGCTCCGGGAGGAAAAGCCTGTCATATGGCGGAAATATTATCTCCTGAAGGGCAAGTTGACGCTACAGATATTCATCTTCATAAAATTGACCTTATCCAGTATAATATTAAAAAGTTAAAGCTTGATAATATTCATGCTTTCCAACATGATGCAACTGAACCTTATAAAGAGATGTATGACAAAATTTTAGTAGATGCACCTTGTAGTGGTTTAGGTGTGTTAAGACATAAACCTGAAATAAAATATACTCAGACTCAAGATAGCATTCAATCACTTGTTGATTTACAACTACAAATATTAGAGAATATTAAACATAACATTAAATCTGGTGGTACGATTACGTATTCAACATGTACAATAGAACAAATGGAAAATGAGAATGTAATTTATACATTTTTAAAACAAAATGAAGAGTTTGAATTTGAGCCTTTCCAACACCCTGTTACTGGAAAGCAAGTAAAGACATTACAAATATTGCCACAAGATTTTGACTCGGATGGATTCTTTATAACTCAAATTAAAAGAAAGGAAAGTTAAGAATGATTACTGCAGAAAAAAAGAAAAAGAATAAGTTCTTACCTAATTTTGATAAACAATCAATTTATTCTTTGCGTTATGATGAAATGCAGCAATGGTTAATTGACCACGGACAACAAAAATTTAGAGCCAAACAAATTTTTGAATGGTTATATCAAAAACGAGTGGATAGTATTGATGAAATGACGAATCTTTCTAAAGAATTACGTCAAGTTTTAAAAGATAATTTTGCAATGACTACATTGACGACAGTAGTTAAGCAAGAAAGTAAAGATGGAACGATTAAATTTTTATTTGAATTGCAAGATGGTTACACGATCGAAACGGTATTGATGAGACATGAATACGGTAATTCAGTTTGTGTCACAACACAAGTAGGTTGTCGTATCGGTTGTACATTCTGTGCATCTACTTTAGGTGGTTTAAAGCGAAATCTAGAAGCGGGAGAAATAGTGTCTCAAGTACTCACAGTTCAAAAAGCTTTAGACGAAACGGATGAGCGTGTATCTCAAATCGTAATTATGGGTATCGGGGAACCATTTGAAAATTATGATGAGATGATGGATTTCTTAAGAATCGTTAATGATGATAATAGCTTAAATATTGGGGCTCGTCATATTACAGTGTCCACTTCCGGTATAATTCCTAGAATTTATGATTTCGCTGAAGAAGACATTCAAATTAATTTTGCAGTAAGTCTACATGGTGCTAAAGATGAAATTCGTTCTCGTTTGATGCCGATTAACCGTGCTTATAATGTTGAAAAATTAATGGAAGCGATTAAATATTATCAAGAACAAACAAATCGTCGTGTTACATTTGAATATGGTCTTTTCGGTGGCGTAAATGACCAACTTGAACATGCAAGAGACTTAGCACACTTAATTAAAAATCTAAACTGTCATGTAAATCTAATTCCAGTAAACCATGTACCTGAACGTAATTATGTTAAAACTCCTAAAGATGATATTTTTAAATTTGAAAAAGAATTAAAGAGATTAGGAATCAATGCTACAATAAGACGTGAACAAGGATCAGACATTGATGCAGCGTGTGGTCAATTAAGAGCAAAGGAACGACAAGTAGAAACGAGGTAAAGACATATGTTAAACGCACAATTTTTCACGGATACTGGGCAACATAGAGATAAAAATGAAGATGCTGGCGGTATTTTTTATAACCAAACTCAGCAGCAGCTGTTAGTTTTATGCGATGGTATGGGTGGTCATAAAGCCGGTGAAGTAGCAAGTCAATTCGTTACGTATGAACTTCAAAAACGTTTTGAAGATGAAAACCTCATTGAAATCCATCAAGCTGAATCATGGTTGCGTTCAAACATTAAAGATATTAACTTTCAATTGTATAACTACGCTCAAGAAAATCCAGATTATAATGGTATGGGTACAACTCTTGTGTGCGCAATTGTTTACGACAAGCAAGTTGTTGTAGCTAATGTTGGAGATTCTCGCGCTTATGTTATTAATCAGAGACAAATAGAGCAAATTACAAGTGATCATTCCTTTGTTAATCATCTTGTTATAACTGGTCAAATTACTAAAGAAGAAGCTTTTAATCATCCACAAAGAAATATCATTACTAAAGTTATGGGCACTGATAAACGCGTGTCACCTGATTTGTTTGTTAAAAGAATTAACTTTTATGACTTCTTATTGTTAAATACGGATGGCTTAACGGATTACGTTAGAGATTACGAAATTCAGGAGGAGCTCAATCAAGATGACACCATTGAAGCACATTGTGAACGTCTTATGCGTTTAGCGATGTCCCATGACTCCCAAGATAACGTTAGTTTCATACTGTCATCGATAGAAGGTGACAAAGTATGATAGGAAAGATGGTTAATGAACGCTACAAAGTTATAGATAAACTCGGTGGCGGAGGTATGAGTATTGTATATTTAGCAGAGGATACAATACTCAATCGTAAAGTCGCAATCAAAGCTATTTCAATTCCACCCCGTGAGAAGGAAGAAACCTTAAAACGTTTTGAACGAGAGGTACATAATTCATCTCAGCTTTCACATGAAAACATCGTAAGTATGATTGATGTAGATGAAGAAGACGAATGTTTCTATCTAATGATGGAATATATTGAAGGTCCAACATTAGCTGAATACATACATAGTCATGGCCCTTTAAGTGTAGAAACAGCTATAAAATTTACTGAGCAAATTTTAAGTGGTATTAAACATGCACATGACATGAGAATTGTGCATCGGGACATTAAACCACAAAATGTATTAATAGATAAAAACAAAACGTTGAAAATCTTTGATTTTGGTATAGCTAAAGCGTTAAGTGAAACATCCTTAACACAAACGAATCACGTGCTTGGAACAGTACAGTATCTTTCACCAGAACAGGCTAAAGGTGAATCAACTGATGAAGGTACAGATATTTACTCAATTGGTATTGTGCTATATGAAATGTTAGTGGGTGAACCTCCATTTAATGGGGAAACTGCAGTTAGTATTGCAATAAAACATATTCAAGATTCAATACCCAATATTACTACTGATAAACGCGAAGAAGTACCACAATCGTTAAGCAATGTTGTGTTACGCGCCACTGAAAAGGATAAACATAATCGTTATCATACTGTTCAAGAAATGTGTGATGACTTAACCAGTGCTCTACATGAGAACCGTGCGAACGAGGAAAAATATGAATTAGATAAAACTAAAACAGTTCCACTTACTAAAGATGAACTCAATAAAAAGATGAATAGTACGCATAACGATGATGATTTAAATAAAACAATGCAAATACCCATTGTAAATGAACCAGTACGTCAGCAAGAATTTCAATCGTTAGAGGGGCGCTATTCGCCACCACCTAAGAAGAAACACTCTAAGATGAAAATAATTGTCCTATCTCTAATATTCGCGTTGTTGTTAGCCGGATTAGTTGGATTTATTGGCATGGGCGTATTTGGCAGTAAGTATGAAGAAATGCCAGATTTATCAGGAAAAACTGAAAAAGAAGCAGAGCAAATATTAAAAGATCATCACTTGACCATGGGCGATATATCCAGGAAATACAGTGATAAATACCCTGAAAGTCAAATCATCAAGTCTGAACCAAATAGTGGTGAACGTGTAGAAGAGGGAGAAGCGATTGATATCATTCTTTCTAAGGGTCCTCAAAAAGTAAAAATGCCAAATCTTGTGGGACTGCCTAAAGACGAAGCTGTTAAGAAGCTAAAAGATTTAGGATTAAAAGATATTGATGTTGAACAAGCATATAGTCGCTCAGTAGACAAAGGTTTAATTTCCGAACAAAGTGTAGAAGCAAATAGTGAAGTCGCTCTAAATGATCATCATATAAAAATCTACGAGTCACTAGGTGTACGTCAAGTTTATGTGAGTGATTTTGAAAATAAATCTTATTCATCAGCTAAAAAAGAGCTGGAATCTAAAGGATTTAGAGTACAAGCCACTCAAGAAAATGATGACAAAGTTAAAAAAGGGAATATTATTTCTCAATCACCAAAAAATAAATCAGTAGATGAAGGCTCTGTCATTAATTTAACCGTTTCAAAAGGCAAGTCTGGTGAGGGCGATGACGACACCGACGATAGTGATGTGAAAACTACAACTGAAACAGTTAAGGTGCCTTACTCAGGAAGTAAAGGTAAGAGTCAAACAGTAGAAGTCTTTATCAGAGATAAAGACAACACTGGAAATTCAGCATCACAAACTTATAAAATTTCTAAGGATAAAACGATTAGCATACCTTTAAAAATTGAAAAAGGTAAAACAGCGGGATACACTGTACGTGTTGATAATAAAATTGTTGCCGATAAAGATGTTGGCTATGATGATTAATATAATTATATGAAATGAGAGTGGGACAGAAAATATAATTTGTCAAAATTATTTTCATCGTCCCACCTCGGCAAGGATGACTAGGATTGAAAGAAGCTTGATATAAGCGCACTTTCAATTCAGACATCTACTGCCAATATGTTGAATGAGGTTGAGACAATGAATTATGTCTCAGCCTCATTTTGCTTAGTTAGTTTTTTATTTTGTTTTCGTTTGTTCAATAGTTATTTGACTACCTGCTTTTGTTCCGAAGAGAAGAATCAGTAGTGACGTAACGAGTAACACGCTAAGTGATAGTGTCCAGTTATGTGTTAAATCGTGGAAAATTCCAAATAAGAATGGACCAATCGCAGCAAGTAAATAACCAATAGATTGTGCCATGCCTGACAATTTAGCCGCAGTTTGTCCACTTTCAGTACGAACAACGAATAATGTGTTAGCTAATCCAAATGCTAGACCACTTGCTACACCTATTAAGATGATGCCTAGCCATACATATTTGTAATTAACAAATATTAAACAAAGTACGCCTATCATAAAAAGAATGCTCGTTAATAAAGTTAATGGCACTTGTGATTTCATTTTTGTAGTAATAATAGGTGTGATGAAAGTTAAAGGTATAATAGCAATTTGTAATATTGATACATAGATACCTGAGGTTTGTATAGATATGCCGTGATCGGTTAGTAATTCTGGTAACCAATTAATAATTGTATAAAAGATAAGAGATTGTGCACCCATAAAAATTGTAACTCGCCAAGCTAATAGAGACTTCCAAATGTTGATTTGACTATGAACAGTGTTGGTAGCTCTAGGTGGTTGTTGCTTTAGTTGAAAAGTCCATATAATGATAGTAAATAAAGTAATCACAGACATTAGTCCTAATGCGATTGCATAGTTGAAATGTGAGGTTAATGGACTTATAACTGAAGAACTTAAACTTCCTACAACATTCATTACTACGGTATATAGCCCCGTCATAATACCAATATGAAGTGGGAACCGTGTTTTAACTATAGCTGGTGCTAATACATTACCGAACGCAATACCTATTCCAATAAGTGTTGTACCAATATATAGCCAACTTAGTCCAATTATTGACCGTAATAAGATACCTAAAAATATAAAGATTAAAGCTCCGAATATTGTTCGTTCTAAACCTAATGTATTGCCTATTTTAGAAGCAAAAAATGATACAATTCCAAATGCTATTAAAGGAACTACAGTCATTAAACTAAGTGCACTGTTAGTTGTATGTAATGTTTCTTTAATAGAAGGTAATGCCACGCCAACCGATGTAATGGGAGCACGTAAGTTAGCTGCTACCAACATAATTCCTACTACTAATAATAAATTAATGTGTCTATCTAATTTTTCATTAGGCATGACTATCCCTCCTTTTGACAGATGTTAAAATCGTATCACTTGCTTAGAGAAGTGACAAGATAATTTGATTAATTTAATTGAACTATATGCCATTAAGAAACTAGGTTAAACGTATTATATTTACAATGATTTTGATATACTATGAATAGTAAAATGAATCTAGAGAGGTGTCGATTTGAAGACTGGACGTATCGTTAAACTCATTAGTGGTGTCTATCAAGTAGATGTTGATGGTGTTCGATTTGACACCAAGCCACGAGGGTTGTTTAGAAAGAAAAAATTTTCTCCGGTAGTAGGAGATATCGTAGATTTTGAAGTTCAAAATGAACAAGAGGGCTATATTCATCATGTTCACGAAAGAGAAAATGAACTTAAGCGACCACCTGTCAGTAATATAGATGAGCTAGTTATTGTAATGAGTGCTGTTGAGCCTCAATTTTCAACTCAATTACTTGATCGTTTCTTAGTCATAGCACATTCTTATGATTTAGAACCTCGAATACTGATTACTAAGAAAGATTTAACTACAGAGGATGACCGTGAATACATTCAAGCTATGCTAAATGTATATCAAGAAATTGGATACCGTACACAGTTTATTGGTAAAGACGATAATAGAGTCGATATTGTCAATGAATGGAACAATGGTTTGATTGTTTTAAGCGGACAATCAGGTGTAGGTAAAACTACTTTTCTTAATCATTATCGCCCAGAGTTAAATTTAGAAACAAATGATATCTCGAAATCATTGAATAGAGGTAAGCATACGACTAGACATGTAGAATTATATGAGAGAACTTATGGTTATATTGCTGATACGCCAGGGTTTAGTGCACTCGACTTTGATCATATTGAAAAAGATGAACTTAAAAATTATTTTGTTGATATTAAGGATGCGGGACAAGAGTGTAAATTCAGAAATTGTAATCATATCAAAGAACCTAAATGCAACGTTAAACAGTTAGTTGATGAGGGAGAAATAGCTCAATTTAGATATGAGCATTATTTACAGTTATTTAATGAAATCTCTAATAGAAAGGTACGATATTAATGGTTAAGGTTTTACCTTCACTTTTATCAGTTGATTTTTTAAATTTAAAAGAAGAATTAGATCATTTAGAGAAAGCGAATGTTGATGGCTTACACTTCGATGTTATGGATGGGAAGTTTGTACCTAATATTTCTATAGGTATACCGCTTTTGGATGCAGTACGCAGTTATTCTAAATTACCAATTGATGTACATTTAATGATTGAACAGCCTGAAAACTATATACATTTATTTGCTGAGCATGGCGCAGATATGATTTCAGTTCACGTAGAAGCAACTCCACATATTCACCGTGCAATTGAAGAAATTAAATTACATAAGAAGAAAGCCGGAGTTGTCATCAATCCAGGCACGCCTGTAGAGTCTATTTTACCTGTGTTAAGTATTGTTGATTACGTTTTAGTTATGACTGTTAATCCAGGGTTTGGTGGACAATCATTTATTGATCAATGTATTAACAAAATTGAACAACTCAACCAAATTAAACATGAGAATAATCTTACATTCGATATTGAAGTTGATGGAGGCATAAATGATTCAACAAGTAAATATTGTGTTGAGCAAGGCGCAACAATGCTTGTTACAGGTTCTTATTTCTTTAAACAAGACGACTATGCAAAGGTCACAAATGCATTGAAAGGCTAATATATTATGAAAATTAATTTATTATGTTCGAATCGATTACTCCCCACTCATTTATTTATGATGGAACAACATTCACACTGGGCCGGTATTGATAGAGGTGCGCTTATACTTGTTGAAAATGGTATAGAGCCTGTATTTTCTGTAGGAGACTTTGACTCAGTCAATGAAGAGGAAAGACTTATATTAAAAGATCAATTAAATATTCATCCTGTAAAAGCTGAAAAAGATGATACTGATCTCGCACTTGGCGTGCAAAAGGCTGTAGAACAAGGATATTCGTCAATTACAATTTACGGAGCAACTGGCGGGAGATTAGATCATTTTATGGGAGTAATTCAAATTTTACAAAAGCCTGAATATTTAAAGTGTCATATCAATATTCAAATTATAGATGTGCAAAATGAAATTACTTTACTAAGTCAAGGTGAACATCAAGTTAACCAAGATAGTACCTATCCATACATTTCATTTATTCCATTAAACGATGAGGTAATCATATCATTAGAAGGATTTAAATATAATTTGAGTCACGAGCATTTAGAATCGGGTTCTACATTAACTATTTCAAATGAAGTTACAACAAATGTTGCTAAGGTGAATGTGGAAAAGGGAACTGTTTTACAAATGAGAAGTACTGATTAAAAATACAGCAATAAAAAAGACCTTAGAGGCCAATAGCCTTTAAGGTCTAAAAAATGTGCTCCTCCACATAAGGGCATTTTTAGTGCATTATATTTATTAAACTCTAGTAACTTTACCAGATTTTAAAGCACGTGCAGAAACCCAAACTTTTTTAGGTTTTCCGTCTACAAGGATTCTAACTTTTTGAAGGTTAGCGTTCCATCTGCGTTTGTTCGCATTTAAAGCGTGTGAACGATTATTACCAGTCGAAGCTTTACGACCTGTTACGTAACATTGTTTACCCATGAAAGTACCTCCTTTAATAAATATAAATACACATTACTACTTACATACTTTAATAAGATAACACATAAAGGGTAATTGAGCAATAAATATTTAATCTAATTAAAATTCGATACGCTACATATGCCATAATTATGGTATAATTGTAAGCTGTGGAGTTATATAGTATGATACTGTAAAGCAATAGTTGAAATTATACAATTGAATTAGATTTTAGGTAGAAAAATAACGAAATTGAAATGATTAGTAATTGTTATTTTTTACAATTGCTCTAATTTTTAGAAATTTTGAATTAAACAATTTAAAATAATAAGATAAAGCTTAAGCACCTTTAACATAAACCATGAGAATTCCAGGAGGAAACAAAAATGACATTAGAAATTTCAAATGATTATGGCAAAATTGATATTTCAAATGAAGTGATTGCATCTGTAGTAGGTGGTAAAGCCGTTGAAAGTTATGGCATAGTCGGTATGGCTTCTAGACAACAAGTAAGGGACGGTATTGCTGAGATTCTAGGACATGATAATTATGCTAAAGGCATCAAAGTAAGAGAAGAAAATGGCACGATTGATATAGATATGTATATTATTGTGAGTTATGGAGTGAAAATTTCTGAAGTAGCTAGTAACCTTCAATCCACAGTTAAATATACACTCGAAAAAACACTTAATGTTAAAGTCAATTCTATTAATATTTTCGTACAAGGTGTACGTGTAAACGATACAGGCAAAAAGGTTTAGGAGGACATCGTGAAATGATTAGCAAAATAAATGGTAAATTATTTGCCGATATGATTATACAAGGGGCTCAAAATTTATCAAATAATGCAGATTTAGTAGATTCTTTAAATGTTTATCCTGTACCAGATGGAGATACTGGGACGAATATGAATCTAACAATTACTTCTGGACGCGAGGAAGTAGAAAATAATCTATCTCAAAATATTGGTGAGTTAGGAAAGACGTTCTCTAAAGGATTACTTATGGGGGCACGTGGTAATTCGGGCGTTATTCTTTCTCAATTATTTAGAGGTTTTTGTAAAAACATCGAAAATAATGACGATATCAATGCACAACAACTAGCTGAGAGTTTTCAAGCAGGAGTGGAAACAGCATATAGAGCAGTAATGAAACCAGTTGAAGGAACAATTTTAACTGTCGCAAAAGATGCAGCTGCTGCATCAGTTGATAAAGCTCAAAGCACAGAAGATTGTATTGAACTTATGGAGCATACTATACAAGCTGCTAAGGAATCGTTAGACAATACACCTAACTTATTGTCAGTGCTTAAAGAAGTAGGTGTCGTTGACAGTGGTGGTAAGGGATTATTATGCGTATATGAAGGTTTTCTTAAAGGTCTAAAAGGAGAAAAAGTAGAAGCTCAAGCTCCTAAATTAGATACGGAATCACTTGTCAATGATGACCATGATTTTCACGGTGTAATCAATACTGAAGATATTGTTTATGGTTACTGTACAGAGATGATGGTTCGTTTTGGTAAAAATAAAAAACCATTTGAAGAGCAGGAATTTAGAAATGATATGAGTGAATTTGGTGACTCATTACTTGTAATAAATGATGATGAAATCGTAAAAGTTCATGTTCATACAGAACATCCTGGTGATGTATTTAATTATGGGCAACAGTATGGCGAATTAATTAAACTTAAAGTAGAAAATATGAGAGAGCAACATAGAGAGGTTATTCGCAAAGAACAAAGTGGACAAGAACAAAAAGGCAAAGTAGATCAACCTAAAACTGTGGAAACAGCCGTAATCACAATTTCCATGGGTGACGGTATTTCAGAATTGTTTGAATCTATGGGTGCAACTCACATCATTAGTGGCGGACAGACAATGAATCCTTCAACAGAGGATATTGTTAAAGTTATTGAGCAATCCGAATGTAAGCGAGCAATTATCTTACCTAATAACAAAAATATTTTAATGGCAAGTAAACAAGCAGCAAGTATCGTTGATGTTGATACTGTAGTGATTCCAACTAAATCGATACCTCAAGGTATTACTGCTTTATTCCAATATGATGAAGAGTTATCTCTTGAAGATAATAAAAATCATATGGAAACAGCACTTGAGGAAGTCCAATCAGGTTCAGTCACTTATGCAGTCCGTGATACTAAAATTGATGGTATCGAAATTAAAAAAGATGAATTTATGGGACTAGCAGAAGATAAAATTGTAACAAGCGATGCTGATCAATTAACAGCGGTGAAAGGTTTACTAGACAAATTACTTACTGACGATAGTGAAATTTTAACTATGATTAGTGGGGAAGAATCTAATCAAGATGTCACTGAACAACTAAGTGAATGGATTGAAGAAACATATCCAGGTGTGGAAGTTGAACATCATGAGGGTGGTCAACCTATTTATCAGTATTTCTTTGCAGTTGAATAGCAATTTCATATTTATTAAATATTTATTTAACAGTAATTTCTATTTTTTAACGAGATAGGAATTGCTGTTTCTTTATGACATGACAAATTTTGTTTTGGAAAACTAAGTTAAAAAAGTATAATAAGAATTTTCATATAATTCCCAATTTAGCTAATATTGTGCGTGTTTATAATTGAGATTAACCGCTTTATGTCAGGGTATGCGAATAGTGGATAAAATTTTTAGTAAAGGGGTATTCTTAATGATTTTTGAAACTATGGAGCAAAAAGACTATGAACAACTTGTCTTTTGTCAAGATGAAGTAACAGGGCTTAAGGCAATCATTTGTATCCATGATACTACATTGGGACCAGCATTAGGTGGATGTCGTGTTAGAAATGATTATGAATCTGAGGAAGAGGCCATTGAGGATGCAATGAATTTAGCACGTGGCATGACATATAAAAATGCTGCTGCTGGTTTAAACCTTGGTGGAGGAAAGACAGTAGTGATGGGCGCACCTGATAAACAGAATGAAGAAGCATTCTATAGAGCGTTAGGTCGTTATGTTAATACATTAAATGGTCGTTATTATACTGCAGAAGATGTTGGTACTTCTGAACATGAAATGAACTTAATATATAAAGAAACACCATATGTATGCGGAACTAGTAAATCATTTGGCTCAGCCGGTAACCCAAGTCCTATGACTGCCTATGGTATTTATATTGCATTGAAACGTACTGTAGCAGAAAAATTCGATGGAGATAAACTTGAAGGTAAAACAGTCGCTGTTCAAGGTGTCGGTCATGTATCATACGAGTTATGCCGTTTATTAAATGAAGATGGTGTAAAATTAATTGTTACAGATATTAATAAAGACAATGCACAACGAGCTGTTGATGATTTCGGTGCGGAGTTTGTTGAACCAGATGATATATTCTCTGTAGACGCAGATATCTTTGCACCTTGTGCATTGGGTGGTGTTTTAAATGATGATACGATTCCTCAATTAAAAGTAAAAGCAGTATGTGGTTCAGCTAACAATCAATTAAAAGATGAAGATAAACATAGTAAAATGTTAGAAGATAAAGGTATTCTATATGCACCAGATTACATTGTAAATAGTGGTGGTGTTATCAATACTGCTGATGAATTAAATGGCTATAATGAGGAAAGAGCTAAAGAAAGTATTGAAAGTATCGATCAAATATTAAAACACATCTTTGATATTTCAGATGAACATAATGAAACACCACTTGAAGCATCTCAACACTTTGCTGAAACTAGAATGAAGCAAATTTCTCATATTAAAGATATTAGAAAATAAAAGAATAGATTTAAAGTAAGTTTAGCGCGGCAATGATTAAAAGTTTAAAATCATTGTCGTGCTTTTTTATAAAATTTAATATAACGGATCAATACTATACGCTAATACGTTGTATTGAAATATAAGTGTTCTAGTTAAGTTAAAAAGATTATGACGAAAATTAATGATATAAACACTTTTTACAAAAAATATACACTATTCTAAATAAATATGTTATAGAATAAATGTATATTACATATAAAAGAGGTGTGAAATGGAAAAGATGATTCTCTTATCGATTCTAGTTACTTTATGTTTAGGTTTTATTTGTATTCGAAAATATACGGCTAAATCATCTAGTTTAAAGTATAAGCGAGTTATTTCGCTATTAGCTGTATTTGTTATTGTATTCTCAACATTAGGTCAAACGTTTAATACACATCAAGCACATGCAGCTAATGGATTACATAAAGAGAAAGCGACTTTAGTTAAAGTCATTGATGGCGACACAGTGAAATTAAATTACAAAGGTAAAGTTGCAACGTTTAGACTATTACTTATTGATACACCTGAAACGAAAGATCCTAGAAAACCAGTTCAAAAATATGGTCCAGAAGCAAGTGCATTTACTACAAACATGATGACAAAAGCGAAAAAAATTGAAGTAGAATTTGATAAAGGGCAAAGAACTGATAAATACGGAAGATTATTAGCATATGTGTATGCCGATGGGAAAATGGTTAACAATGCCGTTGTAAGACAAGGCCTTGCTAGAGTGAAATATGTTTATCCACCAAACAACACGTATGAACAATTAATTAGAACAAGTGAAGCTCAGGCTAAAGCTGAAAAGCTTAATATTTGGAGTGTATCCAATACTGTGAAAACTTCTCTAACTTCGACTAAGAAAAAACACACAGCAGTTAAACCAACTTCAACTAAACCGGCTACGATACATCATTATTCAAAAAAATCTAAGACACCTTCTAAAGCTAAAAGTACCTCTAAGAAAGAATATTTTAAAAACTGTACAGCTTTAAGAAAGAAATATCCTCACGGCGTTAAAAAGGGACATCCTGCTTATCGGGCTAAACTAGATCGAGATAAAGATAACTATGCTTGTGAAGTTAGATAATTAAAAAGAAAAATATTTCAAAGCTATTAGCATTTTTCAAAATGTTAGTAGCTTTTTTGTATGATGAAACAATGACTTGAGGTTAATTTTCCAAATTATTAACGTATGTGAATCAAATAATTAAGATGAACATGATAGAATATATAATGACTATTGAAGAAAAACATTATTAAGTTTTAGGTGATAGATCATGACAAAAGTACATTTAATCGAAAGCCCCTACACTTTAGACAAAATTAAAGGAATTGGTCCGAAAAGATTAACTATATTAGAAGAATTAAATATAAATACTGTAGAAGATCTTGTACTCTATTTACCTACGCGTTATGAAGATAATACTGTGATTGACCTAAACCAAGCAGAAGATCAATCTACAGTTACAGTTCAAGGAGAAGTATATTCAACACCAGCGGTAGCCTTTTTTGGTAGAAATAAATCTAAACTCACTGTTCATATAATGGTGAACAACATTGCGGTTAAGTGTGTCTTTTTCAATCAACCTTATTTAAAAAAGAAAATTGAATTACACGGTACCGTGACAGTAAAAGGTAAGTGGAATCGCGCTAAGCAAGAAATTAATGGCAATCGCATGTTCTTTAATGAACAATCACCACAAGATGATGTTCAGTTAGAGCCTGTGTATCGCATTAAAGAAGGTATTAAACAGAAACAAATTCGAGATAACATTAGACAGGCGTTAGAGGATGTCACGATACATGAGTGGTTATCAGATGATTTAAGAGAGAAATATAAATTAGAAACATTAGAATATACATTACGCACTTTACATCACCCTAAGGATAAACAAAGTTTGTTAAAAGCCCGTCGAACATATGCCTTTACAGAACTATTTATGTTTGAACTACGCATGCAGTGGTTGAATCGTTTAGAGAAGTCATCAGATGAGGCGATTGAGATCGATTATGATATATCTAAAGTTAAACAATTTATCAATCGCTTACCTTTTGAACTTACAGATGCACAAAAAGCAAGTGTTAATGAAATATTTAGAGACTTAAAGGCACCTATTCGTATGCATCGCTTACTTCAAGGAGATGTAGGTTCTGGTAAAACAGTAGTCGCAGCAATTTGTATGTATGCATTAAAAACGGCAGGTTACCAATCTGCTCTGATGGTGCCGACAGAGATATTAGCTGAGCAACACGCTGAAAGTTTAATGGAATTGTTTGGAGATACGATGAATGTTGCACTTTTAACTGGTTCAGTTAAGGGTAAGAAGCGACGTATACTTTTAGAGCAGTTGGAGAATGGATCAATTGATTGCTTAATCGGTACTCATGCGCTTATTCAAGACGATGTTGTTTTTGAAAATGTAGGGTTAGTTATTACAGATGAGCAACATCGATTTGGTGTTAACCAGCGTCAAATGTTGAGAGAGAAAGGTGCTATGACGAATGTTTTATTTATGACAGCGACGCCTATACCTCGAACATTAGCTATTTCAGTCTTTGGTGAAATGGATGTTTCCTCAATTAAACAATTACCTAAAGGTAGAAAGCCTATTATTACGAGCTGGGCTAAACATGAGCAGTATGAACAAGTTTTAGCGCAAATGACGAGTGAATTACGTAAAGGTAGACAAGCATATGTAATCTGTCCATTAATAGAAAGTTCAGAGCATTTAGAAGATGTTCAAAATGTGGTTGCGTTATACGAATCGTTACAACAATATTATGGAGCAGACAAAGTTGGATTATTACACGGTAAGTTAACTCCTGATGAAAAAGATGATGTGATGCAAAGATTTAGTGATAAAGAAATTGATATATTAGTTTCAACCACTGTAGTTGAAGTTGGTGTTAATGTACCAAATGCTACATTTATGATGATTTATGACGCAGATCGTTTTGGTTTATCAACGTTACATCAATTACGAGGACGTGTGGGAAGAAGTGAACATCAAAGTTATTGTGTACTTATTGCTTCTCCAAAAACTGAAACTGGTATAGAGCGTATGACAATTATGACTCAAACTTCAGATGGGTTTGAGCTAAGTGAGCGAGATTTAGAAATGCGAGGTCCAGGAGATTTCTTTGGAGTTAAACAAAGCGGACTACCAGACTTTCTAGTCGCCAACGTCGTAGAAGACTATCGCATGTTAGAAGTAGCAAGAGACGAAGCAGCCGAACTCATACAATCAGGACAATTCTTCCAACAACCATACACACAACTCAGAACCTTCATCCAAAACAACCTCCTACACACCAGTTTTGATTAGGGTTCCCTACACAGAGCATTTCGAAAAGAAATGCTACCGGCCATGGAAGTAGGGACTAGCGGGGCCCCAGCAAAGAGACTTTCGTAAGCGAAAGTCAACGGACAGTGCAAGCTGGGGATCGGGGCCACTGGCCACAGAGCATATTTTAAAGATAAAAATTTTTAAAGTAGAAAAGATGACGACAGTGCAGTTATTTGTTGAGGAATTGAATCAGAAAGTGTTATGATATGTTAGGAATATTTAAGACTTGGTACTAAAATGAGGGGTGAGAGTTTGAAACTAAAGAAGGACGAACGAAGAATAGCTATTCAAAATGCTATTGATGCTAACCCCTTTATTACTGATCATGAACTTTGCGAAAAGTTTGGCGTGAGTATTCAAACAATACGTTTAGACCGTACACATTTAAATATTCCTGAGTTACGTAAGAGAATTAAGTTAGTGGCAGAACAGAACTATGGTCAAATTAGATCGATTGAAGCTAATGAAATTATTGGAGACTTAATACAAGTTGAGCCAGATATTGAAGCTCAATCTCTAATTGAGATTACTGAAGATACTGTCTTTGCTAAAACTCAAATTGCTAGAGGACATATCCTCTTTGCGCAGGCGAATTCTTTGTGCGTAGCATTAATACATAATCCAACAGTACTGACACAGGAAAGTCAGGTTGAATTTATCGCAAAAGTGAAATTAAATGATACGGTAAGAGCAAAGGCTCAAGTCATAGATAAAACATGTAAGCATTATATTATAGAAGTTAATTCATATGTGAAAGATAAATTAGTTTTTAAAGGGAATTTTAAAATGTTTTATATAAGTGAGGATGAATTCAATGGTTAAAATTGCAGTTGATATGATGGGTGGAGATGATGCGCCAGGTATCGTACTCGATGCAGTTAAAAAAGCTGTAGAAGACTTTAAAGATTTAGAGATAATTCTTTTTGGAGATAAAGAACAATATCATTTAAATCACGATCGTATTGAGTTTAGACATTGTTCTGAAAAGATTGAAATGGAAGATGAACCTGTTCGAACAATTAAACGTAAGAAAGATAGCTCAATGGTGAAGATGGCAGAAGCTGTCAAATCTGGAGAAGCACATGGATGTGTTTCAGCAGGGAATACTGGAGCATTAATGTCAGCAGGATTGTTTATTGTTGGTCGTATAAAAGGCGTTTCAAGACCTGCTCTTGTAGTTACATTACCTACAATTGATGGTAAAGGCTTTGTCTTCTTAGATGTGGGAGCTAATGCTGATGCTAAGGCCGAGCATCTATTACAATACGCACAATTAGGTAATATCTATGCTCAAAAGATTCGTGGTATAAAGAATCCTTCAGTGTCATTATTAAATATAGGAACTGAAGCAGCTAAAGGTAACTCATTAACGAAAAAAGCTTATGAATTATTTGAAAAGGATCATTCATTTAATTTTCAAGGTAACATTGAAGCTAAAACACTAATGGATGGCAATACAGATGTGGTCGTTACCGATGGTTATACCGGAAATATGGTATTAAAAAACCTAGAAGGTACTGCAAAATCTATTGGTAAAATGTTAAAAGAGACTATTTTAGGTAGTTTTAAAAATAAAATTGCTGGTGCTATCCTTAAGAAAGACTTAGACGCTTTCTCTAAGAAAATGGACTACTCTGAGTACGGTGGCTCAGTACTTTTAGGCTTAGATGGAACTGTTGTAAAAGCACATGGTAGTTCAAATGCTAAAGCATTCTATTCAGCCATAAGACAAGCCAAAATAGCTGGAGAAGAAAATATAGTTCAAACAATGAGAGAAACGGTAGGTGGTAAAAATGAGTAAAACGGCAATCATTTTTCCTGGGCAAGGCGCTCAAAAAGTTGGAATGGCAAGTGACTTATATAATGAAGAAACACGTTCAACTGAAATCTTAAATCAAGCACAAGAAGCACTAGATTTTGATTTATTAGAAACAATGTTTACTGATGAGGAAGGTAAACTGGGTGAAACTGAAAATACTCAACCTGCTTTATTAACTCATAGTGTGGCATTATTAGAGGCATTAGAAAATTTAAATGCTGATTTTACAATGGGTCATAGTTTAGGTGAATATTCAAGTTTAGTAGCTAGTGGTGTACTTTCATTTGAAGATGCAGTTAAGATTGTTCGTAAACGTGGACAACTTATGGCTCAAGCATTTCCTAATGGTGTAGGTAGTATGGCTGCTGTACTTGGATTAGATTACGAAGACGTTGATAAGATTTGTAAAGATTTATCTAATGAAGAAGAATTAATTGAACCTGCTAACATTAATTCACCAGGACAAATTGTTGTTTCAGGTCATAAAACTTTAATCGATAAATTAGTTGAAGAAGGTAAATCTTTAGGAGCTAAACGTGTACTTCCTCTAGCAGTCTCAGGGCCATTCCATTCATCTATGATGAGTGTGATTGAAGAAGATTTTGCTTCTTATATTAATCAGTTTGAGTGGCATGATGCTAACTTCCCTGTCGTACAAAACTTTAATGCACAAGGCGAGACAGACGCTGAAGTGATTAAACATAATATGGTTAAGCAATTGTATTCACCTGTTCAATTTATAAAATCGACAGAGTGGTTGATTGAACAAGGTGTAGATCACTTTATTGAGATTGGTCCAGGCAAAGTATTATCAGGATTAATTAAAAAAATTAATAGAGATGTTAAAATTACTTCAATTCAAACACTTGAAGATGTGAAAGGATGGAATGAAAATGAGTAAGAGTGCTTTAGTTACAGGTGCTTCACGTGGTATCGGGCGTAGCATCGCATTACAATTAGCTGAAGAAGGCTATAATGTTGCTGTCAATTATGCAGGTAGTAAAGATAAAGCTGAAGCTGTGGTTGAAGAAATCAAAGCTAAAGGTGTAGATAGCTTTGCTATTCAAGCTAATGTGGCGAACGGCGATGAAGTGAAGGCTATGATTAAAGAAGTTGTAAGCCAATTCGGTTCAGTTGATGTATTAGTAAATAACGCTGGTATTACTAGAGATAATTTATTAATGCGTATGAAAGAACAAGAATGGGACGATGTTATTGACACTAATTTAAAAGGTGTATTTAACTGTATCCAAAAAGTAACACCTCAAATGTTACGTCAACGCGGAGGCGCGATTATTAATTTATCAAGTGTTGTTGGTGCAGTGGGAAATCCTGGACAAGCAAACTATGTAGCAACTAAAGCAGGAGTGGTTGGTTTAACTAAATCATCTGCTCGCGAATTAGCTTCTCGTGGTATTACTGTTAATGCAGTAGCTCCAGGTTTTATTGTTTCTGATATGACTGATGCTTTAAGCGATGAACTTAAAGATCAAATGTTAGAACAAATTCCATTAGCACGTTTTGGTGAGGATACTGATATTGCGAATACTGTTGCATTCTTAGCTTCAGATAAAGCTAAATATATTACTGGTCAAACAATTCATGTCAACGGTGGTATGTATATGTAAAGTAACACTTCTTTCACGAAGTGAAAGTTAGTGTTACTTATGCAACCGCAAGGCGGTTGTAATCCATCAAGTTAGCACGAATGACAAAAGTAGATAAATGAAGTAAGTGAAATCTCAAGTAAGTCATGAAGTGCAAGCCCACTTCTTTCACGAAGTGAAAGTTAGTGTTACTTATGCAACCGCAAGGCGGTTGTAATCCATCAAGTTAGCACGAATGACAAAAGTAGATAAATGAAGTAAGTGAAATCTCAAGTAAGTCATGAAGTGCAAGCCCACTTCTTTCACGAAGTGAAAGTTAGTGTTACTTATGCAACCGCAAGGCGGTTGTAATCCATCAAGTTAGCACGAATGACAAAAGTAGATAAATGAAGTAAGTGGAATCTCAAGTAAGTCATGAAGTGCAAATCCACTTCTTTCACGAAGTGAAAGTTAGTGTTACTTATGCAACCGCAAAGCGGTTGTAATCCTTGAAGTAAGCACGAATGACAAAAGTAGATAAATGAAGTAAGTGAAATCTTAAGTAAGTCATGAAGTGCAAATCCACTTCTTTCACGAGGTGAAAGTTAGTGTTACTTATGTAACCGCAAAGCGGTTGTAATGAACTGAGGAATATAGCATTTTATTTATAATGGTCACAATGGACAAGCCATTGTGTAATTATCACTAATCATTAAAAATGAAAGTGATACTATATAAGCACTAAAGTGCATTTTAGTTAGAAGGATTACAGTTGCTAGCGCAACTGCATAAGAAACACTAAGCACTAAAGTGCTAAGTGTTTCTAAAAATTCTACTTGTATTTTAGAAAGTAAAATGGGAAAATATAGTAGTCTATGGATAGACACTTTTAAAGGAGGTGAATCGACGTGGAAAACTTCGATAAAGTAAAAGATATCATCGTTGACCGTTTAGGTGTTGATGCTGACAAAGTAACTGAAGATGCATCATTCAAAGATGATTTAGGCGCTGACTCACTTGATATCGCTGAATTAGTAATGGAATTAGAAGACGAATTTGGTACTGAAATTCCTGATGAAGAAGCTGAAAAAATCAACACTGTTGGTGATGCTGTTAAGTACATCAATAGCTTAGAAAAATAATAAACTTACATCTGAGTCGTCACTCACGTCGGCTCAGATTTTTTCTTTAGTTTTATTATATTTTCACGTAAAATTAAGATATATAATTATTTAGTTTAGAGTTAGGAGGTTAGGCAGTGGCTAACCATAAAAAGAGAGAAATGGTCATAGAATTTCAACAAAAATTTGCCAATAAAATGGATGAGTGGGGTTTTAGTTTCAATAATATCGATTTGTATCAACAAGCGTTCTCGCATTCGAGTTTTATCAATGATTTTAATATGAATCGACTTGATCATAATGAACGTTTAGAATTTTTAGGTGATGCGGTATTAGAATTGACGGTCTCACGCTATTTGTTTGATAAGCATCCTCATTTGCCAGAAGGTAATCTGACAAAGATGCGTGCAACAATTGTTTGTGAGCCCTCACTTGTAATATTTGCAAATAAAATTGATTTAAATGAACTTATTTTATTAGGTAAAGGTGAAGAGAAAACAGGTGGTAGAACAAGACCATCGTTAATATCTGATGCTTTTGAAGCGTTTGTAGGCGCTCTATATTTAGATCAAGGTTTAGATACTGTATGGAAGTTCGCTGAGAAAGTCATTTTCCCATATGTTGAAGATGATGAATTAGTTGGTGTGGTGGACTTCAAAACGCAGTTTCAAGAATATGTACATCGACAAAATAAAGGTGATGTGACCTATCGGCTAATCAAAGAAGAAGGTCCTGCACATCATAGGTTATTTACTTCTGAAGTTATTTTAGAAAATAATGCAGTTGCAGAAGGTAAAGGAAAGACGAAAAAAGAATCCGAACAAAAGGCAGCCGAGCAAGCTTATAAGATAATGAAGAAAAATGAGTCATTTTAATGTAGATGAATGACATCTATAGAGGAGCATACGCATACATATTATTATCAATAGAATAAGTAATCATTAGATTGTATTGTGACATGCTGATAAACTCAACATGAATGTGATAAGGAGAATAAGATGGTTTATTTAAAATCGATAGATGCCATAGGATTTAAGTCTTTTGCCGACCATACAAATGTCCAATTCGATAAAGGTGTGACAGCTATTGTTGGTCCTAATGGTAGTGGTAAAAGTAATATTACTGATGCAATTAAATGGGTATTGGGTGAACAATCAGCTAAGTCGTTACGTGGTTCCAAAATGGAAGATATTATCTTTTCAGGAGCTGAACACAGAAAGGCTCAGAACTACGCTGAAGTTAAACTCAAATTAGATAATCATTCAAAAAAACTGCAGATTGATTCAGATGAATTAGTAGTCACTCGGCGTCTATATCGTAGTGGAGAAAGTGAGTACTATTTAAATAACGATCGTGCGCGTTTAAAAGATATTATCGAAATCTTTTTAGATTCTGGTCTGGGAAAAGAAGCATTCAGTATCATCTCACAAGGTAGAGTTGATGAAATATTAAACGCTAAACCTATCGACCGTCGACAAATTATTGAAGAATCTGCTGGCGTACTAAAATATAAAAAGCGTAAAGCTGAATCTATAAATAAGCTAGATCATACGGAAGACAATCTTACTCGAGTTGAAGATATTTTATATGACTTAGAAGGTCGAGTTGAGCCTCTTAAAGAAGAAGCAGCTATTGCTAAAGAATATCAACAATTATCTAAACAAATGGAACAAAGCGATGTTATTGTTACGGTTCATGACATCGATCAATATAATGAAGATAATACTCAATTAGACCAGCGTTTAAATGAGTTAAAAAGTCAACAAGCCGACAAAGAAGCTCAACAAGCCCAAGTAAATCAATTATTGCAAAAGTATAAAGGTGAACGTCAGCAAGTTGATTATGATATTGAAAAATTAAATTATGAATTAGTTAAAACAACTGAAGCATATGAACAACTTGCTGGGAAATTAAATGTATTAGAAGAACGTAAAAAGAACCAATCAGAAACGAATGCTAGATACGAAGAAGAACTAGAAAATTTAAATGCCCAAATGAAAACGATTGAGCATGATAAACATCAAAATGAAGAAACATTAAATGAGCTCAAAGACAAACAGAAGCATCTTAATAAAGAAGTACAGGATTTAGAGTCACTGCTCTATGTTTCTGATGAAAAACATGATGAAAAGCTTGAAGAAATCAAGAATAATTATTATACGTTAATGTCTGAACAATCGGATGTTAATAATGATATACGTTTCCTTGAACATACAATTAATGAAAACGAAGCGAAAAAATCTAGATTAGATTCCAGACTTGTTGAAGCATTTAATCAGTTAAAAGAGATACAAAATAACATTAATGAAACTGAAAAAAGTAATAAAATTTCAAAAAAGGCTTTATCGGAAGCTGAACAACAAATTCACCGCATTGAAAAAGACTTAACAAAATCTAAAAAACAGCAATCTGAATATGAAGATAAGTTATATCAAGCTTACCGATATAATGAAAAATTAAAATCTAGAATTGATAGTTTAGCTACTCAAGAAGAGGATTACACATATTTCTTTAATGGGGTTAAGCATATCCTTAAAGCAAAAAATAATGAATTAAAAGGCATTCACGGCGCTGTAGCTGAAGTGATTGATGTTCCATCCCAAATGACTCAAGCAATCGAAACAGCTTTAGGTGCATCACTACAACATGTCATTGTTGATAGTGAGAAAGATGGGAGACAAGCCATTCAATTCTTAAAGCAACGCAATTTAGGGCGTGCGACATTTTTACCTTTAAATGTCATTAAGCCACGACATATTGCTTCAGATATTAAGGATATAGCCCGTCAAACTGAAGGATTTATTGATATTGCTTCAGATGCTGTAAAAGTGTCTTCCAAGTATCAAAGTGTCATTGAAAATTTATTAGGAAATACAATCATCGTAAATGATTTAAAACATGCTAATGAATTAGCTAGAGCTATACGCTATCGCACTCGTATTGTAACTTTAGAGGGAGATGTAGTTAATCCTGGTGGTTCAATGACTGGCGGTGGCGCAAGAAAATCGAAAAGTATTCTTTCTCAAAAAGATGAACTATCAACGATGCGTCACCAACTTGAGGATTATCAACGTCAAACTGCTGATTTTGAACGTCATTTTAAAGAATCAAAAGATAAGGCCGAACAATTAAGTGAGCAGTATTTTGAAGCGAGTCAACAATATAATACCTTGAAAGAAAAAGTGCATCATCATGAATTAGAATTAGATCGCTTGAAAACACAAGAGACACATCTCAAGAACGAACATGAAGAATTTGAATTTGAGAAGAATGATGGTTATCAAAGTGATAAAAGTAAAGAAACTTTAACTCAAAAACAAGCACGTTTATCTGAAATTCAACAACAATTGACTGAATTAGAGAGCGAAATTGAACGTTATACTCAATTGTCTAAAGAAGGTAAAGAATCAACAACTAAAACACAACAACAACTTCATCAAAAGCAATCTGATTTAGCAGTAGTGAAAGAGCGAATAAAATCTCAAAAAATAGAGATTGAACGTTTAGTTAAACAACAAGAATCTACGCAGCAACAAATCAATACTGTTGAAGAAAAAATAAAGCTATTTAATTCTGATGAAATGATGGGTGAACAAGCGTTTGAGAATTTAAAATCTCAAATTCAAGAACAAGAAGAGGCACGTGATCAGCTTAATAAACAACATGAAGAACTTAAACAACAACGTATCAACATCAATGAAACAATTGAGAAAAATGAAAGTCAGCTCCAAGTGTGTCATCAAGATATTTTAGCTATCGAAAATCATTATCAAGATATTAAAGCAAAACAATCAAAATTAGATGTGTTGATTAATCATGCTATAGACCATCTCAATGATGTATATCAATTAACGGTAGAGAGGGCACGTACTTTATATGAATCTAATGAACCGATTGAAAGTTTACGTAAGAAAGTCAAACTTACGAAGATGTCGATAGATGAATTAGGCCCAGTAAACTTAAATGCTATTGAACAATTTGAGGAATTAAATGAACGTTATACCTTCCTCAATGAACAACGTACAGATTTAAGAGAAGCTAAAGAGACGCTTGAACAAATTATTAATGAAATGGATCGCGAAGTTGAAGGACGTTTTAAAGATACCTTCCATGCAGTCCAAGACCACTTCACAACTGTTTTCAAACAATTATTTGGTGGTGGACAAGCTGAACTACGTTTAACAGAGGACGATTACTTATCAGCTGGTGTTGATATTATTGTTCAACCTCCTGGCAAAAAGCTTCAGCATCTTTCATTATTAAGTGGTGGGGAGCGTGCATTAAGTGCGATAGCATTATTGTTTGCAATTCTTAAGGTACGTTCTGCTCCATTTGTTATACTAGATGAGGTAGAGGCAGCGCTAGATGAAGCGAATGTGATTCGCTACGCACAGTACTTAAATGAACTATCAGAACAAACACAGTTTATCGTTATTACCCATCGAAAAGGAACGATGGAGTTCTCGGACCGATTATATGGAGTCACAATGCAAGAGTCAGGTGTTTCTAAGTTAGTTAGCGTTAACCTAAATACTATAGATGAGGTTATGAAGGAGGAACAAGCATGAGCTTTTTTAAGCGCTTAAAAGATAAATTTTCAAGTAAAAGTGAAGATGAGATTCAAAAAGAATTAACTGAAGATGTGGAATCAGATGAAACAAGTGATTCGGATGCATCCAATGAATCAGGCGAAACGAATTTTAATGATACAATCGAAGAACCTAAACCTAAGAAAAAACCAAAAAAATTAAGTGAAGCTGATTTCGATGAAGATGGCTTAATCTCAATCGAAGACTTTGAAGAAATTGAAGCTCAAAAAATTGGTGCGAAATTTAAAGCTGGTTTAGAAAAATCACGTCAAAATTTTCAAGAACAACTTAATAATCTAATTGCTCGATATAGAAAAGTAGATGAAGATTTCTTTGAAGCACTTGAAGAAATGCTTATTACAGCTGACGTTGGTTTCAATACTGTTATGAAATTGACAGATGAATTACGTACAGAAGCTCAAAGACGTAATATTCAAGAAACTGAAGACTTACGTGAAGTAATTGTAGAAAAAATTGTTGAGATTTATCACCAAGAAGATGATCATTCAGAAGCAATGAATCTTGAAGATGGAAGATTGAACGTTATCTTAATGGTCGGTGTTAACGGTGTAGGTAAGACTACAACGATTGGTAAGTTAGCATATCGTTATCAACAAGAAGGTAAAAAAGTTATGCTTGCAGCCGGTGATACATTCAGAGCTGGTGCAATTCAACAATTGAAAGTTTGGGGAGACCGTGTAGGCGTTGAAGTTGTGAGCCAAAGTGAAGGTTCTGATCCAGCTGCAGTGGTGTACGATGCAATTAACGCTGCTAAAAATAAAGGTGTGGATATTTTAATTTGTGATACTGCAGGTCGTTTACAAAATAAATCTAACTTAATGCAAGAACTTGATAAGATGAAACGTGTGATTAGTCGATCTATCCCTGATGCACCTCATGAAGCGTTATTATGTTTAGATGCTACAACAGGTCAAAACGCGTTATCGCAAGCACGTTCATTTAAAGATGTCACAAATGTTTCAGGTATTGTGTTAACCAAATTAGATGGTACTGCTAAAGGTGGTATCGTTCTTGCCATCCGTAATGAATTGCATATTCCTGTTAAATATGTAGGCTTAGGCGAGAAACTTGATGACTTACAACCATTTAACCCTGAAAGTTACGTGTATGGTTTATTTGCTGATATGATTGAACAAAATGAAGATATCCCTGATGAATTAATAGATGAATCATCTACTGACACTGAAGAAGGTACTCAAGATGGGCCAAGATGATTTAGTAAAAACAATTAGAATGAATTATTTGTTTGATTTTTATCAATCATTATTAACTCAAAAGCAGAAAAGCTATTTAGAATTATTTTATTTACAAGATTATTCATTAAGTGAAATTGCCGATACATTTGAAGTGAGTAGACAGGCAGTTTATGATAATATAAGAAGAACTGGCGATTTAGTAGAAGATTATGAAACTAAACTAGGTTTATATAGAAGATTTGAGAAACGCCAAGAAATTTATGATTTAATGAAACAATCTCTTAATAATTCAGATTTACTAGAAGAATATATCACTCAATTAGAAGAGTTAGAGTAGTAATTATTTTTAAAAAGGAGGGCAATAGTAATGGCATTTGAAGGATTATCCGATCGCTTGCAAGCCACGATGCAAAAAATGCGTGGTAAGGGTAAAGTTACCGAAGCGGATATCAAAACAATGATGCGAGAAGTACGATTAGCATTGTTAGAAGCCGATGTTAACTTCAAAGTTGTTAAAGAGTTTGTTAAAACTGTTTCTGACCGTGCTTTAGGTTCAGACGTTATGCAATCTTTAACACCCGGCCAACAAGTGATTAAAATTGTTCAAGAAGAACTTACAAGCTTGATGGGTGGAGAAAATACATCTATAAAAATGGCAAATAAACCACCTACTGTTGTCATGATGGTTGGTTTACAAGGTGCCGGTAAAACTACAACTGCTGGTAAATTAGCATTGTTAATGCGTAAAAAATATAATAAAAAGCCAATGTTAGTTGCTGGAGATATCTATCGTCCGGCTGCGATTGACCAATTACAAACTGTTGGTAAACAAATCGACATACCTGTATATAGTGAAGGTGACCAAGTTCCACCTCAACAAATTGTTGAGAATGCATTGCAACATGCTAAAGAAGAACATTTAGATTTTGTCATCATCGATACAGCGGGGCGTTTACACATCGATGAAGCTTTAATGAATGAGTTACAAGAAGTTAAAGAAATTTCCAAACCCGACGAAATTATGCTAGTTGTTGATGCAATGACAGGTCAAGATGCTGTCAATGTTGCACAATCATTTGATGATCAACTAGATGTGTCAGGTGTAACCCTAACTAAATTAGATGGTGATACACGTGGTGGTGCTGCACTATCTATTCGTTCAGTGACTCAGAAACCTATTAAATTTGTAGGTATGAGTGAGAAATTAGATGGATTAGAATTATTCCATCCTGAACGCATGGCTTCTCGTATTTTAGGCATGGGTGACGTTTTAAGCTTAATTGAAAAAGCACAACAAGATGTTGACCAAGAAAAAGCTAAAGATTTAGAGAAAAAAATGCGTGATTCTTCATTTACGTTGGATGATTTCTTAGAACAATTAGACCAAGTTAAAAACTTAGGTCCGTTAGATGATATTATGAAAATGATTCCTGGGATGAATAAAATGAAAGGATTGGATAAGCTTAATATGAGCGATAAACAAATTGACCATATTAAAGCAATTATTCAGTCAATGACACCAAAAGAACGTTCTAACCCAGAAACATTAAATGTTTCTCGTAAGAAACGTATAGCTAAAGGTTCTGGTCGATCATTACAAGAAGTTAATCGTCTTATGAAGCAATTCAATGATATGAAGAAAATGATGAAACAATTTACTGGTGGCGGCAAAGGTAAAAAAGGTAAGCGAAGCCAGATGGAAAATATGTTAAAAGGTATGAATTTACCATTTTAATAAATAGTTTAAAAACATCGAACAATTTTATTGATTGTTCGATGTTTTATTTATTATGGTACATTCGAGTTAAAAGCCAGTGCGTAAGTCTCACTAACTAAATAAATTTAGAGGAACGCCTGAGCTAAAGCTCATGTACGCAGTGATTGATTGGGCATTATGTTTATAATACCCTAATCAATTGTGCGGGGGCGAGAAGACGAATTCATGATGAATTCTGTCTCGCTCCCATAACCAAAAGTACGATTTATTTCATAAAATGAGTAAAGGAGCGCCTGAGCTAAAGCTCATGCATAACCAAAAGTACGATTTATTTCATAAATCTACTTTTGGTAAAGAAAAAAGTCTTTACAAACTTTTGTGTAACTGTTAATATTTATTCTTGTAGAAAATAAAATGAAAACACATAAAGGAGAGTAATTTAAATGGCAGTTAAAATTCGTTTAACACGTTTAGGTTCTAAAAGAAACCCATTCTATCGTATCGTAGTTGCTGATGCACGTTCACCACGTGATGGTCGTATCATCGAGCAAGTAGGTACTTATAATCCAGCAAATGTTAATGCACCAGAAGTAAAAATTGATGAAGAGTTAGCTTTAAAATGGTTACACGATGGTGCTAAACCAACAGATACAGTTCACAATATCTTATCAAGAGAAGGTATCTTGAAAAAATTTGATGAACAAAAAAATGCTAAATAATTAGCTAAAATCTTTGTTAGTCTGAGACAGAATTGATGTCTCAGACTTTTTTAACTTTTTGATAGTATTAAACGCATTTAAAAGATGTGTGAGTCATTTTTTTATTTCTTCTAAATAATGAATTATAAACTTGAAAGTTTCTATTATATAAAATACGTTTATCACAATTTCTAAACAACTAGCATGTTTGTTATTATCACTTTTTTATATAACCGCTTATACGTGATAAAATATACGTGATTCATTTTCAAAAAGTCAGAAATAGATGGACTAGGAGGGGTGTTGTATGGAAGTAGAAGTAGGACAAATTGTAAATACACATGGTATCAAAGGCGAAATAAAAGTGAAATCAAATTCAGATTTTACAGAAACACGATTTCAACCAGGTGAAAATTTAATTGTTAAGCATAATAACGAAGATTTACAATATACTGTTTCATCTTATCGCATACATAAAGGGTTTCATATGTTAAAGTTCGAAGGAATAAATAATATAAATGATATTGAACACCTTAAAGGAGATTATTTATATCAAGAACGTGATCATGAGGATATAGAGTTGGATGAACATGAGTACTATTATTCTGATATTATAGGATGTACAGTTTTTGATGATACAGACACTCCCATCGGACGTGTAATTAATATCTTTGAGACTGGCGCTAATGATGTGTGGGTTGTTAAAGGAGATAAAGAGTACCTTATTCCATACATTGAAGATGTAGTTAAAGATATAGACGTGGAAGGTAAATCAATTAAAATTACACCTATGGAAGGATTGTTAGATTAATGAGAATTGATTATTTAACGTTATTTCCAGAAATGTTTGATGGTGTGCTTAATCATTCGATTTTGAAACGCGCTCAAGATAAAGAAATTATTAATGTAAATACAATTAATTTTCGAGATTATTCAGTTAACAAACATAATCAAGTAGATGATTACCCATTTGGCGGTGGGCAAGGAATGGTATTAAAACCAGAGCCTGTGTTTAATGCTATGGAAGATTTAAAAAAAGATGATAACACTCGTGTGATATTAATGTGTCCTCAGGGTAGACCTTTTACTCAAGAGATAGCACAAGAGTTAAGTGAAGCGCAACATATTGTATTTATTTGTGGTCATTACGAAGGGTATGATGAACGTATCAGAGAACATCTTGTTACTGATGAAATTTCTATGGGAGATTATGTACTTACAGGTGGAGAATTGCCTGCTATGACAATGACTGATGCGATTGTACGCTTGATTCCTGGAGTGTTAGGTAATGAAGCTTCACATCAAGATGATTCATTTTCAGATGGATTATTAGAATTTCCACAATATACAAGACCCCGTGAATATAAAGAAATGAAGGTACCGGATGTCTTATTATCCGGAAATCATGCTCATATTGAGCAGTGGCGACATGAACAAAAATTGATTCGCACTTATGAAAAACGACCAGACCTTTTAGAAAATTATGAGCTCAGTCAAAAAGATAAAGAAATTTTAGAAACGTACAAAAAGCAATTGAAAAACAAGTAGCGTTATGCTAACATAATTTAAGTGTGAAAAAACACTAAAAATCACTATGATCCGCTGCTATACTTTTGTCTAGGCAAGAACATAGGTTGAAGGAGAGAATTTATAATGAGTAATCATAAGTTAATCGAAGCAGTAACTAAATCACAATTACGTACTGACTTACCTACTTTCCGTTCTGGTGACACTTTACGTGTACACGTTCGTATCGTAGAGGGTTCACGTGAACGTATCCAAGTCTTCGAAGGTGTTGTAATTAAACGCCGTGGTGGAGGAATTTCTGAAACTTTCACAGTTCGTAAAATTTCTTCAGGTGTAGGCGTGGAAAGAACATTCCCATTACACACTCCAAAAATTGAAAAAATCGAAGTTAAACGTCGCGGTAAAGTACGTCGTGCTAAATTATACTACTTACGTAGTTTACGTGGTAAAGCTGCTAGAATCCAAGAAATTCGTTAATCAGCAAACTCGACATTTTCAACACAAGTTGCTTGTAACTTGTAATAAAGATAAAGCTTTCAAACATCTTAATCAAAGGTGTTTGAAAGCTTTTTTGTTTCATTTGAATGTTAAGTGCTGACAAAATCGTATAAATAAAACACAACATTGTCTTTAAGAATGATATGCCTCCTAAAAGTTGGACTGAAAATCTAAAATTAGAGGCGAACATTTTATAAGTAAATATTATAAATTTAAAATCAAGTTAAAAATAGTTCAAGACTATTTAAATGAATGCCTAAGAGTGTCATATTTATACAAAATAACCCATCAACAACTCTTTTGATGGGCAAGATTCTAACTTATATTTAATTATTACACTTTAACATTCACTAAAAGGAAATCATTTTTCTCTTAAAAACAGAATTAATATAATAAATCCTGCAACAATATAGTAAAATAATAAAAAATATATCGCATGTATTGGATTGTTGTTTACAATAATTCCTTTATTCCAAATTACTTTAAATATTGTGTACAGACATACAAAAGCCAATGGAAATGCGAATAATATATATTTTTTCAAAGAACCACTTCCTATTCCACTTTACTATTGGCATATCTACTACATTCACCATACGTCCATGTCAAACTAGCTGCTAATCCAACTACAGTACCTTTACTGCCTAATTTCAATATTATTTTAGCTGCTTTTTGCCAACTTCCTGTAGTCATAGCGTCAATTAAAGTACCCGTAGCAGACACACCTAATATTTCAGGAATTTTATTGTAAAGGCAACCATTACGTACTTTCAGCCATTTCTTCGCATGTTTTTGTTCAGCTGGACTAGCATTTGGCGCATCATCTCAAAAATTACCGGCGGCTCTTGATGCTGTTCCGCTATGTTTATATTGATTTGCATCTTGATCTGACAAAAGTAGTCCTTTTTTACTTAACCCATTTATTATTTCTGATTTATATTTGTTATTTTGCAAATTATTCACAATGGTAGATTTTGATATCCTATAATTTTACCTTCTGACTTTATTGAAGACTGTTCAAACGTAACCTGTAATGCTTGAGCTTATTCATCAACTTCTTTTTGATTATATTTATGCCCTTCCTCAGCTTTAGAAGAAAATGGAGAAACTACAGTTAATGCTAATACAAACAACAGCAAAGAGATTACAAATCTTGACAATGGTTTATTCATATTTACAAACAAAACCAACACTTCAATCATGATATTTTGTGATACACTTCACTTTTATCATATTGTATCGTTAGGTTTTGTATTATTGCCTATATGTCTGAGTTAAGTTCTTAAACGTTCTATATTAGATTTTGAAATGTTGTTTTAAATAATATTATAAAATAATGTCCATGCGTTATTTATCGCCTGAGAGTTCACTTGGACTATGTGTAGCATGACCTAGAAAGAAGTATATATATTCAAAGAGAATCACATGTTTCAAAGTATGTCTAAAAAAGGTAACTGTCTATCTAATTTTTATAATAACACTAGAATTAAAACAAAATTAAAAGGCTTGTCTCCTACACAATATAGGAAACAAACCTTTGAAATCGTATACTAAACCAAAGTACAACTTTTGGGGTTCAGTACAGGTGTTTGAAAGCTTTTTTATATACAAATGTTTAAAATGTGTCACGTTTAATTGTTGAACAAATTTTAATGATTAGTGAAGTTTATTTCTTTGAATTTTTTAGAGAATATTACACTTAATACGATGCCAATTATACTAATAATAATTAGCCAATAGAAATGAGGCGGTGTGTAAGTCAATCTAATCGTCGTTTGTCCTGATTTAACTGGAATTGTAGTCATAATCCCATTTCCTTTTTCTACATTTAGAGGCTTTCCATTGGCTTTAGCTTTCATGCCATTTTCATAAGCTATAGGTAACACAATATATCCACTATCATTTTTATTTTTAGTAATCGTATAACCGTTTCTTTCTTTTTTCACTTTTACCGGTTGTAATTGTTTAGAAGCTTTTTTAAGTGTGTGATAATTTTCCCCATAAATTCCTTTAATCTTAAATCTATACGTACCTTCAGACATATGAATATTTAGTTTGTCTGAAGCTTTAACACGCATTGTTACAGGTGATACCACACGTCGATATTTATATGAAAGTGCATTTCTATTTTGAGTATATTCATTCACGCCGATACTATGTTCTTTATCAGGAGTGAGCAGTTCAACATCCATTTCGATATACATGTCTTTATATTTTTTAGTTAAAGATTGAGGTAATGTGAGTTGAACACCACCGTTATTTTTATCTACGTTTAGCTGACTCTTCTTTTCCCATTGTGAATCTTTGAGTTGTAGCTGAGCATCATTTAATAGATTTTTGTTAGGGCTAAACTTTGTGTTAGCACTTTTCTTATTATTATCAAACACCACACCTTGAAGCATCGCTTGTTCTCTATCTAAAGGTGATTTTAAGTCATTAGAATTATAGACTTTATGCGTAATATGTGCACTTGGATAAGAAATCGTATTCTTTGAGTGGATCCATTGGTCTTTCCCGTCTTTGATAAGATCTTTCTTTTTAAATCCATAGGGTATGTTCAAGTCATTAGGATGTCTTAATCTATCTTGTACATTCCATAAAGCCATTAAATTCGCTCGATTACCTAAATAGCGATATGTACTATTTTTATCGACAGGCATGTTAATCTGCATTGTTTGATCATAGTATTTTAAAGTTTGACCGTTGAAAATACTTGAATATAAAGATGTCCCATTATAGTGATAAATAAATGGCGAGTTAAGTGCGTAAAATGAAAAATAATCTAATCTTTTTAAAGGATCTAATTTATTACGAGTCATTTGATTGATTTTATTGTTTAATACTTTACTTCTATAACTTGAGTCGTTAATAGTGTTCATAGTCGTTTGATATGGTTCAATAGTTATTTTTTTCGAATCATTTACCATAATAACTTGTTCAACTAGAAATAGAATAACTAAACCAATTGCTACCCATTTTCTGTTTAAAAATGATTTTCTGTATATTAATAAGCCAAGCACTATCATGATTATAATTGCGATATACATCCAATTTACAGAGCGATCAGTATAAATAACATAGAAACAGCTATATAAAAATATTGGTATAGCTATGATTAAATAATTTTTTAAAGATAATTCACTTAAATATTGTATGAAAAGAGCAATTAAAGCACCTGCGGATAATGCTAAAAAGTAAACCCAACGTCTTTGAGGTAATGAGAAACCATTGAATGCACTATCAAACCATTGCGATAAAGAACCAATGAGCAATATCCAGGTTGCGATGGCAAATAACTTATAATAATAATGTCGATATAACTTGAATGAGAATAGTGCAATAATCACTATAATAGAAATTGTTATGTAAAAACCATCAGTAAATATATTATAATTTTTTTCAAATAAATTAGTTAAAAAGGTAATGCCAAATTTAGGATTCTGAGATCTATCATTATTTAAAAATGAAGAAACACCTGTATAAAGACCAAAGAAGCTCGATAAACCACTTAATAAAGTAGCGATAACTAATATATATAATTTTTGCCAACGGTTAACAATATCTTGCGGGTGTGCGGCTATGAGACGATAAATAAAATAAAATCCTAATACAACCGCTTCATAATAACTAAAATAGAAATTAGTAAATAGTGTAAATGCAATTGCAAAGATAAACCATCCTACCTTGCGTTCTCTAAAAAATCTTTCCATAGCCCAAAGTGACATAGGTAGCATGATAAGTAGGTTACCGTAAAATGACCAAGTAAAATTATAATATGTCATAACAGTAGACATGCCATATAAAATTGTAGCAATAAACATAGGTGCGGGTTTGAATTTTAAATAAATAAACAAATATAAAGTGAAAATGAAAGTAATTACAGTTCGCACGTACGCCATAATGAGTTGGTTAGTTGGCCAAAAGCTAATATCATGCGGATTAATATGAATTGTATGTTCAAGCCCCCAAATACATGCAAAATTAATCCACATAAGTGGTGACATTGAATAATAATATGCTAATGATTTAACATAATCACCACCAAAACCAAAAGAGGCATCATAGAACCCTTTAAAAGAAGCAAAATGTTCATAAAGATACATTTGAAATGGCATCATTTGCCTAAAACCATCACCACTTCCACTGAAAACGACACCTTTTGTCATGTATTGATAGATAAATGGGAAGTAGAGTATAAATGAAAAGATACAGCTTATTATTACAATAGATAAAAATCGCTTTTTAGGTGTTTGCCAAAACTTTTTAATCACGGTGAATCCTCATCTTTCTTTTAATTGAATTCGTATATCTTATATATATCATACTAATAATAATAGTTATAAATGAAATAAATATCATTGTTTTCCAATAAGGGGGCTGATATTTAATGATTATTGTGTGATCATTCTTGTTTACTGGTATGCCAGTCATCATATAATTCACTTTATGAACGTTAACTTGACGGCCGTCAATATAAGCACGCATACCAGCTCTATAAGGAATATTTATTGTAGCTAAACCTTTTGAGTGGTTAGCGAGATTCACTTTTACACCATTCTTAATATCTTTGTAATTCATATTGAAATTTACATTATGATGTGCAGTTTTAAGTGTTTTATAGTTTTCTCCATTGAGATTGAGTAATTTAAATTTAAAACCGCCATTTGGTGATAACTTGATAGAAATATTTCCATTTTTATCCGGTTGTGTCCGATATAACTGTGTATTTATCCCAGTTTTGTAAACAGAATTATTATAAAGACGATTATTAAAGTAATTATTGATATTTACAGTGTAATTGCTGTCTGGAGTACCTCGCTTGATATATAAAGTTAAATAAAAGTCTCTAAATTGTTTACGTATATTTTTAGGAACATGAATATTAATAGTTCCTATATTATTTTTTACTTCTAATCGATTATTACTACTGCTTTTAATGTTTTTAGTAGTTATTTTTGCATGTTTTAATAAATTTCTACTTTTAGAATTAAAATCTTTATCATTAGAATCTACTATCGCTCCTCTAAGCATTGCATGTTCACGGTCTATCGGTGTTTTTAAGCTTTGACTACTATATAGGTTATTAGTTACTTTAACGCTAGGTAAATTAAGTTGATTTTCATATATGTTATATTGGCCACTCGATTTCACTTTTTTGAAGTATGTAGGTATATTATTTTGATATTTTTTTAACATTACATATTTGATAGAGAATAAACTATCAATGTTTTGTCTAGCATTTGTCGATTGATAACGACTGAGTGATTCCTCTGCCAAATTAATTTTTAAAGCATCATAATAAAAATCTAAGATATTATGATGAAAGATACTTGAATAGAGACTTAAACCTTTGAAGTTTTGGTACATAGGCGTATTATCCTGCTCGTTAACACGCCAATCAATACGTTGGTCGTCTTTCTTACTATTCTTCATTTCTTTAACTAATGCTCTTTGCAAATCAGAACTATATAAACTTGAATTTGCGTAAAATGTATTTGCTCGATCTTGATGGTCTTGGAAGTATATTTGATTTTTTATAAATACAAAACTCATCATCATACTTAAAGCAATAATTGAAATGATATAAATATATGTAAGATGTATGCGAACCTTTTTCTCTTTTAAAAATAAAATTAATAATCCAATTATTGAAACTACAGGCACAAGTATTAACCATGGTAAAAATTTATGATAACAATACGCACTAATATAAATGACGAGTTGTGCGATTAAATTTGTAGTTATATAAGATTTAATACTCACTGTTCTAAAGTACTTTACGTATAGTCCAATTAATAAAGATGATGAAAAGGCTAAAATAAAATGCCAACGTTTCTGAGGAGCTGAAAACCCATTAAAAATTTGATCTATAAGAGGTATAAAAGTAAATATGATAAGTGCTAAAGTAAGCAATACAAATAATCGATAATAGTAATGTTTATACAATTTAAAGCTCAATATACTCTGAATTGTTAAAAATAATATGACGATAAGATAGTTATCGAAAAATATGTTTGTATTAATATTAAGATGTTCAAAAGCTGGAACATTTCCCGAGAACGATACTCGTCTGTTATTCAAGAAACTTTGTACGCCGTGAAAGAAAATAAATAAACTATTTCCTAAAGCTAATAATGCTGGGATAAGCAATGTACATAGAGTTCTAAAACGCGTTAAATTATCATTCGGATGTTTGAATATGATTCTAATCAATGCATAAACACTAGCAATAATTAAAAAATAGTAAGCAAAATAGAAATTATTTATTAATACTAATGTAATTGTGACGATTAATAAACCACTCTTCTGTTTTTGAATTGCTCTTTCGATAGCTAATAAAAGTAATGGTAACCAAATAAACACATCACTGAAAAATGGCCAATAAGCAGTAAATCTGAAATAGAGTGGTGAGATGACAAATAAAAATGCAATAAATACACTCAAAATTTTATTTTTAGATAAGTAATGTGCATATAAAAATGTGCAATAAAGTGCAATGGCTCCTTTAAATACTGAGACGATGAGTGCATTATTCATCCAAAACATCACTTGATGAGTATCTAAAGATATAAATAATTTTAAGAATGAAATAAAAAGAACATTAATGATGAATAATATATTCGTTGAAAAATAATAGCTTAAATCAGTGAAGAAATCTCCACCTAAACCAAAGTTTGTCGCATAAAATAGATTTCCTTGATGCCACTGATTAAAAAGATACATTTGTATTGGAACCATTTGTTCCATGCCATCATTTGGACCAGTTGATAAAATACCATCATGATAAAAACGAAATATGATATAACTATGCCCGATGATTGGTAGTGCTATAAATAATACGGTATAACTTAAAAATCTCTTCATTAATTACTCCTAGAAAACTTGATGCTCATTATCTA
The DNA here is from genome assembly GCF_040739495.1 of Staphylococcus capitis subsp. capitis. Taxonomy (NCBI): domain Bacteria; kingdom Bacillati; phylum Bacillota; class Bacilli; order Caryophanales; family Staphylococcaceae; genus Staphylococcus; species Staphylococcus capitis. The sequence goes on along the minus strand of NZ_CP145263.1, from coordinate 1,541,623 downwards.
ATTCTCTTATTAGTTATTTAAATTGTAGGCGATAGCGTCTGTGAATGAAAGTGATTATGTTTAATATAAGTGATGTTTACATAAATTTAATTTTTAAGTTATTTAATTTCGCTATTCATTTTTAAAAATAAAAGATGAGCATGTTACACTAAAAGTGGTTGTATAAATAGAATTAAAGTATAATTAATAAGTCGAATTAATTATACGATTATCATAAATTGAATATGAAAGTAAGGTGATAGGCATGGCGATACAATGGTATCCAGGACATATGGCGAAAGCTAAAAGAGAAGTGAGTGAACAACTTAAAAAAGTTGATGTAGTATTTGAGTTAGTGGACGCTCGCATTCCATATAGTTCTAGAAATCCCATGATTGATGAAGTCATTAAACAAAAACCTCGAGTGGTTATTTTAAATAAAAAAGATATGACTAACTTAAAAGAATTAGAAAAGTGGGAAGGATTCTTCAAAGAACAGGGATTCTTTCCAGTTGCAGTTGATGCTAAACATGGTAAAAATCTAAAAAATGTAGAGGCTGAAGCGATTAAAGCAACAAAAGAAAAATTTGAACGTGAAAAAGAAAAAGGTCTTAAGCCTAGAGCGATACGTGCAATGATCGTTGGTATTCCAAATGTAGGAAAATCAACTTTAATTAATAAATTGGCTAAGCGTAGCATTGCTCAAACGGGTAATAAGCCAGGTGTTACCAAGCAACAACAGTGGATTAAAGTAGGAAAATCACTTCAATTATTAGATACACCAGGGATATTATGGCCAAAATTTGAGGATGAAGAAGTCGGTAAGAAATTGAGTTTGACCGGTGCAATCAAGGATAGCATCGTTCATTTAGATGAAGTTGCAATTTATGGATTAAACTTTATGATTGAACATGATATAGATGGTCTAAAGCAACATTACAATATAGATGTAGATAAAGATGCAGAAATTTTAGAGTGGTTTGATGCAATTGGTCGTAGAAGAGGCCTTCTCCAAAAAGGTAATGAAGTTGATTATGAATCCGTTATAGAATTACTAATTAATGATATGAGAAATGCTAAGATAGGCACATACTGTTTTGATATTTTAAAAGAAATGAAGAGTGACTTATAATATGACATCAACAATAAAAGAAATACGTGATCAACTCGCATTAATTCAATCTATAGAAGAACTTGAAGCGCATGTAGCCAATGAAGATACCCGAAAAGGAGTTCAAAAAGCTATAGAATCGCGTAAAAAGCAATTATTCAAACAGCAAGAATTAGAGAGTGATTATATTATTATGAATCACTATGAAAATGAAATATTAAATCATAATAATGAAGCATTAATTTGTGGAGTTGATGAGGTTGGACGAGGGCCACTAGCTGGTCCTGTCGTTGCTTGTGCAGTCATTTTAAATAGAGACCATCATTATCTTGGATTAAATGACTCTAAGAAGGTACCAGCTAAACAACGCTCAATTTTAAATGAAAAATTAAAAGATAATGTCATGAGTTACGCTTATGGAATTGCGACTCCACAAGAAATTGATGATTTAAATATCTATCGAGCTACTCAAGTAGCGATGCAAAGAGCGATTGACCAATTAAGTATCAAACCTACTCATTTACTTATAGACGCAATGAAGCTCGATAATAATATTCCTCAAACATCAATTATAAAAGGGGATGCTAAAAGCGTTTCAATCGCTGCAGCTAGTATTATGGCTAAAGAATATCGTGATGATTATATGAAAGAACTAGCTAACGAGTATCCTAATTATGGATTTGAAAAGAATGTAGGATACGGGACGAAACAGCATTTAGAAGCAATTGACACGTTTGGTGTAATAAAGGAACATCGCCAAACCTTCGAACCTATCAAATCGATGTTAAAATAATTTGAATTTTGATTTAATTGCAAAAAATATGGTCTTTCAGTTTACAATAGCGCTTTCATTTTTTATAATTAAAAGGGAACTTAACCTAAGAAACAGGAGGATGGAAGATGAATATCCACGAGTATCAAGGTAAAGAAATATTTCGTTCTATGGGCGTAGCTGTTCCAGAAGGACGAGTAGCATTCACTGCTGAAGAAGCGGTGGAAAAAGCGAAAGAATTAGATTCAGATGTATATGTGGTTAAAGCACAAATACACGCTGGGGGTAGAGGTAAAGCAGGCGGTGTAAAAATTGCTAAATCACTTTCTGAAGTTGAAACTTACGCTAATGAATTATTAGGGAAACAATTAGTTACTCACCAAACAGGACCTGAAGGTAAAGAAGTTAAACGCTTATATATCGAACAAGGTTGCGATATTCAGAAAGAATATTATGTTGGTTTTGTAATTGACCGTGCAACAGACAAAGTTACTTTAATGGCGTCTGAAGAGGGTGGTACTGAGATTGAAGAAGTAGCAGCTAAGACACCTGAAAAAATCTTTAAAGAAACTATCGACCCAGTCGTAGGTTTATCTCCTTATCAAGCACGTCGTATTGCTTTCAATATTAATATTCCTAAAGAATCTATTGGTAAAGCAACTAAATTCTTATTAGCACTTTATAACGTGTTCATCGAAAAAGATTGCTCTATCGTGGAAATTAATCCACTAGTAACTACTGGTGACGGACAAGTATTAGCTCTAGATGCTAAATTAAACTTTGACGATAACGCTTTATTTAGACATAAAGATATCGTTGAATTACGTGATTTAGAAGAAGAAGATCCTAAAGAAATCGAAGCATCAAAATATGACTTATCATATATCGCTTTAGACGGCGATATCGGTTGTATGGTTAACGGTGCAGGTTTAGCTATGGCAACAATGGATACTATTAATCATTTTGGTGGAAATCCAGCTAACTTCTTAGATGTTGGTGGCGGTGCTACTAAAGAAAAAGTTACTGAAGCGTTCAAAATCATTTTAGGTGATGACAATGTAAGAGGTATCTTTGTAAATATCTTTGGTGGAATTATGAAATGTGACGTTATCGCAGAAGGTATCGTAGCAGCAGTTAAAGAAGTAGAATTAACTTTACCATTAGTAGTACGTTTAGAAGGTACAAATGTTGAGCGCGGTAAAGAAATCTTAAACGACTCAGGTTTAGCTATTGAACCAGCAGCTACTATGGCTGAAGGTGCACAAAAAATCGTTAAACTTGTTAAAGAAGCGTAAGGAAAGGATGGGAGCACTAAGATGAGTGTATTTATTGATAAAAATACGAAAGTAATGGTACAAGGTATCACAGGGTCTACTGCCCTTTTCCATACAAAACAAATGCTTGATTATGGAACACAAATTGTCGCAGGGGTAACACCAGGCAAAGGTGGACAAGTTGTAGAAGGTGTTCCAGTTTATAATACAGTTGAAGAAGCTAAAAATGAAACTGGCGCAAACGTATCAGTAGTATACGTTCCAGCACCATTCGCTGCAGACTCTATTTTAGAAGCCGCTGAAGCTGAATTAGATATGGTTATCTGTATTACTGAACATATTCCTGTTGTGGATATGGTTAAAGTTAACCGTTATTTACAAGGACGTAAAACTCGTTTAGTAGGGCCAAACTGCCCAGGGGTTATTACAGCTGATGAGTGTAAAATCGGAATCATGCCTGGATACATCCATAAAAAAGGTCACGTAGGCGTTGTATCTCGTTCAGGTACCTTAACTTATGAAGCGGTACACCAATTAACTGAAGAAGGCATTGGTCAAACAACGGCTGTTGGTATCGGTGGTGACCCAGTTAATGGTACAAACTTCATTGATGTATTAAAAGAATTCAATGAAGATCCTGAGACTAAAGCAGTAGTAATGATTGGTGAAATCGGTGGTACTGCTGAAGAGGAAGCTGCTCAATGGATTAAACAAAACATGAATAAACCAGTTGTAGGATTCATCGGTGGTCAAACTGCACCTCCAGGTAAACGTATGGGACACGCTGGTGCAATTATCTCTGGTGGTAAAGGTACTGCAGATGAAAAAATCAAAACGTTAAATGATTGTGGTGTTGAAACTGCAGATACACCTTCAGAAATTGGTACAACTCTAATCGATGCAGCTAAAAAAGCTGGAATCTATGATGAACTATTAACAGTTGATAAATAATCGATAGAGTTTAATTGACTCGAACCTTTAATGAGGTTCGAGTTTTTTTATTGTCTCAGTCTTTTTTAAGATATAGGCAGTAGATGTCTGAATTAAAAGTACGCTTATATTAAGCTTCTTTCAATCCTAGTCATCCTTGCTGCGGGACCCCAACATAGAGAATTTCATTAAAATGAAATTTTACAAACAATGCAAGTTGCGGGGCCCCAACATAGAGAATTTCTTTAAAATGAAATTCTACAAACAATGCAAGTTGGGGGGAGAACAGCGAAAATAATTTTGATAAATTATATTTCTGTCTTACCCCCTTTTTTATTGTCTGAGTATAAGATACATATATAATAGTAGAAACTCGTCATAATTTAATGAACGTTGTTATTAAAAATTTACTCCTTACAAATACATTAAATTTAGCACTAATATGTCTTTGAATAGTAACAACCATCTAAGTTAAATTAAGCTATAATACTTCTAAAGGAGTAATACTAGTGATCCAACATATTTTATTGAAGCTCTATTGGGCTAATTTCACCACCACTCAAATTCATCAATTCATTAAAGATTACCCTGAAGTTATATCAGAAAGCCCTCCAACTCAAAAAGAAATGATTGAAGATTGGACTATAAGACAAACCACCTCCACATTGAAGAAAAAATTCAACTTATTTAAATCACTTGATACAGAAGTTCTACTTCAAGAAATGTCAAAAAAGAACCTCAAATTTTTAACTTACTTTGATAAAAATTATCCTCAATTACTTAAAGAAATTTATGATTTTCCATATATAATATTTTACAAAGGAAATAAACAACTATTTAACTATCCGCATACTTTAGCTGTTATAGGATCAAGAAAGTCCACTTCATATACCACACAAGCATTAGAATATCTATTTCCCTCATTTAAACAACTAAAAATGACGATTATATCAGGATTAGCATACGGTGCAGATAGTGTAGCTCATCAAGTTGCACTAAAAAATCAACTGCCAACAATAGGAGTTCTTGGTTTTGGACATTCATATCATTATCCTAAATCAACTTTTAAAACAAGAGAGAGTGTCGAACGAGAAGGGCTCGTTATAAGTGAGTATCCGCCGCATTCTCCTATATCCAGATATAAATTTCCAGAAAGAAATAGATTGATTAGTGGTCTCGCTCGAGGTTTATTAATTACAGAAGCAGAGGAAATAAGTGGTAGTCAAATAACAGTAGATTGCGCTTTAGAACAAAATCGAAATGTATATGTTTTACCAGGATCAATGTTCAATCCTATGACCAAAAGTAATTTACTTAGGCTTCAAGAGGGTGCACAAGTAGTTTTAGATGAAAGTAGTATCCTTTCGGACTACAATTTCTAAAATACTAATGAATATACCTCTATTTATAGTGAGTGACATGTATTAAATTAGTTAAAGTTTTATGTGACAAAATTAATAATATTTGTAACAAAATGAGAAATTAAAAATTAAAACGTTGACAAACACAAAATTAAGCGTTTATCATTTATCTTTAGTAATTCAATTTGCAAGGGGGAAATCACTTTGGCAGATAATTTAGTCATAGTTGAGTCGCCTGCAAAAGCTAAAACCATTGAAAAATATTTAGGAAAAAGATACAAAGTTATCGCTTCAATGGGACACGTACGTGACTTGCCTAGAAGTCAAATGGGTGTCGATACTGAAGATAACTATGAACCAAAATATATTACAATTCGCGGTAAAGGTCCGGTTGTTAAAGATTTAAAGAAATATGCTAAAAAAGCTAAAAAAGTATTTCTCGCTAGTGACCCCGACCGTGAAGGTGAAGCGATTGCCTGGCATTTATCAAAAATTTTAGAATTAGAAGACTCAAAAGAAAACAGAGTAGTATTTAATGAAATTACAAAAGATGCGGTTAAAGATAGTTTCAAACACCCTAGAGGTATTGAAATGGATTTAGTTGATGCTCAACAAGCTCGCCGTATTCTAGATAGACTAGTAGGTTATAACATTTCTCCTGTATTATGGAAGAAAGTTAAAAAAGGATTATCTGCGGGACGTGTTCAGTCAGTAGCTCTACGTTTAGTTATCGATCGAGAAAATGAAATACGTAATTTCAAACCTGAAGAATATTGGACTATTGAAGGGGAATTTAGGTATAAAAAGTCTAAATTTAATGCTAAATTCCTTCATTTTAAAAATAAACCTTATAAATTAAATACAAAAGAAGACGTTGAGAAAATAACAGCAGCTCTTGATGGGGATCAATTTGAGATTACTAATGTAAATAAGAAAGAAAAAACACGAAATCCAGCTAACCCATTTACTACTTCAACTCTACAACAAGAGGCTGCACGTAAGCTAAACTTCAAAGCTCGTAAAACTATGATGTTAGCGCAACAATTATATGAAGGTATTGATTTAAAACGTCAAGGTACTATCGGTTTGATTACTTATATGCGTACGGACTCTACACGTATATCAGACTCTGCAAAGTCAGAAGCTCATAATTATATCACTGACAAATACGGTAAAGAATATGTGTCTAAACGTAAGGCAACTGGTAAACAAGGTGATCAAGATGCCCATGAAGCGATTAGACCTACAAGTACTCTTAGAACACCAGACGACATGAAGCCATATTTAACTAGAGACCAGCATCGTTTATATAAATTAATATGGGAACGTTTTGTGGCAAGTCAAATGGCTCCGGCTATTTTAGATACTATTGCACTCGATGTTACTCAAAATGATATTAAGTTTAGAGCAAATGGTCAGACTATCAAATTCAAAGGTTTCATGACGCTTTATGTTGAAGCTAAAGATGACAAGGAAAATGATAAGGAAAACAAACTTCCTAAATTAGAGGAAGGCGATAAAGTTACAGCAACTCAAATTGAACCTGCACAACACTTTACTCAACCGCCTCCACGTTATACAGAAGCACGTTTAGTTAAGACATTAGAGGAACTTAAAATAGGAAGACCTTCAACTTATGCTCCAACTATAGATACTATTCAAAAACGTAACTACGTTAAATTAGAAAGTAAACGTTTTGTTCCAACAGAACTTGGTGAAATTGTTTATGAACAAGTTCAAGAGTACTTCCCAGAAATTATTGATGTAGAGTTTACCGTTAACATGGAAACTTTATTAGATAAAATAGCTGAGGGAGACACTAACTGGCGTAAAGTTGTCGGTGATTTCTATAATAGTTTCAAACAAGATGTTGAACGCGCTGAAGAGGAAATGGAAAAAATAGAAATTAAAGACGAACCAGCCGGAGAAGATTGTGAAGTATGTGGCTCACCTATGGTTATTAAAATGGGAAGATATGGAAAGTTTATGGCGTGTTCTAATTTCCCTGATTGTCGTAACACTAAAGCTATAGTTAAATCTATCGGAGTAAAATGCCCTAAATGTAATGAGGGTGAAGTAGTTGAACGTAAATCTAAGAAAAATAGAATATTTTACGGATGCTCTCAATATCCCGATTGTGACTTCATTTCTTGGGATAAACCAGTAGGCAGAGATTGTCCTAAATGTAACCACTACTTAGTAGATAAGAAAAAGGGCAGAAGTAGCCAAGTAGTATGTTCTAACTGTGATTACAAAGAAGAGGTTCAAAAATAGGTAAAATTAAATTAGGAGGAAAATGATGACTCAAACAGTTAATGTCATTGGAGCCGGATTGGCCGGTTCTGAGGCGGCATATCAGTTAGCTCAGCGTGGTTTAAATGTTAATTTAATTGAAATGAGACCAGTTAAACAAACTCCAGCTCATCACACTGATAAATTTGCTGAACTTGTATGTTCTAATTCATTAAGAGGTAATTCTCTGACAAATGCTGTTGGTGTGCTTAAAGAAGAAATGAGACGTCTAGATTCTCTTATTATTCAAGCAGCAGATAAAGCACGCGTTCCAGCTGGGGGAGCTCTAGCTGTAGATAGACATGATTTCGCTGGATATATCACTGATACGCTACGTAACCATCCAAATGTAACAGTATTAAATAAGGAAGTTAATCATATTCCTGAGGGATATACAATTATAGCTACAGGTCCTTTAACTACTGAACATTTAGCACAAGAAATCGTTGATATTACAGGCAAAGATCAACTTTACTTTTATGATGCAGCAGCGCCAATTGTAGAAAAAGATACAATAGATATGAATAAAGTTTACTTAAAATCTCGCTATGATAAAGGTGAAGCGGCATATCTTAATTGTCCTATGACCGAGGAAGAATTTAATAGATTTTATGATGCTGTATTAGAAGCTGAAGTTGCACCTGTTAATGAATTTGAAAAAGAAAAATATTTTGAAGGGTGTATGCCTTTCGAAGTAATGGCTGAAAGAGGTCGTAAAACATTATTATTTGGTCCAATGAAACCTGTAGGACTCGAAGATCCTAAAACAGGTGAACGCCCATATGCGGTTGTACAATTGAGACAAGATGATGCAGCAGGAACACTATATAATATTGTAGGTTTCCAAACCCATTTAAAATGGGGCGCACAAAAAGAAGTTATACGTCTCATTCCTGGGTTAGAGAATGTGGATATAGTGAGATATGGTGTGATGCACCGTAATACATTTATCAACTCTCCTGATGTTCTAAATGAGAAATATGAGCTTGAGGGACACGAGCATCTTTATTTCGCAGGTCAAATGACTGGCGTAGAAGGTTATGTAGAAAGTGCGGCCAGTGGTTTAGTTGCTGGAATTAATCTTGCGCATAAACTTGCTGGTAAAGGGGAAGTTATTTTCCCTAGAGAGACAATGATAGGAAGTATGGCCTATTATATTTCTCACGCTAAAAACGAGAAAAATTTCCAACCTATGAATGCTAATTTCGGTTTATTACCGTCATTAGAAAAACGAATTAAAGATAAAAAAGAAAGATATGAAGCTCAAGCGAATAGAGCGCTTGAATATCTTGATAATTATAAACAAACACTTTAATGAGCGGTAGTAGTTCAACTGGGTAGTAAAAATTTTACTACCTAGTTTTTTTATGAAGAAATTGTACATTGTTAGGTGAAAAGATGACTTTTTACACCTTGCTATTCAGGTCTAATGATTCAAGGATTTATAAATTCTTTTTGACATTAATTCTCTAAAGATTTTGAATTGATTACCAAATTACTGTATGCCCTATCATTCATATGCTACAATGCAATATGATGGAGGGGAATTATATTGAATGAAATCCAAAAAACATTTTTATATATGTTAAAGGTAGAAAGAAATTTTTCAGAATATACTTTGAAATCCTATCATGATGATTTGATTCAATTTAATGACTTTTTAGTTAGTGAACATTTAGATTTAGCAACATTTGAATATAAAGACGCTAGAAATTATTTAGCATTTTTATATTCTCATAATTTAAAAAGAACGACGGTATCTAGGAAAATTTCTACTTTACGTACTTTTTATGAATATTGGATGACTCAAGATGAATTAATAGTTAACCCCTTTGTTCAACTTGTACACCCTAAGAAAGAGCAGTACCTTCCTCAATTTTTCTATGAAGAGGAAATGGAAGCTTTATTTCAAACTGTAGAGCAAGATAACAAAAAGGGCATGCGAGATAGGGTTATTATTGAATTATTATATGCAACAGGAATACGTGTGTCAGAATTAATTAATATCAAAATTAAAGATATAGATATGAATTTACCTGGTGTGAAAGTTTTAGGTAAAGGTAATAAAGAACGTTTCATTCCTTTTGGTGAATTTTGTAAGCAAAGTATTGAAAGATATTTAGATGAATTTCAACCTAGAAAATCTAGTGATCATGAATATCTTATAGTTAATATGAGTGGTGCGCCTATCACTGAACGTGGTGTGAGGTACGTCCTTAACGATGTAGTTAAACGTACTGCAGGTGTCACAGATATACACCCACATAAGCTTAGACATACGTTTGCAACGCATTTATTAAATCAAGGTGCTGATTTGAGAACAGTACAATCTCTTTTAGGTCATGTTAATTTATCAACGACAGGACGTTATACTCATGTTTCAAATCAACAACTTCGTAAGGTTTATTTAAATGCACATCCTCGAGCAAAAAAAGGAGAGTAAGTTATGAGTAATACTTTACATGCAACAACAATATATGCTGTACGTCATAATGGAGAAGCTGCAATGGCAGGTGACGGACAGGTTACTCTAGGACAACAAGTCATTATGAAACAAACTGCTAGAAAAGTAAGACGTTTATATGAGGGGAAAGTTTTAGCAGGATTTGCTGGGAGTGTCGCTGATGCATTCACGCTTTTCGAAAAGTTTGAAACAAAGCTACAACAATTTAGTGGGAATTTAGAACGTGCAGCAGTTGAATTAGCACAAGAATGGCGTGGAGATAAGCAACTAAGACAATTAGAAGCAATGCTTATAGTTATGAATAAAGATGCAATTCTTGTTGTAAGTGGTACGGGCGAAGTTATTGCGCCAGACGATGACCTTATAGCTATTGGATCTGGAGGTAACTACGCGTTAAGTGCTGGTCGTGCGCTTAAGAGACATGCTTCACAACTTTCTGCTAAAGACATGGCTTACGAGAGCTTAAAAGTTGCTGCAGACATTTGCGTATTTACTAATGATAATATTATCGTTGAGACATTGTAGTCGAATTGCATAATGTGATTTTATTTTTATTAAATTAGGAAATGAATCTTTGTTACAAAGTAACAAGATGGAGGAATGTTATATATGGATACAAATGGAATTAAATTGACTCCAAAAGATATCGTATCTAAATTGAATGAATACATTGTTGGACAAGATGACGCAAAACGTAAAGTAGCGATTGCATTAAGAAATCGCTATAGAAGAAGTTTATTAGACGAAGAAGCTAAACAAGAAATCGCACCTAAAAACATTTTAATGATTGGGCCGACTGGCGTTGGTAAAACTGAAATAGCAAGACGAATGGCTAAAATAGTTGGTGCACCTTTCATTAAAGTTGAGGCTACTAAATTTACTGAAGTAGGTTATGTAGGTCGAGACGTTGAAAGTATGGTAAGAGACTTAGTTGACGTAGCTGTACGTTTAGTGAAAGAGGAGAAGAAAGCACTCGTCAAAGATGAAGCCATCGCTAAAGCAAATGATAAGCTGGTTAAATTGTTAGTGCCAAGCATGAAGAAGAAGGCTTCTCAAGGAAATAATCCACTTGAGAATCTGTTCGGAGGTGCGATTCCAAACTTTGGTCAAAATAATGAAGAAGAGGAAGATCCACCTACTGAAGAGATAAAGACTAAGCGTTCAGAAATTAAGAAACAATTAGAAGAAGGTAAACTTGAAAAAGAAAAAGTAAGAATTAAAGTAGAGCAAGATCCAGCTGCTATGGGCATGTTAGGAACAAATCAAAATCAACAAATGCAAGATATGATGAACCAACTGATGCCTAAGAAAAAAGTTGAACGAGAGGTATCTGTTGAAACAGCAAGAAAAATTCTTGCTGATGATTATGCTGATGAACTTATTGATCAAGAGACAGCAAATCAAGAAGCTTTAGAGCTTGCAGAACAAATGGGCATCATCTTTATAGATGAAATTGATAAAGTGGCTACAAATAATCACAATAGCGGCCAAGATGTTTCGCGCCAAGGTGTTCAAAGAGATATTTTACCAATCCTTGAAGGTAGCATGATTCAAACTAAGTATGGTACTGTAAATACTGAACACATGCTATTTATTGGCGCTGGTGCGTTTCACGTATCAAAACCCAGTGATTTGATTCCAGAATTACAAGGTCGTTTCCCTATCAGAGTTGAACTTGAAAGTCTTTCTGTAGACGACTTTGTTCGAATTCTTACAGAGCCTAAATTATCATTAATTAAGCAATATGAAGCGTTACTTCAAACTGAAGAAGTGACTGTAAACTTCACGGAAGAAGCGGTCAAACGTTTAGCTGAAATTGCTTATCAAGTCAACCAAGACACTGATAATATTGGTGCTCGTAGATTACACACAATTTTAGAAAAGATGCTTGAAGATTTATCATTCGAAGCACCAAATATGCCACATGCTGTTGTAGACATAACACCACAATATGTTGACGATAAACTAAAAACTATCTCAACGAATAAGGATTTAAGTGCATTTATTTTATAATACAAATACAAGGAGAAAAATTATGAGCTTATTATCTAAAACTAGAGAATTAAACACGTTATTACAAAAACATAAAGGCATTGCAGTAGACTTTAAAGATGTTGCACAAACGATTAGTAGCGTTACAGTAACAAATGTATTTATCGTATCTAGAAGAGGTAAAATTTTAGGGTCGAGTCTTAACGAATTATTAAAGAGTGAACGAATTATTAATATGTTAGAAGAAAGACATATTCCTAGTGAGTATACTGAGAAACTTATGGATGTTAAACAAACACAATCTAACATCGATATTGATAATGTTTTAACAGTGTTCCCTCCTGAAAATAAAGACGTTTTTGTAAATAGTAGAACAACTATTTTCCCAATATTAGGCGGAGGAGAACGACTTGGTACGCTCGTTTTAGGTCGAGTTCAAGATGACTTTAATGAGAACGACCTAGTTTTAGGTGAATACGCTGCAACTGTAATTGGTATGGAAATCTTACGTGAGAAACATAATGAGGTTGAAAAAGAAGCTCGTGATAAAGCTGCAATCACAATGGCTATTAATTCGCTATCTTATTCTGAAAAAGAAGCGATTGAACATATTTTTGAAGAGTTAGGTGGAAACGAAGGTTTACTTATCGCTTCTAAAGTGGCTGATCGTGTTGGTATTACAAGATCTGTTATTGTAAATGCATTACGTAAATTAGAAAGCGCCGGTGTAATTGAATCACGTTCACTAGGTATGAAAGGTACTTTCATCAAAGTTAAAAAAGAAAAGTTCTTAGATGAATTAGAAAGAACTAAATAATTAATAGAACATCAAATATTTTTAAAAGAGTGTCAGCTTATATTTCGAGCGATACTCTTTTTATATGTAAAGATGAATAATATTTATAGTTCATTCACAAAGGCATTGCGTTTCTGTACAAGTTATGATATATTAATTGACGGCTATTAAGCCAATACACACATAATTAATGTAAATATAGAGGGTGCAAATCATCACATTTGTCTTTATATGAGTTAATTATGGAGGTAAATAACCAATAGGAGGAATTTAAAAATGGCAGTAATTTCAATGAAACAATTACTTGAAGCCGGTGTTCACTTCGGTCACCAAACACGCCGTTGGAACCCAAAAATGAAAAAATATATCTTCACTGAAAGAAATGGTATCTATATCATTGACTTACAAAAAACAGTGAAAAAAGTTGAAGAAGCATACAACTTCCTTAAACAAGTATCAGAAGATGGCGGTAAAGTCTTATTCGTAGGTACTAAAAAACAAGCACAAGAATCAGTTAAAGCTGAAGCTGAACGTGCTGGTCAATTCTACGTTAACCAAAGATGGTTAGGCGGAATCTTAACTAACTATAAAACAATCTCTAAACGAATCAAACGTATTTCTGAAATTGAAAAAATGGAAGAAGACGGATTGTTTGAAGTTTTACCTAAAAAAGAAGTTGTTGAACTTAAAAAAGAATACGACCGTTTAATTAAATTCTTAGGCGGTATTCGTGATATGAAATCTATGCCTCAAGCATTATTCGTTGTTGACCCTCGTAAAGAGCGCAACGCTATTGCTGAAGCACGTAAATTAAATATTCCTATCGTAGGTATTGTTGACACTAACTGTGATCCAGACGAAATCGATTACGTTATCCCAGCAAACGATGATGCTATCCGTGCTGTTAAATTATTAACAGGCAAAATGGCAGATGCTATCTTAGAAGGTCAACAAGGTGTATCTAATGAAGAAGTAGCTGCAGAACAAAACATCAATTTAGATGAAAAAGAAGAATCTGAACAAGCAGAAACAACTGAAGAAAACACTTCTGTTGAATCAAACTAAGATATAGTTTAAATGGGTGATAAGATACTAATGCTTATCACCTTTTTTTAAAAGTAAAACAAATCATAATAGAGTATTGGAAATATAATCTAAAATAATGGTAAAATTTGGGTATATCATAAATACAATTATATATTGGAGGAGAAATTAATGGTAATTTCAGCAAAACTTGTTAAAGAATTACGTGAAAAAACAGGCGCAGGTATGATGGATTGTAAAAAAGCGCTAACTGAAACTGATGGTGACATCGATAAAGCAATCGACTACTTACGTGAAAAAGGTATTGCGAAAGCAGCTAAAAAAGCTGACCGTATCGCAGCTGAAGGTCTTGTACACGTAGAAGTTAAAGGAAATGAAGCAGCTATCGTTGAAATCAACTCAGAAACTGACTTCGTTGCTCGTAACGAAGGATTCCAAGAATTAGTTAAAGAAATTGCTAACCAAATTCTTGATAGTAAAGCTGAAACAGTTGAAGCGTTATTAGAAACTAAATTATCAAGCGGTAAAACTGTTGATGAAAGAATGAAAGAAGCTATCTCTACAATTGGTGAAAAATTAAGTATCCGTCGTTTTGCTATTAGAACTAAATCTGATAATGACGCTTTCGGTTCTTACTTACACATGGGTGGACGTATTGGTGTGTTAACTGTTGTTGAAGGTACAACTGATGAATCAGCTGCTAAAGATGTAGCTATGCACATCGCTGCAATCAACCCTAAATATGTTTCTTCTGATCAAGTAAGCGAAGAAGAAATCAACCACGAAAAAGAAGTATTAAAACAACAAGCATTAAACGAAGGTAAACCTGAAAACATTGTAGAAAAAATGGTTGAAGGTCGTTTACGTAAATATTTACAAGAAATTTGTGCTGTAGATCAAAACTTCGTTAAAAATCCAGATGAAACAGTTGAAGCATTCTTAAAATCAAAAGGTGGTCAACTTACTGACTTCGTTCGTTACGAAGTAGGCGAAGGTATGGAAAAACGCGAAGAAAACTTCGCTGATGAAGTTAAAGGACAAATGAAATAATCTGTCATAATTTTAACAAGGAAGAAGACACCTATTAAGTTTCCTTTCTAATAGTTTTTAATCTATAGAAAGGAGCCATCCGTGTCTTCTTTACTTATATATTTTTACATATTTTTACTATAGAGAGGATAAGAAAATGGCTCAAACTTCTAAATATAAACGTGTAGTCTTGAAATTGAGTGGAGAAGCTTTAGCTGGAGATAAAGGATTCGGTATCAATCCAATTATTATTAAAAGTGTAGCGAAACAAGTTGCTGAAGTTGCTAAAATGGATTGTGAAATCGCAGTAATTGTTGGCGGTGGAAACATTTGGAGAGGTAAAACAGGTAGCGATTTAGGAATGGATCGTGGCACCGCTGATTATATGGGCATGTTAGCAACTGTAATGAATGCTTTAGCGTTGCAAGATAGTTTAGAACAATTAGATTGCGATACACGTGTTTTAACTTCAATTGAAATGAAACAAGTTGCTGAACCATATATTCGTCGACGTGCAATAAGACATCTAGAGAAGAAGCGCGTAGTTATCTTTGCGGCTGGTATAGGTAACCCTTACTTCTCAACTGATACTACAGCAGCTTTACGTGCAGCTGAAGTGGAAGCAGATGTAATCTTAATGGGTAAAAATAATGTAGATGGTGTTTATTCAGCTGATCCTAAAGTTGATGAAAATGCCGTTAAATATGAACATTTAACACATATTCAAATGTTACAAGAAGGTTTACAAGTAATGGACTCAACTGCTTCATCATTCTGCATGGACAACAATATTCCATTAAATGTATTCTCTATTATGGAAGAAGGAAATATCAAGCGCGCCGTAATGGGAGAAAAAATCGGTACGCTTATTACAAAATAAATTAGAGGTGTAAAAAATGAGTGACATTATCAAAGATACTAAAGCTAGAATGCAAAAATCTATCGACAACTTATCACGTGAATTAGCTAATATTAGTGCTGGTCGTGCTAATTCAAACTTATTAAATGGTGTAACTGTTGATTACTATGGTGCACCAACTCCAGTACAACAATTAGCAAGTATCAATGTTCCTGAAGCGCGTTTATTAGTCATTTCACCATATGACAAAACTTCAGTTGATGATATTGAGAAAGCAATCATCGCCGCAAACTTAGGTGTTAATCCAACTAGTGACGGTGAGGTTATTCGAATTTCAGTTCCTGCATTAACAGAAGAAAGACGTAAAGAACTAGTTAAAAACGTTAAGAAAATTGGTGAAGATGCTAAGGTTTCAATCAGAAATATTCGCCGTGACATTAATGACCACCTTAAAAAGCAAGAAAAAAAGGGTGACATTACTGAAGATGACTTACGAAGCCAAACTGATGACGTTCAAAAAGCTACTGATAATTCTATTAAAGAAATAGATCAGTTAGTAGAGGATAAAGAACAAGATATCATGTCTGTTTAATAAAGAGATTGAGTGAATTAAAAATATTTAATTACTCAAGATACTCATTTAGTGTTTAAGAATGAATGAGCTCGACTTGAGATTTTACTATCTACAAAGTTTCAAACACAACATGAATCTATATGCTTTATTAGTCTAAACTGTACCAAGTAGGACTTTGGTACAGTTTTTTATTTTGCTTATTCAATGCAATAAATGAGTATGATAAAATGGTAGATGATTGTTTAATTAACCTATACAATAAAACAGAGATGATCAGGCTCGGAGGAAAGACCATGTTTAAAAAGCTAAAAAATAAAAATAAGACTGAAAATAATCTAAACAATGATTTAGACTTACATAATATTCCTGAACATGTGGCCATCATTATGGATGGAAATGGTCGATGGGCTAAAAAACGTAAAATGCCAAGAATAAAAGGACACTATGAAGGCATGCAAACAATCAAAAAAATTACTCGAGAAGCGAGTAATATTGGTATTAAATACTTAACACTTTATGCTTTCTCTACAGAGAATTGGTCTAGACCTGAAAGCGAAGTTAATTATATTATGAATCTGCCTGTTAATTTTCTTAAAACATTTTTACCCGAGTTAATTGAAAAAAATGTTAAAGTTGAAACAATTGGATTTGCTGAAGGCTTACCTCAATCAACTATTGAAGCTATTGATCAAGCGAAAGAAAAGACGAAGAATAACACAGGACTAACGTTAATTTTCGCTATAAATTATGGTGGACGTGCTGAAATTATTCAAAGTATGAAAGAGATATTTGAAGAGTTACAATCTGAGCATCAAAGTTCTGAAGCTATTGATGAAAATCTATTAAACAAACATTTAATGACTCGTGATTACCCTGATCCAGAATTATTAATTCGCACCTCTGGAGAACAAAGAATTAGTAACTTTTTAATTTGGCAAGCTTCATACAGTGAATTTATTTTTAATGAAAAGTTATGGCCAGATTTCGATGAAAATGAATTGAAAGAGTGTTTAAAAATTTATCAATCGCGCCAAAGACGCTTTGGGGGATTAAGTGAGGAGTAAAGTATGAAAGTAAGAACATTAACTGCAATTATTGCTTTATTAATATTCTTGCCATTCTTACTAAAAGGTGGCATGATTTTAATGCTTTTCGCTTACTTATTAGCTTTAATTGCATTAAAAGAACTATTAAACATGAACATGATTAAGTTCTTATCTATACCAGGGTTTATCAGTGCATTAGCCTTAATTATTATCATGTTGCCTCAAGATGCTGGAGAATGGGTACAAACCATACAACTTAAAAGTTTAATAGCTATGAGTTTTATTGTTCTTAGTTATACCGTTTTATCTAAGAATAGATTTAGTTTCATGGATGCAGCTTTTTGTCTTATGTCAGTAGCATATGTAGGAATTGGTTTTATGTATTTTTATGAAACTCGTTCAGAAGGATTACACTACATATTATTTGCCTTTTTAATTGTGTGGTTAACAGATACTGGAGCATATATTTTCGGTCGATTAATGGGGAAACACAAATTATGGCCTGTGATTAGTCCTAATAAAACGATTGAAGGTTTTATAGGTGGAATCATTTGTAGTTTACTTGTTCCTTTAATCATGCAATTTTTCGTGAATTTCCATTTAAATATATGGCTATTACTGATAGTTACAATAATTTTGAGTATGTTTGGACAACTAGGAGATTTAGTTGAATCTGGATTTAAACGTCATTTTGGTGTAAAAGATTCAGGACGTATATTACCAGGCCACGGTGGCATTTTAGATAGATTTGATAGTTTTATGTTTGTATTACCATTACTAAATATTTTATTAATCCAAATTTAATTTGTGGTTCAGTCTATAAAATAAAATAGATGTTATAATAAAGGAGTTATTGAGATATTGGAGAGAGTACAATATCTCTTAACTCCTTTTGAACACTATCATTATTTAAATTCCTAACTACAATTATACATATTTATTTGAGAATGAATTTAAGCGTATTATAATGTTTTATATTGTTTATTTATTCGAGTGCTTAGATTTATTGAAAATAAAACATAATATCAATAGAGGTGTAGAGTATGAGCTATTTAATAACAATAGTTTCATTTATTATCGTATTTGGCGTACTAGTTACGGTGCATGAATACGGTCATATGTTCTTTGCTAAAAGAGCAGGTATCATGTGTCCTGAATTTGCGATTGGCATGGGTCCTAAAATTTTTAGTTTTAGAAAAGATGAAACATTATATACAATACGTTTGTTACCTGTCGGTGGTTATGTAAGAATGGCTGGAGATGGCCTTGAGGAGCCACCAGTTCAACCAGGTATGAACGTAAAAATTAAATTAAATGATAAAGATGAAATTACCCATATTATTTTAGACGATCAACATAAATTTCAACAAATTGAAGCTATAGAAGTTAAAAAATGTGACTTTAAAGATGATTTATATTTAGAAGGTATAACGTCTTATGATGAGGAAAGACACCATTACTCAATTGCTAAGAAAGCGTATTTTGTTGAAAATGGAAGCCTTATACAAATTGCTCCTAGAGATAGACAGTTTGCACATAAGAAACCATTACCTAAATTTTTAACACTATTTGCTGGCCCGCTATTCAACTTTATTCTAGCATTGGTGCTCTTCATAGGTTTAGCTTATTATCAAGGTACGCCTACAAACACAATAGGTGAAGTAATGAACCATTCACCTGCAGATGAAGCTGGGCTACATAAAGGTGATAAAATTGTTCAAATCGGTGATCATAAAATTAAAGATTTCAGTGAAATAAGAAAAGTTTTAGATGAAAATAAAACTTCTAAAACATCAATTAAAGTTCAAAGAAATCATCATACAAAAACAATGCAACTTGAACCTAAAAAGGTAGAAAACAAAATTAGTAAAAATAAAAAACAAACAAGTTACCAAATTGGATTTGCACCAAAGCTGGAGCATAGTATCTTTAAACCAATAAGTTATGGAATTTATAATTTCTTTGATAAAGGTAAATTAATCTTCACAGCTGTTGTAGGTATGATTGCGAGTATCTTTACTGGTGGATTCTCATTCGACTTGCTCAATGGACCAGTAGGTATTTACCATAATGTGGACTCAGTAGTTAAGTCTGGTATTATAAACTTAATAGGCTATACAGCGTTATTGAGTGTAAACTTAGGTATCATGAACTTATTACCTATACCAGCGTTAGATGGTGGTCGAATTTTATTCGTATTATATGAGGCTATTTTCAGAAAACCAGTAAATAAAAAGGCTGAAACAGCTATTATAGCAACAGGTGCATTATTTGTTGTCATTATTATGATTATCGTAACTTGGAACGATATACAACGGTATTTCTTATAAATAGGGAGGAAAATAGAGAATGAAACAATCTAAAGTATTTATACCAACGATGAGAGAGGTTCCTGCAGAAGCTGAAGCACTAAGTCATCGTTTATTGCTTAAAGCAGGTTTAATTAAACAAAGTACAAGTGGTATATACAGTTATTTACCATTAGCAACGCGAGTTTTAAATAACATTTCTAAAATTGTGCGAGAAGAAATGGAAAGTATCGATGCCGTTGAAATTTTAATGCCCGCTTTACAACAAGCTGAATTATGGGAAGAATCTGGACGTTGGGGAGCTTATGGTCCTGAGTTAATGCGACTTAAAGATAGAAATGGAAGAGAATTCGCATTGGGACCTACTCATGAAGAAGTTGTAACTTCTCTAGTTAGAGACGAGTTAAAATCATATAAACGTTTACCTCTTACTTTATTCCAAATCCAATCAAAATACCGTGATGAGAAAAGACCTCGCTTTGGATTATTACGTGGTAGAGAATTTATTATGAAAGATGCCTATTCATTCCACGCTGACGAAGAATCATTAGATGCAACATATCAAGATATGTACAATGCATATAGCAGAATCTTCAAGCGTGTTGGAATTAACGCACGCCCTGTAGTTGCTGACTCAGGAGCGATTGGTGGTAATCATACTCATGAATTTATGGCTTTAAGTGAAATTGGCGAAGATACAATTGTCTATAGTAATGAAAGTGATTACGCTGCTAACATTGAAAAAGCAGAAGTTATTTATTATCCTTCAGAAAAACATACTGAAACAGCTGAATTATCAAATATTGAGACGCCTAATGTCAAAACAGCTCAAGAACTTGCAGATTTCCTAAATCGTCCACTAGATGAAATTATAAAAACGATGATTTTTAAAGTAGATGGCGAATTTATGATGATTCTTATAAGAGGGCACCATGAACTAAACGATGTTAAATTAAAAGCATATTTTGGTACCGATAATGTTGAAATGGCCTCACAAGATGAAATCGTAAATTTAGTTGGAGCTAATCCTGGATCTATAGGCCCAATTCATAATAAAGAAATTAAGATATATGCTGATAATTATGTTAAAGATTTAAATAATCTTGTTATAGGTGCTAATGAGGATGGCTATCACTATGTTAATGCTAATGTCGAAAGAGATTTCAACATTGATGAATATGGTGATTTCAGATTTATTTTAGAAGGCGAAATGTTAAGTGATGGTTCTGGTAAAGCTCAATTTGCTGAAGGTATTGAAGTAGGACAAGTCTTCAAATTGGGTACAAAATACTCTGAAGCTATGAACGCCACTTTCCTTGATAATCAAGGTAAAGCGCAACCATTAATTATGGGATGCTACGGTATTGGCATATCAAGAACACTTAGCGCAATCGTTGAACAAAATAATGATGAAAATGGTATTATTTGGCCTAAATCAGTCACACCATTCGATTTACATTTAATAACAATTAACCCTAAAAAAGATGATCAACGCGAATTAGGAGATCAACTTTATGCGCAATTAAATGATAAATTCGATGTTCTTTATGATGATAGAAAAGAACGCGCAGGTGTTAAGTTTAACGATGCTGACTTAATTGGTTTACCTTTACGAGTTGTAGTTGGTAAAAGAGCTGAAGAGGGTGTTGTTGAAGTTAAACAACGCTTAAATGGTGAAAGTGAAGAGATTCACGTTAATGATTTAGAAAATTATTTAAAAGATTTATATGACAAATTAAAATAGATTTGAATTTAGAAATTTAACTTGTTTAAGTAGGGCGGGGAATGAATTTTGAGTTTGAAATTCAAACCTGCTCTTCTTTATTGTTATCATTTACAACTAATTTCTCATGAAAATTAATCTAATGAGTAGTATAATATGAATCAAATTTGCTATTAAATTTGAGTGAGTAGTTAAGAAGTATTTCGTAACACATACATAATTAGAATCTAAATAAAAAGTATAAGTAATAAAATTTAAGGTGGTTATTATTTTGGCAATGACAAATCAAGAAAAATTCAAAGTGCTTGCCGATCAAATTAAAATATCAAATCAATTAGAGACTGATATTCTTAATGAGGGTGAATTAACTCGAATTGATGTCTCTAATAAGAATAGAACATGGGAATTTCAAATCTCACTACCACGTTTTCTATCAAATGAAGATTATCTATTATTTACTCATGCAATAGAAGAAGAATTTAAAGAAATAGCCACAGTTACAATCCATTTTTCAATTAAAGATACAACTAACCAAGATGAACATGCATTGAAATACTTTGCCCATTGTATTGATCAAACCAGATTATCACCTAAAGTTAAAGGACAATTAAAACAAAAGAAATTGATTATGTCTGGTAATGTAATTAAAGTATTGGTATCTAACGATATTGAACGTAATCACTTTGACAAAGCATGCAATGGTAGTTTAGTTAAAGCTTTTCAAAAATGTGGTTTTAATATAGACAAGGTTATCTTTGAAACAGACACTACAAATCATGATGATGATCTAGCCTCATTAGAAGCTCATATTCAACAAGAAGATGAGCAAAGTGCTAGAGAGGCTACTGAAAAATTAGAAAAAATGAAAGCTGAAAAGGCTAAACAACAAGATAATAATGAAAGTTCTGTTGATAAGTGCCAAATCGGTAAATCTATTCAAGTTGAAAACATTCGTTCTATTGATTCTATTATCGAAGAAGAATTCAAAGTAGCAATTGAAGGTGTTATTTTCGATATCAATTTAAAAGAACTTAAAAGTGGGCGTCATATCGTAGAGCTTAAAGTTACAGACTACACAGATTCTTTAGTTTTAAAAAAGTTCACACGTAAAAATAAAGATGACCTAGACCATTTTAAGGCTTTAAGTGTAGGAAAATGGGTGAGAGCACAAGGTCGTATTGAAGAAGATACATTTGTGCGTGATTTAGTTATGATGATGTCAGATATTGAAGAAATTAAAAAAGCACCAAAAAAAGATAAAGCTGACGAAAAACGTGTAGAGTTTCATTTGCATACAGCTATGAGCCAAATGGACGGTATACCGAATATTAGTTCTTATGTTGAACAAGCCGCTGAATGGGGACACTCTGCTATTGCAGTTACTGACCATAATGTCGTTCAAGCATTTCCAGATGCACATAATGCAGCAGAGAAACATGGAATTAAAATGATTTACGGTATGGAGGGCATGCTTGTTGATGACGGAGTACCTATCGCTTACAAACCTACTGACCGCGTTTTAAAAGATGCTACTTATGTGGTATTTGACGTTGAAACAACAGGTTTATCTAATCAATACGATAAAATTATTGAGTTAGCAGCTGTAAAAGTTCATAATGGTGAAATTATTGATAAATTCGAACGCTTTAGTAATCCTCATGAACGTTTATCTGAAACAATCATTAATTTAACTCATATCACAGACGACATGCTAACGGATGCTCCTGAAATTGAAGAAGTGTTAACTGAATTTAAAGAATGGGTTGGAGACGCGATATTTGTAGCTCACAATGCCTCATTTGATATGGGATTTATTGATACTGGTTATGAGCGCTTAGGCTTTGGGCCGTCTACTAACGGTGTCATCGATACATTAGAACTTTCACGTACGATTAACACTGAATACGGTAAACACGGTTTAAACTTCCTTGCTAAAAAGTATGGCGTCGAACTCACACAACACCATAGAGCGATTTATGATACTGAAGCAACCGCATATATTTTCATCAAAATGATTCAACAAATGAAAGAACTCGGCGTTCTAAATCACTTGGAAATAAATAAAAAGCTAACTAATGAAGATGCTTATAAAAGAGCACGCCCATCTCACGTAACACTTATAGTTCAAAACCAAGAAGGACTTAAAAATCTATTTAAAATCGTAAGTGCGTCTTTAGTAAAATACTATTATCGTACACCTAGAATTCCACGCTCTCTTTTAAATGAATATAGAGAGGGGATATTGGTTGGTACTGCATGTGATGAAGGGGAATTATTTACTGCTGTAATGCAAAAAGACCAATCAGAAGTTGAAAAAATTGCAAAGTATTATGACTTTATAGAAGTTCAACCACCTGCATTGTACCAAGATTTAATGGACAGAGAATTAATTCGTGATCATGAAACTTTAACAGAAATTTATCAACGGTTAATTGAAGCAGGAGAAAGTGCAAATATTCCAGTTATTGCGACGGGTAATGTGCATTATTTATATGAACACGATGCAATTGCAAGAAAAATTTTAATTGCGTCACAACCAGGTAATCCATTAAATCGTTCAACGTTACCTGAAGCACATTTTAGAACTACAGATGAAATGCTAGACGAATTTCATTTTCTTGGAGAAGAGAAAGCGAATGAAATCGTAGTCAGAAATACAAACGAATTAGCCGAACGTATTGAGAGAGTTGTTCCGATTAAAGATAAATTATTTACACCAAGAATGGAAGGTGCAAATGATGAGATTCGTGAATTAAGTTATTCTAATGCTAAAAAGTTATATGGTGAAGATTTACCGCAAATCGTTATAGATCGATTAGAGAAGGAATTAGCTAGTATTATCGGTAATGGTTTCTCAGTAATTTATTTGATTTCACAAAGATTAGTTAAAAAATCACTTGATGATGGTTATTTAGTAGGATCACGTGGTTCGGTCGGGTCTAGTTTCGTGGCTACGATGACTGAGATTACCGAAGTTAATCCTTTACCTCCACATTATATATGTTCACATTGTAAAACGAGCGAGTTCTTTGATGATGGATCAGTAGGTTCAGGTTTCGACCTTCCTGATAAAAAGTGTCCTACTTGTGGTAATGACCTTATTAAAGAAGGACAAGATATTCCATTCGAAACGTTTTTAGGTTTCAAAGGAGATAAAGTTCCCGATATTGATTTAAACTTTAGTGGGGAGTACCAACCAAACGCGCATAACTATACTAAAGTGCTATTTGGTGAAGATAAAGTTTTCCGTGCAGGTACGATTGGTACAGTTGCTGAGAAAACTGCTTTCGGATTTGTAAAAGGATATCTCAATGATCAAGGTATCCATAAACGTGGAGCTGAAATTGACAGATTGGTTAAAGGTTGCACTGGTGTTAAACGTACGACTGGACAACATCCGGGTGGTATTATAGTAGTTCCAGATTATATGGATATTTACGATTTTACGCCTATACAATTCCCTGCAGATGATCAAAGTGCAGCTTGGATGACAACACACTTTGACTTCCACTCCATACATGATAACGTTTTAAAACTAGATATACTTGGGCACGATGACCCAACTATGATACGTATGCTTCAAGACTTATCAGGTATTGATCCTAAGACTATTCCAGTTGATGATAAAGATACGATGCAAATTTTCAGTGGTCCTGAGAGTTTAGGTGTTACTGAAGATGAAATATTATGTAAAACTGGTACATTTGGCGTCCCTGAATTCGGTACTGGATTCGTTAGACAAATGTTAGAAGATACGAAACCAACAACTTACTCAGAGCTTGTACAAATTTCTGGCTTATCACACGGTACTGATGTGTGGCTTGGTAATGCTCAGGAATTAATACGACAAGGTATTTGTGATTTATCAAGCGTAATAGGTTGTCGTGATGATATTATGGTTTATCTTATGTACGCAGGATTAGAACCATCTATGGCCTTCAAAACAATGGAATTCGTGCGTAAAGGTCGTGGATTAACAGATGAAATGGTCGAAGCTATGAAAGAAAATGATGTACCTGACTGGTATTTAGATTCATGCCGAAAAATTAAATACATGTTCCCTAAAGCCCATGCTGCAGCATATGTTCTGATGGCAGTAAGAATTGCTTATTTTAAAGTACACCATCCGCTTTATTATTATGCAGCGTACTTTACTATTAGAGCTTCTGACTTTGATCTCATTACAATGATTAAAGATAAAACAAGCATTCGCAACACTGTTAAAGACATGTACTCTCGTTATATGGACTTAGAAAAAAAAGAAAAAGATGTTTTAACAGTTTTAGAAATCATGAACGAAATGGCACATCGAGGATTCCGCATGCAGCCAATTAGTCTTGAAAAAAGTCAGGCTTTCGACTTTATTATTGAAGAAGACACGCTTATTCCTCCGTTTGTTGCAGTACCTGGTTTAGGTGAGAACGTTGCCAAACGGATTGTTGAAGCACGTGAGGAAGGTCCTTTCTTATCCAAAGAAGATTTAAATAAGAAAGCGGGACTTTCTCAAAAAGTTATTGATTACTTAGATGAAATGGGATCATTGCCAGGTTTACCAGATAAAGCGCAATTATCTATTTTTGACATGTAATTTGCCCTTGAAAATGATTGCTTATTATCAAAATATTTTCAAAAAATTTAGGATGAAGGTGCTAAACAATTCAATGTTAAAAGCACCTCAATTCCATCTACAACTTATGAAATTTGTTTAGTATCATGAGTTATGATATACTTAAATTGTGTAAAAAATGATTAAACTCAGGCAGAAGAGTGGGCATATACCCGCTCTTTTCTATTTGCCAAAAAAGGAGGCCTGTATGAGTAAAATTACTGAACAAGTAGAAACTATAATTCAGCCTATATTAGATGACTTAAAATTTGAACTTGTTGAAATTGAATATGTTAAAGAAGGTAAAGATCGCTTTCTTAGAGTATCCATCGATAAAGAGGGTGGCGTAGATCTTAATGATTGTACTTTAGCTTCAGAAAAAATTAGCGAAGCAATGGATGAAAATGATCCTATCCCGGAAATGTATTACCTTGATGTAGCATCTCCTGGGGCAGAAAGACCTATTAAGAAAGAAAAAGATTTTCAAAATGCTGTAAGTCAACCTATATTTGTATCACTTTACGCGCCAATAGAAGGTGATAAAGAGTGGTTAGGAATCTTAAAATCTGTAGATGAAGAAAATATAGTTATGGAAGTAAAAGAAAAATCAAAAACTAAAGAAATTGAAATACCTAGAAATAAAATCGCTAAAGCACGTTACGCTGTTATGATTTAACGTGATGAGGAGGAAAAACTGTGTCAAGTAATGAATTATTATTAGCTACTGAATATTTAGAAAAGGAAAAGAAAATTCCTAGAGAAGTACTTATCGATGCTATTGAAGCTGCTTTAATCACTGCATATAAGAAAAATTATGATAGTGCAAGAAATGTAAGAGTAGAATTGAATATGGATGAAGGTTCGTTTAGAGTAATAGCTCGTAAAGAAGTTGTAGAGGAAGTCTTTGATGATAGAGACGAAGTAGATTTAAGCACTGCATTAGTTAAAAATCCAGCTTATGAAATCGGTGATATCTATGAAGAAGATGTTACTCCTAAAGACTTTGGACGAGTAGGTGCACAAGCGGCTAAACAAGCAGTTATGCAACGATTAAGAGACGCTGAAAGAGAAATTTTATATGATGAATTTATTGATAAAGAAGAAGATATCTTAACAGGTGTGATTGACCGTGTTGATCATCGCTATGTTTATGTTAATTTTGGTCGAATCGAAGCTGTTTTATCTGAAGCGGAAAGAAGTCCTAATGAAAGCTATATTCCTAATGAACGTATTAAAGTTTATGTAAACAAAGTTGAACAAACAACTAAAGGTCCTCAAATTTACGTTTCAAGAAGTCATCCTGGTTTATTAAAACGTTTATTTGAACAAGAAGTTCCTGAAATTTATGATGGTACTGTTATCGTTAAGTCTGTAGCACGTGAAGCAGGAGACCGTTCTAAGATTAGTGTTTACTCTGAAAACCCAGATATTGATGCTGTGGGTGCATGTGTAGGTTCTAAAGGTGCGCGTGTTGAGGCCGTTGTTGAAGAACTTGGTGGAGAAAAAATAGATATCGTTCAATGGAATGAGGATCCTAAAGTATTCGTAAGAAATGCTTTAAGTCCATCACAAGTTCTAGAAGTTATTGTAGATGAAGAAAATCAATCAACAGTAGTTGTTGTACCTGATTATCAACTTTCTTTAGCAATCGGTAAACGTGGTCAAAATGCACGTTTAGCAGCTAAATTAACTGGTTGGAAGATTGATATTAAATCTGAATCTGATGCGCGTGAAGCAGGTGTTTATCCTGTGATTGAATCAGAAGAAGTAGCTGATGAAATCGTAAATACTGGTGATGAAGATGTTGAATTTGATGATGTTAATTTAGAAGAATCTAATTTAACAACAGCAGAATTAGCTGCAGAGACTGATGAAGAAAAAGAATCTGATGCTGAAGAAGATAAAAATACAGAAGAATAGATTGGAGTGTTAACTTATGAAAAAGAAAAAAATTCCAATGCGAAAATGTATTATATCTAATGAAATGCATCCGAAGAAAGAAATGATTCGAGTAGTCATCAATAAAGAAGGCGAAATCTTTGCAGATGCGACTGGGAAGAAACAAGGTCGTGGCGCATATGTTTCTAAAGATGTTCCTTTAGTTGAAAAGGCTCAACAAAAAGAATTACTTGAAAAATACTTTAACGCCTCTAAAGAAACCCTAGAGCCGGTATATAAAGAAATTATTCGTTTAATTTATAGAGAAGAGATTCCTAAATGATTAAAGATCAAATACTTAATTTTCTTGGCTTAGCAATGAGAGCAGGAAAAGTTAAAAGTGGAGAATCTGTTATTTTAAACGACATTAAAACCAAAAAGATAAAGCTCGTAATCGTAGCTACCGATGCGTCTGAGAATACTTTTAAAGTTATGAAAGACAAGTGCAAGAGTAATCATATTCCAATAAGGTGTTTTGGAACGAGAGCTGATTTAGGGGGAGCACTTGGTAAAGGCGAGAGAGTGAATATTGGTGTAACAGATAATGG
Source organism: Staphylococcus capitis subsp. capitis (assembly GCF_040739495.1). Classification (NCBI taxonomy): domain Bacteria; kingdom Bacillati; phylum Bacillota; class Bacilli; order Caryophanales; family Staphylococcaceae; genus Staphylococcus; species Staphylococcus capitis. The sequence goes on along the minus strand of NZ_CP145263.1, from coordinate 1,512,976 downwards.
TTTTGCTAAAAAGTTATTATCAATGATAGATGAATATCGTAAGGAGTGATTATATGAGTAAAAAAAGAATTTACGAATATGCGAAAGAATTAAATCTAAAGAGTAAAGAGATTATAGATGAGTTAAAAAGTATGAATGTTGAAGTGTCGAACCATATGCAAGCTTTAGAAGATGACCAAATTAAAGCTTTGGATAAAAAGTTCAAAAAAGAACAAAATACGGACGACAAACAAAATACTCAAAATAATCACCAAAAATCTAATAATAAACAAAATCAAAACAACAAAAGTAATCAATCAAATAAAGAAAAACAAAACAACAAAGGTAACCAGCAAAAAAGTAATAATCAACAAAAGAACCAAAACAAAAAGAATGGTCAGAACAATAAAGGTAAACAACAAAACAAGAATAATAAAAACAACAAAAACAACAAAAATAATAAACAGCAAAGTCAAGCTTCAGAACCTAAAGAAATGCCTTCTAAAATTACGTATCAAGAAGGAATTACAGTTGGTGAATTAGCTGAGAAACTTAATGTTGAATCTTCAGGTATCATTAAAAAATTATTCTTATTAGGAATTATGGCTAACATTAACCAATCGTTAGATGAAGAAACATTAGAATTAATTGCAGATGATTATGGTGTGGAAATTGAACAAGAAGTAGTCATTGATGAAGAAGATTTATCTATCTATTTCGATGATGAAACTGAAGATCCTGATGCGATTGAAAGACCAGCTGTTGTTACAATTATGGGACACGTTGACCATGGTAAAACAACATTATTAGACTCTATTCGTCACACTAAAGTTACTGAAGGCGAAGCCGGAGGTATCACTCAACATATTGGTGCATACCAAATTGAAAATGGTGGAAAGAAAATTACTTTCTTAGATACTCCAGGACACGCAGCATTTACTACTATGCGTGCGCGTGGTGCACAAGTGACAGATATTACAATTCTTGTTGTAGCAGCTGACGATGGTGTGATGCCACAAACAATTGAAGCAATTAACCATGCAAAAGAAGCTGAAGTGCCTACAATTGTTGCGGTTAATAAAATTGATAAACCAACTGCAAACCCTGACCGTGTAATGCAAGAATTAACAGAATATGGTCTTATTCCTGAAGATTGGGGCGGTGACACAATCTTTGTACCACTTTCTGCTTTAAGTGGAGACGGTATCGAGGATTTACTTGAAATGATTGGACTTGTTGCAGAGGTGCAAGAACTTAAAGCTAATCCTGATAAACGTGTAGTGGGTACAGTTATAGAAGCTGAACTTGATAAATCTCGTGGACCAGCAGCTTCCTTATTAGTACAAAATGGTACTTTAAACGTTGGTGATTCAATCGTAGTCGGCAATACGTATGGTCGTATTCGAGCTATGGTTAATGACTTAGGTAAACGTATTAAATCAGCAGGTCCTTCCACACCAGTAGAAATCACTGGTATCAATGATGTTCCACTTGCCGGTGATCGATTTGTAGTATTTAGTGATGAGAAACAAGCACGTCGTATCGGTGAAGCTCGTCATGAAGCAAGCGTGATTCAACAACGTCAAGAAAGTAAAAATGTTTCATTAGATAACTTGTTTGAACAAATGAAACAAGGCGAAATGAAAGATTTAAATGTTATCATTAAAGGTGACGTTCAAGGTTCAGTTGAAGCATTAGCTGCTTCATTAATGAAAATTGATGTGGAAGGCGTAAACGTACGTATTATTCACACTGCAGTAGGTGCAGTAAATGAATCCGACGTAACATTAGCGAATGCTTCTAATGGTATCATTATCGGTTTCAACGTACGTCCTGATGCTGGTGCTAAACGTGCTGCCGAAGCTGAAAACGTTGATATGCGATTACACCGTGTTATCTATAACGTAATTGAAGAGATTGAATCTGCTATGAAAGGTTTACTTGACCCTGAATATGAAGAACAAGTTATTGGTCAAGCAGAGGTTCGTCAAACATTCAAAGTATCTAAAGTTGGTACAATTGCAGGTAGTTACGTAACAGAAGGTAAAATCACACGCAATGCGGGTGTACGAGTAATTAGAGACGGTATTGTATTATTCGAAGGTGAATTAGATACGCTAAAACGTTTCAAAGATGACGCTAAAGAAGTAGCACAAGGTTATGAATGTGGTATCACAATTGAAAAATATAATGACCTAAAAGAAGGCGACATTATCGAAGCGTTTGAAATGGTTGAAATTCAACGATAATAAATGTTTAAACTAATGCAATCTCCTCGCTATTTAATAAAATAGGGAGGAGATTTTTAGTAAAGCGCATTGCTAAGAATTATGTAGTTTAATAAAATATTACTTGCTAAAGGTAATTTAATTTTGAAGAGAAATATAAATAAAGAGGTGAAATAATATGAGTAATATGAGAGCTGAACGTGTTGGCGAACAAATGAAACAAGAAATCATGGATATAGTTAATAACAAAGTAAAAGATCCAAGAGTAGGATTTTTAACTATTACTGATGTTGAACTAACGAATGATTTATCTCATGCTAAAGTTTATTTAACAGTATTGGGTAGTAATAAAGAAATCGACAACACATTTAAAGCACTTGAAAAAGCTAAGGGTTTTATTAAATCTGAGCTAGGTTCAAGAATGCGTTTAAGAATTATTCCTGATTTAACATTTGAATATGATAAATCTATCGAATACGGAAATAAAATTGAACGCATGATTCAAGATCTACACAAAGAAGATAAATAATTTCTCATTCATAGTAGGCAGATTTATATAATCTTATATGAATCTTTGCCTACTTTTTTATGTAAAAATAGTGGGCAATTATTTCTAAAGAGATGTTATAATGATTGAGGTAAAAGTAACAGTAGATTAAAGGTGTGACAACATGTATAACGGTATGTTACCCGTATTCAAAGAAAGAGGCTTAACGAGCCATGATGTCGTTTTTAAACTTAGAAAAATATTAAAAATGAAGAAGATTGGACACACAGGTACATTGGATCCTGAGGTAGATGGGGTGCTTCCAATATGTCTTGGTAATGCAACTAGAGTGAGTGATTACGTTATGGAGATGGGTAAAACATATAAAGCTGAAGTTACTCTGGGCGTAAGCACAACTACTGAAGACCAAACTGGAGATATATTAGAGGTTAAAGGAATTGATACTGACGACGTTACTGAACAGGATATAGATCAAACCCTTGAAAGATTTTTAGGCGTTATCGAACAAATTCCACCAATGTATTCTTCTGTTAAAGTTAAAGGTAAAAAACTTTATGAGTATGCCCGAAACAATGAAGAAGTTGAACGACCTGTAAGGCATGTGCGTATTAAAAATATTAATAGAATTTCGAATTTAACTTTCCAAAATAACCAATGTCATTTTGAGATTGAAGTGAGTTGTGGCAAAGGCACATATATAAGAACTTTAGCTACTGATATTGGAAAGAAATTAGGTTATCCAGCTCATATGTCTCGATTGACAAGAATTTCTTCTGGCGGTTTTCAAATCGACAATAGTCTAAAATTAGAACAAATCAAGGACATGCATGAGCATGATTCATTACAAGATAAGTTGTTTCCTATAGAATATGGCTTAAAAGGATTGCAAGAGATTGAAGTAGATGATGAAGCATTCAAGAAAAGAATTTTAAATGGACAAAAATTTAATGTTAAAGATTTAAATCAAGAAATCGAGGCACAATTTGTTTTTATTGATCAAAGGTCAAAAAAAGCATTAGCCATTTATATGATACATCCTGAGAAGCTACATGAAATTAAACCGAAAAAAGTATTTAACTAAAGGAGTTATACATTTATGAAAGTGATAGAAGTTACCCATCCCATTCAAAAAGATCAATTAATTAATGAAAATGTTGCGATGGCGTTTGGTTTCTTTGATGGCATGCATAGAGGTCATGACAAAGTGTTTCAAGCATTGAATCAAAAAGCGGAAGAGAATAATTTAAAGAAAGCTGTAATGACATTCGACCCACATCCATCTGTTGTGTTGAATCCAGAACGTAAACGTACGACTTATTTAACACCACTTTCAGATAAATTAGAGATGATTGAACAGCATGATGTTGACTACTGTATAGTTATTAATTTTTCATCACGATTCGCTAGTGTCACTTCTGAAGAATTTATTCAGGAATATGTAATTAATAATAATGTAAAAGAAGTGATTGCTGGATTTGATTTTACTTTTGGGAAATTCGGAAAAGGAAATATGACTGTTTTACAAGAATCTAATGATTTTAAAACTACAATCGTAGGTAAACAAGAATTAGACTCTGAAAAGATTTCAACTACCGCGATAAGAGAAGCATTAACTGAAGGGAATCTGAGAAAAGCTAACGAAGAACTTGGTTATCTTTATAGAATTAAAGGAACAGTTGTTCAAGGAGAAAAACGTGGTAGAACTATAGGATTCCCAACGGCAAACGTTCAACCAAGCGACGATTATGTCTTACCTAAAAAAGGTGTCTATGCAGTTAGTATGGAAATTGGTCCAGAAAGTAAAATATATAGAGGTGTCGCCAATGTGGGCGTCAAGCCAACTTTCCATGATCCAGCTAAAGCTGAAGTTGTTATAGAAGTAAATATTTTTGATTTTGATGAAAATATTTATGGTGAGCGTGTTATTGTATATTGGCATTATTTCTTAAGACCGGAAGTTAAATTTTCGGGTATAGATCCTTTAGTTGAACAAATGAATGAAGATAAAGCGCGTGCAAAATATTTATTATCTGTTGATTTCGGTGATGATATATCATATAATATTTAGAGTTGAGGAAGAAAAGCTATGTTAAGTAGCTATCTTCTGAAATACCTTTTTCTTAGTAGGTCGATTCTCCGACGCCTAACTCAGATTAAGGAGTTAAATAATATTAAGGAGGAAATTGATTATGGCAATTTCACAAGAACGTAAAGATGAATTAATTAAACAATATCGTGTACACGAAACTGATACTGGTTCTCCAGAAGTTCAAATCGCTGTTTTAACTGGAGAAATCGCTGCATTAAATGAGCATTTACGTGAACACAAGAAAGACCACCATTCACGTCGTGGATTATTAAAAATGGTAGGTCGTCGTAGACACTTATTAAACTACTTACGTAGTAAAGATATTCAACGTTACCGTGAACTAATCAAATCATTAGGTATCCGTCGTTAATCTTAATATAGAATTAGGAAAGCACCAGTTGAATGGTACTTTCCTTTTTTTATTATCGTACATAATATTTTTAGTATCGTACATAATAAAAAATATAAAAATATGTGAATAAATGATATGATGTAAGTAATAGAATTAAGAGAGGAGATTCATAATGTCTCAAGAGAAGAAAGTTTTCAAAACTGAATGGGCTGGACGTTCTTTAACGATTGAGACAGGACAATTAGCTAAACAAGCTAACGGTGCTGTTTTAGTACGTTATGGAGATACAGTAGTATTATCAACTGCTACTGCTTCAAAGGAACCTAGAGATGGTGACTTTTTCCCATTAACAGTGAACTATGAAGAAAAAATGTATGCAGCAGGTAAAATTCCTGGTGGATTCAAAAAAAGAGAAGGGCGACCTGGAGACGAAGCGACACTGACAGCTCGATTAATCGATAGACCTATTCGTCCACTATTCCCTAAAGGATACAGACATGATGTTCAAATTATGAACATCGTATTAAGTGCTGATTCAGACTGTTCACCTGAAATGGCTGCAATGATTGGTTCTTCAATGGCTTTAAGTGTCTCAGATATTCCTTTTCAGGGACCAATTGCAGGCGTAAATGTAGGTTATGTTGATGGAAATTATGTCATTAACCCTTCAGTTGCTGAAAAAGAAGTTTCTAGATTAGATTTAGAAGTAGCTGGCCATAAAGATGCTGTAAATATGGTAGAAGCAGGAGCTAGTGAAATTACAGAAAGTGAAATGCTTGAGGCAATCTTCTTTGGACATGAAGAAATTAAACGTTTAGTTGCATTCCAACAAGAAATCATTGATCATATTCAACCTGAAAAACAAGAATTTATTCCAGTTGAACGTGATGAAGCACTCGTTGAAAAAGTGCAAGCTTTAACTGAAGAAAAAGGATTAAAAGACACAGTTCTAACCTTTGATAAACAGCAACGTGATGAAAATCTAGATGCGCTTAAAGAAGAAGTGGTTGCACATTTTATTGATGAAGAAGATCCAGAAAATGAAGCGCTTATTAATGAAGTGTATGCAATTTTAAACGATTTAGTGAAAGAAGAAGTAAGACGTTTAATTGCAGATGAAAAAATTCGTCCAGATGGTCGAAAAGTAGATGAAATACGACCACTTGATTCTGAAGTTGGCTTGTTACCAAGAGCACATGGTTCTGGATTATTTACTCGTGGACAAACACAAGCTTTATCAGTGTTAACTTTAGGCGCTTTAGGCGATTATCAACTTATTGATGGTTTAGGACCAGAAGTAGAAAAACGATTTATGCATCATTATAACTTCCCTAACTTCTCAGTTGGTGAAACAGGACCTGTACGTGCACCTGGACGTCGTGAAATAGGACATGGTGCTCTAGGTGAAAGAGCTTTACGTTATATTATTCCTGATACAGCTGATTTTCCATATACAATTCGTATAGTAAGTGAAGTATTAGAATCAAACGGTTCTTCTTCACAAGCATCAATTTGTGGTTCAACACTAGCTCTAATGGATGCAGGTGTGCCTATTAAAGCTCCTGTAGCGGGTATTGCAATGGGACTTGTAACTCGTGATGATAGCTATACAATTTTAACTGATATTCAAGGTATGGAAGATGCACTTGGTGATATGGACTTCAAAGTGGCTGGTACTAAAGAAGGTATCACAGCTATTCAAATGGATATTAAGATTGACGGTTTAACACGTGAAGTTATTGAAGAAGCACTAGAACAAGCACGTCAAGGTCGCTTGGCCATTATGGATCATATGCTACAAACAATTGACCATCCTCGAAAAGAATTAAGCGCTTATGCTCCAAAAGTTGTAACTATGCATATTAATCCTGATAAAATCAGAGATGTTATAGGACCTGGTGGTAAAAAAATTAACGAAATTATTGACGAAACAGGCGTTAAATTAGACATCGAACAAGATGGAACAATCTTTATAGGTGCTGTAGATCAAGCTATGATTAATCGAGCGAAAGAAATTATTGAAGATATTACACGTGAGGCTGAAGTAGGTCAAGTTTATAATGCTAAAGTAAAACGTATTGAGAAATATGGTGCTTTCGTTGAGCTATTCCCAGGCAAAGATGCACTACTTCACATTTCACAAATATCTAAAGAAAGAATAAATAAAGTTGAAGATGTATTAAACATAGGCGATTCAATTGAAGTTAAAATTACAGAAATTGATAAACAAGGTCGCGTCAATGCATCTCATAAAACTTTATTAGAAGATTAATATTAACTTCAAAGGTTGAGTATTCTTAAATGAATGCTCAATCTTTTTGTTTTTTGAAAAAAGGCAACAACTGAAAAGTATCATTTTAATTAGTTGTTATGAATTTAAATGATAATTCAAAATGTTCAAGCGGTACAACCGTGCAATAATAGTGTACATCACGCATATTTTAACTTATAATAAATGATGAGTTTATATATGGACGGGTCACTATTTATAGGAGGTAACATTTTGAGTTTAATAAAGAAAAAAAATAAAGATATTCGCATCATACCACTTGGTGGTGTTGGCGAAATCGCTAAAAATATGTACATCGTTGAAGTAGACGATGAAATGTTTATGTTAGATGCGGGGTTAATGTTCCCCGAGGATGAAATGTTAGGTGTAGATATTGTTATACCTGACATTCAATACGTAATTGAAAACAAAGATAAATTAAAAGGTATTTTCCTTTCACACGGTCATGAGCATGCAATTGGTGCAGTCAGCTATATTTTAGAGCAAATTGATGCACCAGTTTATGGTTCTAAATTAACGATTGCACTCATTAAAGAAAATATGAAGGCCCGTAATATTAAGAAAAAAGTGCGTTACTATACAGTGTCTCATGATTCAGTAATGAAATTTAAAAATGTAAATGTGAGTTTCTTTAACACGACACATAGTATTCCTGATAGTTTGGGAATTTGTATTCACACATCTTATGGTTCAATTGTCTATACGGGAGAATTTAAATTCGATCAAAGTTTACATGGTCAATATGCACCTGATATGAAGCGTATGGCTGAAATTGGTGATGAAGGTGTATTTGCTTTAATTAGTGATTCTACAGAAGCAGAGAAACCTGGTTATAACACTCCTGAAAATGTCATTGAACATCACATGTATGATGCATTCACTAAAGTTAAAGGTAGACTTATAGTTTCTTGCTATGCATCTAATTTTATACGCATACAACAAGTTTTAAATATAGCTAGCAAATTGAATAGAAAAGTATCATTCTTAGGTCGCTCACTTGAAAGTTCATTTAATATTGCTCGTAAGATGGGATATTTTGATATTCCGAAGGACTTATTAATTCCTATTAATGAAGTTGATAATTATCCTAAAAACGAAGTCATTATTATTGCAACTGGTATGCAAGGTGAACCTGTAGAGGCTTTAAGTCAAATGGCGCAAAACAAGCATAAAATTATGAATATTGAAGAAGGCGACTCAGTGTTCTTAGCAATTACGGCTTCTGCTAATATGGAAGTTATTATTGCTGATACTCTAAATGAACTTGTACGTGCAGGTGCACACATCATTCCTAATAATAAAAAAATTCATGCTTCAAGTCATGGTTGTATGGAAGAATTAAAAATGATGTTAAATATTATGAAACCTGAATACTTTATTCCTGTTCAAGGTGAATTTAAAATGCAAATCGCTCACGCTAAGTTAGCAGCTGAATCAGGTGTAGCACCTGAAAAGATTTTCTTAGTTGAAAAAGGTGATGTGATTAATTACAACGGCAAAGATATGGTTCTAAATGAAAAAGTAAATTCAGGTAATGTTCTTATAGACGGTATTGGTGTTGGAGATGTAGGTAACATTGTTTTAAGAGACCGTCATTTATTAGCTGAAGATGGTATCTTCATTGCTGTGGTCACACTAGATCCTAAGAATAGACGTATTGCTGCAGGTCCTGAAATTCAATCAAGAGGATTCGTTTATGTGAGAGAAAGTGAAGAATTATTAAATGAAGCTGAGGAAAAAGTACGTACAATTGTAGAAGCAGGATTACAAGAAAAACGTATAGAATGGTCTGAAATCAAGCAAAATATGCGCGATCAAATCAGCAAATTATTGTTTGAAAGCACGAAACGACGTCCAATGATTATTCCAGTAATTTCTGAGATATAATCTAAATAAATAACATTTTAAGAGGTTGGGACAATTGTGTATAGCAAATCATTTAAGATGATTATGCTTTGTAACTAGGTCTTCTTGATTTTTGTTCAAACATATCTAATTGAGATATGAGAATGATTGAGATGACCTTAAACAATTAATTGTCCCTGCCTCTTTCATCTTATTAAATATATACATAATAGTTATCAATAGGCCTTAATTAAATAACTGTGAAAGATTAAAAAAGAAGGTGTAAAATCTTGCCACAAACAAAGAAAAAAACAACGACTAGAAGGAAAAGTAATGCTTCGCGTAAAAATACTAAAAGAAAGAAACAGAATGAAAGTCCTTTACGCTATATTATTGCTATTGCGATTGTCATTCTTGTCGTGTTAGGAGCTTTTCAATTAGGCATTGTTGGTCAAATGATTGATAGTTTCTTTAATTATCTATTCGGTATGAGTAGATTTTTGACTTATATTTTAGTGATTCTAGGTACAGTCTTTATTACATATTCCAAAAAAATTCCTAAAACACGTCGAAGTGTAGGTGCACTTGTTTTGCAAATTGCTTTACTATGCATCACACAACTTTATTACCATTTTAGTAAGGGCGTTTCCTCTGAAAGAGAACCAGTATTATCTTATGTTTATAAGTCATACGAACATACTCACTTTCCTAATTTTGGAGGAGGTTTAATAGGATTTTACTTATTTAAATTATTTATACCTCTTATATCAATAGCGGGCGTTATTATTATTACTATTTTATTATTAGCTTCAAGTATCATACTTTTATTAAATTTAAGACATAGAGATGTAAGTAAAAGTTTATTTGAAAGTATGAAATCATCTAGTGAAAGTGCATCTGAATCATTTAAAGAAAAAAGAGAAACAAGTAAGGCTAGAAAAGAAGAGAAGGCTCAATTAAAAGCAGATAGAGCTGAAGAGAAAAAAAGAAAGAAAGAACAAGAAAGATCTCAACAAGAAAACGTTAAGGACGTTAGTGATTTTCCTGAAGTTCCACAAAATAATGATATTCCTATTTATGGACACAGTGATCAAGAAGATAAGAGCAATAGTGTACCTAAGCCACGCAAAAAGCGTATTTTTGATCATGAAAGTAATAGTAATGAAATCACAACAAATTCTCAAGGTATGAACCAAAAGGATAGCAAAGATAACGCTTTAAGTAAGGATGATGACAAATCCAATGATAGCGGTAACGCTGAAGGGTCAATTTCTGAAGCTGGAGAAGTAGCAAATGTAGAATATGTGGTTCCTCCTTTATCACTACTTAACCAACCAGCTAAACAAAAATCTACTTCTAAAGCTGAAGTTCAAAGAAAAGGTCAAGTTTTAGAATCTACAATGAAAAATTTTGGTGTCAATGCAAAAGTGACACAAATCAAAATTGGTCCAGCGGTAACTCAATATGAAATTCAGCCAGCCCAAGGTGTTAAAGTAAGTAAAATCGTTAACTTACACAATGATATTGCCTTAGCATTAGCAGCGAAAGATGTACGAATTGAAGCACCTATACCTGGACGATCAGCGGTGGGAATTGAAGTACCTAATGACAAAATTTCATTAGTATCGCTTAAAGAAGTTTTAGAAGATAAATTTCCATCTCAACATAAATTAGAAGTCGGTATTGGACGAGATATTTCTGGAGAACCTATATCTATACAACTTAATGAAATGCCTCATTTACTTGTAGCAGGATCCACAGGTAGTGGTAAATCGGTATGTATAAATGGAATTATCACAAGTATTTTACTTAATGCAAAACCTCATGAAGTAAAACTGATGTTAATTGATCCGAAAATGGTAGAATTAAACGTATATAATGGCATACCTCATTTACTTATTCCTGTAGTAACGAATCCACATAAGGCCTCGCAAGCGCTTGATAAAGTTGTTGCTGAAATGGAACGTCGTTATGATTTATTCCAACACTCTTCAACAAGAAATATTGAAGGATATAATCAATATATACGTAAACAAAATGAAGAGTTAGAAGAGAAACAATCAGAACTTCCATACATTGTCGTCATCGTCGATGAATTAGCAGATTTAATGATGGTTGCTGGTAAAGAAGTTGAAAATGCGATCCAACGAATAACTCAAATGGCCAGAGCAGCAGGGATTCATTTAATAGTAGCTACTCAAAGACCTTCAGTTGACGTCATCACTGGTATCATTAAAAATAACATTCCTTCGCGTATAGCGTTTGCAGTAAGTTCACAAACCGATTCCAGAACTATTATAGGTTCAGGTGGGGCTGAAAAATTATTAGGTAAAGGCGATATGCTATACATTGGTAATGGTGAATCGACTCAAACACGTATCCAAGGTGCTTTTTTAAGTGATAAAGAAGTTCAAGATGTAGTGGACTACGTCGTAGAACAACAAAAAGCAAATTACGTAAAAGAAATGGAACCAGATGCACCAGTTGATAAGTCAGAGATGAAAAGTGAAGATTCTTTATATGATGAAGCCTACTTGTTTGTAATAGAAAAGCAAAAAGCGAGCACATCTTTATTACAAAGACAATTTAGAATTGGATATAATCGTGCTTCACGATTAATGGACGATTTAGAACGTAATCAAGTAATCGGTCCTCAAAAAGGAAGTAAACCTAGACAAATTCTAGTTGATTTAGATAATGATGAGGTGTAAAAATGTCGGAAATGAATGCGATTTTTAGAGTTAAACAATACATTTTAAAGTTAATAAAAAATGGAGAATTAGATAGTACTGGTAAATTACCAAGCAATTTATCAATAGCACGTACACTCAATGTGAAAACTGATGACGTATACGATGGTATTGGTGAACTCATTACCGAACAGATTGTAACTGATAATTTTGAAGAGGGGACTAGCGTTAAAAAGCAGCCTCCCTTCTTTTATCCATTAGATAAATTAGTAAGTATTAGTAATATGATTGAAGAAGCTGGGTATAAAGGAGGTATAGAATATTTAAATTTTGATGAACAACCAGCAACAATTCTTGATGCTGAACTATTAGAAATAAGTGATAGAGAACCAGTAACAATCATTGAAAGATTAAGAACGGCTGATCAAATACCAGTTGTGTATTGCTTAGATAAAATTGCTAAACAATATTTAACTTGTACAGACTATCAGAAAAGTAGTGGCTCTATGTTAAAAGCCATTAAAGAGTCAACAGGACATGAGGTCAAACATGCAGAAATGAACTTAGAAGCAATAAGTTATGAACCTCACATTTCCGAAGTGTTAAACGCTTCTCCTCACGAGGGTTTAATGTTATTAAAAGTAGTTCATTTTGATGAGCAAGATCAGCCTATTTTATATTCATTAAACTATATTAAAAGTAGTTTGGTTAAATTTAAAATTAGTAAAAGCTAATTAATAATCATTGTTTTTACAGTAATGGGAGGTATGCCGTTTGGAAAATAAGAAACTCGATTATTCCAATATACATATTAACGTTTTACCAACTGAAAAATTTAAAACAACCATGGTGACTTTTAAATTTATGGCACCATTGGATTATAAAACGATAACGGCGCGTTCAATTTTGAGTAAAGTCTTAGTACGTGCTACACAACAATGGCCTAACGATAAAGTATTAAATAGACACTTATCATCATTATATGGCGCATATATTAATAGTTTTGTATCTAAATTCAAGGATAAACATGTGATTACGATTTCTTTAGAAATTGCTAACGAGCGTTATTTAAAGGACTCAACACCATTATTCGAGAAGGGACTCAAGACACTTAAAGAACTTATTTATAATCCTTTAATTACTGATGAGCAATTTAATGAAAATTTTGTAGCCCAAGAGAAATCATTGCTCACTAAAAAGCTTGAAGCAATGTCAGATAATAAAGCTCAATATTCATTTTTAAAATTAATGAATCATATGTTTGAAAATGAACCTTATAAATATTTAGCTACAGGACAAGTAGAACGAATACCTCATGTGACTGCTAAAAATTTGTATGATACATATAAATCAATGTTACATAATGATGATTGTGCAATTTACGTAGTTGGAAATGTAGATAAACAAAATGTGATAGATATGATTCAAGAAAACTTTGAAATTCAACCATTCAAATTAGAAAGAAATACGCAACCAGACCTTATCAATCATTACGAATCACCAAAATTTATTATTGATGAAGATGAGGTGGATCAAGCTAAACTCAACCTAGGTTATCGTTTTCCAACTTATTATGGAAAAGATAATTACTATGCATTCGTAGTTCTAAATATGATGTTCGGTGGCGACCCTTCTTCAGTGTTATTTAATGAAGTTCGAGAAAAGCAAAGTTTAGCGTATTCTATCCATTCACAGGTTGATGGGAAAAATGGATTCTTATTTGTTTTAAGTGGGGTTTCAGCTGCTAAATATGAGCTCGCCAAAGATACTATTTTAGATGAATTTGAAAAATTAAAAAATGGCGACTTTGAAGATGGTAAATTAGACTTGGCAAAGAAAATTATTATTTCTCATAGACATGAATCTACCGACAGACCTAAAAGTATTATTGAACTATTACATAACCAGGTGCTTTTAGACAACTCTCAATCTGAAGAGGAATTTATAACTGCAATAAATGCTGTTACTAGAGAAGATGTTATAAAATTAGCAAACGAAGCTAAGCTAGATACCATTTATGTTTTGACGAAAGGAGGGCAAACTAAATAATGAAGGTACATAATTATGAATTAATTGATGAGAAAGTATATGAGCATAAACTTGATAATGGGCTAAAGCTGTTTATTATTCCAAAACCTGGATTCCAAAAAACTTTTGTGACTTATACGACGCAATTTGGTTCTTTAGATAACCATTTTAAACCTATTGGAAGCCAAAAATTTGTTAAAGTGCCAGATGGTGTAGCGCACTTTTTAGAACATAAACTTTTTGAAAAAGAAGAAGAAGATTTATTTACTGCTTTTGCTGAGGAAAATGCTCAAGCAAATGCGTTTACAAGTTTTGATCGTACGAGTTACTTATTTAGTGCTACTAGCAATATTGAAAGTAATATTAAGCGTTTATTAGATATGGTTGAAACACCTTATTTTACCGAAGAAACGGTTAACAAAGAAAAAGGAATTATTGCTGAAGAAATTAAAATGTATCAAGAACAACCTGGTTACAAATTAATGTTCAATACTTTAAGAGCAATGTATTCAAACCATCCTATTCGTGTTGATATTGCTGGTAGTGTAGATAGTATTTATGAAATCACTAAAGATGATTTATACCTTTGTTATGAAACCTTCTATCATCCATCAAATATGGTTTTATTTATAGTCGGTGACGTTAACCCTCAAAATATGATTGATTTAGTAGAGCAACATGAGGCAAAACGAAACAAGACAAACCAACCTAAAATTGAGCGTGCTGAAATTAATGAACCTATTGAAGTCAGCCAACACAGCGTAACTGAGCAGATGAAATTGCAATCTCCAAGATTAATGCTAGGTTTTAAAAATCAACCACTTAAGGAAAGCTCAGAAAAATACGTACAAAGAGACTTAGAAATGACGTTTTTCTATGAGTTAATTTTCGGAGAAGAAACTGATTTTTATCAAAATTTATTAAATAAAGATTTAATTGATGAAACTTTTGGCTATCAATTTGTGCTCGAACCTAGTTATAGTTTTTCTATAATTACTAGTGCAACACATCAACCAGACGAACTTAAAGAATTATTAATCAATGAATTGAAGAAGTATAGAGGGCAGTTGGCTGACCAAGAAGCTTTCGACTTATTAAAGAAACAATTTATCGGAGAATTCATTTCAAGTTTAAATTCACCAGAGTATATTGCTAATCAATATGCAAAATTATATTTCGAAGGTGTAAGTGTTTTTGACATGTTAGAAATTGTTGAAAATATAACACTCGAAAGTGTTAATGAAACATCTAAACTATTTTTAAACTTTGAACAACTTGTCGATAGTCGTTTGGAGATGAAATCATAATGAAAGCACTTGTACTTGGTGGTTCAGGTACTATAGGTTCAGCGATTGCAAAGCATCTTTTAAATGAAGGGTATCATGTGATTGTTCATTATCACTCTGCTAATTTAAAAGACTTAAAACAAAAATTTGATAATAACCAAAACGTAGAATTTATTCAATGTGATTTATCTCAAAATCTTAATTTAGAAGATTATTTTGGACATATTAATGATTTAGATTGTCTTATTTACACTAGTGGTACTGCTTTATATGGTATGTTGCAAGATATGAGTGATGATGATATTGATAAAAGTTATGCACTTCACTTGAGACAATTCATGCGTTTATCCAGATTTTTTGTTGATATTTTAAGAAAAAGTGAGAATGGCCGAATTATAGTTATTTCTTCAATTTGGGGAGAAACTGGTGCAAGCATGGAAACTATTTACTCAGCTATGAAAAGTGCTCAAATAGGTTTCGTTAAAGCCCTTAGTCAAGAACTTGCGCTCACATCAGTGACTGTAAATGCTATAACTCCTGGTTTTGTTTCAGGTAATATGAGTCAAGTTTGGTCTGAAGATGAAAGAAATTCCATACTTAATGAATTACCTCAAAATAGGATGATTGAACCTGAAGAGGTGGCACATGTTTGCGCGTATTTATGTCATCCAATGGCTAGAAGTATTACAGGTACCGTTCAAAAGGTAAATGGAGCATGGTATTTATAACCTTTTGTAACCAGTGTATTTCTGGTTTTATTGATAACTATTCGAAGCGTTTTGTTAGTGTTTTTTAAGAAAATAAATACAATTCTTAAGTGCGAGTTTCCTAATCGATGTTATAATGTTTTTAAATCAAACTTTGAAAAAGCTTTCAAGTGCGTGATTGAAAACAAGGGGTGGTTATATCATGGCAGTAGCAGAAAGAAAAGAATGGTATCTAGAGTATGAGATTACTATTAATCGGGCCGGATTACTTGGTGACATATCAAGTTTATTAGGTATGTTGGGAATTAGTATTGTTACAATTAACGGTGTTGATCAAGGTAAAAGGGGTTTACTTATCAAAACTGATAAACTTGAAAAAGTTGAACGCTTTGAACAAATAGTTAAAGAAATTAATGAAATAGATATTACCAAATTAAGAATCCCTGAACTCAGAGATCGCCTTGCGGTAAGACATGGTAGATACATAGAACAAGATGCAGATGATAAAAAAACATTCAAATTCGAGAGAGAAGATCTAGGCTTACTTGTAGACTTTTTAGCTGAACTTTTCAAAGAAGAGGGACATAAGTTAATAGGAATACGAGGTATGCCACGGGTTGGTAAAACAGAATCGATTGTTGCTGGAAGCGTCTGTGCACACAAAAGATGGTTGTTTATTAGTTCTACTTTGATTAAGCAGACGGTAAGAAGTTCTTTAATCAAAGTTGAATACGATTCGAATCATGTTTACATTATTGATGGTGCAGTGACGGCTCGTGAATCTAATCCTAAACACCAAGATTTAGTTAGAGAAGTTATGACCCTCCCTTCGATTAAAGTGGTTGAACATCCCGATTTATTTGTAGAAGCATGTAACTATAGCATGGAAGACTTTGACTATATCATTGAATTAAGAGAAAATGAAAATCAAGAAATACATTATGATGAAATGAAAAAACAAACAATTCAAAGCAAAAATAATTTAGATTTCGGTGATCCGTTTGGTGGAGGATTTGGTTTCTTTGAATAGGTTTGAGGAGGACTGTGTGTGAAAACTGTTGGTGAAGCATTAAAAGGTAGACGTGAACGATTAGGTATGACTTTAAATGAACTTGAACAACGTACACAACTTAAGCGTCAAACTTTAATACATATTGAAAATAATGATTTTGATTTATTAGCCAAAAAGGATTACACAGAGGGATTTATTCGCAAATATGCTAACGTAGTCAACATTGAACCTAATCAACTTATTGAAGCTCATCGTGACGAAATACCAAATAATCAGAATCAAATTGATGATTTAATTGTTGCTTTTTCTAATGGAGAAGCTCCCACGTATCGTAGTAAGGCTAAAGAAACATTACAATTGATTATGCTAATTGGTTTTATAGTAATTGTTTCTTTAATCATTTGGATACTTGCAGTGTTAATTATATAAATAAAGTTTTAGAAATGAGGATTTAATATGAATATACCGAATCAAATTACGGTATTTAGAGTTATATTGATACCCGTTTTCATACTATTTGCATTAGTAGATTTCGGATTTGGAAAGGTCTCTTTTCTAGGTGGATATCACATTAGAATTGAAATTTTAATAAGTGCAATAATTTTTATACTTGCATCTTTAAGTGACTTTGCTGATGGATACTTAGCACGTAAATGGCAACTTGTTACAAATATGGGTAAATTTTTAGACCCATTAGCTGATAAACTTTTAGTAGCTAGTGCCCTTATTGTAATGGTTCAATTAGGATTTACAAATTCAGTTGTAGCTATCATAATTATTGCACGTGAATTTGCAGTTACAGGCTTACGTCTACTACAAATTGAACAAGGATTTGTAAGTGCGGCAGGTCAACTAGGTAAAATTAAGACTGCAGTCACTATGGTGGCAATTATTTGGATATTACTAGGTGATCCACTCGTTCATTATATTCATTTTCCACTAGGCGTCACGTTGCTATATATAGGAGTGTTCTTCACTATTCTTTCTGGTATTGAGTATTTCTATAAAGGTAAAGATGTATTTAAACAATCAAAATAAAATTAGATGTTATAAGACTACACTTTATAATATTACTTTTATAAAGTGTAGTCTTTTTTTGAACGCTTTTTTTAGATTTATTAAATCAAAAAATATATAATGAATTTATTGCGAAAATGATGGTTAAAGGGGTGAAAACCAATGAAAATATCAATAATTGCTGTAGGTTCTGAATTACTTTTAGGGCAAATAGCAAACACGAATGGTCAATATCTATCCAAACTTTTTAATGGCATTGGTAAAAGTGTGGTTGAACATACTGTGATTGGAGATAATCCAGAAAGATTAGAATACATTATCAGACAAGGATTAGAACGCTTTGATACTCTTGTGTTGACAGGTGGTTTAGGACCTACAAAAGATGATTTAACTAAACATACTGTAGCTAAAGTATTAGGTAAAGAATTAGTTACTGATGAAGCATCGTTAGAATATATTGAGAGCTATTTCAAAGAGCAGGGACAAGAAATGACACCTAATAATAAACAACAAGCATTAGTCATTGATGGTTGCAAAGTACTACCAAATAAAAATGGAATGGCGCCAGGAATGTTAGTTGAAAAGGATGATAAAAAGGTAGTGCTTTTACCAGGACCTCCTCGTGAAATGAAGCCTATGGCTAAAAATGAGCTATTACCTTATTTATTAGATGATGATAGTGTAATTTATTCAGAGTTGTTAAGATTTGCTGGAATAGGTGAATCTAAAGTAGAAACGATACTCATGGATCTCATAGAGAATCAAACTAATCCAACTATTGCTCCATTAGCTGGAACACATGAAGTTTATATTAGAATTACTGCTAATTCTGACACACAAAATGAATGTGAAAACCTTATTGCACCTATTAAGAAGGAAGTACTTGATCGTATAGGTGATTATTATTATGGATCAGATGACATTACTCTCGAAAAGTCTGTGATGTCTAGAGTAAATGAAACGTTTGCAATATATGATGGAGTAACGAATGGCGCATTATATACAAGACTAAAAAATGTGGATCAAGATAATTTACTTAATGGATCATTACCACATAATGATTTATTTGTAGACTCTAGAGATAGTATCCATGACCAGTTACTTAATGCAGCACAATATGTCAAAGATTTATACCAAACTGATTTGGGTATTGTTTTATTACATGAAAATGAAGAAGTCTACTTAGCAATGTATGATGGAGAGGCATTAAATGTTGATACTTTCAAGATGACTCAAAGTAGAAATTTATTAAGAAGCAGAAGTCAAAATTATGCGATGATAATATTATTAAAATGGTTTGAAAATCGATAATTATTCTTTTCTTGTTTAAAATATAAGTACGTTTGTTCGTTTTCGGGTTATTTAATACCACAGATATACGAACAAATATTCGCAAAATGCTTGTGTTTTGATTTGATTGCTTGTATAGTAAAGATAAGATATTAAAAAAGATTACTTTCGTAATTAGGAGGTCTCGCTTTGGATAACGAACGTCAAAAAGCTTTAGATACAGTTATAAAAAATATGGAGAAATCATTTGGTAAAGGTGCGGTTATGAAATTAGGCGACAATAAAGGTCGTAAAGTATCAAGCACTTCAAGTGGTTCTGTGACGGTGGATAATGCCCTAGGTGTAGGCGGTTATCCTAAAGGAAGAATTATTGAAATTTATGGACCTGAAAGTTCAGGTAAAACAACAGTTGCTCTACATGCAATTGCAGAAGTTCAAAAAAATGGTGGAGTAGCTGCATTTATTGATGCCGAACATGCACTTGACCCTGTTTATGCTCAAGCTTTAGGCGTAGATATTGATAACCTTTATTTATCTCAACCTGACCATGGGGAACAAGGACTTGAAATTGCTGAAGCATTTGTTCGAAGTGGTGCCGTAGACATTGTCGTAGTTGACTCTGTAGCAGCATTAACACCTAAAGCTGAAATTGAAGGTGAAATGGGAGATACACATGTTGGTTTACAAGCTAGATTAATGTCACAAGCTTTAAGAAAATTATCTGGTGCAATTTCTAAATCAAACACAACTGCAATCTTTATTAACCAAATTCGTGAAAAAGTTGGTGTGATGTTTGGTAATCCTGAAACTACGCCAGGTGGCCGAGCATTAAAATTCTATAGTTCTGTAAGATTGGAAGTAAGAAGAGCTGAACAATTAAAACAAGGCCAAGATATCGTAGGTAACAGAACAAAAATCAAAGTTGTAAAAAATAAAGTAGCACCTCCATTCAGAGTAGCTGAAGTAGATATTATGTATGGTCAAGGAATTTCTAAAGAAGGTGAATTAATTGACTTAGGTGTTGAAAACGATATCGTTGATAAATCTGGCGCTTGGTATTCTTACAACGGCGACCGAATGGGTCAAGGTAAAGAAAATGTTAAAACGTATTTAAAAGAAAACCCTCAAATTAAAGAAGAAATTGATCGTAAATTACGTGAAAAATTAGGAATATTTGATGGTGACGTTGAAGAAACAGATGCTGAAGAGGAAGCACCTAAAACTTTATTTGATGAAGAATAATTATTATTCACAAATATATAAATAAGAGTGAAAATGGATGGCTAATTGCTATCCATTTTTTATAGAGTAAATTTACGTGATAAGTATGGGTTTTAAACGTATGTTAAGGAATTTCATATCTTGACACTCCTCTGTCGAAAAACGTACAATTAGTGTGTATGATTCTTATATAATTTCATATAATCATATTGATTTTGATATACAGAGCAAACCCTAGATAAAGGAGGTGTTTATGTGAATTTATTAAGCCTCCTACTCATTTTGCTGGGGATAATTCTAGGCGTTGTTGTAGGGTATGTCGTTGCCCGAAATTTATTACACCAAAAACAAGTTCAAGCAAGACAAACTGCCGAAGATATTGTTAGTTATGCTAATAAAGAAGCTGACAATATTAAAAAAGAAAAATTGCTTGAAGCAAAAGAAGAGAACCAAATTTTAAGAGAACAAACAGAAAGTGAACTGCGTGAGAGACGCGGGGAACTTCAAAGACAAGAAACCCGACTTCTTCAAAAAGAAGAGAACTTGGATCGAAAATCTGATCTTTTAGATAAAAAGGATGAGATTTTAGAACAAAAAGAATCAAAAATTGAAGAAAGACAACAACAAGTAGATGCAAAAGAGAGTAGTGTTCAAACATTAATAATGAAGCATGAACAAGAATTAGAACGCATCTCCGGTCTCACTCAAGAAGAAGCTGTAAATGAACAACTTCAACGAGTTGAAGAAGAACTGTCACAAGATATTGCAATACTTGTTAAAGAAAAAGAAAAAGAAGCGAAAGAAAAAGTAGATAAAACAGCAAAAGAATTACTTGCCACTACAGTACAAAGATTAGCAGCCGATCACACAACCGAATCAACTGTTTCAGTTGTTAATTTACCTAATGATGAAATGAAAGGACGTATCATTGGTAGAGAAGGTCGAAATATCCGTACATTAGAAACGCTTACTGGTATAGACTTGATTATTGATGATACTCCAGAAGCGGTTATTTTATCAGGCTTTGACCCAATTCGACGAGAAATAGCTAGAACAGCATTAGTTAATTTAGTTTCAGATGGTCGTATTCATCCTGGACGTATTGAAGATATGGTCGAAAAAGCTAGAAAAGAAGTTGACGATATCATTAGAGATGCAGGTGAACAAGCAACATTTGAAATTAATGTTCATAATATGCACCCTGATCTAGTTAAAATACTTGGTCGATTAAATTACCGTACGAGTTATGGCCAAAATGTGCTTAAACATTCTATTGAAGTGGCGCACCTTTCAGGTATGTTAGCTGCTGAGCTAGGTGAGGACGTTACTCTTGCTAAGCGCGCAGGTTTACTTCATGATGTTGGTAAAGCAATTGACCATGAAGTTGAGGGAAGTCACGTAGAAATAGGTGTTGAATTAGCTAAGAAATATGGTGAGAATGAAACAGTAACTAATGCTATTCACTCACATCACGGTGATGTAGAGCCAACTTCTATTATTTCTATCTTAGTTGCTGCTGCCGATGCTTTATCAGCAGCAAGACCGGGTGCTCGTAAAGAGACACTTGAAAACTATATTAGAAGATTAGAAAGATTAGAAGCTTTATCAGAAAGTTATGATGGAGTTGAAAAAGCATTTGCAATCCAAGCAGGTAGAGAAATTCGCGTAGTTGTCTCACCTGAAGAAATTGATGATTTAAAATCATACAGATTGGCTAGAGATATCAAATATCAAATAGAAGAAGAATTACAATATCCTGGTCACATCAAAGTGACAGTTGTTCGAGAGACTAGAGCAGTAGAATATGCAAAATAATTTTTAGAGCCACTTACCGAGGAATCGGTTAGTGGCTCTTATGCTTGAAACAAAGATTCAAGTATGACAAGAAAACTTACCGAGGAATCGGTTAGTGGCTCTTACGCTTGAAACAAAGATTCAAGTATGACAGGAATAATAAAAAAGTCAACATAATCAATTGATTATGTTGACTTAAAACTAAGTTTTAGTAATTAATTACTAAATTATTTTAATTGTAGGTCTGCATCATTGATTTCTTTAATGATTTCAGCTGTATCGTAACAATTAGTAGCAATATTTGAATATTTTTCAGCTAAACGATAAGCATTAATGTAAAGTGTTAAGCTTTCTTTAGCAATATCTTCAGGTTCATCAGATTTTGCTGGATTCGAATTTACTACTAATTCTGCAAATTTTTCAGGATCAATATTAATAGACATGTATTATTTACAACTCCTAGAATTTTGTTAACTTCATATTAACATATTAAATAAATTCAAAGAAGAAAAGTCTTTTAATATTCAGAATAATTAATTTGTACTGGATACTTTAATTCTAAGGCGGTATCTATTAAACTATTTTTATGAGAGGATGAACGATTAATGAGAATATTGTTTATTGGAGATATCGTTGGAAAAATCGGTAGAAAAGCAATTTCTACATATTTACCTAAAATCAAACAAAGCTATCGCCCTACAGTCTCTATTGTAAATGCTGAAAATGCAGCACATGGCAAAGGGTTAACAGAAAAGATTTATAAACAATTATTAAGAGAAGGCGTAGACTTCATGACTATGGGTAATCATACTTATGGTCAAAGAGAAATTTATGACTTTATTGATGATGCTAATCGCATGGTTCGTCCGGCTAATTTTCCAGAAGAAGCGCCAGGAGTTGGAATGCGTTATATTCAAATTAATGAAAAAAAATTAGCTATTATTAACTTGCAAGGACGTTCATTTATGCAAGATATTGATGACCCATTTAAAAAGGCAGATCAATTGATAGAAGAAGCAAGAAAAGTGACACCATATATATTTGTTGACTTTCATGCTGAAACAACTTCTGAAAAAAATGCTATGGGTTGGTATTTAGATGGAAGAGTGAGTGCAGTAGTTGGAACGCATACTCACATACAGACTTCTGATAGTCGCGTCTTACCAAATGGAACTGGCTATATCACTGATGTTGGTATGACAGGGTATTATGATGGTATTTTAGGGATTAATCGCGAAGAAGTGATTAATAGATTTATAACAAGTTTACCTCAAAGACATGTAGTACCTGATGAAGGACGCAGTGTTTTATCAGGCGTTATTATTGATTTAGATAAAGAAGGTAAAACTACACAAATTGAAAGAATATTAATAAATGATGACAATCCTTTTCAGGGATAAACCCCTGTCTCAATAGTATTTAAAGGTTATCGTCCATTAGTATGAATTTAATTTTGTACCACTGTTTACATAGTAAAACGGTGGTTTCTTTTGTTAATATAAAATATGAATTATATCCACAGGAGGCATGTGATATGAAATCACAACTATCATGGAAAGTGGGCGGACAACAAGGTGAAGGTATCGAATCTACTGGAGAAATTTTCGCTACAGCAATGAATAGAAAGGGATACTTTTTATATGGTTACAGACACTTTTCAAGTCGAATTAAAGGCGGTCACACTAATAATAAAATAAGAGTATCAACTACGCCAGTTCATGCCATTAGTGATGATTTAGATATTTTAATTGCATTTGATCAAGAAACGATTGAGTTGAATCATCATGAAATGAGAGAGGATAGTATTATAATTGCTGATTCTAAGGCTAAACCCAATAAACCAGAAGACTGTAAGGCACAACTTATAGATTTACCATTTACTAGTACTGCAAAAGAGCTTGGAACAGCACTTATGAAAAACATGGTCGCTATTGGGGCTACTTCAGCGCTTATGAATTTAGATACGACTACTTTTGAAGAATTAATTACTAATATGTTCTCTAAAAAGGGAGAAAAAGTAGTTGATATGAATATAGAAGCGCTTAACGAAGGTTATCGTTTAATGCAAGAACACTTAAGTACTATTCAAGGAGACTTTGAATTAGAAGCGATAAATGAAGACCCTCAATTATATATGATAGGTAATGATGCAATAGGATTAGGTGCTATATCAGCGGGTTCGAAATTTATGGCTGCTTATCCTATTACTCCAGCATCTGAAATTATGGAGTATATGATTGCTAATCTACCTAAAGTCGGTGGCACTGTTGTTCAAACAGAAGATGAAATTGCTGCAGCTACAATGGCAATAGGTTCTAACTATGCTGGCGTAAGAGGATTTACAGCTAGCGCAGGTCCTGGTTTATCTCTAATGATGGAATCAATTGGTTTATCAGGAATGACTGAAACACCGTTTGTAATCATCAACACTCAACGTGGCGGTCCTTCAACAGGTTTACCTACTAAACAAGAACAATCAGATTTAATGCAAATGATATATGGTACACATGGTGATATTCCAAAAATTGTCGTTGCCCCAAATGATGCTGAGGATGCATTTTATCTCACTGTAGAGGCATTCAATTTAGCAGAAGAATATCAATGTCCTGTTATTATCTTAAGTGATTTACAGCTTTCTTTAGGTAAACAAACCGTTAAGTCATTAGATTATAGTAAGATTGAAATTAAGCGTGGTGAATTACTTCAATCTGATATAGAACGTGAAGAAGATGATAAAGGCTACTTTAGAAGATATGCTTTAACAGGTAATGGTATTTCGCCTCGTCCTATTCCAGGAGTAAAGGGTGGTATTCATCACATTACAGGTGTTGAACACAATGAAGAAGGTAAACCTAGTGAAGCTGCTTCTAATAGGCAAGCTCAAATGGAAAAACGTATGCGTAAAACAGAAAATCTAGTTATAGAAAAACCTGTTGAATCTAATGAAAAACATGAAGCGGCAGATATACTTTATATAGGTTTTATTTCTACGAAAGGTGCTATTAACGAAGGTGCTGAACGTTTAGAATCACAAGGTGTTAAAGTTAATACTTTACAAATTCGTCAGTTACATCCGTTTCCTAAGGATACGATTCAACAAGCTATTGATAGAGCCTCTAAAGTTGTTGTAGCTGAACACAATTATCAAGGACAGTTATCTAATATTTTAAAAATGAACACAAAAGTAGAAGAAAAATTAGTGAACCAAACTAAATATGATGGTACGCCATTCTTACCTCATGAAATTGAAGATAAAGGATTAGAGATAGTCAAGGAAATTAAGGAGTTGGTTTAATTGGCTACATTCAAAGATTTTAGAAATAATGTTAAGCCAAATTGGTGCCCAGGTTGTGGAGATTTCTCAGTACAAGCAGCTATACAAAAAGCTGCAGCCAATGTAGGTTTGGAACCTGAAGAAGTTGCTATTATTACAGGTATTGGATGTTCTGGTAGATTATCAGGATATATCAATTCTTATGGTGTTCATGCTATTCATGGACGTGCCTTACCTTTAGCTCAGGGTGTTAAAATGGCAAATAAAGATTTAACTGTCATTGCTTCAGGTGGTGACGGAGACGGTTATGCAATTGGTATGGGTCATACGATTCATGCGTTAAGAAGAAACATGAATATGACTTACATTGTTATGGATAATCAAATATATGGTTTAACTAAAGGGCAAACATCACCATCTTCAGCAGTTGGGTTTGTGACTAAATCAACACCTAAAGGTAATATTGAGAAAAATGTAGCCCCGTTAGAATTAGCACTTTCATCAGGTGCTACATTTGTAGCACAAGGGTTTTCAAGTGATATTAAAGCATTAACTAAAATGATTGAAGATGCCATTAATCACGATGGATTTTCATTTGTTAATGTATTTTCACCTTGTGTAACATACAATAAAGTTAACACTTATGATTGGTTTAAAGAGCATTTAACTAGCATTGATGATATAGAAGATTATGATAATTCAGATAAACAGTTGGCTATGAGAACAGTTTTAGAACATGAATCGCTAGTTAAAGGAATTGTTTATCAAGATACAGAAACTCCATCATACGAATCTCATATTGATGAGCTTGAAGATGAAGCTCTAGCTAAAAAAGATATTCACATTTCAGAAGATACATTCAATGATCTAACAGCTCAATTTATATAAATTAATATTAACTGAGTGCCTTTCTTAGGTGCCCAGTTTTTTGTAATGGTATCAGTATTTTAATTCTTGATTAAAAATATTTAAATTGCGTAAATGACTTTTTAAATTATTTATTTTGGGAATAGGCAGAATAAATAATCTTATTTGGAGGTAGTTATGGATAGATTTAAATCAATGCAAGAATTAGAAAATGTTACTGTGGAAAATGAGGATTGGGAAATTGAAACGAATGATAAAGATAGTCATATATCAATCCTAGCGATTCATGGTGGGGGGATTGAACCAGCTACCACTGAGTTAGCACAAGTTATTGCTGATAAGGGAAACTATAATTATTTTTCTTTCAAGGGACTTCGTAGTAAAGGTAATAATGAATTGCATGTAACATCTACAAATTATGATGATCCAGAAGCTATAAAAATTGTTGAAAAAAGTGAAAGAGCGATAGCATTACATGGTTGTAAAGGTGAAGATAGCGTAGCTTATCTTGGAGGTAATGATCACGAACTTATAGAAATCTTAAGTGATACATTGTCAGATGTAGGTATAAAGGTACAAGAAGCACCTAATACCATGGCAGGAAAGCAAGATGAAAATATTATTAATTTAACTAAAAATAATGCTGGCGTTCAAATTGAGTTAACTTCAAGTCTTAGAAAAGAATTATTTGTGAATAATAAGAGTTCTCGTAAAAGTCGTGAAGACCGTGATAATTGGGGCGACTTAATGTACGACTTTGCAGATGCAACAATTAGAGCACTACAACAAGTTTAACCTTTAGCGTATACTTACTTTATGAATGTTAAAATATGAGTATATGACTGTATAGATAAAAGGAGTGTTATAGTAGTGCAAGATACTTTAATGAGTGTACAAATAATTCCTAGAACTCCGAAGAATGAAGATGTTATTCCTTATGTTGATGAGGCAATTAAAATTATTGATGAATCTGGGATGCATTATAGAGTAGGGCCATTGGAGACAACGGTCCAAGGAGAAATGAGTGAATGCCTCATTCTAATTCAAAAACTTAACGAGAGAATGGTTGAATTAGAATGTCCAAGTATTATTAGCCAAGTTAAATTTTATCATGTACCAGAGGGTATTCAGATTGAGACATTAACTGGTAAATATGATGAAGAATAAACTAAGCATTTTATAATAAACTAATGTTAAGTTTTCACAAGATATGTTGGAGACGAATTAAACTTATTAAGTTTGATTTGTCTCTTATTTTATGTCATTTTTGAAAAATAAATCAAAACGTCTTTTTGCACTTTAACTTTAAATTTAATATAATATAGTAATGATTATGGGCTTATAGAAAGGATTTTTCAAAGTGAATGAAGAACAAAGAAAAGCTGGTACGATAAACATTTTAGCTGAGCGTGATCGTAAAGCTGAAAAAGACTATAGCAAATACTTTGAACAAGTGTATCAACCACCAAGTTTAAAAGAAGCAAAAAAACGTGGGAAACAAGAAGTTCAATATAATAGAGATTTCCATATAGATGAAAAATATAAAGATATGGGTAACGGTCGTACTTTCTTAATTAAAACGTATGGTTGTCAAATGAACGCACATGATACTGAAGTAATGGCGGGGATATTAAAAGCTTTAGGTTATAGTGCGACAACAGATATTAATCAAGCGGATGTGATTTTAATTAATACTTGTGCTATTCGAGAAAATGCGGAAAATAAAGTATTTAGTGAAATAGGAAATTTAAAACATCTGAAAAAAGAACGTCCTGATTGCCTAATCGGAGTCTGTGGATGTATGTCTCAAGAAGAATCAGTTGTAAATAAAATTCTTAAATCATATCAAAATGTAGATATGATATTTGGTACACATAATATTCATCACTTACCTGAAATTTTAGAAGAAGCATACTTATCTAAAGCAATGGTAGTAGAGGTATGGTCCAAAGAAGGAGATGTTATTGAAAATCTCCCTAAGGTAAGAGAAGGTAGTATTAAAGCTTGGGTTAATATTATGTATGGATGTGACAAATTCTGTACATATTGTATCGTACCTTTTACTAGAGGGAAGGAACGTAGCCGTCGACCAGAAGATATTATCAATGAAGTAAGAGAATTAGCAAGAGAAGGTTATCAAGAAATTACTTTATTAGGTCAAAATGTAAATTCTTATGGTAAGGATATAGAAGATTTAGATTATGGACTTGGTGATTTACTAGAAGATATATCTAAAATCGATATACCGAGAGTAAGATTTACAACAAGCCATCCTTGGGACTTTACTGATCGCATGATTGAAGTCATAGCCAATGGCGGTAATATAGTTCCTCATATCCATCTTCCAGTTCAATCAGGTAACAATGCTGTTTTAAAAATTATGGGTCGTAAATATACTCGTGAAAGCTATCTTGATCTAGTAAATAGAATAAAAACTGCAATTCCTAATATAGCGTTAACAACAGATATCATTGTAGGATATCCAAATGAAACTGAAGAACAATTTGAAGAAACACTATCTTTATATGACGAAGTAGAATTTGAACATGCCTATACTTATTTATACTCTCAAAGAGATGGAACACCAGCTGCTAAAATGAAAGATAATGTGCCTACTGAAGTGAAAAAAGAACGACTACAAAGATTAAATAAAAAAGTAGGTGAATACTCTCAAAAAGCTATGAGTCAGTATGAAGGTGAAATAGTTACCGTATTATGTGAAGGAGCTAGTAAAAAGGACGACACAGTGCTAGCTGGTTACACAGAAAAAAATAAACTAGTAAACTTTAAAGCTCCTAAAGAAATGATTGGTAAGCTTGTTGATGTTAAAATCGATGAAGCTAAGCAATATTCATTAAATGGAACATTTGTACAAGAACATCAAAAGACAATGGTGGTTCAATAGAAAATGTATTCAAAAGAGGATATATTAAAACATGCAGATGTACTAGCGCGGCGCATTAATAACTTAGAAGTTGTCAAAGATTACCAATCGATTGAACAACAAATCCATAATAATAAAACTATTGAAAGTAAGATGAAAAGTCTAAAAAAACAACAAAAACAATCTGTTAACTTTCAAAATTATGGAAAAGATACTGCCTTTCGACAATCTGAAAATCAAATTCATCATATTGAAAATGAAATTAATAACTTACCTATAGTTGAAGAATTTCGTTCTGCACAATATGATGCTAATGAATTATTACAAATGATGATTAAAACAATGGAAGATAGACTTAATGAACATAACGAACGAGAACATAAGGAATAAAAGCTAATTGAGGAGTAAATGCTATGAAAATAAGGAATTTGACTATAACCGCATTTTTAATTGCAATCAACGTTGTATTAAGTAGTCTTATTGTAATACCTTTAGGACCTATAAAAGCAGCGCCTGTTCAACATTTTACTAATGTTTTATGTGCTGTGTTTGTAGGCCCTTGGTATGGATTAGCTCAAGCACTTATTTCTTCAATTTTAAGAATTAGTTTTGGAACAGGTAGACCTTTTGCTTTCCCAGGTAGTATGATAGGAGTTCTCTTATCTAGTCTATTCTACATGTATAGAAAACATATTTTTATGGCATCTGTTGGAGAGGTTTTAGGAACAGGTGTGATAGGAAGTTTAATGTGTATACCGTTAGCATGGGTTATGGGGATGGAAAACTTCTTTGTGAAACCATTAATGATAGCATTTATGGTTTCAAGTGTAATTGGATCTCTAATTAGCTATATCATACTTATTGTTTTAAAAAGACGCGGATTATTAGATAAATTTAATAAGAAATAATTAACTTTAATGTACGCTTTATTATTGAGGGATTAATTAAATAGGGGGGACTCTGTTTATTTCTCATATTAGAGCGTACTTTTTTATACACTTTTTGATTAAGCGAGTTACATATTTATATGTTAAAATGTATGAGTTAAAACTGTACGTAAAAAATTATATTAATAAAAAAATATTTATAAATAAGGGTTGTGAAAATAGAAATGGCGAATGTAACACCAATGATGCAACAATATTTAAAAATAAAATCAGAATATGATGATTGTTTGTTATTTTTTAGACTCGGCGATTTCTATGAAATGTTCTTTGAAGATGCTAAAGAAGCATCAAGAGTTCTTGAAATTACCTTAACTAAAAGAGATGCTAAAAAAGAAAATCCAATTCCTATGTGTGGCGTACCATATCATTCGGCAGATAGTTATATTGAAACCTTAATTAATAATGGGTATAAAGTAGCGATTTGTGAACAAATGGAAGACCCTAAACAAACTAAAGGCATGGTTAAAAGAGAAGTTGTAAGAATTGTTACTCCCGGTACAGTTATGGAACAAGGCGGAGTTGACGAGAAACAAAATAACTACATCCTTAGCTTTGTAAAGGGTGAGGAATTAGCACTTAGTTATTGTGATGTTTCTACTGGTGAATTTAAGTCTACTCATTTTCAAGATGAAGCGACATTGTTAAATGAAATTACGACGATAAATCCAAATGAAATTGTCGTTAATGAAGAATTATCTGATGAGCTAAAACGCCAAATTAGCATGACTACAGAAACAATTACGGTACGTGAGTGTATATCAGATGAACAATATGATACAAATAAGCTTACTCATCATCTCATGCATAAATCTGCACAATTATTATTAGATTATATTCATCATACCCAAAAAAGAGATCTATCTCATATAGAAGAAGTTGTACAATATGCTGCTGTTGATTTCATGAAGATGGACTTCTATGCCAAACGTAATCTTGAACTAACAGAAAGT
Source organism: Staphylococcus capitis subsp. capitis (assembly GCF_040739495.1). Lineage (NCBI taxonomy): Bacteria > Bacillati > Bacillota > Bacilli > Caryophanales > Staphylococcaceae > Staphylococcus > Staphylococcus capitis. The sequence goes on along the minus strand of NZ_CP145263.1, from coordinate 1,481,718 downwards.
ATTAGACTCAAATCCAAAAAAGGTACTTTACTATGGTTAATGGATGAAACTAAAACACCAATGGGCGCTAGAAGATTAAAGCAATGGGTAGATAGACCTTTAATTAGTAAAGATCAAATTAATGATCGATTAAATATAGTAGAAGAATTTATTAATCGTTTTATCGAAAGAGATACATTACGTAATTATTTAAATCAAGTTTATGATATAGAAAGATTGGTAGGTAGAGTTAGTTACGGTAATGTGAATGCAAGAGATTTAATTCAGCTAAAACATTCTATATCAGAAATTCCACATATCAAAGAATTACTTAACGAATTAGATGCTCAAACTACTACTCAATTCAATGAGCTTGAGCCATTAGATGATCTTTTAGAATTATTAGAAGAAAGTTTAGTAGAAGAACCCCCGATTTCAGTTAAAGATGGCGGATTATTTAAGACAGGTTTCAATGAACAACTAGATGAGTACTTAGAAGCTTCTAAAAATGGTAAAACTTGGCTAGCAGAATTACAGGCTAAAGAACGTGAGCGCACAGGTATCAAGTCTCTTAAAATAAGTTTTAATAAAGTTTTTGGTTACTTTATTGAAATAACACGTGCTAATTTGCAAGGGTTTGAACCTAGTGACTATGGGTACAATCGCAAACAAACATTATCCAATGCAGAGCGTTTTATAACTGACGAGCTGAAAGAAAAAGAGGATATCATTTTAGGTGCCGAAGATAAGGCGATTGAATTAGAATATCAATTATTTGTTAAATTACGTGAGCATATCAAAACTTACACTGAAAGGTTACAAAAACAAGCTAAAATTATTTCTGAATTAGATTGTCTTCAAAGTTTTGCTGAAATTGCCCAAAAATATAATTATGTAAGACCATCTTTCAGTGATGATAAAACTTTACATCTGGAAAATTCTAGACATCCCGTAGTTGAGAGAGTTATGGATCATAATGATTATGTGCCAAATGATTGTAGTTTAAACAATGATACATTTATTTATCTCATTACAGGGCCAAATATGTCTGGTAAATCAACTTACATGAGACAAGTAGCCATTATTAGTATCATGGCTCAAATGGGCGCATATGTACCTTGTGATTCTGCTATACTACCTATATTTGATCAAATTTTCACTAGAATCGGTGCAGCGGATGACTTAGTTTCAGGTAAAAGTACATTCATGGTAGAAATGTTGGAAGCACAAAAAGCATTAACCTATGCTACAGAAAATAGTTTAATTATTTTTGATGAAATTGGTAGAGGGACCTCAACTTATGATGGGCTTGCTCTAGCACAAGCAATGATAGAATACGTGGCACAAACTTCTCATGCTAAAACATTATTTTCAACGCATTATCATGAATTAACTTCATTAGATCAAATGTTGCCATGTTTAAAAAATGTACATGTGGCTGCTAATGAATATCAAGGAGAACTTATCTTCCTACATAAAGTCAAAGATGGAGCCGTTGATGATAGTTATGGTATTCAAGTAGCTAAGTTAGCTGATTTACCGGTAGAAGTAATAAGTCGAGCTCAAATAATATTAGATGAATTTGAACAAAAACCTTCTAATCAAATTATGCCTAATGAGTTACCAAATCATCATACAGATGATGAAAATGCAAATAATGAACATAACAAAGATGAGAAAAGTACAAAAATTAACGATTCATTTGAACAAGCTGCATTTGATTTATTTGAAAATAGTGATGAACAAAGTGAAATAGAATTAGAAATTAAGAATTTAAACTTATCCAACATGACGCCTATAGAAGCACTTGTGAAATTAAGTGAGTTACAGAATCAATTAAGATAGAGGTAGGTGTAAGAAATGGGAAAAATAAAAGAATTACAAACCTCATTAGCTAACAAAATTGCAGCTGGAGAAGTTGTTGAAAGACCTAGTTCTGTAGTTAAAGAATTATTAGAGAACGCGATTGATGCAAATTCTACTGAGATAAATATCGAAGTGGAACAATCAGGTATTGCTTCAATCAGAGTTGTTGATAATGGCTCAGGTATTGAGCAAGATGATTTGAGTCTAGTCTTCCATAGACATGCAACGAGCAAATTAGATGTTGATGATGACTTATTCCATATCAGAACACTAGGATTCCGTGGAGAGGCGTTAGCCAGTATTTCATCAGTTTCTAAAGTGACATTAAAGACATGTACAGATAATGAAAATGGTTTCGAAGTCTATGCTGAAAACGGTGAAATAATAAATCGTAAACCAGCAAAAGCTAAAAAAGGTACAGATATATTAGTTGAATCTTTGTTTTACAATACTCCAGCGCGCTTAAAATATATTAAAAGTCTTTATACAGAATTGGGCAAAATAACTGATATTGTTAACCGAATGGCGATGAGTCACCCGGATATTAGAATCTCTTTAGTGTCTGATGGCAAAACATTAATTAGTACAAATGGCTCAGGGCGTACTAATGAAGTGATGGCAGAAATATATGGAATGAGAGTTGCTAAAGATTTAGTACATGTTTCAGGAGATACGAGTGACTATCACCTTGAAGGTTTCTTTGCAAAGCCTGAACATTCAAGAAGTAACAGACACTATATTTCAATTTTTATTAATGGTAGATACATTAAGAACTTTATTCTTAACAAGGCTATTTTGGAAGGGTATCATACCTTATTAACTATCGGTAGATATCCAATTTGCTACATTAACATTGAAATGGATCCTATCCTAGTTGATGTTAATGTACATCCAACTAAGTTAGAAGTTCGTTTATCAAAAGAGGAACAGTTATATGATTTAATAGTTGAAAAAATTAGAGAGGCATTTAAAGATAGAATTCTGATTCCGCAAAATGATTTAGACCGTACACCAAGAAAGAATAAAGTTCTTGAATCATTTGAACAACAAAAAATGGATTTTGAAAAAAGGAATTCTGAAGTAGCACAAAATGGGGACCCATCAGAACACTTTTCATCTAAAGATCATTTTAACAATACTAATGATTCAGAAATTAGAGAAGGAATTAATAATTATCAAAATACAAATATTAGTTTGTCTAACCAAGATGAAGAGCAAGAAAATGCCTCTCATAATATACAACGTTCCGGAGAAGATAATTACTCTCAAATTCAAAAAGACATACTTAATGATATGGAAGATGATGATCTCTCCAATTCTGAATCAACCTCTAACAACGAGGGAGATATCAAAGGTACAGTGAGTCAAAATCCTAAACGTCGCGTACCATACATGGAAGTTGTGGGCCAAGTACATGGAACGTATATTATTGCGCAAAATGAAAATGGTATGTTTATGATAGACCAACATGCAGCCCAAGAGAGAATAAAGTATGAATATTTCAGAGATAAAATTGGAGAAGTATCTAATGAAGTTCAAAATTTACTTATACCTTTAACATTCCATTTCTCAAAAGATGAGCAAATGATTATTGATCAATATCAAGATGAATTGGATAAAGTGGGCGTTCACTTAGAGCATTTTGGTGGTCATGATTATATTGTAAATAGCTATCCAGTATGGTTTCCTAAAGCTGAAGCACAGGAAATCATTAAAGATATGATTGAGTTAGTTTTAGACAATAAAAAGGTAGATGTGAAGAAGATTAGAGAAGACGCAGCGATTATGATGTCTTGTAAGAAATCAATTAAAGCCAATCATTATTTAAAAAATAATGAAATGTCAGATTTAATTGATCAACTAAGAGAAGCAGAAGATCCGTTTACGTGTCCGCACGGTAGACCAATTATAATTAATTTTTCAAACTATGAACTAGAGAAACTATTTAAACGAGTGATGTAGAGGAGCTGTTATCTTGAAAGAAAATATTTTACCAGCTATTAGAAACATGAGAGATCTTGAAAGATTAACGAAGACGAACTATAAAGCTTGTGTATTATTAGATATGCATATTGGTCATCTAAAGAGTATAATGGGGTTACTAAAGCAAAATAATATAGAGTGTTATATTCATATCGACTTAATTAAAGGGTTGAGCCATGATGAATTTGCTTGTGAATATATTATTCAACAATATCAACCTAAAGGTATTGTTTCCACCAAAACAAAAGTTATTAGAAAAGCCAAATCATTAAATACTTTAACGATATTCAGAGTGTTTATTATTGATAGCCAAGCACTTACGAGAAGTATAGAGTTAATTAAAAAAGTTGAACCAGATTTTGTCGAAGTTTTACCTGGTATAGCGAGTAAAGCAGTGAATCAAATTCAAAAAGAAACTTCAACATCTGTCATTGCGGGCGGATTAATCAATGATGAAGAGGAAATTCAAGAAGCTATCTCAAGTGGAGCTAAATATGTCACTACAAGCTATCAAAAGCTTTGGTAGTAAATCATTATAAATTGTGAGTTGTTTGAGGAGAATTTTTATTCTTTAAGCAACTCACTTTTTTATAAAAAAATAACAATAACACTAAAATAATTAAAAAGTATTTTGGATATCAATAACATTTGCTCATTATTTTTATAAATCTAAATACTAATTATGACAATTATTTTACAAAGTTATTGACAACGCTTACAACCCAATAGTAAAATTATATCAAGTTTAAAAGTTAATAATAGAACAGAGACTGGGAGATTTCTACAAGCTTAATATCGCTATGGTAGGGGTCTCTCTGTTTTTTGGGAGGAATTTATATGAATGCTTATTTAGCAGAATTTTTAGGAACTGCGATCCTAATTCTTTTCGGGGGTGGCGTGTGTGCAAACGTCAACTTGAAGAGAAGTGCAGGCAACAACGCTGACTGGATTGTTATCGCAGCAGGTTGGGGTCTTGCCGTATCAATGGGTGCTTATGCTGTTGGTAAATTCTCAGGCGCGCATTTAAACCCAGCTGTAAGTATAGCTCTTGCCATGGATGGTGGATTTAGTTGGGCTCAAGTACCAGGATATATCATTTGCCAAATGTTAGGCGGTATCGTTGGTGGTGCACTCGTTTGGTTAATGTATCTTCCACATTGGAAAGTTACTGAAGAACATGACGTTAAATTAGGCGTGTTCTCTACAGCACCTGGAATCAAAAATTATTTCGCTAACTTTTTAAGTGAGATTATCGGTACTATGGCATTAACATTAGGTATTCTATTCATTGGTGTAAATAAAATTGCTGACGGATTAAACCCACTGATTGTGGGAGCTTTAATTGTAGCTATTGGTTTAAGTTTAGGCGGTCCTACTGGTTATGCAATTAACCCAGCTCGTGACTTAGGCCCACGTATTGCACATGCAATTTTACCAATTGCAGGAAAGAGTAAATCTAACTGGTCATATGCTATAGTGCCAGTATTAGGTCCTATTGCTGGTGGTATGCTAGGTGCTGTCATTTACGAAGTATTTTATAAACAAACATTCAATGTAAGTTGTGCTGTTGGAATTTTAGTAGTCGTAATCACTCTAGTATTAGGGTTGATTTTAAATAAATCTTCAAAAAAAGACGACATTGAATCAATTTACTAATTGCTATGATATATTAGATAATTATAATTATCGGGATTAAAATTTCTCGATTATGTGTATAGATATAATGGTTGATACTTTATAAATAGATTTAAAATACCAACTTTATAAAGCTTATTATTAATCACATCAAAAGGAGTCAAAACCTATGGAAAAATATATTTTATCAATCGATCAGGGAACGACAAGTTCACGTGCAATCTTATTTAATAAAGATGGAGAAATTAAAGGTGTTTCTCAACGTGAATTTAAACAACATTTTCCACACTTAGGTTGGGTAGAACATGATGCTAATGAAATTTGGACTTCAGTACTTTCAGTAATGGCTGAAGTTATGAACGAAAATGATATTCAATCTGAACAAATTGAAGGTATCGGTATTACTAACCAACGTGAAACAACAGTGGTTTGGGATAAAAATACTGGACGACCAATATATCACGCGATAGTTTGGCAATCACGTCAAACACAAGATATTTGTACTGAATTAAAAGATAAAGGTTATGAAGAAACATTTAGAGATAAAACAGGTTTACTACTTGATCCTTATTTCGCAGGAACAAAAGTAAAATGGATTCTAGATAATGTTGATGGAGCGAGAGAGAAAGCAGAAAATGGTGACTTGTTATTCGGAACTATCGACTCTTGGTTAGTTTGGAAATTATCAGGTAAAGCTGCTCATATCACTGATTATACAAATGCTAGTCGTACTTTAATGTTTAATATCCATGATTTAAAATGGGATGATGAATTATTAGACATTTTAGATGTTCCTAAACAAATGCTTCCTGAAGTTAAAGAATCAAGCGAAATATATGCTAAAACGATTGATTATCACTTCTTTGGTCAAGAAGTACCTATCGCAGGTATTGCTGGTGACCAACAAGCTGCATTATTTGGTCAAGCTTGTTTCGATCGTGGTGACGTTAAAAACACATACGGTACAGGTGGCTTTATGTTAATGAACACAGGTGAAGAAGCGGTTAAATCTGAAAGTGGTTTATTAACAACAATTGCTTATGGTATTGATGGCAAAGTTAACTATGCGCTAGAAGGTTCAATCTTTGTTTCAGGTTCAGCTATCCAATGGTTACGTGATGGTTTAAGAATGATTAATTCTGCACCTCAAACTGAGAACTACGCTTCACGTGTAGATTCAACTGAAGGCGTTTATATGGTACCAGCATTCGTTGGACTAGGTACGCCTTACTGGGATTCAGATGCTAGAGGCGCATTCTTTGGATTAACTCGCGGTACTGAAAAGGAACACTTCATCCGTGCGACATTAGAATCACTATGCTATCAAACACGTGACGTTATGGAAGCAATGTCAAAAGATTCCTCTATTGAAGTTCAAAACTTACGTGTCGATGGCGGTGCTGTTAAAAACAATTTCCTAATGCAATTCCAAGCTGATATCGTAAATACAGCAGTTGAAAGACCAGAAATTCAAGAAACTACTGCTTTAGGTGCTGCCTACTTAGCAGGTTTAGCTGTGGGATTCTGGGACGATAAAGAAGACATTAGAGAACGTTGGAAGCTTGAAACTGAATTTGAACCTAAGATGGAAGATGAACAACGCACTAAGTTATATAAAGGCTGGAAAAAGGCTGTTGAAGCAACTCAAGTATTCAAATTAGAAGATTAAGACAAAATTTTAAGAAAAGATGAGCTTTAAATGGATTTGATTTTCTTAAATGTGGTATACTTTAGTTAAGTTAATAAGAAAATCGAGAAACGAGAGATCTGTTCGTACAAAACAATTAAATGTTCTTGTGGGATAGGTGTCTCGTTTTTTATTTATTTCTAGGAGGCGTTAGATAATGGCATTATCTACATTGAAAAGAGATCATATCAAGAAAAATTTAAGAGAAAATGAATATGACGTTGTTATCGTCGGTGGTGGTATTACAGGTGCAGGTATTGCTCTTGACGCTAGTAACCGCGGTATGAAAGTAGCATTAGTTGAAATGCAAGACTTTGCACAAGGTACAAGTTCTAGATCTACTAAACTTGTTCATGGTGGTTTAAGATATTTAAAACAATTACAAGTTGGCGTTGTTGCTGAAACAGGTAAAGAACGTGCAATTGTTTATGAAAATGGTCCACATGTAACTACACCTGAATGGATGCTTTTACCAATGCATAAAGGTGGTACATTTGGTAAATTCTCAACAGCTATCGGTTTAACAATGTATGATAGATTAGCTGGTGTTAAAAAATCTGAACGTAAAAAAATGTTATCTAGAAAAGATACATTAAATAAAGAACCATTAGTTAAACAAGAAGGCCTAAAAGGTGGCGGTTATTACGTTGAATATCGTACTGACGACGCGCGTTTAACTATTGAAGTTATGAAAAAAGCAGCTGAAAAAGGTGCTGAAATCATTAACTATACGCGTTCAGAACACTTCACTTATGATTCAAATAAAAAAGTGAATGGTATCGAAGTATTAGATATGATTGACGGAGAAACATATGGTATCAAAGCTAAAAAAGTAATTAACGCTTCAGGCCCATGGGTTGATGAAGTGAGAAGTGGTGACTACGCACGTAATAATAAACAACTACGTTTAACTAAAGGTGTTCACGTTGTTATCGACCAATCTAAGTTCCCATTAGGCCAAGCAGTTTATTTCGATACTGAGAAAGATGGTCGTATGATTTTCGCTATTCCACGTGAAGGAAAAGCATATGTTGGTACAACTGATACTTTCTATGATAATGAAAAAGCTACACCATTAACTACACAAGAAGATAGAGATTATCTTATTGATGCAATTAATTACATGTTCCCAAGTGTAAATGTTAAAGATGAAGATATCGAATCAACTTGGGCAGGTGTTCGTCCATTAATTTTAGAAGAAGGTAAAGATCCATCTGAAATTTCTCGTAAAGATGAAGTTTGGGAAGGCGAATCAGGCCTACTTACAATTGCAGGTGGTAAGTTAACAGGTTATCGTCATATGGCACTAGATATTGTTGACTTATTAGCTAAACGTTTAAAACAAGAACATGGACTTAAATTTGAACCATGTGCAACTAAATATCTTAAAATCTCTGGTGGTGACGTAGGCGGTAGTAAAAACTATCAACACTTTGTTGATCAAAAAGTTGACGCAGCCAAAGGATTTGGTATTGAAGAAGATGTTGCACGTAGATTAGCTAGCAAATACGGTTCTAACGTAGATCAATTATTTAATATTGCTCAAACTGCTCAACAACAAGATAATAACTTACCGTTAGAAATTTATGTAGAATTAGTTTACGGTATCCAACAAGAAATGGTTTATAAACCAACTGACTTCTTAGTACGTCGTTCAGGTAAACTATACTTCAATATTCAAGATGTTTTAGATTATAAAGATGCTGTTATTGATGTTATGGCTGACATGCTTAACTATTCAGATGCTCAAAAAGAGGCTTACACTAAAGAAGTGGAAGAAGCAATTGATCAAGCACGTACTGGAAACAATCAACCAGCAGTTAAAGAATAATCATGTTGAATTAAAATGAATTGAATGAATATCTATTAAACTACTTGTGAATGTTGGCGCTTGCTTTCATTCATGGGTAGTTTTTTATTTGCGATTTGTGCTATCATTTTCCAAAAATAAATAAGTAATGATATTATGCAAACGATTTGATTACATGAATGTCACACGGTATATTATTTATAAAATGGTTCAAAAGCGCATATTGAACTGGACGTAAGTTAAAAGTTAGAAAGATTGGGGGCATATGTTGTGAGTCAAAGTCAATTTAAAATTACTGTTGAAGATGGAACAATGATAGAAGTTAAAGTTGATAAAGCGAAGAAAAATACTATTGGTATTGTCCATCTTTTTCATGGTATGGCTGAACATATGGACCGCTATGATGAGCTAGTAAATGCGTTAAATATTCAAGGTTATGATGTGCTACGACATAATCATCGTGGTCATGGTAAAGATATTGATGAAGTTGAACGTGGTCACTTTGAAAGTATGTCTCAAATCGTTGATGATGCATATGAGATAGTGGAAACTTTATATGGCGCTGAACTCAATGTTCCCTATGTTGTACTAGGACATTCTATGGGCTCTATTATTGCAAGGTTATTCGTAATGAGATACCCAGAATTCGCTAATGGCCTCATATTAACTGGGACTGGTATGTTCCCTAAATGGAAGGGTGTTCCGGCGACATTTGCATTAAAACTGGTTACGATGATATTAGGGAAACGCCGTCGAGTGAATTGGGTAAATAAATTAGTTAACAAATCATTCAACAAACGAATAGATAATCCTTTGACTGAGAGTGATTGGATATCTACAAGACGCGATGAGGTAGAGAAGTTTGTTAAAGATGAATATTGTGGATTTAAAGTATCTAACCAGTTGATTTATCAAACTGTAAAATTTATGATGCTAACAATAGAACCTAAATGTCTAGATAAGCTCAATAAACAATTGCCTATTTTATTAATTTCAGGAAAAGAAGATCCATTTGGTGATTATGGGAAAGGAATTAAACAATTAGGAAAATTATATAAAAAATCAGGTATTAAACACATTACTGTTCAGCTATATAAAAATAAAAGACATGAAATTTTATTCGAAGATGATTATCAAACGACATGGCAACATATGTTTGAGTGGATAGAGAAGCAAATTTTAAAGAAAAATAAAGTGAGTGAATAACTAAATGACGAATCAACCAAAGCCATTTCTTGTTGTTATTGTTGGGCCAACTGCATCAGGTAAAACTGAATTAAGTATTGAAGTCGCCAAAAAGTTTAATGGAGAAATCATTAGTGGTGATTCAATGCAAGTATACAAAAATATGGATATTGGCACAGCTAAAGTAACACGAGATGAGATGGACGGCATCACACATCATATGATAGACATTTTAGAACCTGACGAATCGTTTTCGGCATTTGAATTTAAAAAACGTGCAGAGGTATGTATTGAAGATATTACAAATAGAGGTAAATTACCTATTATAGCTGGTGGAACGGGTCTTTACATACAATCATTACTCTATAATTATGCGTTTGAAGATGAAACAATTTCAGAAGAACAAATGAAACGAGTTCGAGCGCAACTTGAAGAATTAGAACAGTATAATAATGAAGACTTGCATCAGTATTTAGCTTCGTTTGATAGTGATTCTGCAGAAGATATTCATCCAAATAATCGAAAAAGAGTACTTCGAGCGATAGAATACTATTTAAAAACAAAAAAACTTTTAAGTTCTCGCAAGAAAGTGCAACAATTTACTGAAAATTATGATAAATTATTATTAGGGATTGAAATGTCGCGCGAAACATTATATTTTAAAATAAATAAACGTGTCGATATTATGTTGGGTCACGGATTATTTAAAGAAGTGCAAGACCTCGTAGAACAAGGTTTTGAATCAAGTCAAAGTATGCAAGCAATTGGATATAAAGAACTCGTTCCTGTAGTAAAAGGTCATTTACAGATGGAGGACGCTATAGAAAAACTTAAGCAGCATTCACGTCAGTACGCGAAACGACAGTTAACTTGGTTTAAAAATAAAATGGACGTTCTTTGGTTAGATAAAGAAAAAATGTCACTTCAGATGATGTTAGATGAGATTACAACCCAAATAAATAAAAGGAGTTCTAAACATGATTGCAAACGAAAACATCCAAGATCAAGCACTAGAGAACTTTAAAGCAGACAAAACTGAGGTCACTGTATTCTTTTTAAACGGCTTTCAAATGAAAGGTGTTATTGAAGACTTTGACAAATACGTTGTAAGTTTAAATTCTCAAGGCAAACAACATCTGATTTACAAACATGCGATCAGCACTTTTACAGTTGATACTGAAACAGAAGAATCATCTGAAGAAAAAAGTGAAGAATAGAAGTTGTAATCAAAGTGCATTAATAACGCCATTTTGTTGAAGAGTAAAAACTAATCACTGGTTTTGCTAATCAATGAAATACATTTAAGTATTGAAGATAATGTTTTAAAACATAAGCACTTTAGAACAAATCAAGGGAATGTTTGTAATAAAAAATATGCTTCATGTAATGTGGTGATTGAAGTTAGTATTAATTTCAATTTTTACACATTACATGAAGCATTTTTCATTGTGATTATAGTTTTTATTACTCTCACTCAATTAATATTTATTTATAATAATTTTTCAATTTCACTTGCGATTTGGTCTGGTTTTTTCTGAGGAGAAAAACGTTTAACGACATTACCTTGACGGTCAACTAAGAATTTAGTGAAATTCCATTTGATTTTTTCATTTAACATACCCTTTGCAGCATCAGTTAAATAACGGAATAATGGATGTTGATTATCGCCTTTAACGTCTACTTTCTCATGAATCGGGAAAGTAACACCATAATTAATTTTACAATTTTGAGCTGCTTCTTCTCCTGAACCGGGTTCCTGTCCGCCGAATTGATTACAAGGGAAACCTAAGACGATAAATCCTTTATCTTTATAATTATCATATAACTTTTGTAATCCTTCAAATTGTGGAGTGAAACCACATTCACTAGCAGTGTTTACAATAAGCATTACATCGCCTTTATACTGTTCTAATTTATAATTTTCACCGTTATTTTTTTGTACTACGAAATCATAAATTGTTTCCATATTTATCACCCTTTCGATATACCTCAAATTTAACATAATTTAACTGTATAGTCTTTGTTTATACTCTATGATAGAATGTTTTGAGTAACTTTTTAAAAGGAGATGTATATCATGGCTCAGCAACCACATAAGACTAAAAAAAAATTAGAGACTGCTGTTTTAATCGGTGTACATGCTCAAACGGATAATCAATTTAATTTTGATTCTACTATGGAAGAATTAGAAGCTCTATCTCAAACTTGCCGTTTAAATGTTAAAGGACAAATTACTCAAAATAGAGAACAATTTGATCATAAATATTATGTCGGTAAAGGTAAAATAGAAGAAATTAAAGCTTTCATCGAATTTCACGATATAGATGTTGTCGTTACAAATGATGAGCTAACGACCGCACAATCTAAAACATTAAATGATAATTTGGGCATAAAAATCATCGATAGAACCCAATTGATATTAGAAATATTTGCTTTAAGAGCGAGAAGTAGAGAAGGTAAATTACAAGTTGAACTTGCACAACTTGATTACCTTTTACCACGATTACAAGGTCATGGGAAGAGTCTTTCACGTTTAGGTGGTGGCATTGGAACAAGAGGTCCAGGTGAAACAAAACTTGAAATGGATCGACGCCATATAAGAACTCGTATGAATGAAATTAAACATCAATTACAATCGGTAGTTGAACATCGTGAAAGATATAGAAATAAACGAGAACAAAATCAAGTTTTCCAAGTGGCCTTAGTAGGTTATACGAATGCTGGGAAATCTTCATGGTTTAATGTTTTGGCAAATGAAGAAACTTATGAAAAGAATTTACTCTTTGCAACATTAGATCCTAAAACACGTCAAATACAAATAAATGAAGGGTTTAATCTCATTATTTCAGATACAGTAGGTTTCATTCAGAAGTTACCTACAACACTTGTTGCTGCATTTAAATCTACGCTTGAAGAAGCTAAAGATGCAAACTTATTATTACATGTTGTAGATGCAAGTCATCCTGAACACCGTACGCAATACGATACAGTTAATCAAATCATTAATGATTTAAATATGGATCAAATACCTCAGGCTGTAATTTTCAATAAAAAAGATTTATGCACAGAAGCACAAGCGTCTCCAGTTGCTAAATCGCCATATGTATTTGTTTCTAGTCGTGATGAAAATGATAAAGATAAAGTAAAAAACTTAATGATTGATGAGATTAAACGTCATTTAAACTATTACGAAGAAACAGTTGATAGTGTAAATGCTAATCGATTGTACTTTTTAAAGCAAAACACGTTAGTCGAAGAACTTCATTTTAATGAAGAAAGTGAGACTTATAGTGTTAAAGGTTATAAAAAATAAAGAAGGAAGAAACAATCATGGAAGAAATGACTAAATTAATTGAAGAAGTTGAAACGACTTTAGCACCGTTCTTCAGAGATATTGAGCAAACTGCGTTCAACAATCAGGAAAAAGTGTTAAACGCATTTCACCATGTCAAAGCTACTGAGAGTGATTTGCAAGGATCTACTGGATATGGATACGATGATTTCGGCAGAGATCATTTAGAGGAAATCTACGCTCACACATTTAAAGCTGAGGATGCACTTGTTAGACCACAAATCATTTCAGGTACCCATGCAATTACGCTAGCACTACAAAGTACTTTGAAATATGGTGATGAGTTATTATATATCACTGGCAGTCCATATGACACTTTACTAGAAGTGATAGGTGTGAATGGAAATGGTATAGAAAGTTTGAAAGAACATGGTGTGCATTACAACGAGGTTAAATTAAATAATGGTAAAATTGATATTTCATCTGTACTAACTGCTATAAATGAGAAAACGAAAGTCGTCGCTATTCAACGTTCAAAAGGTTATGATCAACGCCCATCAATTCCGGTAAATGAAATTGAAGAGGCGATTGAGACAATTAGAAAACAGCATCCGAATGTCATTATATTTGTAGATAATTGCTACGGAGAATTTGTAGAAGATAAAGAACCTATTGAAGTAGGGGCTGACATAATTGCAGGCTCACTTATTAAGAATCCTGGTGGTGGCCTAGCTAAGATAGGTGGGTATATTGCAGGACGTAAAGACTTAATTGAAAGATGTGGTTATCGCCTAACTGCACCAGGTATCGGTAAAGAAGCGGGAGCATCTTTGAATTCTTTACAAGAAATGTATCAAGGGTTCTTTTTAGCTCCTCATGTAGTAAGTCAAAGTTTGAAAGGTGCATTGTTTACTAGTCTCCTTCTTGAAAAGCTAAACATGAAAACGACACCTAAATATAATGTGAAGCGTACAGATTTGATTCAAACTGTACAATTTGAGACGAAAGAACAAATGATATCTTTCTGCCAAAGTATACAACATGCTTCTCCTATTAATGCACATTTTAGTCCAGAACCGAGTTATATGCCTGGATATGAAGATGATGTTATTATGGCTGCTGGTACCTTTGTACAAGGCTCTTCTATCGAATTATCAGCGGACGGTCCTATTAGACCACCATATGAGGCATATGTGCAAGGTGGACTTACTTATGAACATGTTAAATTAGCTGTAACACGAGCAGTTACTCAATTACGTAAACAAAACTTAATTTAAATAATTATTAAACTCTCTAAATAGTCAAAGGTTTAGAGAGTTTTTGTATTTATTTGAACTTTTTGTCAGAAAATTATAAAATTATTTTAGAAAATATAAGTTGTTGCTTGAAATTAATTAGATATTTAGCGTTAATTTTATTGGTCGAAATATTGATGTGACAGGCTTTTAACATATTGTGTTAGAAAACCTTACATACTTTTGTAATATCGATAAAACTATGCTAAATTAATGACAAGTTCAAAAGTAGAGGAGAGGTTCAAGTGCAGTCTAACGATTCAATCAGACGTAACATGGCCGTATTCTCTATGAGTGTAGTGAGTAAATTAACTGAACTAAGTCCAAGACAAATTAGGTACTATGAGACACATGAACTCATTACACCTGAAAGAACTGAAGGTAACAAAAGGTTATTTTCAATGAATGATTTGGATCGACTTTTAGAAATTAAATCTTTAATTGAAAAAGGTTTTAATATCAAAGGTATCAAACAAATCATTTTTGATGACCAAGATCACTTATCGACAGACGAACAAGAGACTAGAAAAAGAATGATTGTAGATGCAACGCAGAAACCGCGTAGCGAAACATTGCCAATAAATCGTGGTGACTTATCAAGATTTATTAAATAAAATTTGGAGGATTCAAACCATGCCAAAACGTAGTTTTACAAAAGATGATATTCGTAAGTTTGCTGAAGAGGAAAATGTTAGATATTTAAGATTACAATTCACTGATATTTTAGGAACAATTAAAAACGTAGAGGTTCCAGTTAGCCAATTAGAAAAAGTTTTAGATAATGAAATGATGTTTGATGGTTCTTCAATCGAAGGATTCGTACGCATTGAAGAATCTGATATGTACTTACATCCAGATTTAGATACTTGGGTAATATTCCCATGGACAGCTGGACAAGGTAAAGTTGCGCGTTTAATCTGTGATGTATTTAAAACAGATGGTACTCCATTCGAAGGCGACCCACGTGCGAACTTAAAACGAGTTTTAAAAGAAATGGAAGATATGGGCTTCACAGACTTCAACTTAGGGCCCGAACCAGAATTCTTCTTATTCAAATTAGATGAAAAAGGTGAACCAACATTAGAACTCAATGATGATGGTGGTTACTTCGACTTAGCACCTACAGACTTAGGTGAAAATTGTCGTCGTGATATCGTATTAGAATTAGAGGATATGGGCTTTGATATTGAAGCAAGTCACCATGAAGTTGCACCTGGTCAACATGAAATTGACTTTAAATATGCAGACGCTGTAACAGCTTGTGATAATATTCAAACATTCAAACTTGTTGTAAAAACTATTGCTCGTAAACATAATTTACATGCGACATTCATGCCTAAACCATTATTTGGTGTTAACGGAAGCGGAATGCACTTTAACGTTTCATTATTTAAAGGCAAAGAAAATGCTTTCTATGATCCAAATGGCGAAATGCAATTAACAGAAACAGCTTATCAATTTACAGCAGGTGTTCTTAAAAATGCACGTGGATTCACTGCAGTATGTAACCCTCTAGTAAACTCTTATAAACGTTTAGTACCAGGTTACGAAGCACCATGTTATATCGCTTGGAGTGGTAAAAACCGTTCTCCATTAGTACGTGTGCCTTCTTCAAGAGGATTATCAACGCGTATTGAAGTACGTTCAGTTGACCCTGCAGCTAACCCTTACATGGCTCTAGCAGCAATCCTTGAAGCAGGGTTAGACGGAATCAAAAACAAACTAGAAGTACCTGAACCAGTAAATCAAAATATCTACGAAATGAATCGTGAAGAACGAGAAGCAGTTGGCATCCAAGACTTACCATCAACATTGTATACTGCGTTAAAATCAATGCGTGAAAATTCTTCAATTAAAAACGCTTTAGGAGATCACATTTACAATCAATTTATTAACTCTAAATCTATTGAATGGGATTATTACCGTACTCAAGTTTCTGAATGGGAACGCGAACAGTACATAAAACAATACTAAAGCGCTAAACAAAACAGGGGAACCACAATAGGGGTCAGAGCTGAGACGAAACTGTCTCAGCTCTTTTTTATGTTTTAGGCTGAATCACAGAAGCTTACTTATCTAAAAGAATTAGGTGAAGATGGCGAATATAAATATGTGGCTAAAATAGACAAGAAAACATCTAAAATTTGTCACTCTTTAACGGCAAAGTATTTAAAATAAAAGATATGACACCTGGCATTAATGCACCCCCTATGCACCCTTGGTGTAGAAGTACTACAGTGCCACAAATGGGAAACTGGCGGGATAAATTCTTTACTGAGCGTAAAGGTAAGTATCAGATAGAAGATAAACAGAGTTTAGTACGTAAGGCAGGAGCATTAAACGACATCAATGATCCTTATCATTCAAAAAGAGATAAGCATGCAATGAAATATTATAAGTCAGTATTAAATAGAAATAAAAAAGAGAAATTGAAGTAATATCAAATAATACTGGATATAATCAAAAATTAATAGAAAGAGTTTATGAACATTTATTTGAAAACATCTATAAATTAGGAAATAAAAGAGATAAATTTTTCCCCGACTTTAATATAGCTTTAAGTTGGCAACGTTTAAGAGAAGGAAAAAATATAAAAGAGCAAGATTTTATATTATTACGTCATGAAGTTATTGAACACTATTTAATGAATAAGTATAATTATTCATATATAAAAGCACATAATTATGTTTAGAAAAAGTATGATTATGCAAGTTTTATTAGTAAATAAGGTGAGACCAATATTAACACTAAATAAAATAGAAGAAGATGAGCGAATAATTAGTTATGAATATTTGCCACAAGATGATTTAAAAAAGGGGAAAGGAATAGTAACTTTAAATAAAAAAATTCAGAGGTTATTGATTTTGTATTATCTAAAGATGAAATATTAAAAGATTATATGATATATAGGAACAAAGCATTTCAAGCTATTAGATATTTTATAAGCAAAAATGAATTTCCAAGTGAATATTTAGTTGCTTGGTATTAAAATAGCATCCTTTCTACCCTTATAAATAGAAAGTGGTGCTATTTTTATACGCTTTTTTAACCTTCCGCGGAAGGTTATTTTTTATATCCAAAACGTACTGATGACGTTATAAAAGCAAGTATGGAATACGCAGTCGACAGACTATAAACGGAGGTATATCTCATGGAGAACAATCAAAGTAATATAACTGAAGAAACGAAGCACAATGACAATTTAGAAACAACTCATGAACAAACGCAACAAAAAGAGAAAACATTCTCTCAAGAAGAAGTATCTCAAATGATTAAGGATCGTTTAGCTAGAGAAAAAAGAAAATCTGATGAACGTATTAAGTATGCAATTCAAGAAGCTGAGAAACTGGCCAAAATGAATAAAGATCAAAAGAGTCAATATGAGATCGAAAAGCTTTTGAAAGAGAATGAAGAACTTAAAGCAGAAAAGGCTTTATCTCAAATGAAAAATGAGACTCGTTCAATGCTTAATGAATTTGGTGTGCAAAATTTTAATGATCAAATTGGTAATGTATTAGTCAACTTTAACGCTGAAAAAACAAAAAAATGTTGAATCATCAATAAAGAAGATTTCGCCGTATTCATACATCGTTTAGCCAATTTACCTTTTATTTTCAAAGTAAAATTAAGAATAGACGAAATCTCTTAAAATTAAAAATATTAAATTAGCTTCAACAACTGTTCTACATTTTCTTCTGTAGTCGCCCAACTTGTCGCAAATCTGACGACACGGTGATTATCATCATATTTTTCCCACACTGCGAATTTAACCTTCTTCTCTAATTCTTTTATTTTATCGTTACTAAGTACAAAGAATTGTTGGTTAGTGGGTGAATCATAATAGACTTGGTATCCTTTTTCTAAAAATCCATTTTTAACTTTCTTAGCCATATTAATCGCATGTTTACTAATTTTAAAGTATAACTCATCTGTAAATAACTCTAAAAATTGGATGCCAGTTAATCGACCTTTAGCTAGTAAAGCGCCGTGGTGTTTAATAATTGTCGTAAAGTTTATCGGCTCATTGTTCTTAGTAAATACGATTGCCTCACCACACAGTGCACCTATTTTAGTACCACCAATGTAGAAGACATCACAGTACTTAGCTATATCTTCAATAGTGACATCGGTATTGTCACTCATTAACCCGTAACCGAGTCTAGCGCCATCCATAAATAATGGTATCTCATGTTTACGACAAACTTTGGCTAAGCTTTTTAATTCCTCTTTCGTATATAACGTTCCATATTCTGTGGGATGCGAAATATAAACCATCCCTGGAAATACCATATGTTCTCTTTTAAAGTCACTATAAAAAGTTTCTAAGTAAGCTTCGACACCCTCGGCTGATATTTTACCTTCACTGGATGGTATGGCTAAAACTTTATGACCACTAAATTCAATGGCGCCACCTTCATGAACTGCCACATGTCCCGTATCTGCTGATATCACACCTTCATAACTTTTCAACATAGAATTTATAACCACTTGGTTTGTTTGAGTACCACCAACCAGAAATCTTACCGTTGCCTCAGGACACTTGATAGTCTCCCTTATTTTATCAGCCGCTTGTGCTGAGAATTCATCAAAGCCGTAACCAGCAGCTTGAACCATATTTGTATCAATAAGTCGTTTGAGTACTTTCTCATGCGCGCCTTCTAAATAATCATTTTCAAATGAAATCATTAACTTTCCCTCCTAAGTTAAATCCAATCTTCAATATCATTCTACGCATCTTGATGATTCACCTTTATTAGAAAATAAATTCTTAGTATTAGGGATAGTTAACAAGAAAATATAAACTAATAAATAAATCAAAAGATAGATAATTCTGAATATTCAATCGAATGTTGTTATTATACATCATCATAACTAAAATTAAAATATATTCCGAGCAACCTATTTAAATAAGTGGTAATTAAACAAATTGTTTCTGTAATAATTGAATTTTTATATGAAAAGTTCTATCATTTAATCAACATAAAGAAAGGGGAATGTGCCTTATGCAACAAATAAAATTTAAAACATTTACAGAAGATTCTATTGAAAGATTGGAAAAAAGCGTAAATGATTTTCTAAAGTCAGATGAGGGTAGTGCATATAGCTTATTAAATATCACTATTAAACAGATTGAGGAACGAAAGTTTCCAAATATCGAAGAAGATTATAATGCAATAGTAACTTTAGTTACTAAAGAATAATATAAGAGAAATATCCACTTGAGATGATTTAGGTGGAAATACATATAGGAGTTAACATTCATGAATTTAGGATATTTTGGTACTATTTTAGCGATTTTATTAGTTCTAGGGTTTATCGTTAACTTGATACTTGCTTTTATTATCATATTCTTGGAAAAGGACAGACGAAGTGCAAGTTCCACGTGGGCATGGTTATTTGTACTTTTCTTATTACCAATAGTAGGGTTCATCCTTTACTTATTCCTAGGTCGTACTGTTTCTAAGAAAAAACTAGAGAAAAATAACGGAAAAGAGTTAGATGCTTTCCAAGACTTAGTTAAAGCACAAGCGAATAGCTTTGAAAAATTAAATTTTAATTCTCCAAACGACCAAGTTACAAAACATCATGATTTAATCCGAATGTTATTAATGAAACAAGATGCTTTTCTAACTGAAAATAATAACATCGAATTATTTACTGATGGTCATAAACTCTTTGATAAAGTGATCGAAGATATTTATAATGCTAAAGATTATATTCACCTTGAGTATTATACATTTGAATTAGACGGTCTTGGAAATCGTATTATCGATGCGTTAGAAACTAAACTTAAAGAAGGCTTAGAAGTTAAACTATTATATGATGATGTAGGTTCGAAAAAAGTGAATATGGCTAAATTTAAAAAATTTAAGTCTTTAGGTGGAGAGGTTGAAGCCTTTTTTGCATCTAAACTACCTATTGTAAATTTCAGAATGAACAACCGAAATCATAGAAAAATTATTATCATAGATGGTCAAGTTGGCTATGTAGGTGGTTTTAATATAGGTGACGATTATTTAGGCTTAGGTAAATTAGGCTATTGGAGAGACACACATTTGCGTGTGCAAGGTGACAGTATTGATGCATTGCAAATAAGATTTATTCTAGACTGGAACTCACAAGCACATCGACCACAGTTTGAATATGATCAAAAATATTTCCCTAAAAAGACAGGAGAAAAAGGAAATAAAGCATTACAAATTGCTTCGAGTGGACCAGCGTTCGATCTTCACCAAATAGAATATGGTTATACAAAAATGATAATGAGTGCAAGAAAATCAATTTATCTTCAAAGTCCTTACTTTATACCAGATCAATCGTACATTAATGCGTTAAAAATGGCAGCAAACAGTGGGGTAGAAGTTAATTTGATGATTCCATGTAAACCCGATCATCCGTTTGTATATTGGGCTACTTTTTCAAATGCAGCTGACTTGTTAGATAGTGGTGTAAATATCTATACGTATCAGAATGGATTTATACATTCTAAAATACTGATGATAGATGATGAAGTTTCATCTGTAGGTAGTGCAAACATGGACTTTAGAAGTTTCGAGTTAAATTTTGAAATTAATGCCTTTGTATACGACAAAGAAATTGCACAACAATTACGTCATGCTTTTGAAGAAGACGTGAAAAAATCAAAACTTCTTACTAAAGAAAAATATGAACAACGTCCACTATCAATTAAATTTAAAGAAGATTTAGCCAAGTTAATTTCACCAATTTTATAAAATGATAGTTTAGTACAATCCTCGTTCGTAAGAGCGAGGATTTTTTGTTGCTAATAACAATATTATGTAAACTATTAAATTAAATGACAAATGTCACGTACTAATAATGACAAAATGAACTAAATTATATACCTAGTAATTGATAAATTGTATATATCTTAAAGAAAAGGCGTGAACATTATGATTAAGATTAAAAATTTATCTAAGTCATTTAAGAAGAACAGGGTACTAGATGACATTAATTTAGAAATTAAGGAACATTTATGTACGGCTTTAATTGGTAAAAATGGTGCAGGAAAATCAACTCTTATAGATATAATAATTGGCAATTTACAAGGTGATAAGGGAGAGATTATTGATAAGTCTAAAATGATTAATCATCATAAAATGGCAATTTTATTTCAAAAAACAAATTTTCCTAAATTCTTCAAAGTAAAGGAATTATTCAAACTTCACCAATCTTTTTATTCAAATTCGATTTCAACCACACGTTTTTTAGCTATTACTCAATTTAGTGAAACGCAGATGAATCAGATGGCAAGCCAGTTATCTGGTGGACAAAAACGTATTCTTGATTTTGCATTAACACTCGTTGGTCAGCCTGAATTTTTAATTTTAGATGAGCCAACAACTGCTATGGATATTGAGACAAGAGAGCATTTCTGGAAAATAATTCAAGATCTTAAATCACAAAATGTCACGATTCTATACACTTCTCATTACATAGAAGAAGTCGAGAGAATGGCTGATCAAGTCGTTCTTCTAGATAAAGGTCGAATTCAATTGAGTGATTCTCCTCAACTCATTAAAAATCAACAGAGCTATTCAGTAGTAGTTTTACCGTCAAATTGTAAACATATTATTGAAGATTTAAAGAGTGAGTTTGAGATTACCAACTATAAAAATAGTTATGAAATTAGAACGAATCAAGTTGCTTCAGTTATACAAAAATTAATTGAATACCGTATTGATTTGAATCAAATTGAAATTCATAAAACTTCATTATTAGATATTATGTTTTCCAATAATAGCGACCAAGAAAGGGTGACACAATGATGGTAGCCACATTTTTTAAAACTGAAATTAAAGTAATGTTTAGAAAAAAACTCTATTTATTTATGTCTATATTTCTTCCTTTAGGATTTTATCTATTATTTACTTCTTTATTAGATTTACCTGAAGAAGCTAAAGAACCGTTTTATAAGGAATATATGTACAGTATGACAGTATTTAGTTTATTAAACTTTTGTATGTTGTCATTTCCACTAGACATGATTGAGGAGAGAAACAATGGTTGGTATAAACATTTAATGTCTACACCTTTGAAACCGTCACAATACTATCTCGTCAAAGTTTTAAAAACTATGTGCCAATTTTTAGTAGCGATTATAATTATTTTCACAGCAGCACATTTTTATAAAGATGTAAGCATGAATTTATCAGATTGGTTACTATCTGGAATTGTTTTATGGGTAGGAGCAAGTTTATTTTTAACTTTAGGATTGATTATTGCACAATTTAATGATGTGCAAAAGGCGAGTAGTGTAGCAAATTTACTTAACATGACAATGGCAATTATAGGTGGTTTATGGTTCCCAGTTCAGACATTTCCAGATTGGCTTCAGACTATTTCTAAAAAAATGCCTACCTATCATTTAAAGCAAATCTCGTTAGACTTTGGTAAAGATAAAGGTATCAATTATGAGTCACTTGGTTTTTTACTAGTATATAGTATAATTTTCCTTAGTATAGCTTTAATTATTAATAACAAGAAAGATGTGTCTTAAATGAGATCTAAACGTGGTTTTGGAGTAAGGATGGGTGAAATTTCTTCACTTGTATATTTAATATTTCCGATATTTGGATTATTTTATAATGAACATCATTATAATATGTTGGTATATATTATTGTTTTAGCTATCTTTACAATCTCATATTTAATTTTAGTTCTACTTCACACTAAGTTGAACAAAAATCATTTATATATCTTTTTGCTTATCCATTATCTCTGCATTATGTATTTTGTTTATGCTTATGAACCATTATTAAGTATGTTCTTTTTTTATAGTGCATTTGCATTACCCTTCATTTTCGATGTGGGAGTGAAATCAAAAGAATTTATAAGTTTTGTTACTACAATGATACTATGTGCTTTGTTCACCTATATCACCCATCATGAATATGTGTATACGATGATAATATATTATATTGTCATATTGATGATTGCGTTTGGTAATTTTCAAGTGCGCAAAGATCGTAAGGTACGTAAAGAACTTGAAGAGAAGAACAAATATATTAATGTCCTTATAGCAGAACAAGAACGCAATCGCATTGGTCAAGATCTCCATGATACTCTAGGCCATGTGTTTGCAAGTCTAACGTTGAAATCAGAACTTGCAACAAAACTCCTCGATACCGACAAAGAAGCAGCTAGAAATGAAATGCGAGCCATTAATGATTTATCAAGAGAGACACTTAATAAAGTACGCACGATTATAGACGACTTGAAGGTGCAATCATTTGAAGAGGAAGTTTCATCTGTAGCATCTATTCTTCACGATGCGAATTTAAATTTTATTTTCAAAAATAAAAGTGCTGCAAGGTCATTAAATCCGGCCAAACAATCCATATTATCGATGATATTAAGAGAAGCGATTAATAATGTAATTAAACATGCCAATGCCACAGAAGTTGTAGGGGAAATTATAGAGAAGCATCATGAAATGACATTGATTGTGAGTGATAACGGGGTAGGGATTAATGATGACGAGGCAAGCGCGCTTAAAAGTATTAAAGAACGTACCGCTTATTTAAATGGGGAAGTTAAAGTTCAATCAAATGAAGGTACTACAATAACAGTTCAAATTCCTAGGAGTGAATTAATGTGATATCACTGGTGATAGCTGAAGACCAATTAATGTTAAGACAAGCAATGGTACAACTTATTGAAATGCATGAGGATATGAAAGTTTTAAACGATATCGAAAATGGTGAAGAAGCACTTCAATTGATCGAAAATAAACAGCCTGATGTGGCAATCTTAGATATTGAGATTCCTGGTATGACTGGGTTGGAAATTTTGGCTCAAATTCGAGCTAAAGGATTAAATACACGGGTTATCATTGTTACGACATTCAAGCGACCTGGCTATTTCGAAAAGGCTGTTGCCAATGATGTAGATGCCTATGTGTTGAAAGAACGTTCTGTAGAAGATTTAGTGAATACGATTTATAAAGTGATGAAGGGTGAAAAAGAATATAGTACATCATTGATGACTACTTTATTTACTGAGTCAAATCCATTAACGCATAAAGAACAAGTTGTATTAAGAGAGATAGGCAATGGGTTGAGTAGTAAAGAAATTGCTGAAAAACTTTATTTGTCTAATGGGACAGTGCGTAATTACACAAGTACGATTATTGATAAAATGTGCTCTGAAAATCGCTTTGATGCATGGAAAAAAGGAATTGATAAAGGGTGGATATAAATTTTGATAAAATATCTTACTTTTTAATTATTAATTTTGGACGATCAGTTTTATCTACATAATCAGATAATAATGCTAAAATTTCTATAACTTTATATGTGGGTGTTTCAATACTCAATGTGTGTTGAAACACTTTCCCTTTAGATGTCTTTACCTCATATGTGACTGAATTTGTGTCGATAATACAATCTAAAATTTCCATCGTTTTGTACCTCCCATATTAAGTGTTGTAAATATGCTATTATCAATATAATTATTGATAAATTTAGACTTTATCTACTTACAACTTTTATGTCTGAGATACATTTATAAAATTTGTCCTTCTATAAAATAAAGTTGAATAGATGAGTTGTAAAAATAGACAGTATACTGTTTCTGTAACTATACCACTATAGATTACTTTTACTCCTGATTTAAAAAATAACTTAAGTTTGATTTCTAGACAGTGGAAATATATTTATTTAATGAGAACTACTTAATGTGTTTTTGAATGACTAGTTTTTTACTAATCAATCTAATTTTCTTATATCATTTCAGCTACGTTTACTTTATGTATTAGTCTTTGTGTATAAAAAAGCCATACGCATTGCGTATGGCTCATATAGTACCTTATTATCATAAATTGGTTTATTTAATTGATTTAATAACACTTCTCTTTATTTAATTTAAGGAATTAAGAGAAATTATTTAAATATTATATATTGAATATTAAGGTTTCTTTAACATAGTAGATTTTCACTTTTTCTTTTTATTTAGCGTGGATTGAATAATATATACAATGAAACCAACTAAAATTCCGAGTAATATGGCTACTACTACACTTACTATGATAGGTAATTTAAATACTATTTGTAATACTACGCCTATGATTATTGCTACAATAATTGCGATTAAAGATATCTTGCTTTCATTAGATGAATCCATCTATTTCACTCCTAACATTACATATTATAGCATGAGCTTACATTTTGAAAAATAACTATAAATAGAAGCTTATGATGAATCAGTTTAAATTTCATATTGACTCCAAACTAAATTTTAATTAACATAAATCAGAATATAACGTGAAGTAAGGTGACAGCTATGAAATCAAAAAAAGGATTATCGCTAATTGTTGTGGCATTAATTGCAATAATAGTCATACTTTTTCAATTTATTAACCACGAAGGTCCATTTGGCGGTAAACAATCAAATGAAAAAAATCTAAGCGCAGATTTAAAAGGAAAAGATAAAGTTTATGTTGAACGTGTAGTAGATGGGGATACTTTTCTTGCTAAGAAAGATGGCGAGCGTATTAAAGTTAGAATGATTGGTATGGATACACCAGAAACGGTTAAACCAAATACGCCTGTTCAACCCTATGGTAAAGAAGCATCAAACTATAGTAAGAAAGAGTTAACACATAAGTATGTTTATTTAGAATACGATAAAGAAAAAAATGATAGATATGGCCGAACTTTGGCTTATGTTTGGCTAAGTAAAAATAGGATGTTTAACAGAGAATTAGTTGAAAAAGGATTAGCCAGAGAGAAATACTATTCTCCAAATGGTAAATATAGAAATATTCTTATAAAAGCCCAAGAAGAGGCGAAACAGAATAAAGTGAACTTATGGAGTTAATATATTAAAGGAGGCTGCGACATAATTCGTTGTCTCAACCTCACTTAACATATTGGCAGTAGATGTCTGAATTGAAAGTGCGCTTGTATCAAGCTTCTTTCAATCCTAGTCATCCTTGCCGCGGGGCCCCAACATAGAGAATTTCTTTTGGAAGAAATTCTACAAACAATGCAAGTTGGGGTGGGACAACGAAAATAATTTTGACAAATTATATTTCTGTCCCACTCTCTTTTTAAGCTTCCATATGTTATTTAAAACTATCAGATATCTTTTGTACTTGTACATTGTTGAGAGGGTGCTTAGAAAGTTGTACAGCATCTTCTATAACCTTTTCAAGAGAAGATTGAGTAGATACCGTATCTACATATTTATCACTTTCATCTGAACCTTCGATAATATTGACGCTACCGTCGCTGAAGTAAACAACACCGATACTTTGAATCTTAAATTGATAAACAGATTCTATTTGATCTTTAAATGCTTTAGCATTGTTTGCAGCTTGTTGGTATGGATCTTGGTCATAAAATTCGTAAATCACACGATTATCTTGTAAGATTTCTGTAAATGTATAGACACCTGTACATGTCGTATTGAATTGGCTATGGTATCTACTACTTACATAGTGACCTACAATCTGATCGGTTTCATAAGGTTGATTTCTCTCTTCAAAATGCTTGTCAGGAACGTCGAAATGATAGAAAGTTTTTTGGTTCCAATTTTTAACGTCGACATTGATAAGCCCTACGTCAGTAACAATTATAAAATCAAATGATCGTGCATATTCAAATAATGGATGCTTTACAGCTAAATTATTTGTAGAAACAATTGAATATGTTTTTAAACGACCGTTTTCTTTAAAGCGGTCCAAAATCTTTTGTAACTCACGCTTAGCATTTTTAAATGCATGATGTCCTACATCGTTATTAGAACTTAACATTTGATTCTTTAGAGCTAAATTTTCTTCGCTCAAAGTTGAATTTTTAGCGATTAATTGGTTTCTAGCGTACTCTTCAGTCTCAACTCTATCTTTCATATATCTTTGATTTAAGACAATGGCTATAATCAAAATAATTATAATTACAGATAAAATGACCGTTACAGACATAAATATTCACCCAAATCTTAAAATTTTAATTCTAATTTCAAAACAAATTATATACGTCTTAAATTTCGAGTTCAATGATTATGAGTGTAAATAATGCTTAAACGTACTCGCGCTATATTTAATGTTTACAAAACTTTAAGAAATTTAAATTTTTAATTGATATACAAAAAACCGTATTATAACTCTTTTTGACATTTAATATTTATACAAAGCCTATTCTTTATAAAAATTTTAATTTTAATTTACTAAATGTTCACAAATATACGTTTGATAATTGTAATTTTCGTATGTATAATTAAATTTATGAAAGCGCTTGCTTAAAGAGGTGTACGAATGAAAATTGAAGCACAAAAACCTGTAGATCAAATAGTGAAGATATTAATGGATACATCAACTCATATATTTAAATTTCATGGCGAAGTTGCGATGCAATTGTTTTTAAATGATGAGTTTAAGTTACCTAACAAAGTGGATATTTGCGTTGAACGTAAAAAATTAATTGAAATCCTTAAAGTTATACCTAAAGATTTCACTATAGAATATTATAGTAAAGCAAATATAGTTCCACAGAGTAAAAAACTTTCATTACCTGAAGTTGCCCATGTCGAAGTGTTTAAAGATGGAAATATGGTTCTCAATATTTTTGTTTATGATGTAGTAAATGATGAGTGGATATTTAGATTAGATAGTAAGATTCGCTTGCCGAAGAGTAATATTTATTTTCATTCATTAAGCTGGAATGTAGATTATATCAAACCTGAAATTGTATTAATGTATGATTTGATGGATGATCAAAATTATCATCAATTTTCAAATTATAAAGCTGTGATTGATTCTCTCAGTTATTATCAATTCTATATTTTAAAATTGGTAGTAGGTAAGAAACGCATTGAAGAAGCGGTTATAAATAATAGGAAAATATCATAAAAAGATTTCTACGACATACACTGAAAATAGACTAAAGTAGTATATGTATTGTAGAAATCTTTTTGTTTTATGAACATAAATTTTTTAGACAAATACCATGGTAACAAAATTCATAAGTTGAAAGGACAGCCTTCTCTGCATTTTCAACTCGTATACCAAACATCATTGATATTTCAGAAGCCCCTTGGTTAATCATTTTCAAGTTAATATTAGACTCTGAAAGTGCATGAGTGATTTTACTTGCTGTACCAACTACCTGATTCATTCCTTCTCCAACAATCATTAATATAGATAAGTCATGGTCAACGCTTAGTTCATCTACCTCACACCGTTTTCTTATTTCATTTAAAACTTGACTTTCCTTACCTTTAATCTGATTAGTACGCATAATAATACTGATATTATCAATACCAGATGGCATATGATCGAATGAGATATTAAACTCCTCTAATACTGCTAGAATTTTTAATGTAAATCCAACCTACCTATTCATCAAATACTTCTTAATATTAATAACTGTAAAGCCTTTGTCGCAACTTATACCGCTAATTACATTTTCTGAATTAATTTCTCTATCGTGACGAATATAAGTACCTTTATCGCTAGGACGATTTGTATTTTTTATTACAACAGGAATTCGATCTTTATATAAAGGTTGTAGAGCTTCATCATGAAAAACTCCAAATCCAGCATATGACAGTTCCCGCATTTCTCTATAAGTAATTTCTTCAATTAGCTCTGGCTTATCTATTATTGTTGGGTTTGCTTTGAAAATACCTGACACATCAGTGAAATTTTCATAAAGTGATGCTTTTACACCTCTAGCGATAATAGCGCCAGTAATATCTGAACCACCTCGTGGGAAGGTTACAATATAATCATTTTTTGAAATTCCAAAGAAGCCGGGAATAATAAGCTTTTCATTATAATCACGTAATTTATAAATATCCTCATATGAAGAATCTATAATTTGAGCTTGTTGTGGCAAATCTGTCACTGTGAGTCCAGCTTCTTTAGGAGAAACGTATCGTGTAGGAATACCTTGACTATTATTGTATGAAGCAATTAATTGCGCATTAAAATCCTCTCCGCAAGATAATAAAGCATCATATAAACGAGCAGGTTTGTCATAAAGTTGACTAATGTATCGTTCTAACGTTTCATCAATGGTAGTTAATATCTCTTTATCCATCACTAACTCTCTTACAATATCAGCGTAACGTTGTATAATTTCTTTCTTCTTACTTTGATAATCTAAACCATTTAGTACTTTTTCATATAAACGAATGAGTAAATCAGTTGTTTTAGTATCATCTTTACTTCTTTTTCCTGGGGCAGAAACGATAATTATCTTGCGCTCAGGGTCCTCATTTACAATATCTAATACTTTTTTAATTTGTTTAGCATTGGAGACAGAACTACCTCCGAATTTAGCAACTTTCATGAGCTATCAACCTTTCTAAAAAATCAGAAAATTCTATTCAGTTTTCTGATTAAGCATGGTACTATAGATTTATATTTTCAATATTAAGAACTTTACAAAAATTAAGAATGATTTTATACTAAACCATTATTTAGTATTTTTCAAATGTACAATTGTTTTTATCAAAAGCACAATAGGAGGTATGATACATGAAAGAATTGAATATTGCATTACTTGGTTTGGGAACTGTCGGATCAGGTGTTGTAAAAATTATTGAGGAGAATAGGCAACAAATTAAAGATACCATCAATAAAGATATTGTCATTAAGCATATTTTAGTACGTGATAAATCAAAAAAACGTCCATTAAATATTAGCCAATATCATTTAACTGAAGATATTGATGAGATATTAGGGGACGAATCAATTGATATTGTAGTTGAAGTTATGGGTGGTATAGAACCTACTGTCGATTGGTTAAGAACTGCATAAAAAAAAACGTGATAACTGCTAACAAAGATTTATTAGCAGTTCATTTAAAACTGTTGGAGGATTTAGCAGAGAGCAATGGTGTAGCCTTAAAATTTGAAGCAAGTGTTGCAGGTGGTATTCCAATTGTTAATGCAATTAATAATGGTTTGAACGCTAATAATATTTCAAAATTTATGGGGATTTTGAACGGAACTTCTAATTTTATTCTTTCTAAAATGACACGCGAGCAAACAAATTTCGAAGACGCTTTAGATGAAGCTCAAAGATTAGGGTTTGCTGAAGCAGACCCTACAGATGATGTAGAAGGTGTCGATGCTGCTCGTAAAGTTGTTATTACATCTTATCTATCATTTAACCAAGTGATTAAACTTAATGATGTGAAGTTAACTGGTATTAGTGGAACTACATTATCAGATATTAATGCTGCTGATCAATTAGGCTTTAAAATAAAGCTAATTGGTAAAGGTACTTATGAAAATGGTCATGTTCACGCTTCAGTTGAACCAACACTTATTCATAAGACGCATCAACTTGCAGCTGTTGAAAATGAATATAACGCCATTTATGTTGTAGGCGATGCTGTAGGTGACACAATGTTTTATGGTAAAGGTGCCGGTAGTTTAGCTACGGGAAGTGCTGTAGTAAGTGATTTACTCAATGTTGCTTTATTCTTTGAATCGAACCTTCACACGTTGCCACCTCATTTTGAATTAAAAACCGATGAAACAAGAGAGATGATGGATGGGGAAGAACCAGTAGTAATCCAAGAAAAGTTAAATTACTACGTTGTTTTACAAAATAATCAATTAACTGTTGAAAAAATCGAGAATGACATTAAAGCGCAGTTGCCGTTACATAAATCTCTTCAAATTGTTGAAAGAGACGATAATACGGTTGCAGTGATTATTACAGGATTGGATCAATCTCCAGAGAATGTTCTAAATAAATCAGGATATGAAGTTGAAAAGATTTATCCTGTAGAAGGAGTTTAATAAATATGAAAAGATGGCAAGGATTAGTACAAGAATTTAATGAGTATTTACCAGTTAACGAAGAAACACCTCAGATTACCCTTAACGAGGGCAGTACGCCACTTATTTATTGTAAAAAGTTATCTGAAAAGCTTGAAATAGAGTTGTATGTTAAATATGAAGGTGCCAATCCTACAGGATCATTTAAAGATCGTGGCATGGTTATGGCGGTCACTAAAGCTAAGGAACAAGGCAAAAAGATAGTGATATGTGCATCTACAGGAAACACATCGGCTTCAGCAGCAGCTTATGCTGCACGAGCAGGTTTGAAAGCAATTGTAGTTATTCCTGAAGGTAAGATTGCACTTGGAAAATTATCGCAAGCTGTCATGTATGGCGCAGAAATTGTTTCAATTGAAGGGAACTTTGATGAAGCACTAGAAATTGTAAAAGAAATAGCGGAAGAAAATAGTGATATTGAATTAGTAAACTCAGTGAATCCTTTTAGAATTGAAGGGCAGAAAACTGGGGCGTTTGAAATTGTTGAACAGTTAGAACAAGCTCCAGACGTATTAGCAATTCCTGTTGGTAATGCTGGGAATATTACTGCTTATTGGAAAGGTTTTAAAGAATTTAATGAGAAAAAAGGTAGCCAATTACCTCAATTATTCGGCTTCCAAGCAGCAGGCGCAGCTCCAATTGTTCAAAATAAAGTTATTAAAAATCCAGAAACAGTTGCGACAGCTATCCGTATAGGTAATCCAGCAAGTTGGCAGAAAGCAGTTAAAGCGTTAGAAGAATCTAATGGATTAATTGATAGTGTAACAGATGACGAAATTCTTGAAGCTTATCAGTTAATGACTACAAATGAAGGTGTATTTAGTGAGCCAGCAAGTAACGCATCCATCGCAGGTTTAATTAAACTTCACAGAGCAGGAAAACTTCCTAAAGGTAAAAAAGTAGTGGCTATTTTAACTGGTAATGGATTAAAAGACCCAGATACAGCAATCTCCTTACTAGATAACCCAATTCAACCGTTACCAAATGACAAGGACAGTATAATCAAATACATTAAAGGGCAATTTGATATGGAAGAAGTTTTGAAACTTAAAATTCCGGCATCAACTGCTAATTTAGGCGTAGGTTTTGATTCAATAGGAATGGCACTAGATAAATATTTATACATGTCTATTAAAAAAATAGATGGACATGATTGGGAATTCTTATATTAAAGTCCTGAATTAGAAACATTACCCAAAGATGAAAGTAATTATATCTATAAAGTTGCTCAAGAGGTTGCATTAAAATATGATGTAACATTACCTT
This sequence comes from Staphylococcus capitis subsp. capitis, assembly GCF_040739495.1. NCBI lineage: Bacteria > Bacillati > Bacillota > Bacilli > Caryophanales > Staphylococcaceae > Staphylococcus > Staphylococcus capitis. The sequence goes on along the minus strand of NZ_CP145263.1, from coordinate 1,448,902 downwards.
GTTTACAAATCGAAATGAGAAGTGATATCCCACTAGCTAGAGGACTAGGTTCCTCTGCTTCAGCGCTAGTGGACGCTTTATATATCGCAAACTATTTTGGTAATATTCAATTATCGCAATACGAGTTATTACAATTAGCTACTGAAATTGAAGGTCATCCTGACAATGTTGCTCCAACAATCTATGGCGGACTCATCTCTGGATATTATAATCCGGACACTAAAGTAACAGATGTTACGCGTATTGATGTACCTAAGGTTGATATTATTTTAACAATCCCGCCTTACGAATTACGTACTGAAGACTCTAGAAATGCCTTGCCTGAAACCTTTTCCTACAGAAAAGCAGTACAAAATAGTGCGATTAGTAATACTATGATATGTGCTTTAATTCAACATAAATATGAGTTAGCAGGTAAAATGATGGAACAAGATGGGTTTCATGAACCATTTAGACAGCATCTTATTCCAGAGTTTGAAGAAGTTCGTCAACTATCGCGACAACACGAAGCATATGCAACTGTCATCAGCGGTGCAGGTCCTACAATTTTAACTTTAAGCCGTAGAGAACGTAGTGGTGAATTAGTTAGAGTACTAAGAGATCAAATAACTCATTGTACCTCTGAACTTGCTACAATTAATGAGAGCGGCGTTATAGAAGAAGTTGTGTACCTAAAGTCCTAAATTATTGTAAAATATGGATAAGAATGATTTTTGATTAAGTCACGGAAGGAGTTCTTTTGCTATATGAGTAAATTTAAAATGGTAGTTTTGGATATGGATGATACTCTAATGAATAGCGACAATGAAGTGTCACCCGAAACTAAATCATATTTGATTGATATTCAAGATAAAGGATATAGCGTAGTTTTAGCATCTGGTAGACCTACGGAAGGGATGATTCCAGTAGCTAGAGAATTGCAGTTAAATCATAATGAGAGTTTTATTATTAGCTACAATGGTGGTAAAACAATCAAAATGTCTAATGAAGAAGTTGAAGTAAGTAAAACAGTTTCGAAAGATAATTTTGATTTAATTGTAGATTATTGTAGAGAACGAGGCTTTCTAGTTTTAACGTATGATAACGGTTATATTATCCATGATAGCGATCACGAATATATGAATATTGAATCTGAATTGACAGGGCTACCTATGAAAAGAGTTAAAGATATTAAATCTTATATTTCTCGTGATGTTCCTAAAGTGATGGGCGTAGATTATGTAGGTAACATTACTGAAGCACGTATAGATTTAAATGGTTTTTTCAATAAGGATATAGATGTAACGACTAGTAAACCATTTTTCTTAGAGTTTATGGCTAAAGATGTCTCCAAAGGAAATGCTATTAAAGCACTATGCAAAAAAGAGAATATTAATCTAGAAGAAGTAGTGGTGTTTGGAGATAGTTTAAATGATCAATCTATGTTTGAGGTTGCTGGCTATTCCGTTGCGATGGGTAATGCTAGTGAAGAACTTAAAGAGAGTGCCGATGAAGTTACCTTGGATAATGACTCAGAAGGTATTCCTCATATGTTGAAGAAATTGATTTGATTAACAATAAAAAATTGCTAAAAATATAGCTTTAAACATAATTAAAAGGACTGGTAAGAGGTGTTAATCTTGCCAGTCCATATTTTTGTATTATCATAATTTGATATTTGACTTATTTTATTTGGCAGTGTGTGTCCAATCATGTTTACCTTTGTAACGTTTGACGTGTGCATAAACTTGGTCAGCAGCGTAATCAAGGTTTGTATATACTGTAATAGTAAAAGCTGATTGATTGTCTTCAAAGGGTTCTTCCAAAAATACATCTTTGAGATGTGTAAATAAATCATTCATTTGATCATGTTTTAAACTAGGGTATTCCCTTAACGTGTGTTTTAGTAAATTACCATTTTTTTCTTCAAGGGCTTGAACCACAATGACAAAACGTTCATCTTGTTTTATAACATCATCGAATAAGTTAGTTTGTCCAACCATGTTATCCACCTCTAAACCTTTTTATTACTTATATTATACATGATTACTTTTAAACATAAAATATTCAAAGTTGCTATGAAAGAAGTTTATTTTCTAAAAAGAATTCAATCGATTAATGAAAGAAATAAGATAAAAAGGCGACAATTCTTATAAAGAACTATCGCTTATAAAATTAATTTTTATAATTGTGAGAAGTTAAATCCATTTCTTCTAATTTTACAAAATGCGTGCGTTTAAGTAATTTATGCACGAAATAAATAATTGCAAGAATAATAATAGGTGCAAAGTTTCTTAAAACACTTAAAAAATCTCCAGTAATAATACTACCGTAAGAATTACCTAATAGTAAAAAAAATAATGTAATAATTACTATAACTGCTCCTATTGGATAAAACGGTGCTTTATAAGGTAGTAATTCATCAGGATTTTTACCTTGACGTTTAATGGCGCGACGCAATCTAATTTGAGACCAAATACTTGATCCCCACACTACAATAACCATTGAACCAATTATGTTTAATAGATTAAACACAGCATTTGCATTGAAATTTGCATATACTATAACAAGTATTATAAGAATGTATGTTGTGACTAACGCACGAATAGGTAATTTCGTTTGTTGATTTAATTTGCCGAAAAATTTAGGAGCTTGGCCATCGGCGCTTAGAGAAAATAGCATTCTACTCGTAGTATAGATTCCTGAATTTGCTGCTGATAATAATGAAGTTAAGATAACCGCATTAATGACAGATGCAGCAAATGCGATTCCAATTCTATCAAATACGATAGTAAACGGACTTTGGGAAACAGATTCATGCTCATTTAATAATAAAGGATCTGTATAAGGTATAATAGCTGCTATCACAGCGATAGATAATACATAGAATAAAAGAATTCTCCAAAATACTTGTTTGATAGCTTTAGGCATCGATTTCTGAGGATTATTTGATTCGCCTGCGGTAACTGCGACGACTTCAGTTCCACCTACAGAGAAACCAGCTACTAGTAATACGCTTAGTATTCCTGATATACCACCCACAAATGGTGCTTGACCTTTAGTATAATTTTCAAAACCATAAGAATGGCCACCTAATATACCAAATATCATTAATACGCCAAAGATGATAAAAACAATTATTGTTATTACTTTGATAAGTGATAACCAAAATTCCGTTTCTCCAAAAGCTTTGACTGAAAAGATATTAATTAAGAAAATAAAAGTTAAAAATATTAAACTCCAAACTAGAGGACTAAGTACTTTAAATACGTCCCAGAATTGGAGGACATTCGATGCTACAATAACGTCTACACTTGTAACGAGTGACCACATTCCCCAATATAGCCATCCCATCGTGAAACCTAGAGATGGATCAACAAAGCGCGTTGAGTAAGAACTAAATGATCCTGATACTGGGTAAAAAGTTGCCAATTCTCCAATAGATGACATTAAAAAGTAAAGCATAATCCCTATTAGTATATAAGCTAATATAGCGCCACCGGGACCTGCTTGCGAAATTACACTACCAGTTGCAACAAATAATCCCGTTCCGATAGCGCCACCAATTGCAATCATGGATATGTGTCTCGAATTGAGTCCACGTTTCATATTGTTATCTTCCATATGGTGTCTCCCATCTATTTAAATATATCCACCATTTTAATCTTTTTGAGTTGAGTATTCAATAACTTTTTAGCACTTTAAAGCGAAAATGTTTAAAAATTTTCTGAAATTTTATTTTAAATAGGAAATGCGTTTAGTTGCTATTCAAAACGGGTTTATTTAAAATATATATTACATTATAATTATTACAAATAAGAAAATATGAGGGGGAGCTAGTCATGTCTAAACAAGATGGTAGATTAACTGGACTATTTGGTGCACCAGTATCAGATAGAGAAAATAGTATGACAGCAGGGCCACGTGGTCCATTATTGATGCAAGATGTTTATTACTTAGAACAAATGTCACATTTTGATAGAGAAGTTATTCCTGAGAGACGTATGCACGCAAAGGGTTCTGGAGCTTTCGGTACTTTTACTGTAACAAATGACATTACTCAATATACAAATGCTAAAATCTTCTCTGAAGTTGGCAAACAAACAGAAATGTTTGCGCGTTTTTCAACAGTTTCAGGTGAACGTGGAGCTGCTGACTTAGAAAGAGATATTCGTGGATTCGCATTAAAATTCTATACTGAGGATGGTAACTGGGATTTGGTTGGGAATAATACTCCAGTGTTCTTCTTTAGAGATCCTAAATTATTCATTAGTTTAAATCGTGCTGTTAAGAGAGATCCACGTACAAACATGAGAAGTCCTCAAAATAACTGGGATTTTTGGACTGGTGTTCCAGAATCTTTACATCAAGTAACTATTCTAATGTCAGACCGTGGTATGCCTAAAGGTTTCCGTAACATGCATGGTTTCGGCTCACATACTTATTCAATGTATAATGATGCGGGAGAACGTGTATGGGTGAAATACCACTTTAGAACACAACAAGGCATTGAAAATTATACTGATGAAGAAGCCGCTGAAATTGTAGGTGGAGATAGAGATTCATCTCAACGAGATCTATTTAATGCCATTGAACAAGGCGATTATCCTAAATGGAAAATGTATATCCAAGTGATGACAGAAGAACAAGCTAAAAACCATCCACACAATCCATTTGACTTAACTAAAGTATGGTACAAAGATGATTATCCTTTAATTGAAGTTGGAGAATTTGAATTAAATCGCAATCCTGAAAACTATTTCTTAGATGTAGAACAGGCTGCTTTTGCGCCAACAAATATAGTACCGGGATTAGATTTTTCTCCAGATAAAATGTTACAAGGACGACTATTCTCTTATGGAGACGCTCAGAGATATCGTTTAGGTGTCAATCATTGGCAAATTCCTGTCAACCAACCTAAAGGAGTTGGAGTTGAAAACTTATGCCCATTCAGTCGTGATGGTCAAATGCGTTTCTTAGATAACAACCAAGGTGGCGGACCTCACTATTATCCAAATAACCAAGGCGTATATGATTCTCAACCTGAGTTCAAAAAACCATCATTCCCTGTAGATGGCGATGGATATGAATATAATTTCCGTCAAGACGATGACAATTATTTCGAACAACCAGGCAAGTTATTCAGACTACAATCAGATGATGCAAAAGAACGTATCTTTACTAACACAGCTAATGCAATGGACGGGGTAACTGAAGACGTTAAAGTACGTCATATTCGTCATTGTTATAAAGCAGATCCTGATTATGGTAAAGGTGTAGCTAAAGCTTTAGGTATTGATATTAATCAAATCGATTTAGAAACTGAAGAAGATGAAACTTACGAAAACTTCAAATAATATATTTGGAAAAGATAAGATTGCACGTTGACATAAATTATGATAAAATCTTAAATCGTAAGAATTCCTAACAACATTAGAAAGGGTGTTTAACGTGCGCGTAAATATTACTTTAGCTTGCACAGAATGTGGCGATCGTAACTATATTACAACTAAAAATAAACGTAATAATCCAGAACGTATTGAAATGAAAAAATATTGTCCTAGATTAAATAAATATACGTTACATCGTGAAACTAAATAATTTCTTATCTTTCAAATACGACAATTTGAAATTTTTTGTCTCTCCTATTATTTAAATAGGAGAGGCTTTTTTATTGAAAAATTATAAATAAAGTTTTATTAACTTCAGAACTTTTCCTTGTATAAATCGTAATATATGTTATTCTATAAATCGTAATAATTACGATTATAGAAAAGAGGTTAAATTAAATGGCAAAAAAATCTAAAGTAGTTAAAGAACAAAAAAGGGAAGAACTTGTAAATAAATATTATGAATTACGTAAAGAACTAAAAGCCAAAGGTGATTATGAAGCGCTTAGGAAACTTCCTAGAGATTCATCACCTACAAGATTAACTAGAAGATGTAAAGTGACAGGGCGTCCAAGAGGTGTTTTACGCAAATTTGAAATGTCTCGAATTGCTTTTAGAGAACATGCACATAAAGGTCAAATCCCTGGCGTAAAAAAATCAAGCTGGTAAAAAAGAATTTATGTCTTTTGTCCATTTACATTAGTAAAAAAACAATGTACAGTTAGTAAGGATAAAGAATAACTGAATAATATGTGCAAATTTAATATGATTATTCGGTTTTAAAGTATTATCCAATTAAAATTTTTAATTGTAAGGGGCAAAAGACATAAAATGAAGATTTTTGACTATGAAGATATACAATTAATACCAAATAAATGTATTGTTAATAGCCGCTCTGAATGTGATACTTCAATTAAGTTCGGACCACGCACATTTAAATTACCAGTGGTTCCGGCCAATATGCAGACAGTAATGAATGAAGAACTTGCACAATGGTTCGCTCAAAATGACTATTTTTATATTATGCATCGCTTTGATGAAGAAGCTAGAATTCCATTTATTAAAAAAATGCAAGATGATGGACTATTCGCTTCTATCTCTGTTGGAGTAAAAGAAAATGAATTTAAATTCATAGAAGAACTCGCTTCGAAATCTTTAGTTCCAGAATATATCACGATTGATATTGCGCACGGTCATTCAGATTCAGTTATCAATATGATTAAACATATTAAAAACCACATACCTCAAAGTTTCGTTATTGCTGGTAATGTTGGCACACCTGAAGGCGTTAGAGAGCTTGAAAATGCTGGCGCTGATGCAACAAAAGTTGGTATTGGTCCAGGTCGTGTTTGTATAACTAAAATCAAAACAGGCTTTGGTACTGGAGGTTGGCAATTAGCTGCGCTAAACATTTGTAGTAAAGCTGCTCGCAAACCTATCATTGCTGATGGTGGTTTAAGAACTCATGGTGATATAGCTAAATCAATTCGTTTTGGTGCATCAATGGTAATGATTGGCTCGTTGTTCGCTGCACACGAAGAGTCACCAGGAGAGACAGTTGAACTTGAAGGTAAGAAATATAAAGAATATTTTGGAAGTGCTTCAGAATTCCAAAAAGGCGAACATAAAAATGTTGAAGGTAAAAAAATGTTTGTCGAACATAAAGGTTCACTTAAAGATACTTTAATTGAAATGCAACAAGATTTACAAAGTTCTATATCTTATGCCGGTGGTAAAGATTTAAAATCATTAAGAACTGTAGACTATGTTATCGTGAGAAACTCAATTTTCAATGGTGATAGAGACTAAGTTTAAATAGTAGGTGTAAAAAATTAAAAGATTTCTATTATTCGTTGTAGTTTTATTATGTATTGTTATTTTCACACCCATTAAAGAAGCTCAGCCATTAGTACATTTTCAAAAGGAAGTGCGACAACAAGTTGATACTTGGATTAATAACGATTTAAATGGTAATGATAAATCATTATCTGTTCCTAGAAAACAAGAGTTTGCACTAAATAATATCCAAATGAATATGTCTAAGAAAACCGTTGAAAGTGAATTAGGTAAAGAAAAACGTATTACTTCTAATGAATATGGAACTAAGTGGTACACATATTATAATGAAGATTATGATCATTTTATTATGATTAGTTATATAAAAAATCACGTTAATGCCATGTATTCTAATCAAAATATAATTTCTTCAAAATCTAAAATTAAATACGCTACTCCTAAAGAAACTGTAAGAGATCGGTTAGGTAGTCCGATAAAATATATTAATAAAAGGCGATATCGTTTTGAGGTAACAAACAACGAATACGATGTTTTCCATAAAGATCATATTTATACAACAGTTTTTTACGATAAACATCAAAGTAGTGGAGTGACTGCGTTATTACAAGTAAGTGAGAATATGGAAAATCGCATACGTCAACAATATGGAGCACCATCTAAAGAATTAGAAAAAAGCTTTGAATTACAAAATTTTGATATAGTTAACTCGGAAAGAAAGCAACATAGTCTAAATACATTAAGTTATTCAAGCAAAATTTCAAATACTGCTAGAAAACATAGTAAAAATATGTCTAAAAATAACTTCTTCGATCACACTGACAATAAAGGGCATTCTCCTTTCGATAGATTGAAAAGTGATAATATTGATTTTAATGCAGCTGGAGAAAATCTTGCTTATGGCCAAGTTAATAGTATTTATGCTCATGAAGGGTTAATGAATTCATTAGGACATAGAAAGAATATACTTAATACCCATTATCGAAATTTAGGTGTAGGTGTCGACTTTAATAAAGAGAAACAGCCATTTTGGACTGAGAATTATACAGAGTAAAAGTTTATCTTAAGTGAATAAGGGTAAACAATGTTCGTAAGGATGTAGATAAACATGAAAACGAATAAAGAGAAACAACCCGATATACTAGATAAAATAAAAGACGTTTTAAACAAAGATTCTAAACAAAAGACAAGGTAGTACGAAAAACTACCTTGTCTTTTTATATATTCAATATGAGATTTTTTATAGGAGGTCTTAATTAGAGAGAAATTGATAGTTACATTTCTCTGTATAATCCTATGACTTTACCAACAACAATAACGTTATCTAAATAAATAGGATCCATAGTACTATTTTCAGGTTGTAATCGATAACGATTTTTCTCTTTATAGAAACGTTTAACTGTAGCTTCTTCGTCTTCTGTCATTGCTACTATAATATCGCCATTTTCAGCTATCGTTTGGCTTCTCACAATTACTTTATCGCCATCTAAAATACCAGCTTCAATCATACTTTCTCCTACTACATTTAGAATGAAAATATCACTATTGTGTGTTGAAGTTAAGTGTTCGGGTAACGGGAAATACTCTTCGATGTTCTCAACTGCCGTAATAGGAACACCGGCAGTAACTTTACCTATAACAGGTACATGAATAGTTTCTTCAACATTAACTTCCTCTAGTTGTTCGCTAACTATTTCAATGGCTCTAGGTTTAGTAGGGTCTCTTCGAATATAACCTTTTTCTTCTAATCTGGATAAATGTCCGTGTACTGTTGAACTTGATGCTAAGCCTACAGCTTCACCTATTTCTCTAACACTAGGTGGATAACCCTTGGTTTGTACGATGTGTTTAATGTAATCATAAATCTCACTTTGTCGTTTAGTTAATTCTCTCATATATAGGCACTCCCTAATTTTATTTAAGTATATTATAGCATTAATCTTCTTTCAAAACAAACGTTTGTTCGTTTTGATGTTGACAGAGAACATTAGTTCTGATAAATTAAATATACAAACAAACGTTCTAGGAGTGAGATTAATGTTAATTAAGACAAAACAAAAGTTTTTATTATATATAGCTGTAGTACTCATCTCTTGCATGGTGTTCCTAACATTCTTTTTAAGTGTAAATCAAAGTGCGCACTCAGAACAAACGTACGAAATGACTGATCATGAAATTCATCAACAGGATAATAATAAATCAAATTATAAAGTTGAAGACAAACAAAATAGCGAACAGAATGACAATAAAGTGTTCGCTTTAGTTAACTAGTAAGTTTTAAAAATATACGTTGAGTAAGTATCGATGATGAGCGTAACTATTTGGTTATGCTCATTTTTTTGATATATTCTACACAAGAATTTAATGTAGGGAATCATATAGATTTTTAAAGTTTTACACATTTTGTTTTTAAAATTAACAAGGAGCGTGACGATGATGTCTAAGAAAGATTTAAATATAGATAGAATCAATGAACTAGCTAAAAAAAAGAAAGAAAAAGGTTTAACAGAAGATGAAGCTAAGGAGCAATCTAAATTAAGAAAGCAATATTTAGAATCATTTAGAAAAGGGTTCAAGCAACAACTTGAAAATACTAAAGTGATAGATCCTGAAGGAAATGATGTTACACCTGAAAAGGTTAAAAAAATTCAATCTAATAAAAATAATAAAGAGTGAAATAAGATCGTTCAGGGTAGTTCTTGAACATTTATTAGGAGCTAATTTATCAGATTTTTCTTTATCATTTTAAATTAAAATAAGTTATAATTATATTTAGATATTATTTGAAGAAGGGAAGACACAACGATGTTTAACGAAAAAGACCAATTGGCTATCGACACAATACGTGCACTTAGTATTGATGCTATCGAGAAAGCAAATTCAGGACACCCTGGTTTACCAATGGGAGCTGCCCCTATGGCGTATACATTATGGACACGTCATCTTAATTTTAACCCCCAATCTAAAGATTATTTTAATAAGGATAGATTTATTCTTTCAGCAGGACATGGGTCTGCCTTACTATATAGTTTATTACATGTATCAGGTAGTTTAGAATTAGAAGAACTAAAACAATTTAGACAATGGGGTTCTAAAACTCCAGGTCATCCAGAGTTTAGACATACAGATGGAGTAGAAGTAACAACTGGGCCACTAGGTCAAGGATTCGCAATGTCAGTGGGAATGGCACTTGCTGAAGATCACTTAGCTGGTAAATTTAATAAAGATAATTTTAATATGGTTGACCATTACACATACGTTTTAGCTTCAGATGGAGATTTAATGGAAGGGATTTCGCATGAAGCTGCATCATTTGCTGGTCATAATCAATTAGATAAGTTAATCGTTTTATACGATTCTAACGATATTTCACTTGATGGAGATTTAAATAAGTCTTTCTCAGAAGATACACAATCTAGATTTGAAGCATATGGTTGGAATTATATTTTAGTTAAAGATGGCAATGATTTAGAAGAAATTGATAATGCTATTAATAAAGCTAAATCACAACAAGGTCCAACTATTATTGAAGTTAAAACAGTTATCGGTTTCGGTTCTCCAAATAAAGCTGGTTCAAATGGAGTACATGGAGCTCCATTAGGCGAAGATGAAAGAAAACTTACTTTTGAAGCTTATGGACTTGATCCTGAACAACGATTCAATGTACCTGACGAGGTTTACGAAATCTTCCAAACTTCAATGTTAAAACGTGCGAACGAAAATGAAGATGCTTGGAAAGCCAAATTAGAAGAATATAGTAAGGAATATCCTGAATTAGCAGAAGAATTTAAGTTAGCTATTAGTGGTAAATTACCTCAAGGCTATGAAAAAGAGTTACCTAAATATGATTTAGATCATAAAGGAGCATCAAGAGCAGATTCTGGAGAAATTATTCAAAAACTTAGTCAAACAGTGCCATCGTTCTTCGGAGGTTCTGCTGATTTAGCAGGTTCTAATAAGTCTAATGTTAAAGAGGCTAAAGATTATGATAAAGAAACACCTGAAGGTAAAAATGTGTGGTTCGGTGTTCGTGAATTTGCGATGGGTGCAGCAGTGAACGGTATGGCTGCTCATGGTGGATTACACCCTTATGCAGCAACATTCTTCGTATTTAGTGACTACTTAAAACCTGCATTACGCTTATCAGCTATCATGGGTCTTAACTCAACATTTATTTTTACACATGATTCAATAGCTGTTGGTGAAGATGGTCCTACACATGAACCGATTGAACAATTAGCAGGCTTACGTGCTATTCCTAATATGAATGTTATCCGACCAGCAGACGGTAATGAAACACGTGTAGCATGGGAAGTAGCATTAGAATCAGAACAAACACCAACTTCTCTAGTTTTAACACGTCAAAACTTACCAACTTTAGATGTTGCTGAAGAAACAATAGAAGCAGGGGTCCGTAAAGGTGCTTATGTAGTATTTGAAACAGAAAAAGAACCTGAATACTTATTATTGGCATCTGGTTCAGAAGTTAGTTTAGCAGTAGAAGCTGCCAAAGATTTAGACAAACAAGGAAAAGGTGTTAGAGTCGTATCAATGCCGAACTGGTTTGCATTTGATAAACAATCAGATGATTATAAAGAATCTGTATTACCAGCCTCAATCACTAAGCGTGTAGCTATTGAAATGGCATCACCTTTAGGTTGGCATAAATATGTTGGAACAGAAGGTAAAGTTATTGGTATTGATGGTTTTGGCGCAAGTGCACCTGGTGATTTAGTAGTTGAAAAATATGGATTCACTAAAGAAAATATATTAAATCAAATTCGTACATTCTAATATTTTTAAATAATTAGTAATTTGAAAAGGGTTACTAGTTCAAGTTTATTAGCTAGTAGCCTTTTATTTTTATATAATTTTAATAGTAAATTTGTTTAGAAAAACTAAAATTTGTTATCATTGCTAATGGTAGATATTAGTTATCACTATAAAGTGCCTCTTGAAATAACAAAGTGAATTTAGTAAAATTCAGTAGGATAAAGAAAGTGGGTGAAACAATGGCAACTTGGTTAGCAATTATTTTAATCATTTTAGCACTTATCGTAGGATTAATCGGTGGTTTCTTTTTAGCAAGAAAATATATGATGGATTACCTCAAGAAAAACCCACCTATCAATGAAGAAATGCTACGTATGATGATGATGCAAATGGGTCAGAAACCATCACAAAAGAAAATCAATCAAATGATGACAATGATGAACAAAAATATGGACCAAAACATGAAAGGCAAATAAAGCAATATTATTTCGAGCATCACAGTGTATTAATAATCACTGTGATGCTTTTTTTGTCACCTGTAGTAGTAAGGATGATGCTGAATTTTATTTAATCTTTGCTTAATATTGAATTTGATCGAGATAATAAATTAAATTTGTGAACTAGTTATTATCCAACGATAGTTATTATAGTGGTTAATCAAAATATATTGTAAATCGTAACTTAAAAACAAAAGTGTATTAAAAAAGTTAAAATTATTAAGGTACATAGCAATAAACTTGGTTTACTATTTAATTGGGGGCGATAAATAATGACAAGTCGTAATAAAGAATTACTTAAATTGGGTTTTAATGTAGTAGACTTAACCATCTCTATCATTTTAATTTATTTGTTAATTAAACTATAGACTGGTCATTTATAATAAACCTTCAATAACTCATGTCTTAGTGGAAAGATTAATCTGCTAAGACATTTTTTAACTGTATGGAAATTTAAATTAGTTATTGATAAACCTAGCTTTTAAATCTTTTGAATTTTAGTAAGTTTAAAGTAGTCATTGATATAAGGATAGTGATATACTATCATATGATGAATTAAGAGTATTAAGTTTATGTCATAAGAAGGTGTCAAATTGGCTTATTTAGTATTTTCTATTGTCGTTGCTTTTTTAATGGGCGCAGTAGTTATTGTAATTAGAATGAAAGCTCAAAAGTTCCCGGTTAATGAGAAAAAAATCATATTACCACCGTTTTTTATGGCAACTGGGGCTTTAATGTATATTATCCCATATTTTAGATTAACTGGTATGGAAATGTTAGAGTCACTAATTTTAGGCGTACTCTTCTCAACTGTCTTAATTTTTACATCAAGATTTGAAGTCAAAGGCAGCGAAATTTACATGAAACGTTCTAAAGCATTTCCAGTAATTTTAATTTCGTTACTAGTTATTAGAACTATCATCAAAATCTTTATCAGCAATGAAATCAATCCAGGAGAAATAGCTGGTATGTTTTTCTTACTAGCGTTTTGTATGATTGTGCCTTGGAGATTAGCAATGTTCTATAAATATAAAAAGTTAAAAAAATCACTAGTTAAATAGTGTTTTAGCCACTTGTCATATTATTTGATGAGTGGCATTTTTTACTTGAAAGTAGATCAAAAGAAATGTAAAATTTAAATGCGAACAAATGTTCTTATTAGGAGGATGGTTATGAAAATTATACACACTGCTGATTGGCATCTCGGTAGAATCTTAAATGGTAAACAATTACTTGATGATCAAAAATATGTTTTAACTAAATTTATTAATCATATGGAAGAAGAACAACCTGATGTCATAGTCATAGCAGGTGACTTATATGACACCTCTTATCCAAGTAAGGAAACGATGAGTTTACTTGAAAACACCATTGCAGAGTTGAATATTAGACTTCATATACCTGTCATTATGATCAGTGGGAATCATGATGGAAAAGAAAGGTTAAATTATGGCTCATCATGGTTTGAACACAATCATTTATACATAAGAACCAAACTCAAGGATATACATAAACCTATAGAAATTAACGGGGTACAATTTTTTGCGTTACCTTTTGCGACAATAAGTGAAGTACAAAACTTTTTTAAAGATAAGGAAATTAAAACCCATCAACAGGCTTTAAATCACTGCTTAGAATATATGTCTCACAACATTGATGAAAATAAGATGAGTATTTTAATTGGTCATTTAACAGTTAAAGGTGGAAAGACATCCGATTCAGAGAGACCTTTAACTATAGGAACTGTAGAATCAGTTGAGAAACACTCATTTAATCAATTTGATTATGTAATGTTAGGGCACTTACATCATCCTTTCAGTATAAATGACAAAAATATTAAATATAGTGGTTCGCTACTACAGTATTCATTTTCTGAAGTCAATCAAGCAAAAGGTTACCGCATAGTTAATATCGATGAAGTTAATAATGTAGAAGATACATTTATATCAATTGAACCTCTTAGAGAATTAGAGGTTATAGAAGGCGACTATGATGATGTTATTGAAGAACGAGTTGCTGTGAAAAATAAGGATAATTATTTTCATTTTAAATTAACTAATATGTCTCATATTAATGATCCAATGATGAAACTGAAACAAATTTATCCTAATACATTAGCATTAACTAACAATACATTCGAACGTATTGAAGAATTTAATAACGTGGAGATAAAGAAGCAAGATGACCAATCTATAATTAAGTCGTTCTATGAGTCGATGACTAATGAGTCTATCAGCGAAAATCAGTCTAATAAAATAGCAGAAATTTTAAATAATATCATGCGAAAGGAGGTCTAATAAATGAAACCATTGAACTTAAAGTTAAATAATTTTGGACCCTTTCTTAATGAGACAATAAATTTTAGTCAAATTGAAAATAATGAACTTTTTTTAATAAGTGGTAAAACAGGGTCAGGCAAGACAATGATTTTTGATGCTATTGTGTATTCGTTATTCGGAGAAGCTTCAACTAAAAATAGAAAAGAGGGTGACTTAAGAAGTCATTTTGCCAATGGTAAAGAACCTATGAGTGTGACATATGAGTTTAAACTAAATAATCAAACATTTAAAATTCATAGGGAAGCGCCTTTTATAAAAGAAGGTAATACAACTAAAACCCAAGCTAAACTTGATATTTATGAGTTGAAAAATGATGTTTACGAACTAAGAGAAAGTAGGGTTAACGCGGGTAATCAATTTATAACTAAAATTATGGGTGTTAACGCTGAACAATTTAGGCAATTATTTATTTTGCCTCAAGGTGAATTCAAAAAGTTTCTACAATCAAATAGTAAAGAAAAACAATCTATTTTAAGAACACTATTTAATAGTGAAAGATTTGAAGAAATACAAAAGTATTTAATAGAAAGTGTTAAAGAAGAAAAACTTCAAATAGAAAATAGATATAATGAAATAGATTACTTATGGAATGAACTTAATACATTCAAAGATGATTATTTATTTAATTTAAAAGGTATAGAGAGCTCGCAAACAGAGAAAATTTTAGAGCATTTACCAGATTTTATTAAGCATGGTAAAAATATATTAACTCGTTACAAAAAGCAAAAAGATAAGTTGAACCAAGAAATAGAAAAAATAACTGACGAATATACTTTTAATAAAGAATTGAACCAAAACATAAATTCTTTAGAAACAAAAAAGAAATCATTCGAAAATCTTAAACAAAACCAAGATAGTATTGATCATCTTAAGATTGAATTAAAGAAAATAAGAGAATCCAATGTTTTGATTAATTATTTCAAAAGGCAAAAAGTTGTTAATAGAGAGATTGAGGAATTAGAGAGAGAAATCACTAAATCAAAATCTAAGGAAGAAGAATATAAAACTCAAATTAATAATGTAGAAAAGACTCTTAAATCTTTAGAATCAGAAGAACAAGAAGTTATCAAAATTAACGAATATCTCGAGAAAACTTATAACTTTTATAATAATCTTGATGATTACATTAAAGCTTTTGAGCAAAGGCCTATTATTCAAGAAGAATTAAATAAGTTAGAAAAAAAGTATTCTGAATCAAAAGAAAAAAAAGAAAAACTACTGAATCAGGCTAAAGGAAAAACAAGAAATTATGAAATAATTGATCAATATGTCGATGAGATAAATAAGTTCAAAAATTTAATCGATGATACTGAAAGGTATTTAGAAAGGGAAGAACAAGTTCGAGAAATCCAACAAGAACAATCTAAAAATGAAAAGCAAATTCAAGAGCTAAAAATTAAATATGCCAATATAGAAAATATTATTTCCCGAGTTGATGCAACTAACATTGATTTAAACAATAAGGAAACATTTGTGAAAGAAATTCAAATGGCCCTTTCAATTGGAGATACATGTCCAGTTTGTGGTAATGAGATTCATTCACTAGGCGAACATATTAATTTTGAACTAATTGCTGAAAATAAAAAACAATTAGACGAACTTGATAAGAGTAAAAACTCTATCAAAGAGGATATTATTAGGTTAGAAAGTAAAAATGAAGCACTAACTAATCGAAAAAAAGAAATAAATTTTACAGAACAAGAAATTCATAATATAGATGAACTCAAATCGAAGTTACAAGAGATAGAAAATGCTAAAAGTCTTCAACAAAAAGAAAACCAATTCTTAGAGTCAATTTATGATGAAGAGAAAAAATTAAATCAAAATCTTCATAAATCTGAATTAGATATAAATAATAAAAAAGCGCAACTTGAACAGTTAGATATTAAATTAAATGATTTCGAGAAAATTACAAAGTTTGAATCGTGCGTTTCATTTAAACAATACTACGAGAATAAAAAGCAAGAAATTCAATCTTTTAAAGAGCGTAAAGAAACTATAAAGGATCAACTACTTGAACTGAAAAACAACGTAAATATAGAGTCAACTAACCTTAAGCATTATAAACAGAATTTAGATGCTAGAGTTGAAGAAGACAAACAGCTTACTAATAACATTAAAGATGAGATGTACCGAAATGGGTTCGAATCATATGAAGAAATTGAAGAAGCAATAAGTTTAAGTGAAGATAAAAGTAATATTGAAGAAAAAATTAATGACTATAACAGACAATATCAAACCTATGAGATCGAGATTAGCCAATTAGAAAAACTTGTTGATGGCAGAGGTTTAACTAATTTAGAAGATATTGAAACGCAATTAAGAACAAAAAATCAAGAATTAGATCAAATTAATTCAGAAGTTGCAACAATAGCTTATAAGCACGAAGTTAATATAAAAAATATAGATAAAATTGAAAGTTTAATTAACACACTTAATGAAGAATTGAAAGAGCAAAAAGAAATATTTTTACTAACTGAAATTCTTTCTGGTAAGAACAGCCACAAGCTAACCCTAGAGAATTATGTACTCATTTATTATTTAGAAAAAATCATCTTCCAAGCAAACCAACGTCTATTAACTATGAGTGGAAATAGGTATCAATTGATAAGAAGACAAGCTGTTTCTCAAGGCTTCAGCGGTCTTGAAATTGATGTATTTGATTTTCATTCTAATAGGTCTAGACATATTAGTTCTCTTTCTGGAGGAGAAACATTCCAAGCTTCTCTTGCATTAGCGCTAGGTTTAAGTGAGATTGTTCAACAAGAATCTGGAGGAATTAATTTAGAATCAATGTTTGTTGATGAAGGGTTCGGTACGCTAGATCAAGAAACATTAGAAACAGCGCTAGATACGTTAATTAACTTGAAATCTTCCGGTAGAATGGTAGGGATTATTTCACATGTAAGTGAATTAAAACAAAGAATTCCACTTATTTTAGAGGTAACAACCAATCAGTATCAAAGCGAGACTAAATTTAAAAGAAATTAGTATATAAATAAACAGTCGCTATGATTATTTCATAGCGACTGTTTTATAAATTTATTAATTTTTCTCTCTAAGTAAATCTCTAATTTCAGTTAATAATACAGTGTTTTCTTCGACTTCTTCCTCTTCTTCTTCTTTTTTCATAATAGTGTTAGCTATTTTTACGAAGATGAAAAGTGCAAAAGCAACGATTATAAAATCAATTATTGATTGTATGAAAAGACCATACTTTATTCCCCAGAAAGACCAATCTTTAGCAAAATCAACTGAACCGAAAATTTTACCAATCAATGGCATAATGATGAATTGAACTAATGATGTAACGATTTTATTAAAAGCTGCACCCATTACTACAGCAACAGCTAAATCCAATACATTTCCTTTAAGAGCAAAGTCTTTAAATTCTTTTAACATATACTTAATTCCTTTCTAATTAAAATATAAAATCAATTATACAACATATAAATATTTTAGCAAATACTATATTTAAGTAAATTTGATTATGAAAAAGACGTTTGTTATCCTAAAGAGGTGCATTAGTAAAATTAAATTTTTTAAGATAAAAAAAGAATTTTTTAATTTTACTACTTTGAAAATTTAATATTCGGATGAAGGGAGTAATTAATTATGAATTCTTCTTCTCATGAGAAGAAAAACAAGAAGTTTTCATCGGTGTTTATCTATAGTTCAATCATTGTTGCGATTGTAGTAATCATTGGTGCCATCTGGCCTGAAAAGTTCGACTACATTACCAACAATGCTAAAATGTGGATTACTGATAAACTTGGATGGTATTACTTAATTTTAACTACTATTATTGTTTTCTTCTGTATCTTCCTAATTTTTAGTCCAATTGGGAAACTTAAACTAGGTAAACCTAATGACAAACCAGAATTTAATACTATTTCTTGGTTTGCAATGTTATTTAGTGCAGGTATGGGTATTGGATTAGTATTCTATGGTGCAGCAGAGCCAATGGCTGACTTTGCCGCTCCACCTACAGCAGATCCTAAAACTACTGCAGCTTATACAGAAGCTCTGAGATCTACATTCTTCCATTGGGGATTCCATGCTTGGGCTATTTATGGTGTAGTAGCATTAGCGCTTGCTTATGCACAATTCCGTAAAGGTGAGCCAGGTTTAATTTCAAGAACATTAAGACCTATTTTAGGTAATAAAGTTGAGGGACCAATAGGAACTTTAATTGATGTTCTTTCAGTATTTGCTACATTAGTAGGTGTAGCAGTTTCATTAGGTATGGGAGCCTTACAAATCAATGGTGGTTTAAACTACTTATTTAATGTACCTAACAATACATTAGTTCAAGGGATTATTATCGTAATTGTTACAATCTTGTTCATTGCAAGCGCATGGTCAGGTCTAAGTAAAGGTATTCAATATTTAAGTAACTTAAACATCAGCTTAGGTGCTATTTTAATGATTATCACTTTAATCATTGGACCTACAGTATTAATTTTAAATATGATGACTAGTTCAACTGGTAGTTTATTAAATACCTTCTTATTTAACAGTCTTGACACAGCAGCTCTTAATGGTCAAAAACGAGATTGGATGTCAACTTGGACATTATATTATTGGGGCTGGTGGTTAAGTTGGAGCCCATTCGTAGGTGTATTCATCGCCCGCGTTTCAAAAGGTCGTTCAATTCGTGAATTCATTTCAGGTGTTTTACTTGTACCAGCACTTGTAAGTTTCGTTTGGTTTAGTGTATTTGGTGTGCTTGGTATTGAAACAGGTAAAAAACATCCTGAATTATTCAAAATGTCACCTGAAACGCAATTATTCGGGGTATTCCATCATATACCTATGGGTATAGTATTATCAATTATTGCATTATTATTAATTGCATCATTCTTTATAACTTCTGCGGACTCAGCAACTTTCGTATTAGGTATGCAAACAACATTTGGTTCACTTAACCCTAGTATCATGGTTAAAGTGACATGGGGTGTTGCTCAAGCACTTATTGCATTTGTTCTATTATTAGCAGGTGGCGGCGATGGTTCTAAAGCCTTAAACGCTATTCAAAGTGCTGCAATCATTAGTGCCTTCCCATTCTCATTTGTTGTTATAATGATGATGATTAGTTTCTATAAAGATGCGAACCAAGAACGTAAATTCTTAGGATTGACGTTAACTCCAAATAAACATCGTTTACAAGATTATGTGAAATATCAACAAGAAGATTATGAATCAGATATTCTTGAAAAAAGAGAATCTAGAAGAAAAAAAGAAATAGAAGAATAATTCGTAATTAACTATTGAGCCTATAAGTGTGAATTGACTTTCATGCTTATAGGTTTTTTTATTAATAAATTTAATTGGGATTGATAACCATTCTCAATTAATAATATTTACTTATTGCACCATTGGCTAATGATAACTTTTTCTTATAAAACCTGATTAAAAATGCGAAATGAAAATAAAGCGTTTTCTAATGGTACACAGTTGTTTTGATAAACATATAATAATACAATTTAATTAACGGCATATAAATATATAGAAATATCAAGGGGGATAACAAATGGCTTCTAATATTAAAGAACAAGCAAAGAAACAATTCCAATTAAATGGCCAATCATACACTTACTATGATTTGAAGACATTAGAAGAACAAGGTTTAACTAAAATTTCTAAATTACCTTACTCAATTCGTGTTTTACTAGAGTCTGTATTACGACAAGAAGATGATTTTGTAATTACTGATGATCACATTAAAGCTTTAAGTGAATTTGGTAAAGAAGGTAATGAAGGTGAAGTACCATTCAAACCTTCACGAGTAATTCTACAAGACTTCACAGGTGTACCTGCAGTCGTAGACTTAGCATCATTACGTAAAGCAATGAATGATGTTGGTGGAGATATCAATAAAATCAACCCTGAAGTGCCAGTTGATTTAGTCATTGACCACTCAGTTCAAGTAGATAGCTATGCGAATCCTGATGCATTAGAACGAAATATGAAATTAGAATTCGAACGTAACTATGAACGTTATCAATTCTTAAACTGGGCTACTAAAGCTTTTGACAACTATAACGCTGTACCTCCAGCAACTGGTATCGTACACCAAGTTAACTTAGAGTATTTAGCAAATGTTGTCCATGTGCGTGACGTTGATGGTGAACAAACTGCTTTCCCAGATACATTAGTAGGTACTGACTCTCACACTACAATGATTAACGGTATTGGTGTATTAGGCTGGGGTGTTGGTGGTATTGAAGCTGAAGCTGGAATGTTAGGTCAACCATCTTATTTCCCAATTCCAGAAGTTATCGGTGTTCGTTTAACTAACTCATTACCTCAAGGTTCTACAGCAACTGACTTAGCTTTACGTGTTACTGAAGAATTACGTAAAAAAGGTGTTGTTGGTAAATTCGTAGAATTCTTTGGTCCAGGTGTTCAACACTTACCTTTAGCTGACCGTGCTACAATTGCGAATATGGCTCCAGAATATGGTGCAACTTGTGGTTTCTTCCCTGTGGATGAAGAATCACTTAAATACATGAAATTAACTGGACGTAAAGATGATCATATTGCGCTTGTAAAAGAATACTTACAACAAAATAATATGTTCTTCGACGTTGAAAAAGAAGATCCAGAATATACTGATGTTATTGACTTAGATTTATCTACAGTTGAAGCTTCATTATCTGGTCCTAAACGTCCTCAAGACTTAATTTTCTTAAGCGATATGAAAGATGAATTCGAAAAATCAGTTACAGCACCAGCTGGTAACCAAGGCCATGGTCTTGATAAGAGCGAATTTGATAAAAAAGCTGAAATTAAGTTTAATGACGGCTCTACATCAACTATGAAAACTGGTGACATTGCTATCGCTGCGATTACATCTTGTACTAATACTTCTAACCCTTACGTTATGTTAGGTGCAGGTTTAGTTGCTAAGAAAGCAGTTGAAAAAGGACTTAAAGTTCCTGAATTTGTTAAAACTTCATTAGCTCCAGGTTCTAAAGTTGTTACAGGTTATTTAAGAGATTCTGGATTACAAGAATACTTAGATGACTTAGGATTCAACTTAGTAGGTTACGGTTGTACAACTTGTATCGGTAACTCTGGTCCATTATTACCTGAAATTGAAAAAGCGGTTGCTGACGAAGATTTATTAGTTACTTCAGTTTTATCTGGTAACCGTAACTTTGAAGGTCGTATTCATCCATTAGTTAAAGCTAACTACCTAGCTTCACCACAATTAGTTGTTGCTTATGCATTAGCTGGTACTGTGGATATCGATTTACAAAATGAACCAATTGGAAAAGGTAAAGATGGTGAAGATGTATATCTTCAAGATATCTGGCCTTCAATTAAAGAAGTTTCAGACACTGTTGATAGTGTTGTTACACCAGAACTATTCTTAGAAGAATATAAAAATGTATACAATAACAATGAAATGTGGAATGAAATCGACGTTACTGATGAACCTTTATATGACTTCGATCCAAACTCAACATATATCCAAAACCCAACATTCTTCCAAGGTTTATCTAAAGAACCTGGAACAATTGAACCACTTAAAGGTTTACGCGTAATGGGTAAATTTGGAGATTCAGTAACTACTGACCATATTTCTCCAGCAGGTGCTATTGGTAAAGATACGCCAGCAGGTAAATACTTATTAGATCATAATGTCCCAATCCGTGACTTTAACTCTTATGGTTCACGTCGTGGTAACCATGAAGTAATGGTACGTGGTACATTTGCTAATATCCGTATTAAAAACCAATTAGCTCCAGGAACTGAAGGTGGTTTCACGACTTATTGGCCAACTGAAGAAATTATGCCAATCTATGATGCTGCTATGAAATATAAAGAAGATGGCACAGGATTAGCTGTTTTAGCTGGTAATGACTATGGTATGGGATCATCACGTGACTGGGCAGCAAAAGGAACAAACTTATTAGGAGTTAAAACTGTTATTGCTCAAAGTTATGAACGTATCCACCGTTCTAACTTAGTAATGATGGGTGTATTACCATTACAATTCCAGCAGGGTGATTCAGCAGAGTCATTAGGTTTAGATGGTAAAGAAGAAATCTCAGTTGAAATTTCTGAAGATGTAAAACCACACGATTTAGTTAAAGTTAAAGCTAAAAAAGAAAGTGGTGAAGTTGTAGAATTTGAAGCAATTGTACGTTTCGACTCATTAGTTGAACTAGATTACTATCGTCATGGTGGTATCTTACAAATGGTATTAAGAAATAAATTAGCTCAATAATCTCCTAAGACTTAATAGCTTTAAAGATTTCTTAAGTTAAACAATTGCCGTGCTAACACTTGTGTTGGCACGGCTTCTTTGTGTTATCCTTAAATTGTAAATAGAAATGATGAGTTGAAAGAAGGACAAATGCTTATGATTTATAGTTTGACGGAAATAGAAGCAAGATATCAGGAAACAGATAAAATGGGAGTTATTTATCACGGTAACTACGCTACATGGTTTGAAGTTGCGCGTACTGATTACATAAGAAAACTTGGATTTAGTTATGCAGATATGGAAAAAACGGGTATCATATCACCTGTAACTGACTTAAATATTCAATATAAAAAATCAATCTTTTATCCAGAAAAAGTGACCATCAAAACTTGGGTTGAAAAATATTCAAGATTGCGTTCTTTATATTGCTATGAGGTTTATAATGAAAAGGGTGAATTAGCTACAACTGGTTCAACGGAATTAATATGTATGAAAGATGATAACTTTAGACCTATACGTTTAGATCGTTACTTCCCAGATTGGCATGCTACTTATAGTAGAGTTGCAGAACTTAATAAAGAAGGTAAAGAATTTGAAGTGACAGCTGGCATCAACAATCTATAAATTATACTAAAATTCCCGCTTCTGACTCAGTCAAAAGCGGGGAATTTTATTTTTTAGTATAAGAGATTTCATCTTCATGATCGACTACATCTACTAATATTACATCATCTTTGAAGTACCATAAATCCTTTTCCGCTACGACAACATTTAAACCATCATAGCTTTGTTCAAAACCTATTTCTATATCATCTCTTCTATCTACACTAAAAGCAGGGCTAAATCCTTGCTTAAGCTGAAATTCGCCACCATATCTTACATAAAATTGAAGTACTTTATTATCTTCGGGTAAATCTAGTTCGTCTTTGAACCATTCAACTGCCTCTTTAGTAAGTTCAATATCCATATTTCATACCTCCAATTTTAATTAGCACTTAATTGTTGTGATTAAGGTATACGCATTATAGCATAATTATCATAATCGCATCATTTATACGATTTTAATCTAAATAAAGTTGATATCATAAAAAAACACTAGAAGCTATTAACTTCTAGCGTGAATTAATTTTAAGTTACATCCATTTAATTTTAGGTTCTTCACCTTTGAAAATTCTAACAATGTTAGTTCTATGACGAAAGATTAGTATAATTGATACAAGTGCACTCATTCCTAATAAAATATAGTCATGAATAATGACTGAGCCAATGACACAACAGATTGCAGCAATGATACTTGATAAAGAAACATACTTAAATATCTTTAATATCCCAAAGAAGATAATTGCTAAAACGAGAAGTAATAAAGGGTTTACGCCTAATACGACACCTGCGCTTGTCGCAACAGCCTTTCCACCATTAAATTTAAGGTAAATAGGATATACATGTCCCAAAATTGCAAATAAACCTACTATTAATCCATTCGTAAAGAATGTACTGATTATGCCATCAGCGTGAACAGGGAACCATAACGGGAAAAAGACCGTTATAAATCCTTTAAAGATATCTAAAAATGTAACTATAAAACCTGCTGGCCTCCCTAAAACACGAAAGCTATTTGTTGCTCCAGTGTTGCCACTGCCATACTGTCTAATATCTTTTTTGAAAAATAATTTACCAATAACTAATCCACTTGGAAATGCGCCAATAAGATAACTTAAAACTAACATGACGACAATCATCATAAAAACTTACACATCCTTTAGTGACTTAGCTTCATTTTACCATATTCATAATCAATTAGAACATTCATAATTTAAATTATTGGAAGAAAGCAATCAAAACAACCTGATTGTATAAATGATACTTGCAATTTAAGTCAATTTATATAAGAATAACTATTGTATAGTTTTAAAAACGAACGTACGTTTGTAGGAGGGCGAAATCATTGGCAGTGAATAAACAAAATACTTACTCAGATGATTCTATTCAGGTACTTGAAGGCCTTGAAGCTGTTAGAAAAAGACCTGGGATGTATATAGGATCAACTGATAAACGAGGATTACATCATCTTGTATATGAAGTTGTCGATAACTCCGTCGATGAAGTTTTAAACGGTTATGGTGATGAAATCACTGTAACAATTAATCAAGATGACAGTATATCAATTGAAGATAATGGACGTGGTATGCCAACGGGTATTCATGCGTCTGGTAAACCAACTGTTGAAGTTATTTTCACAGTATTACACGCCGGTGGGAAATTTGGCCAAGGTGGCTATAAAACTTCTGGAGGACTTCATGGTGTTGGTGCTTCGGTCGTTAATGCATTAAGTGAATGGTTAGAAGTCGAGATACATAGAGATGGTAATATTTACACTCAAAGTTTTAAAGACGGTGGTATACCAGCTACAGGACTTAATAAAAAAGGTAAAACTAAAAAGACAGGTACTAAAGTTACATTTAAACCGGATCCTGAAATTTTCAAGGCGACAACGTCCTTTAACTTTGATGTATTAAGTGAACGTTTACAAGAGTCGGCATTCTTACTAAAGAACCTCAAGATTACGCTTAATGATTTACGTAGTGGTAAAGAACGTGAAGAAGTTTATCACTATGAAGAAGGTATTAAAGAATTTGTTAGCTATGTCAATGAAGGTAAAGAAGTACTTCATGATGTTACTACATTTTCAGGGTTAGCTAACAATATCGAAGTTGAAGTGGCTTTTCAATATAATGATCAATATTCTGAAAGTATTTTAAGTTTTGTAAATAACGTTCGTACTAAAGATGGCGGTACACATGAAGTAGGTTTTAAGACTGCTATGACACGTGTGTTTAACGATTATGCACGTAGAATCAATGAATTAAAAGATAAAGATAAAAATTTAGATGGTAATGATATACGAGAAGGGCTCACTGCAATTATTTCTGTACGTATCCCTGAAGAGTTACTACAATTTGAAGGCCAAACTAAATCTAAACTAGGGACTTCTGAAGCGAGAAGTGCTGTTGATTCAGTTGTTTCCGAAAAATTGCCTTTCTATTTAGAAGAAAAAGGCCAATTATCTAAATCTTTAGTTAAAAAAGCAATTAAAGCACAACAAGCACGTGAAGCAGCACGTAAAGCTCGTGAAGATGCACGTTCTGGTAAAAAGAATAAACATAAAGATACTTTGTTATCAGGTAAACTCACACCAGCACAAAGTAAAAACACAGATAAAAATGAATTATATCTTGTTGAGGGTGACTCAGCAGGTGGGTCTGCTAAACTAGGTCGTGATCGCAAATTCCAAGCAATCTTGCCGCTTCGAGGTAAAGTAATTAATACTGAAAAAGCACGTCTAGAAGATATCTTCAAAAATGAGGAAATCAACACAATTATTCATACTATTGGTGCAGGTGTTGGTAATGACTTCAAAATTGAGGATAGCAATTATAATCGCGTGATTATTATGACCGATGCCGATACTGATGGTGCGCATATTCAAGTACTGTTATTAACTTTCTTCTTTAAATACATGAAACCATTAGTACAAGCGGGTCGTGTATTTATCGCATTACCTCCTCTCTATAAGTTAGAAAAAGGTAAAGGTAAAACTAAGAAAGTAGAATATGCATGGACTGATGATGAATTAGAAAAATTACAAAAGCAACTTGGCAAAGGATTTACGTTACAACGTTATAAAGGTTTAGGTGAGATGAACCCTGAACAATTATGGGAGACAACAATGAATCCTGAGACTCGTACATTAATTCGTGTTCAAGTCGAAGATGAAGTACGTTCATCTAAACGTGTAACAACCCTCATGGGTGACAAAGTTGCACCACGTCGTGAATGGATCGAAAGCCATGTTGAATTTGGTATGCAAGAAGATCAAAGCATATTAGATAATAAAGAAGTTCAAGTTCTTGAAAACGAAGAATATATTGAGGAGGAAACGAATTGAGTGAGATAATTCAAGATTTATCCCTTGAAGATGTTATCGGTGACCGCTTCGGACGTTATAGTAAGTACATCATTCAAGAACGTGCATTACCAGATGTACGTGACGGATTAAAACCAGTACAACGAAGAATTTTATTCGCTATGTATTCAAGTGGTAATACATTTGATAAGAATTTCCGTAAAAGTGCTAAAACAGTCGGTGACGTTATTGGACAATATCATCCTCATGGTGATTCTTCAGTATATGATGCTATGGTACGTCTAAGTCAAGATTGGAAACTTCGACATGTATTAATCGAAATGCATGGTAATAATGGTAGTATTGATAATGATCCGCCAGCTGCGATGCGTTATACAGAGGCTAAGTTAAGTCAATTATCTGAAGAATTATTAAGAGATATTAATAAGGAAACAGTAGCCTTTATACCGAACTATGATGATACTACTCTAGAGCCAATGGTATTACCTTCAAGATTTCCTAATCTTTTAGTAAATGGGTCTACAGGTATATCTTCAGGATATGCGACTGATATTCCACCACATAACTTAGCAGAAGTTATTCAAGCTACCTTAAAATATATCGATAATCCTGACATTACAGTAAATCAGTTAATGAAACATATTAAAGGACCTGATTTTCCTACTGGTGGGATTATTCAAGGTATAGATGGCATTAAGAAAGCATATGAATCTGGTAAAGGTAAAATAGTCGTACGTTCAAGAGTGGATGAAGAAGAATTAAGAAGCGGCCGTAAGCAACTTATCATTACTGAAATACCATATGAAGTTAACAAAAGTAGTTTAGTTAAACGTATAGATGAATTACGTGCTGACAAAAAAGTTGATGGCATCGTAGAAGTACGTGATGAAACAGATAGAACTGGTTTACGTATCGCAATCGAACTAAAAAAAGACGTTAATAGTGAATCAATTAAGAATTATTTATACAAAAACTCTGATCTTCAAATTTCTTATAATTTTAATATGGTTGCTATCAGCGATGGTCGACCTAAATTAATGGGATTACGTGAAATTATAGAAAGCTATTTAAATCATCAAATTGAAGTCGTAACTAATAGAACGCGTTATGATTTAGATCATGCGGAAAAACGCATGCATATCGTTGAAGGTTTAATGAAGGCATTATCTATCTTAGATGAAGTTATTGCTTTAATTCGTAATTCAAAGAATAAAAAAGATGCGAAAGACAACTTAGTTGCTGAATTTGATTTTACTGAAGCACAAGCTGAAGCTATCGTAATGTTACAACTGTATAGATTAACAAATACAGATATTGTAGCCTTAGAAGATGAGCATGCTGAATTAGAGGCTTTAATTAAAGAATTAAGAAATATTTTAGATGATCACGATGCATTGTTAAGTGTGATAAAAGATGAATTAAATGAAATTAAGAAAAAGTTTAAAGTTGATCGCTTATCAACAATCGAAGCTGAAATTTCTGAAATAAAAATAGATAAAGAAGTCATGGTTCCTAGTGAGGAAGTTATTTTAAGTGTTTCTCATCATGGTTATATCAAACGTACATCTACACGTAGTTTCAATGCAAGTGGTGTTACTGAAATAGGCTTAAAAGATGGAGACCGTTTATTAAAATATCAAGAAGTGAATACTCAAGATACTGTACTAGTCTTCACTAATAAAGGACGCTACCTATTTATTCCGGTACATAAGTTAGCAGATATACGTTGGAAGGAACTTGGTCAACATGTTTCACAAATTGTTCCTATTGATGAAGATGAACAAGTGGTTGATGTTTATAATGAAAAAGACTTTAATAATAATGCATTCTATGTCATGGCTACTAAAAATGGCATGATTAAGAAAAGTAGTGTTCCTCAATTTAAAACTACAAGATTTAATAAGCCGCTTGTAGGTATGAAAGTGAAAGACCATGATGAGATTGTTAATGTAATACGATTAGAATCTGATCAATTAGTAACAGTACTTACACATAAAGGTATGTCACTTACTTACTCAACTGATGAGTTATCTGATACTGGTTTAAGAGCGGCAGGGATTAAATCCATTAACCTTAAAGATGAAGATCATGTTGTAATGACAGAAAGTGTTTCTGACTCTGATTCTATCTTAATGATCACACAACGTGGTGCTATTAAACGTATCAGTTATAAAGTATTACAAGTCGCTAAACGTGCTCAACGTGGTATCACTTTATTGAAAGAACTTAAGAAAAACCCACATCGTATTGTTGATGCAGCAGTGGTTAAAGAAGGGCAACAAACTTATACGATTTTCTCTAACAGTAATGAAGAGTCCGGTAATATTAATGAAGTCCATCTATCAGAACAATACACTAATGGCTCATTTATTATTGATGTCGAGGACTTTGGTCAAGTGGTAAGCATGACCTTAGAGTAAATTAAGTATATGCAACCATAGCATTAAATGATAAAATAAAGTTTAATAATATTAACTAAAGTAAGCACAAGGGATTTATGTCTATTTAAAAGAATCAGAATAGGACTTAATTATTTAAATTAGTATATTTATTAAGTTTTTAGATTCTTAATGGGAACATAAATCTCTTGATGCGTTAAAGAGAATAAATTTATTAAGATGAGAGGGATTCAATTTGCAAGATTTCGATAATTTGATTCCTGGCTGGTTTAAATCTTTTGTTCAGGTCGGGAATGATTTGATTTGGTCGCAATATCTAATTGGACTTTTATTAACTGCAGGCTTTTTCTTTACTATAAGTTCTAAATTTGTTCAATTAAGAATGCTACCTGAAATGTTTAGAGCACTCACTGAGAAACCTGAAACTCTAAGTAGTGGTAAAAAAGGTATTTCACCTTTCCAAGCATTTGCTATTAGTGCTGGTTCACGTGTAGGTACTGGTAATATTGCAGGCGTAGCTACAGCTATTGTATTAGGTGGACCTGGTGCAGTTTTCTGGATGTGGATTATAGCTTTTATTGGTGCAGCCAGTGCATTTATGGAAGCAACACTAGCGCAAGTATATAAAGTGCATGATAAAGAAGGTGGTTTCCGTGGGGGACCAGCGTATTATATTACAAAAGGTCTTAACCAAAAATGGTTAGGTATCGTATTCGCAACATTAATTACAATCACATTTGCATTTGTATTTAATACAGTTCAATCCAATACTATTGCGGAATCACTTCATACACAATACCATGTTAGTCCAGTTATTACTGGTATTATATTAGCTGTAATTACTGCAATAATTATTTTTGGTGGTGTAAGAAGCATTGCAACATTATCATCACTTATAGTACCTATTATGGCAATCATATACATAGGAATGGTTTTAGTTATCTTGTTACTGAATATAGATCAAATTGTTCCAATGATTGGTACTATCATTAAAAGTGCTTTCGGATTACAACAAGTAACTGGTGGGGCTGTTGGTGCAGCTATACTACAAGGTATCAAACGCGGATTATTCTCAAATGAAGCAGGTATGGGTTCTGCACCAAATGCTGCCGCTACTGCTGCTGTCCCACATCCTGTTAAACAAGGTTTAATCCAATCTTTAGGAGTATTCTTTGACACTATGTTAGTTTGTACAGCAACAGCTATCATGATTCTTCTATACTCTGGATTAAAATTTGGCGAAAGTGCACCTCAAGGTGTAGCAGTAACTCAATCAGCTTTAAATGAACATTTAGGTTCAGCAGGTGGTATTTTCTTAACAGTGGCTATAACTTTATTTGCTTTTTCATCAGTTGTAGGTAACTATTATTACGGACAATCAAATATTGAGTTCTTATCTAAAAACAAAGCAATTTTATTTGTATTTAGATGTTTAGTAGTTGTGTTAGTATTCATCGGAGCAGTTGCTAAAACTGAAACAGTATGGAGTACTGCAGACTTATTTATGGGTCTAATGGCCATAGTTAATATTATTTCTATTATAGGATTGTCTAATATCGCGTTCGCTGTTATGAAAGATTATCAACAGCAGCGTAAAGAAGGTAAAAAACCTGTATTTAAACCTGAAAATCTTGAAATTAATTTATTTGGTATTGAATCTTGGGGATCTCAAGCTAAAATACCACGTAATGATAAATAATATAGTTAGAGTAACGACTTGATGCATGATTGCCTCTCAAGTCGTTTTTTTTAATCATATGATTGATAATTGTTAGTACAAAAGTAATTATCAGCGCTTTAATAAGTTGCTTTCCATTTTCAAAAAATAGCATTATAATCTTACTAATGATAAGAGAAAGGTGATTATAATGGGGAATTACGAGATAACGAAAACACTAAATAACAACGTCCTCATATGTAAAAGTAATAACCATGAAGTTGTGCTAATTGGCAAGGGTATTGGTTTTAATAAAAAAGTTGGAATGATGCTTGATGAGAATGCTTCAATTGAAAAGCTATATAAATTAGAACAGCAACAGCAGAAAGAACATTATAAAACGTTGGTCGAGATGGGGGAAGACCATGTTGTCCAAGCTGTTATCGAATCAGTAAATATTATTTCTGGGGCCTCGATTCGAACTGATGATAAAAATTTAGTTGTTGCACTTACAGATCATATTATCTTTGCATATAAAAGACTTAAACAAAATCAAGTTATTTCAAATCCATTTGCAATAGAGACGCAGCATCTATACAGTGACGCATATCAAATTGCTAAGCGAGTCATTGATAAACTGAATTCCACGTTAGATGTGCATTTCCCTGAAGATGAAATCGGATTTATAGCCTTACATATTGCTTCTAATTCTAAAGATTTATCGATACATGATATATCAGTTATTAATAAATTAATTAACAAAAGTATGGCGATTATCGAATCTGATCTCAATCATGAAATTGATAAAACGACAACGCAATACCAACGTTTTATTAGACATATACAATTTTTAATTTATAGGTTAACCAAAGGGGAGAATGTGGATGCACAAGAAAACTTTATCTTAATGGTTAAAAATCTTTATCCACAATGTTTTAATACGGCTTATAAAATTTTAAAAATGATACAACGTCAGTTTGAAGTTATTATCAATGAGTCAGAAATTGTATATCTTGCGATACATATACATCATTTTGAAGCTCAAATTAAAATCGAATAATACGTTAAGTTTATTATTGGATTGAGTTGGGATAAAAATGATTAACTTCATTCATTTTGTGTTATCATAAATATTGTATTTTTGAATATTTTGTTTATGAGTCTAAATTATTTTAAATCATAATTTAATTTGATTTATGAATGTGAGGTATGGTGATTTAATGTCAAACGAAAATAAATCTAGTGAAAAGAAAAAACATATATTTAGTTTTTCTGAAACAAGATTTATGAGATTCTTAGGTGGCAATGATCTTATCTATGGTTTAGTTGCATTGGTTTTATTAGGAATTGTAATCTTTATTTTCGATAAAGTTTCCTATGTATTTGAACCATTTATTATTGTATTTAATACAATTGCTGCACCTATCATTGTCTCATTAATCTTATTCTATCTTTTTAATCCATTAGTGAACTTAATGGAGCGATATCGTATTCCAAGATTATTAGGTATTACAATTATTTATGTAGCTATTGTGGGAATCATTACATTAATTGTTAACTTACTTATTCCTATCATTGGTTCACAAATTGAAGGGTTTATTAAAAATTCCCCACACTATTTAAATAAAATTACTCAATCAGTTGAGAAGATAACTACTAACTCCTTCTTATCTAGTTATATGAGTCAAGTTAATGATTGGTTAGAATCAGCACAGAAAAAGATTCCTTCGATGTTATCAGAGTACTTTGATGGATTTGGACCTAAGCTTGCGTCATTCGCTGAGGCTGTTTCAAACGTTGGTGTTGTCATAGTAACGACGCCATTCATCTTATTCTTTATGCTAAAAGATGGTCATCGTTTCAAAGATTATTCAACAAAAATTATGCCACCTAAATTTAGAAAGGATTTTCATGATTTACTTGAAAAAATGAGCGTTCAAGTAGGTTCTTACATTCAAGGTCAAATCATTGTTTCTTTCTGTATAGGTGTATTACTATTAATTGGATATTCAATTATTGGTCTTAAATATCCATTAGTGTTAGCTAGTATCGCAGCAGTAACAAGTGTTGTTCCTTACTTAGGGCCAACGATTGCGATTTCACCAGCTATCGTGATTGCCATCATTACATCACCATGGATGTTACTTAAATTAGTTATTGTTTGGACACTCGTTCAATTCTTTGAAGGACACTTTATCTCTCCAAACGTAATGGGTAAAACACTTAAAATACATCCATTAACAATTATCTTTATCTTGTTATGTGCAGGTAATTTAATGAATGTCGTGGGTGTAATCATTGGTATCCCATTATATGCTGTACTAAAAGTATTGGTATCTCATCTATTCTTATTATTTAAACGAAGATATAATCGTTATTATGGTGAAGATGCCGGAGATTATAGTATTAAACAAGAAGAAGAAATGGCAAATTAATATTTTTAAAAATCCCCTATAATTATAGGGGGTTTTTCATATGAACTTTATTATTTTAATTTGATATCAGATAAATAACTCTAATTTTGTCGTGCATTTCTGATTAAAGAAAGCTATCGCTATTTATCTAAGTCAGAGAAAAGATATCAGCATTACAATAATGTTAGGTATTTATCTATCAATTTATATTCTATAAAACCTTTCTTTATGATATATTTTTGTCATGTAATAGATTTAAATTAGAATTGAAGTGAAAAAATGACGCAAGAAGTGAAAAGTAAATTATTATCTATCTTAAAATTTATCTTCGCCACAGCGTTATTTATTTTTGTCATCTTCACGTTGTATCGTGAATTAGCTCATATTAATTTTAAAGATACTTTGATGCAATTTGGCAAAATAAATCGATTGTGGCTAGTTTTATTATTTGCAGGTGGAGGCGCATCTCTCATCCTCTTATCGCTATATGATATTATTTTAGTGAAATCATTAAAGCTTAATATGTCGGTGACTAAAGTATTAAGAGTGAGTTATATTATCAATGCGCTTAATGCTATCGTAGGTTTTAGTGGCTTTATCGGCGCAGGAGTTAGAGCCTTCGTTTATAAAAATTATACAGATGATATTAAGAAACTTGTACACTATATTTCGATTATATTAATTTCAATGCTCACTGGACTGAGTCTCTTATCCATATTAGTTGTTCTACACGTTTTCAACGCATCTCATATGTTGGATAAAATCACATGGGTACGCTGGATTTTATATGTTGTAGCACTATTTTTACCTGTATTTATCATTTATACGATCGCTAAACCAGCGGATAAGTCTAATCGTTTTATGGGTGTATATTGTACACTTGTATCTTGTATTGAGTGGATGGCGGCAGCTACTGTGTTATACTTTGCTGCACTTATCGTAGGTATCCATGTGTCATTTATGACGTTTATTGGTATTTTCGTGATTGCGGCGTTATCAGGCTTAGTGAGTTTTATTCCTGGTGGATTTGGTGCCTTTGATTTAGTAGTTTTACTAGGACTTAAATCTTTAGATGTTTCAGAAGAAAGAATATTACTAGCATTACTTCTTTATCGATTTGCTTATTACTTTGTTCCAGTAATTATTGCACTCATTTTATCTACCTTTGAGTTTGGTACAACTGCTAAAAAATATCTTGAAGGTTCGAAATATTATGTTCCTGCCAAAGACTTTACGTCATTCTTAATGTCTTATCAAAAAGACATTTTAGCTAAAATACCTTCATTTTCACTCGCAATTTTAATATTTTTAACAAGCATTATTTTCTTCATTAATAATTTAACGATTGTTTATGATGGGTTATACGATGGAAACCACTTTGCTTATTATTTAACTTTATCTATCCATACGAGTGCTTGTTTATTATTAATTTTAAATGTGAGAGGTATTTTTAAACAGAGGCGTCGTGCGATTATCTATGCGATGCTTTCTATTATTTTAATTGCAGGAGCTACAATTTATACTTACGCATCTTTCTTATTATTAACTTGGCTTGTAGTCATGTTTGTTTTATTAGTTTTAGCTTACCGTCGTGCTCAAGTGCTCAAGCGTCCTTTCCGATTTAGAAAATTAGTTCTCATGCTGATACTTAGTGTGATTGTCTTATATCTAAATCATATTTTAATTGCTGAAACTTTATATGCATTAGATATTTATCACATTGAAGTAGATACATCATTATTGAGATATTACTTCTGGGTTACTATTCTAATCGTGATAATAATAGTTGGCCTTATTGCATGGTTGTTTGATTACAAATTTGACCGTCCACATCAAACAACAGATTTATCAGTATGTGAAGCCATTATTCATGAATATGGTGGCAATTACTTAAGTCATCTTGTTTATAGTGGCGATAAGGATTGTTTTATTCATGAAAATGAAAAAGCATTCCTCATGTATCGTTATAAATCTAATGCATTAGTTGTATTAGGAGATCCTATAGGAGATGCAAATACGTTTGAATCATTGTTAGAATCATTTTATCAATACGCAGAATATAGAGGATATGACATTATTTTCTATCAAGTTAGTGATAATTATATGCCTCTTTATCATCATTTTGGGAATCAATTTTTCAAACTGGGTGAGGAAGCAATCATTGATTTAACATCATTCACAACTTCAGGTAAAAAACGTCGTGGCTTTAGAGCGACATTAAATAAATTTGATGATTTAAATATTTCTTTTGAAATTATTGAACCACCATTCTCACAAGATTTCTTTAATGAACTCAAATATGTGAGTGATAGATGGTTAGATGGTAGAAATGAAATGCATTTCTCTGTAGGTCAATTCACACAACCATATCTTTCTAAAGCGCCTATAGGTGTAATGAGAGATGAACATGGTAAGATGATTGCATTCTGTAGTTTAATGCCTACGCATTTTAATGATGCTATATCTGTCGATTTAATTCGATGGTTGCCAGAACTTGATTTACCTCTGATGGATGGACTTTATTTACACATGTTATTATGGGGTCAGGAAAAGGGATATAAAGCCTTTAACATGGGAATGGCTACACTCTCTAATGTAGGCACATTACATTACTCTTATTTAAGAGAGCGTTTAGCAGGGCGAGTCTTTGAACATTTTAATGGATTATATCGTTTCCAAGGTTTAAGACGTTATAAAGAAAAGTATAGCCCTAACTGGGAACCAAGATTTTTAGTTTATCGTAAAGATAGTTCTCTATGGGAAAGTATGTTGAAAGTGATGAGAGTCATTCAACATAAATAAAAATAATAGCGATAGTACTGAAAGTAAAGACTCAGTACTATCGCTATTTTTCTATCCATTATTTATAATAATTTGCTCTATCTTGTTGTTCTTTAGCATATCGTTCGGGATTCTTTTTATAGAAATCTTGATGATAGTCTTCAGCTTCGTAGAAAGTTGAAGCGGGTAAGATTTTCGTAGCTATTGCTTTATCTGCATTTAAACTATCTTGAAGTGCTTCGATATATGATTCGGCAGATTTCTTTTGGTCTTCATTAGTGTAAAAAATAGCTGTTTGATATTGGGAACCTCTA
The DNA here is from genome assembly GCF_040739495.1 of Staphylococcus capitis subsp. capitis. Lineage (NCBI taxonomy): Bacteria > Bacillati > Bacillota > Bacilli > Caryophanales > Staphylococcaceae > Staphylococcus > Staphylococcus capitis. The sequence goes on along the minus strand of NZ_CP145263.1, from coordinate 1,412,422 downwards.
TCTTGAAATTGTCCATTTTCATCCAGTGGGTCAATTACTGAAAAAAATATTTCCAATAGTTTATGATATGAAAAGAGTGCCACATCGTATTCAATTTTTACTGTTTCATAATAACCAGTGGTACCACTTTTAACTTCTTCGTACGTTGGATTCTCCGTTTGTCCACCCATATAACCAGAAGTTACTTTTTCGATACCATCAAATGTATCGAAGGGTTTGGTCATACACCAGAAACAACCACCAGCAAAGTATGCCGTATTAATATTCATTTATGACATCCTTTCATTGGACCGTAGTACCATTTATTTAAAAAACTCTTGCAATTTGAATACTTTTTCTATAACGTTAATACATATTAATTATAGTATATAGATATGTAATTTTGAAGATATAAGGTAGGTAAATATGACAGAACAGAAGGATAATAGAGAAACAGAGTATCGACGTCACACTGGCACAACATCGACACCTTCTAGGCGACGAAATAAAAAAGGACTACGCAAATTACCTTTTATCATTTTAATCATTCTCATCATTCTTATTACAATAATTGTTTATATCACTCATCAGTATAATAGTGGTATGAAGTATGCAAAAGAGCACGCTAAAGATGTAAAGATGCATAAATTTAATGGAGCCGTTAAAAATGATGGTAAAATATCTGTATTAGTTCTTGGAGCAGATAAAGCTCAAAGCGGTAAATCTCGCACGGACTCAATTATGGTTGTACAATACGACTATGTTAATAAAAAAATGAAAATGATGTCTGTTATGAGAGATATTTACGCAGATATTCCTGGTTATGATAAATATAAAATTAATGCAGCATACACGCTTGGTGGACCTGAGTTATTAAGAAAATCGCTTAATAAAAATTTAGGTATAAATCCTGAATATTATGCGGTTGTAGATTTTACTGGATTTGAGAAAATGGTTGACGAACTTGAACCTAATGGTGTTCCTATAGACGTAGAGAAGGATATGTCTGAAAATATAGGCGTTTCATTGAAAAAAGGTCATCACAGATTAAATGGTAAAGAGCTATTAGGTTATGCGAGATTCCGTCATGATGCTGAAGGAGATTTCGGGCGTGTTCGCCGTCAACAACAAGTTATGCAAACTTTAAAACAAGAGTTAGTGAATTTTAATACTGTTGCAAAACTTCCAAAAGTTGCAGGTATTTTAAGAGGTTATGTTAATACTGATATGCCTAATTCAGCTATTTTCCAAACTGGATTAAGCTTTGGTATTCGTGGTGATAAAGATGTTAAATCATTAACTGTCCCTGTTAAAAACACGTATCAAGATATAAATACTAATAATGATGGTAGCGCGCTTCAAATTAATAAAGAAAAAAATAAAAAAGCGATTCAAGACTTTTTTGATGAATAAAATTTAGACGATGAGAAAATAAAATATGTGATAAAATAATTGAATCCCTGAGATGTTAGCATTTATGATTATTTGCTTTCATTTCAGGGATTTTGCGTTTTATTGATCTGACTTTCTTACTCCACCAACTGCGTAGTGACTCTTTTTCATTTCTTCGATTACGACGTGGATGGCCTCTTTGTTTGCTCCAGTAGTTTTTTCTACTGCATGCGTAACTTCACTAACTAAATCCTTTAATTGCTCATCTGTGCGTCCTTCTAATAACTTTACATTCACGATTGGCATAATATGCATCCTCCTTAATTAAATAGAAATGTCTTCTTTAGTATATCACGAAATTCATGGTAGAGATTTAAATAAAATAGAACATTCGTTCTTGTTTGTATTGAATAAGAACGTGTGTTCGTATATAATATATTTTGTAAGGGAGGCATAGTTATGTATGACTATAATCTATTAGAGGATAGAGATGTATTATGCATTGATCAGAAGAGCTTTTTTGCGAGTGTTTCATGTATGGAAAAGGGCTTAGATCCTTTAGAAACCAAGCTAGCAGTAGTAGCTGATACGAAAAGACAGGGGTCAGTAGTGTTAGCTGCTACACCAAAATTGAAAGAAATAGGTATAAAAACTGGATCTAGACTTTTTGAAATACCACATCGAAATGATATTTATATTATTAATCCAAGTATGAGAAAGTATTTAAATGTTTCTGTTGCTATTTCAAAAATTGCATTACGTTACGTGCCACCTGAAGACTTACATCAATATAGTATTGACGAATTTTTTATGGATGTTACTGATAGCTATCATAGATTTAGTTCTACAGTTTATGCGTTTTGCGAACGATTAAAAAAAGAAATATTAGAAGAAACAGGTATTCATTGTACTGTTGGTATAGGATCTAATATGTTATTGAGCAAAATAGCAATGGATATAGAAGCAAAACATACAGAAGATGGAATTGCAGAATGGCGATATCAAGATGTGCCTAACAAGTTATGGCCTATTCAACCATTAAGAGATTTCTGGGGTATTAATAAACGCACTGAAGCGAAATTAAATAAGCGAGGAATATTTACAATTGGGGATTTAGCCCAATATCCGTATCGCTATTTAAAAAGAGATTTTGGTATTTTAGGTGTAGATATGCATTTACATGCTAACGGTATTGATCAAAGTAAAGTAAGAGAAAAATATAAAGTAACAAATCCTTCAATATGTAAAAGCCAAATTTTGATGAGAGATTATCGATTTGAGGAATCAAAAGTAGTCATGCAAGAACTCATTGAAGATGTAGCAAGTAGATTAAGAGCACAGAAAAAATTAGCACGTACGATACATTTTTCCTTTGGTTATGCTGATGATGGCGGTGTACATAAGCAGTACACGCTAGAAGATCCTACAAATTTAGAAAGAGATATTTTTAAAGTGATTAATTATTTTGCGAATCGATTATGTGATAAAAATGCGTTGTATAGGACGCTAAGTGTATCTTTAACACAGTTTGTAGATGAACAAGATCGTCAGTTAAATTTATTTATTGATGAGTATGAGCGTAAGCGAGATGAAAAACTAGCTAAAACAATTGACCATTTACACTTAAAATATGGCAGAGGTATCGTTTCTAAAGCGACATCTTATACTGAAGCAGGGACTAAGCATGGTCGATTAGGACTTATGGCTGGTCACAAAATGTAGATGATTAACGTTAAAAATTCAGAGATAATCCCCTAAAGCGGTGAACGACATGTTATTTGTCACACTTTAGGGGATTTAAATTATTCAATATAAGTATCGAAGTTCTTTAAAGCTTTGATACCACGTTCTCGATCTTCAGGGTTTTTGAAGCTTATTTGTAATGCACCATAAATATCTTCACGTACTTCTAAAATTTTAAGGTTTCTTATAGAAATATTATGTAAACATAAGATATGTGTAACTTTACTTATCATACCCGGTTTATCCGGAATATCTACATATAGATCATACGCCACAGAGAGTGCTCCTCGTTGTTTAGCGGGGAGATGATCTCGATAGTTTTTAGCTTTAGCAAAGAAATCGTAAATGTTTTCGTCATTGTGAGAATGTATCATATTTTCAATGGTTGTAATTTGATTTTTCAGCTCACTTAATAAAGACAAAATATGTGTTTGATTATTTAAAATGATATCTTTCCACATTTGAGCATTACTACTAGCAATTCGAGTGATATCTCTGAAGCCTCCAGCAGCCAATTTTTCTACTAATGCGTGCTTATCAACATGAGTGGCACTTAAGTGCACTAAACTAGATGCAATAATATGAGGTACATGACTGACTATACCAGTTACAAAATCATGTTCATCTGCACTTGTTGTAATAAACTTAGCTAAAGTATGTTTAAATAAGTTTTGTAAATAATCAGCTGCTTCTTGATTTTCTTTTTCATTAAATACGAGAATGTAATAGGCATTTTCGAATAAATGTTTTTTAGAGTTTAATACTCCAGATTTGTGGCTACCTGCCATAGGATGACCGCCAACTAAATGAATATTACTGTCCAATAATTGCTTTTCAAAAGTTTGAATTGTAGATTTAGTACTTCCAGTATCGGTTACTATCAAATGAGGCTTAGTATTATAATTAGGTAGCTTTGATAGATACTTAATAGTTTGTTCAACAGGCGTAGCATAAACAATCACATCAGCTTGTTCAATTGCCGTTTTATAATCAGCTATTTTTTTATAAATTATACCAATGGACAACGCTTTATCTAGCTGAGTTTCGTTAGCATCAAAAGCCATAATTGTTATATCTGAATTATAATATTTTAAATTACTAGCTAAACTACCACCAATAAGACCAAGACCAACAAATAATATGTGTTGCATTAACAATCACCTTATTTCGAAATATTCAGAATAGTATCATTGTAAATGAGAGAAGAGAAGTAAGCAATACTCTAAATAATTATTCATAATTGTTAGAGTATGAGGAAGATTTAGTTTAAAATAAAAGTAATTTAAGTTGTAAAAGGGGGATAATATGACTGGAATTTTAGAAACTATAAAAACGTTAACTGAAATTAGCAGTCCATCTGGTAATGCTGATGAAGCGATTAATTATGTTAAAAACTATGTTGAAGAACTAGGTTATCCTACAGTAGTTACTAATAAAGGCGGACTCCTTATTACAGTTGATGGTATAAATAAAAACGAAAAGCGTTGTATAACTGCACACGTGGATACATTGGGAGCAATGGTTAAAGAGATTAAAGAAAATGGTAGATTAGCGTTAGATTTAATAGGTGGATTTCACTTTAATGCTATAGAGGGAGAGTATTGTGAAATTCAAACTCAAAATGGTCAATTGTTCTCAGGAACTATTTGTCTACATGAAACAAGTGTCCATGTTTACAAAGATAATCACAATATTCCAAGAGATCAAGAACATATGGAAGTACGAATTGATGAAATAACTCATAACGCTCAAGAAACAAGAGATTTAGGCATAGAAGTGGGTGATTTTATATCATTTGATCCTAGAACAGTTATCACTCAATCAGGATTTATTAAGTCTAGACATCTAGATGATAAAGCGAGTGTCGGAATGATTCTAGAACTTTTAAAAAAACTTAAAAACGAAGGTACGGAATTACCACACTCAACACAATTTTATATTTCTAACAACGAAGAAATAGGGTATGGCGCAAATTCAAGCATTTCTGAAGATATAGTCGAATTTATAGCTTTAGATATGGGAGCGCTTGGAGATGGTCAAAATTCTGATGAGCACACTGTTTCAATTTGCGCAAAAGATGGATCTGGTCCATATCATAAAGCATTAAAAAATCATCTCGTTAACCTTTGTAAAATTAACGAGATTCCGTATAAAGTTGATATTTATCCATATTATATTTCAGATGCCTCAGCAGCTTTGAAAGCTGGTGCTGATATTCGTCATGGTTTATTCGGAGCAGGTATTGAATCTTCGCATGCGATGGAGAGAACGCATATAGATTCAATTAATGCCACTCAAGATTTACTTTATGCTTATTGTTTATCACCCATCAATGAATAAAAGTGTAAATTTATATTGACAAAGTTAACTCTAAAATGTATGATACTGAATTGTTAGAAAAGTTAGACAATTTGAACAGATAAGTAGTTATTGCAATTTGTAGCATTAAGAAAGCTAATGGTTGATGTAAATTAGCACGATGCAGTAAACGAAGTGGGCTTTCAAATCATAATTGAATAATTTAAAAGTGAACAAATAAATTTGTTAACTAAGGTGGCACCACGGTAACGCGTCCTTATTGAGAGATGAGTGTTATTGTGGTGTTTTTTTAAGCAAAATGTAGTACTTAAAGATGAGGTAGTGACAGAAAGTTAGTGGTTGATGTAAACTAACACCTACTTTAAAGAAGTTGGGTTTTGCGGAATAAAAAAATAAGTATGTAGAGTGAGTTCAGAATATTTTTAATATTCGGCTAAATAAGGTGGTACCGCGCGTCAGCGTCCTTTTTCACAAGGAGGCTGATTTTTTTAATGAAAAGGAGAATAAATATGGATGTAGTTTATAAAAAGCTAAATGCGCTGATGACTCCTGAAGCTTTAGCACAATTAGGAGAAACAAAAATAATATTTGAAAGTACAAATCAAGACAAATTAAAAGGAAGGTATTCCATAGTTGTTTTAGAAGACTACGGTTCAGTTACTCTTGATGATAATCAATTGAATATTAAAACAAAAGAAGAAAGTAAAGTAGTGAATGAACACCCTTACGATTATTTAAAAATTTAGTTAATAAGTATTATGCAAGGATTGAAGATGAGCAATTAAAGCATTTACCATTTATTTCAGGTTTTATTGGAACATGTAGTTTTGATTTTGTTAGACATGAGTTTCCTAAACTTCAAGAAATTGAACTAGATAACCATAGGGATCATGACGTTAATTTTTATCTAGTAGAAGATACTTATGTTTTTGACCACTATAAAGATGAATTGTATGTGGTTTCTACAAATTTATTTTCAGATACTTCTAAATCTCAGTTGGAAGCCAAAGTTAACCAAAGAATTGATGATTTAAAGAACATCAATTTAGCTTATGAAAAAATAGAGTTGGAAATAGCTGAACGTCAAATTAAGACTAATATAAGAGAAAAAGAATTTTTACAGATAATAACAGAATTAAAAAGGAAAATAGCTGAAGGAGATATGTTCCAAGTTGTACCATCAAGAATATATTTTTATAAGCATCATTTTGCAGCTCATTTACAACAATTAAGTTTTCAACTTTATCAAAAATTAAAGAGACAAAATCCTAGTCCATATATGTATTATTTGAATAAAAGTATTCCAATAGTTGTAGGTAGTTCACCTGAAAGTTTCGTGAAAGTGAAAGATGGGCTTGTTTATACCAATCCGATAGCTGGAACTACTAAACGTGGCGCTAATAAAGATGAAGATATGAAAAATAGCCACGCTCTGCTTAATGATGAAAAAGAGAGAAGTGAACATAGCATGCTAGTAGATTTAGGGAGAAATGATATTCATAGGATTAGCAAAATAGGAACTTCCAAAATCACAAAATTAATGGAAATTGAGAAATATGAACATGTTATGCATATCGTGAGTGAAGTCGTAGGTGAATTAAAAGATAATTTATCGCCAATGAGCGTTATTGCAAGTTTATTACCTACAGGCACAGTTTCGGGAGCACCGAGGTTAAGAGCTATTCAAAGAATTTATGAAGCGTATCCCTTTAAGAGAGGGATTTATAGTGGGGGAGTTGGCTACATCAATTGTAATCATAATTTAGATTTCGCACTTGCTATACGTACTATGCTCATAGATGATAAACAAGTCAACATTGAGGCAGGTTGTGTTGTAGTTTACGATTCTATACCTGAAAAAGAACTTGAAGAAACTAAACTGAAAGCAAAGAGTTTATTGGAGGTTACTCCATGATTTTAATTATTGATAACTATGATTCTTTTACTTATAACCTTGTAGATATAGTATCAAAACGAACAGATGTTATTGTTAAATATCCCGATGATAGTGGAATTTATGAACTTAAAAATATCACAGCAGTTATTATTTCTCCAGGTCCAGGCCATCCTTTAGAAAATAATTTATTGATTGAATTAATTGAATATTTCGAAAATAAACCGATATTAGGTGTCTGCTTAGGATCACAAGCATTGACATGTTATTACGGAGGAGACGTTATACAAGGTCGAAAAATTATGCATGGTAAAGTGGATGATTTAGAAATAGTTAAACCTACACCTTTGTATAAAGGTTTAGCTAATCATTTTAAAATAATGCGATATCACTCATTAATAAGTAATCCTATAACATTTCCATCTGATCTGGAAATTACTGGTCAAACATTAGATTGTATACAGTCATTTCAACATAAATATAAAAAGCATTACGGAATACAATATCACCCTGAATCCTTTGCAACAGAACATGGAGAACAAATAATTAATAACTTTGTAAGACTAGCAATGAAAGGTAGTTAAAAATGAAATTATTAAAAGATATTGAAGAGAATAAACAGTTAACGGAAGAGAGTATGAAGGAATTTATCGATATTCTACTAAATCCAAACGTGAATGAAGACAATAAACTTAAGTTATTAAAGTCTTACACTCAAAAGGAAATGTATCAAAATGAACTAACATATTTAGTTAAACATCTTATATGTACAATGTATCCAGTTCAACCATACTACGAAGGAGCTATGTGTGTTTGTGGTACCGGAGGAGATGGTTCAAACAGTTTCAATATATCAACTACTGTAGCATTCATAGTAGCAAGCGCCGGTGTTCCAGTTGTTAAGCATGGCAATAAAAGTATTACATCTCATTCAGGTAGTACCGATGTTCTTCAAGCGATGGGGATTCAAACAAGTAAAGTGGCTAGTGTGATAGATCACTTAAATACTAGGGGACTCTCTTTCATTAGTGCTACAGATACGTATCCAATTATGAAATACATTCAACCTATTAGAAAGCAAATAAAGTCTCCAACTATATTTAATTTAGTAGGGCCGCTTATCAATCCTTTCAAACTTACTTATCAAGTGATGGGTGTCTATGATGTAACGCAACTAGCTAAGATTGCTCAAACAATTAAAGATTTAGGTAGAAAGAGAGCTATAGTCATTCATGGTGCCAATGGTATGGATGAAGCAACATTGTCGGGTGACAATATCATTTATGAAATTAACCAAGATAAACCTATCAAACAGTACACTATTAATGCTAAAGATTACGGTTTAGCTTCTGCTGAAAATGACGCACTAAAAGGTGGAACACCTGAAGAAAATAAGAATATAGCCATAAATATATTAAATGGAAACGATCAATCGAGCAAAAGAGATGTCGTTATACTCAATGCAGCAATTGCTCTTTATGTGGCTGAGAAAGTAGAAGATATTCGCTCTGGTATTAAATTAGCTCGTCATCTTATAGAGAGTGGTCAAGCTATCAAACAATATTTAAAGATGGGGGTGTAATCATGACAATTCTTAACGAAATAGTTAATTATAAAAAGGACTTAATCGACGCGGGATATTATAGGCATAAATTAGAAGAACTTGAACACGTAGATGTTTCAAATAAGAAAAAGTTAATTGAAGCTTTAAAAAATGACAAAAAGTTATCAGTGATCGCAGAAATAAAGTCAAAAAGTCCAACTCTAAAGCAATTACCTAAAAGAAACCTGATAGACCAAGTCAAAGATTATGAATTATATGGTGCGAATGCAATTTCGATTTTAACTGATGAAAAATACTTTGGCGGTAGTTTCGAACGATTAAGAGAACTAACAGTCCAAACGACTTTACCAGTACTATGTAAAGATTTTATTGTTGATAAAATTCAAATTGATGTGGCTAAGAAAGCAGGCGCTTCAATTGTCTTACTTATCTTTAACATTCTTACAGACATAGAGCTAAAAACTCTATATGGTTATGCAACGGAACTAAACTTAGAAGTTTTAGTTGAGGTACATGATAAAAATGAATTAGAGAGAGCTCATCAATTATCACCGAAAATTATTGGAGTCAATAATCGAGATTTGAAACGTTTTATTACTAACGTTGAACATACAAACCAAATCTTAAATTTTAAAAAGAAAGGTTTTCATTATATCTCAGAAAGCGGTATTCATAGCACTCGTGATGTTGAGCACATTCTACACTCAGGTATTGATGGCTTACTAGTAGGAGAATCATTAATGAAATGTAACGACTTAAGTGTATTTTTACCAAGCTTAAAATTGGAGAAAATTTATCAATGATTTTAAAATTTTGCGGTTTTAAAAGTGAAGAAGATATTCAAAAGGTTAAAAATTTAAATGTTGATGCAGTAGGGTTTATTCATTTTCCTGAAAGTAAGCGACATATAAGTATTAATCAATTAAAATTTTTATCCAAGCTAGTTCCAGATTATATTAATCGCGTTGTAGTCTTAGTAAATCCAACATTGGAATTAGTAAAACAAATCCTCAGAGAGACTCATATCAATGTCGTGCAACTTCATGGAAATGAATCTATTCAATTCATAGAAGCAATTAGAAATTTAAATTCCACAATTAAAATAATCAAAGCACTTCCAGCCGATAATGATTTAAATAGAAATATTGAGAAATATGAAAAAGCTGTTGATTTATTTATCATTGATACGCCATCTCAAAATTACGGTGGTACGGGTGATTCATTCGATTGGAATATACTTAATAATATTCGAGAATCAAGGTTTTTAATAGCTGGAGGTTTAGATAAAAATAACATTAAGGAACTTAAACACCTTAATTTAGGTCAGTGTGGATATGATATAGCTAGTGGAATTGAGACTAATGGTGTAAAAGATTTGGATAAAATGACAAAAATGATTGAAATCATTAAAGGAGATGAAAGAGATGAACATACAAACAGAAGCTGACGAACTAGGCTTTTTCGGTGATTATGGTGGTCAATATGTGCCTGAAACACTTATGCCTGCAATTATAGAACTTAAAAAAGCTTATCAACAAGCTAAACAAGACCAAACATTTCAAGATGAACTCGCAAGTTATTTTAAAGACTATGTTGGAAGAGAAACGCCACTGACCTATGCTAAATCATTTACCGAACAGTTAGGTGGAGCAAAAATCTATTTAAAACGTGAAGATTTAAATCATACTGGGGCTCATAAGATTAATAACGCTCTAGGTCAAGCACTGTTAGCGAAGCGTATGGGAAAAACTAAGTTAGTCGCAGAGACAGGTGCAGGACAACATGGTGTTGCGAGTGCCACAGTAGCTGCTTTATTCGATATGGAACTCATCGTTTTTATGGGGAAAGAAGATGTTAAAAGGCAACAATTGAACGTGTTTAGAATGGAACTTCTAGGTGCAAAAGTTGTTTCAGTAGAAGATGGTCAAGGAACATTATCTGATGCAGTTAATAGGGCTCTCAAATATTGGGTAAGCCATGTGGACGATACTCATTATTTATTAGGTTCAGCTTTAGGACCTGATCCTTTTCCTACAATGGTTAGAGATTTTCAAAGTGTCATTGGAAGTGAAATCAAAACACAAATTAAATATAAAGAAGGGCGCTTACCGGATGCTCTAGTAGCATGTGTCGGTGGGGGTTCTAACGCTATTGGAACTTTTTATTCGTTTATTAATGATGATGTAAAACTTTACGGGGTTGAAGCTGCAGGTAAAGGAGTTAACTCAAATAAACATGCTTTAGCTATAGGAAAGGGAAGACCGGGTGTGCTACATGGATCTAAGATGTATCTGATTCAAGACGATTACGGTCAAATAAAGCTAGCGCATTCTATTTCAGCTGGACTAGATTACCCAGGTATAGGTCCGGAGCATTCATACTATAATGATATAGGACGAGTAAAATACGTAAATGCAAGTGATGAAGAAGCCATGGAAGCTCTAATAAGATTTTCTAGAGCTGAAGGTATTATCCCCGCAATTGAAAGTGCTCATGCGATTAGTTATGTTGAAAAGTTAGCTCCATCAATGAAAAAAGATGAAATCATTGTTATTACTGTCTCCGGTAGAGGGGATAAAGACATGGAAACAATTAGAAATTATACTGAAAGTCGTGGTGAGAAAGATGAGTAAGTTATTTATCCCTTACATAATGGGAGATTTAAAGTTTATTGAAAATTTAAAGACACTGAGTGAAGCAGGTGCTGATATTATAGAAATTGGTGTCCCTTTTTCAGATCCAGTAGCAGACGGCTCAACAATAATGAACGCTGGAGCGAAGGCTATTGAAGCAGGCGTGAATATTAATTTTATATTTGAAAAGCTAATTCAATATAAAGAAACTATAAGTTCTAAGTATGTATTGATGACCTATTATAATATTATCTCTTCATATGGAGAGAATGAATTTTTAAAGAAATGTGAGGAAGCAGGCGTATATGGTCTAATTATTCCAGATTTGCCTTTTGAATTAACTCAAAAGTTTAAAAAAGACTACCCAAATAAAAACATTAAAATAATTTCAATTATAGCAATGACGACTTCAAAGGATAGAATTGAGAGAATTGCTAAAAAGGCAGAAGGTTTTATTTACACGGTTACGATGAATGCGACTACTGGAGAAAACGGCCAATTTCATCCTGAATTACAAAGAAAGATCCAATTAATTAAAGGTGTAACCGATGTACCAGTAGTTGCTGGATTTGGGATTAGAAATCAAGAACACGTGAAAGATATTGGGCGTATAGCAGATGGCGTAGTAATCGGCAGTGAAATAGTAAAAAAATTCGCTGAGAATAAACCTGATGAGACGTTTCAATATTTACGAAGTATTAGAATGACCCTTGATCAAATTTAAAAGTAATGTTTATAAGGTTGGGGCACTCATTTTATCCCAACCTTTATTCATATTTTACGGTAGTTATTTTAATTTTATATTTGAATATTTCACAGCTAAACAGGGTAAATTAATTTTATAACAAGTTAAAGAGGTGAGAGTGAATGAGTAAAAAAGTATTATTCGTTCTAACTAGCACTAGTCAATATCCTGATGGTACAGAAACAGGTTTATGGTTAGAAGAAGCTGGAGAACCTTATGATATTCTGAAAAATGAAGGCATTGATGTAGATATAGCATCAATTAAAGGTGGTAAGGTTAATTTAGACCCTAATTCCACCTCTGATGAGTTATTAAACAAATATACTTCATTTACTTCGCATTTGAATACTACACCTAGTATTGAAGAGATAAATGTAGACGAGTATGATGCCATTTATTTACCAGGAGGGCATGGTACAGTCTTTGATTTCGCAAATAATGAAAAACTGGCGAATATTTTAGTACATTTTAGAGATCATGACAAAATTATTTCATCAGTTTGTCATGGACCAAGTGCATTTGTTGGTGTTAAAACAAGTAATGGTAAATATCTTGTAGATGGTATACGCTTAACTGCTTTTACTGATAGTGAAGAAAAGGCAATGGGCTTAGAAGAAAAAGTACCATTTTTAACGCAATCTAAATTAGAAGAACAAGGTGCTGATTTTGTTACAAGTAATGATTTTACATCTCATTTAGAAGAAGATCGTAAGTTTATTACTGGTCAAAACCCTCAATCAAGTGAAGTCATTGGTAAAGCACTTGTAAATGCATTAAAATAAAACTGGTCACAAAATAATATGGGCTCAAACCTTTGTTTAGTCCATATTATTTTTTACATAATTATTCAAATCTAATGTAGATTACCAATTTAGTGCAATTTTTAAATTAGTTAACATTTTAGTTTTGGGTATAACTATTGTATACTTGTCTAGATTAGAAGTATAGAATACATATATAATCATACAGTTTCATACTATTTATATTTAACAACAATCTATCATCCTTAATGTTAAATAAAGAGAGTTATAAAGATATTAATAGGAGTTATGATAATGAAGTTTACGAATTTAACAGCTAAAGAATTTAGTGACTTTACTGATCAAATGCCTTATAGCCATTTTACTCAGATGGAAGGTAATTATGAACTTAAAGTTGCTGAAGGTACGGATTCACATCTCGTAGGAATTAAAAATAATGACAACCAAGTGATTGCAGCATGTTTATTAACTGCTGTACCTGTAATGAAAATTTTTAAATATTTTTACTCAAATCGCGGGCCAGTGATTGATTATGATAATAAAGAGCTTGTTCACTTTTTCTTTAATGAATTAAGTAAATATGTAAAAAAGCATAATTGTCTTTATCTAAGAGTTGACCCTTATCTTCCTTATCAATACTTAAATCATGACGGTGAAATTATTGGAAATGCTGGCCATGATTGGTTTTTCAATAAGATGGAAGAATTAGGATTTGAACATGAAGGCTTTCATAAAGGCTTCCATCCTATCTTACAAGTAAGATATCATTCAGTTTTAGATTTAAAAGATAAAACGGCTAAAGATGTACTCAAAGGAATGGATAGTTTAAGAAAGCGTAATACTAAGAAAGTACAAAAAAATGGTGTCAAAGTCCGTTTCCTATCCGAAGATGAATTACCTATCTTTAGATCATTTATGGAAGATACTACAGAAACGAAAGAGTTCGCCGATAGAGATGATAGTTTCTATTATAATCGATTAAAATACTTTAAAGATAGAGTATTAGTACCATTAGCATATGTTGACTTCGATGAGTATATTGAAGAACTTAATAATGAAAGAGATGTTCTTAATAAAGATTTAAATAAGGCGCTCAAAGATATTGAGAAGAGACCTGATAATAAGAAAGCTTATAACAAAAGAGATAATCTTCAACAACAATTAGATGCAAATCAACAAAAAATTGATGAAGCTAAAAACTTACAACAAGAACATGGTAATGAATTACCTATTTCAGCTGGATATTTCTTCATTAATCCGTTTGAAGTTGTTTATTACGCAGGTGGCACATCGAATCGTTATCGTCACTATGCCGGAAGTTATGCAATTCAATGGAAAATGATAAACTATGCTTTAGAACATGGAATTAACCGTTATAATTTTTATGGAGTTAGTGGGGACTTCAGTGAAGACGCTGAAGATGTAGGAGTAATTAAGTTCAAAAAAGGCTATAATGCTGATGTTATTGAATATGTAGGTGATTTTATCAAGCCAATCAATAAACCTATGTATGCAATCTATAACGCACTTAAAAAGTTAAAGAAATAGATTTTTTTAGGAAGGGAATTATCTAATTATGAAATTTACAGAGTTAACAGTTAAAGAATTCGAAAACTTTGTACAAAATCCATCGTTAGAAAGCCATTATTTTCAGGTGAAGGAAAATATTGCTACGCGTGAAGCAGATGGATTCCAAGTTGTATTATTAGGTGTTAAAGATGATGACAATAGAGTAATCGCAGCAAGTCTTTTCTCTAAAATTCCTACAATGGGAAGTTATGTATATTATTCAAATCGTGGTCCAGTTATGGATTATTCAGATTTGGGGTTAGTTGATTTTTATTTAAGAGAATTGGAAAATTATCTACACCAACATCAATGTTTATATGTAAAACTAGATCCATATTGGATATATAGAGTCTATGATAAAGATATCAATCCTTTAACTGAGAAGAACGACGCTTTAGTTAATCTCTTTAAATCACATGGTTATGAACATCATGGTTTCACAACTGAATATGATACTTCTAGCCAAGTAAGATGGATGGGCGTTTTAGATTTAGAAGGTAAGACACCTTCTTCTTTGAAAAAGGAATTTGATAGTCAACGTAAAAGAAATATCAATAAAGCGATAAACTACGGAATTAAAGTGAGATTTCTTAAGAGAGATGAATTTGATATATTCTTAGATTTATATCGTGAAACTGAAGCTAGAACAGGTTTTGTATCTAAAACAGATCAATATTTCTATAACTTCATTGATCACTATGGCGACAAAGCTCTTTTACCATTAGCTTATATAGACTTAGATGAATACATAGAAAAAGTTCAACACTCTTTAAATGATAAAGAAAATCGTCGTGATGACATGATGGCTAAAGAAAATAAAAATGATAAGCAATTAAGAAAAATTGCCGAATTAGATAAACAAATTGAGCATGACAAAAAAGAATTACTCAATGCTAGTGAAATTCGTCAAACTGAGGGATCTATTTTAAACTTAGCTTCAGGTGTATACTTTGCTAATGCATATGAAGTCAATTATTTCTCTGGAGGTTCTTCAGAAAAGTTCAACCAGTATATGGGACCTTATGCAATGCACTGGCATATGATAAATTATTGCTTTGATAATGGTTATGCGAGATATAATTTCTATGGTTTATCTGGAGACTTTACTAAAGATAGTGAAGATTATGGCGTTTATCGCTTCAAGAGAGGATTTAATGTTCAAATTGAAGAATTAATCGGAGATTTCTATAAACCAATTAATAAAGTGAAATATTGGTTATTCACGACATTAGATCGTATACGTAGTAAGGTGAAAAAATAATTATCTATATATTTAATATTGAGAGCATATTGGGATAGAGCCAATATGCTCTTTTGCCATATTAGAGAAGGGTTGGAAAACTCTAACTGGCTAGTGTAGGTAGAATATAAATCTTAGTTGTCGAAATCATGTTGTTCCCTACACATTTAATAATAGCATATTATTTTTATTGCACAATAATGCTCTTAGATTAATTTTTAATAAAGTTTTTATACCTGTAAAAGTTATGATTTATATAAATGTTTAGATAAAAAGAGAATTACAAAGTTTAATGATGTAGTCTTTTAAAGGAGCTTAAAGTTTAAATTATATTATTTACTTATTCTAAATAGTTTTATGTGAGTTTATTAATTTAAGCAACTGTAAAGTATGGATATTTAAAGTTAGTTACAATGTATAGGTGATTATAAAAATATTATGTAAACTATAAAGATGTAATTGCTTTAAAACAAGCAATTTAAGGGTATATTATGCCATGCTTAAAACATATTACAACAAAGATATTGAAGGTAATTTGGGATATACATAAGATATAACGAGCTTATAATCTGCTATTGTATTAAATATAGCTATCCAATATTGATTAATGCTTTTGCAGAAAATAATATTCAAATAACTTATAGCAATTACTTAAAACATAACTACATATGATAAGTTATAACGAGTGCGTGTGATTGTATCTCGCATAACAAACTATAAAATCTAATATATAGCTGACTCAGAATAATTATTACTAGTTGCATTAGCATATTTATAAAACGAACTAATAATGTGATTTTAAGTAGTATAAGTTACATACATATGTACAATATTAAGACTGGCCGACACGTTATGTAATGTTATATGATTTTAAATATTTTAGTTTACATAATATATATTATAGGAAGTTATGTATATTTGTTCAGAGGACCTTACCTGTCGTCTATAAAATATTACTTACTCGCGTTATTTGTTGTTTAACTATTTGTTTTATTTCTCTATTGTCTTACATTATTAGTAAGCTGGATTACAATCATTACTCAACGCATATGTTTCTAAAATCTTATCCTTTATGATATTAGTTAATAGAAATTGCAACTATATATGTATTCACACTTATAAATCTAATGTGTAGCTATAGTTAATCATTTTGATGTATTTTGTATGCTATACTGAATTCATTATTACTAAATTTGGAGTGACTCGATAATGAATTTTATTTTTGATATAGATGGTACAATTTGTTTTGATGGTCATCATGTTGACCAATCTATTAAACATCGGCTTGTAAAACTCAAAAATGCTCACAATAATGTAATATTCGCATCTGCACGTCCTATAAGAGATTTGCTACCAGTAATTCCTGAATTTGCGGATTATACTTTAATTGGTGGAAATGGAGCTATTATTTCTCAAAACGGACAAATCGAAATCATTTCGGAAATAGACGTTCATGATATCACGCTTATCAAACAAATCATTAAGCAATACAATTTAACGTATATCATTGATGATAAATTCAATTACTCGACAAATCTAAATGCTGATACTGAATTATATCAGCGTATAGACCCTAATCGTACGGCACAATCTATACATATGGATGCTATAAAGGACCCGATTAAGGCTATACTTTTAAATATTAAATCTGAAGAATTTGATACTATTGCTAATACTTTAGAAACTGAATCTAATGGAGTTGAGCTTATACACCATTACAATGAATCGTACATTGATGTTACTGCTCAAGGTATAGATAAGCATACGACGATTCAGTACATATTAGGTGCTGATGCGGATTATATCGCATTCGGCAATGATCATAATGATATACATATGTTAAATAATGCTTCTCATGGTTATTTCGTCTCAAATGCTAATGTAGAGTATCAATCTTTTTTAAAGAACCCTAATATAGAAGTTATAAATAATACTAATGAAGCAATTTGTAATGTCTTAGATAAATATCTTTAAGAGGTATTAATCGTAGAACATAAAAATCAATATAAAACTCCCCACTCAATATCAAGCATGTATTAAGCGGGGAGTTTCTATTATTCAAATGTTTCAATTAATAATTTAGTGTACTCATTACGTTCAGAATCAAATAATTCATTTGTTTTGAAATCATCAACAATTAATTCATCTTTTAAAACGATAATTCGATTTGTTAAACGTTGCAACACTGATAAATCATGTGATATAACAATCATCGTTTGAGGTATGTCTATTTCGGATTTCAATAAGAAATCAATTACCTTTTGTTCTGCGATAACATCAAGATTTGATGTTATTTCATCGCATATCAAGATGTCTGGTTGAGCTAGTAAAGTTCTTATAATATTTAATCTCTGCAATTGACCGCCGCTTACCTCATTGGGATACTTTTGCAACAATTGATGAGATAAGTGAAAAGCATCTAAATAATTTAAAATTTGTTCTTTTATAAATGAAGTTTTAACTTTATTGTAATAAATAAGGGGCTCCTCTAATGATTGTTGAATTGTATAGTGTCTATCAAAACTTTCAAATGCATGTTGATATATAGGCAATACACGTTTGGAATCTACATTAACTTTACCTCTTATAGATTTGATCTCATTTAATATTAGTTTAACTAGGTAGTTTTACCTGCCCCGCTCTCGCCTAGAATACCTACCTTTTCATTTTCTTTAATGTCTAAATTAATACCATTAAGTACTGGATGATTTTTACTATATTCATAATAGACGTTTTGTAATCTTATCATTATTCATTTATCTCCCTTTGACTCAAGGTATTTCTGTTTTCTAATAATTGTTTTGTATAGGAATGAGATACTCTATTTTCTAAGAGGTTGCCAACTTCACCAGTCTCTACCACTTCCCCACGCTTCATAACAGTAAAATAATCTCCATAACGAAGGACATGATTCATATTATGTGTAATAAGTAGTACCGTATTATGATGATCTTTGACAATGTGTTGAAGCAGTTGCATTATTTTATGACCATTAACCACATCTAATGAAGCTACAGGTTCATCTGCGATAATAAGTTTAGGATCTAGCATTAGTACACTAGCAATATATACGCGTTCTAGCTGACCACCTGAAAGTTCAAAGCTATATTTTTTTATAATATTAGAATCATCTAAATTCACCCATTTTAATGCATTCTTTATCTTTTCTAATGCTTCAGAACGACTTGCATCATAGTGAGTACGGTATATTGCGATGAGTTGTTTTTCTAAACGAGTATGTTCGTTAAAGCTTTGAGCGTAATTTTGAGAAATATAACCAATGTCCTTACCTAAAAATTTTTTTATGTCCCGAGCCTCATTATTCTCAAATTGATATTCCGTAAAATTCAT
The DNA here is from genome assembly GCF_040739495.1 of Staphylococcus capitis subsp. capitis. NCBI lineage: Bacteria > Bacillati > Bacillota > Bacilli > Caryophanales > Staphylococcaceae > Staphylococcus > Staphylococcus capitis. The sequence continues at coordinate 1,393,232 of NZ_CP145263.1, read as the reverse complement.
ATCAAGACCTTTAGGTAAATAATTTAACAGTGCTCTAGCTGTGAGACTTTTACCTGCCCCACTTTCTCCAATAATTACATTTAAAATTCCTTTGCGAACATCTAAGTTTAGGTTTTTAATTAAACTTGTACCGTTTAGATCGCTAATGTTAAGATTTTTAATTTTTAAAAGAGTCAAACTCGGCACCTCTCTTCTCTAATAAGCGGTCTCGAATTGCACCACCAGTAAGATTGAATAACAATATTGTGATTGAAATAAGTGTGGCTGGTGCAATAATCATAATAGGATGAGACGTGATGAAATTTCGTCCTGCTTGCAGCATAGCTCCCCATTCAGGAGAAGGCGGTTGCGCCCCTAATCCTAAGAATGATAGCGAACTAATGTATAATATAATTTTACCGAAATCAACTACCATAATGACCAAAATAGATGGTATGACCTTTGGTAATAAATGTTTAAATAAAATATTAAAAGTTGAAACATTGAATAGTTTAGCCATTTTGATATAGGAATAATTCATTTCAGAATTAACAATCCCTCTCGTTACACTTGTATAATTCATCCATTTAATAAGTGTAATCGCAATGACTAAATTCCATATACTTGGATGAAAAAAGCTTGCTAAAGCAATCATTATGACAAACTCTGGAATACTTAAACCGATATCGATAATCCTCATAATGATTGAATCAATAATCCCTTTTTTATAGCCTGTCAAAAGACCCAATGGCACACCTATTAAAATAGTAAAAAGTAACGTAAGTAATGTAATGAATAAAGTTGTACGAGCACCTATGATAAGACGGCTAAACAAATCGCGACCATAATCGTCAGTGCCTAATAAATGTTTGAAGCTTATAGGTTTAAACGTCTCTGATAAATGAACATTGAAAGCTGCGTCTGACTTACAAATAATTGTAAGGCAATGATTATAAAGATATAAATACCAAACACATAAAAAATATAATTACGGTTGGCTAGTTTACGCTTCATGACGATCACCTTCTTGTCTATGCTGGCTTTGGCGAGAGGATTTGAAAATATTTATTCCATCTTTATAGTTATAACGTTGTTTAGGATCCATCATCAAACTTAAAATATCTGCAATCGTATTGATAATCACTACGAAACAGCCTATAAATAAAACGCAACCTTGTATTAAAGGATAGTCTCTTGATTTGATGCTATCTACTAAAATGTAACCTAAACCTGGAATATCGAATAAGTTTTCAATGACTACAGTGCCCTCTATTAAACTACCTACTGATAAACCTAATAATGGGATAATGGTAAGTAATGAAGGTTTAAAGATGTCGTTAAATAAAATATAACGTTCTGACATTCCTCGTAACCTAGAGGCTTCCACAATTGGACTTTGGTATTGTTCTAATAAATTAGATCGAATGAGTCGAATATAATATGCACACATTCCAATGCTCATTGTAAGTATAGGTAATACATATATGTCTATAGACCCCTCCTCCGATGTTGGTAAGAGATTGAGTTTTTGATTAAAAATAAATAATAAAATTAATCCAATAAAAAATGAAGGTAAGCTTACCGAAAGAGAAGTAAAAATACGTATCAAGTGATCTAAAGTTTTGTGATAGTTTAATGCCGCAAAAATACCTAATGGTATAGAAATAATCATAGATACAATTAGAGTGCCAAAGGTAATAATCAATGTTGGGCCAATATAACCTGCGATTTCTTGTGTTACTGGTTCATTAGTTTGAAAACTTGTACCTAAATTGAAGTGTAATAAATGACTCATCCAGTGCCACCATTGAACAAATATAGAGTCATTTAAACCTAATTTCTGTTCTGTTGCTTGAATTTGGGATTGAGAAACCTGAGTTGTATCAAGATGAAGGATTTTATTAACAGGATTACCTGGTGATAATTTCATCAGAATAAATGTGAGCGTTGTGATTACAAACAGAACAATCATCATTTGCAATATTTTGGAAATGATTGTTTTAAACATCATAGAAGCATCCTTCCACTTTAAATGAATTAAATATTTATATAATAAAATTTAACATTAAATTGTTTTTGTTATCATCTTTCTATTATAGTAGTGATTTTAAAAAATTAATAGTAAGAGCGTTAAATAAAAAAGACTCAACACTTTCGAATTACCGAATGTGCGGAGTCTTTAAAAAATTTTATTTACGAAAACGATGTCTCGACTTTTTAAAATCGTCATCATCTTCATATTTACGAATTTCTTTCTCAAGTTTATTTTTCTTACGCTCACGTCGCCATTTACGAGTAAAGAACCACAATAAGAAACTTATGATTAAACTCATTATAGCTAAAAAGGCAGCATAACCTAACAAAGGTTGATAAGAAATATCATGGAAATTTGGAATAAAGAATGCTAATAATGCTAAAACTACAAATGTGATGATTGCGGCCGAAAACCATTTATGTAAAACAAGAGTACAGAATACTGTTAACAAAATCATTGCTAAGATAGTAATCCATAAATAATTAGGCATATCAAAAATTGTCATTATACTATCTCCTCGTTCTCTAATTAATAATAATTTTATTATACTATTGATGTACATTAAACTACTCAGGCTCAAGTAGGAAAGTTTTATAAATCACGCTTAATTCTAGCCTATTCATGATACAAGATTAAATATTTAATTCCCTGCTTATATATTAGATAAACAAACTATTAGATAACCACATGAAATGTTATTCTGAATTGAGTTTTGTATAATATAAGTAATTCTAATTTAAGGAGTGTGTGACTGATGACACAAGGTCTACCTTTAAGAAAAGATGTTCCAAAGCAAGAAACATGGGACCTCAAAGATCTTTTTATTAATGATGAAGCATTTTATGAAACTTTAAATCAAGTATTTAAGTCTTCTAAAGAGTTTAATTCTAAATATAAAAATCAACTTACTAACATTGAGAATGTCGAACGAGCGTTGAAAGATTATGAGGACATTTTAGTGCAATTAGATCGCCTATATAATTATCCTGAATTAAGAGTTAGTGTTGATACTTCTAATGAAGAAGCACAAAAAGTAAATGCTAAACTTAATACGATGTCTGGAAAAATTGCTGGTTTATTATCATTTGTAGATTCAGAAATCTTGGCATTATCCGAGGAAACGTTAAATGAATTACAAGAAAAAACTAATTATCCTCACTTTTTTAAGAGATTACATGATAGAAAACCGTATCAATTATCAACTGAAGTAGAACAAGTACTTGCCACATTAACACCTACCTTAAGAAGTCCGTTTGAATTATATGGCACTACTAAAAGTTTGGATATAGACTTCGAGTCATTTGAACATAATGGTGTTACCTATCCATTGGATTACGCAACTTTTGAAAATGAATACGAAGATCATCCAGATGCTGAATTTAGAAGAAAGAGTTTTAAAACATTTAGTGATGCTATACGTAAATATCAAAATACAACGGCAGCTACATATAACATGCAAGTGCAACAAGAGAAAATTGAAGCGGATTTACGTGGGTATGACTCCGTAATAGATTATTTACTTCAAGAACAAGAAGTTACGCGTGATATGTTTGACCGTCAAATTGATGTCATTATGAGTGATTTAGCTCCTGTAATGCAGAAATATGCTAAAATCATTCAACGTGTACATGGTCTTGATAAAATGCGCTTTGAAGATTTGAAAATATCTATTGACCCAAGTTATGAACCTGATATATCTATTGAAACTTCAAAAGAATATATTTATGGAGCGCTTAACGTTTTAGGTGATGATTATGTAAATATGTTAGAAACTGCTTACAACAATCGTTGGATTGATTTCGCACAAAATAAAGGTAAAGAGACAGGCGCTTATTGTGCGAGCCCTTACTTTACGCACTCTTATGTGTTTATCTCTTGGACAGGCAAAATGGCTGAAACTTTCGTTCTTGCTCATGAGTTAGGTCATGCAGGACATTTTAAATTAGCACAAGACCATCAAAATTTACTGGAATCTGAGGCATCAATGTACTTTGTTGAAGCGCCTTCTACAATGAATGAAATGTTAATGGCTAACTACCTATTTAACAGTAGTAATGATCCTAAATTCAAACGTTGGGTGATTGGTTCAATTCTATCAAGAACTTATTACCACAATATGGTAACGCATTTATTAGAAGCTGCATATCAACGTAAAGTATATCAATTAGTAGATGAAGGAGAATCACTCACAGCTCCGATCCTAAATAAAATTATGCTAGATGTGTACGAAACATTCTTCGGTAATGTGGTGGAAATGACTGATGGTGTTGAACTAACATGGATGCGTCAACCACATTATTATATGGGATTATATTCATACACGTACTCTGCTGGTTTAACTATTGGTACAGTTGTATCTCAAAAAATTAAAAATGAAGGTCAACCAGCTGTAGATAACTGGTTAAATACATTAAAAGCTGGCGGTAGTATGTCTCCAGTTGAATTAGCTCAAACTGCCGGTGTTGATATTACTACTGAAGCTCCATTAAAAGCTACAATAAAGTATATCTCAGAGTTGGTGGATGAATTAGAGAGATTAACAGATGAAATTGAAGCTGAATAAAGAATAATTGAATATGAAAAATCGCCCCTACAGGATATAATTTATCCTATAAGGGCGATTTTTTTATTAGTCAAATGTATCGTAATGCTCTCCGGTTAAATAATAATAGACACTTTCGGCAATATTACTAATATGATCTCCAATGCGTTCTAAGTGTCGAGCAGCTAAATGTGCTTGACCAGCAACGAATGGATCATTGTCAATTAAGTATGTTGTGTTAACGATATTAATGTATAAATCATCAATGTCTTTATCTCTTTCAATAATTTCCTTAATTAATGTTAAATCCTCGGTTTTAACTGCTGTATTTAAGTCTTCTAGCATAAGCATTGCTAACTTACCCATCGTCTTTAAACGTGTAAACACATAATCATCGTTAATCTTCACTCTTAGACGTATATGTGCGATGCTTGCAGCATTGTCCCCCATTCTTTCAAAGTCAGTAGAAATTTTTAATGCTGCCATCATCATGCGTAAATCAGTAGCAATTGGTTGCTGTTTAGTGATTAACATAATGACTTTTTCATTAATCTCATAATCTAATTGATTAATTTCCTTATCTTTCTCAATGGTTTCTCTAGCAAACGTTCTTTTTTCTTCACTTAACGACACTAATGCATTTTTGATATTAAAATAAACACGAAGGCCAAGACGACGTAAATCTTTGATTAACTCATCTAGCTGACCTTCGTATTTATGTCTAATGATTGCCATATATAATTATCCGAAACGTCCTGAAATATAATCTTCTGTTTGTTTATCAGAAGGATTAGAGAAGATTTTATCAGTGTCGTCGTATTCGTTTACATAACCATTAAGGAAGAATGCTGTTTTATCAGATACACGTGCAGCTTGTTGCATGTTATGTGTAACCATAATAATTGAATAATTCTGTTTTAAGTCTTGTACTAATTCTTCAACTCTTAAAGTTGAAATTGGGTCTAATGCTGATGTTGGCTCATCCATTAAAATAACATCCGGTTCAATTGCTAGGCATCTAGCGATACAAACACGTTGTTGTTGCCCCCCTGATAAGCCATAAGCATTAGTGTGTAATCTATCTTTCAATTCATCCCATATTGCAGCGCCACGTAATGATTTCTCTACAATTTCGTCTAAAACTTTTTTATTTTTAATACCATGTGTTTTAGGACCGTAAGTAATATTATCGTAAATTGATTTAGGGAATGGGTTCGGTTGTTGAAAGACCATTCCTACATTAGTTCTTAGTTTCTCTTTAGAATATTTAGCATCGAAGATGTTTTGATCGCGATATAAGATTTTACCAGCTGTTTTAACAGAAGGTACAAGCTCAACCATACGATTTAAAGTTTTGATGTAAGTTGATTTACCACAACCTGATGGTCCGATAATTGCTGTTACATTATTTTCTAAAATATCTAAGTTAATGTTTTGTAACGCATGATTTTCACCGTACCACAAATCTAAATTTTGAGTAGAATATACGATGTTTTTTTGACTATCAGGTGTCTTGTCTTTTTTATCATTTTCAGTAGTAATAATCGTAGACACAGAGCCATTATTTTTCTCTGTTTGCTCATTTAATTTATTTTTTTCTGCGACTTGTGAATTAGCCATAATTAAAAACTCCTTCTATATATAGTCGAGGCTTTATACGTATCACCCTCGACTATTTGAATAACTATTTCCCTATAAGTTTAATTAATATTTTTTACTGAATTTATTACGTAAAAGAATTGCTACTGCATTCATTGCTAATAAAATAATTAGTAAGACGATAATTCCTGCTGATGCAACATTCTGGAATTCAGCTTGAGGCATTTTAGCCCAAGTGTAAATTTGAGTTGGAAGTGCAGAGAATTGATCTAATAAGCCAGAAGGTGTAGCTAAAAGAATAGTTGGGATACCAATAACTACTAATGGTGCAGTTTCACCTAATGCACGAGATAACGATAAGATAAACCCAGTTAAGATACCAGGTAATGCTGCAGGTAATACGACTCTTCTAATCGTTTGCCATTTATTAGCACCTAATCCAAATGACGCTTCTCTCACCGAACCAGGTACAGCTCTAATAGCCTCTTGACTTGAAACGATGATAACTGGAAGAATCAATAATGACATTGCCAATGCAGCAGCTAAGACACTATTGCCCATACCTGCTGCTCCAACGAAAAGTGTGTAACCTAATAAACCGAATACGATTGAAGGTACACCAGCTAAGTTTGAAATACTTATTTTTACAATGCTTGTAAAAATATTGTCCTTTGCATATTCTTCAAGATAAATTGCTGTACCAATTCCAAGAATGATAGTAATTGGAATAATAGTAACAATTAACCAAATAGATCCAACCAATGCACCTTTAATACCGGCATCTGCAGGTGTTGAAGATGAGAAATTCGTAAAGAATTCAGGTGTTAAATGTCCTGCCCCTTTAATAATTGTTTGTGCTAGTAAAGCAACTAATACTACGAGACCGATGACTGTGCATAGAAAAAATAATCCTTTAAATATTTTATTCTTAGTACCACGAGTAGAAATGTTTTTATCTACCTTATTTTTATCTATTAACGCTTTATTAGTAGGATTTGTTGTTGAACTCATATTAATACTCCTCTCTGAATCGTTTTGAAATCCATTGTGAAAGTAGATTCATTATTATAGTGAAGATAAATAGAGTAAATCCTACCGCATAAATACTGTAGTAGATATCTGAGCCAAATGGCGCGTCACCAGTTGCAACCTCAACAATATAACCAGTCATTGTTTGAATGGAACTAGTTAGACTTAATGAAGATGTAGGTGTACTACCAGCTGCTAATGAAACAATCATAGTTTCACCAATCGCTCTTGAAACACCCAATACAATTGATGCGACAACACCTGAAGTGGCTGCAGGTAAGACAACTTTAGTAGCAACTTCAAATTTAGTTGCACCAAGACCAAAAGCGCCTTCACGTATTTTATTAGGTACAGAAGACATTGCATCTTCACTCAAACTTGTAATAATAGGCACGATCATAATACCAACAACTATACCGGGACTTATAGAGTTGAACTCGCCTAAACCAGGAATAATACTTCTTAAAATTGGTGTTACAAAAGTTAAGGCAAAGAAACCGAATACTATCGTAGGTATACCTGCTAATATTTCTAGGATTGGTTTGATGATACGACGTGTTCTATCACTTGCATATTCATTAAGATAAATTGCAGCGCCTAGTCCAATTGGAACTGATACGATAGTTGCAATGAAAGTAATTTTTAATGTACCTATAATCAATGCCCAAATGCCATATTCAGGATTTGAACCCGTAGGATTCCACGTTCCTGTTAAAAAGAATTTAGAAAATGGTACACGTGTAAAGAAAGTGATTGTCTCAGTGAGTAAAGTAAATAAAATAGCAATAGTGGTTAAGATTGAAATAGCTGAAATAATACCCAAAATGATAGGAACGATTTTATCACTTGCTCCACCCTTTTTAGCATTATTCTTGGCTATCATTTCTCTAACATTTGTTTGTGAAGCCATGTAAATCCCTCTTTCTAATTTCTCCCAAAATAATTTAAAAAAGATTGGGAATTACTTTAGGGAATGATGAGTTCAAATGAATCAATTGTTTATAAAAACTCAATAATCTTCCCTGAAGAAAAAAGTACAGACAAAGTGGTTGTTCTCCACTTTGTCTTATACTTTTGCAAATTCCCAACCCTTTTATATTAAGTACACTAATTTTTATTTTTTGTCGTCTGATTTTTTATCTGATTTTTTATCAGATTTTTGATGTTTATCTAAAAACTTATTTAACTCTTTTAATTGAGATTTATAAGTTTTCTTAGGAGCAGCTACTTCATCTTTAGCTTCAGCAGATTTACCTTCATCTTTAAGAACGAATTTCATGAATTCAGACATTACTTTGTTATCTTTTAATGATTTATCTTTAACGTAGATGAATAATGGTCTACTTAAAGCATATGAACCATTTTTGATTGTTTTCTTAGTTGGTTCAGTTAATTTGCCGTTATCATCTTTGATCTTAACTTCTTTTAATTTGTCTTTATTTTGTTCGTAGAACGCATAACCGAAGTAACCAATACCTTCTTTGTTTTTAGTTACAGAGCTAACTAATTGGTTAGTATCAGCATTTTTCTCAGCCTTGATATCTTGTTTGTTCATTACTTCCTCTTCGAAGAAGTCGTATGTACCATGACTTGAGTTAGGTGATACAGCATTGATTTTTTTGTTTGGCCATTTAGAATTTACATCTTTCCAAGTTTTAGCTTTTCCAGAATAAATATCTTTTAATTGAGATTTAGTTAATGATTTTACGAATTTATTATCTTTATTTACTGCGATAGTAACAGCATCTTGTGCAATTTTAAATTCGTGGTATTTAATACCCTTATCTTCTAATTTTTTCTTTTCTTCGTCTTTAATAGGTCTTGAAGCGTCTGAGAAATCAGTTTCGCCAGCAATGAATTTTTGGAATCCAGCACCTGTACCAGCTTGTCCAGAAGAAATTTTAGCGTCTTTGTGATTTTTCGCCCATTTTTCATTTAATTTTTCGACGATAGGAGCTACAGTAGATGAACCTTCACCTTTTGCAGAACCTTTAAGATCACTTCCGCTACCAGAACCTCCATTATTACCGCCGCAAGCGCCAAGTAAGAATGAAGCACCTAATACAGTAGTACCGACTAATTGCCACTTTTTCATTGAAACATCCTCCTAGTATAAATAACCCTAATATTATATGTATTTCTTACAGCTTTTATAATACATACCTTTTGTTAATTAAAAATAGAGTAATTGTAAATCTTTTGTTAAGAATGTTTAAAGGTTGGTATAACGCGCTTTATAGAGGTATAGATGAAGTTTATATTTTTGAAAAATTAATTTAACTCATAAATACAATAGTTGTTATTTAGAATACATAGAGGTGTGAGTGTGTATAGTGGCAATATCACAAATTAAAAATTGTACTTAGATAGTCAGACAGATCACAAGCTCCCGCTTATTAATGATGTTTTAAACTTAATTCTCTATTTAAAATAATTCGATAAAAAAAGCTTATTCCTAGAATTTTAGGAATAAGCCTTCGCATAAGATTTGAATTTTTCTAATTCTATTCTTAAATTAACTACATTAAAGTATGTTGTACATCAATCATTACTTACTAATATATACTTCTTATTCTTCTACTCTACTCCAACCTTTTTTAGTAAGCGTGATTTTACCAGTTTCAATATTAATTATTTTCTTCTTATATAAATGACCAATAGCACGTTTGAATGAGCCTTTACTCATATTGAACACTTCTTTAATGGCTTCAGGACTGGATTTATCCCAAAATGGTAATTCGCCATCATATTCTACGAGTAGATCGAAAATAACTTGTCCATCATCGTCTAAACGTTCATGAGCTAGCGGTAAGAATGAACCATTGAGTTCACCTTTATCATTATGTCCGATGATACGCACTTCAACTTTCTCTCCTAAACGAGGTTCTTGCTTACGTTCAGATTCATGGACGAAAATTTTGTAGCCATCTTCACTCAATAAGAAACTTCCTACTCTTAATAAGCGATATGCTCGAGCTTCAATCATTTCATTTTGTTTACTATCATCCATTACTGGTGTGAACATACCTTCAACAATTGTTTCACTAGCGAGGCGTCCAAACATTTGATTGTTACTATCAATTCTTAGAGTAACAAGGAGATAATCTCCAGCTTGAGGCCATAATTCTTTGATTTTTGGTAGGTCTTCCCATGGAACTAACACTTCACGAGGAAGCCCTACATCAATACGTGCGCCGTCACGGTCAGTTTTTAAAACTTTTGCAAAATCATATTTATCTTTGGTGATATCAGGCATATTTTGAGTTGCAAATAGTTCACCTGAACGGTTTGGATAAACAAAGAAACTATACTCTTCCCCTATTTCAAATTCGTCTTCATCGGCTACCTCTGATTGATTAAGTTTAACTTGTTCCCCATTGGGTCCCTTTAATAAATAAGTTGAGCCTTGTAAGCCCTCAACTTCTAAAAATTCTATTGAACCTACGATATCTTTATCTAATGCCATTATTTTCTCCTTATACTAATGTAATTTCTAAATTTTATTATTGTTTCTTCTATATAAATAGTTATTTTCAAAATTAAAATAAATGATTCACTACGATAAAATTCCTTTTAATTATAACATGAGTCACTTATTCTATCATTACTATGTCAACGTGGTCGAAACTCCTACTATTATATGATATAATTTCTCCGTTAGAATAACGATAAAGGAGCAAATGCATGTTACAAGTAACTGATGTAAGTTTACGTTTTGGAGATCGTAAACTATTTGAAGATGTAAATATAAAATTTACTGAAGGTAATTGTTATGGCTTAATTGGTGCTAATGGTGCTGGTAAATCAACATTTCTTAAAATTTTATCTGGCGAAATTGATTCGCAAACAGGTCATGTTTCATTAGGAAAAGATGAACGTCTAGCAGTATTAAAGCAAGATCACTTCGCATATGAAGATGAACGCGTATTAGATGTCGTAATTAAAGGACATGAGCGTTTATATGAAGTTATGAAAGAAAAAGATGAGATTTATATGAAGCCAGATTTTAGTGACGAAGATGGTATTCGTGCTGCAGAACTTGAAGGTGAATTTGCAGAAATGAATGGCTGGAACGCAGAAGCCGATGCTGCTAACCTACTTTCTGGTTTAGGTATTCAAGCAGATTTACATGACAGAAAAATGTCTGAACTTGAAAACAATCAAAAAGTAAAAGTATTATTAGCACAAAGTTTATTTGGTGATCCCGATGTACTTCTACTAGACGAGCCTACTAACGGTTTAGATATCCCTGCAATTAGCTGGTTAGAAGATTTCTTAATTAACTTTGAAAATACAGTTATTGTTGTATCCCACGACCGTCACTTCTTAAATAACGTATGTACGCACATTGCTGACTTAGACTACGGTAAGATTAAACTATATGTAGGTAATTATGATTTCTGGTATCAGTCAAGTCAGTTAGCCCAAAAAATGGCTCAAGAACAAAATAAGAAAAAAGAAGAAAAAATTAAGGAATTACAAGATTTCATTGCACGATTCTCTGCGAATGCTTCTAAATCAAAACAAGCTACAAGTCGTAAGAAACAATTAGAAAAAATTGAATTAGATGATATTCAACCATCTTCAAGAAGATATCCATATGTTAAATTTACTCCTGAACGTGAAATTGGAAATGATTTATTAACTGTTGAAAATCTATCTAAAACAATTGACGGCGAAAAAGTATTAGATAATGTTTCATTCACAATGAATCCTAACGATAAAACTATTTTAGTTGGTGATAGTGAGATTGCCAAAACAACATTGCTTAAAATTTTAGCTGGTGAAATGGAACCAGATGAAGGAACATTTAAATGGGGTGTCACTACTTCCCTTAGCTACTTCCCTAAAGATAATTCAGAGTTCTTTGATGGTGTCGACATGAACTTAGTTGATTGGTTAAGACAATATGCGCCTGAAGATGAACAAACTGAAACATTTTTACGTGGTTTCTTAGGTCGTATGCTATTTAGCGGAGAAGAAGTTAAGAAGAAGGCAAGTGTTCTATCCGGTGGCGAAAAAGTTCGTTGTATGTTAAGTAAAATGATGTTATCAAGTGCTAACGTTTTATTACTAGACGAACCTACAAACCATTTAGACTTAGAAAGTATCACTGCAGTTAATGATGGATTGAAATCATTTAAAGGTTCTATCATCTTCACTTCTTATGACTTCGAGTTCATCAATACAATTGCAAACCGTGTTATTGATTTAAATCAACCAGGTGGTTTATCTAAAGAAGTTCCTTATGAAGAATATCTTCAAGAAATTGGTGTTTTACAAAATAGTTAATAAATTTTCTTTAACTCTAGAGCATCTTCATGATTCTCTAGAGTTTTTCTTTTGGAAATTGATATTTAAGCAATCAATAATAAAGTTTTATTTATAATAAATCACAAATTGTGTTATCTTACTCTTAAATTTTCAGTATATTTTTAAAAATCTAACATGTTGGTTTACAGAGATATACACTCTATGTATAATAAACTCATATCAATTGAATAAGATTTTGATGAGGAGCATCAATCATGAGTAAATTTTAGTATTTTGTCTGCTAACAACTAATTTTGAAAGGGTGCGATGCCGAAACAATTCATAATAGCAGTTATGAGTCGTTGGACTTTTTGGTTAAGAGCTGAAAGTTTGTCATTATTACTAAATAATGGAGTGCATCACTTGTACATAAATGTAGAGCAAGTTCGCGCATTCCGAACTTGTTCTTTTTTTATATCGTGTGAGCCTCCCCTAATTTTAGGAGGACTGAAATTGAACAGAAGTGTTTTGAAATTTGGCGGGTCTTCCGTCAGTGATTTTACAAAGATAAAAAATATTGCTGAAATGCTTAAAACACGAGTTGAACAGGGAGAAGAATTAATCGTTGTAGTTAGTGCAATGGGTAAAACAACTGATCAATTAATGGAAAATGTGTCAACGTTGACATCTACACCTAAAGATCAAGAACTTGCCCTACTACTTACTACGGGTGAACAACAGACAGTCTCCTATCTTTCAATGGTACTTAATGATATTAGTGTAAAAGCCAAAGCAATGACTGGATACCAAGCAGGTATTAAAACGATTGGTCATCATTTGAAAAGTAAAATTGCAGAGATTAATCCAGATACATTTAATCAAGCATTTGAAAATAACGATGTACTGGTAGTAGCTGGTTTCCAAGGTATAAATGATGAGTTTGAGCTTACTACTTTAGGCCGTGGAGGTTCTGATACTACTGCAGTGGCTCTAGCAGCAAGTAACCAAATCCCTTGCGAGATTTATACTGACGTTGATGGAGTTTATGCAACAGATCCAAGAATATTAAGTCATGCTAAGCGTTTAGAATACGTGTCTTATGAAGAAATGATGGAAATGAGTGCGCTTGGTGCTGGAGTACTTGAAACTAGAAGTGTTGAACTTGCTAAAAACTATGAAATCCCCCTTTATTTAGGGAGAACTTTATCAAATGTGAAAGGAACGTGGATTATGTCTAGATCAGATTTATTAGAGAAAAAAGCTGTTACAGGAGTAGCTTTAGATACGCATATGATGCACGTCACAATTAGTTATCCCCTACCTGACAATCGCTTATTAACTCAGTTATTTACTGAGTTAGAGGAAGGTTCTGTCAATGTCGATATGATTTCGCAAATCGTTAATCTCGGAGGATTACAGCTATCATTTTCGATAAAAGATAGTGACGTTAATCAAATTTCATCTATATTGGAAAATCTATCCACTCACTTTGAAGCCTTAGATTATAAAATCAATGAAGCATACGTCAAAATTTCGTTAATTGGATCAGGTATGAGAGATATGTCTGGAGTAGCATCTAAAGCGTTTATCACTTTAATCAATTCTGAAATTCCATTCTATCAAACAACGACTTCAGAAATTAGTATTTCATATGTTATTGATGCAGAAAATGGTCAAAGAGCGGTAGAAGAATTATATAACGCATTCGATATCTAAAATTGGTATGATATATTTATAAAGAATTTTCTTAAAATTAACAACATTACAAATGGAGTGACTTTATTATGACAAGATTAGCAGTAGCCGGAGCAAAAGGATTAGTAGGAACAAAAATGTTAGAAACATTGGATCGTAAGAATATTCCTTTCGATGAATTAGTACTTTTTTCATCAGCGCGTTCAGCGGGTAAGGAAGTAGAATTCCAAGGACAAACATATACTGTTCAAGAGTTAACAGATGAAGCAGCAAGTGAACACTTCGACTACGTGTTAATGAGTGCTGGTGGAGGTACAAGTGAACATTTCGCCCCACTATTTGAACAAGCAGGTGCTATCGTCATTGATAACTCTAGTCAATGGAGAATGACCGAAGATGTAGATTTAATTGTTCCCGAAGTGAATGAACCTAAACTAACTCGTGGCATTATTGCTAATCCTAACTGTTCAACAATTCAATCCGTAGTGCCACTTAAAATTTTACAAGATGCATATGGCTTAAAACGTGTTGCTTATACAACATATCAAGCGGTTTCAGGCTCAGGTATCAAGGGTAAAAGAGATTTATCTGAGGGGCCTAATGGAAAAGCTCCTGAAGCGTACCCTCACCCTATTTATAATAATGTGTTACCACATATTGATGTTTTTCTTGAAAATGGCTACACCAAAGAAGAGCAAAAAATGATTGATGAAACAAGAAAAATTTTAAACGATAAAGACCTGAAAGTTACTGCTACTTGTGTACGTGTACCAGTGCAAGACAGTCACAGCATTGAAATTGACGTTACTTTAGATAAAGAAGCTAACGTTAAAGATATCCAAAACCTTTTCGACCAAGATAGCAGAGTTGTACTTGTAGATAATCCTGAAAACAATGAATACCCATTAGCAATTCACTCTATAGGTAAAGACGAAGTCTTTGTAGGCCGTATTCGTAGAGATGATTCGTTAGATAACACTTTCCATGTATGGTGTACATCAGACAACTTACTTAAAGGTGCGGCATTAAACGCAGTTCAAGTATTAGAGCAAGTTTTAACTATGAAAGGAGAACGATAATATGACACACATGTTTGAAGGCGTTGGCGTAGCTCTAGCTACACCATTTACTAATAATGAAATTGATTTTGACGCATTAGAAAGACATGTAAAATTTTTATTAGAAAATAACACACAAGCGATTATAGTTAATGGAACAACAGCTGAAAGCCCTACTTTAACAGATCAAGAAAAAGAACAAGTACTTGAAACTGTAATTAAATTAGTTGATAAACGTGTACCTATCATTGCTGGAACTGGTACCAATAATACTCAGAAATCAATTGAAGCCTCTAAAAGAGCTAAAGAAATTGGTGCTGATGCAGTGATGCTTATTACGCCCTATTATAATAAAACAAACCAACGAGGATTAATTAAACACTTTGAAACTATCGCAAATGAAGTAAAATTACCAGTTGTACTTTACAACGTACCATCACGGACGAATATGACGATTGAAGTAGAAACTGTTGAAACATTAAGTCATAACCCATACATTGTTGCACTTAAAGATGCAACGAATGACTTTGATTATATGGAAGAAGTTAAAAAACGCATTAATGAAGATGAATTTGCATTATATAGTGGCAATGATGACAATGTTGTTGAATTCTATCAACGTGGAGGTAAAGGTGTTATCTCAGTTATTGCAAATGTTATCCCTCAAGAATTTCAAGATTTATACGATGCTAAACAAAGTGGAGAAAATATTTCAAGTCAATTTGAACCTATTGGGCAATTATTAGACTCATTATCTGTGGATGTTAATCCTATTCCTATTAAGGCACTAACGGCACATTTAGGTTTTGGTAATTATGAATTAAGATTACCACTTATCCCATTAGATGGCGCAGAGCGTTATGTATTAGAGCAAGCTTATGATCAGTTTAAAGCAGGTGAACATTAATGAAGATTTTACTTATAGGCTATGGAGCGATGAATCAACGAGTTGCTAGACTAGCTGAAGAAAAAAATCATGAGATTGTAGGAGTTATAGATAGAACTCCTAAAGATTCAACACCATACAAGCATTACAATAGTATAGCTGAAGCTCAAGACGTTGCTGATGTAGTAATTGACTTTTCAAACCCTGAATTATTAATACCATTACTAGATGAGTCATTCAATTTACCGTTAGTTATTGCTACAACTGGTGAGAAAGATACGCTCATTCAAAAGCTACAAACATTAGGTCAACATATGCCTGTATTCTTTAGTGCAAATATGAGTTATGGTATACACGCCCTTACTAAGATTTTAGAAACTGCCGTACCCCTACTACAAGATTTTGACATTGAATTAACTGAGGCTCATCACAATAAGAAAGTAGATGCTCCTAGTGGTACATTAGTTAAATTGTATGATGTGATCAAAGAACTTAGAGACCAAGTAACGCCAGTATATGATCGTCATGAGAATACTGAGAAACGTACGAAAGATGAAATTGGTATTCATGCTGTGCGTGGAGGAACAATCGTTGGTGAACATGATATTTTATTCGCTGGCACAGATGAGTCAATCACTATTTCTCATAAGGCACAATCTAAAGATATTTTTGCAAATGGCGCCATTGGTGCCGCTGAAAAGTTAATTCATAAAGAAAATGGATATTATACTTTTGATAATTTATAAAAGTAAACAAAGGAGAGGTTAAAATTATGGTACAACATTTATCAGCTCAAGAGATTATTCAATATATCAGTGATGCAAAAAAATCTACACCTTTAAAAGTTTATGCGAATGGTAATTTTGAAGGCGTAACTTTCCCAGAAAGTTTTAAAGTATTTGGATCAGAACATTCTAAAGTTATCTTTTGTGAAGCGGATGATTGGAAACCCTTCTATGAAGAAAATCAAGCAAAAATTGAAGATTTAGAAATTGAAATGGATCGACGTAATTCAGCGATTCCGCTTAAAGACTTAACAAATACAAACGCACGTATTGAACCAGGTGCATTCATTCGTGAACAAGCGATTATTGAAGATGGTGCTGTAGTTATGATGGGCGCCACAATAAATATTGGTGCAGTAGTTGGTGAAGGCACAATGGTTGATATGAACGCCACGCTTGGTGGTCGTGCAACAACTGGTAAGAATGTACATGTTGGTGCAGGTGCTGTATTAGCTGGAGTAATTGAGCCCCCTAGCGCCTCTCCAGTGGTAATTGAAGATAATGTCTTAATTGGTGCTAATGCAGTTATTCTTGAAGGCGTTCGCGTTGGCGAATGTGCAATTGTTGCTGCGGGTGCTATTGTAACTCAAGATGTTCCAGCTGGTGCTGTTGTAGCTGGTACCCCTGCTAAAGTAATTAAACAAACATCTGAAGTTGAAGACTCTAAACGTGAAATTGTCTCAGCTTTAAGAAAGTTAAATGATTAATAGCTTGTATGTTTTAATCATTTTCATATAGATGAATGTTAAAGGTTGAAGCAAATGATGATGTTGAACACTCTTATATGTAGGTTCGCACGTTTGTTTCACCTTTTTATTATAACTAAGTAAAAAAGCGTCATCATTACATAATAAATTAAAACAATTTCATATAAGGGATGATTAATATGAGTGAATTAGAATTTGTAACAAAACATAGAAGACATTTACATCAATATCCAGAATTAAGTTTACATGAGTTCGAAACAACGACGTATATTAAAGAATTTCTTGATAAATTAGGCGTTGAATATGATTGCCCACTTGAAACCGGAGCAATAGCGTATTTAGAAGGTCAAAGTAATCATACGATAGCATTTCGTGCTGATATCGATGCTTTACCAATATTTGAGGAAAATGATATCGACTATCGAAGTAAAACGGACAATGTGATGCATGCATGTGGTCATGATGGTCATACAACAGCATTAATGTTATTTGTAAAACGTTGCAAAGCGATGGCGGATAAAGGTGAACTTCCCCACAATGTTGTGTTTATCTTTCAGCCTGCTGAAGAAACTGGTGGTGGTGCTAATCGCTTAATTAAAGCAGGCGCCTTTGAAAAGTACCCTATCGAAGCAGTATTTGGTATTCATGTGAACCCGTTCGCTGAAGAAGGTAAAGTAGTGATTCGGGATGAAGAAATTACTGCAAGTGCGACTGAGTATCGCTTTTATTTAAATGGTTTATCAAGTCATGTGGCTGATAAAGAACAAGGTCATTCATGTGGTGAAGCGTTACAACATGTCTTAGCACAAGTAGGACAAATACAACAGTACCATCTTAATGGTTTAAAACGTAATATAGTTCATATGGGACATTTTGAAGCTGGTGAAGCTATAAATACAGTACCGAGTCATGGTTATCTTGAAGGTACAATACGCACGTATGATGTAGATGACTTAACTGTGGTTAAACAACAAATGTATAAAATAGCAGAAAGTGTCCAATTACTATTTAATGTAGATTGCCAAGTAAAATTTGAAGAAGGCTATCCTCCTACTATGAATAGTCCTGAACTTCGAGAAAGTGTAGAACAAGCCTTAAATAAGGCTAATCTAGAAGTCATTGATAAACCTACCCCATTTTTATTTGGAGAAGATTTTAGTTTTTATGGACAACAATTAGCTCCTGCATATTTTGTATTTGTAGGCACTCAGAATAAAGCTAAAGGTTATGTTACAGGTTTGCATACCTCTTATTTAAATTTTGATGAAAAGATTTTAATTGATGTAGCAAATTATTATGAAGAATTATTAAGAAATTACAAAGAGGTGTAAGTCAATTGACAGCAATTTGGTCAGTAGATACAGAAGTGTTTTATCAGAATGCTGTAAAAGTTAGAAATGAACAATCAATAATGGCAGTAGTAAAAAATAACGCTTATCATTATGGATTAGAATTTTCAGTTAAAGAGTTTTTAAAAGCAGGCATTCAAACATTTAGTACAACATCATTAAAAGAAGCTATCCGTGTGAGAGAAATCGCACCTCATGCAACCATATTCCTAATGAATGCTGTGTATGAATTTGATACAGTAAGAGAGTATGAAATTCATATGACACTACCCTCTTTAACTTATTATTATGAACACAAAGAGGATTTAAGAAATATACATGTGCATTTAGAATTTGAAAATCTTTTACATCGCTCAGGTTTCAAAGATTTAGAAGAGTTGCATGAAGTTTTAGAAGATCATGCTCAAAATAAAAGTGATAACAAAATGATTATTTCTGGTATATGGACTCACTTTGGATATGCTGATGAGTTCGATGTTCCTGAGTATGATATTGAGAGACAGGCATGGTTAAATGTTCTAAATACTTTGTTGGGTGAAGGTTACTCATTTGATATGATACATGCACAAAATAGTGCAAGTTTTTACCGTGAAGGTCAAGTAGTCCTTCCTCACCATACCCATGCACGTGTAGGCATTGCACTTTATGGTTCTAGACCTTATAGCAAATTAAAAGAATCTGAAATTCAACAATCCTTGACAGTTAAAGGTAATGTGATTCAAGTTCGTGAAGTTAATGCTGGAGATTATTGCGGATATAGCTTCGCTTATGAAGCTACTAAGAATCAAACACAATTGGCAGTGGTTGATATTGGGTATGGAGATGGCATCCTCAAATCCAGAGCTCAACATGAGGCGATTATTAATGGTAAACGTTATCCGATTAGAGCGCTAATGATGAGTCATATGTTTGTTGAAGTGGATGATGAAGTTCATGCACAAGATGAAGTAGTATTATATAATAACGATATACGCATCGATGAATTTACTTTTAAAGGTGTGGGCGCAAACTCTGAACAATTAAGCGCTATGAATCATGATTCTCTAATAAAGGAGTACATATAAATGGTAGTCAAATATAATGAGTATGGCGAATTAACAATGGGAGGTACAAGTTTAAAGACTGTAGCTCAAAGCTTTGGTACCCCTACTATCGTATATGATGAAGATCAAATTCGTAATCAAATGCGCAGATATCATAGTGCATTTGAGAAAAGTGGTTTAAAATATAATATTTCTTATGCTTCTAAAGCATTTACTTGTATTCAAATGGTTAAATTAGTGCAAGAAGAAGATTTACAATTAGATGTGGTGTCTGAAGGAGAACTTTATACTGCTCTAGAAGCTGGTTTTGATGCAAACCGTATTCACTTTCACGGTAATAATAAAACTAAGCGAGAAATTCAATACGCATTAGAAAATAATATCGGGTACTTTGTTATAGATGCATTAGAAGAAATTGATTTAATTGATAAATATGCAAGTGATGAAGTGAATATCGTATTACGTGTTAATCCTGGCGTGGAAGCACATACACACGAATTTATACAAACTGGTCAAGAAGATAGTAAGTTTGGTCTATCAATTAAACATGGATTAGCTCTAGAAGCTATTAATAAAGTAAAAGCTTCTAAACACTTACAATTAAAAGGTGTTCACTTCCATGTAGGATCTCAGATTGAAGGTACCGAAGCTATGATAGAAACTGCTAAGCTTGTGCTTCATTGGTTATCTGAAAATGAAATCAAAGTAGAATTACTTAATTTAGGTGGCGGTTTCGGTATCAAATATGTTGAAGGTGATGAAAGTTTCCCTATTGAAGAAGGCATTGCAGAAATTGCTGATGCAATTAAAGAAACTGCTCATTCACTTAATTATGAAGTGCCTGAAATTGGTATAGAGCCTGGTCGTTCAATTGTTGGTGAAGCAGGAATTACTTTATATGAGGTCGGTACTATAAAGGAAATACCTGAAGTGAATAAATATGTTTCAGTTGATGGAGGTATGAGCGATCATATCCGTACAGCCTTATATGATGCTAAATATCAAGCGTTATTAGTTAATCGTAATGAGGAAGCAGATGATACTGTGACGATTGCAGGTAAACTATGTGAATCCGGTGATATTATCATTAAAAAAGCTAAGTTACCCTCCTCTATTAAGCGTGGAGACTATTTAGCAATTTTATCAACTGGTGCATATCATTATTCAATGGCATCAAATTATAATCAAATGCAGAAGCCATCAGTATTCTTCTTAAAAGATGGAAAAGCACGTGAAGTGATAAAGCGTCAGTCACTAAGACAATTAATAATTAATGATACGAAATGATAGTAAAAATGAGCAAGCGAAACTCACCTACTATAATATAATTTTAATTTAATGAAAGATGAATTTTAAAACGCCTTGGATAGATGTTGTCTCAACATTTCCAAGGCGTTTTAAGTTCTATTGAAATGAACAAGATTTAAAATTGAATTTTCCTGAATATCGTAATTTCTAAAACATAAAAAATAATTATATAAACAACAGTAATAGTGCTCATTGCTAATAAGCTGAAAATGAAATCTTTATCGGTATTTAAATTTGTAAAATAAGATTTACCATTAAATGAAAAGACCACGGTAACCAAAATAAAAACGACCAATTGAAAGTTGTAATAATTTAAAAGGATTTGGCATAATATTGTTTCCTTTCTCCTACTTATCACTTAAATTATAAAAAATTGATTAATAAATCAATAAAAATTATATTTCAGACTATATTATTATAAAGATATTTTGTTTCTTTTTGTGCATAAAAAAAGAAAGAAATTAACATCAATTTCTTTCTGAGCTACTGTATGTATTGATATAAAAAACACCCTACATCTTGGTAAGGTGTTAGTTAAAGTCAATAATTATAATCTATTTATTATAGTTTAACAACGTTTGCAGCTTGAGGACCGCGATCGCCTTCAACTACTTCAAATTCAACTGATTGACCTTCTTCTAATGATTTGTAACCATCTTGGTTGATTGCTGAGAAATGTACGAATACGTCGTTTTCTCCTTCAACTTCGATGAAGCCGAAACCTTTTTCAGCGTTAAACCATTTAACTGTACCTTGTTTCATATTTCTGAAACCTCCAAGACTAAATTCTTTCAATATGCGTTATTCGCATATTACAAAAAATACGTGTGCTTATATGTATGATAAATCCAAATATTCTTTGCAATATGGAATAAAACAATTGCTTAATAATCATTATAGTTTAGTCATAGCTAAATTGCAATACAATTATAGAAAATTATCATTTAATCAATTTTTGGAAGATTAAAATAAACCTCATTATTTTTTAAAATAATAAAACTATAAAATATTTGTAAATCTTCATCGCAATCTTCGCAAAAATTTAAGTCACAGTTGTTATAGAAAGCATAAATGTTATGTTTACCTACTACATAATTATCGAAACAATCCTTACAGTCTTGAAGAAGTTTTGTGTATTTTTCAAGCATTTCTTCATATGTGTTGAAGTTTAGTGTTTCGATAACTCTTTCAGGCCAATCACTAAATAGCCACCAACCTTCGTAGTCAGCTCTCATTTTTGCAACTGTCCACATGTTTAAAATCCCCTTCCACGGTTAAACCTTTAAACTTAATTGTAACTTTTCAGAATTCAAAATCAAGTTTCAAGACTCATACTTTTGGCCGATAAATCATATAGCAAATATTAGTTTTTTACAACTAAAGTACGTATAATGAAGTTATGAGGTGATATTATGGAACGTAAACATATTCAAGTTTTTGGAACTGTTCAAGGTGTGGGCTTCAGATATTATACTGAACGCATTGCTAACCAATATCACATTAAAGGTACAGTCCAAAATGTTGACGATTATGTAGAAATATATGCTCAAGGTGAAGATAAAGAATTAGAACATTTTATTCAATCTGTAATTAAAGGTGCTTCACCTGCGTCATCAGTATCCGATTATAATATTAAAAATCTAGATATTGATGACTCATTAACAGAATTTAAAACTATATAGACTTTAATATAAAGGAAGATGACATTTGAGATATAACATTTCACGTTTATTTGGAGTGTTAGTAGGCATACCAGTAGCATTTATTGTTTGGATGGTTACTGTTTTCGCATGGGATTTATCATTCCTGATTTATGCTATCGTTGGTGCAGGTGGTTTTCTATTATCGTACTTCCCTACTCAAAGGCTTACTTCACGCAAATATCTTAATGAAATCGGATTGTCACGTAGAGATTATAGATATGTTAGAACTCAGCTTAATCAAGCTCAATTAAAAATTAGAACTATTTTAAAATCATTTATGAACATCAGATCTATAAAAGATTTTAGACAAGTTAATGATATTTACCGTATATCACGTTCTATATATACAAGTATCAAACAACGTCCGGGTATGTTTTTCAAAGTAGAGGGTTTCTTCTATTCTCATCTTGATAATGCTCTGAATCTAGTAGATTCTTATACTCGCCTTTCAAGGATGCCACGTAAATCAAAAGAAGAAAAACAAAAGCTTGAACAGACGCGTATTACTCTAGATGAAGTTAAACGTACACTAATTGCTGATTTAAAAAGATTAAATGAAGAAGATTATGAACGATTAGATGTTGAAATGGAATTAAACAAATTAGAACAAGAACGCCGCAAAGATGTATAAGAGAAATGGAGAGATGAATGAGATGACGCATGAAATTAATAGCAATCAATCACATCCACTCGATCAATATATTGATGATAATACAAATACTAATCCTACAGTAGCTCAAGACTTCAATCCTCAATTTAGTGATGAGGACAAGAAAAAAATAGAAACAATTAGTCAACAAATAAAGCCTTTAGACCATGATGGCTTATTACAGTTTGGTACTAACTTACAACAAAGTATGTCTCAATTTTCACATCAAATGCTAGATGAAGTTCAATCTAAAGATATGGGGCCTGTTGGAGATTCATTAAATCAATTAATGGGCAAATTAAAGTCAGTTAATCCTAATGATTTAGATCCAAATAAACAATCTAAACTTAAACGTATATTTAGAAGAACAAAAGCTTCAATTAATGAAGTCTTTTCAAGAATGCAATCAGTAAGCTCTCAAATTGATCGTATTACGATTCAACTAGACAAACATAAAGGGAATCTAACTAAAGATGTTGAATTATTAGACGGTTTATATGATCAAAATAAAAAATACTTTGACGATGTAACTTTATATATTGCTGCTGCACAACGTAAGAAACAACAGATTCAATCTGAAACAATACCTGAACTACAAGAGAAAGCTCATAACTCAGGAAATCAAATGGATATTCAAGCTGTGGCGGATATGGAACAATTTGTAGATCGTTTAGATAAACGTATTTATGACTTACAATTGTCTAGACAAATTGCTATTCAAACAGCTCCACAAATTCGTATGATTCAAAACGTGAATCAAGCATTAGCTGAAAAAATTCAAAGTTCAATTCTCACAAGTATCCCTTTATGGAAAAATCAAATGGCAATTGCCTTAACCTTAATGAGACAACGTAATGCAGTTTCAGCTCAGCGTGCCGTAACAGATACTACAAATGATTTACTCACTCAAAATGCTTCAATGTTAAAGCAAAACGCTATTGAAACTGCCACTGAAAATGAGCGTGGCATCGTTGATATTGAGACTCTGAAAACAACTCAAAATGACATTATAGAAACAATTGAACAGACATTACAAATCCAACAAGATGGTCGTCAAAAGCGACAAGCAGCTGAAAAAGAGCTTAATGGCTTAGAAAACGACTTGAAGCAACATCTATTGTCAATGAGAAAAGAATAATAATTGAAAAAGGCACTCGTATTCTTTAGTGATGGTTAAAATCACTTATAGTACGAGTGCCTTTATACATATTTAAGTTTTAGTTGTTATTATCTTCTTTTTGATAAACTATAAAATCTTGTTTAACGAAATATGAAATAATATAACCCAAGATGGTTGCAATTACCGCGATTGGAAACCATTCAAGTGAATGTTGTTTAAGTGGTAAATGGTCTATAAATGAAATTTTAAACCATCCTTGAGTAGTAATAAGACTTAATATAGATTCTATTGCAACAATAATCAATGGAATTTGTTGCGCAATTGGTTTCGTCGGTATAAATCGAGCCACTAATATTAGTAAAACAACTGTTATAGCTATTGGATATACAATACTTAATACAGGTACTGACATAGATATAACTGAATTTAATCCTTGATTGGCTATGATAAAGCTTATTAATGTAAATAATATTACATAAACTTTATAAGAAATTTTAGGAAAAACTCTGTGGAAATATTGGCTTACTGAAACAATAAGACCACAAGCTGTAGTGATACAAGCTAATGCAACGATAATTCCTAATAGATATTTACCGAAGGTACCAAATCCCTTCGCAGCCATAGTAGTTAGTAAGTATGTACCAATATTTTGATCATTAGCAGTGAGTTCTTTCATCTTTCCTGAAGTAATATGCATATGATTTCCAATAAATCCTAATGAAATATATATAAAGATTAAAGCTGTAGCAGCAATAAGTCCTGCTATCACTGTTTGCTTAAATATTTTATCAGAATGTTTAATTCCGGTAGCTTTAATAGCGTTAACAACAATCATTGAAAATGCAATTGCAGCGATTGCATCCATTGTTAAATAACCTTGAGTAAACCCTTGTGAAAAACCGGAAAAACTTGAATGGAATAATTTTGTATTACCTTCTCCGGGAGCATTACTTCCAAAGTCTATAAATCCTTTTATAATCATAGCTAATATAGTTATTAATAACAATGGAGTTAACAATGAACCAATGCGATCTATCATTTTATTAGGATTAAGACATAAATAAAGCACAATTAAGAAGTAAATAATAGTGAAAATTAATAATGCTATATTCCCATTAGTGTTAGCGATTGGCGTGACAGTCATTTCAAATGAAGTCGAAGCTGTACGCGGAATCGCGAACAAAGGTCCTATTGTTAAATAGATAACAATTAAAAAGATTAAAGAGAATTTTGGTGAAATTTTATTAAAAGCACCGATATATCCTTGATGATCTAGTGCCCCAACAACGACACCTAGTAATGGTAAACCAATACCAGTTAGTGCGAATGCGAGTATAGCTGGCCAAAGGAAATGTCCACTATCAAGGCCTAGATTCGTTGGAAAAATAAGGTTCCCTGCGCCAAAAAACATAGCGAACAAAGTAAAACCTATAATCCAAGTGTTTTTATTCATAATGCTGCTCCTTTTTATCTAATAATGCAACATTAAACATTCTATCATAATCAGGAATTATAAGTCTATATAATTTCAGAAAATTTAAAAACTTATACAAATTTAATTGGTAATTATTTAAAAGATAAGGTTGAATGTCATTTATCAACTATTAAATACATACAATTAATTTTGATGTTTAATTAGTGTGATTATTAAAATGATTTAAGTAAAAGTTTCTTCAATAATGGAGATAATAGGTTTGGTAAGTGTTCAACGCCTTCTACAAATATTGAGAATTGTCCATAAATATTATGAATCGTTTGTTCAATATCTTCAGTAATAGCTTCTTGACTCAGAAATACATTAAAGACTTCAATACCAAATTTACGAGCAGTTTCTACGGCTTCATACGTATCTATAATACCATCTTGGCTATAGTTAAATGCAGATGGTTCTCCATCCGAAAATACAATTAAAAAACATTGTTGATGACTACGTTGTAGTAGTCTTTCACTAGCTATCCGAATAGCTACACCATCACGATTATCATCTTGAGGTTCTAAAGACATGATACGTGGGCCTTCTTTTTCAAAAATTGAATAATTATAATTGATAATTTCATCTATAATATTTGGCTGCTCACGATCATCTGCTTCGAATGCATCCTCATTAAAAGCTAAAATTTCGTGTTTAATGTTTAACGATTTCAATGTTTCATGGAATAGGACAACGCCCTTAATGGTCTCATCCATTTTATCGTGCATGCTTGCAGACGCATCAACTAACAATGTGAACGTTGCATCAAATGTTTTACTTAAATCCTGCTTTTTATAAAATAATTTATATTGATCATCGATAAACCAATTGATTAAATCTTTTTGAAGACGCCCTTTAGTTAGATTATGACGTTCATCTTGATGCTCTCTATTGATTGTCTTTTTAATGATTTGAATAAGATCCTTGATTTCAAATTGAACATCATTTTTAGAATGTTGATAGTCTAAAATATGTTGCGGTTGGATGTTTGGAACCTTCCATTCAACTTTTACATTTTTATTAATTCCTTCTAGTGCAAATGCTTGATTCTGACCTATGAAACCACCTTCATCATGGTCTAAAGTGTTCTGAGAGCCCTTGCCTTTCTTAGTCATCATATCTGTCATATCGTCTGTGGAATCCCCTTCACGAGCAGTATCATTATCAGCTATCACTTCGCTGTTTTCTCCCTCGTGAAGTTCCATCTCTAAGTAAGCGCCACCTTTAGTTTCGCTATCCGCTGTTTTAGTTTCTGCTTCAGCTGTTTCAACATCTTCTTCAGATTGATGTTTATCGTTACCATCTGTATTACTCGCGTCAGTTCTTTTCAAGTCCTCAAAGGCGGTTGCTTGAATGTCTTCATACAGTTTTAGAGGTAAATAATAATATTCATTTAACATATCTTCTTTAAGCAAATCATCTACCTGATACATTATACGTTCAGCCAGATACATGTTATCTTCTGAGGTTTTGTTTTGGAAAATATTTGGCAAATACTGATACATATTCACTAGTACATCATCAAATGTCGGATGAATTGATGGTACGTCATAGAAGTTTTGACTAAGAAAAGCACGTTCTAAATTGAGAAATAGCAAATCTGTGAATACAGTTTTAGTTTTATAAACATTGATTTGTGAATCAGTAAAAGCTAACCGAGTATCCAAGCGTAGATCTATATACTTAGCAGTACTAGGACGTTCTTTTCGAATAAGTTCGAGAATACGTACATCTTCAAGTAACTTAAATAATTGATGGAAAAATTTAGTATGATGAAAATCATCATTATGTAAAACATGATTAACAATGTCTATATCCATATGTTGATATCCATATGCAGCGAGTAAAACATCAGTTTTTAAGCCGGCTTGCTCAATATGATGCGGACGGTGTGACCAGAACCAACTTGTGATTAGGGTATTGCTGAAAGGATTGTAAAAAGGAAACTTTTGTATTTTCACTTGTGTTTGTTCATCTTTTAATAATAGACGAGCTAAGTCTTGTAACATCATTACCTGCTTAGCATCTAACTGTTCATCGTTGAATTTTATAAAACGATCACTCATAAGTATCCCTCTTTAAAAATTTAACTCAATCGCATTAATAATTGCTTGTTGTTCACGCTCATCTTCTAATTTATCGATAATTGTTCTTTTAATTGCACGTTCGATTGGAATCACTGTAGCTAAATCACTTAAATCTATGAGGGCACGAATACTAGCAGCTTCCTCAGAAATTTGTCCTTGTTTAGTCATTGTTCTTAAGTCCTCATTAAATTTAATGATTTGTTCAATTACTTTGTCATCCTGTAATCGACTTTGTTCTTTTATAACAGTCTTTAAAATATGTCCATCTATATAATCTACTTCTATAACGATAAAACGGTTTTTAAGTGCCTCATTCATTGGTAATGTGCCTACGTAACCTTCATTAATTGCGGCTATCACATTGAAGCCAGGTGCAGCTTTAATGACCTCACCTGTATATGGATTAGTAATTTGACGGCGATAGTCTAAGACACCATTAAGAATCGGAAGCGTTTCTGGTTTAGCCATATTAATTTCATCGATATATAAAATGTGTCCTTGTTTCATAGCTTTAATTACAGGCCCATCAATGAAGACAATTTCTTGTTGCCCCTCTTCGTTAGTTTGAATTGTCTTGAATCCAAGCAAACTTTCAGTATCTAAATCGACAGAACAGTTAACCTGATGCATTGGACGTCTAACTTCATCGCTTAACGTTTCAGCAAGTTTTGTTTTTCCTGAACCTGTAGGCCCCTTAAGTAAAATATTCTTATTTAATTCAAATAGAACTTTCGCATCTTTAAATACTGATTCATCAGAATTTTTATAAATTGATTTAGTCATAATTTCCCGTCCTTTATGTATAAAAAGAGACTAAGACAATTAAGTCATTATTGACCTGTCTTAGTCTTATTAATAATTAAATACACGTACTGTTACTTTACGTAATAAAACTTAAACTTCTTTGAAGTAATCTTTATAATAGCCACCTACTAAACCAGAATTATCAACGATTTGATAATACTCTTCGGTTTCATTAACAACATCATATTGTTTGCCTACAGTCAGCATATCAGCAACTGTAAATTTCTTCGCATCTGTATTCGTAACTTCTACCTTTTTAATAGGTGTACGTTCTTTCCAAGTTTCATGTAACATTGTATAACCTTCCTCTATTTAAAATGATTTACTTTTCAAGGGTGAAAATAAATGAAATACCACTACTTTCGGTGATTCTTAACGATTCAGATTCCTCTTGTTCCAATGTTTGATACGGTATTCCTATTTTATCTAATTGTTCTTTGGCTTGAACAAATTCATTTCGGTGATGTGTAGAAAATTCAACTTGTTCAACTGGTCCATACTCTGAAAGTTGTATTTCCTCATGTGCTTGGTATAGGTGTAATTCTCCGCCTAAGCCACCTTCTCCAATTTTGAAAACTTGGATATTTTCATTAGCATCTTTACTTGGTAGATATTCAGCAAATAAATCTAATCCAAATACTCTCGTTAAAATTGATGTAGTGATTGATAATTCATTGACTTTAAGAATAACTGGTCCTAAACCTTGAATTTGGTGAAGAGGATTTACAGAACTATCAAAAGATGGCATACCTAGCCCGACTCCAGTATTGTGTTCATTGGAGTAGATATCATAAGTTTGATGATTATCATCTTCAAAACTAAAATGTTTATTGCCATTGAGTTCAGTAAATGAGCTATAATTAATATTATGATTTGAAAGTATGTTTTGATATTCATCTAGCCCTAAATCAGATGGTGTACGTAGTCCTATGCTATCAATATGTTGATTGCTATAGTCCTTATTAGGAATTTCAACAAAGTGAATGCGAGTACCTGGACTTAAGTTAGCATCTCCAAATCTTAAAGCATTTTCATTTTTATCGGAATATTGTAATCCTAGAATATTTCCAAAAAGTTCTTTCGTTTTAGACAGGTCACTTGTTCCTATAGTGACACTTCTAAGTCCGCTCATAAACTGACACCCCTAGTTTTTGTCTTTACAATCCTTATTATAACGTATTTTAATGTGAATGAATATGATGAACCCTCATTCTATTTGAGTTAATTTATGATTCAGTGTTGTCATTAATTTGAAAGTTATCATTTCGCATTGGATAAAATATTTGTATATATTAAAATATAATAAAAGACATGTATAAGGAGGCGTACATATGTCTAATTTGTGGATAATATTTGCGATTACAGTTTTAATAGCTGTTTATTCAGGTATACAAATATTTACTAATTTAAATAATAAGCAGAAGTCTAGTTTTAAATATTTCACAATTGCATTTATTGTTTGTGTCATTCTTGCAATTATTGAAATCATATTCCTAGCTCGATAATTAATAATAGCGTCCTAACCTATTTGGTTAGGACGTTTGTTTTTGATCTAATTTAGAAAAGATGATGAGATTGAGTATGAATAAAATGATAATGTATATTAACGTCCATAAAGTTAGTAATAAAAGCACATCATAATTGGGGTTGTCAGAATCATACAACTTTATTAAATCACCTATTGGTGGTATGAGCCATAAAATATATTTAATAAATGGATATGATTGTATTAAAATCGGACGTAATAAACTTACGACTCCAATTAGACTAATAAGCAACCACATGTATTTTTTAGAAATTACATTAAGATTTTTAATTAAAGTAGAAATTAAAATACACATCATACATACAATAAGATGCAAAAGTATGGCTAATACACCCTGTTTAAAAGAAATGTGATTTTTGAAACTACCTAATAGTAACGGATATATTATTGAAAATACAATTAATACACAATTAATTAAAAGTATAAATAACCATTTAGCTATGAGATATTTGAGTTTAGATTCTAGTTATATAAATAATAAGTATTTTTCATTTAATGACTCTAAATTTAATATATTTAATGTTAACCAACATGTAATGATAAATAATCCTAAACAGCTAAATGCATAGCTAGATAATATAGGTTGTTCATTATATAAATATTGAAGAATAATCCAAATTACAAAAATCATCATTGGAGGTATAAATTGGTATGAGCGCAAGTAATTTTTAAACTGATATTGTATATAAGCAATCAAAAGTGGTTCACATCCTTAATTTCAATGATCTCGCACTGATGAGTAATTAATTGCATTAGCAATTCATTTAAATGTTGCTGATGCGTTTTTATATACACCTTATTGTTTTCAGTATAGATGTTTGTGATATTTTTCTAATTAGTTAAGCGTTTAGTAATATTTGAGTCATAGTTAATGACTATAACTTTAGCAGCAGTATTAGAAAGATTATTTTCTACTTTGAGATTACGAAATTTACCGGTCTCAATATTCAACGTATGAGTGATGATATGGTTGTGATGATGAAATTCATGAGAAGTCATGATAACAGTAGCAGATAATTTTAACTTAGCTAAATATTTTAATAGAAAATCTGTTGTCTCTTGATCTAATCCAGAAAATGGTTCATCTAATATATATAAGTCTGCACTTTTAGTGAGGCATTGTATAATATTTACTTTCTGCTTAGTACCTTTAGAACAGTCTTTTAATTTACGATTTAAAAATGGAGTAAGATTTAAATGTTCGATAAAATAATGAACTTGCTTTCTTGACTGTTTATATGAGTTAAATTTTGATAAGAATCTCAAATATTCCCTGATAGTTAAATTTAAGTTTCCAGGAAAAACATCTATTGCATAACTGACACTTCCCGAAATGAATAATGATCCTTCATAATGATTAATTAATCCAGAAATTATTTTTAACGAGATACTTTTTCCAGAACCATTATGTCCCTCGATTAAAGTTATTGAATTCTTAGGAATATTGAAACTAATATTATGGATAATCATATGATTATTTATCTTCTTAGTTATATGATGCCCTTCTATTATGTTATAAGACATATTAAACTCCCAATAATTGTGACTTATCTTTATTTCTATATATCTTAGCATTAAACATAATAAACTAAATCATACTTGAGTTATATTCAAGTGAAAAATACAACGACGTTTAACGACGTTGTACAACCAAAACAAAGTATGCAATTTAATTAGAAATATCCCTCAATGGTTTTATACATTACAGGACGTTCCCCTATTTTTTCAACAATATTTGCAAAAATTAAATCATTTAATAACTTTCTTGTTGTTTGACTCGTAGTATTTAAATATTTTGAAAGCTCTTGTACAGTTATATAATCTTCTGAAGAAAAATATTGAATTTGAGCAAGAATGAACATTATAATTTTATGTTTTTCAGATAAAGTTGTTAGTTTAGAGTCTCCATTAATTTTTTTGTTAGCGTAGTCTAATTGAGTTTTTTTAATTTCTAAATCTTCAATTAAATTTTCTTGCCCCTCTTTTATAAAGCTTAAAAAGTTGTTAATAAAGTAATTGAGTTCGCCTTTATTTATTACACTATTTGTTTTGTCAAACATATCATAGTATGTTTTTTTATTATTTTCTATCATGCTTGATAGTGAAATTGCTGTTAACTCATCATATTCTTTGCTTAAGTACAAACTATTCATAAAGCGTGATGTACGTCCATTTCCATCGTAAAACGGATGAATATAACCAAAATAATAATGTGATATAGCAATTTTTATAATAGGAATGATTCTATTAGGCATATTTAAGAAATTTAATAATGATTGCATGTGATTTACAATTTTACTATGCGGAGTAATAC
This sequence comes from Staphylococcus capitis subsp. capitis, assembly GCF_040739495.1. Taxonomy (NCBI): domain Bacteria; kingdom Bacillati; phylum Bacillota; class Bacilli; order Caryophanales; family Staphylococcaceae; genus Staphylococcus; species Staphylococcus capitis. The sequence continues at coordinate 1,360,270 of NZ_CP145263.1, read as the reverse complement.
CTTCATGAATAACTTTATTTGTAGAGGTAACAACACTCACTGAATTATTTCTAAATAACTCGCCATCGGGTTCGTCTTCAGGATTGACCTCTTCTTCTGCAATCATCTCATAAATAGTTTTAATATCTTTTGGTACTTCGGGAAGGTTATTTTTACCATGTAATATACCAAAATAAGAATTTAACATACTTTTAAATCGTATGTCTTTCTTAGGATTTTCTTTTAATTCTCTCACACTTCGCACGATTTCTTGTTTATTACTTTTAATACCTTCTATTTGATTAGTGGAATACAATTCATTCACAATAATATCTTGGTGTAGTGACTCAGTAGCTACATTCGGTAAGTTGTTCGTTAATTTCATTAAATTCGAGTTATTTTTTTCAATCGAATAAACTAAATTTAATATTTCTGATGTAGGAACATAATATAAATTGAAGTATTCATTATGTTTATAGGGCTTAATTTTAAAGTCTAAAACTTCCGCAGTTGGGGATTCTAATCTTTTCTGATATTCATTTTCATAATCTTTGGGAAACTTATAAAAATATTTATACATTAACTCCAAAATGATCGCCTCTTAAGTTATATTTTTGGTAAATTTTATCACTTAAATAAGTCTAGTACAATAACTATATCATAAAATACGGAAAAATTATTCTATGTATAAGTAAAAATCGAAATGAAATATAAAATAGCTAAAAAAATACAACGGTGTCAAACACCGTTGTATGAGTATTAATAGATTGTATTAAGTTCAGAATTATGATTCTAGTAGTAAATCTTCTGGATTTTCAATTAATTCTTTGATTGTTTTTAAGAATCCAACTGCTTCTTTACCATCAATGATTCTGTGGTCATAGCTTAACGCTAAGTACATCATTGGACGATTTTCAATAGTATCTTTGTCAATTGCAATTGGTCGAGTAATGATTGAGTGCATACCTAAGATAGCAGCTTGGCTACCGTTGATAATTGGTGTACTCATCATTGAACCGAAGATTCCACCATTAGTGATAGTAAATGAACCATTAACCATATCGTCTAGGCCTAATTTTTTATCACGTGCTTTAACTGCTAAGTTCGCAATTTCTTGTTCAATTTCAGCAAAGTTTTTCTTATCACAATCTCTAACGAATGGTACTAATAAACCATCATCAGTAGATACGGCAATACCGATATCATAGAATTGTTTTGTAATCATATCTTCGCCGTCAATTTCAGCGTTAACTTCTGGATATTTCTTAAGCGCTGCGACTGCTGCTTTAGTGAAGAATGACATGAAACCAAGTTTAGTACCGTCATGATCCTTCATAAATTGTTCTTTTTTGCGTTTACGCAATTCCATAACATTAGTCATGTCAACTTCATTGAATGTGGTTAACATTGCTGTTTGGTTTGACACTTCTAATAATTTTTTAGCAGCAGTTTTCTTACGACGAGACATTTTCTCACGTATTACTGGCTTAGACGGATTATCGTTAGATTTTTTAGAGCCACTATCTTGTGATTTGCTTTCGCTTTGAGATGGTTGGCTAGCTTGTTTTTGACTGTTATCAACGTCGTCTTTTCTTAAAACGTCATTTCCTTTACCAGAAACTTCGCTTAAATTAACACCGTTTTCGCGTGCATGACGACGAGCAGAAGGTGTAGCATTTACACGTTGATTACTGCTATCTTGATCGTCTTGTTTATTATCTGAAGATGATTGTGATTTATCTTGAGATTCACTAGCATCTTTAGATTCTTCTTTTTGTGGAGTTTCATTTGAAGAACCACTTGATGCGTTGCCACTGCCTTCACCAACTACGGCTACAGCTTGACCTACTTCAACTGTATCTCCTTCTTCAGCTAATTGTTCAGATAGTACGCCTGCTTCCTCTGAAACTACTTCAACGTTAACTTTATCTGTTTCTAATTCTAAGATAGCGTCACCTTTATCGACGCTATCTCCAACGTTTTTTAACCATTCTGCAATGGTACCTTCTGTGATTGATTCAGCTAATTCTGGAACTTTTACCTCTGGCATACTTTATTTCCCCCTAGTTAATTATTAATGCTACTTTCAATAATTCTGTTTTGAACAAGTTTATGAATTTTTCCATCACCTTCAGCAGGTGCTGCCCTTTGTATTCTACCATGATAGCTAAGGTCATATCTATCAGCAACAAGTGCTCTAAGATAAGGATAAACGAATAACCATGCACCTTGGTTTTTAGGCTCTTCTTGAACCCATGATACTTCTTCAAGATTTGGTAATGATTCAAGTACTTCTTGAATTTCTTCTTCAGGGAATGGATATAATCTCTCAACTGCAACAATTAAAGTAGATTCGTCTGGATTTTTCTCTAAATGTTCTTTTAAGTCTATAAACATTTTACCTGAAGCTAAAATCACTTTCTTAACTTTTTCTGCATCATGTTCTTCGGTGATAATAGGTTTGAAACCACCAGAAGTAAATTCATCGATAGGTTTAGCAACAGTTTTATTACGTAATAAACTTTTCGGTGACATGACGATTAATGGTCTCATTTCTTGAGAATCAAGACTTGCTGCTTGAGCACGTAATAAGTGGAAGTAGTTACTTGAGCTAGATAAGTTCACTACTGTGCTATTATTTTCAGCTGCAAGTTGTAAGAATCTCTCTAAACGAGCTGAAGAGTGTTCAGCACCTTGACCTTCATATGAATGAGGTAAGAATAATGTTAAGCCTGAACGTTCTCCCCATTTGGCACGAGAACTAGATAAGAAGTTATCAAAAATCATTTGTGCCATGTTAGAGAAGTCGCCGTATTGTGCTTCCCAAATGTTAAAGCTATTTTTATTTTCAACATTATAGCCATATTCGAACCCAACAACTGCTGCTTCTGAAAGCGGTGAGTTGTGAATATCAAACGTCGCTTGCTGATTTGGGACATGATGTAATGGAGTGTATGTGTCGCCATTCTCTTCATCATGCAGCACAGCGTGTCTATGACTGAAAGTACCACGTTCACTATCTTGACCAGTTAAACGAATTGAAGTGCCATCTTGTAAAATAGTTGCAAAGGCAAGTTGTTCTGCTTGAGCCCAATCAACTAAGCCGCCTTCTTTTTCAAATGGTTCTCTACGTTTTTCAAGTACTTTGTTCAATTTTTTAAGAACGTGGAAATCTTCAGGATAAGTTAGCATAGCGTCATTAATTTCTTTTAAGTGATCAAATGAGAAGTCTTTGTCATCACTTTGCAATGGCAATTGAAGTGACTCAGGTTTTTCCATGTTTGGATTATCCATCTTATCAGACTTATCAATTTTATCATGCGCTGCACGCATTTCTTTTTGAACACTATCAATAACGTCATTCATTTCGTCTTCAGAAATGATGCCGTCTTCAACTAACTTTTTACCATAAAGTAATTCAACTGATTCATGTTTACGAATATTATGGTAAGGAACTGGGTTTGTAATTGAAGGCTCATCCATTTCATTATGACCATAACGACGATAACCAACTAAATCGATAACAACGTCTTTATGGAACTCTTTACGGAATTCCATCGCGATATCAATCGCTTCAATTGTTGCTTCAACATCATCTGCATTAACGTGCAAGATTGGAACATCGTACCCTTTTGCAACGTCAGTAGAATATGTTGTTGAACGGCCGTCAGTAGGTTCAGTAGTGAAGCCAATTCTATTATTAGTAATAATGTGTAATGAACCACCAGTAGTATACCCTTTTAAGCTACCTAAGTTCATTGTTTCAAAGTTAATACCTTGTCCTGGGTAAGCAGCATCACCATGAATGATAATTGGCATGGCTTTATGGAAATCAGTTGAAGGAGAACCTGCTTGATGCGTTTCATCTTGTGCAGCACGTGTTCTACCTTCAACAACTGGAGCAACAATTTCCAAGTGACTTGGGTTGTTAGCTAAAGAAATACGTTGTTCAGTGCCATAAGAATCTGTTGTCTTCACGCCACCTAAGTGATATTTTACGTCTCCAGTCCAACCTGAAGTAAGTTCTAAGCTACCGTCTTCTGGTAAGAATTTCATCGGATCTGTATGCATAAATTCTGAAATCATCATTTCGTATGGTTTCTCAAGTACGTGAGTTAATACGTTTAAACGACCACGGTGAGCCATACCGATTTGTATATTTTTAATTCCCTCGTTACCCGCTAAAGTAATTGTATGCTGAAGCATTGGTACTAACGTGTCTACCCCTTCAATTGAGAAACGTTTTGCACCTACAAAGTTTTTGTGTAAGTATTTTTCAAATCCTTCAACATGTGCTAATTTTTTGAAAAGTTCTTTTTTCTGATTATTGTTTAAATTCGCTTTATAAGGCGTTTCGATACGTCTTTTCAACCAAACTCGCTCTTTGTTGTTATTAATGTGAGTGTACTCAAAAGCAATTGGTCCTTTATAGCGTTTTTCCATACGAACAATCGCTTCATAGGCATTGTCATAAATATCTTCAAAGTGTTCTGATACAATACCAGCTGATATTTGTTCCAAAGTTTGTTGATCTAAATCAAAATCTTCAATTCCTAATTTAGGGACATGTTTACGCTCTGGAGGATTAACTGGATATATGCCTGCTTTTAAATGTCCGTATTGTCGAATGTTATCAATTAAGCGCATTACACGTTTAATAGTGCTATCTCCCACTTGTGAACCACTTCCTCCAGTGGCCGGTTTAGCCTCGACATGAGCTTCACCTGTTTTAATTGTACTAAATAAGACTTGTAAATCTTCTGGAACTGATGATGGATCTTGTAGGTAATCATCATACAAATCTAGCATTAAACCGAGATTTGCACCGAAGTTTACAGGTGCCTCTGTAACTTCTTTTTTGTCCTTAGTCATTTTTACACCCTCCACAAAAATGTTGAAACGCTTACAAGATAATAATAGCATTATTTCAAATTTTGTTAAAGTGCATTTACCTATTAATATACAAAAAGCAGAACCAAATATAGATCGGTTCTGCGTTATTTTGAAAATTGCATTGAGTTGCGTATTTGAAGTTGTATTTTATACCAATTTTTAGCAATCTAAATTCTCTAATTTCTTTTAAATTCATACGATTCTAACCTTATTTTACAAAGGGAAATTAATCTTAAATGTCGTAAATTTTTGAACTTCACTTTCTACCTGGATCGTACCATCATTTAATTGCACAATTTTCTCAGCGATTGATAAACCTAAACCATTTCCACCCTGACTACGGGCACGAGATTTATCAACTCTGTAAAATCTATCGAAAATGAAATCTAAATCTTGTTTAGGAATACCCATGCCGTGGTCTGTAATTTCGATACTGATGACTTTGTTCTTTAGCGAGGTATTGATCATTATATATTTATTATCAGTATCATACTTCATTGCATTATCTAGGAAAATAAGTAGTAATTGTTCAAATTGATGTCTATTCATTTTCATTTGTATTGGCTTATTGGACAAGTGCGTTTCAAATTGGTAATCAGGATGTAGATGTCTTAATGACTTCACGCGTGATTGAATCTCATTGTTAATGTCTACATTTTCAGCTTCAAGAACATGACTATTCACACTATCTTTAGTCAATAAGAGTAATTCTTCGACAAGTTTAGTGATTCGATTGACTTCCTCTATAGAAATATCTAGAGATTCTTCAAGAATTTCTGGGTCTTTCTTCCCCCACCTCTGAATTAAGTTGAGATGACCTTGAATGATTTGTAAAGGTGTTCTTAATTCGTGAGAAGCGTCTTCAACAAATTGTCGTTGCTGATTAAATGATTCTTCAATTTGGTACATCATGTCGTTAAATGTAACGATAAGATTATCTGTCTCTTCGTAATTAGTTGTTAATTCTAGTTTCTTTTGGAAACCATCGCGCCTAATTTGATTCATCTTGTTCGACATAGTCACAATGGGTTTTGTGATTTGAGATGAAAAGATATAACTAATTCCAGCAGTTATCACAGTAGCGATTAAACCGAATGCTAAAGCTACTATATATAGTGAACGTACAAGATTGTCATAATTTTGTAGAGAATGTACTAGTACACTGTATCCATTAAAATCTTTCGAATGAATGGGTTCAGTGATTACTAAGTAATTAATGCCATGACTATTATAGATGTTTATACGTTCTGGATGGTTCATATCAAATTTCTTATTGTAATTAACGATATTGTCATTTGATGTTTGAATTAACTTCTTCCCTTTTTCATCATATATAATGACTTCTTGAAAGTTTTCTAATGAAGCATTTATATCAAGTGCTGATATTTGAGCCAAAGATTTAGAATGAAATAAATTCGCAATATCAGTAGAACTTCTTTCAGCTTCATCAAGTTCGCTATTTCTAAGAGTATCTTTTAAGAAAAAGATAATAATTAAGCAAAATAGTAATATAGTGGTAAACGTAATGAGTGTCGTTATAATCATCCATTTATATTTTAATTTACGACGTTTGATCATCTAATCACGTATCCTACGCCACGTACAGTTTCGATAGATTTCTCCTTATTAAAAGGCTTTAATTTATTGCGTAAATATCGAATGTAAACATCAACAACATTTGTTTCTACTTCGCTGTTAAATCCCCATACGTGGTCTAAAATTTGCTCACGCTGCATCACGTGATTTCTATTTTCAGCTAAAACATATAACAAATCGTACTCCGTCTTCGTCAGTTCTAGTTGAGTACCATCTACAGTCACCTTGAAGGCATCTTTATCAATAATAATGCCGTTAATATCGATGACATTTTTCTGAGGTTGTCTACGTAAAATAGCTCTTATACGAGCGAGCAACTCTTCAATATCGAATGGTTTGACGATGTAATCATCTGCACCATAATCTAATCCGGCTACTTTATCATATGTTTCACCTTTAGCAGTAATAATGATGATAGGTGTTGATTGTTCTTGGCGAATTTGTCTACAAATTTCTAAGCCATTAATATTAGGTAACATTAAATCCAATATAATAAGATCATATGATTTATTAAGTGCTTTATCTAAACCCGTGCGTCCGTCATATTCTATATCAACGTTGTAATCTTCATGTTTAAGTTCAAGTTCAATAAATCGAGCAAGATTCTGCTCATCTTCTACGATTAAAATATTTGTCATATTTGCACCTCATGCTACATCTTAACTAATCCAGTATGAATGAAAAAGATGTAATCCCTAATTGTTATGAATTGTTAATAATTAATCTATATTTACTTGATTCATTTTACCACATATCAATTGTAATTGATGAAACATTATAATGAGGTTATGGCTGAAAATGATAGCTTTTCAACATTGTTATGACAAGGGTTTTATACATTTATAGGGAATTTATAGAAAAAGTTTATATTTATAATTGACAATGATTCTCAATCATGTATAATACTAGTTGAAAATGATTATCAATACCGAATAGAACATTCCCCCCACATATATTTCGTTCTTATTGGATTGGTCATTTTCAATTATCCCCTTTTATATGCCCGTAAAAGACTAACGTTGAGAAACAACGTTTCAATAAAGCAGTAAACCTTTGACACTTGAGGTTTACTGCTTTTTAGTGCCACTGCAACCAATGTAACTGGTTGCTAGTGGCACTTATACTTGAGCAAAGCCTCAAGTGTTACAAAAAATATTATCGCTTTAGCGATAAGCTTAACTAATATTTTAAATTTGTAACCATGATTTATGATTAAAATGCTCCATATCCTGTGGCTTAGCGTAATCAGAAATCATATAATCAATCTCACTAAATTCACTAATACGATACGATGCACGAGCATCTCGTTTACTACTATCTGCTAATAAATAACTTAATTGACTTTGTTGAATCATAATTTGACTGACGTGTGCTTCCTCTAAATCAAATTCATAACAATCGTTCTTATCAAATGAACCACATGAAATAAAGGCTTTATCAAATTTGAAACGTTGTAATAACTCGTTTGTTAAATGCCCCTTCACTACATCTTGCTCAGTATTTGTCTTACCTGCGAGCATAATAATTTCGCCTTGAATACGTTGTTCCTCTATTGCACGATTCAACTCATTTGCAATCTTTAGGGAATTAGTGATTATAGTAGTTTGTATAATATCATTTAAATACTGAGGAATTCGACCTGTTGTCGTCCCACCATCTATAACCACGATTTCTCCAGATTGAATTTGTGAAGCTGCTTTTTTAGCTATTCTTTCTTTCACATTTGATTGTTTCTGCCATTTATTCGCGTATGATTTCTCCTTGTTAATATGATTATATTTAACTGCCCCACCGTGCGTGCGAGTAATAAGTTTGTCATATTCTAATGTTTCTAAGTCTTTTCTCACGGTTTCAGGTGTGACTTGTAAAAATAATGCTAAATCTTTAACAGCAACCTCACCGTACTGATCAACACGTTTACGTATAAGGTTTAATCGTTCTTTTCTCTTGTACATTGTTATCTATACTCCTATCTGCTTCATGCGTGCGCGCCATTTATCATTTCGCCATCTGAAATACATGATGATGAATCGCAGCGCTTCATCTGCAATACTCACTAGAATAATACCGGTGTAACCAAACCCTAAATGAATGCCTAATAGAAAGCTTCCAGGCAACAGTAACAACCAAGTAGTTATGATATTGACTGTAACAGGAAAACGCACATCCCCAGCTACATTTAATAAATCTACGATTAAATTATTAATTGCACGAATCGGTTCCAATCCTATAAGAATAACTAGATAGTAGATAATTAAATGGTATGTTTGAACATCATGTGTAAGCCATCTACCGACAGCGACGAAACCTACTAAAACGCATACCATGATAATTAAGGATTGAATCACATTAAACCATATACTTCTTAACACAGTTTTCTTTAGTACACTATAGCGATGTCTAGCTATAAAATGGCCTAAATAAATTTGGCATGCAGCGCTAAATGCCATCGCACAACTGAAAGATAAACCACTTAACACAGTTGCAACAGATTTAGCTGCAATAACTTGTGTTCCTAACATTGCTATAAATGCTGTCGTAAATGTTTGTGCAAAGTTATATGAAATTTGCTCGCCAGCACTAGGTATACCTAATGTTGAAACTTGATAAAGTATTTTAAAATTAATTTTAAAGTAATGCAGTTTCGGTCTGTAAATTTTTAAAAGTGCTATGAATGCTAAGAGACAACCAAGCAGACGGCTAATGGCTGTAGCATAAGCAACTGCTAATACAGGATTACCTACCAAATCTGGAATTATAAAAAGTACGAAAGCATTTAGAATGATATTAGTCAAATTACTAATTACTGTGATGCGTGTAGCAATCGCAGCATAATTCATAACACGAAGTACGGTTCCTATATACATTTGAGTTGAGGTCAAAGTTAAGACACTCAATATAACTAAACCAAATTGATAAGTTAGATTAAATATGTCCTTAGGTACTTGAAAAAGTTGTAATAACGGTGAAAACACCATACCTACGACTAATGTAAATACAATCGAAACGATGATATTGAAAAGAAGATTGTGAAAAATTTCTTTTGTAATCATTGATGTTTGGTGTGCTTTTAAATGAACAATACGAATATTAGTTCCCACGTGAATGATTGTAATAAGAAACGTAATGAGCATTAATATTTGACTCGTCATTCCGGATGCTGCAACTGCATTCGTACTATAACTGTTGAGCATTAATGTGTCAGCTTGCCCCATGAGAAGTATGAACAGTTGTTCAATAAGTATAGGTACATATAAGGATCTAAATGCGCCTTTAGTAACGATCATCAAATTCTAATACTTTCGATTTAAATATTTCATGAGGTTGTAATTCTATTAATCGTGCACCACGTTGTAAGTCACCATAAGTGTTATAGCCGCCGACGCGACCAAAACTTAGACGAATTCCATATAAGTTAATAGTGAAATCATTATCATGATCGTGACCACAGAACATCCCTTCCATATCTCCATTTAATAGCATTTGACTAAATAATCCAGAATTAATTTTAGAGCAAGCAATAGGCTCATTAAATATGCCATGAAATTCCTTGATATTCTCTACTTCTCGATATTCCTGTAGAGGAATGTGTGTAAATAGTAAATTATGTTGAAAGCTACGTTTGTATTGTGACTGATACGCTTCATAAGTCTCTTTAAGCCAGTTAACGTGCTCAGGTCTGATAAAGTCGTAATCACCTATGCCAAATGGGTTATAATCCCCTCCGTCAATAACATAAAGAACGTGTGTAAGTGTATCTTGAGAGCTTACTTCAATAGTATAAGCTTCTTTATCATCAATAATTAAACTATGATGTTTTTGGACAAAATTTTTAGAATATTGTTCTTCAATGGCGCGTAAATCGCCCCGTTTAAGATGTCCTTCAGTGTCATGATTACCAAATGTTGTTGCAATTTGAGTATCAAATTGATTTAAATATTCGATAAGTTCTTTATAAACTCGTCCAGAATCAATGACTCCTTCAGACCATATTTGATCACCAGTTAATACAGTGATATCGGGACGATAATGTTTCATCATATGTTGAATCAAATCATATGTTTTTTGATCTTTGGCGTCATTATGTGGGCCAATGTGTAAATCACTTAATTGTAGGATTTTCGTCATTTTTTAAATCTCCTTTACTCCTTAGTTGAACCTATATTGATTCCTTTTACAAAATGTTTTTGAACAAATGGGAACAAGAATAGTACTGGAATTGTTAACAACACTATCATTGCCATTTGCATAGAATCACCAGTAATTGTTACTTTATCCAATATTGCATAAGAACCTGATTTCTGTTTAAGTGCTTCAGCAATTGCGGCTTGCTTAGTGAGCATATCCTGTAATACTGTTGCTAAAGGTTTTAAATTTGGGTTGCGTACGAAGAATGCGCCTGTAAACCAGTCGTTCCATTGACTCACAGCATTAAATAAAGTAATTGATGCGACTACCGGTTTACTCATTGGAAGGACTATTTTCCAAAAGATTTGAAAGTCATTACAACCATCTACCCTCGCAGCTTCGATAACACTTGTTGGTAACTGATTAAAAAATGTACGCATGATTAAAATGTTATAAACACTATAGAGTGAAGGTAAAATATAGACCCAGAAAGTGTCTGTTAAATGTAATTGATTTAATAAAATGTATAGTGGAACTACTCCAGCACTAAATAACATCGTAAATACTAAGAAGAATGAAATGATTCTTCGGAATGGCAGTGTTTTTATTGTTAAGACATACGCTGCCATGGCGGTTAATATCACGCTTAAGATTGTACCTATGACAGTTTTAGCTACACTAATAAACAATGCATTCAATAATGTTCCTTGTTTAAATATTTCTTTAAAATTATCTAGCGAAAACTTACGAGGAAAGAATGTTATACCACCTTTTTGCGCATCTACACCGGAATTAAATGCTAAGGCAAAGATATTGATTAGTGGTAATATAATAGTAATAACTAAACCTATTATGATAATTAATGAAATGATGCGAATGACAATAGCACTTTTGTCTTGGGATATTTTCATTGTCTAATACACCTCTTAGTAAATAATTTGCGTTCCTTTTTTATCTCTTTGATTTTCTACATAACGTTCAAACTGATTTAAACCAGCTCCGTTCAAGCGTTGTTTCGCACTATCGATTATTTGCTTGGCTTCTTTGTCAGTTCTTGAATAATAAGCGCGTTTAATTGCGTCGCTATAATCATCAAGTGCTACCTCTAAATCTTCACCATACTCATATTTAGATAAGAAAGATTTTACTGTTAGACCATTAACAATTTTTGCGTGCTTTTGGCGTTCGTCATAATGCCACATATCAGCAATCTTTTCAGGTGTGGTTTTGCTTGTTTTAGTATTATCGCCGTATTCGATTTCACCAAAGTCAGCTTTATTATCTATATCTGTATAACCAAGATGATCAGCCCAGTATGAACCTGCGCCTCTGAAACCACGTTTTTTCGCTTTGTCAGGGTCGTTTTTGACTTCTTTTAATACTTCTGGTTTGACGTGTGGGTTGCCTTTTTTATCTAATGTGTAATCACGACCTTTAATGCCATATTGTCCTAATAATTTACCTTCACGACTAGCTAAGAAATCAGCAAGTTTAACTACATCCTCTGGATGTTCAGTCGTACTTGAAACAGCCCATCCGTTTGCACCAGATTTATAAGGTTTCTCAACTCTAAATTTACCTTTGACTGTATTAAGTGGGCCAAGGGGTACATATTTCATGTTTTGATTTTCAGTGACGTAATTATGTAAATCTGAAACTATGCCCCATGAACCATTAACAAGTCCTTCTTTCGCTTTGTTCTCTTCCATTGTGTAAAATTCTTTCGTCATGAGTCCTTTTTGCATTAATTCTTTGACATATCTCACTCTTTTAAGTGGATAATCAGTTTGAGATTCGTGAACAATCTTTTTCCCTTTGTTTAAAAATTTCTCATCTGACTGTCCAGTCCATACGAGGTCGTTGTAGAATTTAGTGCGATCGTCGCCTCCCCAAGCTGTAGGACCAATTGGTGTAATTTCTCTACCATTATCATCTTTAAAGTGATGATCCTTCATTTTTTGTGCTAGCTTTTCTACATCTTTGGAAGTTTTAATTGATGAAGGCTTTATATGAAGTTTATCCATAATATCTTTACGAACATAGGGACCTCCTACTGTGCGACGTTCTTCTTGACCTGGATGACGATTGATACCCATGTGTACAAGGTAAGTGCCGTCCATTTCTTTGTTGAACATAATATTATCTTTCGTATCTTTAGGAAGGTAGCCTTTCTTAAAATATTTACTATAGATTTTTGTGTTTTTAAGCATCTTTGTAAGATCAGTGAGTCGACCTTGTTTAGCTGCTTTATTTAGAACTTTCATTTCAGGGCGACCACTATCGTCTAAGTAATAAACGATGAAGTCAGGTAAATCACCAGAAGCGAGACCTGATGTTAGTGCTTCAGTCGAATCTTCATTTGAAACTGTCTGTAATTCTAAAGTGATTCCGGTTTTTTTCTTTAGTTCTTTAGCAACCTCTTTATTCATCTTCGGAGAGGCATCATTATCACTTTGGAAGACTAAACCTTTTAATTTTCTATCAGCAATCCATGTATCTGGCTTCCCTTTGGCATCTGCTTTTCTCTTTGCTTCATCTTGTGATTTATCTTTGCCACACGCCGATGTGAGTATCATTACCGCAATAAGTAAGATGAGTATTGATTTTCTAAACATGTACATTCTCCTTAATATAATGAAGTATCCAGTTTTTTATCGGCAAATCTATTGATAATGACGACCGCGATTAGACCAATAACACCTTGTAAAAGTCCTATAGATATGGCGTAACTGAAGTCTCCCTGTTCGATTCCCGTGCGTATTACAAAGGTGTCTAATATTTCTGATACACTCGCATTTCCAGGTGTCTTGAGTAAATAGATTTGATCAAAGCCAGCTTTTAAAATATCTCCTAATGAAATAATAAATAGAATAACTATTGTAGGCGTGAGCATTGGTAAAGTAATATGTATAATTTGTTTGAAGCGGTTCGCCCCATCTATTGCTGCTGATTCGTAAATTTCAGGGTTGATGCTCATGATTGCAGCAAAATAAATGATGGAGTCCCAGCCGACATTTTTCCAAATATAACTAGAAAACATGATGGTATGGAAATATTCAGGGTTCATCATAAAATAAGTTGAGCCATCACCACCGAATTTGTGAATAAGTTGATTCATTAAACCGTCATCTGGTGCGAGTAACTTCTTGAATATACCTATCACAACGACCCACGATAAAAAGTGAGGTATATATAATATTCCTTGGAATAGTCCTCTGATTTTACCTAATTTAGAATCTTTAATTTCATTAAACATAATGGCTAAAATGATAGGAAAAGGAAGAGCTAGAATGAGCTTCATTCCACTGATAACAAGTGTATTTATAATGATTTGTACACATCTTGAATCAGTGAAGAATCTTTGGAAGTAGTGTAGCCCTTTCCAATCCCCACCAATAATACCCGTATCAAAACGGAAATCTTTAAACGCTAAAATTAGACTTGTCATAGGTATATAATTGAAAATAAGGAAAAAAAGTAAGCAAGGTAAAATCATAAGATATAAAACTTTATGTTCCCACATTCTTTTGAGCAAAGATTTTTGATAAGTGGATTGAATTCCATGTTGCTTGATTTTACTCACGATACAACCTCCTCTTTCATTCGTTCACCTGACTCAGAATGGAAATAATGTGCATCTTTCGAATGAATGCCGATAGATACGTTTTGTCCTAATTCAAAATTAAGGTTACTATCTACAGCGGCTACAATTTTATGATCGTCATGATGACAATGGAGTAATTTGTAAGAGCCCGTCAATTCGACTAAATCGATTTTTAAATTTGTGAGTTGAATAGGATATGCACGCTTATCATCGTTAGTAATGAGATGCAAATCTTCAGGACGAATACCAAGTCTACATTGTGAATGTGACGAAAGTTGTACTACAGATTGATCAGCAACTTTTTGAGCGTCGAAATACCATGCGTCCATATGGTAAGTTAACGGGATAATATTCATCGAAGGGCTACCTATAAATGTTGCAACAAATTCATTTACTGGGTGACGGTAGATTTCTTCTGGCGTGCCAATTTGTTGAATTTCACCTTGATTTAGTATCACAATGCGTGAGGCCATCGTCATTGCTTCCGTTTGATCATGTGTGACATAGATTGTTGTTGCATTCATTTCTTTATGTATTTTAATGATTTCGCTTCTCATATTACTTCTTAATTTGGCATCTAAATTTGAAAGTGGCTCATCCATTAAAAAGATTTGTGCGTCTCTCACTATTGCTCTTCCTAACGCCACACGTTGACGTTGGCCTCCGGATAATGCTTTAGGTTTACGTTGAAGAAGATTTTCTATTTCTAATATTTTGGCAGCATCTTGAATTTTCTTATCATAAACTCTCTTCTTAATACCACGCATTTTTAATCCAAATGCTAAGTTTTTATAAACAGTCATATGAGGATAAAGTGCATAATTTTGAAACACCATAGCTATATTACGATCTTTAGGTTGTAAATCATTAATCACTTTATCGTCGATGCTAATTGTTCCCTTACTAATATCTTCTAGACCTGCTATCATACGTAAGGTCGTAGACTTCCCACATCCCGATGGTCCAACAAATACAACAAATTCGTTGTCATGAATATCTAGATTAAAATCTTTAACTGTGTGACTACCATTTTCATAAACTTTGTTTAAATCCTTGATTTGTATCATGTCTTTGCTCCTTTGAAGATGTAATCGCAAATTCAGTATAAGAATTTTCTATTAAAGGAAACTTTTTTCAAAATTAAGTTTTCGTAAATCAAAAACTTTTGTTTATTATTTTTCAAAAACAAAAAGACTATAAACACTTATATAAAAGCATTTATAGTCTATATTGATTCAAAAATAAAACAAAGATATTTATATTATATAAATATTATTTACATTAAAATTACATTCAAGAAGGCATAAATAAATTCTCATTCAAACACAAAAAAACCACTGAAATCTTCTTTTTAAGAATCATTTCAGTGGTTAGGTTATTATTTGTCGTGCAAAGTTTATATGGCGAGTTGTTTCTTTAGGATAAGTGTCGATAGTACAATACAAAAGGCGCCACCAATAATACCTGCAATAATATCAGTAGGATAATGAACGCCTAAATAGACTCTTGATGTTGAAATTAATAATATGAATAATGCACTTAATCCTATTAAAACACCTTTAGAAATACCTGAATCATGGCGATTTAAAATGTAAATGATGCTTCCAAAGTAAGAGGTTGCGCCCATTGCGTGTCCACTAGGAAAGCTAAATCCAGAAATATCAATTAAACGTAGGAGTGTTGGACGTTCTCTGTCGAAAATATTTTTAAGGACAGGATTAAGTATGCTTGAAAGACCCATTGCTATAGCAAAGAATAATGTTTCAATTTGATAACGTTTTAACATTAAATATGCTACAAGTGTGAGTGATAGACATAACATGGCCCAAACTTCACCAATTTTAGTCGCACCTAGCATAATTGATGTAGTGATAAAACTCTCTGATGCATAAATAAAATCATAAACCTCATTATCAATCCACTTTCCTAGACGAGATTCATGGAAAAATGCGATTATCCCAAAAACGAGTGTGAAAACAATGAGTAATGAAATGCGCGTCCAACGGTTCATGCTTGGTGCCCCCTACTTATTTAATGCATCATGTACAATTTTATCAAATAAATCTTCTTTAGTGTAACTTTCTTTATATGTTTTCATTTGTTTAATGATATTTTCACGATTTGTTTCAATATCATTTAACTCTTGTAATAAACCTACTTGAGTTAGTTCATCTTCAAGTGTATATCGGCCATAGCCTTTCGATGAAAAGTTTTTAGCGTTATCAATTTGGTCTCCACGAGATTGATCTAAACCTAATGGGATTAATAACATAGGTATTCTTAATGTTAAGAATTCATAAATCGCATTTGCACCGGCACGACTTACTACTGTATCTGTTATAGCTAATAAATCAGTTAAATCATCTTTAACAAACTCATATTGAACATAACCTTTTTTATCAATAGTGTTATCAACTAGTCCTTTACCAGTTAAATGGATAATTTGATAATCATGTAATAAGGCCTCTAGATTTTCACGAATTGTTTCATTGAGTTTCTTACTACCAAGACTACCACCCATGACGAGTAAGACCTTTTTATCTGTGTTAAAACCGGTTAATTGATAACCACGTTCTTTATTACCTTGTTTCAAATCCTCACGAACGGTTGCGCCAACAAAGTCAGCTTTGTCTTTAGGAAGATATTGAAGTGTATCTTCAAATGTCGTATAAATTTTTTTAGCGAATTTAAGTGCGATTTTATTCGCAAGTCCTGGTGTTAGATCAGATTCGTGGATGATTGTAGGTATTTTTAGTGAGCGGGCTGCAATGACCACAGGAACGCTTACGAATCCGCCCTTTGAAAATAATAAATCAGGTTTATGTTTTTTTAGAATTTTACGTGCATCTAACACGCCTTTTAATACATTAAAAACGTCTTTAGCATTTTCAAATGATAAATAACGACGTAATTTACCACTAGAAATAGGATAGTATTTTATATCTGGTAGTTGAGATTCAATTATCTCTCTTTCAATTCCTTGTTTAGAACCGATATAAAACGCTTCATGACCTTTTTCCACAGCAGTAGGAATAAGACTCAAGTTAACAGATACGTGTCCTACTGTTCCTCCACCGGTAAATGCAATTTTCGACATAGTTACAACCTCTATTCCTATATTTTTTTATAATAAGCGTAAAATGGTGCGCCTCTATCGAAAGGATGATAATCCATTTCTGCTTCTCCAGCTTTAGTAAATCCAAATTTCTCAAAAAGATTTTGCGCGGGTTTATTTAGCGCAAACGTGTCAGTAAGAATAACATGTATGCCATGTTCCTCTGTTAAATCTACCGCAAATTGGAAAAGTTCAGTTGCTGCACCTTTATAATCTTTTGATCCAGCTAATCTATGGATAACATAAGCACCTTCACGATTAACTGGCCATTCAATGTCATCATACCACTCTGATTGTGTTTGGTCGATAACAATAAAACCGTAAATTTTACTATCTACATCCAATACATAAAGTGTTTCGGTTTCGATGTCTTTCTCAAAATGTTCGGTTACAGGGTATTTATCGTCCCATTGATTATTATTAAATTCTTTCATTTTTTCTTTTGCTTCATCAACGAGTTTTTCAATTACAGGTAAATCATTTTTTGTTGCTATTCTAATCATCTTGCCAAAACACCTCTTTTTTATATTATTAAAAAAATGATACGCCCCATTTCTTATATAATTTAACAAATGAGGCGTATTTTAAACTTATATAACTAAAGTCGCTAACTATTATATAGATTGTGTTAAATAAATGAGCGATACATTCTCTCTAATAGTACTTTAAGTCATATAAATACGATTTAATCAAACCTATATTTACTTTTCAAACAATATCTTACTTAAGTTTTTTAAGTAATTTGTCTAATACAGTATCATGTTTATTTGATTTTTCAACTAATTCTTGAGTGAATTTATCATTTGTCTTTTTATCAAATTTTCCGGTTACTTCCAAATGATTGTCTTTCTGGAAGGATTTAATTGTAGATTCTAATTCTGAATCAAATTGGTTAGACTCATTATTCACTTTATAACCTAAGGCTGTGAGTCCAATTTTCATCGTTTTAACATTCTTATTCTCGTCACCTAAATGATAAGTTTTATTATTAGGTATAACGTTAAGAGATTGATATTTAGGTGTAGCTATTTTACTGTCCGGTTGAATACCTTTACCATGAATATAATGACCATCAGGTGTTAACCATTTCATTTCAGTATATTTTAGTAATGAACCATCACCGAATTCACGTGTAGTTTGTACAATTCCTTTACCAAATGTTTTAGAGCCATAAACCTTAGCCTTATGATAATCTTTCATAGCACCTGTAAAGACTTCTGATGCACTTGCTGAACCATCATTAACTAAGATAGAAACATCCATATCTTTTGCTTGTTTCAATGAATCATTTGATGTTTTCAATTGCTCCTTATCATCGCCTTTTTCTAATTGAACAACTGTTTTTCCTTTATCGATAAAGATGTTGGCCATTTTAACAGCTTCGTCTAGAAGACCACCTGGATTGTTACGTAAATCTAATACTATTTTACGTACACCTTGTTTGTGTGCCTTGATAATTGCAGATTTTAATTCTCCAGATGTATTACTTTGGAATTTATTAATAGTAAAGACACCAACGTTGCCTTTTTTCTCGTATTCGACACTCTTAACATGAATCGTATCACGTTTAATTTTAATGTCTTTTTCCTGAGAACCTCGTTTTATAGTTAAAGTTACTTTAGTACCTTTTTTACCTCTGACTAGTTTTACGACTTGGTCTAATGGTTTGCCTTCAACAGATTTACCATTAACTTTCGTTACAACATCTTTCGGTTGTATTCCTGCTTTTTCAGCTGGTGAGTCTTTCATTGGACTGGTAATACTAATTTGATCATTTTTCTTCTGCATTTCTGCGCCAATACCAACGAAATCTCCTGACACACCTTCATTGAATTGTTTAGTTTCCTCAGAAGTCATATATTCTGAATATGGATCCTTTAATTCTTTAACCATTCCATCAATTGCTGATTGTGTTAATTTATCTGAATCTTGCTTTTTATAATAATCTTTATTTAGCGTCTTATATACATATTCTATCTTTTTTAAATCTGCACGTTGATCTTTATTGAGTCCGCTCATCTTATGACTAATCAATATCGTCGCGGCCACAGTGATTCCTGCTGTTATTAAAATAACTCCAAGAAGAATCAACAGAAACTGCCAAAGTTTAAATCTCACTTGTTTGTTTTTATTTTGAGAATTTGATTGACTTTCGTCGTCTTGTTGTTGTGCATCATTACGTTCTGAATCATTACTCACTTTATCACATCCCTTGTACTTGCTAAATTTATATTAATCATTATGTATATGCTCTTAGTTCTCCCTTTTTTATGAAAATGAAGTTAGAAAATATATAAAATAGACAACTTCTCCAACTGTGAAGCAAATTAAGCGAAGACTACTCTTCATTATTATATAACTATGTTTCATATACATGAGTCGTAAGATGTATCTTAAATTAATTTGAAAAATTGAGAATCATGCTAACATATGTAAATGATGGCTTTAATTAATATACAAAATCAAACAAAAATGTGGGAGTGAAATAGTATTCAACTTTAATCGTTTGAACACAAAGTTCACTCCCTTTTTTATTAGTAAAAACTTTGTTTAATTTTAAAATTTTAACCATTCAGTATACTCTTCGTATAAATCATCAAAGACATACATGGGTACAGTAAACTCACTTTGAGTTTCAATGTACTCTGAAAGGACGTTGAAGTCATCTTCATGTTTAGGAAATGCAAGGTCATCAAAGATTTGCTCAGCTAATTCCCCTTTATCGTCTTTACGACCACGAACAGTCATAACAAATTGATAGAATGAGTAATTTTTAACCATTAGCTTACAGTCACATCAATAACTTGAGTCTCGCCTTTAACAACTGCTTCTACATCTTCTAAATGAATAGACTCAGTTTGGTCAGAATTTGTGATAATAATTGGTGAAATGACTGATTTAGCATTATTTTTAATATATTCTAAATCAAAACGAATAAGTGGGTCGCCTACCTTCACAGTGTCACCACTTTCGACTAATACTTCAAAGCCTTCCCCATCAAGTTGAACAGTATCTAGACCAATGTGTACGAGTAGTTCTAATCCATTGTCTGCTTTAAGTCCTACAGCGTGCTTAGTTGGGAAGACATTGTCGACCTTGCCTTCAATTGGTGCAACGACTTCACCTTCTGTAGGATTTATACCAAAACCCTCACCCATCATTTTTTGTGCAAATACAGGGTCAGGAATATCTTCAATTTTCACATATTCACCTGTTAACGGTGCGTATATTTTAATATCTTTATTGATTTCTTTGCCTTTTCCGAATAATTTTTTAAACATTGTTGTTCACTCCTATTTTTCAAAGTGTGGAATTAAATCACCATATCCAAGTTCTTCTAACTTTTCATATGGAATAAATTGAATAGCTGCTGAATTAATACAATAGCGTAGACCACCGGTTTCCTTCGGACCGTCATTGAATACATGTCCTAAATGACTATTAGCATCTTCAGAACGTACTTCAGTTCTTATCATACCAAAAGATTTATCAACGAGTTCAATGATTTCATCATCATTTAATGCTTTGGAGAAACTTGGCCAACCACAGTTAGATTCAAATTTTTCTTCTGATGTGAATAAAGGTTTACCAGATAATTTATCAACATAAATACCTTTATCAAAATGATTCCAATATTCATTTTGGAATGGTGGTTCTGTGCCATTTTCTTGAGTGACAAGATATTCCATTTCATTCAATTCATCTTTATTTTTCTTAATCATTTTGAGACCCCCAATGTGATTCTATAAATGCTTTTCTGCCAGATCCACGTTGGTATTGCTCATAATGCAATGGATTTTTCTCATAATAGTCTTGGTGATAATCTTCAGCAGGATAGAAGTTTTTATAAGGTTTGATTGGTGTGATGACAGGTTTATTAAATATACCTTGCTCATCAATTTGTTGTTTTTTCAATTCAGCTGCCTTTTTCTGATTATCATCATGATAAAAGATTACTGGCTGATAACTTTCACCTCTATCGAAGAACTGACCACCATCATCTGTGGGGTCGAATGTTTTAAAGTAAACATCTAATATATTTTCGAAGGAAGTAATTTCAGGATCGTATTCAATTTGTACAGCTTCAACGTGACCAGTTTGATTCGTACAGACTTGTTCATAAGTGGGATTTTCAACGTGACCACCACTATATCCTGAAACGACAGATTTTATTCCTGGGTAAGAAGTAAATGGTTTTACCATACACCAGAAACAACCTCCTGCAAGCGTTGCATATGCCATAGTAGTACCTCCTTAAGTTGTCTCTTTTTTAATAATTTACGCTAAACACCATGTAATTTAAAGTATTTTACTCAACATTAAATAGCTAGAGTTTATCCTATAGAATTAATCTCTAAGTACAACTAGACCAATAGCACCTTTACCTGTGTGAGTTGAAATAACTGGAGTTGTGATGTTGACATCAAATTGATCAAAATGAAAAGCATCGCTAAATGACTTTTTGAGTTTATCAACAAATTCAATCACATTCGCATGCGCGACACCTATTGATTTAACATTATGATTTTCAATAAATTCAGTTATTTCTTTCTTTAAATATTGAATGCTAGATTTTTGAGTTCTAGCATTATGAACAAGTTCTAATTTTCCCTCATTTAATGTACCTATGGGTTTAATCTTCATAATATTCCCTATTAAACCTTTAGTTTTACTAATACGTCCGCCCTTAATAAGTTGATTCAATTGTCCTATGACTACGAAAAGTTGAATATTATCGCGTAGTTTGTCGACACTTTCAACAATGTCAGTTGTAGGTGTCCCCTTTCCAACTAAATCAACGATGTGCTCTATTTGATAACCTAAGCCATATGAGATTGATTTAGAATCGATAACAGTAATTTTACCGCCTACCATTTGACTAGCTTGAACGGCAGTATTATAAGTACCACTCAGACCTGAAGATAGATGTATGCTAATAATCTCTACATCTTCTTTAATTAACTCTTCATATTTTTCTATAAATTTACCGATGGGCGGTTGACTCGTTTTGACGTCTGCATCTGCCTCGATATATTCAATATATTCTTTAGAAGAAATGTCTTCTTGATCAGTATAAGAATTACCATCAATAGTGATACTTAAAGGAATAACGTGAATATCATGTTTCTTTAAGTATTCATGTGATAAATCAGAGGTGGAATCCGTGACGATAACTTGTTTAGTCATAAATAGCCTCCTATTGGTCATTTCTGCGCACTAAATGTAAAAATGTATGCGGAATAGTATTTTTTTCGTCTAATTGTCCTTCAACAGAACTCTCAACTTCCCAATCTTCAAATGTATAAGGAGGGAAGAATGTATCTCCTTGGAACTTACCGTCGACAACAGTGATATACATGTCATCAACTTTATCTATCATTTCTTCGAAAAGTGTTTGTCCACCAAAAATAAATACTTGTCCAGGAATATCATTAATTTCTTCAATAGAATGAATGACATCGACACCTTCGTGTTTAAATGAATGATTATTTGTTAATACAACATTTCGTCTATTTGGTAAAGGTTTCCCAATAGATTCGAAAGTTTTTCTACCCATTACCAATGTGTGACCAGTTGATAATTGTTTAACGTGTTTTAAATCATTTGGAAGGTGCCAAGGTAATTGATTTTGATATCCGATAACTCTTTGTTTATCATGTGCGACGAGGATGGATAAAGTCATCGTCTTCCCCCTTTCTTATGGTAAATATGATTAGATTTCTATGTTTTTATTTATAAAGTAAGTCAATCTATACCGCTATAGGTGCTTTGATAGCAGGGTGTGATTCATAATCCACAATTTCTAAATCTTCATAATTGATATCGAAAATGGATTTGTCTGAATTTATCTGTAAAGTCGGTGCTTTGTAACTCTCACGAGAAAGTTGAGTTTCAATAGCTGACATATGGTTTGAATAAATATGTGCATCTCCGAAGGTATGAACAAATTCACCTACTTCAAGTCCACATTCTTTTGCGATGAGATGAGTAAGTAAGGCGTAGCTCGCAATATTGAAAGGTACACCTAAGAAAATGTCAGCACTACGTTGATAAAGCTGGCAACTTAATTTACCATCTTGGACGTAAAATTGGAACATAGTGTGACATGGTGGTAGCGCCATGGTCTCAATCTCTGTAGGATTCCACGCAGACACAATATGACGGCGAGAATTAGGATTTGTTTTAATTTGCTCAATCACTGTTTTTAGCTGATCGTAGTGATTACCATCTTTATCTTCCCAGTCTCTCCACTGTTTACCGTAAACATTACCTAAATCACCATATTGGCGAGCGAATTCATCATCATTTAGAATACGTTCTTTAAATTTTTTCATCTCTTTTTTATATTGCTCATTAAATTCTGGATCTTCTTGAGAACGATGTCCAAAGTTAGTCATGTCAGGTCCTTGATAGTCTTCAGAATTAACGTAATTTTCGAAGGCCCACTCGTTCCATATATTATTATTATATTTAAGTAAATATTGTATGTTCGTATCACCTTTAATAAACCACAACAATTCTGTAGCTACTAATTTAAATGAAACTTTTTTAGTTGTTAATAAAGGGAACCCCTTTGATAAATCAAATCTTAATTGATGACCAAACTTAGAAATTGTACCAGTATGAGTACGATCATCACGTTGATTACCTATTTCTAATACCTCTTCGCATAAGCTATGATACGCTTTGTCGAATGGATTATACATATGTACAGCTCCTTTAAGTAAATCACTTTATTTTAGTTATTATTAATAAATTATATTACTGAATATTATACTAGAAATCATTAACTGTTGATAGGGAGAGCTATTTAAGATGACAAATTTCTTTTTTTGGATAAAAAAACCGAGTTACATTGTGAAATGCTGTAACTCGGGGTAGTACAATTAAAAAATTATTGGCAATGGTCATCAAAAGCGTCTTTTAAATCCATTGCGATATCGTTAATATCTCTGCCTTCAATATGTTCACGTGGAATAAAGTGAACTAAGTTTTGCCCTTTAAACAAGGCATATGAAGGACTAGAAGGCACTTGTTGGATGTATTCACGCATTGTTTGTGTTGCTTCTTTATCCTGACCTGCAAAAACAGTTACTTTATTTGTGGGTTTCACTTCGTTTTGTTCAGCAACCGCTACAGCAGCTGGTCTAGCTAATCCTGCTGCACAACCACATGTTGAATTAATAACAACGAATGTTGTTTCATCATCTTTTACGTCATTCATGTAACCCTTCACATCGTCACTAGTTTCTAAACTTTTGAAACCATTTTCAGTAAGTTCAGCACGCATTTGCTGAGCTAATTCTCTCATATAAGACTCATAGCCGTTCATATTAACACTCCTTGATACTTCTTTTGTCATTTATTATTAAACATTAAATAAGTTATCTTTTCCGATTAGCAATTTGTTTCCAAACTGAACCTAAAGCCTCATCTCCATTTTCTATTCTGGAGATAGCCATTTCTATTTGAAGTTTGACTTCATACGCTGAATCGTCTGCATGTGCTTTTAGTGATGCCAATTGTTCCTCATTACCCTCATCAAAAATAAACATCGCTGCACGCCATCTTACGATTTTTTGAGGGTCATCAAGTGCTTTTTCCATTTCTGGTAAAGCTTCTTTGAAACCTAAGTCACTAAGGCAATCGCCAGCAGTTCTTCTTACAGCTGGACTTTTGTCGTGAAGACCTTGATAAATATAAGGTAAAATTTTAGGATCTTCAATCATCCCTAGTAGCACAACAGCTTCACGTCTTAAAGGGATTTTCTCTTCATTAAGTGCTGTTTCTAACAACGGGATATCATCAAATGTAGGTGTTGGAAATGCCTTAAGCATTCTGAGACGTGCTTTCCAATCTTGTGCTGAATCATACTCATCCAATGTGACATGTTGATAATGTTGTTCTGGAACTTTAATATCAGTTTCAAGTGCTTCTTTAACTAGCGAATCAAGGCGTTCTTCGGGATAAAGTGCGATAACTTCTTCATAAACGCTCTCCATTACTTCTTCCACATTACCATATCGAATGCCGAAATCTTCCCATTTTCTCAAGAATACTACATTATCATTTTCTTTTTGGGCTTCTAGCATTTTATCGATATAAATTTCTGGTAATTGTTTACGTTGTTCATCTTTATTTGTTGTAATCTTAAGTTGATAAGGTATCCCTTTAAACATTAGAACTTCCGCACGAACTTCACCATAATGTTCGTCTGGTTGAGGTTCTTGATTATAGCTTGATTCATTATTAAGTGTTGAAGTGATTTGAGGTAAGACGTCTTCCCAATTGGCCTTTGGTTGTTTGTCTATTGCTAGGAAATCCATCACATAAAAGATGGATTTTACGCCTTCAAGTTTGAGAAGATCGTTAATAAATTGCGGTTGATTTTCTCTTACTTCAGTATAAGTATTGGATTGATTATCTTCTCTTTTTTCAGATAATACAATTTTCATTGTATTAGGACTAGGAGTAGGTTCTACACGAACAATCTCCATTTTTTAGCCCCCCTTTTAAATAAAACGTTTATATTAATGATTAAAAGCTGCTTGAATTTGTGGTAATAAATCATCCCAGTTTGCGTCATCTTCTTTGTCAACTGAGATGAAGTCCATCACATAAAAAATAGATTTGACGCCATCGATATCGAATAATCGATTAATAAATTCTGGTTGCCCTTCTTTAGCAGAAGTATAAGTTGTTGAAGAATTATCTTGACGTGGTTCACTTAAAGAAATTTTCATAGTGTTGTGATTTGGTGTTTCTGAAATTGCTACGATTTCCATATTGGTGTCCTCCTATTGTAGCTCGTTCCCTATTTGTTTGATTTGTTTACCTATTGAACACTCATTAATGCAAAAATGATGCGCTTGTGTTTTACCTTGCGTTTTTCTGTTGTGCGCTTTTAGTGGGCATTGGTAACAATAAGTGTTCATGAGCTCGTCGATTTTATTAATCGCTTTTTGTTCTGAATAAGTGAGTATAGCCTCCACTTCCTTTAGCTATATACTTTATTAATGTTACATCTCTTGTTTCACATGTTTGTATTATAGCATTGTTAGGGACGTATTTTGAAATAATCAATTTATATTTAATTATTGGAAGTTTGTTGCAAATGGTACTGAGAAAGAATGCTGATTGAGTTGTATGTATTATGTAAATTTTAGTAACGCTATTGCATATTTTTGTTTTTTAAAGTAAACTAATTAGGTTGTTTTTTCGCGGTTTCTAAACACCCGCTTTAACAAAATTTAGGAGGATGTAAGATGTTTAATGAGATTTTTGGTGTAGCTTCGTTTATAGTTACATTTATTTTAATGGTTCTCATGTATCGCTTTTTTGGGAAACATGGTTTAATTGCATGGGTAGCAATGGGAACAATTATAGCTAATATTCAAGTCATAAAGACAGTTCATATATTTGGCATTTCGGCGACATTAGGGAATGTTATGTTCGCCTCTATCTATCTTGCTACAGACATATTGAATGATATTTACGGCAGAAAAGTAGCAAAACGTGCCGTTTGGCTGAGTTTTTCTTCAACATTAGTAATGATTATTGTAATGCAAATGTCTTTACACTTTATACCTGCACCTGAAGATACTGCTCAAGGTGCGCTTAAAACAATCTTTGATTTAGTGCCTAGAATTGCTTTAGGTTCAATCGTTGCATATATTATCGGGCAACATGTAGATGTGTTTATCTTTTCAATGATTAAAAAGATTTTCAGCTCAGATAAAACGTTTATTATACGTGCTTATGGTAGTACGATTTTAAGTTCAATTATAGATACAGCATTATTTGTTATCATTGCATTCGCAGGTACTTTACCTAATATGGCTGTGTTCGAAATATTTATAACAACTTACCTATTAAAACTTATTTCAACTATATTCAATGTGCCTTTCGGTTACATTGCTAAATCTTTCTATCGCAAAGGTAAGATTCAAAAACTTGATGAAGGCTATTAATTCTTAGTCAACTTATTAAAGAACTAAGTTAATTGAGACTGTCGATAAAGTCTGCGGGCTTTGTCGGCATTTTTTATGTGCGCGTTTTTTCAGAATCTTGTCTCAATATACAGGTATAAAACAAGTCTATAAAGGTAATTATTTTCAAGAAAAAGTCAGGAAAGAAATGATTTGACCTGTCTATTTATAAATTTGCTACAATATAGTCAAACTTACAAACGAAGGTGTATATGAGATGGCAAAAATATACTTTGATGCGGCAACTAAAGGTAATCCGGGTAGAAGTGCATGTGCAGTTGTAATTAAAGAAGAATCTGAACGTCACGTGTTTACTCATGATTTAAGAGAGTTAGATAATCATAGTGCGGAATGGGCAGCAATGATTTATGCGTTAGAACATGCAAGAGAGCTCAATGTTAGAAACGCCCTACTTCATACTGATTCAAAATTAATTGAAGATAGTGTTAATAGTGGTCGTGTAAAAAATGCTAAATTTAAACCTTATTATGATAATATGAAAATTCTCGAACAAAGTTTTGATTTAATGTTTGTTAAATGGGTTCCTAGAGATAAAAATAAAGAAGCAAACCAGCATGCACAACAAGCTTTATATAAATTGATTAAATAAAAAAAAGAACAGGCTATAGAATTTCCTATAACCTGTTCTTACTTTAGAAGCGGTTATTTATTTTTTACTTTTTTGAACGCTTTTTGTTTTTAGTAGTACCTTTTTTTGACTTAGTGTTTGAAGAAGGACGTTGCGTTTTGTTTGTTTTTGCTTTTTTCGAAGAACATGTCTCTCTTCTTATCTGTTTGTTCTCCTCTTTTTCTCTTTTATTTTTCACTACAGGAATTGCTTTTTTATTGTCTTCTTCAATAACAGTTTCTTCTTCTTTATCTTTTTTTCGTTTAGCTATAATCAATGGTTCTACTTTTTTAGAATCGGAAATATGAGGATCCTTCTTATCATTCAATTTTTCTTCTTCCTCTTCTTTTTTACGTCTTTTAGCAAGCGCTAGCCAGAATCCTGAAAGTAAACCAGTTAGTGTGATGAAGCCTACTGCTTTGCCAAAGTCATCGATAACTCGATTGATGAAATTATTATCATGATGTTTAACATGTTTAGGATCATCGTCTTTGTGTTTATTCTTACCTGATTTAATACCTGTGTGACTTAATACTTCTTTGTAAGATTCTGTTTGACCTATATGACTTTTTATATCATTTTCTCTTAGACGGACGTCGTGTTTATAAGCGTTGTTAGCAGCGCGTTGTTGATTGGAAATTGAATCAAATGAACCTTCTAAACCTACTTCCATGATTCTACGAATACCATTCAGTAACGCGTCTTGGACTTCTTTGATTGTTTTAGCACGATGAATTGCATTCATAGTATCTAATTCTATTTGTCTAATACGATTGATTGCTAATTGTCTTTGGTATTGACTTGCTGACATATCATTAATAATTTGTTGAGTTCTATTATTAACAACGTTATTGAGTCTACGTTCAGCTTTATGTTTTTCACCGAGTAAATGAGCTTGTGCAATGATGTGATCGCGTTGCACTTTGAAATCTTTGAGAATGCGTTTGAGTTCGTCTATATCATTTGCATTTTTAATCATGTTATTAACTTTAGATTCAAGATCTTTTAGTTGATGATTGAATTGAGCTTGTTCTTCAGATGATAAATCAGAAATATGTTTAATTTCTTGTACACCTTCTTGTGTAAGTTTATTAACTTCAGCTTTATTAGCTTCTTTAGCTTTGTCCAATGTAAATTGTCTAGGATCAAAATGATTAATATCATTTAAATCTTTATTTTGATTATTTTCAACATCTTTTACATTAGTTGAATTGTTAATTTTATCAATAGCTTGATCTTTAAGTTTTTGAACTTCAGCTTTAGCTTGTTCTTTTTGCTGTTCGGTTAAAATTTTATCTTTATCAATTTCATCTAACTTTTGTTTAGTAGCTTGATCAATTTGTTGTGATGCTTCATCTTTTGCAACTTGAAGTTCTTTTTCAATAACATCTACAGGAACATCGACAATAACTGATGTATCGTTCGCAAGAGTCACTTCAACTTTCGCAGTTAGGTTATCTGCAACTTTATCTGTGTTAGGTAATGAAATGATTCTAACTTTAAGACCATCAGCTAAAGTCATGGCACTTTCAATTTCACTAAGTGTAATCGTAGCACCTCTATGCACGATGACTTTTCCTGTAACTAACGCATCTTGTAAGCTTAAATCAGGACGATGAAGTATTGATGGCTGTTGATCAGTATCCCATATTACAATTTTCGCAATGTGGTTAAGACTATCATCTTTAACTTTGTTAATTTGATCTACAGAATTAGAGTTCTCTATTTGTTTAATAGCCTCTTTTTCCGCTTTATTGATTTCAGCAAGTGCGTGTGCTTTTTGCTGGTCAGTCAAATCAGGATTGTTATTGATTGCATCTCGCTTACGTTGTGCTAAATCTTTAATTGATTGTTTAGCTTGTTCTTTTGCAGATATGATATCTTGAGTACCTTTCATTAAATGATCTGCTTTAGCTTTTTCATCTGCAACAGCTTGTTTATTAGTAGCACGATCAATCTCGTTTTTAATGTTCTCGATTGCATGATTTAAATCATCTTTGAGTTTCTCTTTTTCTTGATTAGATAAATTAGGGTTTTGATCAATATTATTCAATAAACCTTTTAATTTTTGATCGATTTCATTATTAGCATCAATTTTAGCTTTTGGTAATTCATCAGCATGCGTATGTTTAATAGCTGTTGTTCCTTCATTTTCAGCGTTAAAAACGCCTATATTAGAACTTGCATGATCAATATCAGCATTAGCATGTTTAGCTGCATTCTCTACAGATTTAATAGCTTGTGCTTTTGATTCATCTGTAGCATTAGCATGATTGATTTCATCAAGTTGATGTTTAAGTGCATCGTCAATAGCTTTATGTGCAGCTTGTTGAGCATTTTTAAGGCGTTGTTCACCATTAAGTGCGTCCTTAGCATCTTTAATCGCTTGAGTCATACCTTCAATAACAGTGATATCTAAGTTGTCGCCATCTTTTTTGTTTAAAACATTATTAGCTATATTTATCGCATTATCAAATTGTAATTTTAAATCTTCGTCTGCATTTTGATAATTAATACTATCTTTAGTAGATTGGTTTAATTGTGCAACGGTATCTCTAAGGTCTTTCATTGCATCATTTAGACTTGAAGCATTATCTACTATGTTTGTTATATCTTTAATATTATCAGATTTATTAATCTCATTTGTTAAATAATTGTTTTGAGCATTATTAAGAGTATCAAGTTGTTTTATAAATTGTTTAGATTTCTCTTTAGCTTCGGCAAGACGTTGTTCACCATTTAATGCATCTTTAGTGCTATCAATTGCTTGAGATAAACCTTGAATATCTCTTTCGTTGAGGTTGGCGCCTTTAGTTTTACTTAATGCTTCTCTAGCGTCTTTAACTGCTTTATTAAATTGACGTTTTAAATCATAGTCGGCATTAATGTAATTGATGCTTGATTTAACAGGATTAACTGTTTCTTTTAATTTGGCTTTTAATTCTGACATAGAATTATTTAAATCTGATGCAGTAGAAACGATTTGCGATAAATCTTTTAGATTATCAGTATCATTTGCTTGTTTAATTGAGTCTACACGTTGAGCATTATTTAAATCTTTTAATTGATTAATAAATATCTCAGCTTTAAATTTAGCTTTAGCAAGACGTTGATCACCATTTAATGCTTCTTTAGTATCTTTAATAGACTGAATTAAGCCTTGAACTTCTTCAATTGAAGCAGGTTTACCTTTAGCTTTAGACAATGTATTTCTTGCTTGTTGAAGCGCTTGATCAAATTGATTTTGTAAATCCTCGTCTGCATTGATGTAGTTAACACTCGCATGAACAGGTGTTGCATTACTTATTAAAGCATTGTGTAAATCTTCCGTTCACTCCTATTCTAGATGTTATGTCTTTGTTGTTTGATGTGATTTAATATATCGTGTACTTAAAATTGACCATAATGACGATATTTAAAATGAAAAGAATACCATTCAAAATGAGTTTAATAAAATTTAGAGCTAATGTCGTTTTATCAAAATCATAATTTGAATGCGGCATGCTCACTTATCTATCACAATAGAGTTTCGAACAATATTTTATTCGTTCTAAACAATAATATCACTTTATATAAAGAAAGTGAAATTAATTCACAATATTTATATAAAATAAATTTTATGTTGCGTATATGATGGGTATAAAATAAACCAAATGGCTTTACGAATTAATTTCGATAAGTCCATTTGGTTTAATGATTAAAAGTTGCTTGCTAGATATTTTCCTGAAACATACAACTCATGTTCGTTACAAATTGAAAGTATTTCATTTAGTTCATGTGCGTATGCCATTTCATTAAAGAGCTGTTCTGATTCGAGTGGCACTTGAGTGTGAATTTCAGCTAATGATTTTGATAAATGTAAATTGTTTATGTTATCGTTAATTTTCTTTTGCTGCGCTGGTATCAATGTAGATATATTTTGAATTACGTTTTCAACGCTATGATGATTTTGAATTAATTTGATAGCTGTTTTCTCACCGATACCTTTTACTCCAGGATAACCATCTGCCGTATCTCCCATAAATGCTTTAACATCTATTAATTGTTTGGGTTCTAATCCGTATTCGTTTTTAAATCGATCTAGAGTATAGCGATTATAAATAGTAAATCCTTTTTTAGTAAGCCAAACTTCTACATTCTCATTTATACATTGGAGAATATCTCTATCTCCTGTAATGATAAAAACTTCATTGTTATCAGAATAAGTATGAGCGAGGCTCCCAATCACATCATCAGCTTCATAATTAGTAACACCAATATTTACAAATCCAAATTGTTGTGAGATTTCTTTAACGTAATCAAATTGTGGTATAAGTTCTGCTGGTGGTTCTGGCCGATTTTGTTTATACCCTTCAAACATTTCGTTGCGAAAGGTTTGTTGCCCCATATCCCAACATACTGCAACATGTGTAGGATTAATTTCTTTAATTGCACTGAAGATATGTCTTACAAAGCCTTGAACGCCATTTGTAGGAATACCTTTAGAGTTATACATAAATTGATTGTGTAGACTCGTTGCATAAAAATGTCTAAATAGTAGAGCCATTCCGTCCACGATTAATACTCTATTTGTCATGATAGCGTTCTTCTTTCTTCTTATATGATTTCATCAAGTTGTTTCGATTTTGTTTCGAGTTGTTGGATGAGCGTATCATCTAATTTGAATGATAGTAATTCATCAATTTGTTCTTGAATTTGTTGCTCTAGTTGTTTGAATTGCGTTTCAGCTTGACGTGACATCTGTTGCACATAGACGTTTAGTTCTTGTTTTAATTCACTCAAACCATCTTGTAACAATTCTAATGTTACATTTGCAATTTGTTCTTGGATATCACGTTGTGAATTAGGATTTAGTATTTTACGTTTTGTTAATTGCTTCGGTAAGGCTGCAATCATATCATTTAAATCTATTTTTAAAAATGGTGTTTCCTTTACATCAGGTTCTACATCAAATTGAGCTTTAACTAGTACGTGTATGTGATTTAACTTCTTGATAATTGGTGCAATTTGCTCTTCTAATTGTGAATTAAAATACTTTTTGATTCTTTCAGTAATTAATGATTGTTCTAAATATAATCGTTGATGAATTTGATCAAGATAAGTTTTAGTAGAAATCTTTTTCTCTTCATTAAAATCACTATTTTGAGTCATTTGACTGTTATAAACTGATTTCACTTCGTCTAATAATTGAAGATTGAGTCTATTGTTTAAATGATAGATTTGTTCATCAACTTCGTTATTAGTATGTTGCGATGTAGTATTGATCAATTGGCTATTAAGTCTATCTTGGTCTTTAATGTTTAATAATTTTTCTTGTCTAGCTTGTATTTGTTCCTTATTATTATGGAACTCTTGAATCATTTCTTTATAGGAATCATTCATTTGTTGAATTTGATGAACCATCTGTTGTTCTAAAATGGTTTTAGATTCGACATCAGCAAATCGCTGAATGCTATCGCGCAATTGATCTATACCTTGATCGCCCTCTTTTAAGCTTTTACGACTTGAAACGCTAAATATCTCAGAATGAAGGTTAACTTGTCCAAGTGCATCTGCAACATAATCACGCACTGCGTTGAGGTCGTCTTCATTTTCAGCTAAATCTACTGCATTAATAACCATCTTGAATGCTTGATTCTCATTTAATTGATTCATCGCTTTCATGTGCTCGATAAACGCTTTATCGTTATCCGTGAATGAATGATTAAAATAACTTACGTAGAGGATTAAATCTGAAGAAGTAAGAATCTGCTCAGTTTCGTTAGTGTGTCGTTGATTATTAGAGTGAAGACCTAATGAATCGACGATAATTTTACCTTTTAACCATTCAAGTGGAAGGTTAAGATGCACGGTCTTAACGAATGTAGCGTATTCATCTTCTGCACTCCATTTTTTAACGTCTTCTTGAGAGACGGTATGCACTTCTCCCTCATTTAACATGTCTAGATACATATCATAATGTTTCTCAATGGCATCAATAAATGCGAGTTGATTCTTTTCAAGTTGTGTCTTAAGTTTCTTCAAATCACTGTTAATAAATGATTCTAATGAATCATATGACGCATTGTAATATTCAAGAACATTGTTGACTTCATCTAGTAATTGCTCAGATGATTTTAAGGTGATTTGGCTTTCTTCACCGTATGATAATTCAGTTGTCGCTGCTGTTGTAGGATTTGGTGAACTTACTAAATATTGACCGCCTAATAAAGCATTGATTAAACTACTTTTTCCTGCACTGAAAGTTCCGAATACACCAATTTTAGTGATTTGATTATTGAGGCGATGCATTGTGTCTTTGATGTCCTTTTTCGTACGATCAAATAGAGGGACATCTTCGACTACTTGAAGTGCATTCTGAATATCAACTTGATTTGCTGTTTCTGCTTCATCATGGTTGACTTGTTCATGTTTGTGGTGGTAAGCCGTTGAATTTTCTTCTTTAAGTTCGAAATTTGCTTCAGTTCTTCCGATTAATTTATCCAGTGAATCATCTAAATGGATATAATAATGTTGATAATTATGAGTAGTTAACGATTCTCTTAAATTTTTCAACTCAATGAATTTTTCATATTCTTGTTTATCCTCATTATCTTCTGTTGTTAACTCGCTTGCTTGAGCGTGATTCACAGCATCTTTAAAGATAGGGTTTGATTCATGTTCAATATGTTTATTTAAAGCTTTCACTACTTCATCAGAGAATGTAAGAACATACGTATTGCTAATACTTGTCTGAGGTTGATATAAATCAGAAATTAATGATGGCTTTATAAGGTAATCTTGGTTTAGGATTTGATTATTAACTTCACTGTCATTTATAAAGCGTGTTAAGAATGACATGTCTTCTCGAAGTGGCTGACGTATTTGTTGGTTCACTTTATCTTGTAACGCGTCAGTAGCTTGATTCAGTCGTTGTTCCTGTTCTTCTTCTTTTTTCTTTTTCTTATTGAAAAGCCCGCCTACTTTAAAGTCTTCAGATTTACTTTCAAGATAAGATCTTAACTGTTCTCGCATATCATGTGTCATGATATAAGCGTTATCTAAAATATCTTTACGTTTCTGCTTTAAATAATTTAGTAATTTATCAGAGTCGTTTAATAGTTGAGCTTCTTCGCTTACTTCTTGATTTTGTTGAAACTTCATGTAAGCTTGCTCAAAGTCTTCCTCTTCGATATCAAGTGTATCGAGGATGTCTTGGATTTCTTTTTGGATATAAGCAAGTTGTGCTTCAGTAATAAAATCGATAGTACGATTCACGTAATCTTCGACAGATTCTCGGTGATTATCCATTTGAACGAGGTAATCAGATAATTCATTAATTTGGTTCTCTGGATGCTCAAATTTAGATACATAATAAGTATCTGTTAATTCAATATCCCAATCTTTAATTGATTTCTCTACGCGTGATTTAAATGTATCAAATGATATTTCGTCCTCATTATGTTTATCGATTTGATTAATGACAAACACGATAGGAATACCTACTTCATTAATACGTCGCATGAATTTAAAGTTTAATGCAGATTGTACGTGATTGTAATCTACAGTATAGAAGAGAATGTT
This sequence comes from Staphylococcus capitis subsp. capitis, assembly GCF_040739495.1. Classification (NCBI taxonomy): domain Bacteria; kingdom Bacillati; phylum Bacillota; class Bacilli; order Caryophanales; family Staphylococcaceae; genus Staphylococcus; species Staphylococcus capitis. The sequence continues at coordinate 1,324,775 of NZ_CP145263.1, read as the reverse complement.
GCTCGTATACATAAATTGTTCAGTACTAGACTGGTGTGTGGCAACATTTGAGTCTACGCCAGGTGTATCTTGTAGTGTGAAACCGTTGTTGAATTTATTTGATGGGAAGTTAATTTCTACTGATTCAACATCCACATTTTGACGATTCATTTGTTTCACATCATCATAAGTTTTTAATTTAGTGTATTGTTGGTGAGGTAAATTCGCGATGATTCCTGGTTCTTCAGCGACTGACACGACTGCAGTATTACTTGTTGTAGGTACTGGTGAGCTAGGTAAAATATTTTGTTCAAGTAATAGATTAATTAACGTTGATTTCCCAGCTGAAAAGTGACCTACGAAAGAAGCGGTAAATTGATTAAGATATACTTTTTTTATTACTTGGTTAATAGTGTTAACTAAGGCATAGTTGTTGGATTTCTCAACTTCCTTTTTTAACTTATATAAAATATCTAATTGTTCAGTGTTATCCATGTGTTTTGAATCCCCTTTAGCTCCCTCAATATGTGATAGAGGTTTTTACTCTGATCATTATCAAAAGTGTAAGAAATTTATGTATATCAACTTCAAAAAAATTAAAAAAATTAGGTTAGTCTAGATGACAAACCCTAATTTTCAAAAGTTATGATATTTTAAATTTTATCACATAGACAAAGTAAAACCTATGTTAAAATGGCATATTTATTAATCAAACCATGCAGGTTTATCGCCTTCTGTTCCAGGTTTATTAACACCAATATTTTCTTTAGAATGTAGCTCTGGATTTTTAGCGATTTGAACAGCTAATGAAGCAACACTTTTACGTGAAACTTCTGTACCTTTGAATGTCTCATCTTTAGTAGTAACTTCAAAGACATTTTCATTTTTATCAGTTAACCAACCTGGACGGATGATAGTATAATCTAAATTTGAATTTTCAATAATGTCAGACGCTTTGCGATATAGATTTAATTTATCACCAAATTGTTCTTTATTCCATTCGTTAAATTGTTCAGGTAATTCATTATAGATACCAGGTGCTGCCACAAATATTAAGCGTTTAACATTCTTATTAGCCATAGCTTCAACAATTGTCTTAGCTTGTCTATCAAGTGATCCAGATAAACTTGCAAAGACTACATCAACTTCATCTAATGCTTTCTCAAGATCTTCTAAGTTTTTTGCATCGCCTTCATATACTGTTACACGGTTAGAAGCATAGTCAGGGATACGGTGTGCATTTCTTAAGAATAAATCTACATTAAAACTAGAGTTTTCAAGGAAAATTTTAGTTGCTTCGATAGACACTCTACCGTTAGCTCCGATGATTAATACTGTTTTCATATTTATAATCCCCTTTCTAAACATCTTCAATATTTTATTTTTTAGTATTTTTAAAATTAAAACACTCCTATTCAACTGTACTATAGTCGAGATAAGAGTGCGAATGAATTGAATATTTAGGTTACTACTATTACACGGAAATAATAAAAAGTAAACCTTAATTTTTAAAATCGGGTTTTTTACCCCAATATTGATAATACGTACATTCGATATAACCATTGAATAATTTACGACGTTTAGTTGCTTTACGGTTAACTAAGTACTCAAATTCCTTATTACTAGTTAAAATATATGTTGATAAATAAGGATGTTGCTTCATTAGTGAACCAATATAGCGATACATTTCTTCTACTTCTTCGCGATCACCTATACGTTCACCATATGGCGGATTTCCTACTAATGCTACTGGTCCTTCTGAATCAATAGTTAAAGTATTAACGTCTTTAACATTAAATTGAATAATATCGCCCAGTCCAACTTCTTCAGCATTACGTTTAGCAATTTCTACCATTTCAGGGTCAATATCAGATGCGTAAACTTCAATTTCTTTATCATAATCTGCCATTCTATCTGCTTCATCACGCAATTCATCATAAATATTTGGAGGCATGATATTCCATTCTTCAGATACGAAATCTCTATTAAATCCAGGGGCAATGTTTTGTGCAATTAAACATGCTTCAATCGCAATCGTACCAGAACCACAGAATGGATCAATCAGTGGAGAATCACCTTTCCAATTTGCTAAACGAATTAAACTAGCAGCTAATGTTTCCTTGATTGGTGCTTCCCCTTGTGCTAGACGATAACCACGTTTGTTTAATCCTGAACCTGATGTATCAATAGTTAATAAAACATTATCTTTGTGTATTGCAACCTCTACAGGATATTTTGCACCAGTCTCATTTAACCAACCTTTTTCTTCATATGCCTTTTTAAGTCTCTCGACGATGGCTTTTTTAGTAATTGCTTGGCAATCAGGTACACTGTGCAATGTTGATTTTACGCTTCGACCTTGAACGGGGAAATTACCTTCTTTATCGATAATTGTTTCCCAAGGTAGAGCTTTCGTTTGTTCGAATAAATCATCAAATGTTTTAGCATCAAAGCGCCCCATTACTATCTTAATGCGGTCAGCTTTACGTAACCATAAGTTGCATTTAACGATGGCTGCTTCATCACCTTCAAAGAAGATGCGCCCATTTTCAACCTGTGTTTCATAACCAAGTTCTTGTATTTCTTTAGCCACGACTGCTTCCAGTCCCATTGGACAGACTGCTAATAATTGAAACATTTCATTGCTCCTTTATTCGTATTGTGTTTATTTTACCAAATTCATCATCTTTTTTTAATATAAGGATGAACTCATTTTTATTTTTTGAAAATGATCAAACAAATAGCTTTCATGAGAGCATTTGCGCCCATAAATATAAACAATAAAAAAGCTCTCCATATATAAGGGAGAGCTAAACTAGTCGTAATATTTCTGTAAGCCATGTTCTGTACCGTTGTACTCATCACGTGTACTAGTTACACTGGTACGTCGGTGGTAACCATCTGTCTACATACTTTCACGCTCGTGTGAAAGTCGTCTCGTTTATACGTTGAATTCCGCTAAACAAGTGCTCCTACCAAATTTGGATTGCTCACTCGAGGGGTTTACCGCGTTCCACCTTTTATATTTCTATAAAAGCTACGTCACTGTGGCACTTTCAAACTATTCTAACCATATCATGTGACTTAGGTTATTTCGTTGCCGTCAAATTAATGCCTTGATTTATTGTTTCATCAAGCACGAACACTACAATCATCTCAGACTGTGTGAGCATGGACTTTCCTCTATATTGCTATAGCGATTACCCGAAATATCACTTTTGCGATTATAACACAATTTCATGTGAATAAGTAACAAAAATTTTTATTACTTACCGAAAACTGCTTTTTCTAAATTAGAAATACGTTTTAAAATATCTACATTGTTTAATGAGTTGTTGCCATTATTAGAAGAAAAGTTTTTATTTTCCTGTGGTCTTGTTGTAGCAACACGAAGTCTTAACTCTTCAAGTTCTTTTTTTAATTTATGATTTTCTTCTGATAGCTTAACAACTTCATTATTCATGTCCGCCATTTTTTGATAATCTGTAATAATATCGTCTAAAAAAGCGTCTACTTCTTCTCTTCTATAGCCACGAGCCATAGTTTTTTCGAAATCTTTCTCATAAATATCTTTTGCTGATAATTTTAATGAAACATCTGACATCTTTTATCCACCTCATTCGAAACTTTGATCTTGAGACTACTGCAAGTCGTTGATGAAGTCAGTGAGTTCATCAAACGTCACAATATCACAAGTATAGTTTGTTTTATCCATAAATTCAACTAACATAGTCTTGAAGAATTTAGGACTTGCCTCTTGTTCTTCATCATAAATTAGTATGGTATAGTCGGTATGATCTAGCATGAATTGATCTGCTTGTTTAAACTGAAAAGGCCCTTGATAATCAGTATGATGAATACTCTCTGTAAAATCTGCTTGTTGATCGATTGAAGCGTATTTAGCTTGGTTCTGTTCATTCCAACGATGCGTATGACCTAAGAAAGGTGTGATAATCCCTAATTTTAATTCTGGATAATCTTTCTTTAAGTCTAAAACAACCTCAGCTGTCCATAACTCAATACCCATTTGCCCTTGAATCAGCACCCATTCTAGACCTTCATCTAATAATTGTTCTAATTTATGAGATATAAACTTCTTTAAATATGAAACTTCTGGTGCATCATCTTTGAATATATTTAATTCAAAAGATTTGTATCCAGTAACATATACAGTTTTAACCATATTCTCCCTCATTAAACATGATACGTTAAAATATTTTTTAAATCATACTGTACGCTTTTTATTTTTTCTGTGAAAAGCTTTCTACTCGTACGTTTAAAATGACATTCTACAGATAGCGATTGAATGTTTGATATAAGTAAATTAAATTTTAATGGTGTCATATACGGCGTATTAATGATTTGTTGATAATAATTGTTTAATTCATTAAGTTTTGAATCAATCGAATGTGCATAAGGTTTTACTACCTTATAAAAGTCATAATCAACTTCTGAAGATTTTACCCTTTCAAAACGATGATTCATTTCATCAATATCCGAGATAAGTTGTTCTATTAGTTTTCGCATTAGGATGCCTCCTACAAAGTTAATTTAACACAATAAGAAAGCTTAAGTCATGCAAAGTATCATTCTTTCATTGATTAGACATGATTAAATTTATAAAGATTTTGTTATCGGTAAATTTGTTTTGAAAGATTTATGTTACTTTTATCATTTAAGTCTCGTTTAAATAACTATAATTTTAATAAATAATAAATTATAGATTACGTTTATCTTTCATTTATGAAAGAAATCGTGACAGAATAGGCTAATCACGTTAAAATAATGAATGATGTATGTTTGTTAAATAACATATACATTCAAATACTAGAGTTTGATTGAGTTTTTTCATTTACATATCTAAAGTTTTCTCATCAAACTTGTGTGGTGAATATTATGAATTATCCTAATGGTAAGCCATACTCAAAAAATAAGTCTTCGGATGGACGAAAGCCTTCACCCTTTTCAAGTAACATTGAATATGGTGGACGCGGAATGTCGCTTGAAAAAGATATAGAACAATCCAATACGTTCTATTTAAAAAGTGGCATAGCAGTCATTCACAAGAAGCCTACTCCCGTTCAGATAGTCAATGTTCACTATCCTAAACGTAGTAAGGCTGTGATTAATGAAGCTTATTTTCGTACACCTTCAACTACCGATTATAACGGCGTTTATAATGGGTATTATATCGATTTCGAGGCAAAGGAAACGAAGAATAAAACTTCTTTTCCCCTTAATAATATACATGCACATCAAGTTGAACATATGAAAAATACATATCTTCAAAAGGGAATTGTTTTTCTTATGATACGTTTCAAAACACTTGATGAAGTCTATATATTGCCATATTCTAAGTTTGAATTTTTCTGGGAAAGATATACTCAAGAAATCAAAAAATCGATTACAGTTGAAGAAATTCGGAAAAATGGTTACCATATTCCTTATCAATATCAACCAAGATTGAATTACCTCAAGGCAGTTGATAAGTTGATATTAGATGAAAGTGAGGACCGCGTATGACGGAAAATAAAGGGTCTTCCCAACCTAAAAAAAATAATAGTAAAAATGGTGGGAAGTCCGACGAACAAAAGAATAGGAATGTTAAAAGAACGATTATCAAGATAATCGGCTTTATGATTATCGCCTTTTTCGTTCTGTTGTTACTTGGTATCTTGTTGTTTGCTTACTATGCATGGAAAGCGCCAGCATTTACTGAGTCGAAACTAGAAGACCCAATTCCGGCTAAGATTTATGATAAGAATGGGGATCTAGTTAAAACGTTAGATAACGGTCAACGTCATGAACACGTCAACATTAAAGACGTACCAAAACACATGAAATATGCCGTTTTAGCAACAGAGGATAATCGATTCTATCATCACGGTGCGCTAGACTATAAACGCTTATTTGGTGCTATTGGGAAGAACTTAACTGGTGGATTTGGTGCTCAGGGTGCGTCAACTTTAACACAACAAGTTGTAAAAGATTCATTCTTAACACAACAAAAATCTATCGGTCGTAAAGCTCAAGAAGCTTACCTTTCATACCGTCTTGAACAAGAATATAGTAAAGATGAAATATTCCAAGTTTACTTGAATAAAATTTACTATTCTGATGGTGTTACTGGTGTCAAAGCTGCAGCTAAATATTACTTCAACAAGGACTTGAAGGACTTAAACTTAGCTGAAGAAGCTTATCTTGCAGGTTTACCACAGGTTCCAAACTTATATAACATCTACAATAACCCTAAAGAAGCGAATAGCCGTAAAGACACAGTGCTCTATTTAATGCATAAACATCACAGAATTACTGATAAAGAATATGCTGATGCTAAGAAACTTGATCTAAAAGCGAACTTAGTAGAACGCTCTAAGAAAGATCGTCAAATGAACGCTAATAATAATGATTCAGAGTATGATTCTTACGTTAACTTCGTTGAATCAGAATTAATGAATAATAAATACTTCAAAGACAAGAACTTAGGCAACGTCCTACAAAGTGGTATAAAAATTTACACTAACATGGACAAAGACGTTCAAAAAACGCTTCAAGATCGTGTTAATAATGGTGGTTCTAACTATTATAAAAATGATGACCAACAAGTTGGTGCTACGATCTTAGATAGTAAAACTGGTGGTCTTGTAGCTATTTCAGGCGGACGTGACTACAAAAATGTCGTAGAACGTAACCAAGCTACAGATGCTCACCCTACTGGTTCATCATTAAAACCATTCTTAGCTTATGGTCCAGCTATTGAAAATATGCAATGGGCTACTAACCACGCAATCCAAGACGAATCTTCATATTGGGTTGATGGTTCAGAATTCAAAAACTATGACACTAAAAGTCATGGTAAAGTTTCTGCTTATGATGCTTTACGTCAAAGTTTCAATATTCCTGCTCTTAAAACTTGGCAACAAGTTAAGAAACAAGCAGGTAACGATGCGCCTAAGAAATTCGCTTCTAAAGTTGGCTTAGATTACAACAGTAAAATAGGTCCATCTGAAGTACTTGGTGGTTCATCTTCTGAATTCTCACCTACTCAATTAGCTTCAGCGTTCGCTGCAATTGCTAATGGTGGTACTTATAACAATGCTCACTCTATTCAAAAAGTAGTCACTAATGATGGTGACACTATTGAATATGATCATACTAGTCACAAAGCGATGAAAGATTATACAGCTTATATGTTAGCTGAAATCTTGAAAGGTACATTCAAAGCATACGGTTCAGCTTATGGACACGGTGTTTCAGGAGTTAATATGGGTGCTAAAACTGGTACTGGTACTTATGGTTCTGAAATTTATCAAAAATATAACTTACCAGACAGTGCAGCTAAAGACGTATGGATTAACGGATTCAGCCCTCAATATTCAATGTCAATTTGGATGGGCTTCAATAAAGTTAAACAATACGGTACTAACTCATTTGTAGGACATACTGAGCAAGAATATCCACAACATTTATTCGAAGATGTAATGTCTGATATCTCTTCTAAAGATGGTGAAGACTTCAAGAAACCTAATGATGTTAATGGTAGTGATGCGGATAACTTATCTGTTAAAGGTCACCCAGACAACGACACTACTAACCGTAGTGTTCACGGAGATAGTGATTCGTCATCAGGCAATAGCTCATCTTCAAACTCAGGTAATAGTTCTAGCAATAACAGTAGCTCTTCTCAAAGTAGCTCTGGTAACGCACTAACTCGTTTATTTAACTTAAATGCTATATTTGATAACAAAGCATCATAATTAATATAGCAAAGGTCCCAATTTCATGTTTTGAAATTGGGACTCTTTTTATATATTAAAAGAGTCAAATTGCATTGTTTGGGGAACGTCTTCCCTTTCATAACAATACAATTTGACTCTTAAATTTTTAAATAGGCTTACTTAACGATTGCGCTTCTTCCTTATTTGATAAGAGGCATTCATTTTAATTAACTCACTTTTTAACGTTTTCATTTGTCTATATCCCATAAAATGATATTTTCTAGCAATCATATAATGATACCGTTCATCAAAATTCATAGGTACTACAGGATACTCATTTAAGTGATCAAAATTGATTTCACTGATTTCATTAATTTGTTTAAAGTAATTAAGTATCATCTCAAAATAATCATCAATAATAGGTTGAGCCTCTTGAGATTTTAACTTCTTCTGACTCGCTAACTTATCGAGTAGTGTTTCTAATTGTTCGAAATCATCTTTCTTAATCACTATAAATCACGCTTCCTTCAAACTAGCTTTATAACGTTTCTGACCTTCTCTACAATCATCTAATAAAGGACATATATCACATTTAGGTTTTCTAGCTAAACAATGATATCTTCCAAAGAAAATAAGTTGATGATGACTTCTATTCCATCTTTCACGTGGGATGATATCACATAGACGATCCTCAACTTGTCTAACATTGTCTTTCCATCGATTAATACCTAAACGTTTAGAAACTCTTTCAACATGCGTGTCCACAGCTAAAGAAGGTTCTCCAAATGCTACACTCATTACCACATTTGCAGTTTTTCGACCGACACCTGCTAAACTTTCTAATTCTTTTTGAGTCTCTGGTATACGTCCATCAAATTGATCGAGTAATGAACGACATAATTTTTTTATATTTTTCGCTTTATTACGATATAGTCCTATTGAACGTATATCATTTTGAAGCTCTTCATCGCTAACATTAAGGTAATCTTCCGGTGTTTTATACTTTTCAAAGAGTGAACGTGTCACACGGTTGACTAAATTATCCGTACATTGAGCTGAGAGTAATACAGCAATAGTGAGTTCGAATGCATTATCATGTTTTAATTCACATTCTGCGTCTGGAAACATATTCGCAATGACATCTATCATTTCTAATGCTTTCTTTTTACTTATCATCTGGTTTCTCTCCATTTAACCAATCAAATTTGGGAACTTGTTTAACTACATGTCTCATTTTAGGTTGCTTCTGATTAAATTGTTCTCTTATTTTTTTGGAGTCATCTACTGTTTTAACATTGTTCTTCTTCCAATTTAACAGTATGCGATCTATATATTTAAAACTTAATTTGTTTTGACTCAGTGCTTCGTCTAATGCTGCTTGAATGACGGATAAATCATGTTGATCCACATCTATCCATTGGTTTAATGTTTCTATTTCGTAGGGTGAAAGTGGTCTCCCAAAGGATTGTTCCATCAATTGAAATAGCTGTTTAAATTGCTCTTTACTATCTTGCTCTTGGTTATTTAAATTTTGTTTCTTTAGTATTAGGCTTAATTTCTCATAAAAAGGATCTAAATTCATATACTCAGTGAATTTACCTTCTTCGTCTTTACTCACATTTAATTCTAATAATTCGTGTTGTATTAAATTTTGAATGACGGCAGTGATTTCACGAGGTTGCATATGAGACCCTTTTTGAAGCAATTCTATAGAGGGCTGCTTATTAGACGTCTCTGATGCGTAAATCAATTTAATCAAAATCACTAAATCTTGTTCATCTATACCTAATTCCGCATAATGATCTAATAATTCTCTTCGAATTACGACAGGACGTGTTTTAAGTTGAAACAAATCCAAGTGTTTTCCCCTCCTATTTAAAATGAACGCCCAGCCGTATCAATTGACTGGACGTTTTGGCATCATTTTGAAAATGAAGTTCTTACTTCGCCTCTATTATGGGTATAAACGATTTAATAAACGTGGGAATGGTGAAGTTTCACGTACGTGTTCGACTCCTGAAATCCACGCAACTGTTCTTTCTAAACCAAGACCAAAACCACTATGTGGTACACTGCCATAACGACGAAGATCTAAATAATAACTATAACTTTCTTCATCTAATTCATGTTCTTTAATACGTTGTTCTAATAAATCTAAATCATTAATACGTTCAGAACCGCCAATGATTTCGCCATAGCCTTCTGGAGCAATTAAATCAGCACATAATACTGTATCTTCATTGTCAGGGTTAGGTTGCATATAGAACGGCTTAATTTGAGTTGGGTAATTAGTTATAAACACTGGTAAATCATAATGATTAGCGATTGCAGTTTCATGAGGTGCTCCGAAATCTTCGCCCCACTCAATATCATCAAAGCCTTGTTCTTTTAAGAATTCAATCGCATCATCATATGAAATTCTTGGGAATGGTGTTGCTACTTTTTCTAACTTAGTCGTATCACGGTCAAGTGCTTTAAGTTCTAATTCACAATTTTTAAGTACTGATTGTACAACATGAGTGACATATTGTTCTTGTACCTCTAAACTCTCAGCATGATTCGTAAATGCCATTTCTGGTTCAATCATCCAAAATTCAATTAAATGGCGACGTGTTTTAGATTTTTCAGCACGGAACGTTGGACCGAAAGAAAATACGCGACCATCTGCCATAGCTGCAGCTTCCATATATAATTGGCCACTTTGAGATAAGAATGCATCTTGGTCGAAGTATTTAGTATGGAATAACTCACTTGTACCTTCAGGTGCACTTGCAGTTAAAATTGGTGGATCAATTTTAGTAAAGCCATTGTCGTTAAAGAATTCATATGTTGCACGAATAATTTCATTTCTAATTTTCATCACGGCATGTTGTTTCTTAGAACGTAACCATAAATGACGGTGATCCATTAAGAATTCAGTACCGTGATTCTTAGGTGTGATTGGGTAATCATGTGCTTCATGAATGACTTCAATTGATTTTACTTGCATTTCATAGCCTAAATCAGAACGATTATCTTCAGTGATTGTTCCTGTTACATATAATGAAGATTCTTGAGTAATCTCTTTAGCTAATTGGAAGGTCTCTTCATCAACTTCTGATTTCACTACAACCCCTTGCATAAATCCAGTACCATCACGTAATTGTAAGAACGCGATTTTACCGCTAGAACGTTTATTTGTTAACCAAGCACCAATAGTTACTTCTTGGTTTAGATGTTGTTTCGCTTGTTTAATCGTAGTCTTCATAACCAAACTCCTATTTTTCTATTCTTTTAATACTTATTTATTTTAACAAAATCTTCTATTAACTTCTACATGTTGACTTCTGTGATTGCTTTCTTGAAAATGACTTCGCTACGTCAAATTAAACTCTATTTTCCTTTTTTAATTGATTTCTGAATATGTCCGAGTAATTTATTGAATTGTTGAATATCCCCTTTTTTCTGGCGATAATTTTCCAAGGTTTGAGCAAAGAAATTCTTAAAATTACTATTGATTAAACGATCATCGAATGATACTATAAGCCCTTTATCATCCTCATTACGTATCAAACGACCTAATCCTTGTCTAAATCGAGTGACAGCGTCTGGAAGGACGTAATCTTTGAACGTTGACGTAAATTCAGTGTCCATAAGCCAATATTTCGTATTGTGTTTACTCATAAATGGTAGCTTAGCTATCATGACACACTTAATACCATCAGCTTGAAAGTCGAAGCCTTCAAAGAATGTTGATGTACCTAACAAGATAGATTTTTCAAAGTTATTAAATTGCTGAACTATTTTATAATTTTGATTCTGTTGTTGAGTGAGTATCACGTAGTCCTCAAATGGTGGTAATTCGTTTAACATATCTTGAACCATATGCATCATCTTGTAACTTGTAAATAAGACGAGACATTTTGATTGAGTCATAGTGACATATTCGACAAGATAATCCACAATTGATGCCACGTAGTCTTCAATATTCTTATAATTATAAGAAGCTACATCAGTAGGAATAAAAACGCTCGTATTTTTAGAGGCTTTCATCGATGTCGATACTTCAAATGTATTAAATTCGGTATGATCGTTAAACCAATTCTTAAAGTTATCAAATGAATGATTGAAAGTTAACGTACCGGAAATAAAAGTGAGCGAATTAAATTTATCAAGAACTTGAGTTGTCAAAATATCTTTTACTGCAAAGTCTTTAACAAGCAAACGAATTGTAGACTTTTGAGTTAGATTTTTGATTGAAATATAACTTGTATGATTATCTTTTAAACTTTGCTCTATTTGTTTAAATCTATCGTTGAGATAAAGTAACTGTTTACGAATCGATTTAATTGTTTTATGGCTAATGCCATTAAAAATTTCCAACGTTTTATTTAGTTTATCAATGATAGCGTGTAAATCTTTTAATATATTATCAGTCTCAAATTGGTAAACATAATGATACTTATGAACTTCATCGTCATAGACTTCAGATGACTGAATAATTTCATAAATCGTTGTAAATAAACGCTCATTCAAGTCATGGATGTCATTGATGTTTGATTTAAGTCCGAATACATCAATAGGTGCTATATCTAATTTCTCAAGAATACGTTGTTGTTCTAATTTGTCTATAGCTTTAAGTAGTTTTTCATTTTCGTTTCTACCGATTAAGCCTAATTGATATTTAATATCAGAATAGTTCAATTCATTAGTGACTTGATTTAGGGCATAATCTGGTAATCGGTGTGCTTCATCAATGATACAATCGTCGAATAATTGATATATTGAATTTTCTGCATCCGAATGAATTAAATGTGCGTGATTCGTAATACCGATTTGAATATTTTGAGCGTTACGTTTTATAAAATTGTAGTAATGGATGTCATGACGTACAGGAACGTAAGTTTCAATCTTTTGATCGAAATACATTTTCTGTCCGCCTTTTAAGTTTAATTCTTGGATATCACCTGTAGTTGTTTCTGTAATCCAAATTAATAATTGCATTTTTAGAATGCTAACTTCATAGTTATTAGTATCATCTTTTAAGATTTGACTAATCAAACCAAGTGAAATGTAATCATTTTTACTTTTGATCAGAGATGCGTTGATTTTAAATTTTAATGCCTCGTTTAATGCAGGAATATCTTTTTCAAGTAACTGACTCTGCAGTATTTTAGTATTTGTAGATATCATCACGTGTCGCCCAGTCTCAATATTGTACATGAGTGCTGCAAGTAAATATGCAAGGGACTTACCACTTCCTAGAGGCGCTTCAATCATTGCTTTATCACTATGCATCAGTTGATCAAGAATAATTTCTGAAAGATAAAGTTGTTGAGGACGATAAGTCATATTTAGAGCTTTCGTAGCTTTTTTATAAAGCGTTTTAAGAGAACCTTCAAAATTTGTTTGTGGACCTTTTAAATCTACTTGTTTACGATATATGATTTGTTCGAATTGGCCAAATTGGTCATCCAAGGGTTTCGATTGATTTGTTCTTACCATTTCGAAAAGGATATTGTATAAATCATATTTAAGGTTTTTACTTAAATAATAAAGTTGCTTTTGCGTATCTAAAGGTAAACTTTCAAACTTTTTGAAGGCCTTAATCATTAACTTTGCAGTCGTTGTAGCATCTTCATCGGCACGATGTGCTTTGTCTAATGGTATATCATGTGCTTGAGCGAGCTCGCTTAACTGGTAACTTTTATCTGTTGGGAACGCGATTTTAAACAATTCAAGTGTATCCATCACTTTCTTAGGTTTGAATTGAATGTCACAGTTATTGAAAGCATTTTTAATGAAATTAAGATCAAAAGAAATATTATGTGCCACGAAAATGCAATCTTTAATTTGGTCGTAAATATCCTCAGCAACTTCATTGAAATAAGGTGCTTGAGCGAGCATGTCCTCTTCTATAGATGTCAAAGCTTGAATAAATGGAGGAATTTCTAAATCAGTGCGAATCATTGAATGATAAGTATCAATAATTTTATGATTGCTTACGAAAGTAATGCCTATTTGAATAATTTCATCATAATCTAGTTGATTACCAGTTGTTTCTAAATCAACAACTGCATAGGTTGCAATTCCCATAACGCCCTCTCTCCTTGTCTTCAGTGTTTATAAATCTATATCTGCACTCATTAGTCGATGTAAATTCCCTTCGTCATCTTTCACAAGTAAGAAACCATCTTGGTCGATATCAAATGCCTTACCTATAAATTGGTGACCATTCTCGGTAAATCTTAATTGACGATTCCACATATTGGTTGCTGCAATATATTCTTCTCGAATCATCTCAAATGGTTGCTCTAAGAATTGTTTATAACGTTTATTAATCTCATAGAGTAGTATTTTTAGAAAATCATAACGATTTATTTTATCATCAGCATGCAACCTCATACTTGTTGCAATGTGACGTATTTCATCATTAAAGTCGTCCTCAACATGATTCATATTAATACCTATACCACATATAATTGCTTCTATAGCATCATAATTAGCTACCATTTCAGTTAAAAAACCACAAATTTTCTTTTTCCCAATGTAAATATCATTAGGCCATTTAATTGCTACACGATCATTAGAGAATTGTTGAATGGCATCCCTAATTCCCAATGCGATAAATAAATTAAATTTAGGAATCATTGCAAATGGAACATTTGGTCTTAATACTAGAGACATCCACAGACCTTTACCCTTAGATGAACTCCAATTGCGATTAAAGCGTCCTCGTCCTTCTGTTTGTTCATCACTTAAAATTAAAAATGATGATTTGTTGCCTACTAATGCTTTTTTAGCTTTAGTTTGTGTTGAATCAACTGAGTTATAAACTTCTATCTGATCAATTGAATCAAAATCTTTTACGATGGGTTGAACAATGCCACTGTACCATTGATCGGGGAGTGCATTGAGCTGATGACCTTTATGATTGACGGATTCGATGTCACAACCATCGTTTTTTAATTGATCGATAATTTTTTTAACGCCTGCTCGTGTTATATTAAGTTGATCAGCTATAAATTGTCCTGAGATGTAATTTGGTTGATTCTCATATAACATTCTTACTACGTCTTGACTATACTTTGACATTCGCATCCACCCATTCTAGTATTTCAACTTTAGTATTCTTAATTTGTTTTGTGATAATTGCCACTTCTATTTGTCTTAACACATCTTTTAACCACGGTCCTGATTTCGTATTAAGGTGTTGGATAATATCACCACCATTGATAGCCATTTCCTTTCGATGATGGATAGGTAGCTGGTTATAAACTTCTTCAATAGAACGTTCATTTAAGATTAAAGGATTAGGTGTGTTAAGATTGTTTTTCTTGAGTGTTTCTTTAGTAGCTAATACATTTTTAATATTTTTTATGTCATTATCATAAATCACAATAATTAAATCCGACTTAGATTGTACCTTTGGTAAAGTTTCAATTAAATTCGCTAAGGTGTGAATTTTCGATTTTTCGTTGTTGCTAATCTTTAGTAATTTAAGTGTATCAGTAATCGGTTGCTGAGCTAGCATGATAGCGATCCACATTTCAAATTCTAATGGTTCATCGATATGAACGCGTTGCATATTAAATGAATTAAAAAATGGAATGTGCTTAAAAGCATCTATCTCTTTCATTTGATTAAAACTTTGAGCAACATTGATACCCTTAATGAGTTTCTTTAGTTCAACAACAATGCGTTCTATAGATAGGTATTGAATATCAGCAATCTGCTTGCGCATCGCATCAAATGTATTGTCTACAATCTTAAAATCGAGTTGAGCTTGAAAACGTAGTCCTCGAATGATACGTAACGCATCCTCTTCAAATCGTTCACGAGGTTCACCTACTGTACGAATCAGCCGTTCTTTTAAATCGCGTTCACCCTCAAAATAATCATATGTTTTATAATTAGAATCCATTGCAATGGCATTTACAGTGAAATCTCGACGTTGTACGTCTTGGTATAAATCACGTACGAAGTGCACTTCGCTCGGTCTACGATGATCCACATAATCTTCTTCAGCACGAAATGTTGTTACTTCATAATTTTCATGATGATAAACGACATTGATAGTACCATGTTCCTTACCTATTGGAATGGTCTTCTCAAAAATATCTTCAATTTCATTAGGCGTTGCACTGGTAGTAATATCAATATCATGGATTTCTCGTCCCATGAGATAATCACGAACTGAACCCCCAACGAAGTATGCTTCAAATCCATGATGCTGAATATGATCTAATATTGGTTTGGCACGTTCAAATAACTCGTTACTCATCTTAATTTTCACCTTGTTCTAACATTTTTTTATAATAATGTTCATACTGATCAGTAATCAATTTTGAAGCAAAGCGATCACGAATATCTTCAAGCATTTTTGATTGCATTTGTTTATATAAATTGGGATTTTCTAAGAGCTGAATCGCATATTGCGCTGCTTGTTCACTGTCACCAATATTTACTATAAAGCCCGTCTCTTCATGCTTAATTACCTCTTTGATACCTCCAGCATTTGTACCAATTGGTAATACACCCGTCTTCATTGCCTCTAATAAAGTTAAACCAAAACTTTCTTTTTCACTTAAAAGTAGCACGAGATCTGATAGTTGATAAAATGCACTTACATCATTTTGTTTACCTAAAAATAGTACATGCTCTTCTACATTGAGTTCGCGAGCTTTTTGGCGCATATCTAGTAATTCTGGACCGTCTCCAAGTAATATTAGTTTACTAGGAATTCGTTCATGTACTTTGGCGAATGTTTCAATGATTGTATCAATACGTTTTACTCTTCGGAAGTTTGATACATGAATGAGTACCTTCTCTTCAGGTAATATGCCGTAACAATCCTTTAATTCTTCATTATGTCGTGTTGGGAATTCATTTTCACGAACAAAATTATAAATAGGTACAATTTCTTTATTTGTATCAATAATTTCATATGTTTGTTGTGCAAGAGAATGACTCACACTGGTAACAATGTCACTTTGTTCGATACCGAATTTAATAGCATTCTTAAGCGAATGATCATAACCAAGCACTGTAATATCTGTGCCGTGAAGTGTAGTCATAATCTTTACATCTTTGCCAGACATTTGCTTTGCTAAAATGCCACAAACCGCGTGTGGTACGGCGTAATGCATATGTAAAACGTCTAAATCGTATTCTTTAATGACGTCAGATATTTTAGTACTTAATGTGATATCATATGGCGGATATTGAAATACTGCATATTGATTCACTTCAACTTGATGGAAAGTAATATTCGGTAAAGGTTTACGTATTCTAAAAGGAATATTCGAGGTAATAAAATGAACGTCGTGTCCGCGTTCAGCCATCTTTATACCAAGCTCTGTTGCAATGATTCCAGAGCCGCCCATGGACGGGTAACAAGTAATACCGATTTTCATCTGTGCCCATCCTTTCTATATATTATTTTCTTTCGAAACGATCTTTATCTCGTGTATTAAATTTCTCCATCGTTTCATTAAAACTTTCAGTCATATCTATATCTAGTGAATTAGCGATACATAATAATACAAATAAGTTATCCCCTAATTCAGCTTTGATGGTATTGTCAGCTTCAGAATCTTTTTTCTTCTTTTCACCATAATGATGATTAATTTCTCTTGCTAACTCTCCTACTTCTTCAGTCATTCTAGCGAGATTTGCTAGTGGTGAGAAGTAGCCTGCTTTAAATTGACCAATATATTCGTCAACTTCTTTTTGCATTTGTTCCATCGATTTCATTTTATGGTATTCTCCTTTAATGCGTTTCTCATATAGTATATTACAATTTGTTAGTTGATGCATTTCAAGTGCAATAATAGAAACTGTAGATTTATGTTGAAAATAAAAAACCTGGTAAGTATTACATCTACATGTAATCTTAACCAGGTTTATAAAAAGTATTTATTTAATTATTCGCTTGATCTTGCAAGTAAAATGATACGTGCAAGTTCAGCTAACGCTACTGCTGTTGAAGCAACATAAGTCATTGCTGCTGCAGATAACACTTTCTTAGCGTGTTTGTATTCTTTCTCATTTACGATATTTAAAGCAGTGATTTGCTTCATTGCTCTTGAACTAGCATTAAACTCAACAGGTAATGTCACGATTGAGAATAATACTGCAAGTGACATTAATCCAGCACCAATCCATAATGCAGTTGAACCAAATGCACTTCCGAAAGCAGTTAACACGATACCTAACATGATAACCATGTAACTTAAAGAACTACCGATATTAGCAAGTGGTACAAGTGCACTTCTAAATCTTAATGGTGCATAACCTTGTTGGTGTTGAATTGCGTGCCCAACTTCATGGGCTGCAATTGCTGTACCAGCAACTGAAGGTCTATCGTAGTTTGCAGGAGATAAACAAACAACTTTTTTACTAGGGTCATAGTGGTCTGTTAAGAATCCGTCACCTTTAACGACATCTACATCGTAAATACCATTTGCATGTAGTATTTCTTCAGCAACTTCTCTACCTGTTTTACCACTAGTGGATCTCACTTGTGAATACTTTTCATAATTAGATTTAACTTTATGTTGAGCCCACATTGGGATGACCATTAATATTACGAAATATATAATCATAGATATTAAAGACATTAAACTCACTCTCCTCTAGTATTATTTTACTGACAAAATAGTGTTTAATCAAATGTTTTAACTTTCATAAAACGTTGTAAAACTAAGTATAAAATTAAGGCACTTATACTCAGACATACTGATAATACTCCGATTTGAAATGTATGTGAAGCAATAAAGTCATAATAAGGAAATTGACCGAAACCATAATCGATTATGTCATTAATCAATACCCATATTAAAGCGACTAAGAACCCAGTCATTGTTACTTTAAAGCGTGGATAAAAATAGATAGCTTCAACGGCCATAATACCGTGGGATACAATTAACATAATACCGTTAATTGTCACTTCACCCTGCTCAACAAACATAAGAATATTCATGATAACTGCCCACACGCCATACTTAATTAAAGTTACAAAGGCTAGAGCATTTAAAATTGCGGAATGTTTGTTAAACAACATGAGCATGATAGATAAGCTTAGAAAAAGTGATGCTGTGGGGCTATCAGGTACAAATGGTTTAAAATAACGTGGAGTAATATATAGTTGTCCACTATACCAATCATAGCCGTAAATCGTTCCTGCCACATTACATATAATTAAGAAAATAAGCACCCATTTCCTATAAAGTGTCATTTCCCATATCCATTTATAGTCACTCATTGTTCTTCCTCGTGTATAGCATCAACGTCTTTCATTTTCAATGCATTTAAAATTTGTGTAAGTTGATAAAATCTTTCTGGTTCATTCATTTGTAAACTCAAATCAATATTTTCTTGTAAATTTTCAATCAAAGAAGATTGCTTTCTTTGATTCATTGAAATCGCATATAAATCTTGTACGTATGCGGAGTAACTTGGTGAATGAATCAATTGTGCCAAGATTAAATCGTCGTAGCGAGGTTCATACTTATGATTATCCGCAAAATGTATTTGAATATCTAGACGAATTGTATTATTAGCGATATATTCAAAGATCTCGTTCGTGTTAATGTATGTTTGATCGTCTTTAGTAAAATGAATTGCAGAAGCATGTGCGTTTACTTCTGCAATCTCTAAAGTATGATGTTGTTTAATTTTTCCACTTACGAAATGAACAAGGTTCAGTTTGTCATGATTTGCTTTTAAGTAATTAAGTACCCAAACGGTAATGCGTGATTTGAAACGGTATTGAAATAGTAAATACTCTAAAAAGCTTTGCTTCATTCGTATGAGCGATTCATTCATTAGTATTCACCCACTTAAGATTGGATTCTCATAGCTTCATCATGCCAAGTTTCATTACTAGGGTCAATTTCTAATAATTTATCTAAAATTGATTTTGCTTTGTCTTTATGTCCAATTTCTAATAGATAGAAATAATAATCGCTTAAAAATTCAGACTGTGTATTTAAAGTCGGGTATGCTAATTCGAAGAAATGTTGAGCTTCTTTATCGAGTTCTTCATGACCATAAGCATATGCTAAATGCCACATAAACACAGGGTCTAAGTCTTCCTCATCTACAAAGGTAAGAAGTTGAATAATTGCTTCATAATCTTCTTCATTTCGGTATAAATCACTTAATATTAGCAATGGTTCATGATAGGCATTGTCGACTTCAAGTGCTTGTTTTAATAATTCAACACCTTCATTCGCATCGCCATGCTCTATTTCTAAGCTACCTGTAGACACCATAAGCTCTTTGTAGAACTGACTTAGTCTAAGCCCTTCTTTACCTGTTTCAATCGCATCTGGGTAGTTCTTTTCATTTTCATATAATGATTGTAAGTAGAAATAACCTTGAATAAAGTCAGGATCTTTAGACAATAATGTTTTCATGATTTTTATCGCTTCTTGCGTTAAATCGTTCTTTTCATAAGCAATAGCCTTCTTGAAATAATCCTCAGAGTTCATTTCATCTTCACTAATTTCATCAAATAATCCAATAGAATCTGTATAGTTACCACTTTGTAAACTACAGTCGGCCATTCTTGAAAATAAATTAACGCCATTCACTTGGTATTCGCCTGTCTCTAGTACTGTCTCATACTCAGTTGTAGCGCGTAAATATTGTCCATCAAAGTATAGTAATTCAGCTAAAGCGAAATGAATAATTGGGTCGTTAGGTTCAATTTCTAACGCTTCTTGAAGCTTATCAATGGCAACTTCCAACATATTAATTTGTTGATATAAATCAGCTTCTAGCATTAACTTTTCAGTTGATGTTTCAACTTCAGCTAAATATTCTAATGCTTCATCAGTTTGATTCTCAGACATTAATCCTTCAATGAAGTAAATAAGTAATTCACTTTCATCAGGATATTTATGATATAACGTTCTAAACACTTCTAAACCTTGAGGTGTTAAACCGAAATTATATAATGTTTCACCTAAGATAAATAACGCGTCATCGTTATTTGAACTTAATGCTTCGTTTACACGAGAGTCTAAATTCTCTAATTTTTGTAGATTGATATCGTCTATTAATTTATAGATATCTTCCATAATTTATTTTCCCTCATTTTCTAAAAGCTTTAATTTTGGTAAGAAACCTGGGAAAGATACATTAACTGCGTCAAATTGCTCTATTGTTAAAGGTTCAGAACTTAGTAACGAAGCTACAGCTAACATCATACCTATACGATGATCCGTTTGACTATCTACTGTTGCACTCGCTTTAAATTCAGAAGGATGTATAATCAATCCATCGTTTGTTGGTTGTAGGCTGAAACCTAGCATATTGAGCATATCAGCAGTTGTATCTATTCGATTCGTTTCTTTTACCTTTAATTCTTCTGCATCTTTGATAATACAAGTACCTGAAGCTTGAGTACATAATAATGCGACTACAGGAAGTTCGTCAATCGCTTTAGGTACTATATCACCTTCAATAGTAATTGGCTTTAAAGTTGGGGTGTATTTAACTCGAATAGAAGCTGTAGGTTCAGCGTCGTGAGTCACATTGTTTAATTCAATATTACCCCCCATAAGTTCAACGATGTCTATGATACCTGAACGTGTCGGGTTAATGCCAACATTATGAATTGTAATATCGCTTCCAGGTGTAATTAGCGCGGCTACAATAAAGAACGCTGCTGACGAAATATCTCCAGGCACATGGAAATCCTGTGCTTTGATGTGTTGAATTGCATGAGGTGAAGTTCGAATCGTCTTACCCTCAATCTCAATTGGAATATTAAAATGTTCAAACATTGTCTCTGTATGATTTCTACTCACATCAATTTCAGTGACGGTTGTTGCCTCCTCTGAAAAGATACTCGCAAATAAAATTGCACTTTTTACTTGAGCACTAGCAACCTCCATTTGATATTCTATACCTTTAATAATAGATGGCTTAATAATTAAAGGGGTATAATTTCCTTCAATACCTGAAATATGAGCATTCATTTGTAACAATGGTTTTAGGACACGATCCATAGGTCTTTTACCAATAGAAACATCACCAGATAGTATGCTTTCAATTCCTAAACCACTAAGTAGTCCCGCCAATAAACGTGTTGTTGTTCCAGAATTCCCCGTATACAACACTTGGTGTGGTGTCTTAAATTGTTGATAACCAGGTGAGTCAATAATGATTGTCTCTTCATGTTCAGTTATTTTAACACCTAATAACTCAAATATTTCCATAGTACGGCGACAATCTTCTCCAAGTAAAGGCTTATAAATTGTAGTTTGACCTGTCGCTAGAGATGCAAGCATGATTGCTCGGTGTGTCATGGACTTGTCTCCCGGAACTTCTATTTCACCCTTTAAAGGGCCATTGATGTCGATAACTTCACTATTAGTCATGTTTATCACCTACCTAAAATATGACTGTAATTGATTAAATGCTTTAAGATGTCTCGTTTTATCAACATGAAGTACAATAGGACTACCCCAATCTTGAAGTAAGACCATTTGAATACCTTCACTGTTATTTTTCTTATCAAGTAACATAAATTGATATGTGTCTTCAAAATTAAGCTTAGGGATAATCTCTAAAGGATAATTTAAACATTGGAGATAATTAATGAAATGTTGAATATCATATTCGGTATGCAACATTTGATTAGCTACAATAAATTGATAGAGTATGCCTATCATTACTGCATGACCATGTGGTATTTTATGTTCATATTCCACAGCATGACCAAAAGTGTGACCTAAGTTAAGAAATTTTCTCATACCTTTTTCTTTTTCGTCTTCAACAACGATGTGCAATTTTGTTTCTATGCCTTTAAATAAGTAGTAGTCTAGTTGATCTAAAGATTTTAACTGTTTATCAGAACTAAAATGTGCCTCTATATTTTGCGTAGCTTCCTTACCATTCAATAATGCATGTTTATAGACCTCAGCATAACCACTCAAAACTTCATTATAAGGAAGCGTTTCTAAGAAATTTAAATCATAGATGACAGCTTTAGGTCGATAAAAGGCACCGATAAGATTTTTACCATGCTTTGAATTAATACCTACTTTTCCGCCAACACTTGAATCATGCGCGAGAATCGTAGTAGGAACTTGGATAAATCCTACACCTCTTAATAGAGTTGCAGCAATGAAGCCGGCGAAATCACCCGTTGCCCCTCCACCTAAAGCGATAATACATGTTTGTCGTGTTAATTGATGACTTAATAATGACTCCATTGTTTGATTGTATTGGGCGAATGTTTTAGTTTGTTCGCCAGCTGGAATGATAATTTTTTGCGCATGATGCTTTTTAGTTAAGGTATCTATTTTCTCTGAAAATTGGTGATACACATTAGCGTCAATAATGAAGAATACTTTGTCATAATCTTTGGTAAAAGAATCCAAATATTCAATTGCATCGTGCTCGACAATAATTGGATAGTTGTTATTTTCATAAGTTGTTTCAAGTTTCATGTTATCACCTCTTAAGGATGGGGTATTTAAAATTCAATGTTTAACTGACGACGTTCTTCGATTTGTGATTTTAATTGATCGATGTGATTAGATTGGAATTCTTCCAGTAATGCTTTTGCCAATTCAAAAGCTATAACATGTTCACATACCACACTTGCAGCAGGAACCGCACAACTATCAGAACGTTCAATCGTCGCTTTGAAGTCCTCTTTAGTATTGATATCTACTGAGTTTAAAGGTTTATAGAGTGTTGGAATAGGTTTCATTACTCCATTTACAATGATTGGCATCCCATTACTCATACCACCCTCAAATCCTCCAAGGTGATTCGTAGCTCTAAAATAACCACTATCGCTATCGTAATGAATTTCATCTTGAATCTCACTACCTGGTTTTTCAGCGGCTTTAAATCCTTCGCCAAAACTAACACCTTTAAAAGCATTAATACTTACAACGCCTTGTGCGATGCGACCATCTAATTTACGATCATAGTGAACATAACTCCCTACGCCAACAGGCATATTCTCTGCCATAACTTGAACTACACCACCAATTGAGTCGCCTTCTTTTTTTGCTTCATCAATTTTATCACGCATTTGTTGTGCGATGTCTTCATTAATTACACGTACATCGTTTTTGTCAATATTGGCTTTGAAAGTTTCAGTATCATAAAGGCCTTCATCTTTAACGCCACCTATTTCAACCACACGACTGTACATATAAATATCTAGTTGTTCTAAGAGTATTTTAGAGACAGCCCCTAAAGCGACGCGTGCTGCGGTTTCTCTAGCAGATGAACGCTCTAATACATTTCTTAAATCACGATGATTATATTTCATTCCTCCAACCAAATCAGCATGTCCAGGTCTAGGTTTTGTAATGGTACGCTTCATGTTTTCTCTTTCTTCATCGCTTATTGGTGCTACGCCCATAATTTTTCTCCAATGTGTAAAGTCATCGTTAGTCACGACTAAAGTAATTGGACTCCCAAGCGTATAACCATTTCTTACTCCAGAAACAATTTCAATTGCATCCTTCTCGATTTGCATACGACGTCCTCGTCCATATCCGCCTTGACGTTTAAACATTTCCTTATTAATATCTTCAGCTTTAATTTCTAAATTAGCTGGTACACCTTCAATGATGACTGTAAGTTGTGGACCATGTGATTCACCTGAAGTGAGGTATCTCATGAGCGCACACTCCTTTCTCTTCTTTAATGCATTAAATTGTAATATGTTTAATATATTATCATATTCATACACACAACATAAGTCTTGAACTTTAGCGTCATGTAACTTCATTGATGAAAATAAAGAGAACCGATTTAACTTTCGCTAAATCGGTTCTTAGTGGATAAAATGAAATTCATTTATTTATATTTTTATTCGTATAACCAGTCTTCTCTTGGTGATGTATAATCAGCAATTTCATTGCTATTAAACCATAAACTAATTTCACGTTGCGCTGATTCTACAGAGTCAGAACCATGAATAATGTTTCTTCCAACTGTTAAACCAAGATCGCCTCTAATCGTACCAGGTGCGGCTTCAGAAGGATTAGTACTACCGATAATGTGACGAGATACTGCGACAGCATCTTCTCCTTCTACAACCATCGCAAAAACAGGAGCTGAAGTTATAAATGAAATTAATTTTTCATAGAAAGGTTTACCTTCATGTTCGCTGTAATGTTTCTCAGCTAATTCAGTAGGTACTTGTATCAATTTACCACCAACAAGTTTTAACCCTTTGTTTTCAATTCTTGAAACAATTTCTCCAATTAAATTTCTTTGTACTGCATCTGGTTTGATCATTAAAAATGTACGTTCCACTTTGCGTGTCCCCCCCGTAAGTTGTGTTTCATTCATTTACCGAAATATGTATAGGTTTATTTCCTATCGAACAAGATAAGCTTTTATCCTGCCACCATTCCATAGTAACAGGATAGTGAAGCGCTTTCAATACTTTTCACAGAACTTACTTATTTCTACTGCCCATTTTTTTAATGAGTTTTTTAAATAAAGTTTTATTAGGACCTTCTTCTAATTCCTCAATTAAAGCAATTGCTTTATTTAAATACTTCTCACTTATTGCTTTAGATTCTTCAATGTTATCGGATTTTCGAATAGTTTGAATACATGTATCGAAATCAGATTGAGGACTTTGAGCATTTAAGTTAGTGATTTTTTGTTTGAAATCCTTATTCTTTCTCATTTCTAAAAGTACTGGCAAAGTAATATGACCGTTCATCAAATCGCTACCTACAGGTTTGCCCAATTTCTTTTCTGAGCTTGTGAAATCCAAAACATCATCAATGATTTGGAAGCTCATTCCAATATAATGACCAATAAGTTTCAATTTGCGTATAGTTTCTTTAGAAGCACCAGAAGTAATTGCACCTACTTCAGTAGCTAATTGAATCAGTAAAGCAGTTTTACGATTAATACGACGCAAATAATTTGTAATATTTTGTTCGCTATTAAATTGATCTTGAAATTGAAATAACTCTCCCCTACATACGTCTACAATAGAGTTAGAAATAATAGAGTGAACGCGAGCATCTTTAATCTCAGATAGATGTTGAAGACCTAATGCAAGTAGGAAGTTTCCTGTTAATATAGCAGTGGTTTGATCCCATTTTTTAGAAATTGTGGGACGTCCTCGACGCTTGTCACTCTTATCAATAACATCATCATGGACGAGTGTAGCCATATGAATGAGTTCTAGTGCTACAGCCACACGATAGGTATCTTCTGAAGTACCTTCACTTGTGCCAAACTGACTGCTTAAAATTACAAAAACAGGACGTACTCTTTTACCACCTGAAGATAATAAGTGGAAAGAAGCCTCTTCTAGAGTTTGATCCGTACTTTGAATCGCACGTTCCAAACGTTCTTCAACTTTTTTTATTTCATTATTAATGTTTAACTTTGCCACGTTAATCACCTTTGGTAGAATCTTTTTCTTTATAGCCAAGGTGCATTGCAGCAACGCCACCTGTGAAGCTACGTACTGTTATATCATTAAATCCTGCTTCAAAGAATAAACGTTTTAACGTTTGCTTATCAGGAAAATTAAATGTTGATTGCTGTAACCATTCATACTCTTCTTTAGACTTAGCGAACATTTTACCGAATATAGGCATCACAAACTTGAAGTATAGTCTATAAACTTGTTTGAATAATGGTAAAGTAGGTTGACTTGTTTCAAGGCATACTACCATACCACCTGGTTTTAGTACACGGTGCATTTCTTGTAATGCAACAAGATAATCTGGTACATTTCTAAGTCCAAATCCAACTGTCACATAATCAAAAGTATTATCATCAAATGGTAAGTTCATAGCATCACCATGAACAAGTTTCACATTGTTTAATGAAGATGTTTTTTCTTTTCCAACTTCTAGCATGTTCTCGCTAAAATCTAATCCAGTCACATGTCCCTTGTTGTCGACTGCTTTACTTAATGCGATTGTCCAATCAGCAGTGCCACAACAAACATCTAATGCTTGACTACCTTCTTTAACACGCATGTGTTTCATCACGTGTTTTCTCCAAACTTTGTGTTGTTCAAAGCTAATAATATTATTTAAACGATCATATTTCTGAGAAATATTTTGGAATACTGTATGTACTTGTTCTTTTTTTGCTTGATTTTCACCCATGTTAATTACCTCTTCTTTTTATATAGCTTTGATTAATTGTATTGAAATATTGGTCGATTGCTTGTTCATCATATTGATTTAAATATGAAGGATAATAGCCATCATCATTTTTAGTTAATTCATAGAATAAAGCGTACTTATCAACTTTTTTTCCAAAATGAGCAAGCGTAATATAAGGGAAAAGTACTTCAATATCAATGATAGCTTCACTTATCTCGTATTCTGACAATGTTTGCTGATGAAGTGAAGATTTTAATTCGTTTACTTTTACAATAGCTTCACTCATTGATAATTGATAAGAAAGATCATTAATTTCTGCTAATAACGTATAATAATGAGCACTTAGCAAATCTCCAATTAAAATTCCATTTTTAGATAAGTTATTCTTAGCAATATCATCTAGATGACTCATTGAAGTGTCAATAGTGAGGCAAGCAAGCTTAGTTTTTTCAGGAATAGAATATGAATCAAGTAAATTTCCTAAAGAAGAATTAATATGAATTGATTCGTAATCGTTTATACCTTTAAGCCTTTGTTCTATTTGTTTATTTAGTTTGCTTATTGTCGTTTCCATGTTCACACCTCACGATATTATCATAATAATATTAACATTATATGTATGAAATTAAAATCTATAGGAGTTGTTCTTTTATGTAAAACTCCATTTGTTTAAAAGTGTTGATGTAAATATTACTCTTAATGTTATATATGTAAAAAATTGGGAGCTGAATAAAAAACTAATTCCTTTGTTAGCTTCATTACCCCACTCCTATTTAGTCAATTTATTTTATTTAAAATAAAATTAAGTATGTAAAAAAGAATACTTACTATTAAATGATATTAGGAATACATTAGTCTTCGACTAATGCATAAAACCAACTAATAACAACACAGTTATAAAATGAATGCCTTAGTCTTTGACTAATGCATAAGAACACCTATTTATTTATTAATAAATAAAGATGTTCTAAAAATAAAAAAAGCCCCTGTGGGGCTTTTTGTAAGTAAAATTATTTAACAGCATCTTTTAATGCTTTACCAGCTTTGAATGCTGGTACTTTACTTGCAGGAATGTCAATTTCTTTACCTGTTTGAGGGTTACGACCTTTACGAGCAGCACGTTCACGTACTTCGAAGTTACCGAAACCGATTAATTGTACTTTTTCACCTTTAGCAAGTGATTTTTGGATTGATTCGAATACAGCGTCAACTGCTGAACCAGCTTCTTTTTTAGTTAAGTCTGCTTGTTCTGCAACTGCATTGATTAAATCTGTCTTATTCATTATGAATTCACCTCCTGAGGTTTTATAATGATATATTAAATATCATTATGTTTTGACTTTAACACACTGATTACTGTCATCGCAACGATTTATGCGTCAGAAACATTGATTTTACGCGTTTCATGATGAATTTTTTGAATATTCCTTCTAAAAGTGTAATTATACACTTGTTATTCAGCTTTTTTATCTCTACCCATAAGCTCTTTAACGCTCTCATTAACAGGTACATCTTCAAATAGTACACGATATAATGCACTTGTAATAGGCATATCTACATGTTCTTTTTTAGCTAAATGATAAACAGATTTAGTCGTGTAAACGCCTTCAACTACCATTTTCATTTCTTGTAAAGCTTCATCCATTGTTTTACCTTGTCCTAATTTAAAGCCAAGCGTATAGTTTCGTGAATGTGTTGAGGTACATGTCACGATTAAATCCCCAATACCTCCTAATCCTAAGAAAGTCATTGGATCGGCACCTAATTTTTCTCCTAAACGACTAATTTCTGCTAAACCACGCGTCATTAGCGCAGCTTTAGCATTATCACCGAAGCCCATACCTGCTACAATACCACTAGCAACGGCTATAATATTTTTAAGTGCGCCTCCAAGTTCAACACCCACCAAGTCATTATTAGTATAAACTCGTAAATAATCATTCATAAATAGATCTTGGATTAAAGCACTGATTTTCTCATCCTTAGAAGATGCTGCTACAGTAGTGGGTTGTTTAATAACTACTTCTTCTGCATGACTTGGACCTGAAAGAACACCAATACCCGCATTGTGTTCTGATGAAATAGAATCATCTATCATTTCAGACACACGTTTAAATGTACCATTTTCAATTCCCTTAGCAACGTGTATAAATGTTTTTTTAGAAGTAAGCAGTTTATCAATATTAGTAGCTACTTCTCTCATTGCTTTCGTAGGTAGAGCCATTAGATAAACATCTGCATGCTGTGTTGCTTCTTCAAGTTGAGTTGTTGCTTGAATCGTTTCATCTAATTTGGCATCTTTTAAATAATTTTTATTCATATGGTGCGTATTTAATTCGTTAACACTATCGTTGTTTTTTCCCCACATTAATACGTCGTGACCATTTTGGGCTAAAACATTAGCAAGTGCAGTACCGAAACTACCCATGCCAAAAACTGTTATTTTTGTCATAATTAAATCCCCTTTTTTAATTAATTTCTCTTTCTAGGAATAATATGGATTGGCGTTCCTTCGAAACCAAACGCATTTCTAATTTGATTCTCTAGATAACGTTTATATGAGAAGTGCATTAATTCTACATCATTAACAAAAACTACAAAGGTAGGTGGTTCTATTGCAACTTGTGTTGTATAGAATACATTTAATCTTCGCCCTTTGTCTGTTGGTGTTGGATTCATTGAAATTGCATCCGTTACGACTTCATTAAGTGTTGAGCTTTGAACACGTTTTTTATGATTTTCACTTGCCTCAGTTATGTATGGGAAAAGTGTTCTTAAACGTAAGCTCTCTTTAGCTGATACAAATGCAATTTGAGCATAATCCAAGAATTGAAATTCATTTCTAACATCTTCAGTGAACTTTTTCATTGTTTTGCTATCTTTTTCAACGGTGTCCCATTTATTTACAACAATAACAATTGCTTTACCTTCTTCATGAGCATATCCAGCTACACGTTTATCTTGTTCAATAATACCTTGTTCAGCATCGATGACGACAAGTACGACATTTGAACGTTCGATTGCTTTTAAAGCGCGTAATACTGAATACTTTTCAGTGGATTCATAGACTTTCCCCTTTTTACGCATACCTGCAGTATCAATAAGAACATAATCCTGTCCTTCATATGAATATTCAGTATCCACAGCATCTCTAGTTGTACCTGCAACATTTGAAACGATAACACGCTCTTCCCCTAGAATTGCATTAACTAGACTAGATTTACCAACATTTGGTCTACCTATAATAGAAAGTCTAATTGTATCTTCATCATAAGGATCTTCGGTTTCTTCGCCAAAGTTCTCAACTACTGCATCAAGTAAATCCCCAAGTCCTAAGCCATGTGACCCAGATATTGGATAAGGATCCCCAAAACCTAATGAATAGAAATCATAAATATCATTACGCATTTCAGGATTATCTACTTTATTTACTGCTAATACAACAGGTTTCTTAGATTTATATAACATTTGTGCAACCATTTCATCACTTTGTGTAAGTCCTTCTCTTACATTCACCATGAAAATGATAACATCCGCTTCATCGATAGCAATTTCTGCTTGTGCACGTATTTGAGTTTGGAAAGGTGCATCCCCAATTTCAATACCACCCGTATCAATGATATTAAATTCATGAGTTAACCATTCACCAGAAGAATAGATACGGTCACGTGTTACACCTGGGGTATCTTCAACAATTGATACACGTTCGCCCACTACTCTATTAAAAATTGTAGATTTACCAACATTAGGTTTGCCTACAATTGCAACTATCGGTTTAGTCATAAGGTAACTTCCTCTCTTTCTTAATCTCTATAATTTTATCACATGAATGCGCTTATTCAAAACTTCATTAGATGTTTATCGTCATGTATAAAGGGCTTTTTACAATTTTCATAAAAAATAAAACTCCAATTAATGTTCTAAGAACTACTTAAAGTTCTAAGACTTAATTGGAGTTTATAATATAAAATATACAAGAAAATTAATTGATAATATTAAAATTTAAGGTCTTTAAATTTATCTCCGAAAACATCCCCTAAAGTTGGGTTATCTTCATCATTATCATTTTCTAAATAAGATTGTGTTGTAGATTCATCACTTTCGATAACATCTTCTTTAGGTAATGTAGCTTTAATTGATAAAGAAATTCTTTCATTTTCTTCATCTATTCCTAAGATTTTAACGTTAACTTGTTGACCTGGTTCTAATTTTTCACTAGGTGAACCAATATGTTTATGGTCGATTTCAGAAATATGAACTAAACCTTGTACGGCAGGTGCAATTTCTACAAATGCACCGAAGTTTGCTAAACGTACAACTGTACCTTCAATAACGTCATCTTCGTGGAATTTACCTTTGATATTTTCGAAAGGTGTTGGTAAAGTGTCTTTAATTGATAATGAGATACGCTCAGAATCTTTTTCGACTGATTTGACTTTGACTTTTACATTATCACCTACAGATACAACTTGTTCAGGTGATTCAACATGTTCGTGTGATAGTTCTGAAACGTGAACTAAACCATCTACACCACCGATATCAATGAAAGCACCAAAGTTAGTTAAGCGAGCTACTTTACCGTCAATAACGTCACCTTCGCTTAATGAATCTAATAATGATGCTTTTTTAACATCATTTTCAGCTTGTTCTACAGCTTTACGGCTTAAAATGACTCTATTGTTTTCAGGATCTAACTCTTCCACTTTAATGCGGATAGTTTGTCCATCAAATACAGAGAAATCTTCAATGAAATCAGTTGAAATTAGTGAAGCTGGTACGAATCCTCTTTGACCAACATCTACGACTAATCCACCTTTTACTACTTCAGTAACTTCAGCTTCAATCACTTCATCATTATCAAGTTTTTCTTGTAAGTATTCATATGATTTTTCAGTTTCAAGCTGTCTCTTAGATAAAATATACGCGCCTGAGTCGTTTTCTTCATCGAACTCAATTTTAGTGACGTAAGCTTCAACCTCATCGCCGACTTTAACTACTTCACTTGGATTTTCGATGTGGTGAGTAGAAAGTTGGCTGATTGGGATGATACCATTAAATTTACCACCGTTGATGTGCACAACAACTTGTTTATCTTCAACTTGTTGAACCTCACCAGTGACTTTGTCACCTTCTTTAATATCATTAATCATTGATTCATTGAATTCTTCAGTCATCTTGTTTGCCTCCTTATACACTACATAATTATAACATCTTATAAACTGACAGAATTGTCAAGAAATTCTACTTTAAATATACTTTCTTATTCAAGTTAATCACTTAAGAAAGTTGACTGTCAGTCATAAGCCAACCACTTCATTTAATATTATGGCTTAGATTATGATTTAAATCTTTTAAATGCATCCATCAATTCCTTAATATTATTTCAATGATATCTACTTATTAAGATATGTTAAATTATAAATTTGAAAAAATATAGTTTGTAACTATTCACGGATGCAAATCTTATTTTCCAAGTTAATTATATAGAACATTAATACTTAGTTAAACTGATATGCTTAATAAAAAGACTATAATCATATACCAAGTGGTACATCAATTATAGTCTTTAATAACTTATACTTATTTAAGATGATCTACCATAGATAAAATTTCGTTAGTTACTACTTCAATAGACTTTCCAGTTGTATCTAATGTGATTGCATCGTCAGCTTTCTTTAATGGTGAAATCTCTCTATTCATGTCGTAGTTATCACGATCTTCAATTTCTTGTTTTAATTGCTCTAGATTAGATTCAATACCACGTAATTCATTTTCCTTTTGACGACGTTCTGCTCTTTCCTCAACGGAAGCAATCATGTAAACTTTAAGTTCAGCATTAGGCAATACAACCGTACCTATATCTCTTCCATCCATAACAATCCCTTTTTTGGCAGCAAGATCTTTTTGAATTTGTACTGCAAATGAACGAACAGGTTCTTTTGAAGCAACGTAAGAAACAAGATTAGTGATGTCATTTTCTCTCAAATAATCAGTCACATCTTTCCCATCTAAAATAATTCTTTGTCCTTTTTCTTTATCATAAGTTAATTCTAACTCAGTACTTTGAATTAACTCGTCAAAATTACTCGGTTTGCCATTTTGTAAGTATTTATATGTTATGGCACGATACATTGCTCCTGTATCAACATATATCATAGTTAAACGGCTAGCAACTTGCTTAGCAATAGTACTTTTCCCTGCAGCTGCTGGACCGTCTAATGCAATATTGATTGAACTCATTATTCATTAACCTTCCTTGTTGTTTTGTAAATATTATTTTATCATAAAAAAGTAAAAGATTAATAGGAGGAAAGACAATGAAAAAACTCCTTGTTATACATACTGGTGGCACTATTAGTATGTCACAAGATGCTTCAAATAAAGTTGTAACCAATGATGATAATCCTATATCAAAACATCAAGATATCATTGGTCAATACGCTCAAGTGGAAGAGACACATTTATTTAATGTTCCTTCTCCCCACATGACTATAGAAAAAGTTACTCAACTTCAACATAAAAT
This sequence comes from Staphylococcus capitis subsp. capitis, assembly GCF_040739495.1. Lineage (NCBI taxonomy): Bacteria > Bacillati > Bacillota > Bacilli > Caryophanales > Staphylococcaceae > Staphylococcus > Staphylococcus capitis. Next base: position 1,291,443 of record NZ_CP145263.1, on the reverse strand, counting down.
TATACAATGCGTTGAAATAAGTGAATATGATGGTTATGTTATTACTCATGGAACTGATACTTTGGAAGAAACAGCATTTCTACTCGACTTATTACTTGAAATTGAAGAACCTGTTGTTATTACTGGAGCCATGAGATCCTCTAATGAAATTGGTTCTGACGGTTTATATAATTTCATTTCTGCAATAAGAGTTGCTTCTTCTAATGATGCCTCAGGAAAAGGCGTAATGGTGGTCTTTAATGATGAAATACATACCGCTCGAAATGTAACCAAAACCCACACTTCTAATATCAATACATTTCAAAGCCCTAACCATGGACCTTTTGGGGTTTTAACAAAAGATAGAGTACAATTTCATCATCATCCTTATCGTCAATCTTCTTTTAAGATGATAAACCATCAATTGTATGTGCCTCTTATAAAGTCTTATATGGGAATGGGTAGTGACCTTTTAGAGTTTTATGCGAACCAAGGTGTCGACGGTATAGTCGTAGAAGCTCTCGGGCAAGGTAACTTACCCACTACATGTTTACATGGACTTAAGCAAATCCTTGATAATGACATCCCTATCGTTCTTGTTTCAAGATCGTTTAACGGTATTGTAAGTCCTGTCTATGCTTATGAAGGTGGCGGGGCTGATTTGTTTGAAAAGGGTGTTATATTTTCAAATGGATTAAATGGACCTAAAGCAAGACTTAAATTATTAGTTGGTCTAAGTCAAAATATGAATCATCAAAAATTAAAAAATTATTTTGAAGAATAATTTATAAAAAACGAGTTGTATGCCTCTAAGTCAAGGTATACAACTCGTTTATTTTATTATGACTCAAGTGGTGTTTGTTTTTTACTAAGTATACTTTGTGTAATAATGCCACCGTGGTATTTACCATTTTCAATGAAGATAGTATTAGCATCATTACCTGCGGCAATGACTCCTGCGATATAGCAATTTTCAACGTTTGTTTCATACGTTTCACGATTGTAAACAGGTGCTGTACCATATTCATTAGTATTGATTTCTATACCAATAGATTCTAGGAAATTGTAATCAGGATGGTAACCAATCATTGCGAACACGTAATCATTTGCAATCTCAATTGTACGTCCATCCTTTTCATAAGTGACTGTATCTTCAGTAATTTGTGTTACATTAGCGTTAAATTCCATAGTTATTTTTTCATGGTTAACGAGTGATTCAAAATTTGGTAATATCCATGGTTTAATCGCTTTTGGATATCTTTCACCACGATAAATGACTGTTACATTTGCTCCAGCTTTTTCTAACTCTAAAGCTGCGTCTACTGCAGAATTTTTACCACCAATAATTACCACATTTTGATTGAAGTATGGGTGTGCTTCTTTAAAGTAATGAAATACTTTAGGTAATTCAGCGCCCTCAACCTCTAATTTATTATGTTGGCCGTAATAACCTGTCGCGACAGTTAAAAATTTGCATTCATAAACATCTTTAGTTGTTGTAATGGTAAACTTATTATCAATTTTTTTAACTGTTAAAACTTCTTCAAATGGATGTATGTTTAATTGATGATGTTTAACAACTTCTCTGTAATAGACGAGCGCTTGATTTCGTCTCGGTTTACTTTCTTCGACAATAAATGGAATATCTCCGATACTCAACTTATCACTTGATGAAAAGAAAGTTTGATGAGTTGGATAATTGTAAATTGATTCTACAACATTCCCTTTTTCTATTACTAAAGTTTCAATCCCTTTTTTCTTCTGCTCTATAGCAGCGCTTAAACCGCATGGGCCACCACCAATTATAATGCTTTCAACTCTTTGCATGATTTGCCCTCCTTTAATCACCAAATTATTATATCAGTTATTAATGATTTTAGCTAAGCATGAAAAGAATAAAATTAAAAAAAATTGAGTATATTCATGTGAATATAAATATAAAAGAATGAAGTGAAATTAAAAAACGTTCTCTTGGCAATTGCCGAGAGAACGTTTTTTTATAGTGTGCTTTATGGTTTCTATTGAGGAATAACTAACGTTTGACCGTTATGAATGTCATTACTACTTAAACCATTAGCACGTTTGATTTTATCAACATTTTGCTGAGTACCCTCACCGTAATACTGGATTGCGATACGGTATAGGTTTTCTTTACCGTTTACAGTATGAGATTGTTGACCTTGGGTATTTTGTTGATTGTTATTGTTACCTTGTGTAGAGTTACCGTTATTTTGTTGATTATTTTGTGTACCTTGGTTTTGGTTGTTAGCAGTACCGTTTTGGTTAGATGAATTATCTGTGCTATTTGCATTTTGATCTGAACCAGCAGCACCACCGTTAGCACTATTACCATTTTCATCTGAATTTGAAGCGCTATTATTTGAAGAAGCTTTATCTTTGTCGCCGTCTTTATTGCCATCTTTATTTTTATCTTTGTCTTTGTCTGAAGAAGCTTTATCTTTATCATTTGCCTTTTTATCAGAATCTTTCTTACTTTGGTCAGAAACTTTATTATCATCGTTTTTACTATTATTATGATTGTTTAATGCCATTCCACCAAAGATAGCAATTGCACCAAGTATAAGCACTGCAGCAATCAGTGGTAATAATATCTTCATTATTCCACCTTTTTTCTTATTGTCACGGTTATCATTTCTACGGTCATAATTGCGATCGTCTCTACGCCCATGGTCATGTTGATTGCGATCATCTTTATGTTTGTCATGTTCATGTTTTGCTAATCCAGCAGCTCCAGCGGCACCTGCAGCGCCAGTTCCAATAGCAGCAGCTTTTTTACCTTTACCAGATTTCTTATCATGACGTTCTCTATCTTCATCAAAGTCTCGCTCTTCGTGGTCTTGTTGACGACGATGATTGTCATCAGTTAGATCATTATTATGACCTTCATTAACTTTAGGTCCAGGACGAGCACCTGCTTTTTTATTAGAATGTTGAGCAGCGTTACCAGTAGCTCCAGTACCTGCAACTCCACCAGCTATAGTTGCATCTTTTCCGCTACCTAATCTATCATCTTGTGCACCTTGGTCTTCACGCACATTATTACTTGAACGGTTTAAATTTTCATCATGATCGTGTTGACCGTGGTCTGTGCGAGATGCTGTGTCGTAATTATCGTTTTCACCATTATGTAATGATGCTTCATCATAGCGATCATCTAGTGAATTATTTTCATTCGAGTTGTCGTTACGGTCATCTTGTTGTTTATTATGATTAGTAGCAACATCACGACGTCTCTTACGACGTTGTGCGTTTCTAGGAGGAAATTGTTGATTTGATTTATCCTCAATATTTTCTTTTGATTCATCTTGCTGTTCATCGTTTACACGATTGTTGTGTTCTTCTGGATCAATAGATTGACGATTTTTTTCAAAATCATCTTTGAAACTATTATTAGACACAAACATCATCCTTTCTTTGTTTAAGTGAATTTAATAACGTTACATTTAATATACCCACGAATAAGTGTGAATATGTATGAAATTTAAAAATATTTAATACATTTAAATAAGTCTTACATTTTAATTATAGCTTGATAAAATTCTTTAAGTAAAGCGATAGCTAGCCTGAGAATGAAGATTGCCAATTTAGTCAGAAATAAATGATGCTTCATAATCATTTTAACTAGATATAATTATCTGAAGTTAATCTTCAAATAAGTTTTGCAATTTTTCTTTATAATTCATTTTCCTTTTTACTTTTTTGCGATTAAAAGTTTTTATTTCTTCCAATTCAGTATCATTGTCGCAACATCTTACAGGTTTATCCGGATGTTCACCAAAAAACTCGAGTAAATAATTACGGCGACATTGATCTAAATTTTTATAACCTAGTATGCGCATGTATCCTAAACGTTTACGTTGAAATGATTTTTTAAATATTGATTTAAGGTCATTAATTGTAAACTGACGATATAACGTATCTAGAATATCCTTTTTGACGGGTGGTAAAAATTCACCTAATTCAAACATAGAGATATCCTCCTCAGTCATCATATCTGCAAACAATAAGGTTTCTAAAATGAAACTATCATCGGGTTGATACAAACTAATGGCTTGACTCGGTTTACCATCTCTTCCTGCGCGACCAATTTCTTGTAAATAATTGGAAGGACTTGAAGATAAATGAAAGTGAATGACAGTTCGGATATCTTTTTTATTTATTCCCATCCCAAAAGCACTGGTGGCTACGATAATAGGTATATCATTATTTAAAAATTGTTGTTGAACAGTTTGACGTTCTTGATAACTTAAATCACCATGATAAATGCCCGTTAAGAATCCCGCCTCATAAATTAATTTAGCTAATTCTAGACATCTTTTCTTAGAGGAAATATAAATAATCGTGGGTCCTGAATAGCTTAAAAAAGGTATGAGCCACTTTATTTTCTCTTCATCATCGTTAAAATTCTTATGTTGTAAAGAAATGTTATCTCTATTCATACTCGTTTTAATGACATTTAAATCAATACTAAGAATATGTGATAAATCTTCTTCTAAATGTGGTGGAGCTGTCGCAGTTAACGCAAGTATACGCGCATTTTTGAAGTGAGAAGTGATTTGTCCAATAAGGGCATAATGTGGTCTAAAGTCATAACCCCATTCTGATAGACAATGAGCTTCATCTAAAACTATTAAACCAAAGTCTAAATGTGATATTAACTTGAAATTCTGTGGCTGTAATAAAAATTCGGGACTTAAATAAATGAATCGACTTTGTGAAATTTGATTAATATGGTTTCTCTTTTCGATTTCATCCATACCTGAATGTATATATGAGACGTGAGATTCACCATTAAGTTTCATTTGCATCACTTGATCATCCATTAAAGAAATTAACGGTGATATGACTAACGTTGGTTTCTCAATTAAATATGTAGGAAGTTGGTAACATAAACTTTTCCCGCTTCCTGTAGGTAAAATACCTAAGGTGTGTTTACCTGCTAATATGCTTTCAATAATCTCCTTTTGGCCACGTTTGAAAGTCTCAAATCCAAACCATTCTTTAAGTTTATCTTCTAACACGTAAGTCACCTCGCTCAATACCTACGATGATTAATTTTATTTGAAAATAAGTTAAGTCTTCAAATGCTTGTTTGTATTCTCTTAATCTTAGGCCTATGTGATGATCATAATATTGAATAAATTGATCAATTTGTTTTTGATTGACATAAGTGTTGTAATCATTCTGATAACCTTTAATAAATATTTCCAATATATGATCTTCAATAGTATTTATTTTAACGTTTTGATGTTCTGCTATTTCGTTCATATTCATACCGTGTAGTAATTTTTGATAACTTAGAAAAGTTTGATTTAACAACTGAGGTAAGATAATTGTGTGAGATAGTATAGGATAATTAGATTCGTCTTCAATCTCATCTAATAAATCTATCAGTTGATTCATCTCTAATTCAAATAGTTCAGATTGCTTTATATCCTCTATCAAACTAATTTGCTGACGAGTATACATAGGTTCCTCATACCCTTGTAGATAGTAATGTAGCACATTCTTATTATTGCGACGTTCTATTGCGTCGAATAGTGAATATATTTCTGATATAAATGACGCTTCCAATTGAGAGAGTTTGATATGATTATATAGCTGTTTCACTTTCTGTTGTACGTAAGTATTTTGAACTACTGGAATAAATTTAAAAGAATCTTTGCGAGTATTCGATAATGTTTGGATAAGTAGTTGTATACAACTAAATGTTCGGGTTAAACTATCATATGTATATCGAGGATGCGTTTTGATATCTAATTCATGATTAAAATCATCCTTTTGTAGTATAAATCGCTCAAAAGTAGGATATTTTAAATTGGGTAAACTATGATATAATGACAAAAGTTGTTGGCTCGAAGCGTCAAAAAAAGTTTGATGAGACTTCTTGCCTATTAAAATATTATAAATACTTTTATTTGTTTTGTAGTTAAATGCATGATCAATAGCATAAGATAATATATCGTACAAATTAAACCCTCACTCTATAAAACGAATATATTGAAATGAAAAATGTCGATGTCTACAATTGTATTAGTAATACTAGTGTAGCATTTTTATCAAAGGAGGCGAATGAAAATGGCTAAATATACAATCGTTGATATGGATACTTGTATAGCATGCGGTGCATGTGGTGCAGCAGCTCCAGATATTTATGATTACGACGACGAAGGTATTGCTTTCGTAATCCTTGATGATAACCAAGGTACTGCAGAAGTGCCTGAAGAGTTATACGAAGATATGGAAGATGCACTAGAAGGTTGTCCTACTGATTCAATTAAAATTGAAGACGAACCATTTGATGGTGACGCGCTTAAATTTGAATAATAAATTGACTCGAATTCTTAATTATAATTGTTAGGAATTCGAGTTTTTATTTTTGATTACTACTTGCCTCATTTTTATTTAAGAATGATATCAAAAACGCTCTTGATACTAAGATATTTTGAGATAACTTAGTATCAAGAGCATTTATTTATTTTAAAATATTTTTTAGTCTTTTATATAGTAAAACAAAGATAATTGAAATGATGATACCTTTGATAATATTAAACGGTATTACACCGGAAACAATTACAATTTTAAGATTTTTAACGACATCTCCTAAATTAAATATCATTCCATATAATGGAAGTAATACAAAGTAATTTAAGATACTAAGTACAATAGTCATAACAATCGTACCAACTATTAGACCATAAATTAAAGTGCGTGTTGAGGGTTTGTTTTTATATACATAATAAGCTGATAATAAGAAACTTGCCCCGGCTAAAAAGTTTGCTACAGGCCCAACAGGATCTCCCATGTTAAATAAAAAGTTTAAGATATTTTTAATGAATGCGACAATAATACCTGCAATGGGACCTAATAAAAAAGTAGCAAGTAACGTTGGCACATCACTAAAATCTAACGTTAAGTATGGTGGTAAGAATGGTAGCGGAAACTTTATAAATGTTAATACAAACGCAACCGCACTTAACATACTTATAGTTATAAGACGTTTATTTTGTTGCATATTTAATTTTCTCCTTCCATTCATCTTGCTTAGAAAAGGAGGAAATTTGCACAACAAAAAACCTCCATCTTCTCCCATCCAGACTATACTGTCGGCTTCAGAATCTCACTGAATCAAGAAATAATATGACAACTACGTGTGTTATCGAATTATTTCGTCGCAGGCTTAAATTTACTGCCGGTTGGGAATTGCACCCGGCCCCGAAGATGAATAATGATAATGTTTTTATTTAATTTTTATATTACACGATAAAGGTGATAAACTCAATGACTCTGCTTTCTTATTAAAAAATAAAATCGTTAGTATAAAGTACTTAGTTATTTATTATCAAAAAGATATTCGATCAATATAAAAGTGATTCCTTTCATCAAATCATTCAATTGACCTAATTTTCTATAAACCAAAGATGAAACTTTATCATTGATGTGAAGTTAGAACATATTAGAAACACAAAAATGCACCCCAAAAGTTAGAGTATATTAGAAACACAAAAATGCACCCCAAAAGTTAGAGTATATCTCCAACTTAATGAGATGCACATCGAATTCGTATTTTAAAATTTTGTTTACTCTGCTTCATTATTTTTAGGTTGAGGGAGCTTAATTATAAATGTGGTACCTTTACCGAGCTCACTTTTTACATCAATTTGTCCACCATGCTCTTCAATAATCATCTTACAAATAAAGAGACCTAAACCAGTTCCCTGCTTACCACGTTTACGTGAGGCATCCACTTTATAGAAGCGGTCAAACACTTGTTGTAAATGTTCTGGAGCAATACCTGTACCTGTATCGCTAATATATAAAATATTATATTGCTCATCTTTACTTGCAGTTACTGCAATTGTGTCACCTGGTTGTGTATATCTTGATGCATTATCAATGAGATTAGTTAAAACTTGATCCATTCGATCCATGTCATAATCCCATAGAAGATGATCATTGCCAGAGTTAAATTCCATCGTTAATCCTAAATCGTCTGCTTGCATACGGTATTTAGCTTTCATTTTATCTAAAAGATTTTTTATTGGTTGTACTTCTTTCTCAACCGATAGACCTTCAGCATCCATTCGTGCAACATTTAATAATTCATTAACTAGACGATTTAATCGCTTAGATTCATCTAATACAACACCTAGCGAATCACGAATTTCATCTGGTTCAGTGACTATACCATCAACAATTGATTCTGTATAACCTTGTAATAAGGAAATGGGTGTGCGTAATTCATGGGATACATTAGCGATAAAGTCTTTTTTCATTTGATCTAAATTATGTTCATTTGTCATATCACGAATAATCACTACAATACCACTTCTGCCATTCGGCTGAATACGATTGATATAACTTGTGATAAAGACGTAATAACGCGTACTAATTTCTATTTCGAGAAATTCAGTTCCTTTGGATTCAAACGTTTTTTCGATTTGTTGTTCGATTGATTCTTTTGAAAAATCATCAATAAAATGGATGATATCATCAGCCATTTTGTTAGAAAAGATAACGACTCTTTGATCGTTTATACCTAATACACCTTCGACCATGGAGTTTAATAAACTGTCACGAATACTTTTAGATGATGATAAAGCGTCAATATGTTCTTGAATCTCGTAATTCATATTATTGAAAGCTCTTGATAAGTCGCCAATTTCATCTTTAGTAGATACGGAAGATATTTGACTATAATCACCTTCAGAAACTTTTTGTGCTTGTGTCTTTAATTGTCTCAAGGGTTTCGTAATTCTGTTCGATAAGAAGAATGCAAATACTGTACTAGCTGCTATAAATATAATTGCAGTAATCAAAATGATAATAGTTATAGCATTATTTGTATCTTCAATAGATTTTAAGTCTTTATAAATAAACACGCCACTATGCTTACTACTAGCATCTTCTTGTGGTTTCATTGGATAACCTAATAGTATATATGATTGTGTATTACCGTTATTTTTAATTGTGACGTTTTGAGTTTCAAATTCGCCGTTATTGAAGACTCTTTTAAATTTAGGGCTCTTTTTAATTTCATTGAGCATTTGAGTTTTCGTATTATTATATGATGCGTGTGGTTTATCATTAAAATTATTCATAATGATTAAACCACCAGGGCCATCTACAAGTTTTTGACTGTTTTGAATAGCAAGTGATTTATTGTGAGATTTCTCAACGAGTGAACTAATTCTTTTGGCATCTTCTTTAATAGAATTTTCAGTTTCTTGCGTAAAATAATATTGAATAAAGGTAATTAAGGATACACTTAATAAAATTAAAACTGTCGCTACTATTAAAATAATAGTTAACCACAGTTTTATAACTACGCTATTTAGTCGGTTCATCACTGGCTTTGACCTCGAACTTATAGCCTACACCCCAAACAGTTTGAATCATTTGAGCTGCATCGTTAGATACACGATTTAATTTCTCTCTTAAACGTTTTACATGTGTATCTACTGTTCGCAAGTCGCCATAAAATTCATAATGCCATACATCTTTAAGTAATTGTTCACGATCGAACACCTTATTAGGTGTCTTAGCTAGATATATGAGTAATTCATATTCTTTAGGTGTTAAATTCACTTGCTCGTTATCTGCAAGTACTCTATGTGCATCATTATCAATCACTAAATGATTGAATTCAATAATATCACGTGCATGTGGTTCGCTTTGTTCTGAGTTTGCAGATTGAGTACGTCTTAATAAAGCTTTAACTCTTAATACAACTTCTCTAGGTGAAAAAGGCTTAACAATATAGTCATCGGCACCGGATTCAAATCCTTCAACTCGGTTAGTTTCTTCTCCTTTTGCCGTAAGCATAATAATAGGTGTATCTTTGTGTTCTCTTAGTTTAGATGCGACTTCTATACCATCCATTTCTGGTAGCATTAAATCTAAAAGAATGCACGCATAGTTATTATCCATCGCAAGCTGATAAGCTTCCTTACCATCACTAGCTTCATGGATTTCAAAAGATTCTCTTTCTAAGTATAATTTAAGCAATCTTCTGATTCTGTCTTCATCATCAACGATTAAAATTTCGTTAGCCATATTACTTTTTACCTCCTACACATGCTGTTCAAATTCATTTGTTATTATAGCACAGGTTGAACATATTAAGTGACTGATAGTTAAAACTATGTGAAAAAAATCTCAATATTATTGGTAAAAACATATTTTTTGTGTTTATTTACCATTTTCTGCTAAATGTCTTAACGTTTTCACCTCATGAGGGGTCAACACACGACCTTCTCCGGCATTTAAACCTTTCAAGTCTAAAGGACCAAATTGAATACGTGTTAATTTATTCACTTCATGACCAAAATATTCAAACATACGGCGCACTTGACGATTTCTACCTTCACTAATAGTAATTTCGACTAATGTAGTGTTTTTCTCTTTATCTTGTCTTTTTATTTTTACTTGAGCCGGTTGAGTAAAACCATCTTCTAATTCAATGCCTTGTTCTAATTCTTTAACTTGTTCTCTCATTAAATAGCCTTTTAATTTAGCAACATATTTCTTTTTAATGTGATAACGTGGATGAGTCATTAAGTTAGTGAATTCTCCGTCGTTTGTTAACAATAAAACACCTGATGTATCATAATCTAAACGTCCAACTGGATATATACGAGTTTCAATATCTTCAAAATAATCTGTCACAACTTTACGACCACGATCATCAGATACACTCGTAATAACTTGAGTAGGTTTATAAAATAAGATATACATTTTATCTTCTTGTTCTATTTTAATGCCCTCTACTTCAACTGTGTCTGAGTGAGACACTTTTGTTCCTAATTCAGTCACAACTTGTCCATTTACTTTGACTTTTCCTTCGGTTATGAGTGTTTCAGCTTTGCGTCGTGATGTATAACCACTATTCGCAATTCTTTTTTGTAGTCTCTCTAATTCTTTACTCATTTGAATCTCCTTTTTGATTAACTAAATTACTAAAGAATTCATCCATTTCAGCATCATCCTCTTCAGTCGTTGGTAATGACTCAAGACTTTCTATACCAAATACATTTAAAAATAAATCGGTAGTTATTAAATGATGACTTCTAGAATGATCGACCTCTTTAGCTTCTACTAAACCTCTAGCTATAAGTGTTTTAACAGCGCCATCGGAATTTATCCCTCTTATCATTTCTATATCGCTACGAGTGAGTGGTTGATTATAAGCGATAATAGAAAGTGTCTCCATAGCTGCCTGAGATAACTTCATTTTAGATTTTTGTTCAATAAGCTGTTCAATATAAGACGATGCGTCTTTTTTCGTTGTTAAAACATATGTTGTACCAAATTTTTGGATAACCAAACCAGGAGATTGATAGGTATCGATTAACTGGTCGAGTTCATTTTCATTCAACTCCAAAATTTCCAATAATTGCTTCTGCTCTAATCCTTCATCACCAGAAGTATATAATAAAGCCTCTAATATTCCTTGGTTATCCAATGTTGTAATTCACTCCTCTAATAATATCGATGTCCTCAAATTGATTGTTTTGATTAATATTGACGATACCAGATTTAGACATTTCTAATATAGCTAGAAAATGTGTTACTACTTGTTCTACTGGTTCGTGGAAAGTAAATAAACTAAAGAAATTAAATGATTCGTGCTCTTTTAGACGATTTGTAACTTGTTCGGTTGCTTGTTGAATTGTAAATGTCTCTTTTTTAATTTCTACAGATTTAGGAGTATTGAGTTCTACTCTATTTTTAACTCTTTGATAAGCAACGATGAGTTCTGTTAAATCTATAGTCTGATTTGGATCCCATGATTCATCAGTTTCCAAATATGATAAATCAGTAGGATACTTCGTATAATAAAGTTCTCGTTGATCTTTCATATCATTAAGTATTTCAGTATATTCTTTATAGTTTTGATATTCGATTAAACGCCCTACTAAATCTTCACGGGGATCTTCTTCAATGTCATCTTCTACACTCGTTTGAGGTAGCAATAATTTACTTTTAATCATTAAAAGTTCAGAAGCCATGACTAAATATTCACTAGCAATATTAATTTCAAGTTGATTCATCGCATGAACATATTGCATATATTGCTCAGTTAAAGCTTTCATGGGAATATCATAAATATCTATTTCAAATTTCTGTATTAAATGCAATAACAAGTCTAATGGTCCGTTAAACGCATCTAGTTTTACTTCATACATCCTATCTACCTCAATCTCGTGTTGCATCTTTAGTGCATATTTCACACAAATATTATAACATGAATACATATAACTTTTAAATTTTGGGTGGATTGCCATGGATGACGCGTTAATTCATTTCTATTATCAATTTCATAAACATCAACATTATTTTTTATGTCATGATATTTTAGAAGAAGCTTGGAAATTAAATCCCTCTTTCTCTAAAAATGACGCGGTAGTGAGTTTAATACTATTTGCCACAGCTTGTTATCATTATCGCCGGGATAATATTAAAGGTGCTTTAAAATCATATGAAAAGTCACTGTCTGTTATTAAACAAGCAAAAGATAAAACTCAATTACATTTAAATATTGATGAGTATCAGAGCATGATTTTACATCAAATAAATTCTATTAGAGATCATCATGTATTTGTACCTGTCAAACTACCTATACACACATCATTTGAGAAAGTTATTAAACGTGTATATCAAGATTACAGTTTTACTCAATTTGTAATATCAGAGCCTTACATTGTTCATCATCATATAAAACGTGATCGAACAGAAGTTATACAAGCCCGTGAAGAAGCAAGACAATTACGTCGTTCACATACTCAACGGCCTTATAATACATTAAAAGACCAATAAACGTATGATAGCTACATTAAATCACTACGTTTATTGGTCTTTTAAATTACAATTAAGCTCTAGGATGAAATTGATTATACATTTTTCGAATTTGAGATTTTGATACATGTGTATATAATTGTGTAGTAGATATATCAGAATGGCCTAACATTTCCTGGACAGCCCTTAAATCAGCGCCATTTTCAAGTAGATGTGTAGCAAAGGAATGTCTTAACGTGTGAGGTGTTAATGTCTTATTAATGTTCGCTTTAATACCATTCTGTTTAATCATCTTCCATATACCTTGTCGTGATAAAGGTTTGCCATGCATATTAAGAAATAATACATGTGTGACAGTTTGTTTTAATAATTGAGGACGAACTGTTTCAATGTATGTAGTTAAATACTCAATAACAGCATCACCTAAAGGAACAATACGTTCTTTATTTCCTTTACCAAAAACTCTGACAAAACCCATCATTAAATTGACATCTTCGACTTCTAATTGAATAATTTCAGAAACGCGCATACCTGTAGCATATAAAAGCTCTAACATCGTCCGATCACGATAACCATTATTCTTACTCAAATCTGGTGTTTCTAATAAATCCAAAACTTCCTGAACCTCTAATACGTCAGGTAGTTTCTTTTCGTATTTTGGCGTTTCAATCAACACTGTCGGATCTTTCGCTGCATATCTTTCTCTTAATGCGAACTGATGAAAGCTTCTAATTGTAGATATAAAACGTGCAAGTGATTTTGAGGATTGACCCAAATCTATTAAATGACCTAGGCACTCCTGAATCACTTGACGATCCACGAAATCAATATGGGAAATTTTTCTTTCTTCAAGATATTCTTCATATTTTTTTAGATCCCTACGATAAGCGCCAATGGTATTACTACTCAAACCCTTCTCGATTTGAATAAAATTCAAATATTCTTCAATGATTGTATTCATATAAGCACCTCTATTGAAGCGGTGGCTTCTTTAAACTTATTAGATTGCGTTAGAATTTTTAAGTATATTTATGAAAATAAACCCCTAATTAGCCTTTACCTTTCGCTTGGCAATCAGAACAAACGCCATGGAAAGTTAAACGATGGTCAAGTATTTTAAAGTTAAATTCATTTTCAACACGATTTTCAACTTCAGGTAGTAAATCTTCATCAATTTCATCTACCTTACCACATTCCATGCATACAAGATGATGATGGAAATGTTTAGCCCCTTCTTTACGTAAATCGAAACGAGCTACTCCGTCACCAAAGTTTATTTTATCAACGACTTTGAGTTCAGCTAACAACTCTAAGGTTCTGTATACCGTAGCTAAACCAATTTCAGGCGATTTATCTTTCACTTTTAAATACACATCTTCAGCACTAAGATGATCTTTTTCATTCTCTATTAAAACTCTAACTGTAGCCTCTCGTTGTGGAGTTAATTTATAAGATGATTGTTGTAATTGTTGCTTCACGCGATTGAGACGTTCTTCCACGGAAGCCTCACTCCTCTACTAAGAATTATAATCATTTTAATTTAATCTATGATTCACTAAATAAAATATCAATATTCTCAGTAAAAAGCAAGAGTTTACGCTAGTTATTTAGAATGATTATAATTTAATAATAGGTGCTGTAGAGCGATAATTGTTTTAGCATCCTCGAGTTCCTTATTTTCTAACATAGATTTTACATTCTCAATAGATACCTTATGTAGTTCTACAAATTCGTCATCATCTAAATTCATTTCACCTTCAGATAACTGATCTGTATAAAAAATTGATAATTTTTCACTTGAAAAACCTGGAGATCCATACATATCTGTTACAAATTCTAGATTTGAAGCAATATATCCTGTCTCCTCTTGTAATTCACGTTTCGCAGCTTCTTCACGCTCTTCACCTTTTTCAAGTTTGCCTGCTGGTATTTCAAGCAAAGGTTTTTCAGCTGGCTTTCTAAATTGTTTAACTAATAGAACTTCGTCTTCAGGTGTTACTGCACACACTGCTACGGCACCATTATGATAAACTAATTCACGTTTAGATGTACTGCCGTCGGGTAATTCAACATCATGTAGTTCTAGGTCAATAATTTTTCCATTGTAAATGACTGTGCGGTCAATCGTTTTTTCGTTTAATCTCATATGTAAACACGTCCCTTTTATTTATATTTATAAATTGATAAACTGAATGCGTCAGTTAAAGTGTATCGAAAGGAGAATGGACATGCAAAAAAATATTTTAAAAAGTGGCATCGAAATTTCTGAACTTGGTTTGGGTTGCATGAGTTTAGGTACAGATTTTAATAAAGCGCAACCTATCATTGAAAGTGCAATCGAACAGGGTATTACATATTTTGATACTGCAGATATGTATGATCAAGGAATTAATGAGGAAATTGTAGGAAAAGCTTTAAAGAAATATCAAAATCGTGATGACATCGTAATCGGTACGAAAGTCGGCAATCGACTAACTGACGATGGAAACGTAACATGGGATCCCTCTAAGAAACACATTAAAGAAGGTGTGAAAGGATCTTTAAAACGTTTAGGACTAGACCATTTAGATTTATATCAATTGCATGGTGGAACAATTGATGATCCACTAGATGAAACTATCGGTGCTTTTGATGAATTAAAACAAGAAGGTATTATTAGAGCTTATGGTATTTCATCCATCCGTCCAAACGTTATTGATTACTATTTAAAACATAGTCAAATCGAAACTTTAATGTCTCAATTTAATTTAATAGATAATAGACCCGAAAGTCTTTTAGATACTATTCATGAGCAACAAGTTAAAGTGTTAGCGCGTGGACCAGTGTTTAAGGGATTATTAACCTCTAATAGTGTCGATGCATTAGATAAAAAGTTTGAAGATGGTATTTTTGAATATACTCGTGATGAGTTAGGTGAAACCATTGCATCAGTTAAAGAAATTGAAAGTAATTTAAGTGCCCTTTCATTTAAATATTTAACTTCTCATGATGCTCTTGGTTCAATCATCGTCGGCGCAAGTAGTGTAGAACAATTAGAAGAAAATGTACGTAACTATTATAAGGATGTAAGTTTAGATCAAATTAAATCTGCGCGTGAACGTGTGAAGAATTTAGAATATACTCAACATCTAAAATAATGTAAAAGAGAGTTTAAAATATAAAAGCTTTAAGATGATTTCAACTTACTTGAAATGGTCTTAAAGCTTATTTTTGTTTACTCCGAAGCGAAAGTAGTATGAGTAGTCTCATTATAGATTTCTTGAAACCAATAAACATTCTTAATAAAAGCCACCAATCTTAAAATAGGTTTCGGTCATTAAAATTGTTTGATTTAAACATGGGTCTTTTGAGTCGTCTTTGCATTCACTTCTATTCCAAGAATCTGATGTTGAATTACAAGTTGATAAAATTTTGCCTCAATATATTCAATTTCAGCATCACTGAGCGTGTTATAAAATTCAGTTCCAACTAAATATTCTAAAGTAAAAATCCTATTAATTGGTAATCGCTTAGAATTAGCGACTGCTTTATTAATAATACCATCGATGCTACATATCATTTATAGCCCTCCCTTTTAAAAGGACTTATAGCAAGCCTGCTTCATAATTAATTACTATTCTTTGTTTTTAAATAAATTCGGTAAACAATTTTCTAGTGTTCTCGGTGCAAGTTGATATAATTTTAAAATATTATGCATCCAACCAGGTTGATTGATTTCTTTTTTATTCTTTAAAATTCCTAAAATGATGCGCTCGGCAAGTTGCTCAGCATCAATCATTATAAGTTTATATCTATTAAAAAAAGCAAGTGACGGGTCTGCCTTTTTATGAAATGGTGTATCGATAGGTCCGGGATGTACTGCCATAATATGAAGTTCGGGTTCTTCTAATCTCAATGCGTTAAGAACGGCAGTCAATGCAGCTTTAGAAGCTCCATAGTGTGCCGCGTTAGCTTGCGTAACAAAGGCCGCTTGACTTGAAATGCCGATAATATGTGCTTGTTTTACTAACTTTGGTCGTAGAATTTGGTACATTAAATTAAAACTTACGAGATTAACGTCATATGTTTCAATGACTTCGTCTAAAGTATGGTTATTAATGGATTTAAAATAACCTAAACCTGAACTGTATATGAAACCATTGACTGGCGCTTTTATTTTTTCTGAGAGTTGGTAAATATCTTCTCGTTGTTGTAAGTCACATTGAATGACATTTATATTTTTAGAATGGCTTCTGAAATCAATTTGATTAAATTTAGAAATATTTCTAGCTAAAACAGTGACATGAGCGCCTCTTTTAAGAAGTTGGTGAACGAGGGATAATCCAAGACCACTCGTTCCTCCTGTCACGATATAATGTTGTCCTATCATATTTAACATCCTTTTTGTACTAACAATGCATTTTATAAGGAAAATGAAGCAATATCATGCGTTTATACGAGTTATATTACTTCTTATAGATATGTGTTACTATGTATTTATAATCTTAAGGCAATATAAATGATTAATCAAAAGAGATGAAGGTGATGTGGTTAAAATGAAACTTGTATTCTATGGTGCAGGTAATATGGCACAAGCTATTTTTACAGGAATTATTAATTCTAATAATTTAGATCCCAATGACATTTATTTAACAAATAAATCAAATGAACAAGCTCTGAAAGATTTCGCGGAAAGATTGGGAGTTAATTATAGTTATGACGATAAAGAATTATTGAAAAATGCTGACTACGTTTTTCTTGGAACGAAGCCACATGATTTTGAAGCATTAGCAGAAAGAATTAAAGATGATATTACTGATGATAATCGCTTTATTTCTATTATGGCTGGCCTATCGATTGATTATATTAGACAGCAATTAGATACGAATAACCCATTAGCACGTATTATGCCAAATACTAATGCGCAAGTGGGACATTCTGTAACAGGAATTAGCTTTTCAAATAATTTTGGACCTAAATCTAAAGATGAAGTTAATGAATTAATTAACGCATTTGGATCGGTTATAGAGGTTTCTGAAGATCATTTACATCAAGTGACTGCGATTACAGGTAGTGGTCCTGCATTTTTATATCATGTATTTGAGCAGTATGTTAAGGCAGGTACTGAACTAGGATTAGAAAGAGATCAAGTAGAAGAATCTATTCGTAATTTAATTATCGGGACAAGCAAGATGATAGAACGCTCTGATTTAAGTATGGAACAATTAAGAAAGAATATTACTTCTAAAGGTGGAACTACTCAAGCAGGCTTGGATGCCCTATCTCAATACGATATTGTATCAATGTTTGAAGACTGTTTAAGTTCTGCTGTTAATCGTAGTGTAGAATTATCAAATAAAGAATCTGAATAAATAAGCTAAAACGCTTTTTCCCTTTCCCGGCTTGAAGGGTAAGGAAAAAAGCGTTTTAGCTTATTTTATATGTCTCAAAATCTTTAACGAAATAAAATTGTGGAATCTGAGATTGATTGTTAATTTCTTTATAAATGGATTCTACATCTTCTAAGTTGTATCGATTGCTAATATGAGTAATAAGACTTTTACCAACATTAGCGTTCTTAATCAATTGAAAGACATCATCTATGTGGCTGTGATGATAATTGTTGGCAAGTGTCTTATCCCCTTCTATATAAGTAGCTTCGTGTACCATGACATCTGCGTTTTTAGCTAATACATATTCATTATCACAAGGTTTCGTATCTCCAAATATAGCAATGATTGGACCAGGTTTCGCTTCTCCTTTAAAGTCATCAGATTGGTACATCAAACCATTATGTTCAAATGTATCTTGTATTTTTACTTCTTGATATTTTGGACCAGGTTCTAACCCAATGGATTTTAGAGCTTCCACATTAATTGTTCCTGGTGTGGTTGGTGCTTCTATACGATAGCCATAAGATGTAATACCATGATTTAACACTTCTGCTTGTACCGTAAAACCCTCATGATGATATGTAAATTGTTGATTAATTTCAATATATGTAATTGGGTAATTAAGATGTGATTCCGATAACTTCAAAGACGTTTCAATATAATTTTGAATTCCTTTAGGACCAATTAGAGTTAAAGGTTTATTTTCTCCGCCTTGGAAAGAGCGACTTGTAAGTAATCCAGGAAGACCAAATATATGATCGCCATGCATATGAGTAATAAAGATGTGATCAACTTTTCCTAACTTTATTGAATGATGTAGGATTTGGTGTTGCGTTCCCTCGCCAACGTCAAATAACCATACTGAATTTGAATATGGTTCTAAATTTAAAGCGATGGATTGTGTGTTTCTCTCTTTAGTCGGTAACCCTGCACTCGTACCGAAAAATGTAACTTCCATGCATGATCCTCCTTTTCTTTCATATATTCTATCATATGTCATCATATTTTCTATATGAAGAAATAAAATATAATCAATACATTGTGTTTAATCCTTATACTTGCTAATCACTTATGTGTATTTGTATGGTAAAGATATATGGTTAAATAGGATATAATCATGATATGATTTTGTTAACATTAAAACAATGTATTTCATAGTGTTAGTGCTATTGGAATAATCATTTTCGAAAAAAATAAATTGTGCTTAATTTCAAGCATATTTGATGACCATAAGTAATGATTATCATATAATATAATAATCTAGTATAATGATATATTTATTAAAAATGAAAGCATTGATACTAATATAAATCGGTGAGTCAATTGATATTCATCATATATCTATTTAAGAATTGAGGTTTTGATCTTGAGTACTAAAAGCAAACACATCCCTTGTTTAATAACAATATTCGGTGCCACTGGTGACCTTAGTCACAGAAAGCTATTCCCTTCTATATTTCATTTGTTCCAACAAGATAATTTAGATGAGCATATTGCTATCATTGGTATAGGTCGTCGTGATTATTCAAATGAGGAGTTTCGTGATCAAGTTAAATCATCAATTCAGAAACATGTTAAAGACACGAATAGAATTGATGAATTTATGAATCATGTCTTCTATCATAAGACGGATGTAAGTGATGAAAGAAGTTATGAATCCTTACTACAATTTAGCAATCAATTGGATAAAGAATTAGGTTTACAAGGTAATCGTTTATTCTATTTAGCGATGGCACCTCAATTCTTTGGAGTTATCTCTGATTTCTTAAAATCATCTGGCCTTACTAATACAAAAGGTTTTAAACGATTAGTGATTGAGAAACCATTTGGTAGTGATTTAAAATCAGCGGAATCATTGAATAACCAAATTAGACGTTCATTTAAAGAAGAAGAAATTTATCGTATTGATCATTATTTAGGTAAAGATATGGTGCAAAACATTGAAGTACTACGCTTTGCGAATGCCATGTTCGAACCCCTATGGAACAACAAATACATTTCTAATATTCAAGTAACGTCTTCTGAAATTTTAGGTGTTGAAGATCGTGGTGGTTATTATGAATCAAGCGGTGCTTTAAAAGATATGGTGCAAAATCACATGCTACAAATGGTTGCCTTATTAGCGATGGAAGCACCTATTAGCTTGAACAGTGAAGACATTCGTGCTGAAAAAGTTAAAGTTCTTAAATCATTACGTCAATTTAAACCTGAAGAAGTTAGAAAGAACTTCGTACGAGGTCAATATGGTAAAGGAACTATAGAAGGTAAAGAAGTTAAGTCTTATCGTGAAGAAGATCGTGTGGCCGAGGATTCTAATACACCTACATTTGTATCAGGAAAATTAACAATTGATAACTTTAGATGGGCTGGTGTCCCTTTTTACATTAGAACTGGTAAACGCATGAAATCAAAATCGATTCAAGTTGTTGTTGAATTTAAAGAGGTTCCTATGAACTTGTATTATGAAACAGATAAATTATTAGATTCCAATTTACTAGTCATTAATATTCAACCTAATGAAGGCGTTTCGTTACATTTAAACGCTAAGAAGAATATTCAAGGCATCGATACTGAACCAGTTCAATTATCTTATGCTATGAGTGCACAAGATAAAATGAATACGGTTGATGCATATGAGAACTTGTTATTTGATTGTCTTAAAGGTGATGCTACTAACTTTACGCATTGGGAAGAATTGAAATCAACTTGGAAATTTGTTGACGCTATTCAAGATGAATGGACTATGGTTGAACCATGCTTCCCTAATTATGAAGCGGGTACTAATGGCCCTCTTGAAAGTGATTTATTATTAAGTCGTGATGGAAATCACTGGTGGGACGATATTCATTAATTTACTGTGATAACGTAATAGATTTTTAATGATTGTTTAGAAAGTAATTTAAATTTAAGTGAATGATAGCGAACTTATTTATAGTATTGCACATAAGGTGTTCTTATCTAATGAATACTTAGCAAGCTATACTTTAAAGTCCGTTGTTGTTCACTTTTTTGATTTTAATTTTAAAATACTAGGGCTTTCAGATGTATCTTAGGCCAAAATAATGTACAATAATGATTATGATTCAAAGTAATTGGAGTGAAAGTTTTGGACGTTATCAAGCAAATACAACAGGCAATCGTATACATTGAAGATCGTCTATTAGAGCCTTTTAATTTGCAAGAACTCAGTGATTACGTTGGTCTTTCGCCATATCATTTGGAACAATCATTCAAAATGATTGTTGGTCAATCGCCAGAACAATATGCTCGCGCTCGTAGAATGACGATTGCAGCAACAGACGTCATGCACGGCGCAAGTCGTTTAATGGATGTAGCTAAAAAGTATAGATATGCTAATTCTAATGAATTTGCTAATGACTTTAGTGATTTTCATGGCATTTCACCTATCCAAGCCTCAACAAAAAAAGATGAACTTAAATTTCAAGAAAGATTATATATAAAATTGTCAACGACAGAAAGAGCTCCGTATACATACAGGCTTCAAGAAACAGAGGATATTTCGCTTGTTGGATACTCTAGGTTCATCCCTACTAAGGACTTATCTAATCCTTTTAATGTCCCTGATTTTTTAGAGGATTTACTGGTTGAGGGTCTTATTAAAGAACTTAGACGATATAATGATGTGAGTCCATATGAATTATTTGTCGTTAGTTGTCCGCTTGACCAAGGTTTAGAACTTTTCGTTGGTGTTCCTAGCGAACGTTATCCAGCTCACTTAGAAAGTAGATTCTTACCAGGACGGCATTATGCGACATTTAATTTACAAGGCGAAATTGATTACGCTACGAATGAAGCGTGGTACTATATTGAATCGAGCTTACAACTCACGTTACCTTATGAACGAAATAGTTTGTATGTTGAGGTTTATCCATTCGATATTTCATTTGACGACCCATTCACTAAAATACAATTATGGTTGCCTATTAAACAAGAAGCTTACGATTTTGATGAACTAGATTAAATTTGAAAATGACAAATGGTAAAGTGATGTAAACTTTGAATGATACATCACTTTACCTTTTCTTTATGTGGAAGACTGTTGTTGCTCGTCTTCTCACGTGGTGTTTAGACTTTAATGGCAAACGCTTCATAAGGCTGTATTTTGTCAAAGTCTATAACATGGCTACTATAGTTGTGAAGCATGACTTGCTGTTCATTTTCAATGAGATAAGGGACATTGAGTTTTGAAACTTGATCAGTAAGGTTTCCTACTACAAGTACCTTCTTGTTATTCAGTGTACGAGTGTATGCAAAGAGATTAGGATTGTCTTCATCCACTAAATTAAACTGTCCATATGTGTATACTTCATCAGATTTTTTTAATTGAATTAAATCTTTATAGAATTGTAGTATTGATTGAGGATCATGGTTTTGTTGTTCAACATTGATTGTTTTATAGTTAGGATTGACCGGGAACCACGGTGTGCCATTGGCAAAACCTCCGTTAGTTGATTGATCCCATTGCATAGGTGTTCTTGAATTATCACGATTTTCCATTTTATATTTATTTAAAAGCGCATTAACATCGCCACCCTGAGCTTTAACGATGTTGTATTCGTTTTTTACTGCAACGTCATTGAAGGTTTCTATACTATCAAATGGATAATTAGTCATACCTATCTCTTGCCCTTGATATATAAATGGTGTGCCTTGTTGTAAAAAGTATGTTACAGCATGACTTGTAGCAGATTCGTACCAATACTGTTTGTCATCTCCCCATGTTGATACACGACGTGGTTGGTCATGGTTTTCGATAAATAATGCATTCCAACCAACATCTTCCAAGCTTTTTTGCCAACGATTTAAAATAGTTTTGTAAGATTTTACATCAAATTTTGAATCTCCTGTACTCCATAAACCTAAGTGTTCGAATTGAAAAATCATATTAAATTTGCCTTCTTCTTCGCCAACCCATTCTTTAGCGTTATCAGGGTTTACACCATTAGCTTCCCCTACTGTCATAATATCGTATTGACTTAGTGATTTGTCCTTCATTTCTTGAAGCCATGGTTGGATACCAGGTTGATTCATATCAACATCAAAGGCTGGCGCATATGATTTTCCCTCTGGCAAAGGTAAATCTCCAGCTTCAAATGTCTTTTTGATATGAGTGATTGCATCAACTCTAAAGCCATCAATACCTTTATCAAACCACCAGTTCATCATTTCAAATACAGCATTGCGTACTTCTGGATTACCCCAATTCAAGTCGGGTTGTTTTTTACTAAATAAGTGGAAATAGTATTGGTTTGTTAATTCATCATATTCCCAAGCTGATCCATTGAAGATACTCTCCCAATTGTTAGGCTCAGAACCATCCTCTTTAGGATTCTTCCAAATGTACCACTTTCTTTTAGGGTTATCCTTACTTGATTTAGACTCTATAAACCACGGATGTTCATCTGATGTATGATTTACAACTAAATCTAAGATTAGTCTCATACCTTTATGATGGACTTCTTTAAGTAAACGATCAAAATCTTCCATGGTGCCAAATTCGTCCATGATAGCTCTATAGTCGCTAATATCATAACCATTATCATCATTAGGAGATTGATACATCGGGCTTAACCAGATCACGTCGATACCTAAATCTTTAAGGTAATCTAATTTTTCGATAATACCAGGCAAATCACCGATACCATCATTGTTACTATCATTGAAACTCCTAGGATACACTTGGTAAGCTACTGCTTCTTTCCACCATTTTCTGTGCATTTGGTTCACTCCTCATTCGTTATTGTCGTTTGTCTCTCTATAAAGTGTGTTGGATTGATACTCTCTTTTAATATACATTTGTAGTTTAACAATTTTATAATTCTTTGTGTGCATTTATGTAAGCGATTGCATAGATATTGTAAATAGAGCCTCACTCCTTAAAATTAAAGTTTTGAGTGAGGCTAGTATCTTTATTTATTCAATATTGATAATTATTCTTCAACCCATTGTGTGTGGAATACACCTTCACGATCTTTACGTTCATAAGTATGTGCACCGAAGTAGTCACGTTGAGCTTGAATTAAATTTGCAGGTAAGTCTTCTGAACGATAACTATCGTAGTAGTTAATACTTGCTGAGAAACCAGGTGTAGGAACACCATTTTGAACACCTGTTGCAACAACATCACGTAGTGCATCTTGATATTCAGTTACAATATTTTTGAAGTAAGGATCTAGTAATAAGTTTTGTAATTCTGAGTTATTATCATAAGCGTCTTTAATTTTTTGTAAGAATTGAGCGCGAATGATACAACCCTCTCTCCATATCATAGCTAATTCGCCCAGTTTTAAATTCCATTCATGATCTTCACTTGCTTTACGCATTTGAGCAAAACCTTGTGCATATGAACAAATTTTACTCATATATAATGCTTTGCGAATCTTTTCTAAGAATTCTTCTTTATTACCTTCAAAAGAAGCTTTAGGACCATTCAATGTTTTAGAAGCATTAACACGTTCTTGTTTAATTGATGAAATAAAACGCGCAAATACTGATTCTGTAATAATTGTCAACGGTATACCTAATTCAAGTGCATTGATTGAAGTCCACTTACCAGTACCTTTTTGCCCTGCAGTATCAAGAATTTTTTCAACTAGTGCTTCCTTATCATCGTCTAATTTTGTGAAAATATCACCAGTGATTTCGATTAGATAACTTTCTAATTCACCAGCATTCCATTCTTTAAAGGTATTAGAAAGTTCTTCATGAGACATTCCTAATAAGTCTTTCATCATCGCGTAGCTCTCTGCGATAAGTTGCATGTCAGCATATTCAATTCCATTATGAACCATTTTGACGTAATGTCCTGCGCCATTTGGCCCTATATAAGTCACACATGATGCACCATCTTTAGCTTTTGCAGCGATAGCATCAAGAATATCACTTACTTTATTATATGCGTCTTCTTGGCCACCTGGCATTAATGAAGGTCCAGTTAATGCACCTACTTCTCCACCAGACACTCCCATTCCGATGAAATTAACGCCACTTTCAGCAAGTGCTTTATTACGACGGATTGTGTCTTGATAGTTTGTGTTGCCTCCGTCGATTAATATATCATCATCATCTAGTAAAGGTAATAAGCCATCAATTGTTGCATCAGTAGCAGGTCCAGCTTTGACCATTAGTAAAATTTTACGGGGCTTTTCAAGTGAATTAACAAATTCTTCTAAAGAGTAAGTTGGGTGAATTTGTTTATCTTGTGATTCTTCAATCATTTCATCTGTTTTTTGTCTTGAGCGGTTATATACTGAAACACTATATCCTCGAGATTCAATGTTCCAAGCAAGGTTTTTACCCATTACAGCTAAACCTACTACTCCTATTTGTTGTGTCATATTACTTACCTCTCTTGTTCAAAATTTTCAATAATATTGTAACATAAAACGCATATTAACAATTACTAAAAGACTGTATTATTCGCTAACAAGTTCTATAATTTTTAAAATTTGACTTGATAACATACATAAATCTTTAGTAGCGATACGTTCAGATGTTGTGTGGATGTTTTCATAACCTACTCCTAAAATAACTGAAGGAATTCCATATCTATTCATTATATTTCCATCAGAACCGCCGCCAGCAATACAAGTATCACCTTTAAGTCCTAAAGCAACTGCACTTGCTATTGCGTATTTTGTCACGTCTTCACGATCTTCCACCTTAAATCCTGGATAACTTGTTTCTATTTCTACATGAGCTTCACCGCCAAATTCTTCGGCAGTGCTCTCAAAGGTATCTTTCATATGTTGAACTTGTACTTCAATACTTTGGTCATTGTGAGATCGTGCTTCAGCTTCAAGGACAACTTCATCAGCAACAATATTCGTTGCAGAGCCACCATGGAATTTACCAATATTTGCAGTTGTTAAATCATCGATTTGGCCTAAATTCATTCTACTAATCGCTTTAGCAGCGATATTAATAGCACTAATACCTTTAGTTGGGGTACTCGCGTGAGCCGTTTTACCTTTAATGGTAGTATAAATCTTCATTTGTGTAGGGGCACCGACAACAGTTGTACCTACCTCTTTACTTGCATCAACGGCATAGCCAAAGTCTGCATCTAGTAATTGCGTATCTAATGCCTTAGCTCCCAATAAACCTGATTCTTCACCAACTGTAATGACAAATTGAATTTGTCCATGAGGTAAATTATGCTCATTTATCTGTTCGATTGTTTCGAGTATAGCAGCTAAGCCTGCTTTATCATCTGCGCCTAGAATAGTTGTACCATCAGAGTAAATGTAACCATCGTCTTTCACTTGAGGTCGTATATTTACACCAGGTACTACTGTATCCATATGACTAGTGAAATAAAGCTTTGGTATCTGTTTGTTTGATAAATTACTAGGTAAAGTACATATTAAGTTGTTAGCGCCTAATCCTTCTTGTTCTGAAGCGTTATCCTCCTTGACGATTAGCCCTAGATTTTCAAATTTTTCTTTAAGTATAGGTTGAATAGTTTGTTCATAACCTGTTTCTGAATTAATTTTTACTAATTCTAGAAAAGTATTCAATATACGTTCTTTGTTAATCATGAGTGCAAGTCCCCTTTCGTATATAAATATATTTTAACTGACTTTCAAGTTTATCAAAAATAAATTGATTGCTTTTTAGAATTAAATCATATAAGGTTACGATATATAGACGTATTTAAGTCGTTGTTAAACGATTTATATAAATATACGGAGGAATTAAGAATTGAATAATAAAGTTTTACGTATCATTATTATTGTTATGCTTGTAGCCGTAGTACTTGCATTACTACTTACAAGTTTGGCACCAATTATGAACTAATAAATAAACCGTTACATCGAACTTTTTTCAAAATAAGTTTAATGTAACGGTTATTTTTTATATTTCACTATGCAATTTTAACGAACCAAATTGTGATTTGATATTTAAGTATTCTTCTAATTCATTTAATATCTGTATAACATTTGCTCGTGAATTTAATGCTTGATGTGTAGTTGGTAACGGTAATTGATCTAAGGATAGTCGAATCTCATAAAGAGAGTGAAGTCGCAATGCTGTATAATCGTTACTATTAACGTTGCTGCCTATTTCTGACATTAATTGAGATATTTTTTCAAGGATAGGGTCATCAGTAGAGATACTTTCTATAAGATGCGTCATTCTTTTTAATAACTCTACTTGTTCTTTTCTCATATCAAAGTAGTGATAGTAGGAGTTTTCATTTCTGACAAAATGATTTTTAACATCCCTAAAAGCCAAGGACTTTGCTTTCTTGATGTTTAATAGTAGTGCGTCGAATTTAATATCTAGTTGATCTTTGCGCATTGTACAAGCATGACTAAAAATAGTGAAAATATCTGTAATTTGATGTTCAATATCATTTTTATAACGTTTTAAATTTTTGTCTAAACTTGGCATCATGAGATTCATAATAAAGGCAATACCTAAACCTACTGTTAAAAGTAGTATTTCATTGATCATCAAGTGCCCATTGATTTCTTTAGCATTAAAAACATGTAATAAAATGACGCAACTCGTTATTACGCCTTCTTGAGCATTGAGAACAACTGTTAAAGGAATAAATAAAAGGACAATTAAACCTAAAACTAATGCATGTTGACCTAATAAACTAAAAATAGCTGAGCCTAAAAACAAAATTAATAAACATGAGACTAAGCGTGAAACAATAGCTTGTAAAGAATGCATTTTAGTATGCTTGATACATAATACGACTAAAATCGCACTAGAAGCATAATTATCTAAACCTAGTAACTTACAAATTATGACTCCTAGCGTCATTCCTACTGCAGTTTTGAGAGTTCTAAATCCAATCTTATAAGGATTTAACTTTAACATGTGTTTTAGGCCTCTTATCTTTCTTCACTATATTTTTCGAATAAGCCTTGTAATTGGTTGATTACATCCATAACATCATGACCTTCAATTTGATGACGTTCTATCATTTCAGTAATTTTACCGTCTTTAATTAATGCAAAAGAAGGACTTGAAGGTGCATATCCTTCAAAATAATCTCTTGCTTGTTGAGTTGCTTCTTTATCTTGTCCTGCAAAAACTGTGACTAGTCGATCTGGTAATTTATCATAGTGTAATGCGTGAGAGGCTGCTGGACGTGCAATACCACCAGCACAACCACAAACTGAATTGACCATAACTAAAGAAGTGCCATCTTGTTTTAAAACACTATCTACTTCATCAGCAGTTGTTAATTGTTCATAACCTGCTTCTTCAATTTCATTACGTGCTTGTTCAACAACCCCGTTCATATATAAATCGAAATTTAAATCCATATTAGGTCACCTTTCATTTCATTGTTAATTTTAACTTCTTTTATTCTACTAATTAAAAGTATATTGTTCAACAAGCTTGATTAAGTATTCTCACTCATTTTCAAATAAAATAAACTGTCGACAATATCAATGAAGTTGTCGACAGTAATATATGGATATGTGAGAGTGAAATCTTAATAGATATTTGTATTCTCAATAGAATATTGTTCAATACGTTTTTTAATATGATTCATAAATTGACCTGTTTGTAGTCCATCAAGGATACGATGATCGATCGAAATACATAAATTAACCATACTTCTAATTGCAATCATATCATCTATAACAACAGGCTTTTTAACCACAGATTCCACTTGTAATATTGCGGCTTGAGGATGGTTAATAATTCCCATTGAAGACACTGAGCCAAATGAACCAGTATTATTTACTGTAAATGTGCCACCCTCCATATCTGCTTGAGTGAGTTGGCCATTGCGAGCTTTTGTAGCTAAGTCATTGATTTCTCTAGCAATACCCTTAATAGATTTTTCATCAGCATGTTTAATGACCGGCACATATAATTTATCTTTATCGGCTACAGCAATTGAAATATTAATATCTTTATGAATAATTATTTCATCACCTTGCCATGTGCTATTTAGTAAAGGATGTGCTTTTAAGGCATCAGCTACAGCTTTTAAAAAGAATGCAAAGAATGTCAGATTATAACCTTCGTTTTGTTTAAATGTGTTTTTGTGATGATTTCTTGTTTTAACTAAATTCGTTGCATCAGCTTCTATCATCATCCAACCATGAGGAATTTCAGTAACACTTGTCACCATATTTTGAGCAATTGCTTTACGAACCCCTTTAACAGGAATTGTACTTCCTTGATTGTATGTTACATCGGACTCAGATTGACTTTGAGATTGTAAAGTTTTTTGAGATGATTGGTTGTTTTGACTCTGATTACTAGTGGAATTGCTAGTTGTATTTTCAATCATTTCAGGATTATTAATTACTTTTTCAATATCTTTTTTAGTGACACGTCCACTGAAACCTGTACCCACTACTTGAGTTAAATCGATGTTGTTTTCAGAAGCTAATTTGAAGACAACAGGTGAAAAACGACCATTATTTTTAGGTTGTAAAGATGAATCATTAGTATTTTCATTTATTTTAGATTGAGACAAATCATTTTTATAACTAGAAGATTGTTTTTCATAAGAATGATTTGCTTCTGTCTCACTATCTATATCATCTCTTTTTTCCCCTGTATCGATTTTACAAATTACTGCATCAACGCTTACTGTTTCTCCTTCATTAACTATAAGTTCGGTAACTTTACCTGAAACTGTAGAAGGTACTTCAGCGGTAACTTTATCTGTAATTACTTCACATAAAGGTTCATATTCTCCTACTTCATCGCCTACAGCAACTAACCATTGTTCTATTATACCTTCATGAACACTTTCACCTAATTTAGGCATTTTAATTTCCAATTGATACCCTCCTTAGAATTCCGCTAATTCGCGCATTTTTTCTTGTATCTTTTCAGGACTCATCATTATTTCATTTTCTAAGACAGGTGAAAATGGCATAGATGGAACGTCGGGTGCAGCTAAACGCATAATCGGTGCATCTAGTTCAAATAAGCAATGTTCTGCTATAATTGCCGAAGCCTCTGACATAACGCTACCTTCTAAATTATCTTCTGTAACGAGTAAAACCTTGCCGGTTTGTTTAGCACGATCAATAATAGTTTCTTTATCTAATGGATATACCGTTCTTAAGTCTACAACTTCAACATTAATACCGTCTTCAGCTAAAATATCAGCTGCTTGTAAACAATAATTAACCATTAAACCATAAGTGAAAACAGTGATATCATCGCCTTCTCTTTTTACATCTGCTTTGCCTAAAGGTACTGTATAGTAATCTTCTGGAACTTCTTCTTTTAAAAATCGATACGCTTTTTTGTGTTCAAAGAATAAAACTGGATCATTAGATTCAATTGATGATAATAATAATCCTTTTGCATCATAAGGTGAAGAAGGAATTACTATTTTTAATCCTGGGGTTGAAGCGAAAATGCTTTCAATACTTTGTGAGTGATACAAACCACCATGAACACCTCCACCAAAAGGTGCTCTAATAGTTATAGGACAGCCCCAATCATTGTTAGAACGATATCTCATCTTAGCAGCTTCACTTATTATTTGATTAGTCGCTGGTAGAATGAAATCCGCGAATTGAATTTCTGCGATAGGACGTTTACCCATCATTGCTGCGCCTATTGCAGTTCCTATAATATTTGACTCTGCAAGTGGGGTATCAATTACACGTTCTTTTCCATATTTTTCTTGTAAGCCTTGTGTAACGCCAAATACGCCACCCTTTTTACCTACATCTTCACCTAAGATGAAAGTATTTTTATTTTTTTCAAGTGCTAAATCATGAGCTTGGCGAATTGCTTCTAAATAGGATAATTTAGTCATTTTGTTGGCCCCCTTCATCATAAACGTGTGTATATGCTTCTTCGATTGAAGGATATGGAGCCTCTTCAGCGGCCTTCGTCGCTTTATTAATTAATTCTTTGTGTTCTTGTTCTAAATCAGAAAGCCATTGTTCATCTATAATCTCATTTTCAAGTAAGAAGGATTTAAATTTAATATTACAGTCTCCTTCTTTAAGACTATCACGTTCTTCTTGAGTACGATATTTATCATCGTCATCTGAAGAATGTGGTGTCATTCGAGAAGTAACAGCTTCTATTAAAGTAGCGCCTTCTCCATTTAAAGAACGATTTCGTGCTTCTTTCATAGCTTTATAAACAGCAATAGGATCATTTCCATCTACTTGTTCACCATACATACCATAACCTAAAGCACGATCAGAGAGTTTTTCAGCAGCATATTGTAATGAATCTGGTACTGATATAGCATATTTATTATTAATAATCACGCAGACAAAAGGTAAATCGTGCACACCTGCAAAGTTAAGACCTTCATGGAAGTCGCCTTGATTTGAACTTCCTTCCCCAACAGTTGCGGTAGCAATATTTTGTTTATTATCCATTTTTAATGCAAGGGCAGCGCCTACTGAATGCGGAATCTGAGTTGCTACTGGAGAACTCTGAGATAAGATGCCTTTATCTTTATGACTAAAGTGAGATGGCATCTGTTTACCGCCGGAATTGATATCATCTCTTTTACCGAAAGCAGATAACATCGTGTCTAAGGGTGTTATTCCCATATATGTAACAAATGCTAAATCACGATAATATGGAGAAGAAATATCCCCTTCTTCCATAGCGTATGCCATACCAATTTGAGTGGCTTCCTGTCCTTGACCACTTACAACGAAAGGAATTTTACCTGCGCGGTTAAGAAGCCATAATCTCTCGTCTACCTTTCTTCCTAAGTCCATCCATTTATACATCATCTTGAGGTCTTCTTCAGTAAGGCCTGCTGACTTATAATCAATCATTATTTTACCTCCTACTATACGTGAATCGCTCTACCTTCAACTTTTAATCCTAATTCCATCAAAACTTCAGATAAAGATGGATGAGCATGGGTAGTTAATCCAAGTTCTAAAGATGAGCCATTCATAAATTGCAATAATGAAACTTCATTAATCAGTTCAGTCACATGAGGTCCAATCATGTTAAGACCAATGATTTCATCATTTTCTTTATTAATAATCACTTCGCAAAAACCATTTTGCTCACCAATATCATCAATCATCGCTTTCCCAATTGCTTTAAAAGATACTTTATAAACACGCGCTTTAATGTTTTGAGCTTTGGCTTCTTCAATATTTTTACCAATTGAAGCGATTTCTGGATATGTGTAAACACATTTTGGTACCAGGTCATAATTAACGGGTATAGGACGCCCATCAAACATGTGTTCAACTGCAACTAAACCTTCTTTTGAACCTACATGAGCAAGCTGAAGTTTACCTATGCAATCTCCTGCAGCATAAATATGCTTATCTTCAGTTTGTTGATATTCATTAGTGATAATATGTCCTGCTTTATTTGTTTTGATTTTGGTATTATTAAGACCAATATCTTGTGTATTAGGTGTTCTACCAACAGATATTAAAACTTTATCTACTTTAATTGCATTATTTTCAAAATAAATTGTAACACTATCATCATCTTTTTTAATACTATTTTCATCTAATTGGATATTCTCGTAAAAAGTTACGCCTCTATGAGATAATTCTTTTTTTAATGATGAAGCGATTTGAGTACTTTCAGTTGGTAAAATACGGTCATTTGCTTCGATAACAGTAACTGAAGTTCCTAGGTCATTCATTAGTGAAGCAAATTCTAATCCGATGACACCACCACCTATAATCGCCAAATGTTCTGGTAAAGACTCAATTGAAAGGATATCGTCACTTGATAAAATACGTTCATGATCAAATTCAATAAATGGTAATGATTTCGGTGTAGAGCCAGTAGCAATTAATACAAATTGATTTGGTATTAAATCAGACTCGCCATCTTCGTATTCCACTGAAATCGTACCACTTTGAGGTGAAAATATAGATGTTCCTAATATTCTACCAGTGCCATTATATATATCTATGTGATGGTGTTGCATTAACTGGTTTACACCTGTATGCATTTGGTTCACAATATCATTTTTACGTTTTAAAATATTTTCAAAATTAACTTTAAAATTACTTACATCGATACCAAAAGTACTAGCATTTTTAATAGTATGATGTATTTCAGCAGATTTTAATAAAGATTTAGTAGGTATACACCCTTTATGTAAACATGTGCCACCTAATAAAGATTTTTCAACTATTGCTACTTTCTTACCTAATTGCGAAGCTCTGATAGCAGCTACATAACCAGCAGTTCCTCCGCCAAGGACGACTAAATCATATTGTTTTTCTGACATGGTCTTACTCCTTTAATATTTAGAAGACTAAATATGTCTGACATATATATAATCAAGACATCTTAGTCCTCTAATAAAATTACTTATTTTAATATTGAATTACATATTGAACTAAAGGTGATGTAATTCAAGATGTTCTTATAAATTAATACTTTCCTATTTTACATCAATTCGGATAGTTATTAAATTTGAAAATTAATGACAAATTTTTAAGAATCGATTCATTATACTCTTTTATAGAAAAATTTTAAATGTGCTACTACTAAAATGGATAAAGATTAATCTCTATGATTTTGAGCAATCATTTCTTTAGCGTTTTCTCTTGTTAAATCAGTAACACTAGCTCCGGAAATCATTCGCGCTACCTCGTTAATTCTATCGTCATCTAATAACTCTTTAACTTGAGTAGTTGTCCTGTCATCTTGTGAGGCTTTACTTATTAGAAGATGATGATCACTCATTGAAGCAACTTGAGGTAAATGAGAAATACATATGACTTGTATGAATTGAGCTATGTCTCTCATTTTTTCAGCCATTTTCTGTGCTGCTTGTCCAGAAACACCTGAATCCACTTCATCAAATAGAATTGCTGTTTGGCCACGTGATTTAACAAATATGCTTTTCAATGCAAGCATTATTCGAGATAATTCTCCTCCTGAAGCAATTTTATTCAAGCTTTTTAAAGGCTCTCCTTTATTAGGGCTAATTAAAAATTCTACAAATTCGATTCCTTCGTAGTTAGGTTCATCAAGAGGTTTGAAAGATATTTCTAAATTTGCATCTTTCATTTGTAAATTTTGAATTTCAGAAACAATATGGTCACGTAATTCCCTAGCGACGCGTCGCCGTTCTTTTGATAATGCTTTACCTATATCAATTACTTCTTGATAGAGTTGGTTAATTTCTTCTCTTAATTGTGATGAACTTTGTTCATAGTTTTCAATTTTATTAATCTCATTCTCTAACTTACTTTGATAAGCAATGAGTTCAGGAACATCTTTTCCATATTTGCGTTTTAGGTTATTTAAAAGATTCATCCTTGATTCAAGTTCATTTAATACTTGTTCATCAAATTCGGTGTTTGCCATTTCATCATATATATCATGTTTTGCGTCTTCAAGAACATAGTAGAATTGGTCAATATCTTCTTTCAATTTTTCGTATTTTTCAGGAACAATATCATTGATAGATTGAAGATGATTACTTAATTCGTATAATCGATCCGGAATAGCATTCTCATCTGTTAGTACTTGATGCGCATTATTCAATGCTAGGCTCAATTTTTCAGAATTCTGAATACGTTTAATATCAACTTCTAGTTGTTCTACTTCATCTTCTTTTAAAGAAGCTTCTGTAAGTTCTTCGAATTGAAATTTCATTAAATCAAGACGCTGTAGCAATGCTTGATCGGCTGATTCCAAATCTTCTAATTCTTTTCTTTTATCTTTATATTGATTGAAAACATTTTTATATTGTTGTAGCAAATCTGAATATTGATTTTCTGCATAATCATCGAGTAATTGAAGATGATATTTTTGCTTGAGTAATGATTGAGTTTCATGTTGGCCATGAATATCTAATAATTCTTGCATCACTTTTCTTAAATCTTGAAGTGTGACAATTTGATTATTGATACGACAAATGCTTTTACCAGAACTAAAGATTTCTCTCTTAACTAATAAAAAGTCTTCATCAATATCAATGGATAAATCTTCTAGAATAGATATTGCATCTTTGCTTTCATCTATATCGAATATACCTTCAATGATAGCTTTTTTCTCGCCATGACGCACATAATCAGAAGAAGCGCGCATTCCTATTAGCTGTCCAATTGCATCAATGATGATAGATTTACCTGAGCCTGTTTCGCCACTTAGGACTGTTAATCCATCTGAAAATTGTATTTCAAGTTTATCAATGATAGCAAACTGTTTTATTGATAAGGTTTGTAACATAAATTCATCGCATCCTTATAATAAATTAAAAATTCTAGTTTTTATCTCTTCACTTGCTTCTTCATTTCTACAAATAAGTAGACATGTATCATCGCCACAAATGGTACCAAGTACTTCATCCCAATCAATTTGATCAAGTATCGCTCCAATTGATTGTGCGTTACCTGGAAGTGTTTTAAGTACAAGTAAGTTTTCAGTTCCCTCTATATTTACAAAAGAATCCATTAAATATCGTCCTAATTTTTCTAAAGGATGATATTTTCTATCATTCGGTAAACTATAAACATATTGACCTGAAGGTGCGGGAACTTTAATTAATTGTAATTCTTTTATATCTCTTGAAACTGTTGCTTGTGTCACGTTTAAATCATATTCATTTAATCGTTTTACCAATTCATCTTGTGTCTCTATTTGTTCGTTCGAAATAATTTCTCTAATTTTTATATGTCTAACTGATTTTTTTGGCACAATAAACACCTCTAGTTACGAATATTTATACAATGATTTTAACACAAGCGACTCGTAACTACTACTAAACACTATTTAACTTTAACATTATTATTTTTTATCTTTGGCATGATAAAGGCATTTATTATAAAAATCCAAACTTTAACATGATAAATTAATTAATTGAATAAAAATTAGCGAATGAATATTTTTTGTATATGGAAAACAAAATAAATATCAAATAATAAGGATTTGTATCTAAGATTTCAAAATGAAAATGTAATAGCTAAAACAAATCTAAAATTTAGCCTATAAATGAACTAGAACTCATCCATTTATAGGCTATAAATTAAAATCTAAATATCTTTATTAAATTTAATGATCTCTATTGTAAAATAAATCAACAATTTTTATTAATTCTGAAGTTTGATATTGTGAAGATATATTATTCAGACATTTCAAAGCTTGATTCTTATGATATTCCAGTTTGTCTTCAGCACCCTCTTTACCAAATAAGGAAACATAAGTACTTTTATTATTCGATTCATCACTACCTACCGCTTTACCTATTTTTTTCTCATCGCCATAAACATCTAATAAATCGTCTTTAATCTGAAACATAAGTCCTAAATGTTCGCTGAATTCATTTAGATTGTGAGACGTCTTCTGATCTACTTGTGCAATATCTACAGCAGCCATTACTGCAAAAGTAAGAAGAGCACCTGTCTTCGCTTTATGAATAGACTCTAAAGTTTTTAAATCAACTGTTTGATTTTCGCTTTGCATATCTAATGTTTGTCCGCCAACCATACCGATATGTCCGCTTGCTTTAGATAATCGTTGTAAAACTTTTACTTTAACATTATCTTCAATTAAATCGTCATTTGAGACTAATTCAAATGCCTTTGTTAAAAGTGCATCTCCAGCTAATATTGCTTTCCATTCACCATAGACTTTGTGATTAGTTAGTTTACCGCGACGGTAATCGTCATCATCCATTGCAGGTAAATCGTCATGAATGAGTGAGTATGTATGAATCATTTCTAAAGCTAAAGCACTTTGAAGTCCTTTATGATAATCTTCATTTAGCATATTTAATGTAAGTAATAATAATACAGGTCGAATTCTTTTTCCGCCGGCCTGAAGTGAGTACATCATGCTCTCTTCTAAATCGGTATTTAGATGAGATTCGGGAATTGCCTGCTTAAGATTAGTATTAACTTCTTCGATTAAATTACTCATTGTTAGCTTCTTCATTTTCTTGTTCCTCAGCTTCTTCTTGCATTAATTTGTTTACTTTCTTCTCTGCATCTTTTAAAGTTGTATCACAAGCAGTTGATAATTTCATTCCTCTTTGATATAAGTCTAGTGATTCCTCTAATGAAATTGTTTCATTATCTAATTTTTGAACTATATTTTCTAGTTCTTGCATCATTTCTTCAAAGCTTTGCTTTTCTTTACTCATCATTACACCTTACTTTCTTTACAGTAGCATCAACGTTGCCATCTTTCATTGTTAAAGTGATTGTATCATTCTCAGTAATATCATGTGTACTTGTAACTACTTTATCATCCTTATTTACAATTGCATAGCCACGTAACATTGTATTAGTAGGACTCAAATTATTTAGATTTTCAATTTTATTTTTTAAATCTGTTTGTAATTTTGATAATTCATTTGTTATTGCTTGAGTCATACGTTCACGATATTGGGACACATGCATTTTATCTTGAGAAATGTTGTTATTGAGTGTTTTTAAATTGAAATGTTGTTTCAATAGCTTGAGGTTTTGAGTATGCTTTTCAAGATATGTCGACATCAATTGCTTAAGTTGTTTTTCAAGGTCATCACGCTTTTGAATTTGTTGATCATACAACAGTGAAGGTTGCTTAAATTTATAATAAGAATTTAGATGACTTAATTGTTTCTTCTGTTGTTCGACATATTGTTTAATAAACCTAGTTAATGAAAATTGATATTGTTTAATTTGTTGCATTAATTCATATTGGTCGGGTGTTGCGATTACAGCAGCTTGTGTAGGAGTAGCTGCTCTAACATCAGCTACAAAATCACTTAAAGTAAAGTCAGTTTCGTGTCCCACAGCTGAAATAATTGGTGTATTACAACTATATATTGCTTTAACTACTTCTTCCTCATTAAAGTTCCATAAATCTTCAATAGAACCACCACCACGCCCAACTATAATGGTGTCTACATCAAGTGTGTCAGCATGTTCAATTTTCTCTATAATATCTTGTTTTGCTTGCGTACCTTGTACCAATGTACTGATGTGTATCTGTTCAACTAAAGGATATCGACTGTTAATTGTTGAATGAATATCTCTAATTGCAGCACCAGTACTAGCTGTTAGGACCGCAATTCTTTTGGGGAATTTGGGTATAGGTTTCTTAACGCTGCTATCGAAATAACCTTCTTTTGTAAGTTTCTTCTTAAGTTCTTCTAACTTTTGATATAAATTTCCAATTCCGTCAAGTTGCATCTTATTTACATAAATTTGATAGTTGCCCCTTCTTTCATAAACGGAGACACGAGCTTCGAGTAGAACTTCATCACCTTCTTTAGGTTCAAAGCCTAATTTAGAAGCATTACCTTTAAACATCATAGCGCTAATCACACTCTCTTTATCTTTAACGTTAAAGTATAAGTGTCCGCTTGAATGTTTCTTAAAGTTTGATAATTCTCCC
This sequence comes from Staphylococcus capitis subsp. capitis, assembly GCF_040739495.1. NCBI lineage: Bacteria > Bacillati > Bacillota > Bacilli > Caryophanales > Staphylococcaceae > Staphylococcus > Staphylococcus capitis. The sequence continues at coordinate 1,252,954 of NZ_CP145263.1, read as the reverse complement.
TTTATTAAAACAGATTGCAAATGAGGATCTTGATCAAATTTATATTTAATGTATTTAGTTAAAGTAGTAACACTTAAATATTCAGTCATACATATCACTCATTTTAATTATTTATATTACTTAAAACACCATTAATAAATTTATAATGACCATCATCACTAAATTGTTTAGTAAGTTCAACAGCTTCATTGATGATAACTTTTTCAGGAGTGTCACTGTGTAACATTTCAAATGTAGCCATTCTTAAGATAATACGGTCAGATTTTAGTAAACGTTCAATTGACCAATCTTTTAAATATGGTTTAAACTTCTCATCTAATACAGCTTCATGATCTTTTACTCCTGTAACTAACCAGTTAATAAAATCAAAGTCTAAATCTGGATAATCATCTTTTATAAAGTTGATTGCTTCAGTGATACTTAAATCAGATTCTTTCATTTCTAATTGAAATAAAGTTTGAAAAGCTTGAATTCTTGATTCTTTACGACTCATATTTTACTCCTTCAAACGTATTTATATAATTAATGAGGCTGAAACATAAAACATTGTCTCAGCCATAATTAGCATATTGGTGAAAATGACTGAATTAAAAATTTTTTAATTTTTTTCAATTCAAATCAGTCTAACCAGTAGGAATATCATAGAGTGTACTACATTTATAAGAGACGCTTTATTTTGAATTAGAATTTTAATAAATGCTACCTCTATAATACCTCTACTTTGTACTATTTATTTTTCCACTACAATTTGTGTAATATGAATGTTAATTTGTTTTGGTTCAATTGCTGTCATAGTTGTTATTGAATTAAAAATTGCAGATTGAATATTATTGGCTGTTTTAGAAATATTTACTCCGTGCTTTAAAGCACAATAAATATCAATGTATATACCATCATCTTTAGCCTCAATTTTCACATCTCTATAGAGGTTTTTTCGACTAATTTTCTCTAAATTCGTCTTGCTTAATTCAGCAAAATGGCCTGTGATTCCATCGATTTCTGACGTGGCAATACTAGCAATAACAGATAAAACTTCTGGCGCAATTTCAATTTTACCTAAATTCGATTGAGAATAATCTGCTACATTGACCATCCGATAACCTCCTATTGATCGTCATCCATGATATTGTATTTTTCTAAGAATTTTGTATTAAATTCACCACTTCTAAAGATTTCATTATTTAGTAGTCTAAGGTGGAACGGAATAGTAGTATCTATTCCTAATACAAGATACTCACTTAGTGAACGAATACCAGTCATAATGGCTTCATCCCTAGTAGGTTCATGTACAATAAGTTTAGCTACCATAGAATCATAATATGGAGGGATTGTATAGTTAGTATAACATGCTGATTCTATTCTCACTCCAAAACCGCCTGGTGCTAAATATTGAGTAATCTTACCTGGTGAAGGCATAAAGTCTTTATATGGATTCTCAGCATTTATACGGAATTCTATAGCATGGCCATTAATTGAAATATCCTCTTGTTTGAATGGTAAAGCTTCACCCATAGCTACTTTAAGCTGTAATTTAACTAAATCCACACCAGTGACCATTTCAGTAACAGGATGTTCTACTTGAATACGAGTGTTCATTTCCATGAAATAGAAATTATCATCATCAAGATCGTAAATGAATTCTATCGTACCAGCGTTCTCATAGTTAACTGCTTTAGCTGCTCTAACAGCCGCATTTCCCATTTCTTGACGTTTTTCCTCACTTAAAATGGGAGAAGGTGCTTCCTCAACTAATTTTTGCATTCTACGTTGAATCGTACAATCACGCTCACCTAAATGTATGACATTACCATAACTATCTCCGACAATTTGAATCTCAATATGTCTAAAGTTCTCGATAAACTTCTCTAGGTATAAACCACCGTTACCAAAGGCAGTTTCTGCTTCTTGTTGAGTCATACGAATTCCTGTTTCAAGCTCTTTCTCGTCACGTGCAACACGAATACCTTTTCCGCCACCACCTGCAGTAGCTTTAATTATTACAGGATAACCAATTTTTTTAGCTACTTTCTTAGCATCATCGATACTTTGGATAAGTCCTTCACTACCAGGTACGACAGGTACATTAGCTTTAATCATTTCTGCTTTAGCTACGTCTTTAATTCCCATTTTTTGAATAGATTCATAACTTGGACCAATGAATTTAAGTTGACATGCTTCACATAATTCTGCAAAGTCGCCATTTTCAGCTAAAAATCCATAACCAGGATGTACTCCGTCACATCCAGTAGAAGTCGCAATAGATAATATATTAGGTATGTTCAAATAAGAGTCCTTAGATAAAGTTGGACCGACGCAATATGCTTCATCAGCAATTTGAGTATGTAATGCATCTTTGTCCCCTTCAGAATAAATAGCTACTGTTTGGATACCTAAATCGTGAGCAGCTCTGATTATTCTAACAGCTATCTCCCCACGGTTTGCGATTAATATCTTATTCATTATTTCACCTTAAATAACGGCTGGCCATACTCTACCATTTGTCCGTCTTCTACTAAGATTTCCACGATCTCACCTGATGTTTCAGCTTGAATCTCATTAAATAATTTCATTGCTTCAAGAATACATACAGTTGTGTCGTTTGAAACTTTATCCCCTACTTGAACATAAGCATCTTCCTCTGGCGAAGGTGATTTATAAAATGTACCAACCATTGGCGCATTAATCGTTTCATAATTATCACTAGCAGATTCTTGAGTTTCTTCCCCTGATTGAGTAGTTGATTGAGGTTGTGGCGCTGCTTGTGGTTGAGAAATCTGTTGTGCAGGTTGTTGAGCTACTTGAGGTGTAATGATTTCAGTTTCTTTCTCTTTTTTTAGATTAACAACGCTACCTTTGTTATCCTCAATGTTAATTTCAGTTAAATTAGATTGATCAAGAATTTCAATTAATTCTTTTATTTCTTTAAAGTTCATTTCGTACTGACTCCTTAGGTTTGTTTTCATCTACCCGTCTATTTTACTTGAGTCATTCACTCAATTCAAGCATGTTCATATGATGAAACATAGATAACAGGCTTAGTAACTAATAATTTAAAAAACAAAAATTGCAACAAACGGGTTTAGTAATGATTATTAATTAAATCAAGAAATATACTCAAATATAGATGCCATTATATTTCCCAGTAAGTTTTGTAGCATAATGATGCGAAGACGTTTGATTGCTTATCAAAATGATTCTGAGGTTGGGTAAATAGTGGTTCAGATTAATAATTCTAAGTTAAATTAAACTACTACATGAATTAAAATGTTCAGTGGTGGATAAATTTTGATTTTATGTTACTTTTATTGAAGTAAAAGTCCAAAAAATATTACCCCCCTTAAGAATGCACACCAATTTCAATGTACACTTTAAGGGGGGATAGTTAATAAGTATAATTTGTCTAGCCTCTAGAAATGTAACTTCCGTCGCCAGTATTAATTACTAAAATATCTCCTTCATTAACGAATAAAGGCACGTTTAAAGTATATCCAGTTTCTACAGTAGCAGATTTTGTTGCGCCTGTTGCTGTATCACCTTTAATACCTGGTTCAGTTTCAGTTACTTCTAATTCAACTGTTTTAGGTAATTCAACTCCAATAATTTCTCCTTCATATGATTGAACTTGAACTTCCATATTTGCTTTTAAATAGTTTAATTCATCTTTTAAATAATCACCAGGTAATTCGATTTGATCGAAAGTTTCATTATCCATGAAAATATGATTATCTCCATCAGCATATAAATATTGCATGCGACGGTTTTCAATCATCGCCTGTTCAACTTTCTCTCCTGCTCGGAATGTTTTTTCTTGGATAGCACCTGTTCTTAAGTTTCTTAATTTAGAACGAACAAATGCAGAACCTTTTCCTGGTTTTACGTGTTGGAAATCAATAACTTTCCAAATTCCATTATCTACAGAAATTGTTAAGCCTGTTTTAAAATCATTTACTGAAATCATTCAGTCTCCTCCTCAATTATACGCGCTTACTCTAAAATAATAAGGTCTTTTGTGCATTTAGTAAAGACATCACAGCCATTTTCTGTGATTAATATATCGTCTTCTATTCTAATGCCACCAAGTCCATCGACATATATACCTGGTTCAATTGTTACACAATTATTAACTTTCAATTCACCTTCGCTATTCTTAGATAGCAATGGTCCTTCATGAATATCTAAACCTATACCATGTCCAAGAGAATGACCAAATTCCTTTCCATAACCATGAGACTCGATATAATCTCTTGATAAAGCGTCAGCTTGTTGAACAGTCATACCAGGTTTTATTTCTTCGATTGCCTTAATTTGAGATTGTAGCACGATTTCATATATTTCTTTCATCTTTGGATCAGGTTCACCTATAGCGAAAGTACGCGTTATATCGGAACAATAACCACGATAGTACGCTCCAAAATCTAAAGTAATCATATCACCTTTTTCGATGCGTTTGTCACTAGCTACCCCGTGAGGTAATGCGCCTCTATAACCTGATGCTACAATTGTATCAAAAGATGGACCATCGGCACCTAATTCTAACATTTTGCTTTCTAGGCGCGCTTTGATTTCTCTTTCACTCATACCCACTTTTGCTATTGATAAAATATATTCATATGTTTTATCTACAATTTCTGCTGCTTTTTTTATAAGTTGAATTTCTTCTTTATTTTTAACTTCTCTTATCTTATCAATAGCATCCCTAATACTAATCAAAGTAATTATACCTTTATTGAGTTCAACATATGTATCATAACTAATTAAATGTCCTTCAAAACCAACATTCGTTAACTTTTTACTTTCTAATATTTGTTTTATTTCTGAAATTAACCCACTTTGACGATTAATAATTTCAAATTCAGTTGCTTGATTAGTAGCTTGTTCAATATATCTAAAATCAGTTACAAGATAATTTTTATCAGGGGTTATTATCAAAGCGCCACTTGTTCCCGTGAATCCTGAAAGATATCTTCGATTAAAATCAGATAGAACAATAAGTGCATCCAAACGTTTATGTTCCAAGATTTCATGAACTTGTTTTAATTTATTCATTTGCATCACTCCTATGATAACGTTTGTACATTTTTATTTTATACATTAAAATGATAGCATAATTAATAACGATTATAATAGTTTTTGGTTTAGGGAGAATACAATGAAAAAATTTATATTAGTGCTAGGAGCATCTTGTTTGTTAGCAGGTTGTGGAAGTCAAAACTTGGCTCCATTAGAGGATAAGACTACTAAATTACGAGATGATAATCACCAACTTAAGTTAGATATACAGCAACTTAATCAAGATATAAGTAACCAAAAATCAAAAATTGCTGGATTAAAACAAGATAAAGAAAATAGTAAAAAGACATCCTCTAACAAATTGAAAATCAAAAATTTAAAAGCATCGTCCAATTATTATGATAAAGTAGCTGAGGCTATAGGAGATTATAAAAATATAGAGGCAGATGTTACAAAGAACAAAGGTAAAAAAGATATTCAAGATAAGTTAGATAAAATTACGAATAAAATTAATGAAGCTTTTTCAACTTATAAAAGTTCGGTTGACAATGATTCTAATTCTGAAGAAGATAAACAGAAAAGAAAAGAGATTAGCAAATTTGATAAAGATTTATCAGGTGCGATGAATAAAATTAGAAACGGCTATCAATCAAAAGACTCTAAACAAATTAAAAAAGGTCAACAAAAACTTACTACCGTAAGTTCAAATATTAGAAGTTAATAGGAGTTTTTAGATGCGTTATATCATCTTTTATATTATATTGGCTATTGCTGCTTTTGGATTAATAATGAATTTAGATGAATTTCTTTTTTCAATAATTAAGACTTTAATAAGTTTTGCAGTAGTAGCTTTAATCATTTATCTCATTTATTATTTCTTTTTCTTAACTGAAGATCAAAGGAAGTATAAGAGAGCTGCTCGAAAGTACAAACGAAAAAATAGAAAGCATTAAACAAAAATAGCATTGAAGTATGCGAATTAAACTTGACTTCAATGCTATTTTTATATTATTTACGAAACATCCAATCGTCAGAACGATATTTTTCTTCAAGTTCTTTTACCTCAGCAAGCTGTTGTTCTGATAATTCTAAAGGTTTGAACTCAATATTTAATCCAGTCTTGAACCCTTCTTCAAAGGCTTTTTCCATTTCACTTAAAGTAATATGAGTGTCAGAAATGTCATTAATTGCCACTGCTTTTTCAACGAAAGCTTCCTTCATTTTAGCTTTAAGTCTATCATTTTTGAAAATAAACATATCAAATAGTTCATCAATATCAATATCTTGTAAAATTGAACCATGTTGTAAAATGACGCCTTTTTGTCTTGTTTGAGCACTTCCTGCTATTTTTCTACCTTCAACGACTAATTCATACCAACTCGGAGCATCAAAACATACTGAACTTCTAGGTTGTTTTAACTTTTCTCGCTCTTCCTTTGAACGAGGAACGGCAAAGTATGTCTCAAACCCTAAATTTTTAAACCCTTCTAATAAACCTTGAGAAATCACTCTATAGGCTTCTGTAATTGTTGAAGGCATATTTGGATGGGACTCAGGAACTATCACGCTATAAGTTAATTCTTTATCATGTAAGACGCCTCTCCCCCCTGTTTGACGTCGAACTAAACCGAATCCTTTTTCATTAACCTTTTCAATATCTATTTCTTTTTGTAATCTTTGAAAATATCCAATGGAAAGTGTCGCAGGATTCCAAGTATAAAATCTTATAACAGGATCAATCTCTCCTCTAGAAACAAAATTAAGTAATGCTTCATCCATAGCCATATTATAGTATGGATCTTGACTTCCTGTATTAATAAAGTTCCAAGTTTCAGTCATAAAAAAACCCCTAACAAAATGTTTAAAGACTTAACTATTAAGTATATTTGTATATATCTAGTTTATATGATTTAAACATAAACTAACCCGAAAAAATATTTTGATAAATTGTCCTAACAGTCTTATAATTATAATATCGATTAATTAGGGAGGATGCAAGATGGGTATCTCTTTGTACATTGCAATTGGAATCATCGTGATTATCATTGCGTATATGGTCATCCAACAAATTCTTAATAAACGAGCTGTTAAAGAATTAGACCAAAATGAATTCCACAAAGGCTTGAGAAAAGCTCAAGTTATAGATGTTCGAGAAAAAGTGGATTATGATTATGGTCATATTAATGGTGCGCGTAACATTCCAATCACAACTTTTAAACAACGTTACCAAGGTTTAAGAAAAGACCAACCAATTTATTTGTGTGATGCTAATGGAATAGCGAGTTATCGTGCTGCTCGTATATTAAGAAAAAATGGCTATAAAGATTTATACATGCTTAAAGGCGGATATAAAAAATGGACAGGTAAAATTAAATCTAAGAAATAATTTTACGACCATATCGTTTCGCCTAGTAATTTTCACCCTTGAAATGTTGTAATTTGAATTATAACTTTTTAAGGGTATTTATTATTGCAGTAAAAAATAATATTTAGGCTTTAAAGATAATCTTTTGAAAAATAAGTTATTTAGCTTAATAAGGGAAAAAAGCTCAATGATGTATTATAGCTTAAACATCATTGAGCTTTACTATTTTAAGTATAATTAATTTTCAATATTAATGTTCAATTGTTTTTTCTTGTTTTAAATCTTCGAATTTAAGAATTGGCTTACGTGCTGCAGTTGTTTCGTCTAATCTATCTATAATGGTTGTGTGCGGTGCTTCAAGCACTACATCAGGATTATCTTGCGCTTCATTAGAAATTTGTATTAGTGAATCTACAAAATGATCTAATGTTTCTTTAGATTCAGTTTCTGTAGGTTCGATCATCATTCCCTCTTCAACATTAAGTGGGAAATAAATAGTTGGAGGATGAACTCCAAAATCTAAAAGTCTTTTTGCCATATCTAATGTACGGACGCCAAATTGTTTTTGTTTCGTTCCGCTCAAAACAAACTCATGTTTACAATATTGGTCATATGGGATTTCAAAATGGTCTTTTAGACGTGCTTTAATATAATTAGCATTCAGCACAGCAGCCTCTGAAACTTCTTTAAGTCCTTCAGCACCCATAGTTCTAATATACGTATAGGCTCTTAAATAAATACCAAAGTTACCATAGAATGGTTTAACTCTTCCAATTGAGTTTTCAATGTTATTATCATACTTATAGAACTCGCCATCTTTAATGACCATCGGCTTAGGTAAGTAGCTAGATAACTCTTTTACCACACCTACTGGTCCTGAACCAGGGCCACCGCCACCATGAGGTCCAGTAAACGTTTTGTGTAAGTTTAGATGAACTGCATCAAAGCCCATGTCTCCAGGTCTAACTTTATCCATTATTGCGTTTAAATTTGCCCCATCGTAATAAAGTAGACCACCAGCTTCATGAACGATTTCTCTAATTTCCATAATATTCTTCTCAAATATACCTAATGTATTTGGATTAGTTAGCATGATAGCAGCTGTATTCTCATTTACAACTCTTCTTAAATCATCAATATCTACTTCTCCGCGCTCATTAGATTTAACAGTGACTGATTTAAATCCGGCAAATGAGGCTGAAGCAGGGTTTGTACCATGAGCAGAATCAGGTACAATAACCTCATCTCTATGTCCTTGTCCATTATTCTCATGATAAGCTTTGAAAATCATGAGAGCTGTCCATTCACCGTGCGCGCCTGCTGCTGGTTGAAGTGTTACTTCATCCATACCTGTAATTTCTTTTAGCTCTTCTTGCAAACTATAAATAATTTCAAGTGAACCTTGAATGTGTTCTTCCTCTTGCAATGGATGAGATTCACTAAATCCAGGTATTCTAGCAACTTTTTCATTAACTTTAGGATTATATTTCATCGTGCATGATCCCAATGGATAAAAACCAGTGTCTACACCAAAATTTTTATTGGAGAGTTCTGTGTAATGTCGAACTAAATCTAGTTCAGCTACCTCAGGAAACTCGGCTTTATCTTTACGAATATATTTGTCATCTAATACAGAGGAAATTGTAATGTCCTCAATATCACTTTGAGGTAAAGAATACGCATATCTACCTTTTTTGGATCTTTCAAAGATTAATGGACTTGATTTACTAACCATTTAATTCACCAGCTTTCTGAACAAAATTATCAATTTCTTCTTTAGTTCTTAATTCAGTTACGGCAACTAGCATATGATTGTTGAAGTCATCAGAAACTTCACTTAAATCAAAACCACCAATAATACCTTGGTCAGCTAATTTTAAATTTACTTCTTTAATAGGTTCATCAAATTTAACTACAAATTCATTAAATGAATTACCATCTAATACCTCAAAGCCTTTATGTTTAAATAGTTGTTTAGCATAATTAGCATGTTTTAAATTTTGAACAGCAATATCATACATACCTTGTTTACCAAGAGCTGACATAGCAATTGAAGATGCAAGTGCATTAAGTGCTTGGTTAGAACATATATTTGAAGTCGCTTTATCTCTTCTAATATGCTGCTCTCTAGCTTGTAAAGTTAGTACAAATCCACGATTGCCTTCATCATCCTGAGTTTGACCTACTAAACGTCCAGGTACTTTACGCATTAACTTTTTAGTTGTAGCAAAATACCCGCAATGAGGTCCACCAAATTGTGTAGATATACCGAACGGTTGAGTATCTCCAACAACTATATCCGCTCCAAAAGTACCTGGTGGTGTTAAAAGACCTAAAGCTAGAGGGTTAGCATATACTATAAATAATGCTTTTTTATCTGCAATTAAACTATTTATTTTTTCAAGATCTTCAATTGAACCATAAAAATTTGGATATTGTACTGCAACTGCGGCAGTATCATCATCAATTGCTTGTTCTAATTTTTGTAAATCAGTTATTGTTCCATTTAAATCGATTTCAACTACTTCAAACTCTTTACATGTTTTAGCGTAAGTATGTAAAACTTGTAAAGCTTGATAGTGTAAACCTTTTGAAACAACAATTTTATTCTTTTTAGTCTGACTGAAAGCTAAAATACAAGCTTCAGCAAAACTAGTCATACCATCATACATAGATGAATTTGCAACATCCATATCAGTTAGTTCACAGATTAAAGTTTGAAATTCAAAAATTGCTTGTAACTCACCTTGAGAAATCTCAGGTTGATAAGGTGTGTACGCAGTATAAAATTCTGATCTAGAAATCATGGCATCTACAACTGCAGGAGCATAATGATCATATACACCAGCACCTAAAAATGAAGCGTGAGTTTCTTTTGTGATATTTCTATTGGCAAGAAGATTAAGTCTTCTTACTAAACTAGTTTCTGCCTCTCCCTTAGCAATATTTAAATTTCGATCTAATAAAATATCGGCTGGGACATCACCAAATAATTCTGAAATTGATTTTGCTCCAATAGTATCTAGCATTTCTTGTTTATCTTGATCTGTTAAAGGTATATAACGATGACTCACTATTTACACCCCTCCGTATTATTTAGTAATTTGATTTTTCTTAACAATTTTTGCTTTAACTTGGCGCTTACGAACTTGTATAAGCACTTCTTTACCCATTTCGAATGCATCTCTATTTATAATAGCTAGTGCGATAGATTTACCTGAAGAGGGAGATTGAGTTCCGGATGTTACCTCTCCAATGTGGTTACCTTCTAAATCAAATACTTCGTAACCTGTTCTAGCAATACCTTTACCTATTATCTCTAATCCAACAGTTCTTTTAGTGGAACCATTTTCTTTTTGATCTTTAAGAACAGATTTGCCAATAAATTCTTCTTCAATAAGAGGTTTAGCAGCAAAAGCAATACCTCCTTCATAAGGAGTAATAGATTCTGTTAAATCTTGACCATGTAGAGGTAAACCTGCCTCAAGGCGTAAAGTATCACGAGCACCTAAACCACAAGGAACAACGTCATATTCTAATAATTGATTCCAAATGTCTGCTGTGTCTTCAGATTTGCAATAAATTTCGAAACCATCTTCCCCTGTATATCCTGATTGTGAAAGAATTATATTTTTATCAAAAAACTTCACATCTTGTTTAAATTCAAACATACTCATGTCACTAACATCCACATCAGTATGTTCATTCACAAGATGTCTAGCTTTTGGTCCTTGAATAGCAAGTTGACCATATATATTTGAAGAATTATTCACATTAACATCAAAATTGCTACTTTGCTTAGAAATCCAATTAAAATCTTTATCAGTATTTGCCGCATTTACTATTAATAAAAAGTGGTTTTCTGCTAACTTGTATGTAACTAAGTCATCTATAATACCACCTTCTTCATTACATAAAGCTGTATACATTGCTTTAGTATCTGTAAGATTGTTAGCATCATTTGATAAAATATACTGAACAAAGTTAAATGCTTCATTACCAGTAATTTCTATCTCTCCCATGTGGCTTACATCAAAAAGACCAATTTCATATCTCACAGCGTTATGTTCTTCTTTAATACTAGTGAATTGAACAGGCATAGCCCATCCACCGAATTCAACTATTTTCGCACCATTATCAACGTAGTTTTGATATAAAGGTGTCTTTTTAAGTTCAGTTGTCATTAGAAAACCCCCTATTTTTAATAAAAAACAGGATAGCATAGAGCTACCCTGTTAAAATAATTCATCCAGGAACGCGTTACAGTATTATCCTTTTGCCTGAGAGTTTCGTTAAATAACTTGCACCTTCGGCGATAAAGCTAAATATTTACAATATTCTTAAATTAATTATTATGTAGATATGTTTTAGCTTTATTCTCTCTAATACTGATCAATCGCAAAATAAATTTTGTAAAATCTTTTCATATATTTCAGAAACAGTGAGTGCGCTATTCACCTTCATGAATGCGGTTTCATTATATCTTGAAACCCTTGAACAATACAAGGTATTTAATTGTTCTAGAGATTTATCTTTAGCATTGGGTCTATGAGGATCACTAACTATACGTCGATAAATAACATTGATATCACAATCAAGCCATATAACATTCTTTTCATTTTTAAGTAGTTTCAAAGAATCTTTATTTTCGATTATTCCTCCACCAGTAGATATAATTTCGAATGTATTCAAACACTCTTTTAAATACTTAAATTCTAAATCACGGAATTTTTGTTCTCCATGTTCCTGAAATATATCGGGAATTGATTTGTTTTCATTTCTCTCGATATATTCATCTAAGTCTACATAACTTAAATTTTGTAAATCAGAAAGATATCGTCCAATCGTCGTTTTACCAGTACCCATGAAGCCAACAAATATAATAGGTGCTTTACTTTTAATCAATCTAATCTACCTCTTTTTTAATGTTTTAACAATAACATCATCATAGTAAATATCTAAGTTATGTAATGTCTTTAATTTTAAACCATATTGAGTAATATAAAAAGATATAATTGATAAATAAAATGAAAAAATTACTACTAAATATAAACTAATGAACGCTTTTTGGCTATAAATAGAGGTTCTTCTCTTTATAATAGTTCGTATCTCCTTGCTTTATTTTTATTTTTAAAATATTATTGTTCGTCTTTATTATTTAAAAAAAAACTACATTGTTTAATAGAGTGATGTTACCTCTCTGATTGATATTTTTATATATTTTTTTATTATTATAGATATATCTAATTTCCTCATCCTTTTTTCTAATTTTGATTGTTGAATCATTATCTTTACTTGGCGAATACTTGGAAGTTTGTATATCTTTAAGAATATCTCTACAAAAAAATTCAAAGTCTAAATCATCATTATTTTTAGCTAAATGTAGGTAGTAAGAAGTGAGATTAATAATATTAGGTGTTAAAGAAAGACATAATAAGGTTACTGATAATGCGAAGAGTATTTCAACGAAAGTAAAGGCTTTAATTTTCAAATGAAACACATGTTTTAATGTTAAAGTCTCTATCTTTTCCACATATTTTCTTTTGATATAGTTGTATTTCATATTGATCTATTACAACTCCTTGTTTAAGTTGTTCCTTACTAAATTTATTCAAGCTGGTAATAATAGACTTTTTAATTTCTATGGTTTTTAAATAATTATTATAGTTATTATTCATTGTGGAGAGTGTTGGTATCAAAATAAGTGTGATTAATCCGATGATTAGTAAACCTAATAAACTATCGAGTAATAATGAAGCTCTTAGTTTAAATTTTGACATATCTAATACGTCCTTTTTCAATATGTAAAATAATTTTATAAGTAGCTTTATTCATTGCAATTGTTAGAGAACCAAAACGGTTAATATTTCCATCTCTATTGAAATTCAACGTATTAATTCTAGCAATATTAGTGATTTTACCGTGAGGGACTTTAATTTTATATTTACTCCCTTTTTCTTCTACAACTTGGATAACATTAGAATTATTTGTAAAAACTAAGGCTATCGATCTTTGAGATGCAATTGCTTTAGATTTAAAGTAATTAAGTCTAGTAATGAATTGTTTAATTTCATGTTCTTCATTAATCATTTGTACGTTCATAAAACTTCTTGACCATAAAGTTGTCATTAATAAAACGCTAATGGTAAATAAGACCAACATCATTTCAATTAGAGTGAATGCACTATATTGTTTAGTTCGCAACAGCCTCACCATTTGAAATACTAATAGTTTGTCCGGATTTACAATTTTTCTGTCCTTCTTTTATAAAACCTTCAGCAATTAATTCTTCAATATTATTAGGGTTACGATTATGCTTTAATGTATATGCTTCAATTTGACTATTTACCATTTTTACTTGAGCATCACAACCAGTAGATTGGATATGTGCTGTTTGTTTGGCAATATTAGGTATAATTAAAATAAGTAATAAACTAATTATTAATAAAACAAGTAACATTTCAATTAAAGTGAAAGCTTTAGATTTTTTTAGTTTTTTTAATATTTTCATTAAGAGTCCTCCCTATTTGATGGTTTGCATTAGTTCAAACATAGGTAACATGATTACAAGATATAAAGAAACTATAAATAGACCTAATATAAAGAAAATGACTGGTTGAATAAATTTAGTTTGCTTGAGAACTTTATCTTCAAAATGATGTAGTAACATTTGGCTATATAACTTTAATTCAATATCTAGTTTTCCGCTTTTTTCCCCTTGCTCAATAAATTTGATTAGATCAGGTTGAAAGCATTTTAAGCTATTTAATATAGACGGTAGTGACATCGCTTTATCAATACTTTTTAATAAGTAGTCACCTAAATATTTAAAAAATTCATTGTTTTGCTCATTTCTATATATATGAACAATATGTTGAAGGCTTATACCGTTTTTATAAAAAAGAGAAAGTTCATTAGATATTTGATAAGTTCTGAATATTTTATAGTAAGAATTGACAAAGGGGATTTTAACTATATATTTTATTTTTTTATTTATGGGAATTTTGTTTAGGAGTTTATAAATAATTATATATATATCACAATTGAACAAAAAGTAAGCAATAATACAAAAGCAGACAACTTTGTAATGAAAACGGTAAGTATATTTTGTAAAGTAGATAGTTGAACATTCATAGTCGCGTATAATTGTTGAAATTGAGGTATAACAGTCATATTTAACACGATTAGCATGATTAGAAATATACTTATCAGCACTATTGGATATTGAATAGTTTTTAGGAATGCCTTTTTAGCCTTCAAGTTTCTTCTCATATATTCAATGGCGTCTGCCATTGCAACTTCTAAATTTCCATACTGTTCTGCAAATTTTACTTGAGTAAGTATAATTTCGGGGTAACCAATCATCTTCAATACTTCATAACATGTTCCACCTGCTTGAATAGATTCTATTATTATTTTACTAATGTTTTTATCTCTATAAATAAAGTGTAAATTTAGAAATTGAAAGCTTTCATACAATGTGAATCCATGTTCAAATAAATGTTTTAGTCGTTGAAGTAGTTCAATGGATTGAGCTTCGGTAAGATTCTTTTTTCTGTTAGGTTTAAGTATACTTATTAACAACCTCTTCACAAATTACTCCTTCCTTAGAAAGATTAGTTAGATGTGTAGCCAGCTTAGTGAAGCTATTTGGTAGTTCATGATTGTGTTCAAAAAAGTATTCTACTTGATTTTGGTTCATTACTTCACAAACTAATTCATGCGTATTAGTTTGTGTGGTGATAAGTCTTTGATTAGATATTAAATTTATAGATTGACATAATTCTTGCACTGTAACACCCATTTCTAGTAGACGAAGTAAAGCCCCTTTACAATCATTAGCATGTAAAGTTGTAAGCACTAAATGACCACTTAGACTTGCTTGTATAACACATTTAGCAATATAAGCATCACGAATTTCTCCAATCAAAATGACATCAGGGTCACATCTAAGTATGGCTTTAAAAGAGTTAGTATAATTTATCCCGGCCTTTTCATTAACTGAAATTTGAGTTATCCCATCTAATAATTGCTCAACAGGATCTTCAATTGAAATAACATTTAAATTTAAATTTTGATAGGCATGCATTACCATTTGATACATTAAAGTGCTTTTCCCAGAGCCAGTTGGACCACTAAAAAGTAATAATCCTTGTTTTTTATTCATTAAGTGCTTAAAATCTTTAAATTCATATGAGTCACGTCTTTGTTGGAAATATTGAGGTACGATTCTTATAACGCAACTTTCATTACCTAAAGATAAAGGTAGCGTAGAGATTCTTAAGTAATACATATTTTGCAATTTATAAGTATATCTTCCGCTTTGGGCTAGCTGTTGGGTCGAAACATCTAAGCCTGATTTGAACTTCATATAAACAAGTAACTTTTTGTAAATAGCATGTGCCAGTGTATCGTAATTAATAAGTTGATCGTTGATTCTTAGTTTAATTAAAGTATGGTGCTCAGTAGGAATAAAATGTATATCACTTGCAGTGTGCTTTATAGCATAATTAACTATCTCTTGGAATAACATTTTCATAAAAAAATCACCTCCTACATATATCAACGTAGGAGGTGAAATAATTACTTTATTTAATTAACCATTTAAAAAAGGGTTTAATTGTTCATCATCAACAGTAGTATATGGACCGTGACCAGGGAATAACGGTAAATCGCCTTCAAGTTCAAATATCTTATCTTTAATAGAATCAACTAATGTTTCGTAGTCCCCTCTATAAAGATCAGTTCTACCAATGCCATTATTAAATAAAGTGTCACCCACTACAGCAAATTCATCAAAAACGTAAGTTAAACTACCTGGAGAATGTCCTGGAGTGTGTAATACGTCAAATTTGAGGCCCTCAATCTCTTTTGATCCTTCTTCTAATTTTGAAGGTTTAGCATAGCTTATAACTTGAGGCATACCATATTGTTTAAATTTAGATGCACCATTTTTTACTGGATCTTGTAAAAAATCAAATTCCTCTTGATGCATATAAACAGGAACGTCATATTTAGAAATAATGTCATCTAAAGCACCTATGTGATCGTAGTGAGCATGAGTTAATAGAATCGCTTTAAATGGCTTATTAATTTGATTTAATTTTTTAATGATTTTATCACTTTCACTTGAAGGATCTATTAATATAACACTTTCTTCATTTTCAATGAAATATGCGTTTGTATCCACTAAACCTAAAGTTAAATTTGAAATTCTCATTATTGTTCACCACTATTATTTAAATGTTTTTGAACAGATTTGAGTTTATCATTCATCTTTCTTGATTTATCGCGACGATCATCAATTCGAATATTTGTACATACTCTGTCTAACCCTTTGTTAAAAGGTAATTCATGTATTGCTTGAATGACTTCGAATAGGTCCTTTAGATCACCTTCGATAAGTGTGTTCATTGGTGTTAGTTGGTAATCAATTTTACCTTCTTCTTTAAATTCATTAAGTTTAGTTTGTATTTCTGCTATATATTTGCTTACGCTAGGACCTTCTGTTCCTACTGGAATAACTACGACATCTACAATTGCCATTACTTAACACCCTCTTTATCTAGTACATATGTTTTAATTAATCCTGCGGCACCTGTGATTCCAGCATCATTTCCAAGTTGTGCTTGTACAATTTCTGTTTCAAATTGAGCTGGAGTAAATGTTAAATTGCGATATTCAGTTTTAATATTTTCAATTAGAATTGGTCCAGCTGTAGACATGCCACCACCTAGTACAATATATTTAGGATTACTAGTAACACTTATAATGCTACATAAATAACCAATATAATTTGCAACTTTTTCTGTGATAAAAATACAGAATTGATCACCAGCTTTAGCAGCATCAAAAACAGCTTTAGCCGTTACTTTATTATCTTTTATTAATTGTAGAATTGAAGATTTAAAAGTAAGTTTAGGATAGTAGAAATTTACTAAATTAACTACCCCAGTTGCGGATGCAACAGTTTCTATACACCCAGCTTTACCACAATTACAATTAAAACGTTGATCAAAATCTGCACGCATGTGGCCAATTTCAGCGCCTGATCCATTGTGACCATGTACTATTTCACCATTTGAAATGATGCCGCCACCTAGTCCAGTGCCTAATGTAATAGCAACAACATCATCTGAACCTTCGCCAGCACCTTTATGCTTTTCGCCTAACGCTGCAACATTTGCATCATTATCAACATAGACTGGGCAATCTACAAATTTTTGGAATATTTCTCTAACATTAACGTTTCCTGTCCAATGCAAGTTTACTGCACCATTCACTACTCCAGTTTCGAAATTAACTGGTCCGGGCACCCCAATTCCTACTCCTTGAACATTAGTAAAATCATAGTTAAATTCTTTTACTTTCTCTACAAAAGAATCATAAATATTTTTCAGCAATAATTCACCTGTATGATCACTAGTATCTGTATGAATTGACCATTTATGTAATTGTTCTAGATAAGTATCAAAAATTCCCAATTTACAAGTTGTTCCGCCAATATCGGCCGCTAAAATAATATTTGTCATTTATGTTCATTCCTTCTCTGATTAATTATCAAAATACATTTTAGATATTCATCTTTAGATAATAGTTGAAAGTTATATAAAGATTTTATCTCTTGTAACATCACTTCATACATATCTTCTGGATCTTTAAAGTAAATGATGAAACCATATTTTTTTAGTAACTGTAAAACATCATAAAAGTTATTTATCTTTCGAGTCACTTGATTCACTCAACTCTTTTTGTAAATTTTTATAATTTGTATTACTAGGATCGCTCTTTGCAGCTTTTTTAGCATATTTCAATGCTTTTTTGTCATCACTTAATGAGCGATTTGCGATGGCTAATTCATAATTGAGTATACCAGCATTAGGATATTTTTTTATTCCTCTTTCCCATTCTGCTATAGCCTCAGATTGTGATTCTTCAGTTGCTGTAATTAAACCGCTCAAATAATAGGTTTCATCATCAGCATAATTTTTATTTAATGTTTGGTTAACCACGTTTCTTGCTTCGCCGTAGTGACCACCTAGCATTTGATCTTTAATAAGTTTGTCATAAATATTGTCTTCTTTAATAGTAAATATTCTGATTTGTAATATAACAAATATCAATAGTAAAACAATTAATAATATCCAAAACAAATTACGATTTACATTAAAGTAATATCCTATAAGTGTAATTAAAAGTCCACCAATAAATCCACCTAAGTGAGCCATAATATTAATATTAGACATGAAAAGTGATAAACATATTAAAATTAGTAAGGCTATAAGTAATTGGCCAATAACTTTTCTATCAAAAGTCTTACTTAAGTACATTATTGCGAAAATTGAACCTATTAATCCAAATATTGCCCCACTCGCTCCTACTGAAATTGTGGAGGTATTAAATGATAAGGATACGAAATTACCAAATAATCCTGACACAAAATATATAACTAACATTCTCCAAGAACCCACTATTGATTCAACAATCTTCCCAAAAATGAATAAGGAAAGCATATTCATCAATATGTGTTCAAAATTAAAATGTAAAAACATCGAAGAAATAAGCCTATACCATTCTCCATGAACAACATTAAAATGTACAAGCCCACCTACTTCTAGTAATTTAACATCTGAGAATCGATTAAGATATAAAATCATACATAACCATATGATTACATTTGTGATAATTAAGACATATGTAGCCGGTGTGAATCTTTGCATGTGTCTATCAAGAGGATTATTGGTTAAAACTTTTCTTTTATAGTGAGAATAAGTCTTTTTATCCTCGTTGTTTACAAGCATTTTGTAAAGTACAAAATGTGGGGTAATTGCTTTTATATCTTTAACATTTCTAATAATGTGAAATTGAATTTTTATAGGATGACTCTCATTATTCTTTTCTTCTAGAAAGTCTTTATCAGTGAAATAATAAAAATTGAATGACTTTGGTTTAAAACCTATAGTTTGTTCTAATTGGTTAAAATTCTCTTTAACTTTAGACTTATCAAATCTGATTTCTTGTGAGGTAGTAACATCTCTTCTAAAAACCACTACAGATTTTTTTCTTTTATGTACTAGCCAAATTTCATTATTTTCCTTTTCACGGCTTAACAAATCATAATTTAAATATCTAATCCAGTAG
Organism: Staphylococcus capitis subsp. capitis; assembly: GCF_040739495.1. Classification (NCBI taxonomy): domain Bacteria; kingdom Bacillati; phylum Bacillota; class Bacilli; order Caryophanales; family Staphylococcaceae; genus Staphylococcus; species Staphylococcus capitis. The sequence continues at coordinate 1,233,438 of NZ_CP145263.1, read as the reverse complement.
TATAAGGTTTTCCAATAAAGTTTATCGATAATCATTTATTCCTCCACTACATTATTGTTATATATAATTAGTTGATCAACGGGTTGATCGAATGATTCTTTATCAAATGTAGTAAGTTGAAAATCATATAGCAAGCTAACAGTTCGAGTTTTAAATTGAGTTAAAAATTTATCGTAGTAACCGCCACCGTAACCGATACGATAGCCATTCTCTTCAAAGGCAACACCTGGGACTACTAATAAATCCATGTCATTAGTAAGTTCAGTATTTGAAACAGCATGATAGATTCCTTTTTCATCTTTTTCAATATCATTAAGAGATAATAAGCGTTTGAATGACATACGCTTATTTTTATAATCTGTCTCAGGTACGTAGACTTTCTTATCATTCATTATAGAGGACTCTATTAAGTGATAAGTGTCGACCTCATGTGGCATTGATAACACAAAACCTATCGATTTAGCATCTTGATAAGCTTGTGTATTAAATAATTCATTAGCTAACCATTGATCTGCGATACTTTTTTTATCTTTATTAAAACCTTTAAGTTTTTCAATTGTTGCTCGTCTTATATGTTTTTTACTCAACATTTTCACCCACTTTGTTCACCTCATATTATAACGTTAATCAATTATGATGTCATTAAGTTGAGATGTATTCTCAGCTATAAAAAAAGAAACCTCATAATTGAGGTTTCTTGATTAGTTAGATTAAGTTTACTTTAGATAAACCTAATTATTTAGTTTCACGGTGTAAAGTTTGTTTATTATCACGTGCACAGTATTTTTTCATTTCAATACGTTCAGGGTTGTTTCTTTTGTTTTTAGTTGAGATGTAGTTTCTATCTCCACATTCAGTACAAGCTAATGTAACGTTTACGCGCATGATTATTCCTCCTTACCTTTTCTAAATACGACCTTATCATTATACCAATTACATAAGTAATTGCAAAGAAGATTTTATTAATAATTTATTATCAAATCTAATTATCATTGTTATCTGCGTTACTATTTTCATTAGTGCTTTCGTTTTGTTGTTTATTGTCAGAGTGAGATGACTCTTTATCATCTTTTTTGTCTCTGTCTCTGAAATAATAGTTGATAACATCTCGGCCTAGGTCTCCGCCATTTAACCAAGGCGGTGGTACAGGTTGGTTAGTATAAACAATAGAGAATGATAATTTAGGATCTTTAATTGGTGCATAACCAATATATGTTGAGTTAACTCTAGATTCTCCGTTTTGGAATACCTCTGCTGTACCTGTTTTACCTGCCGAAGGAACCACAGTATTTTTGAAACTAGCGTAACCAGTACCGTCTTTCTCATTAAACGCCATTTTAAATCCATCTTGTACTTCTTTAATTTCGTTTTCGGAGTTGTTCACTTTATTTAAGACGTTTCCTTTAATTATTCGTTTTAATGGACCTAAATCATCTTTATTTGTAGATTCATGTATTGCAAGACCGATATGTGGTTGAATTCTATACCCATTATTAGCAATCGTTGATACGTATTGTGATAGTTGTAATGGCGTATATGTGTCATATTGTCCAATAGACAAGTCTAGGTAATTACCTGGATTATTAGTCAATGGTTCGATTTGTCCAGGAGTCTCGTTAGGTAAATCAACACCTGTTTTAACACCTAGGCCCACTTGATTTAATCCTTTACGCAATTTTTGTCCAGCTATCGCTATATCTTTAGGTAGTGGCATACCTGAGAAATAAGGGTCTCCAGCTAATTTTAATGCTGTTTTAAACATATATACGTTAGAAGAGTGCATTAGGGCTTCTTTATCATTTATTGTGACTCTGCCATTTTTATTAAAGTATGAACGCTTAGTAAGACCTCCTTGGAATTTTAAAGGTTCATCAACCATTGTTTCTCCAACTTTAATTGCATGGTTTTGGTAGCCAGCTAATAAAGTTCCACCTTTGACTGAGGAGCCTACTGCATACTGAGCTGTAAAGTTACCAATATCAAAATCTTTTAACTTACCTTGTTTATTAATTTGTTTACCAGCCATCGCTAATATGTCACCATTCTTAGGATTTTGAACCACTATAAGTGCATTATCCATATCTTTAGCGCCTTGGCTTTTTAATGTTGAAATTTCTTTTTCAAGTAAAGATTCAACTTTCTTCTGTAAATCTATATCAATAGTTAATTGTAAGTCATGACCTCTTGAACCTGGATTAATGACCTCTGAGTTTATAACTTTGCCTGATTTATCTGTCGTATATTTCATTTGTTTTTTAGTGCCTTTTAGAACATCTTCATATTGATATTCTAAATATGATTTACCTACTCTATCATTTCTAGAATATCCTTTAGATAAATACTGTTCTGTTAGTTCTTTAGGGATACCTTCTGTTGAAGTAGATACATCACCAAAAATTCCTCTTAGTGAGTCTCCATATGGATATTTTCTATCCCAATCCATTGAAGTATTTACCCCAGGTAATTTTGAAAGTTGCTGGGATACAGCAGCATATTCTTTTTCTGTAACTTCTTCATTTTTTATAGTTTGTGGATCTAAAGTAGATCCTGCGTTCATTTCACGATAAATGGCTAAAACTTGTAAATCTTTTTTACTAAGTTCATCTAATTGTTTTTTACCAATTTTGTCTCTTTGTTGATTATCATATTGTTCTTGAGTGATATTACCACTCTCTAACAATGACTGTTCTTTCTTCATTAATCGTTTTGCTTTCTCAGGATGTATTTGTACCCAGAAATCTTTTTTATCTCGTTCAGTAATTTTATCTGTATCCATTTTAATAAGTTCAGATAATTTTTTAGCAGTATCTAACATTTCTTGTTGAGTTGTTTTTCGATTTCGAGTATATGTAATTGCCATTTTTGAAGCATTGTCTACAAGGACTTTGCCATTTCTATCTAATATACGGCCCCTCGGCACTGATTCGTTAACAGTTATGTTTTCATCATTCTTAATTAATTGCTTATAATGTGATCCTTGTGCTATTTGCAAATAACCTAACCTTAACACTAAAATTGCGAAGATTAACACGATAAAACCGAATACGAAATTAATCCTCTTATTCATGGTGTTTCTGGTTCTCTCATCATTTGATTTTTCTTTTAATCTTTTCAGCAAAACAACCTACCTCTATTCAACGTGTCTCATACAAATGATATATTATATTAGATTATTTTTCTATCATTTTGACAAAAAAATAACGGTCTCTAAATGAGACCGTTAACAAATGTGCAAAATTATTTTGATGCTTTGTATAATTCGTCAACTTTTTCCCAGTTAACAACGTTCCAGAATGCACTAATGTAATCTGGACGTTTATTTTGATATTTAAGGTAATAAGCATGTTCCCAAACATCTAAACCTAAGATTGGAGTTTTACCTTCAGTTAATGGGTTATCTTGGTTTGGAGTAGTAACGATTTCTAATTGACCGTTATTTACTACTAACCATGCCCAACCAGATCCAAAGCGTGCAGCAGCTTTATCTGCAAATTCTTTTTTGAATTCATCTAAAGAACCCCATTGTTCTTTAATTTTGTCTACTACTTCACCTTTTTCTTCAGAATTTGGTGATAATAATTCCCAGAATAATGAGTGGTTTAAGTGACCGCCACCATTATTACGTACTGCAGTTTGAATATCTGAAGGTACGCTATCTAAATTAGCAACAATTTCTTCGATTGATTTAGCTTCTAAATCTGTTCCTTCAACTGCTGAGTTTAATTTAGTTACATATGTGTTATGGTGTTTGTCATGGTGAATTTCCATAGTTTGTTTATCAATGTGTGGTTCTAATGCATCATATGCATAAGGTAATTTTGGTAATTCAAAAGCCATAAATAATCATCCTCCTAAATTGTCTGTACAATTATCATAACAAGTAGCTTTAATAGCAACAATGAATATGCTTACATAGTAATTATTTTATATAGCTACTTATTATTTTGTTACATCATTAGTATATCTCAGTTTAAAGCCATTTAAACATGAAAATTCTTAGAAACTAATTTTTCAGACCATTGGCCTATGTTTTAATAATCAAGTTTTTTGAAAATAAAAAAGCAACCCCTCTAAGGTTGCTGTGATATTTAAATCATAATTTATTCTATATTTAAGCATTTTTTTGACATGATTCACATACACCATACACTTCTAATTTGTGGGTATGAATCGCCACATTAGGTAAATATTGCTTTATTTGTTCAATTGGACAAAAGTCTATGACTTTAGTATCTCCACAATTTTCACAAATAAAATGATGATGGTGGTGGTTTGTGCAAGCTATTCTAAACTTCATTTCACCTTCTAACTCAGTACTCTCTATAATACCCAAATCTTTAAAAAGATGAAGATTACGGTATACAGTATCAAAAGATATACCTGGATAATCTTTATCCATTTTTTGTTGAATGTGCTTAGCGTTAAGATACTTATCCTCTTCAACGAATATATCTAACATATCTTTACGTTTATCTGTATATTTTAATCCATTATCTTTTAAAATTTTAATAGCATCATTTGTATTCATTTGAAATTGCTCCCTTTTTAAACTTAACTTTTAACTTTTGGTAAGCCATCGTGATTATAAGCATGATTACTAATAATACTACAATAACACCACCAGGTGAAATGTTCATATAAAATGCAAGTACTAATCCCATTATTACGGATAACTCACCTAGCGCAACACTTAGTGCTATGAGCTGTTTAAAACCTTTAGTTATTCTCATTGAGATTGCTATAGGCAAAGTAATCAATGCACTAACTAGCAGAATTCCTACAACTCTCATTGAAGCAGAGATAACCATTGCAACAATAATAATAAATAAGAATTGTATCCATTTTGGAATACCAATGACTTTACTATATTCTTCATCGAAAGATAAGATAAATAATTCTTTATAAAATAATATTATAAAAAATACAACTATAATTGCGATTATGATAATGGTATTTAAATCACTTAAATTAACAGCGCTAATTGATCCAAAAAGTAATCCGACAATTTCTTGATTAAATCCATCTGCTAATGAAATAAAGATTGCACTCAGTGCGATGCCTGCACTCATAATAATAGGTATTGCTATTTCTTGATAATTTGAAAAAGATGTTCTTAGCTTTTCGATTAAAAGTGCACCTATAACAGCAAAAAGTATTCCAAACCACATGGGATTAACAAATGAAAGTGTAGGTAATATTGTAAGTAAAAACATACCAAAGGATATACCGCCTAAAGTGACATGGCTTAAAGCGTCAGCAATAAGAGATAGTCTTCTAACAACAATAAAAGCGCCAATTAAAGGTGCGATAAAGCCAATTAAAATACCACTAATAAGAGAATATCTCATAAAATCAAAATTTAATAACGCATCTATCACAAGTTACACTCCTCAATAAATATTATATTCTTATCCAGTTTCAACATTTTCATTACAACAGTCACGATTGTGTTGATGATCAACAAATTGTATTGGATGGCCATATATTTTCGAAATTTCAACTTCATCTAAAGATTTAAAATCTTCAGTTGTACCATGGAAATGAAGATGTTTGTTTAAGCAAGCAACTTCAGTAGCAGTATCAGCTACAACTCCGATATCATGCGTTACTAAAATAATAGTAATACCCTCTTTTTTTAGCGTATCTAATGTAGCATAAAACTCACTAACATGTTTGGCATCAATGCCATTTGTCGGTTCGTCTAAAACTAATACACTTGGATTAGATATTAATGCTCTAGCAATTAAAACACGCTGTTGTTGGCCGCCTGATAACTCTGCAATGTTTTTGTTAATCAAATGTGCAATATTTAATTTTTTCAGCACTTGTTCAACTTTCTTATTATCTTCTTTATTAAATCTTTGGAACAGTCTTTTAGTCTTTGTTAGTCCGCTCAGAACAACCTCTTTCACACTTGCTGGGAACCCCGCATTAAAAGCTGTTGCTTTTTGAGAAACATAACTAATTTTTAATGAAGTTTTATTCCCTTTATACATTTTTCCTTCAACAAAAATCTCGCCTTTTTGTAAAGGTAATAGTCCAAGTATCACTTTCAATAAGGTGGATTTTCCCGCTCCATTAGGACCAACGATGGCTAGAAACTCACCTTTGTTGATTTTAATATTAATATTTTCAAGTACATGTTTATTATCAAAATAGTAGTTTATATTTCGTAATTCGAAAACTGGCGTTGTCATGTTTTCACCTCGCATAATACTATACAACTTCGTGAAAGTTATGTAAATAGTAATGTTTACGACTAAATAAAAGAAACGAGACAAAAATCATTCCAGTTAATAGATGATTTTGTCTCGCCCTATTTATTTTTTACCTAAAAGGTAAAAACGATTTATTGATTTAAAATTTTATTCTTAAGATCTGAATCAAATTTTTGTGCTTTTAACATTTCAATTTCGAATTTATACGGTGGTTTTTTATTTTTCTTATCCTCACCTACATATGGTGTTTCTAAAATTTTAGGTATATCTTTAAATGCGTCATGGTGGACAACATAATTTAGTGCATCAAATCCAATATGACCAAATCCTATATTTTCATGACGGTCTTTATGTGCACCGATTTCATTTTTACTATCATTCACATGTACAACTTTAATACGGTCTACACCAATAACTTTATCAAATTCATTTAACACACCATCGAAGTCTTCTTTGACATTATAACCAGCGTCATGGGTATGACATGTGTCAAAACAAATTGATAAACGATCATTATGTGTAACGCCATCAATAATTTGAGCGATTTCCTCGAACGAACGGCCTACTTCTGAACCTTTACCAGCCATTGTTTCAAGGGCAATTCGTACATCATTGTCATGAGTTAATACTTCATTAAGTCCTTCAATTATTTTTTTAATACCTACGTCGGCACCAGCTCCAACATGAGAACCAGGATGAAGAACAATATCTTTCGCGCCAATTGCTTGCGTGCGTTCAATTTCGTTTTGTAAAAAATCGACACCTAAGTTGAATACTTCAGGTTTAGTCGTATTTGCGATGTTGATAATATAGGGTGCATGAACAATGATATTAGATAAACCATATTCTTTCATGGCCTCGTGTCCTTTTTCTATATTTAAATCTTCGATGCTTTTTCTTCTCGTATTCTGAGGAGCTCCTGTGTATATCATAAACGTAGATTCTCCAAATTTATGGGCTTCTTCTGCAGAGCCTTGTAACATCTTCTTACCACTCATTGAAACATGAGAACCTAATAGCATGTCATTCACCTATCCTTTATTGTTTTTACGTTTTTGTTTATTTTGTCTCTTACTATAAATCTTTCTTTCTTGGCGCTTCATTTTTTCTACTTCTTGCTTAAACTTTTTCTTATATCCTGGTTTAACTTTTCTTTTCGATTTACTTCGAACTTTATGCTTAACTTCATTTGTTAAGTGATCATCTTTTCGTTGTCTAGTGCGTCTTGTGTCGTGTGCTTTAATCGGTTTAAGTTCTCCATTTTTAATGTCCACATTTTCAAAATGATAGCCTTTATCTTCGATTAATGAAATATTGTGCTCTTCATCAGGGCTATAAAGAGTAATTGCTACCCCTTTATAATTACCCCTTCCTGTACGACCTACACGATGTGTAAAGAAATCAATATCATTAGGTACGTCGAAATTTATGACGTGACTTACTCCTTCAATATCGATACCTCGTGAAGCGAGATCACTTGCAATAACGTATTGGAAGTCTAAGTTTCTAATACGTTTCATTTGTTGTTTACGTTCTCTAGGTGTCAAACCACCGTGAATCATACCTACTTTAATACCTTCTTTATTTAGAGAGTCTGCAAGTTCGTTTGCATTTTCTCTACTATTACAGAAAATAATACTAAGATATGGATTCAAAATATCTATTAGATTTAGCGTTTTATCTACTTTAGCAGTCCCTTTTGTAGGTATTAAATAAAATTCAATGTTCTTTTTATTATGAGACTTATGATCAACCTCAACGAATTCAGGTTGGCTTAAATATTTATTTAAAAATGGTTGCAATGATTTAGGAATCGTTGCACTAAATACAGCAATGTGCGCTTCATCATTTAATCTAGCTGCTATATAATCTACATCCTCGATTAATCCTAAATCAATCATTAAGTCAGCCTCATCAACAATTAAATTGCTAGCAAGGTGTGCATGAAGATGTCCGCCTTGAGCAAGGTCATTAATACGTGTAGGTGTACCAATAATTAATTGAGGTTGTCTATTACAGCGTTGTTTGTCTTTTTCAATATCTGTACCACCTATAAACAATTTAACGTTCACTTCTTGTTTAAATTTGCACAGGTGACTCGCTGCTTGGAATAATTGTTGAGCAAGCTCTCGTGTTGGTGCAACTACAATGGCTTGGGGTTCTTGGAGATCAACATCAATCATTTGTATTAAAGGTAATAAGAAAGAATGCGTCTTTCCTGTACCAGTTTGTGATTGACCTATTAAGTTAGTGCCTTTTAATATTCTTGGGATAATTTTATTTTGTATTTCTGTAGGTTTTTCAAAATTAAGATCTTGAACCGCTTTAATTAAACTTTCGTCTAAATTAAAATGCTCAAATGGATGTTTCGCCATGTTATGGCCTCCTTTAAAGTCTAATAAGCAATTTGTTATTTATAAGTAAAAGGATCAGTATCAATATTTGAGGCTTCGATAGGGAACATATCTTTATACTCAAATAACCAATCTTCTAGTAACAATTTTAACCCTTGCTTCATTACATATTCGCTATAGTGGTTGATATCAAGCAGATTGACTCCTTGTATTTTAGCGTCTAATGCATCGTGATGTTTGATATCTCCAGTAACAAATACATCTGCACCATTACTGTGAGCTTCATACTCGAAACCTATACCTGAACCACCGATCATTGCAACTTTATTAATCACCGCGTCAGAATTACCAGTATATCTTAAACTATTAATATTTAATTTCTCTTTAGCGTAACTAGAAAACTCATCTAAAGTCATAGTATGAGGAAGTTCACCTATAATACCTAATCCAAATTCGCTTTGTCTTTGTAGTTTAATAAAATCATAAACAGGTGTTTCATAAGGATGATAGTTTATAATTGCTTGTTCTGTAATTTGCTTTTCATTTTCAGAAATTATAAATTCAAGCTTAATCTCATCTACATATTCTATACTATCAAGTTGACCAAGGTAAGGGTTAGCTTCTCCAACAGGTTTGAACTGTCCCTTTCCAGCACTTTCAAAGAAACAATATTCGTAATTCTCTTCTTTAGCTAAGCCGAGTTGGTTTAATTGGTCTTTAAAGTTTTCAACATTTTCTTTAGGAATAAAAGTTTGAACCTTATAATATGTCGTGTAACGTTGGTTAATCTGGTTAACGTTATTTAAATCAAGTGTATCTGCCAACATTTTATTGACGCCACTAGGATTTACATCTAAATTTGTATGCATTGCGATAAGATTAATATCATTTTGAATCAATTTACGTATAATTTTGCCATAACCAGTTTGAACAATATTTTTTATACCTTTAAAGATGAGTGGATGATGTGCAATGATTATATTGATATTTTTATCTATCGCTTGATCGACAACCTCTTCAGTACAATCTAAAGCGGTTAATATACCATTTACTTGTTGATTCTCATCACCGATTAATAATCCGACATTATCCCATGATTCTGCAGTGGAAAATGGGACATGATAATCTAAAATGGACATGAGTTTACTCAATTTCATTATCTAACACCTCTTGTATGAGATTTATTTCACTGTCAATTTCTTTTAGTCTCTCATGATGCGTTGATGAATTCAATTGTGACTTAATGTGATAAAGTGCTTCAAGTTCTCTATTCCATTTCTTGTAGAAATGTTCATTTTTTTCCTCTAATAAATACGGGCCAAATTTTTCTTCTTTTGTAGAAAGTGGCATTATAGATTGGTTGAATTCAGCAACTACAATTTCATAAATATGTCCTTTTTCTTCAAGGATAACCTCGTTTATAACTTCATAATTCAGTGAAGTTAATACATTTCTTAAAACTTGTGTTTGGATGTTGCTCTGTAAAATAAGTCTTGGGTGATGTGTTAATTTTTCTTGACCTTCTTTTAAAATTTTAGCAATGAGAGGTCCTCCCATGCCACAAATCGTTATATTATCAATTTCATCATCATGATTGATAACTGCTAAACCGTCTCCTAAGCGAACTTCAATCGAATCACCTAAGTCATTTTCAGCTACATTATTTAGCGCAGCTTTGTACGGTCCTTTGATGACTTCTCCAGCAATTGCACTGTTACATATCTTATTTTGGATGGCATAAATAGGTAGATATGCGTGGTCCGAACCAATATCAGCTATCGTTCCTTCTTTTAAAAATGAACACACACGCAATAATCTTTGGTTTAAATTAATCATTTTTAAACTCCTCATATGTATTAAAAAAGAGCGGGATTGAATTCAGTATATTAAAAGTTGAATTCATTATCCCACCCTCTCAAGTGTGATGATCCAATTGGGCGAGGTAAAATTAATATGCATTAATTCATAGCTACATCCCCAACATTATTATTTTAATCCATGAAATCTTTAAGTCTCTTACTACGACTAGGATGTCTTAGTTTTCTTAAAGCTTTAGCTTCGATTTGGCGTATACGTTCACGTGTTACGCCAAATACTTTACCTACTTCTTCAAGTGTTCTTGTACGTCCATCATCTAAACCAAATCTTAAACGTAATACATTTTCTTCTCTATCAGTTAATGTGTCAAGAACATCTTCAAGTTGTTCTTTTAACAGTTCGTAAGCTGCATGGTCTGATGGGCTTTGAGCTTCTTGGTCTTCAATGAAGTCACCTAAATGACTGTCATCTTCTTCCCCAATTGGCGTTTCAAGAGATACAGGCTCTTGAGCAATTTTCAAGATTTCACGTACTTTTTCAGGTGGTAAATCCATTTCTTCACCAATTTCTTCTGGTGCAGGATCTCGGCCTAAGTCTTGTAAAAGTTGGCGTTGAACACGTATTAATTTATTAATTGTTTCAACCATATGCACAGGAATACGGATAGTACGTGCTTGGTCAGCAATAGCTCTAGTGATTGCTTGTCTAATCCACCAAGTCGCATATGTTGAAAATTTAAACCCTTTACTAAAGTCAAATTTTTCTACAGCTTTAATCAAGCCCATGTTACCCTCTTGAATTAAATCAAGGAATAACATACCTCTTCCTACATATCTTTTAGCAATACTAACAACAAGACGTAAGTTGGCTTCAGCTAGACGAGATTTTGCTACTTCATCGCCTTGTTCAATTTTTTTAGCTAACTCTATTTCTTCTTGAGCGCTTAATAAGTTAACTCTACCAATCTCTTTAAGATACATACGAACTGGGTCGTTAATTTTGACACCAGGAGGGGCACTTAAATCATTTGGATTTAATTTCTCATCTGTATCTGAACTATCTTTTTCATTAACAAGCGTTATATCATTATCATTTAGTTGATCGAAGAAATCATCCATCTGGTCAGAATCCATTTCGAAGTTCTGAAGCTTC